>CALRQJ020000009.1:0-183276 GCA_943370285.1 Methylophilus rhizosphaerae | reverse complement strand
ATTGGGCTTAAATACTTTTGTAAGTAATTTTAGATAGGTTGGTTCTACTCAAAAAAGGTAAACGGTAGCTCAATCCCGAAGGGATTGAATGTGAACAGCATGTAGTGATAAAATAGATAGAGGTTCGGGCAATCCCGAAGGGGTTGAATATCTTTTAGGCGACACCGATATGAAAAAAACAAAGAAGCTAAATTATTGGATTGCTTTTTTCGGAATGCTTCTATTTGACTCAATACCCATTTGGCATCTTGGGCTAATCTTAATTTACTATAGCTAACAATGTTAACATACCCCCACATGGCCATACGATTATGCCTAATGCTAATGGTACCACTGCCATCCTTTTTTCTTTACATAGCACTATGCTTGATATGGAACTGATATGGATTAATTACGTATTAATGAAAGAAGATGTATGATTCAAAAATTGATTCTAGTCATTAATCTATTTTGTAATTGTTCATACAACTCACCACGGAAGATGTAGCGGCTTTACTTCATGTTGGTAAAATTCCTCCAATTTTTCAACCTGTTCGCTAGTAAGCGGATGATTGGTACTTGCAACATTCTTGGTCAACTGTTCAATAGTCAAATTGCCAGGTATAACGGTTGAAACGGCATCATATGCCAAGCAAAATGCAATAGCTTTTTGACTCAGGTTATCAGCTGGGTGCAGTATTGTTTTAATCCGTTCTACTAAAGCAGCTCTTGTTTGAATGTCTTTAACCGACCACCGACCTCTAATATCTTGAAAGGTACTTACTGCATGATATTTACCCGAAAGCCATCCGGAATCTAACGGGACTTTTGCAATAATGGCAACATCTTGGGCCTTAGCCTGTGTAAAAGCTCGGGCGGCATCTTGATGCAGGATATTGAAAAAGGCTTCAATCACTTTGGCATTGGTTGTATTCATCAGCAAGGTCATTTCTTCGTACTTGTCTAATGATGCACCGTAGGCTTTGATTTTACCTTCAGCAATCAATTGTTCGAAAATCTCGTAATGATCGTTTTGTTGGCCATCGAGGTAATGCATTGGCGGATTGTGGAGAATAATCGAATCTACATAATCAACCTGTAGTCGCTTCAAACTGCCTTCTAACGACTGACGAATATTGTCAGCCGCATAATTGGTTTTACCATCATCGGTGTGGCCGAATTTGGTATTGATGACAATGCTATCTCGGTTAACACCTTTGAGTGCTTTGCCCAATCTTGCTTCGCCGGTGCCATGTCCATAGTTGGGGGCTGTATCAAAGAAATTGATGCCGTATTCCAAAGCCTTTTTTACTAGAGCTTCGGCTTCTTGTTCTGTCATACTTTTCCAACCCGATTGAACACCTAACTGCCATGCCCCAAAACCAATTTCGGAAACGGGAATACTATTTTTTATGTAAGCATTATATGTCATGTGTGTTGTTGTGAGTTTTCACTTTTACAGATGTTGCTCACTTGCAAATTAGGTTGATTAATTGTTGCTATAAAAGAAAATGTTGGTGTAATGGTTGTTGGTAAGGAATACCAACAACAGTGGAAAAAGTATTAAAGTTCTGTTGATAGTAGCATCTTGAATAATTGCCGGGGTCCCTTGAAGGAGACCCTAACAAGACAAAGGATTAAAGTTCTGTTGATATTAACAGCTTGAATAATTGTCAGGGTCCCTTGCAGGAGACCCCGACAAGACAAAAGATTTTACTTCCATTCTTTTTTCAATAATGCCTTTTCTCTACATATTAATGCTTAATAAACATCATTTTTTTGGTGTTATTTTCATAGCAGAGGAAATAAATTCCTTTAGTTAAATCGTCAATATTGAATGCTAAAAGGTTTCTCCCTGTTGTCACTAATCTTTGCTCTACTCGTAGTAAACGACCTTCTGTATTGTATATGGAAAATTGTGTGTTCTTTCCCAATAGGTTATCCTCTAAATAGATGGTATGAGTAGCCGGATTTGGAAAAAGCTTGTTAACAGGATTCATTTTAAGTGATAAAACAATAGTGCCCGAATACGTTGCACTCCCATCCATGTTAATCATTTTAAGCCTGTAGTAAATATTGCCCTTGTGTGTGTCAAAAACATTCGGGTCAGTAAATTGATAATGCTGTGTAGATGAGCTATTCAAAGCCAAAAGCCTGTTACTTACGATTGTAAAGTTGATTCCGTTAAAACTTCTTTCAACTTCATACCCAGCCATATTTTGTTCAGACGCTGTTATCCAACTAAGTTGTGCATTTTGTTGCATTACAGTTCCGGTAAATTTATTAAGTGTTACTGGCAATACAGATACGTTCTTTGCAAAATAGAAGGAAGAGAAGCTGTTGATTGAAGCACTCAATACATAATTATCTCCCCATTGTGAGGCTGTTACCGGTGTTGGATTCCAAGAATTGTTTACAACGCCTGAGCATGGGTCACTATTCTTAAAAAGCTGAAGATCTGCAATGGTGTTAATACCGGATGGTTGTCCAAGCGAATTTTGAGCAGTTCTTAATGCTTCAAATTCTGACTTCTTTAAATAAAGTCTAATATTTACGGGAGTAGTTGGTTGTACTTGCGGCGTAATAGAAAGATTTCTGTTAAGATATAACCTTTTTTGAGCATCTTCCCTAACAGGGCCACTATTAACATATATGGATGTTGTAACAGTACCTAGGTTGTTGCCGTTTGCATTTATTTCACCAACGGCATCACCTTTAATATCTGTAATGGGCACCCAAATATTATTGTTACTGTTATTGATGGTTATTGATGGCAGAGTGCTGCAGGAATTGGCTACTCCGTTTGCAATAAAAGCAGGAACATTAAGCAGGTAATTGTTATAGTACAATGTAGATGCAAAATGATTGAAATCGTATTTTTTGGAATAGCTATTATTTACCGGATTAAATTCAAAAATTACTCCACGGCTATTGGAACCCCCGTTACGAGTAATGCCGTATAGTTTACCATTGCTTAACGTAACACCTGCTTGTGGGTTGCTACCCGTAGCAACTGAAAAATCATATTTTGTTGTGTACCCATTTGTAACTGGATTGTATTCAAATAAAACCCCGGCATTGTTTGCGCCGCCAAAATAAGTGACGCCATAAAAAAGATTATTTACCAGTGTTAGGGTTCCATATGCGGCATAGCCATTGGAAGGAGAGAAGTCAATCTTCTTGATGATGATATTAGTGGCAGGATCCCATTCGAATAGCGTACCTGATAAATTGGGAAAAGGGCCACCATTAGTGGTGGTTCCGTAAAATTTGTTATTGAATAATGCTAAGCTGCCAAAAGGATGGTAGCCAGTAGGGCCGGTAAAATCTATTTTTTTTGTAATGACATTGGTGGCTGGGTCCCATTCAAAAATAGTTCCTGTATTACCTGCATTTCCTGTGCTGGTCATCCCATACAATTTGTTATTGTACTCCACAAGATTGCCATATGGAAGTGTTCCCGTTGCAGCAGATAAGTCAATTTTTTTGGTGTATACATTTATTGCTGGATCCCATTCATAGATGACACCAGAATCTTTTGCACCGCCGAATGTAGTCATGCCGTATAATTTATTATTAAAATAAGTTAGGCTGCTATTGGGATTTCGACCATCTGGTCCTGAAAAGCTGTATTTTCTGGTGTAAGTGCTTGTTGCAGGATCCCATTCAAATAAAAGCCCTATGCTGTTTATGCCTCCTCCTTTTGTACAAGCACCATACAATTTTCCATTAGTGAAGGTTAATGTGCCTGTAGGAAACTTGTCTTCCTTACCTCCAAAATCATATCTTTTGGTAAACACATTTGTAGCAGGATCCCAATCAAATAATGTTCCTAGTTCATCTGCACCACCAGCTTTTGTTACCCCAAACATTTTTGAGCCACTTATCAATAATGAACCAGATGCTGCACTCCCTCTTACGTCGTTCAGGCTTATCTTCTTTTCAACCGTATTTGTTATTGGGTCCCACTCAATAATACTTCCGCCTGTGGTGTTATTAGTAAGCGTAAGGCCATAAAATTTATTGTTGTATAAGATTAGTTCTCCGCTAGGCTTATAGCCTGTGGCTGGTGATAAATCAAATTTTCTTGTATAAATGTTTGCAAGGGGATCCCACTCATAAATAACTCCTCCTCCGCTTATTCCGCCGTCGTAAGTCATACCATAAAACTTACCTGCGTTTTCGGTCATATTGCCAATTGGAAAATTGCCATTTGATGTTGCAGCAAAGTCATATTTTTTACTATACGTATTTGCAACCCTATCCCATTGAAAAATAACACCCATATCATTAATTCCACCCCTTGTAGTAACGCCGTAAAATTGACCATTGCTATAGGTGAGAGATCCTTGTGGATAGGCTCCCGGGTTTGTACCTGAATTACCGGTAAGGTCAATTTTTTTGGTGTATGTATTTGTTGAGGGGTTCCATTCAAAAATTACACCCCGGCTTCCACTTCCTCCAAACCTTGTCATGCCATATAATACGCCACTCACAATCGTTACGTTTCCGTAGGGGGCATCACCGTTTAAATTAAAATTGTACTTTACTGAATATGCATTTGTTACAGGATCCCATTCAAATAAAACGCCTTTAGCGGATGTTCCGCCGGCAGATGTCATGCCATAAAATTTTGAACCTGAAAGTACTAGGCTGCCATAAGGGGTACTACCGTTTGTACCTGTGAAATCTATTTTTTTTGTATAACTGTTTGTTGCCGGGTCAAACTCAAAAATTACGCCCAAATTGTTTGTTCCACCTTTTAATGTCATACCGTAAAACTTGCCATTGTATTCTGCCAGCTTGGTGTACCAAGGCTCGGCACCGGCATTGGGGGCAATTCTATAATCGTATCTTGTTTGAAAGTTACCTCCTGAACTATTTGTAGTAAAAACAATTCCGCCATTCTCAACACCTCCATAAGGTGTTTGTCCAAATAGCTGAAAAATACCTTGTGCTGTACTACTAAATTGGGCATAAAAAAATGCAATGATGACTACTACAATGCTCCGCATGGAAGGATTAATTTATAATTGAAATTAAACAATAAACTCACTTTTTTTTATAATAAGTTTTTGTTGTTAACGATCCACATTTTTGCGACTAATTAACAGTCGATTTTCTTTGAGTGAGCTAACATTTTCGTATTGCTATAAATACCTAACATAAAAAGCCGACCTCTTTCGAAGCCGGCCTTGCTTTTAAACAATACAGCGGTTATTAATAATGCAATACTTTAAACTCTGTTCTTCTGTTTTTCTTTCTGCCTTCGGGATTGTCTTTGCCATTGGGTTTGGTATTGGGTTCAACCGGTTTGGTTTCGCCATAACCTTTGGCTTCTAATCTTTCAGTGGCAATGCCTTTGCCTTCTAAATATTTTTTCACCGAATTAGCACGGGCAGCGGATAAATTCATATTGTATTCATCATCGCCCAAAGCATCGGTATGCCCGCCAATTTCAATCACCATCGTTGGATATTTATTCAGCAACGCTACAATTTGATTGTCTATCGCAGTAAAAGATTCTGCTAAAATGGTAGCTTTATTAAATTCAAAATAAATATTATCCATTACAACCACTGTATCTACCGGTGGTGGTATGTCCACAATAGGTTTGGTTAAACATAAAGTGGGTATATTTTGGTTAATGCTTTCGTCATCTGCCGGAGGCGTAACGGTTACACTATTGGAAATAAATCCTTCTGCACTAGCCGATGCTTTTAAGCCTTCAAAATCTACCAAGGTAAAACTGTATTTACCTTCTGTATTTGTTGTTTTGGTAGCTATAACTTGGTTGTTGTTATTCACTACTTCAACCGTAGCACCAACCACCGGACTATTACCATCACAGGCCACAACAGCACCGCTGATTTGTTTCAATGGTCTTTCTTTCTGTAAACTAAATAGTTCTAAGCAACAAGGAGAGGAGCGGTCTGAACTGAACAACACATCACCCAACACATTCTTGGCATTGCCTTTACTTACAAAATATACATCGTCTTTTACCGAGTTGATGGGATAGCCCAAATTTTCGGGTGTAGCCCAAGTAGCTCCGGTTGCTTTACTGGCAAAGAAATCTAATCCACCCATACCTGTTCTGCCATCGCTACTAAATACTAATTGCTGCGAAGCAGCATGATAGTAAGGGGCTACTTCATCAAAGGCAGTATTAATAGTGTTGCCTAAGTTTACCGGTTCGCCGTTAGTGCTATTGCCTTGTAAAGCAACAGACCATAAATCAAAACCTCCATAACCACCATTGCGGTCGCTAGAGAAAATCAAATTTTTACCGTCGGGCATTACAAAAGGTTGTTGAGCACTGCTGCCGTTAGCATTAATGCTGCTATCTAATACTGCAGGTTCTGACCACTGGCCATTTTGTTTATTGCTTCTGTACAGGCTAGACGTTTTTTTACCATTTGCTATTACCCAACGGGTAAGGAATAAGGTATTGCCATCGGGGGTAAGACTAACTACACCTTGGTGTACACCATTACTTTGCGGTACATCTATTTTAGAAACCGAATTAGGTACACCATCGCTATAAGTGGTTTGATAGATACGATTGATATGCACATTGTTTTTGGCTGCACTGCTATCGCTACGGGTAGACGTAAACCACAACGTATTGCTATTTACCCAAACCGGAGCAGCTGAAGCACCGTTGGCATTTACACTACCTGCTGCTTTATTTACTGTAAATAAATGCAAATCTTTACGGCTCATTTGCGATTTGATGAAATCGAGATTACTCATTTCTCTTCTAGCATCTGCTAAGTAATTATCGTTGTTGGTATAGACCGTAGTAAATACTTTGAAAGCAGAATCAGCTACATCAAATTTTTCTAAGGCTTTTAACGTTTTGGCATACCAATACGTAGCTAAAGGAAAATTATTTTTATCGAACCCTGCCGCTTGTTTGTACCAAGGTTCTGCTTTTACATGGTAGTGCAGTTGACGATAGCTTTCGGCCAATTTATAAATGGCTTGTTGTCTGTTGCTCACTGCCACTTGTTGTTCTTTACTGAGCTTTTGTACAAAGTAAGGATCGTAAGCTTCTTGCTTTGACGTTTTACCACTGTTGAGGTATTTTTCGTAGTAGGTTGTAGCAGAAAAATAATCGGCTTTGCGATAGTATTCATCTGCTGCTTTCAAATAATTATAGGTAAACTGAGCTTCTGTTATCAGTCCGCTGAAAACAACCACCAGTAAGCAAAATATTTTTTTCATATCGAGTGTTCCGTTTAAATAATGAATAGGGTGTTTGGGCTGATATTATAATCTGGGACAGATAAATTCCGTCTCCGGTGTTTTCACTTTCTTCTTTCCAATGAATGAAAGGGAGATTTCAAAACTGTTAGCACCTCTTACCAGTTTACTCAAATCAGATGTAGTAATATCGTAACTTATTCCAAGCGTAGCATTTTTATAGTTAAAACCAACATATGGCGATACCGCATCTTTCAAACGATAATTAAGTCCTACTAATACATCTGTTTCTTGATTGGCTTTTATTTGTCCGTATGCTCCCAACATTGTTTCGGAAGCTGATCTTTGTCTAACATACAATGCATTTGGCGTAATGCTGAACGTTTCACTCACAACAATTCTTGCACCAGCATGCCAAGTAAAACGCATCGGTAATTTTTCTTTACCAGTGGCGCTGAATTTATCTTCGGGCATGGTTAAATGTGCAACAGAAAATCCACCATACCAATTGGTCTTTTTGCCAGGCTGTGCATCGTAATACAACAATCCTGCACCTGCATCGAATGAGGAAGCCGCATTTCTACTTAAAAATTCTGCGGTTGGATTACTTGGGTTATATCCGGTGATAGGATTCCACTGATCTCCCCATGATAATTTACTAGGATTAAATCTGCGTTGAATCAGTCCGGCTTGCATACCAAATACCAAACGTTGATAACCCATGGCCCCAAAACGCAATCCGGTATAGGCTACATTAGCATAAGCAGTAGTGTAATTGTAGCCACCATCGCCGGCAGATTGTTGTAATACACTTACCCCATAATTCAAACTTTTGTTGCCATTAAAGTCGAGGGCAAAACCGGGTGTTGAAAACGGACTAGTAATATTTCCCCACTGAGAACGATAAATACCTGCCACCCGATGGTCGCCATCAAAAGCACCGGTGAGTGCAGGATTTAACCACGATGGGTAGACATAATACTGCGAAAAATGGGGGTCAATTTGTGCCGAAGCTTTACCCACCGTAAATAGGGTGGCTACTGCAACAACTGACAATTTTAAAAAGCCTCTCATGTTCTTATACTTTAAAAGTTATACTGTTTAAGGTTAATGCGTTATCGCAACAATACCACATAGCCCGATATTTGTTTAAAGGTATTTTTGGGTTGAATGATGTAGTAATACGTACCCACTGGAACTGGCTTACCATTTCTAGTGCCATCCCATGGTGTGCCGTAGTTAAATGTTCTGTATATCACACCGCCTGACCGATCGTAAATTTCTACTACAGCACCGGGATAATCGGCTAAGTTTTCAATACCCCAAGTATCGTTGATGCCATCACCATTAGGTGAGAAGGCATTAGGCACTTTAATAGGACGTAATACTTTTACTGATAATGTATCGGTAGCTGTACAATTGCCTGCTCCTGTTGCTCTTATGGTGTACACTTGATTTTTGGTCGCTGTGATGCTAGGCCTCAACACATTCGGGTTAGCAAAATCTGCCGAAGGCGACCATGCAAAAACAAGACTTGGGTCATTGGTAGTTGGATTGAATGTAATGCTGGTATTCAAAGGCACTACAAACGAAATGCCTGCATCAATTACCGGTTGTAAGTACACTGTAACCGAATCAACAAATGGATCAGACACACAACCTTGAGTATTGGTTACCACTAATCGTACGCCATATTTACCCGGGTTGGTATAACGCTTGGTAGGGTCTGTTGCCGTTGAGGTTGAGCCATCACCAAAACTCCAGATTCTGCCGGCAATTGTACTGTTTGGCGCTGAACTATTATCGGTAAATACATTATCTACACCTTGACAAATGGTTTGTGGGTTCACCGTAAAATCAGCCACAGGCTTATCAAAAAACGCATTAAATGGTTTGCTTATTTCTTTGCTACAACCATTGGCTGAAGTTGCCGTTAATTTAACGGTGTAATTGCTAATTGCGCTGTACACATGTGAACCATCGGTGGTAAATGCATTGCCGGAAGCATCACCAAAATCCCAAGCAAAAGTCATAGTACTATTATCAGGAATAGTAGTTTGATTGGTAAATGTGGCCACGCCATTTGGCATACACACAAATGATGGTGTACCAAAATTTACCACAGGATAAGGATTAACTGTAACTATTCTGCTTGCCGATGAGCTACAACTATTCTGCGTTGCAGTAACGGTGTAATTGCCGGTGGCGGCAGTGGTACTCGATACTAAACTTGGATTTTGTAGGTTGCTAGTAAAGCCATTCGGACCAGTCCAACTCCAACTAATCGTTCCTGAAGTTGATGTAGTAGCACCCAATATCAATGTAGCGCCTTCGCATAGCGGACCATTATTTGAAATCACCGGAATAGCAGGTGGTGCAGGGTCTGACAACGTAATACTTAAAATACTATTAGAAGTACATCCATTAGCTGTAACTGTAATATTGGTATAGATTCCGGCAGTTAAATTTGCTATTACCAAATTACCGGTGCCATCTGCATTTTGTGTGCCTGATTGAGCTGAACCATCTTTCAAATAATTCACGGTAAAAGTTGCACCTGGTGTTAATCCTGCTAAAGTAATGGCACCTGTAGCGCTGTTACAATTGGTAGGATTACTGCTTGTTGCTGTGATAGCCGGTGTAAGATTCACCACCACATTTATGGTTGCAGCAGGAGAGAAGCAACTACCCTGACTAGCTATCACACTGTAGCTGCCAGTTGCAGCTGTTGTAGCAGCAGTGATGCTTGGGTTTTGAGCAGCACTTGTAAAGCCGTTAGGACCTGTCCAGCTATAATTAATAGTTCCTGTTGTGGTAGTAGCAGCCGTTAAGTTTAAGGTTGAACCACTACATATCGGATTATTGCTTGTTGTTGTTGGTAGAACAGGTGTTTGATTCACCACCACATTAGTCGTTGCCGGTGCAGATGTGCAACCATTCAGCGAAGCGGTAACACTATAGGTTCCGGTTGCGGTAACGGTGGCAGCCAAAATGCTTGGATTTTGAACAGCGGTACTAAAACCGTTTGGCCCTGTCCAAGCATAAGTTAATGCACCACTTGTGCTGCTTGTGGCAGTCAAGTTAACATTGGCACCTTCACAAATTGGCGTATTGTTCGTAATCACCGGAACTGCCGGTGCATTAGGATCATTTAATGTTACCGAAGCAATACTGTTGGATACACAGTTATTGAAAGTAACGGTGATATTGGTGTAATTGCCTGCAGTTAAATTCGGAATAACTACTATACCACTAGCATTGGCAGTGATGGTTTGTGCAGTTTGTGCCGTACCATTTCTGCTGAAGTTAACAGTATAGGTAGCATTGGCTACTAATCCGTTTAAGCTAATGCTTCCTGTTGCGGTATTACAAGTGGTTGGATTAACACTGCTGCTTCCGCCTATTACCGGAACAGCATTTACAACAACCGATGTAACGCCACTAGTTGAAGTACAACCATTGAGCGAAGCGGTTACTTGATAATTGCCTGCAGCTGCTAAACCTGCTGTGGCTATGGTTGGATTTTGTTGTGTGCTGGTGAAACTATTTGGACCATTCCATGCATAGGTTACAGCACCCGGCGTTGCCGTTGTTGCGGTAAGATTTAAAGCCGTACCTGCACAAATCGGTGTGTTGCTTCCGGCTAAAGGTGGAGCCGGTACAACATTAATAACAGCAGTTGTGGTAGCTGCTGCCGATGTACAACCATTGAGCGTAGCAGTAACACTGTACACACCACTATTATTAACAGTGGTTGAAGTGATTGCCGGATTTTGTTGTGAACTAGTAAAGCTGTTTGGTCCGGTCCAAGCATAAGTTACAGCTCCCGGTGTAGCACTTGCGGCCGATAAGTTTAAAGTGGTACCTGCACAATGCGGACCATCATTACTTACAGTTGGTACAGCCGGTGGTGCCGGGTCGGTTAATGAAGCAGAAGCTATACTAGTTGAAGTGCATCCATTCAATGTAACGGTAATGCCGGTATAATTTCCTGCGGTTAAATTTGGAATTACAACGTTTCCACTGGCATTGGCAGTAATGGTTGCGGTTTGCGGTGTACTATTTTTACTGTAATTAACAGTATACACTGCGGCAGGCGTTAAGCCCGATAAAGTGATGGAACCGGTAGCACTATTACAACTAGTTGGGTTGATTAAACTAGTTCCTACAAATACAGGAATAGGATTGACTACAATTGCTACACTAGCGGCAGCCGAAGTGCAACTGTTTAGCGTTGCAGTAACAGAATAAGTACCAGATGCCGCAACTGTAGCTGCTGTAATGGTTGGGTTTTGTGTTGTGCTGTTAAAACCATTTGGTCCACTCCAAGTATAAGTGATAGCACCTGTTGTGGTGGTAGCTGCCGTTAAGTTAATATTTGTTCCGGCACAAATAGGTGTATTTCCCGTTAAGGTTGGTGTTGCCGGAGGATTAGGATCGGATAAAGAAATGGGTCCCACCGCAGCGGAAGTACAACCATTCAAGGTTGCAGTAATATTGGCATATGTTCCCGATGCCAAGGCAGAGAGGGTAATGGTTCCACTTGCAGTGGATGTAGCATTTACCGCAGTTGCCGGATTACCATTAAAGGTATAATTAATAGCATGTAAAGTATTCGGAGCTAAACCATTTAATGTAATGGTTCCGGTAGCAGTAGCACAACTGGTTGGGTTAGTGCTTGCCGTACTTGTGATGGTTGGTGATGGATTGATGGTTACGGTTGTAGTGCCTGCGGCAGATGTACAACCATTTAATGTGGCGGTAACGCTGTAGGTGCCTGATGCAGTTGTAGTTACATTCGTTATCGATGGATTTTGTACACCACTGGTAAAGCTATTCGGCCCTGTCCAGCTATAAGTAACGGCACCACTTGTTGCAGAGGTAGCCGTTAAATTCAATGTAGTATTTTGGCAAATCGGACTGTTATTATTTACCGTTGGAACAGCCGGTGGATTTGGATCAGATAATACAAATGGACCTACAGCCATAGAAGTACAGCCATTCAATGTAACCGTAACGTTAGTATAATTTCCGGCAGATAAATTCGCTATCGTTAATACACCAGTTGCATCGGTGCTGATAGTGGCAGGTGCTTGAGCCGTTCCGCCTTTAGTGTAATTAACGGTGTAAATGGTATTCGCTGTTAATCCATTTAAAGTAATGGAACCGTTAGTTCCGGTACAGGTGGTAGGATTACTGCTACTGCTTGTAACAATTAAAGGCACCGGATTTACAGTTACATTCACTGTTCCTGCAGATGAAGTACAACCAGCTTGTGATGCGGTAACACTATATGTTCCGGCATCGGTTAGTACAACGGTTGCAATAGATGGATTTTGTGTGGTACTGTTAAAACCGTTTGGTCCACTCCATGTATAAGAAATGGCACCAGATGTTGTGGTAGTTGAGTTTAAATTCAATGCATTTCCCACACAAATCGGACTATTGCTTCCTGCTGTTGGAATAGCAGGTGTTTGGTTTACCACAACTGAAGTAGTAGCTGCGGCTGAAGTACAACCATTCAACGAAGCAGTAACGCTATAGGTTCCTGAAGCTGCAACAGTAGCGCCATTGATAAGCGGATTTTGTGTTGTGCTCACAAAGCTATTTGGTCCGGTCCAAGTGTAAATTATTGTACCAACTGTGGCACTATTTGCATTTAACTGAATAATACCGCCATTGCAAATTGGGGTGTTATTACTAACAGTTGGTACAGCTGGTGGATTAGGGTCACTCAACACAATCGGTCCAACACCTGCAGACCAACAACTATTTAAAGAAACCCTTACATTGGTATAAGTACCAGTTGTTAAAGCAGGAATTACAACATTGCCTGAAGCATCTGAAAGGATGGTGCCTGGATAAGTATTGCCGTTTTGAGTGTATTCAATGGTATAAGAAGTATTAGCTAGTAATCCTGATAAAGTGATTGTACCTGTTGCTGTACCGCATGTTGTTGGATTCGTAAATGAATTACCGCCAATAACGGGTAGGGGATTAATCTGTACATTAACCGTACCGGCAGCCGAAGTACAACCGTCCTGCGTAGCAGTAACACTGTACACACCGGCCATAGCTGTAGTTGCACTGCTGATACTTGGATTGCTTAACGAGCTGGTAAAACCATTTGGTCCTGTCCATGCATAAACAATTGTACCTAAGGTAGTAGTAGATGCCAATAAGTTAATGGTACCACCTGCACAAACCGGGCTATTATCAACTGCAGTTGGTGTAGCCGGTGGCGTTGGATTGGTAATGGTAATCGGTCCTACTGAATTAGAACTACATGAACCAATGCTCACCGTTATATTGGTATAAGTGCCTGTAGCAAGATTTGGTAAGGTTAATACACCACTTGCATTAGTGGTGATAGTAGCTGTTTGAGGCGTACCATTAAATGTGTAAGCGACAGCATATGGCGTATTCGGTAATAAGCCGTTTAAGGCAATGCTGCCGTTACCACCACCACATGTGGTAGGTGATGTACCTGCTGCATTACTGATGGCAGGAGTAGCTGCAACAGTAACCGTTCTTGAAATAGTATCGGCAATACAGGTTGCTCCGGTAATGATTAATGTATGTCTAACTATGTAAGTGCCAGGCATGGTATAGTTAACAACCTGATTAGCATTGTTGGTAGCTGTTATGGTAGTGCCATTGCCATAATCCCACCACCAACCTGTGGTGCCGGTATAATTGGTTGAATCACTTAATGTAACCGATTGCCCCAAACAAACCACAGATGGATTAGCCCCAAAATTTGAGAACGGTCTACTTCCCGATGTAACCACTACATTAATCGTCGTATCTGCAATACCGCCGTGTAAAACCGTTATTGTCAATTTTACCGGATAAGTACCTGCTGCCGGATACAAATAAGCCGGATTTTGCAAAGCTGAAGTATCGCCGTTAGGATATTGCCATTTCCATTTGATGATAGGATAGCCCTGCGCTGTTGTTGCCGGAGATGTAAAACGAGTGGTATCTACACCGCAACTACCTGTTTGTGTATAGGTAAATGTAGCCGAAGCTTTGGGCTTGATGATGATTTCGATATTGACGGTTTCTTGGTTGTTGCAATCACCATTATCGGGACTAGGAGAGGTAAGGGCAATGGGTAAATAATATGTACCTGCCGGATTAAAAGTGTATGTACCCGGTAAGCGGTATAGATAATATTTAGCAGCACCAATTACTAAAGAATCAATTGGTATTGGGTTATTAATGGTAACATCGGTATTTGGCGTAACCACCGAAGCCAAAGCACTCAACTTCCAAGTCATGGAGGTTGGCTTATAGGCGATATAAGCACCTACTTCCATCGGTGTATTGACATAACCATAGGGGTGAATAAC
Organism: Methylophilus rhizosphaerae; assembly: GCA_943370285.1. Classification (GTDB taxonomy): domain Bacteria; phylum Bacteroidota; class Bacteroidia; order Chitinophagales; family Chitinophagaceae; genus CALRQJ02. The sequence continues at coordinate 168,733 of CALRQJ020000009.1, read as the reverse complement.
ATTAGTGGCACTTGTATCAGGTGCATTGTGAAAGCCGGGGAGGCCATTGATGTTATTTAGATTAGAACCGATATTGAAAGCATAACTTTCAGCACTACCTAATCCATAAGTTAAACCGGTAAAGGCAGAATCGCTTTGAATTTTTATTTGTGCTTGAGCAGCTTGCCAACCTTTAATTACAACGGTATAGCCAGCCCTATTTGGATGAGGATAGGTATGCGTAAATACGTTACTGCCATCTATTCTTAATGATGGGACACCAGGAGTTGGAATAATCAATGTTACATAATTGGCATAAATCGCTTCTAAAGTATTCCGATAACAACCCACACTTTTAATGGCTTGTTCTATTGGGCTTAAAAAAACCATCTCTGGGTCGCCCCAAGTACCGGGATTACAGGTTGAACTACCAGACATGAATTGCCCAATCATGATGGGTTTATCTGATTCAATATAATCAGCAGTACTACTAGAATATTTATAATGTGAACCTCCAATTAATCCTGTTAGTTGTACACCATTTCTTCGAACAATTGTAGTAGGGTCTCTCACTACAATCTTGTAAACACTTGTTTGCGGATTAGATGCAGTTAATGTTACTGCAGCAGAACTACCACTTGAAGTTGAAAAAGGTGCGGTTAAATATCGCTTTCCCCATGATTGTTGCGGATAGCATTGTTGCATATCGTTGTCTCTACCTGAACCAGTACCACATGGCACGGATTCACCACGGGTTCTACTACTTCCTGCAAAAACGGCTATGGGGTAGCATTGCCCCGAACTATTAGCAATAGATTTAATTTTAGATCCGGTTAATTCTACGCCATTTCCACTTCCATCAGCTTGCCCTACATATTGATAAATTTGTCCCTTCATCAAAGTGATTTGAAAGGGCACTCCTGCAGGTTTGCCTAAACGAGATACGGCGGCAGGAGTTATTTCAACTTGTGTATTGTTTTCTTTGGCAATAACGTAAAACCAGTTATAACCGGGTCCGGCAGCATCAATCTGTTGGCTGTTGATGGTCGTATAAGCATATCCCCATGATGGTGTCGGTAATAACATAGTAGCACCCGATGATACACTACCGTAAATATGTGCATAGGCTACAATTGGAACATTACTTGTAATGCGTATACCTCTAGCTCTAAACATCCTTTCACCTCCAAAACCTGCCGGGGGAACATCATCAAACAAACGACTGTCATATGTGGTCACACTTTTAGGCATCGGGCCAGACTGTCCTGCAATTGTTGTCCATGAAGTTGCGGGAAAAGTTCCTGTATTGATAACGGTATTTGCAGGGATGTTGTAGGTTCTTCTCCACCAATTGGCAGGTAAAAAAGCCGGACCAGAACTGTCAATAGTAACGGTTACAGTTGCTGCTTCCTCCGCACTGATGTACAGTACCATGTTTTGGGAGTTGGAAGCTTGTTCCATAAATTGATGGTGCCCATAACCTACCCAAAAGTCCGTTCCTTTGTTGGTGACGTTTTGCCCAAAGCCAACACTGCCACAAAGCAGTAGCAAAAGAAAAAGCCCAAATTGTTTTGTCCTGTTCATCATCATGTTGCGTACCCTGTTTTAGCTTACAATTCACCTCCCAAACATCATGGCTATGCCATTGCCGGGGGGGGGATAATATTTTTATTCTGTTTTGTCATTCCGCCCCGACGAGTCGTGGGCTGCGGGGAATCTGTCCTTGTTTGATCAGATCCCTCCTTCGTCGGGATGACAGTTGATGTTTGTCATTCCGAGAGCAGCGAGGAATCTGTTATTGTTTCAACAGATCCTTCACTTCGTTCAGGATGACAGTTGATGTTTGTCATTCCGAGAGCTGCGAGGAATCTGTCATTTTTTGAACAGATACTTCTCTTCCCCCGACTAGTCGGGGCAGGATGACAATTTCAATTTCAATCATGCACTACTCACTACTCACTATTCACCTTCTCTCTTCTCTCTTCTACATTCTATCTCCTCTCTCCTCCATTCTATCTTATCAAATTAATCGAGCCCTTCATTTCACTGCTGGTGCCATTGAGCAATGTCATTTTCAATACATAGATATACACACCACTTGGCTGTGGTTTTCCTTTGTAGTTACCATCCCATCCATTGGTTTGATTGGTGGTTTCAAATACCTTCTCACCCCACTGGTTAAAGATGACAAACTGCATGGTTTGTATTACATATCCGTACACCCTTAAGGTTCTGTTTTGTGAAATGGTTGAGTTAGGATTAAATGCACTAGGTACATAAATCTGATCAATCAAAGTCTTGCCCGTTACAGGATCGGAGATGCTGTTTTGGCAAGCAATGATGCCTAAGGCTCTAACAATCAATGTTACCGAAGTATTGGGTGTTAAGCCGCTTACGGTATGGCTTAACCCTGTTGCACCGCTGCTTGGTGTACTCCATGTAGTACCATTGTTGGTAGATACTTGATAACCTGTTGAACCCGGTACGGCGTTCCACACAAAAGTGATGGATGTTGGTGTTAACTGGTTATTCGGTACTGTTACTACAGGTTTAACCAATGGAGCTAAAGCATTCACCACTACTCTTGTTCTATTTGAGCTAACACAGCCTGTGGCAGCATTGGCTTGTTGTACATAGTAAATGGCAGAGGCCGTTACATTGGTTAACGCATAACTGCTACCTGTAAATAATGAGGCTCCGCCACTTGGTACATTAAACCAATTATAAGTGATACCTGCATTGGTTGGTTGTACGGTTAATGTCACATTGCTGTTTATACAGATGGCCACAGAATCTGGAACAACTGCCGCAGCTGAGTTGGCACAGCCTGAAACTGTAGTGGACAAACTATTCTGACAAGGAATTAATCCGATGGCTTGCACTTGAATGGAAGCATTTTGTAAAACACCCAAACCGCTAACGGTATGTGTTGTACCTGTTGCACCTGAACTTGGGTTACCTAACGAACCGCCATTTACCGATACTTGATAGCTGGCTGCACCCGGTACCGCTGCCCAACTGAAAGTAACGGTGTTAGCTGCTTGTGCAGTAACGGTTACAACAGCAGGTGTTAAGCCTGGTAGCAATTGTACTTTTACTCGTTTTCTGGTAGCAGAAGTACAACCTGCTGATGATACAGCTTCAATATAATATTCAGCAGATGTGGTAACATTATTCACGGTGTAACTTGTACCCGTTGCTACAAGTGTTGTGCCTGTTGCCGTAGTGTACCAATTGTAGGTTGTACCTGTTACCGGATTTTGAATGGTAAACGTTGCTGAAGCGTTATTACATACAGCTAAAGAATCTGACACTACGGCAATGGTTGGCAATGGATTTACTACAACTTGTCTGCTAGAATCAGCAATACAACCATCAGCAGTAATAACACTTAATTTTTCGGTGAATGTTCCTGCTGTGTTGTAAGTAAAGTTGGTAGAAGATCCGGTAGCTGTAGAGCCATTGTTGAAGGTCCAGTTCCAAGTACTTACGTTTACACCACCCGGTGTTGCAGCATCGGCGGTAAAAGTGGCTGTATTGCCAACGCATGGTACAAAGCTTGTGGCAAAGCCAACAGCAGGTGCAGGAATTACCTGTACAAAAATGATATCCGTCTGGCTATTATCGCAGCTACCAATAGTAGGAGCGGTAAAGGTTACCGGAACAGAATACAAGCCCGGTGCACTAAACACAAAGTTGTTTGGTAATGAAAATAAGTAAATTTTATCACCATTAATAATAGCGCTATCGGTAGGTACCGGATTGGCTATGGTAACATCAGTACTTGGCGTTAAGTTAGGTACTTGGCTAAACTTCCAAGTAATACTTGTTGGAATAACCGCCAATGACATTGTAAATTTAAACGGTGCATTAGCACAAGTGTACTCAATTGGGGTATTGCTTGGGTTTAAAGTATTGGTTACAGAACCACCTGCCCTTAGATTTTTAACCAAGGTTCCCATGTTGTAGCCATAACTTTCTACACTACCTAAACCATAGGTAATTCCGGTGAAGTTGCTGTCGCAAACAACTCTAACTTGTTGTTGTGCTGATGTCCAACGTTTAATAACAACGGTATAGTTTACACCTCTTAAAGCAGGATTACCATTATTAGGGTGTGAGTAGGTGTAATCAGGTGCAATCAATGCCGGACCATCATAGATTTGGAGTGATGGTAAACCATTGGTTGGCACAATCATGGTGAGGTAATTGATGGTAATAGATTCCTCTGTATTTCTATAGAAAGCTACATTATCAATTCCCTGTTCAATGGGACTGATATAGAACATTTCGGGGTCACCCACACCGGTACCACTTACACAGGTACCACCGCCGGTAAATTGTGCTACCATAATGGGCTTGTCTGCCTCGATAAATTCGGCCAAATTAGTTTGGAATTGGTAATAATGGTTATTTACTAATCCTGTTAACACAACGCCATTGCGTCTAACAACAGTGGTCGGGTCTTGTACTGCCACTCTGTAAATATTAGTTGCAAAAGGATTCGCTGCAGTATTAAATGCAGCCGTACTGAATGAAGTTGGTGCAGTTAAATAACGGCGACCCCATGCAGTAATCGGGAAATTTTGTTGCATGATGAAATCAGCACCACTCGTACATCCTGATATAGTGATATTGGTTCTTGAAGTGCCACTAAATACAGCAACCGGGAAACATTTGCCTGCACTGTTTGCCACCGCTTTTACCAAACTACCTGAAATATCTGTTGCTACAGCAGATGCAACTAACTGAATAACCTGACCTTTGTTGAGTGTTACTGTTGTAGGCACACCTACATTAAAGCCCGGATTTTGAACAGCTGTTGATGGTGTAATTTCAATAACGGTATTGTCATTATCTGCTATTACATAGAAGTAAGGTCTTGCATCGCTAAAGTTTGTACCGTTTGTAATACATAGTGTTTTGTATTCATAACCCCATGTACCCACCGGCAACAGCATTGAAGCTCCTGATGAGGTACTACCTATAGCATGGGCATATGCAACAATCGGAACATCGCTTATTACTTCCACAGAACGGTCAAATATACCCGGGTCGTTCAAGTAAGCGTTATCAGCTCCGGCCTTAGGCAAGAACTCAGAAACGGTTACTGTATTGGCAGGAACTAGGTAATTTCTAACCCATGGTGTTCCATTAACCCTAACCTGAACATTAGCGTCTTGTTCGCCGGCACTTAAGTAAACCACCATTTGTTGCGTTGCACTTGCATTCAACTGATTTTTTGCATAAGCAAAATAGAATCTGCGGCCGCGGTTAGAGCTATCTCTATCCGGCAAAATTGGTGGTGCATAAGGATTAATCAATCCGGTAAAGCGATCTAAATAATTCACATTAGATTGATAGATTCTGCGTTTTGGCAGTTCATTTCTACTGGTAAATCCAACAACCCAAGCATTACCCGGTGTTGTTTTACCCAAACCTAATTGAGAAGGTAAATCAACAGAACCCAACCAGTTATCGATATAGAATAATTGAGCATCATAATCGTAGCTGCCACCGCCCGGTATATCTACTTTGGTGTAGAAGAACATAGAATCCGGTCTTGGTTGTACTAATCCTTGCGGTACATCACCAGAAAATCTTCTTACACTTATACTTGGTGGGAAGGTAGTGCCCCACTTAATCTTCATCACAGTATCGGTACCATAAGAGAAGGTTTGGGTAACATTAGCTCCCGGAGCAGCAGGTGTTGCTGTCATTACAGTTGGTAGGGCAGTAGGGTAGAACTCGAATGCTCCTAAATCAGGTACACCAGCAGTTAATGAATCAGGTCTGTAGTTGTTATTGAAATCGAACACATTACCCTTGATTTGTAAACCACGACCGTTGATTGCCCATGAATCAGGATTGGCAATAGCGGGTCGTAAATTGGTGGCACTCGTTAAAGCCGGTTCAAAACTGATAGAATTTTTATCCCAATTCCAGGCATCTCTCCAAGCTTTATAGGTAGTAAAGTTGGTTGGTGTGCCTGTAGCTACTTGTACCAAATTAGTACCGTTAGAATATAGCATATTGTAATCAGCCTTAAAGTTGGCAGGATTACTTACATACAATGCTCTTCCTGTTCCTTTATTAGAGAAGATGTTGTTAAACACATTAATCTTGCTAGAAGCACCTTGAACAAAATAACCGCTATAGCCATTAGCTGCATTGGCAGTTACTTGTACCGTATTGTTATAAATATTGATGCTGTCTACATTGTTTTGAATAAACATACCATATGCTGTAGCACCAGATGCATTAATTGCCGCCGCATTGTTTAGCACAGACAAACCTTTAGAGTTGGTGATGGTCAAACCATACACGGTATTCGTATTGCCGGTATTCGCAATAATGGTATTGGCATGTATTAAAGAAGAATCTACTTTATTGGATCTGGTATTCTGCACAAAAATTCCATAGGTTGGTCCGGTAATTACATTGTTGATGTTAACCGTATTTTTCGCAATTACAACAGCAGTATCGGCGTAGTTGGCATAAATACCCGAAGTATTAGTGAACAATGTGCCGGAAAGATTTACCGTATTATTAGTAATCTTAATTCGGTTAGCAAACTGAACGTTAATACCTGTTGTGTATGGATTGTTTACAGTATTGCCATCAATCAAATGGCCGGGATTAGCCAATAGGGTAGCGTTTGTTCCGAAGAAGTAAATACCATTAGAGCCATTGTTGATGGTATTGCCTTTGAGGATGATATTGCTTCCTCTGATACTGCTCACAAATACTGCGGCATTTGAATTGGCATTGGTTGTCGAAACCGGTGTATTGATGATACAACTCACCAAGCTATCATTACCGGCAGTATTAGCAAATTCTACTACACGACCAAATGTGTTGTTGGTTGCATTAAAGGTCATGTTGCGGAAAGTGAAATAATTGGTGCTGTCTAATTTCAATGTGTAGTTAGTACCCGCAGCCGTAGATGCAAAAGTTAATACAGCATCCGCCGGATTCGCATTCCATGACTGGAAAGTTACCGTACGGCTTGTTGACATGCCCGGTACATAAGGTATTCTGATTTGTTCATTGTACGTTCCTTTTACATTAAATACAACAGAACCGGTCATACCGCACAACAATGCATTTACTGCACTTTGTACTGTTTGGAAGTTAGTACCCGGAGGGCCAGGCCATGTTTGTGGCTGAGTAGCATCAATCGTATAAGTTCCGGCTAATAAAATGTTGTTAAGTGTAACTGAAACAACAGTTGAGAAAACAGTGGAGTTGTTACAGGTTACGGCACAACGGTAAAAATTATTGGTTGATGATAAAGTATCATATTGTGGTGTAAATAGTATACCACTCATATTAGTCCATGGGCCGGCTGCACTTGTTGCAGATTGCCATTGGAAAGTGATTTGTCCCGGAGGTGTATTGCCTGTCAAATTCAAAGTAATTGGAACTTCTAAACATACCCCACTGTTTGGAGTAACTGTTGCAGTTCCCGCTACCGGTGGGGCAATACAACCAGGAGCAGTAAATTCCCATGCACCCATATCAGGTGTTGATACACTTCTTGTTGCATTATTGATGTCTATGGCAACATTCAGGTTGTTGATACCCTTGTTATCCATGGGCAACATTTTAGGAGCAAGGTTACCAACAGTAGAATCGGTGTACAACGGATCAAAGTTCAATGAAGTGGTATCCTGTAATGTGGCTACTCTCCATGCTGGCAATGTTGATCTGTTGGCAGTATAGAATCCAATGAAATTATTGGTTCCACCAGCATCGATGTAAAAATCATTCCAGTTAGAAGTGATTTGACTCGATGCACCTGACGCAAAGTATAATGCATGTTTTGAACCGGTACCGCCACGAGTTATCGTAACAATATTGTTTTTGAAATTGATACTATTTGCTGCTCCGGTTTGATACAAACCTGCAACGGACGAAATAGAAGTAGAACCCGGATTGTCAATGGATATAGTGTTGTGATAATAATTTACACCATTAGAGCTGTTATTGTATAATGGATATACAAACCCGGCACCGTCTAAGTTATAAAACGCATTATTGCTAATAGTCATTTCATTACCCGAAGTGGCATCTACGTTGTTGTGATAAATGCCATAGAAACCAACCGTACTTGTTGGAGCACCTGCAAAGAATTTAGTAAATCTGTTGCGGGTAATGACAATACTGTTTGATGGTCCAGAAGAAAGATAAATACCATTAGCTTGATTGATGATGGTTCTTGTAGGACGAGTGAAGATATTCCCTTCAATCAATGTATTGGCTGTTCCACCAGAATAGAAACCATAGAAATAGAAGTCTTCAATTTTGTTGTTGGTGAAGCGGTTGTTGTTGATGATTTGATTGGCTGTACTTCCACCCATCAAAGTGATACCAAAGTAACCACCTCTGATGATATTGTTATCAAATTCATTGGCATCGCACCAAGTATTACCGGTGCTGATGGCATTGGTTGCTGCACTGTTGATTACAATACCTGCAAAATTTTGACCGGTATTGGTAGTACTAGAAAGAATAGTACTTTTTCTTACAATATTTGAATCAGCATTATTGATGAGCTGAATACCATAGCCGAAAGCATTTGGTCCGTTTGCATCTATCACCAAGCTATCAAACACAATATGGTCTGCGCCATTCAATTTGATAACTGCTCTTTCAGTATTATTACTTGAGCTAAAAGCAATCGTATTACCGTTGCCATTGAAAATCATTTTACGGGTAGGATTAATTCCAATTACACTATCCAACACAAATTGCTCATTGTATGGTCCACTGTTTGGTACAACATTAAACACTACATTACCGGTGCCGGTAACGCCACAACCCAACACGGCTTTAACTGCTGCAAAAGTTTTGAAGTTAGTTCCAGTTGCAGGCCCTGTATATGTAGTTGGGTTATTAAAGTCGATAGTATAATTGCCTGTTGGTAGGGCAGGGTTTACTGTTAACAACACGGTATCTGAATAACTTGTAGTTGATAAACAGCTAATGGCACAGCGGTAAAAATAAGTTCTATCTGCTGCAATCGTTGTATCGTATGAGAGTGAAGCCGGTCCAACGTTAGACCAAGGGCCTGCAACAGTTGTTGCATACTGCCATTGAAAAGTTTGTGCCGAACCATAAGCGCCAATATTTAAAGAGAAGCTAACGTTACTGTTTTGGCACAATACCGTCGGGCTCATAATTACAGTACCTACAACCGGCGGTGTACTACAAGGTGGCGGTGTAAATTCCCATGCACCTACATCAGGTGTTGTAGTACTACGTACTGCATTATTGATATCGAAATCAATACCTAAGTACAAACCTTTGTTATCAATAGCAGCATTGTTAGGTGTTAAGTTATTTTGACTAGGATTAGCAAACACCGGATTGATAGTATTGGCTGCGGCATCTTGTCCTGTTGCTGTACGCCAAGCAGCTAAAGTTGTTCTGTTTGCTCCACCAAAATAACCAATATGGTTAGTGGCAGCATTGCTAATAAAATAGTTATTATTATCACCCGTAACATTATTGTTGTTTAGATAGATAGCATGTTTAACACCTGCGCCACCTCTGGTAATACTGATTAAATTATTATAGAAGAATATACCACCTGCAGCAGTAGTTTGAGAGAAGCCTCTAGTAACCGCTGTTGAGTTTGATGTAGTACTATCTAATGAAATGGTATTATGGAAGTACCATACGTTACTACTACCTGTATTAGATAAACCATGTTGGATACCATTACCATTATTACCACTAATCATGTTATTGACAACAACATTCTCATTACCTGCAGAAGCACTTGATGTGGTAAAATTGATACCATAGAATGCTGCTGTAGAATTGGTGGCTGCACCAAAAGGATTAAAGATTTTATTTCTTGCAATGCTGGCGGTGTTACTTTGGGTGGTAAAGTGAATACCAAAGAAATCCGTAACCGGAGTTCGAGTTGGGCGGCTGATGCTATTGCCTTCGATTACCGTATTATAACTACCCGAAACAAAAATTCCGTACTGGTAAAAATCACGAATGGTATTATTGGTAATTTGATTAAAGCCATTAGCCCCGCCGGCAAAAGTTGCAGTAAGCGTAACACCGTATGCACCGCCTGTGATGGTGTTGTTATGAATTCTGTTACCATCATTCAATGCAGTTGTAGTACCCGTGCCAATCGCATTATTATCAGCTCCGCTGATAACAACACCGGCAAAATCAGTACTTGTTCCTGTAGTAATGGTATTGATGGTACAATTTCTAACTACGTTAGAATCTGCATTACCCGTGATATGTACACCAAAACCAAATGTACCTCCTGTTGCTTGAACAGTTAAACTATCGAATATAAAGAATTTGGTATTTTTCAATTTGATGACGGCTCTTTCGTTGGTATTGGTAGGAGCAAAAGCAATGGTATTACCATTTCCTTTAAAGGTGATGGTATTGGTTGCACTCGATCCACCTACGATTCCGTTTACAATTAATTGTTCGGTATAAGGACCTGTACCCGGAGCTACTTCAAATGTAACTGCTCCTGCAATGCCACAACTCACCGCAGCATATGCTGCAGCAAAGGAGTTGAAGTTAGATGCAGCACCTGCACCTGGCCAAGTGGTTGGATTATTTTTATTGATGGTATATGTACCTACAGGAAGTGGCGGACTGGTGATGGTAACTTCAGTAGAGTTGGCAGAACCTCCACCTGTTAAAGTACAAGTTACTACTAAACGATATCTACTCGTTACTACTTGTGTGGTAGCAGCTGTAAAGTTGGTAGCACCTGCAATATTATTCCAAGTTGTACCACCGTTGGTTGAAACTTGCCATTGGTAGGTTATACCTGGTCCGGTGGTAACACCGGTTGCAGATAGATTAATGGTTTGACCTGCACAAACATTCAATGGGCTACCAGTGGCTGTACCTCCTGTAGGTACACCGCTACAATCTGCCCATGTTCTTAAGTTGATATTATCCAACCCAATATCTGTTGTTCCATCATCACTCACACCCCGAAAACGAAGTACAGCAGTCGCAGAACTAGTACTGAAATAAATTGTTTTGGTTCTCCATGCTGCGGCTGTTCCTGCACTATCTAATCTAACAAAAGTAGTACCGCCATCGGTTGATAAAAGGATAGAGAGTGTATCTGTGCCATTAGTATTGATGAAATCAAAATCTAATCTTTTGTTGGCAGAAGTTGTATTACAATTAATGTATAAGTCTAAAGTGCCGGCAGTATTTACAGCTGAGTTAAAACTATGAAATCTAGCAGATCTTGAGCCACTTGAAGCTGTAGGTGTATATCCACCATTTACAGTAGTCCAAGCAGCTGAAGCACCGTCATCGTCTCTTCTCCAAGAATTATTTCCGGTGTTGGGGGTATTTTTCCAAAAACTGTTTGGAACATCTCTTGTGTTACAAGCGTTGGCCCAAGTTGTTTCAAAACTTTCTGTATAAGGTAAGCTTACATATGGTGGGTTACTAACTGAGTTTACCTGAACACTCGAAGAATTACTGCTGGCTCCGCCATTGGTACAAGTAACCACACAGCGATAAAACATAGTGGTTGCCATTTGAGATGTACTGAAGCTTTGTGTAGTACCACCGGAAATATTGGTCCAAGTCATATTATCGGGAGACGATTGCCATTGGTAATTTAATCCTGATGCTACGGTAGCACCCGATAAACTCAATGTAAATGGCGTGCCTAAACATAAAATATTTGTGTTACTTGAATTTGCAGTTCCTGCGGTTGGCGTACCACTACATGCTGATGCAGGTGTTTGATTGAAAATAATATTAGGACGAGTGGTTTGAGTACCTGTGTTTGTTGTAGTTGGCGTTGAACATAAATTACCTGCGTTGTCGGCACGGTAAGTATGTGAGCCATTAAAGCTTAAACCGGTTGTCCAAGGCGTTGTTGGGTTTTCTGTATAATGAATAATGCCATCGGCTTCATTACCAGCCAATCCATTACAAATTTCAATAATGATATTGTCTGTGCCGTTCCAGAAGAAAGGCGTACTAAATGTAAAAGTGTTGATGCCAATAGTTGGCACATAATCAATTGGACCAAATACTGTATTAGGTACTGCCTCCCACGTTGTTGCTCCTAAAGTAGCAACACTGCTACTTGTTATTTTTATTTGATACGACTGAATATTGCCCGCAAAAGCATTAAGTGTTGTAATATTAAACTTAATGGCATTGATCATACCCGGAGACATACCTGCACCACTCAATTCAGAGGCTCTGTATAAGTATTGAGCCCGACTACCTTCGTAATAATCCTGAATAGGGCAGGGGTATGTTGTTGTACCATTGCCTACAGTACCCGTACCGATGGTATAGTCGGTTTGAGCTATAGAGCATATTGATGCAGTTAGCAATAGTATAGCTAATACAAAATGCTTTGTAACAAGGGGGAGATAACGATTGCTCATGATGAATATTTGTTCAGTTGTTTAGTTTACTTTTTAAAGCTGGCAAAGCTTTACTTGATATTTAATAGATATCGGATTAATGCTAGTGTTTCAAGGTATACGAAGAAAAATGGAAATCATTTCGGCATTTTAAAAGGCCGGTCCTGAGGTTCTCTCTACAATAAAACTTAGCATAGCGAAGGTTAGTGATAGTAGCAACTAGGAGGAAATGGCCAATCCATTAACTCAGAAAAGGTGGCATAGGAACCAATACCCATTCCATAGGTGAGTTATGATAAAAAATGATGTCTGCGCTCATGTGAATCCGGGGGGAATGTTTAGATGGAAAGTTAAGGATATTTTATGGTTTGCTTAACAATCTGTATCATTTTTTGGTCAAAAAAAAGGGCTGCCTTGAGTTGCAGCCCTTTTTGTATTACAAGTAATTCAACTTTACTCTTTAATCAACTTCTTAACAGCGGTTTCGCAACCATTGCTGCAAAGACATTTTACTAAGTAAGTACCACTTCCCAATTGACTGATAGGCAATTGAATAAGGTTGTCTCCGGTGATTAACGAAGCTGCTTTTTGGAAAACAACTCTACCGGTTACATCTGTTATCACAATGCTTACTTTGTCAGCTGCAGGTGAATTCAAAATCAACGTTGCATCTTTCTTAGTTGGGTTTGGATATAGGTTACTAACTACCAACTGATTCATTCGGTTTCCTCTAATGAGTACTACGTTAGAATAAGTTGCTTTACCATCTTTATCTATTTGTTTTAACCTATAATAGTTGTTGCCGTTGATAGGTTTAATATCATCAAATTGATACGTCAATACACCGGTACTATTTCCGTTAACTGCTTTGGATGCAATGAAGGTTACAGCACTAAATGTATTACCATCGGCACTACGTTGTAATTCAAATCCTGCATTGTTTAACTCTGTTGCAGTCTTCCATTCTAATGCATTGATGTTTCCGTTTTTCTCTCCTTTAAAACTTAATAGGTTTACTGGGAAAGGAACACAACCCATTGAGTTATCTATAGTAGCTGTTACGGCCGTACGAGTTGTTTGTTCACAACCGGTAGCAATTTGCCAGTCATAGAAATAATAATAAGAAGTAGAAGCTGCAGAAGGACAACATCTACCACCTGTTATACTCATTATACCAGGCAGCGTAAATGGAAAACCTCCACCGGTAATGCTTCCTGCTGCGTCACGAACTAAGTTAGCGACACCTCCACTTCTGCTCATCATATTTAAACTATATCCGGTACCAGGTTGAACATTAAAATTCAATGGAACATAAGTTTTTATTCCTGGTGCAGTTGTACCGGTTAGCGTAACTGTTGTTGTAGCTACTGTTGCCAAAGATGAATTGAGTAACGAAATAACTACATCACCAGATCCTGTACCTACTGGGTAAACAGAAACACCACTAATGGTTAATGGAACAGAAGCATCAAAGAATAATCCTGCTTCTAAAGTGTAACCTGTGGTTTGTCCGTTAGTTGGTGCACCTATACTTGCTGTTCCGCCTCCTTGTGATGCAGCAGCATAATAAGTGGTTGTTGTACTTATAGATGGTGTTGTAAAGGTTGAACCGGTGAATAGCGCTGTACCTCCACTTGCTGCCGCATACCATTTAACATCTGCACCACTATTTGCAGTTGCAGCAATAATTACTGCTCCTGTACCACATCTAGAGCCCGGAGTTGTTCCAGTTATCAATGGATTATTTACTGTTATTGTTTTTACAGGTGCTGTACTACAAGCCGATCCACTAGCATCTTTAATTACCATTTTGTAGTAAGTAGTACTAGTAATTGTTGGTGTTGTATAGCTTGCATTTGTTGCTGAAGGTATATTGGTATAACCCATACCATCAGGTGATGTTTGCCATTGTAAACTACTAGCCCCATAACCTGTGGTTGCTGACAATGTTAAGGTTGAAGTGCCAGTTAAGCAAAGCTGTTCAGGTGATGCATTGATAGTTGGATTAGGCATTATCCTAACAACAATCGTATCGGTATTAGCACATTGTGCACCGGTACTGTTAGCACCTGTAACTACATAGTTTGTTGTACCTGCAGTAGTATTTTTTACATATACACTTGTTGCATTACCACCTGTGTAGGCAGTTGTGCCTGCAGCATCTGTATATAAGCCTGTTGTTGGCGACCATACATAGGTTTCATAATCTCCGATTGTAGATGTTACGTTTAGCAATTTACTGGCATTGTTACAAATGGTATCATTAGCAACGGTTGTAATAACTGCAGCGTTAGATACAGTTGCTGTTACAGCAGTTCTTGTGCCTTCACAACCAGATGAAATAACCCAATCGTAGAACCAATAATAATAAACAGGATCAAAGCTATTGCCTGTGATATTCAACACGCCGGGTACAGAATAAGGATATGAGCCGCCTGTGCTGTTTCTTATCATACCGGGATTTACAGAAAATCCAAATCGGTAACCTGTTCCCGGTGTTAGATTAGCATTAAGTGTTACAAGTTCTGGAGTGGTACCACCGGTTACTGTTGTTGTTCTTGGACCTGAATTGTAAACCTCTGTACCTGATGAATTTTGAATCACTATTGTGTAAGAAGAACCAATTGAAGCAGTCGGATAAATATTTACCGACTGAATGGTAGTTGCAGATATTACATCAAAGAATAACTGTTGTGTACCAATAACAATAGTTGAACCTGCAGCAGTTCCAATTGATGGTGATAACGGTCCAACATTTGCATTTCCTCCACCTTGAGAAGCAGCAGCATAGTAAGTTGTAGTTGCGCTAATACTTGGGGTAGTAAATGTAGTCCCTGTATAAAGTGCTGTTCCGCCACTGTTTGCTGCATACCATTTAACATCAGCGCCAGGGTTAGCTGTTGCAGATAAGTTAACTGTTCCTGTCCCGCATCTTGATGCAGGTGTAGTGCCGGTAATTGTTGGATTATTTACAGCAATGATTTTAGTTGGAGCCGTACTACATGTATTTCCGCTAGCATCTTTAATTACCACTTTGTAATGGGTAGTGCTGGTTAAAGTAGGCGTTGTAAATGTATTATTGGTAGCACCGGAAATATCAGTATAACTCATGCCATCAGGTGAACTTTGCCATTGGAAGCTGTTAGTAGCATAACCTGTTGCAGGAGAAAGGATAAGTGAAGAAGTTCCGGAAACACAAAGCTGATCTTGTGTGGCATTAATTGTTGGGTTGGGCATTACTCTTACTACAATAGTATCGGTATTAGCACATAATGCACCGGTACTGTTGGTTCCGGTTACTACGTAACTTGTAGTACCTGCAGTGGTGTTTTTCACATAAACAGAAGAAGCATTTCCTCCTGTATAAGGTGTTGTACCGGCGGCATCAGTAAATAAACCAGTTGTAGGAGCCCAAGAGTAATTGTCAAAATCGCCTAATGTAGAAGTTACATTCAGCAATTTGCTGCTATTGTTACAAATCGTATCATTCGCAACACTTGTTAATGCTGGAGCTGCAGAAACTGTTGCTGCAACTGGTATTCTTGGTCCTTCGCATTTACCAACACCGTTGAAAATGAATTGCGGTCTAAGGGAATAGGTAAGTAGGTTTGTTGTTACATCTCCACAGATTGTAGCTGCTGCTGTTGCAGCACTAACATGTGTTTTAATACTTGAAACATAACTGGTATTATCAGCTTTAACCGTTCTGCTCATGGTTGCCGTACTAGCACTATTGCCATGACAAAATTCTAGAACGATATTGCTTACACCATCCCAGTTAAAAGGAGAACTAAATGTTAGTGTATTGATACCTACAGTTGGTAATAAAGATGCATTGGTATAAACCGTTGTAAGCGGATCGCTTACAAAAGCTGCCATACTGGTAGCAGATGTTGTACCAATTTTTACACTCAAATCAATCATAGGTAATGTTCCTGCATTGGTTACATCAAGCGCTACGGAATTAATGTTACCTGCAACTAACCCCGATTGTCTTAACTCTTCAGCAGTAATTAAATGCTGCGTATGAATATTACTCCATAATGAATAGAATGGATTTGAATAAGTTGCAGATGTTGTTGCACCTGCACCTTGTGTTACAACGCTATTTGGTTGCGGCACATAAGTAGCAGCATAATAGTTCGTAGTACTCGAAATTACAGGGGTTGTAAAGCTTGTGCCTGTTCCTACAGGTACTCCACCTGTAGCAGCCGCAAACCATACCAAACTATCGGTTGGGTTTTTGGTGGCTGTTAACGTAACAGTACCTGTTCCACATCTTGACGCAGGTGTTGTAGTTAAAGGGGCCGGGGCATTCACAGTTACTGCAATAGCAGTTGGAGAGAAAGTCTGCATTGAATTATCTGTAACGGTCAACGTATAAGTAGTATTTGCTGTAGGATACGCTTTGATGGAAGCAGCTGTACCTACAACTGTTGTACCATCACTCCATGAGTAATTATATGGAGGACATCCGCCAGTTATTGCAGCTGAAAGCACAATTGAATCAGCATAACAGATATTTAATTTGTCTGCAGCTGCTGTTCCTGTTGGCGCAGTAAGATTCTTATTTACAACTACGTTGCCACCAAAACTACAGCCACTAGCATCTGTCGCTGTAACTGAATAAGTCATGGTGTTTCCCATGGGGAATGCTGGTTGAACAATAATAGTGTCGTTGTTTGATCCTACATTGCTTGTGCCATCGTTCCAAGTGAATGTGGCAAATGAATTGTTTTGATTTAGCTGACCTTCAAAAATTACAAATGGTCTTGTTGTAGTTCTGGTAGCAGAGGTAGCTCCACAACCTGCGGCTACTGTAGCATAACCAACTGAGTTAGTAGGCCCAACTTGGTAACGAACCGATAAGTTTGTACCGGTTGCTGTTAATGGGGCATTACAAATTTCAACAATCAGGTTAGAAGAACCATCCCAATTAAATGGTGAAGAAAGTGTATGCGTATTTATACCAATAGTTGGAGTATAGTTGGTTGGTCCAAGAACTGTTGAGGTAGCATTGACACTAAAGCCAGTTGGAATTTCTGATTCTGTTGTATGACCCATTTTAATGGTCCAATCTACTAGGTTAATCGGAGTAGCAACAGTTGTGGTAACATCAAATCCCAAAGAGTTTATATTTCCTGCTCTGAGACCAAGGGCTCTTAGTTCTGCAGCTGTAAAAAGTATTTGAACTCTTCTACCATTAGTTGTACTTAAACCATAATAAGGAGTGGAAGTAGTTGATGTCAATGTTCCGGTACCAACGGTAAGGCTACCCGTATTCGAAATAACAACACTTAAAGTATCATTGTTATTAGCACATACAGATGTTGGGCTTGCAGTTACCGTTACGGTAGGAGTCTGGTTAATTCCAAATTTCAAGAAGTTGGAAACAGGGAATGCCGCTCCAGATAAAGCTGCTGAAGTTGGGCAAAAACCTGGTGCAAATGCAACACTGTTACCACCAACATTTGGTGTAGAAATAATGTCTTGTGCAACAATAAAATATTCAATTGAATCACCTGGTAAAGCCGTACTTGTTAGCAGAGAGTAATTAAGTGTGAATGTGAAAGGTGATGAAGCGTTTGTAGCTTCTACATATTTCCAACCATTGGTACCGCTATTATTTGCTCCTAATGTATTGGCCTCTGAATTTTTCTTATAGTATAACCTTGGTTTTGTACCAGCAGTTATATTTACTCCGGTTGCATCAGTAATTGTTGCAGTCAAGCTTGGGGCATTGTTACAATTTTGTGTGGCAATTGCCGTGTAAGCTATAGAAGGGCCGGATGCATCATTTAAGGTACCGGAAAATTCGAGTGCTCCCATATCTGGCGTGGTAACACTCCTTGTTACAGAATTATAGTCGTCTAGTACAGTCGGTGTTGTAGAAGTTGTAGCGCCACTTTCTGCATAGCTACTTCCTGTTGGGGCATAAACACCATTGCTACCTGTTAAGTTACTTTCAGTGAATGAACCTGCATCCCCTTTCCATGATTTAAATAAACCACAAGAGGTGTTGAAGTCAGGGTCAGCTGTTCCGAAAGCCCCGCCACTTACATAGTATAAGTTTGTTGCAGTTGCTTCAGTTAAAGTTTCTCCATAAATATAAGATGAATTATATATGTTGTTGCTTAAACTAAGATTAGTTGGGTTGGTATTAGCTGTACCGGCACTTCTTTTTACAGCGGCAAAGTAGCCTGTAGTTGCGGTACCTGTAATATTCAATATGTTATTTTTTGCCACTGTATTAACTGTGCTTGATACCATCAATGCAGATCCGCCAAATGTTGCTCCAGTGCTGGTTAAAGCACCTGCACTGCTTGGGTAAACGGTATTGAACAACACATTGGCATTGGTGCCACCCGAAACATTAATCCCAATTACAGCATTTGTACCAGTAGCATTAGGAGTGGTTAATCCACTCACCATATTGTTATAAACGTTATTGGTTGTTCCGCTAGAAGCATTAATGCCGGTTACAAGACCCGCGGCCTGATTTGCTGAAAGATTGTAAACATTGTTCTTATAAACATTATTTGGTGATGACACGCTAACAAAAATGCCGGTTACACTACCTGTTGTAGTGCCACTTCCATAAGAAAGATTATTGACTGTATTGCTATAAATTGCAGCAGTACCTGCGGCGACAGTTGAAGATTGAATTCCTCGTAACGTACCTGCAGTGCTGGTCGAAGTACCTGTAATACTTACGTTTGATACTGTGTTACCATTAATGCGCTGCGCCAAGGGCGAACCATTGCCATAAATACCATAAAAACTTGAAGAGGAAGAGGTTGAATTATTTGTCCAAGTAAAGTTATTGATAGTATTTCCGGTAACCACGGCGCTATCTGCCGTCCCCGGATAAATAGCATAGATTTGACCACCACCTGTTTTGGTGTTGTTAGTGATGGTGTTGTTATTCATCACAATTTTTCTGTTGCTATTTGTACCAGATGTACCATTATTGTATAACAAATAAAAGATTGCTGTTGTGGATGATGGAGAAATAATATTCTGGTTTGAAATTGTATTTCCACTCATTTCCCAAGTAATATTACTATTACCACCACTGTAAGTATTATTTAATCCATAAACACCACCCGTTGTTAACGCTGGGAAGCTGCCAAAATTGATGGTGTTATTGTTCATTTGACGGTCGCCGCCCACACTAGAGTATAAAGCGCCGTAAGTGGTAGAAGTGGTAGTATTTGAACTTAGGGTTACTGTATTGCCATTAAATTCTTGTCTGCCGCCACAATTGGTGCTAGCAAATGCACCATAAAGTGTAGTGGTATGAGTTGAGCTAAATGTAAATGTGTTATTATTTACAATCATGCTATCTAAATACAAAGCATATACACCGTAGGCTGTAGTACCTGCTCCACCAATATTGGTAAAAGTATTTCCAGTAACCGATAAAGCTCTACCATTTACTGTAGTAGCTCCTCTATACGTTACATGGTTATAAGAGCCCGTGAAGGTATTGTTTTTTACATCGATATATCTGTGCATATCTCCCGGTGTTGTACCAAAAGCAGCCCAACCCAAAGATGTTGTACCTGTCCATATAAATGAACCAGCTAAAACTGCAGAACCTGCTGTTGCAGCTTTAGTAAGATTGAACGTACAGTTTTCTACTGTTGCAAATTGTACACCATCAAATGGGGTTGTAGCGTTTCTGTTATAAAAAGCTATTGCATTTTCAATAGCTGTTGTAGTTGTAGTGTTTGTTACTTGTTCTGTAAACACACAGTTTTTAATGGTAATATAATCTGTACCATTAACCACAATGGATGCATCGTTTGCTCCTGAAGTCAAACTACCGGTTCGTGTACCGGCAAAAGCTGCATTAATAGTAAAGCCACCACCATTAATAGTTATAGGGTTGGCTAGTGTTGCAGCGTTAGCGCCAACACTGAGTGTAGCACTACCTATTTGTAGTGTAGCACTCAAACTTTGATTCGCACCAATTTGTAGTGTTACGCCACCTGCTCCTACACCTTGTGTATTAAGGGCAGTAACGGCGTCTGCAAGGGTAGGATAATCTCCAGGAATCATTTTTGTTCCTGATAACTGGGCTTGAACACCTAAATAGATAAAAGTGCAAAAAAGGAAAAGAGATAACTTTCTCATAGTCCGGGGGGAGATTTAAAATGAATGAATAAATGACAATATCTTAATCGAGAGTATGCTACTATTGAAGAAAAGGCGGAGCAGGAATATTTACCCACTCATTGGGCGAATTATTATAATAAATAATTGTTTGATAAGTAGATGGAAGTGAAAAGCCTACAATTTGCAATAAGTGATGTAAAATCTTACTTAGCAGTACTTTTATGTGAGCGCTGAAATGTTGGAATGAAGCAAAATTATCATCACTATGTAATGTTGTAATACAATTGTTGCCGCATAAATTGGTTATGTTGTTATCAGGTTGTTGACCTTTCCCCCGCCCCCCGTAAAGCTTATAAGAGTAAAATATATTCATATTTGATTATCTTCTTCGGCTGAGGACTGAAAGTAGGTTGTTTTTTACAACTTTTGAGAATTTTGTTAATGTTTTTTTAACAATTCTTATAAAGGCTTGAAAATGAGGTTATAAAAGCTAACGATTTTTGTGGGTTTGTATTTATTGGCTACAATAAAAAAGCCACTCTTGGGGGAGTGGCTTGGTATAATGGGGTAATGATGTAGTTATACTCTGAAGTGAGCAAAAGCTTTATTAGCTTCGGCCATACGATGCACATCTTCTTTCTTTTTGAAAGCAGCACCTTCACCTTTACTTGCAGCAATGATTTCGTTGGCTAATTTATCGGCCATGGTACGACCGTTTCTTTCACGGCTGTAACGAATTAACCATTTGATGCTTAATGAAATCTTACGGTCAGCTCTAACCTCCGAAGGAATTTGAAAAGTAGAACCACCGATTCTACGACTTCTTACTTCAACAGCTGGGGTAACATTTGTCAAAGCCTTCTTCCAGATTTCGTACCCGTCTTCATTTGTGATTTTAGATACTTTATCAATGGCATCGTAAAAGATGGTCAATGCCACACTTTTTTTGCCCTGCCACATAATGTTATTCACAAAACGTGTAACTAACTTGTCGTTAAAACGGCCGTCTGGGGCTAATGGTAATTTTTTGGCTTGCGCTTTCCTCATGGAAATATGTTTGAAATGGAACTATTAAATTATTTTTTTGCTTTTTCTTTCTTGGTTCCGTATTTAGAACGGCTCTGCTTACGGTCTTTAACACCGGCAGTATCTAAGCTACCACGAACGATGTGGTAACGTACACCTGGTAAATCTTTAACACGACCACCACGAATCAACACGATAGAGTGTTCTTGTAAGTTATGACCCTCCCCTGGGATGTAGGCAATAACTTCAATCTTATTCGTCAAACGAACCTTAGCTACTTTGCGTAAAGCTGAGTTTGGCTTTTTAGGAGTAGTGGTGTAAACCCTTGTACAAACACCGCGGCGCTGAGGACAAGCATCTAAAGCCCTAGACTTACTTTTGGCTTTGATAATTTCTCTTCCTTTTCTTACTAATTGTTGAATTGTAGGCATTATAGACCTTTTAATTTTTCGGACGGCAAAGGTAGAAGCCTGAACCGTAAAAAACAAAAAAACAAGAATGATTTTCTATTTTTTTATTCAATAATGGGGATAAATCGCTCTAAACCCTTGTTTTCGGGTGATTTTGAAACCCATTCTTCCTTTTTCTTCGAAATAAATGTTTTGAAAGTGCAAAAAATCCCGAAATGAATTCGGGATTTTAGTGCTTTAATATTGATTTACTATTACGATAAGTTTTTCAATTTTTTAATGCCTTCGGTCAATTTTGGTACAACTTCGAAAGCGTCACCTATAATGCCATAATCTGCGGCTTTAAAAAATGGTGCCTCTGGGTCTTTGTTAATCACAACAATTACTTTACTGCGGTTAACACCTGCCAAATGTTGAATAGCACCGGAAATACCAATAGCAATGTATAAATTAGGGGCAATTTGAAAACCTGTTTGGCCTACATGCTCATGGTGAGGTCTCCAATGAGTGTCAGCAACCGGACGGCTACAAGCTGTTGCTGCATGTAAAACTTTGGCTAAGTCTTCAACAATACCCCAATTTTCAGGGCCTTTTAGTCCGCGGCCACCGCTAACCACAACTTCAGCCTCTGTTAAAGGCACATCTCCTGTGATTTTATTCACAGCGGTTACTTTCACTTTTGGAGCATCTACATGTATGGGTAACTGGTTTACAGTTGCGATGCCTTCTGTTGCAACTGTTTTGTAGCTGTTAGGATTTAGCGAAATCACTTTGATAGGGGAGTTAATAGCGACATTTGCAAAAGCCTTTCCGCTAAAAACCGTTTTCTTCACTACAAAACCATTGTTGGTTTCGGGTAAAGCACATGCACCGGCAACAAGGCCTGCTTTTAGACGTGCAGCTACTCTTGCAGCAACTGCCTTTCCGGTTTGATTGTGTGAAAAAATGATCACCGTTGCATTTAGGCTACTAACTGCATCTGCAATTGTTTTTGCATACACTTGTGCATCAACATGTAATAAATTATCGCTGGTTATTTGATTTACTTTACTAATACCATATTTACCTAAAGCGCCTAGCTCGTCTGTAACATTACCCAAAAGCAAACCTTCTGCATTAACACCGAGTTGTTTTGCTAAATCAGCACCATATGTTAAAGCTTCTAAAGATGCTTTTTTGATGTGCCCTTCTGCTTGATCTATGAATATGAGAACCATATTATTTGATTTAAAATTTGATGAATAAGTGAATTAGATGGCTTTTGCTTCTTCATGTAACAAGCGTACTAATTCCTCAACGTTATCTGGGCTTACTAATTTAACTCCAGCTTTTGCAGGAGGTAAATCGTAGCTAACTACACTTGTTAAGGTTTCAACAGCTTCAGGCTCTACTACTTTCAATGGTTTTGTTCTAGCCGCCATAATGCCTTTCATATTGGGTATGCGTTGTTCGGCCATTCCTTTTTGGCAACTGATAACAACTGGCAGGGATACTTCATTCACTTCTTCTCCACCTTCAATCTCTCTTGAAACAGTTGCTGTATTGTTAGCGATATCTAATTTGGTTGCTAAGCTGATATATGATGCATCCATCAACTCAGCAACTGTACCACCGATTGATGAACCATTGTAATCGATAGTTTCTTTTCCGGTTAACACTAAGTCATATCCA
This sequence comes from Methylophilus rhizosphaerae, assembly GCA_943370285.1. Classification (GTDB taxonomy): domain Bacteria; phylum Bacteroidota; class Bacteroidia; order Chitinophagales; family Chitinophagaceae; genus CALRQJ02. Next base: position 145,122 of record CALRQJ020000009.1, on the reverse strand, counting down.
CCTTGTTTGGCAATTGCAGCAATTTGAGCTGCTATAAAATAACTATCGCTGCTCTCGACGTTGATTCTTATGGCTTCATCTCCGCCTAAGGCCAATGCTTTTCTAATGATTGGGTCACAATCGACAGCACCTACAGTTACTAAATGAAGTGTAGATGTTGGGTTTTGTTCTTTCAATTCAATTGCTCTAACCAATGCGTACCATTCGTCGTACGGATTGATAATCCATTGAACACCATTATCTTCAAATTTTGCATTACCATCTTTAAAGGCAATTTTTGAAGTTGTGTCGGGGGTTTTACTGATGCAAACCAAAATTTTCATATCAAATATTTATGAGTCGTTAATAATAGTTGCATAGACAACTATTGCAAATATAAGTGCTAATTTGAAGCCGCAAAGTTTTGTTTAGAAAAGCAGATAAAGAAATTTTTATTGTTGTTATTATGTAAATGATGAACCAAACTGAACAGAAATGTAAAGCACTATTTTTGTGTTATGGAAAGGATACAGATACTTGAAAACTTTTTGCAACAAAGCCCTAAGGATAATTTTTTGAGACATGCACTTGCTTTAGAATGGATTAAAGTTGGTGACGAACAAAAAGCCCAAGCTTTGTTTGAAGCTATATTGACAGAATCTCCTGATTATGTTGGTTCATATTATCATTTGGGAAAACTACTAGAAAGAGTAGGAGAAATTTCAAAAGCAATAGAATGGTATGACAAAGGAATGGCTGCTGCGAAAGCAGCTAAGGATCAACACAGCTATAATGAATTGCAGGCAGCAAAAGAAGAAATAGAATAAAAAAATTTTTGAAATTCGGACAAATGACTGTAATTTTGGGACAAATGTCAAGCGGTGAAGAAAAAACAGCAACTACGCATTACTTACCTCTCTAATGAAACGCAAGCATCAAGCCTTGTAGAAGAGCCATTTATGCCTTTTTATTCAGATGGTGTTGTAATTGGCAATACAAGAGCCAACCCGCTTTCTAAAACCTTGTCAATGATTGGTATTGCCAATACCAAACAATATTCATTTGTAACCAATGAAGGAGATTTTATTACCATTATTAGAGAAGGATTACCCAAAATAGCCATGGATACAATGGTTAATTATACCGGTATACCTAGTGTCGAGATGGCTGAAATTATGCGTATTTCAGAACGAACGTTGCGTCGTTATACCAGCGAAACCATTCTTAATCCCGAGCAATCTGAAAGGCTTATAGAGTTGGCAAGGTTATACACAAAAGGGGAAGACGTATTTGGTTCTTTGTTGCAGTTTAATCAATGGATGAACAGCGAAGTGGTGGCTTTAGGGCAAAAGAAGCCAAAAGCTTTTTTGGATACTTCTTTTGGTATTCAAATGCTGATGGATGAATTAGGAAAAATAGAACATGGAATTTTCGCCTAATGGTTGTTTACAGAATATCAAAGTGCCCATATATAGATAATCTTTCTGGCGAAGGAGCATCAAAATATGGCGGCAGATGGAACTCGAAAGGGGTAGCTATCCTGTACACAGCAAGTTCTGCTGCTTTGGCTATGTTAGAAAGTGTTGTACACTTGTCTAAATTGTCAACTCCAGATTTTTGTTTAGCTAGTATTGATGTGCCAGTAACAAAGATTGCTACCATTGGGCCAAATAATTTGCCCAATGACTGGAGAACAAATCCACCCCCAGATCACCTCAAAAAAATAGGTGATCAATTTGTCGCTTTTGGGCAATCATTGGTATTGCGGATTCCGTCGGTAATTATGCCTACCGAATTTAACTATTTGATTAATCCGTCTCATCCGGATTTTGGTATTGTGAAAATATTATCACAACAATCGCTTGATATTGACAGCAGATTAATCCCAAATTAAGCTACCTAAAACGGCTGCCGTAAATCGCTTCCATTTTTATCAATCAGCAAATACTACATTTGCACACCAAATTATTGGAAATTATGAGTGAGGAAAAGAGCCTGAATTTTATTGAAGAGATTATTGAAACAGATTTAGCCAGTGGTAAGTACCAATCTATATTAACCCGTTTTCCACCAGAACCTAATGGTTATTTGCATATTGGTCATGCCAAAAGCATTTGCTTGAATTTTGGTGTTGCACAAAAGTATGGTGGTAAAACCAATTTACGTTTTGACGATACTAACCCTGTTACAGAAGATACAGAATATGTAGATAGTATTAAAGCAGATGTACAATGGTTAGGTTTTAATTGGGCTAATGAGTTTTACGCTAGTGATTATTTTGATCAATTGTACAACTATGCAGTAAAGTTAATTGAGAAAGGGTTGGCTTATGTAGACGATAGTACAAGTGAAGAAATTGCTCAACAAAAAGGAACACCAACAATGCCGGGTGTTCGTAATAAATATGCAGAACGTTCTGTAGCTGAAAATCTTCAACTATTTGAAGATATGAAGGCCGGAAAATATAAGGATGGAGAAAAAGTACTGCGGGCTAAAATTGATATTGCTTCTCCCAACATGTTGTTGAGAGATCCTATTATTTACCGCATTAAACATGCACATCATCATCGTACAGGAGATAAATGGTGTATTTACCCGATGTACGATTTTGCACACGGACAAAGTGATTCTATAGAAAATATTACACATTCGATTTGTACACTTGAATTTATACCTCACCGTCCTTTGTATGATTGGTGTATTGAGCAGTTGGAAATTTTTCCATCTAAACAATATGAATTTGCCAGATTGAATATGACGTATACTGTAATGAGTAAACGTAAATTATTGCAGCTGGTAAATGAACGTCATGTTACCGGTTGGGATGATCCAAGAATGCCAACGATAAGCGGTATGCGTAGGAGAGGATATACTGCGAAAAGTATTCGAGATTTTTGTGATAGAATTGGTATTGCTAAACGAGATAATTTAATTGATGTTGGTTTATTAGAATTTTTTGTGAGAGAAGACTTAAATAAAAGTTCGTTGCGACGAATGGTTGTCTTCGATCCATTAAAAATTGTTATTACGAACTACGAAGGGGAAGGAGAAATATTGACGAGTGAAAATAATCCTGAAGATGAAAATGGTGGTGTTAGGAATATTCCGTTTAGTAGAGCATTATATATAGAACGAGAAGATTTTATGGAAGTAGCACCCAAAAAATACTTCAGGCTAGCACCCGGTCAAATGGTACGATTGAAGAGTGCTTATATTATAAAATGTGAGGATGTAATAAAAGACGAATCGGGGGCTATTATTGAAGTACGTTGTACTTATATTCCTGAAAGTAAAAGTGGAAGTGATACGAGTGGTATTCATGTAAAAGGCACTTTACATTGGGTTAGTGCAGCACATGCGGTGCATGCTGAAGTTAGATTATACGATAGATTATTTAAAGTAGAAGATTTATCAACGGCCGAAGGTGATTTTAAAGATCACATCAATACAGATTCTTTAGAAGTTATTGTAAATGCTTATGCAGAGCCAGAATTGCTTCATGCAACGGCAGATGACCGTTATCAATTTTTGCGTAAGGGATATTTTTGTATTGATAAAGATAGCACGACAGAAAAGTTAGTCTTTAACAGAACTGTTACATTGAAAGATACTTGGGCAAAAGAACAAAAGAAGTAAAATGAAGCTATTTATTTAACCATAAAGACCTGTCATCAAAAGGCAGGTCTTATTTTTATACCATGAATTTAGCTACACAATTTGACCAATATTATAAACAACAATTTGGAAACAGTATTCCACCAAATACTACACTTTTGCTGGCTGTTAGTGGCGGTATAGATTCTGTTGTATTGGTTGATTTATGTGATAAAACGGGTATTGATTTTGCCATTGCACATTGCAATTTTCAACTTCGTGGAGCTGAAAGTACAAGAGATGAATTATTTGTGCAACAGCTTTCAGAAAAGTACGGTAAAGTAATTTTTATTCAGCGGTTTGAAACCGTAGCATTTGCGGAAGCAAATCAAATATCTATTCAAGTTGCTGCAAGGCAACTGCGGTACAAGTGGTTTGATGAATTAGTGCAATCTCATCCAAATTTAACGGCTATTTGTACTGCCCATCATTCCGATGATAATATTGAAACCGTAATGATGAATATTTTTAGAGGCACAGGAATGGCTGGCCTACATGGTATCTTACCAAAGCATGGTAAAATTATTAGGCCATTATTATTTGCTAAGCGCAGAGAGATTGAACAATATGCATTAACGCATCAGTTGAGTTGGGTAGAAGATTCATCAAATGATTTGGATAAGTATACTCGTAACTTTTTTCGTCATCAAATCATTCCCTTAGTGCAACAAGTATATCCTCAGGCTACAAATAATTTGTTAGATAATATTGTTCGTTGGACTGAGATAGAAGTTGTTTATAATGAAGCCATCGGTCGTATCAAGAAGAAATTAATAGCCCAAAAAGAAAATGAAATTCATATACCAGTATTGCAATGGAAGAAAACGGAACCATTACAAACCATTACTTATGAATTAATCAAAGATTTCGGGTTTACCACCAATCAAACTGTTGAAGTGATTAAATTATTGGATGCAGCTACAGGTAGCTTCATTGCATCTTCGACGCATAGAATTATTAAGAATAGAAATTGGATCATCATTGCACCTATTGAACAATTATTAGCTCAAAATATTATTATTGAAGCCGGTGTTGATACCATTTCGTTTGGTGAAAGTGTGATGCGGATAGTTCAGAAAGAAAATATTTCTACCAATTTGTCAGCTTCTAATGCAGTAGCAATCATAGATGCGGGGCAACTACAATTTCCATTACTGTTGCGTAAATGGAAGCAAGGAGATTATTTCTACCCCTTGGGTATGCAAAAGAAAAAGAAGCTCAGCAAATTCTTTATCGATCAAAAAATGTCTAAAACTGATAAAGAAAATGTTTGGGTATTAGCTTCTAATCAAAAAATTGTTTGGGTTGTTGGTCATCGAATTGATGATCGATTTAAAATTACTGCTACAACAAAAAAAATATTGCTATTCACAATAGAAAGGTAATATGTATGGGTATGCTTTTATTTGATTGACAAAGTTGTCCCATAGATTTATTTTACCCAATACCAAGCATAATACAACGGTAAATACAATACCATAAATAGCACCCCAATAGTGTGCAGAGTGATTAATATTATCTGTTCCTTTTCTAGATAAATAATACGATGCACCTAAATAAATAGGGCCGAAAATGTAGCCCGGGATATCAATAGGAATGAATAAAAAGTTGATGGGTATTTGCGGCATTAATGTTAACCCGGCAAAGATGACAGCCGAAACAGCACCCGATGCACCAAGACTTCTATAATGATAATCATCTTTATGCTGTAGATAAGTTGGAATACTTGCTACTGCTGCTGCTGAGAGATACATTAATATATAAATGAGTTTACCCATGTTGCCGAAAATACACTCGTTGGTGTACATGTATTTTTCAACTAAACCTCCAAAGAAATACAAGGAGATCATGTTAAATGCAAGGTGAGTAATATCGGCATGAATTAAAGCATGTGTTACAAAACGATAGTATTGATTTCTTCTGGTGATTGCCGGTGGGTAGAAAATCATATCATCTACATATTTCTGGTTAGAAAAAGATGAAAATGAAATTACACAAGTGATGATGACGATAATTAAAGTAATGCTTATCATGGCGGAAAAATAATCAATTTCTACACGTGATGGTATTTCTCGTTACGATTAATGGTGCAGGCTCGGTAAACTTGTTCGGCAAGGATTAATCGAACTAGCATATGCGGAAAAACAAGCTTTGATAAGGACCAAGTAAAGTTGGCTCGTTTAGCAATAACCTCATCAACACCAAAAGCCCCACCTATTAAAAATACCAATTTTTTACTGCTGTCATTTGATTTTTTTTGGAGTAATTGTGCTAGTTCGGGTGAGGAGAGTTGTTTTCCTCTTTCGTCTAGCAGGATTAAAAAATCATCTGTTGTTAATTGGGAGATTATGGCTTTTGCTTCTTGTTTCTTAAGTGTGCTTTCGTCAAAAGCTGCTGCATTTTTGGGTGGCGGAATAATTAGCCAATCTGCTGAAAAATATTTATTTATTCTGCCGGTAAAATCTTCTATTCCTGCTTTAACATAAGTATCATGTTGTTTGCCAACTGACCAACATTGTATTTTCATGCAGTAAAATTAATCAGTTTCGGGCATCTTACACGAACCTTCACAAGAGGCACAGTATCTACCATTCGTCATCATAGCACTTCGTTTTTTTTCAGCAGCAAGCAAATCTTGCATTTTTGTTTTTTGAGCATTTGTGAAAGAGTGGGCGGTATAGTAATTGTTGATACATTGTGTTACCAATTTTTCCAATGCTTTCAATGCGCTGTCTTTATTGTTACTTAATATAGTAGTATCTGAATAAAAATCTTGTACCATTAAGATTCTTGGCCTTTCTGCATATAATTTAAATCCGTTTTGTGAGCCGCTACAAATATTGCATTTGCCTATAAAGAGTTCGTTTCTTTTTGCAATTTTATTGGCATCTGCCGGATTGTATTTCAGCTGTTCTAAACCTTCCAGTATAGCTTGTTTCATAAAGGCAGTTGCTCCTTTATTGATCAAAGAATCGATATTGATGCTTTGAGCTTGCATTTGCATTGAAATGGCAATTGCTAAGCTAAATAGTATTTTCTTCATCGTTTTTGCTTTGTAAGTAGATGGTATATATTGTTGTTTTACATAAAATGTCAGTATAAAGAAATGTATCTTTTTCTGAAGCCTAAGTGAATGAATATCTAAAAAAGAGGAATAATGTTATACTGATGCAGTGAGTGACACAACAAATGCTGATTATTGTGTGCTACTGGTTCCCAAATTATTTTCTTGCCTAAAAGCCACGAATTGTCATGTTTTTGAAGCGTATTTACTGACAATGGTCATACTTATGGCCATAGCTGCTGTCTAATTTTGAGCATCATTTTCTTACAGCAAAATTTGATTTATGAAACAGATTGTACCTGCTGATGGTGTAGCCATGAAAACCACAGCTATTATGGATGGTAATGAAGCCGCAGCTTACATTGCTTACAAAACCAATGAAGTATGTGCTATTTATCCCATTACGCCTTCCTCGGCAATGGGTGAATGGGCAGATGAGTGGAGTGCCAAAGGCATTAAAAACTTATTTGGGCAGATACCAAGAGTAATGGAGATGCAGAGTGAAGCAGGAGCTGCAGGAGCTATTCACGGTGCATTACAAGGTGGTGCACTGGCTTGTACATTTACGGCATCGCAGGGTTTGTTATTAATGATTCCCAACATGTACAAAATTGCTGGTGAGTTAACCCCAACTGTATTTCATATTGCTGCAAGGTCTTTGGCTACACATGCCTTATCTATTTTTGGAGATCATAGTGATGTGATGGCTGCTCGTAGCACCGGTTTCTCTATGTTGTTTGGCAATAATTCGCAAGAAGCTATGGATATGGCTTTGATTGCACAATCTGTTACCTTAAAATCAAGAGTGCCTTTCTTAAATATTTTTGATGGTTTCAGAACATCGCATGAATTATCGGCTGTTGAAGTAGTAAGTGATGAAGTGATTGAAGCGATGATTGATATGGATATGATTAATGCACATAGAGATAGGGCTTTATCACCTGATAATCCTTTCATTCGTGGTACAGCGCAAAATCCAGATGTGTATTTCCAAAACAGAGAAGCTGCTAATCCATATTTTGAAGCAGTGCCAGGTATGGTACAAGCTGCTATGGATAAGTTTGCATCGCTGACAGGCAGACAATATCATTTGTTTGATTATTATGGTCATCCTGAAGCAGATAGGGTAATTATCATCATGGGTTCTGGTAGTGGTGCCGTACAAGAAACTGTTGATTATTTAAATAATGATGGCGAAAAAGTAGGGATGATTAGTGTACGATTGTATCGTCCGTTTGATATGGAAGCATTTATTGCTGCATTACCTACAACTGTAAAGCAAATAGCAGTTTTAGATCGTTGCAAAGAGCCAAATAGCATGGCCGAGCCGCTTTATATGGATGTAGTAAATGTGCTTAACGAATTGCAGGAGAACCATCATGCTCATGTGATTGGTGGTCGTTACGGTTTGTCGTCAAAAGAATTTACACCGGCTATGGTTAAAGCGGTGTATGCAGAAATGCAACATGAAAAACCTAAAAATCACTTTACAGTTGGTATAGATGACGATGTTACGCATCATAGTTTAACCTACGATAAAGCATTTAATCTTGATGCACAGCATAAGTTTAGAGGTTTATTTTTTGGATTAGGTGCTGATGGTACGGTAAGTGCTAATAAAAACTCTATCAAAATCATTGGTGAAAAAACAGATTATTATGTGCAGGGTTATTTTGTGTACGATTCTAAAAAATCAGGATCATTAACAGCTTCACATTTGCGGTTTGGTGCAAATCCAATTCGCTCTACTTATTTAATTAACTCAGCCAATTTTGTGGCTTGTCATCACTTCAATTATTTATTCAAGTACGATATTCTGAAAGATGCGGCGATGGGTGCTACATTCTTATTGAATGCTCCGTATGATAAAGATGAAGTATGGGAAAAATTGCCAGCTAATATTCAGCAAGAGATCATTCACAAAAAAATAAAGTTCTACGCTATTAATGCCTACACGGTTGCTAAGCAAACTGGCATGGGCAATAGAATCAATACTATTTTACAAACTTGCTTTTTTGCTATTAGTAATGTATTGCCTAAGGCAGATGCTATAGCAAAAATTAAAGAAGCTATTTACGATACTTATTGGAAAAAAGGAGATGCGATAGTGCAGAAAAATTATCATGCCGTTGATGAAACATTAGAGGAATTGTATGAAATTGATTACAGTAAATATACTGTTGGAACAAGACCACAAGATGAAGGAATAAATGGTGATGCAGATAGTTTTGTAAAAGGCGTATTGGGTAAAATTATTGCTGGAGAAGGAGATGATTTACCGGTAAGTGCTTTTCCGGTTGATGGTACTTTCCCAAGCGGTACTACTAAATGGGAGAAAAGAAATATTGCCGATGCTGTACCAGTTTGGGATGCAGATTTATGCACACAGTGCGGTAAGTGTTTCTTGATTTGTCCGCATGCTGCTATTCGTCCTAAAGTATACGATAAAGCATTATTAGAAAATGCACCTGCCGGTTTTAAACATGTAGATCCAATTGGTAAAGAATGGAATAAAGAAACAGAAGCCTATACTTTACAAGTGTCTACTGAAGATTGCACCGGCTGTACATTATGTGTGGAGTATTGTCCTATTACTAGCAAAACAGATGCAGGACATAAGGCCATTAATATGTTCGATAAAACTGATATTCAAGAACAAGAAAAAGCCAATTGGGATTACTTCTTGGATTTGCCCGAAGTTGATCGTTCAAGGGTGAATAGAAATACGGTGAAAGGCTCACAATTCTTTCAACCCTTATTTGAGTTTTCCGGTGCTTGTGCCGGTTGTGGAGAAACGCCTTATCTAAAATTATTGACACAATTATTTGGAGAGAAAATGATTGTGGCTAATGCAACAGGTTGTTCTTCCATCTTCGGTGGTAATTTGCCTACCACACCATGGACAAAAAATAAAGACGGTGTAGGTCCGGCATGGGCAAACTCTTTGTTTGAAGATAATGCTGAGTTTGGATTAGGTATAAAAATGGCCAATGATAAAAAGAAAGAAATTGCTTTGCACCTTTTGGATGAATTAAGGCCATTTGTTGGAGAAGACTTAGTAGATAAAATTATTGCTGCCCCTGAGTTGACCGAAGCTGAAATTCATGATAAGCATGACATGATTGGTGAATTGAAAAACAGATTGAGCACTATGAAATCTGTAGCAGCTCATAACTTGTATCACTTAGCCGATTTTCTGGCTGAAAAATCTGTTTGGATTATTGGTGGTGATGGTTGGGCTTATGATATAGGTTACGGAGGATTAGACCATGTACTTTCTACCGGAGAAAATATCAATATTATGGTTTTGGATACGGAAGTGTATTCCAATACCGGCGGACAAAAATCAAAATCTACACCACTCGGTTCAAGTGCTAAGTTTTCAGTCAATGGTAAAACAACCGGGAAAAAAGATTTAGCAATGCAGGCTATAGCTCACGGTACTGCATATGTAGCACAAATTGCCATGGGTGGTAATGATATGCATACGGTAAGAACCATTTTAGAAGCAGAGGCATATCCCGGTCCATCATTAATTATTGCCTACAGCCATTGTATTGCTCATGGTATAGATATGGCTCATGGTGCTGCTGAACAAGATTTTGCTGTAAAATCTGGCTACTGGCCACTATTCCACTATAATCCTTTAAAACCAAGAGGACAAAGATTTGTAGTTGATTCAAAAGAACCATCTATCGCATTAAGTGAATTCATGTATCACGAAAATCGCTTCAATGTTATCAAAGCAAAAGACCCTGAATTAGCTGAACGTTTTCTACATCAAGCAGAAGAAGCTACAGTTAGTAAATGGGAGCGCTTAGAAACATTAAAAGGCCTCTAATGATTGTTTTTTGCTGTTGAAAATGAAAAAGAAGGTTGTCTGTAATTGTTGGTGATGAATGCAGTGCTTTTAGGTTGAAAGTTTAGCTGTTTTGCACTTTACAGATAACCTCTTTTTTGTGCTTACACCTGTTTTAAACTGATTTTTACTGGTATTGTAATATTATGGCTTTACTGTGTTTACCTTTAGCATCAAACTATTGTAAACATGAGAAAACTATTGCTTTTCGTTTTATCGTTAGCGGTATTTTTTACCGCAGTTCAGGCACAAGATGATGCCACTTATCAAACACCACCTAAAGCTATTGCAGATTTATTATTAGCCAAGCCAACGCCGGCCGTAAGTATTGATGGCAAAGCTGAATGGATGTTACTGAGTGAAAGAAACTCATACCCCACAGTAGAAGAATTGGGGCAGCCGGAAATTAGAGTGGCGGGTTTAAGATTAAATCCAAACAATTTTTCGCCGAGCAGACAGATTTTCATCAACAATTTTATTTTAAAAAATATCAAAACCAATAAGGAGTATCCTGTTAAAGGATTACCTGCAGGTTTATTAGCGGCAGGAGTAAGCTGGAGTCCTTCAGAAACAAAAATTGCATTTACCCATACCTCAGCCAATAGAGTTGATTTATATCTAATTGATGTTGCTACGCAAACTGCGAAGAAAATTAATAAGCAGGCTTTGAATGCCACATTAGGTGGAGCTTATACTTGGGTTCATGATGATGTGATTTTATACCAAGCTGCTACTAAGTTGCCATCTAGTGCTCCTAAAAAGCCTATTACACCTAAAGGCCCTACAGTGCAACAAAATATCGGCAAAGCAGCACCTAGCCGTACTTATCAGGATTTAATCAAATCACCGTATGATGAGCAACTATTTGAGTTTATGGCAACTTCTCAACTGATCTTGCATAAAGATGACGCAGAGATAAAGTTAGGTAAGCCTGCCATTTATGGAGATATCAATGTTAGCCCGGATAAAAAATATTTACTCATCACAACCATTCGGAAGCCGTTTTCCTATCTAGTTCCGGTAAATGGTTTTCCAACAACTGTTGCAATTACTGATTTAACCGGCCGATTAATAAAGCAGTTGGCTGAATTGCCTTCTGCCGAAACACAACCCTCAGGATTTGATAATGTACAAAATGTAACGAGAGGATACAATTGGAGAGATGATGAAGCTGCAACAGTTTATTGGGCTTCGCCTTTGGATAGTGGGTTGATTAAAAATAAAGCCACCTATCGTGATGCGGTATATGCATTAGCTGCACCATTTAACGGACAAGCAAAAGAGTTATTGAAAACTAGTATGCGTTTTCGTGGTATTAGTTGGGGTAACGAAAATTTTGCTTGGTTAAATGAAGGATTGCAGGGTAAGCAGTTAGCAAGAGTAAGTCGATATACACCAAGCACCGGTGCTGTAGAAACTTTGTTCGAACGCAATACTACAGATGCTTACAGTAACCCCGGTGTGCCGGTTAGAGTTAAGAATATTTTTGGACGAAGTGTTATTGCATTGATTGAAAATGGCACGAGATTGTTAATGAACAATACCACAGGTGCATCTGTGAAAGGCGATTTGCCTTTTTTATCAAAGTTTGATTTAGCTACAAAAAAGAATGATATTATTTGGCGTTGTGCAGAAGGTAGTTATGAATATGTAGTTGATGTAATTGACGCCAAGCAGTTAACATTACTTACCAGAAGAGAGTCGCAAAAAGAAGTGCCTAATTTTTACATCAAACAATTGATGTTAAGAATGGCAGATCGGCAGATTACAAATTTTGCAAATCCTTACCCCGGATTGGAAGGCATCACCAAAGAAAAAATAAAATACAAAAGAGCAGATGGTGTTGATTTAACAGGTGATTTGTATTTGCCAAAAGGTTACAATAAAGAAAAGGACGGCCCATTACCGGTGTATATGTGGGCTTATCCTAGAGAGTTTAACAGCGCAGCTGATGCGGCACAAGTAAGGGGCAGTAAAGATCGTTTTACTACGCTAAGTTGGGGTTCTGCTATATTTTGGGTAACACAAGGTTACGCAGTTTTAGATAATGCAGAAATGCCGATAGTTGCGGCTAATGCAGATGCAAAGCCTAATGATAATTTTATTGAGCAATTGAAATTAAATGCCGAAGCTGCTATTAATACGTTGAGTGAAATGGGGGTAGGAGATAAAAATAGAGTAGCAGTTGGCGGACATAGTTATGGCGCTTTTATGACCGCTCATTTATTGTCGCATACTAATTTGTTTAAAGCAGGTATTGCTAGAAGTGGTGCTTACAATAGGACGCTTACACCATTTGGTTTTCAAGGAGAGGACAGAACTTATTGGCAAGCTCCAAAATTATATTATGATATGAGTCCATTCAGCTATGCCGATAAAATCAAAACACCTATTTTGTTGATTCATGGTGATAGTGACGATAATCCCGGCACATTTCCCATCAATAGTGAACGTTTGTTTAATGCCATCAAAGGACATGGAGGTACGGTAAGATTTGTTTTTCTACCTTATGAGGCTCACAGCTACAGAGGCAAGGAAAACCTTTTGCACATGTTATGGGAGCAAAATGAATGGCTGAACAAGTATGTTAAAAATGCGAAGTAATTTCCAATTGCTATTTACAAAAAAATCCCGATGTGATGCATCGGGATTTTTTTTGTCATTTATTATCATAATAAGGAATCTCATCATGAGCTTCTACTTCTTTTTGTTGCCAATATGCTAAAGTAACGAAATGGCCGATTGGTGTTTTTAATAATCTTCCAAATATTGCATTTGTAGCATTGAACATTACATCTGTAACACCAATAGTGTATGTTTTTGGCGCCTCAACTACATTGGTAACCGCTGTATCAGTTGCTGCCGGGGCCGCAGCTGCTTTGGGCGGTGGCGATGCAACGACTACAACTGTAAATCCATTGTAATTGAGTAATGGTTGTAAAAAAGCTACTCTATCTGCATTGGCATTTTTTTCTACAATGGCACATTTAACACCATTTAATTCTTCAAATTCATGATTCTTATTGATAGCCATGATAGTTAGGTTATAAGTTTGAGCTTAAAGAAAAGATGTAATCGTATATCCAACTGAATAAGCCTGTAATTACAATGCCGATGGTACAAATGGCTAAGCCTAAACCCGGCAAAGCAGGAATACTGATTTTAGTAATGGGTTGCTCATTGGCATCCATGAACATGGCTTTTACAATCTTTAAATAATAGAATAAAGAAATTACCATATTCAGCGCAGCTATAACTAAAAACATGTAATGCCCTTTTGTTGCACCTGCAAACAGTAAAAAGAATTTTCCAAAGAAACCCGCAGTTGGCGGCACTCCTGCTAAGGAGAATAATGCAATCGCCAAGGTCCAACTTAGAACAGGATTAGTTTTGTAAAACCCCTTAAAATCTGCAATGTTTTCTCTGCCCGTGGCAGCACTCACCACTGCGATAACACCAAATGCAGCGAGGTTAGAAAAGATATAAATCAACAAAAAATAAATAACTGTTGCAACACTTTGTGTTGAAGTTCCGGCTATACCGATTAATATAAAACCAACTTGTGCAATGGATGAAAAGGCTAAGAAACGTTTGATATTCTCTTGTCTAATTGCGAATAGATTACCTACTACAATCGTTAGCATACTCAGTACCATCACCATAAAATACCAAGTATCAGCCATAGGTTTAAACACGGTAAATAATACCGTTACAAAAACAAACAATACGGCTGCTTTTGAAATAACAGATAAATATGCAGTAACGGCGATAGGAGCTCCTTGATACACATCTGCAGTCCATAAGTGAAATGGAACAGCAGAAATTTTAAAGGCAAATCCAGCCAATAATAAAATGAAAGCAAATATTTGAAGCGGACTATTAGTTAAACCTGCTGTAATGCCTGCAAAATCTAAACTGCCGGTTGTGCCATAGATAAATGAAATGCCCATTAGTAAAAGACCGGATGAAAATGCGGAGCTGATAATCATTTTCATCGCTGCTTCTGAAGATTGTTTTTTCTCCAAATCAAAATTGGCCAATGCAGCTAACGGAATAGTCGAAAGTTCTAAGCCAATATAGAAGATTAACAAATTGGCACTGCTCAACATAAAAAACATTCCCAATAAGGTACACAATAGCAATACATAAAATTCTAGTGCATGTTTATGTTCTTTCAACCAACTGTAAGCCAATAAAGAAATGATGTAAGTTCCTATATTGAGTATATTTTTTTGTAAAGTGATGAGTGCATCTGTTTTAAACATATCACCAAATAATTTTCCTTCGGTAGCGAAGAAAAAGCCACTCAATAAATTAATAAGTAACAATATTTGAACTACGTTCAACAGTTGTTCATTGGCCCATTCCTTACTTCCGACCTTAATTAGTAATAGCATGAAGATGATACCTGTCAGTACCATTTCTTGTTTCATCAAAATCAACAAATCTGTTAACATAATTAGAAGTTGATGGCATTTGCAGCCCGATTGTTTATGGTAATACGGTTAATTTATTGGTGATGATTGTAGTAGCAGGATTCAGCAATGTGGTGATTAGAAAAGGAGCAACACCCATTAAGATAATACCAGCAAATAATAAATAAGCTGCCATTTTTTCATTCCAACTAGCGTCGGTTAAGGTATTAAAAGATGGGTTGGAGATTGGCCCCATTACTGTTTTTCCGGTAGCTCTTAAAATATATACAGCAGTAACAACGATAGAAGCACAAGCTAAAATGGTAGCCAATCTGTACCATTGATCTGCGTTTTGCCAAGCTCCCATAAACACCGTCATTTCTGCGGTGAAGCCACTAAATCCGGGTAGTCCTAAAGAACACAAACCTGCTATAACAAAGACCGTAGAAATGAAAGGCATCACTTTTAATAATCCTCCCAATTGTGCTACTAATCTGGTATGTGTTCTTTGATATAACATACCAATGGCGGCAAAGAAAAGGGCTGTCATTAATCCGTGAGACACCATCTGCATCACCGCACCATTGATGGATGTTTGGTTTAACATGCCAATGCCGAGTATAACAAAACCACAATGACTAACAGAGGAGTAGGCATTGATGTATTTTAAATCCGTCTGCATCATAGTAGCAAATGCACCGTAAATGATGGCAATGGTAGATAGTAAAATAATAATCCATTGGTATTGATGTGCGGCATCGGGCATTAAGAATGTAGCAACCCTCAAGCAACCATAGCCGCCAAGTTTCATGGATATGCCTGCTAAAAACATAGAGGCAGCAGTAGGAGCGGAGGAGTGACCATCAGGTACCCATGTATGAAAAGGAAATAGCGCAGTGAAAATACCAAAGCCTACAAATGCAAATGGAAAGAAAATGTTTTGCACGGCCACCGGAATATTCATTTGTGCAATTTGCATAATATCGAAACTGTGTTGTCCATCTACGGTTGTTGTATTGAGGTACAATCCAACTAAGCCAACAAAAACTAATGCAGAGCCACCCATCAACATCAGTGCTAATTTCATAGCACTATATTCTTTTTTACCGCTTCCCCAAATACCAATTAATAAAAATTTAGGAATAACAGCAATTTCTAAAAAGAAGAATAGGGTGAATAAATCTAAGGAGATAAAGAATCCATAAGCTCCTAAACTCAAGAATAGGAGTAAAAAGAAAAATTCTTTTGTTCTTTCTGTTTGATTCCATGATACCAAAATGCCTGCTAATACAACAGCTGCAGTGAGTAATATCATAGCAATTGAAATGCCATCAATACCTATATGATAATTGATATGTAGTGGCGCAAACCAAGTATAGCTATGCTCAAATAACATAGCCGCTGTATTGCCAGCTGCTCTTTCTTGCTGAAATAAAACTAGCACAGTGATGCTTAATAATAATTGGATGGCAGCGCCAGTAAAAGCAATCCATTTAATTTGTTTGTCCTTTGCCAGTAAAACTGCAATTGCAGTTATTAAAGGTAGTAGTAGCAATAAGGATAGATTCATGAGTCACTAATATTTAAGGTTGCCCATTTTTTGTTAATGCCATACATAAATGAATAGTACTGCCATTGCAATAATGCCTGCAAAGAAAACCAATGCGTATTGCTGTACTTTTCCGGATTGTAATCCTCTAATGGCAACTGCGGTTTTTTCTGTTACCAATGCAGAAAGATTAACAGCGCCGTCGATAATGTTTTTATCAATCCATGCTGCCGGCTTACCAATACATTCGAAAATTATTTTCTTCGTAATGAAAAGGTATATTTCATCTATGTAGAATTTTTTGAGTGCTGCTGTGTACAAGCTGCCAAATGTTTGTGCAATAGTATC
Source organism: Methylophilus rhizosphaerae (assembly GCA_943370285.1). Classification (GTDB taxonomy): domain Bacteria; phylum Bacteroidota; class Bacteroidia; order Chitinophagales; family Chitinophagaceae; genus CALRQJ02. The sequence continues at coordinate 128,254 of CALRQJ020000009.1, read as the reverse complement.
TGGTTTGCTATTGGCTGATTTATACAGCCAAGCTGCCACTAATATTCCTGTAATGCCTAAGCCAACCGGTAATGCTGAAAATGCTATGTCGAAATGTGTAGTTAATGCAATGCCATCTGAAGTGATGTAATGAGCAAACGGAATAAAACCTGCACCAATACTACAAGCGGCTAAAAATAACAAAGGGACTTTCATTGTTATACTACCCTCACCATGCAAATGATGTTGATTAGCTTTATGCCAGAAAATAGAAAAGTACAAGCGGAACATGTAGAATGCAGTTACTCCTGATGTGATTAGGGCTAAAACATAGATCAGCGAGTTCTCTTGATAGGCAGCCAATAAAATTTCTTCTTTACTAAAAAATCCTGCAAATGGTGGTACACCTGCAATAGCCAAACAAGCAATTAAAAAAGTAATATGTGTAATGGGTAGCAACTTTCTTAATCCACCCATATCCTGCATATGATTACTATGCACAGCATGAATAACTGCACCGGCACCTAAGAATAATAATGATTTGAAAAAGGCATGTGTAAATAAGTGAAACATGGAAGCTGTAAATCCTAATCCATTTTCGCCGCCATATCTCGAAACACCTAAAGCAAACATCATGTAACCAATTTGAGACATGGTAGAATATGCCAATACTCTTTTGATATCAGTTTGTGTACATGCAATAATAGCTGCAATAACAGCAGAAATAATACCTGTATATGCCACTACATCCATGGCTAATTCATCCATACTGTAGATACCAAATAATCTGGCAACAAGGTAAACACCGGCTACAACCATAGTGGCAGCATGAATTAATGCTGAAACGGGTGTTGGGCCTTCCATGGCATCTGGTAACCAAATGTGCAATGGAAACATGGCAGATTTACCTGCACCACCTACGAAGATTAATATTAAACCCCAAGTAAGCGCCGAAAGACCTAAGAACGACGCACTGGTTGCAGTTAAAAATTCAGTGGATTGTGCATTGGTTAGTTTTTCAATTAATAAACCAATGTCTAATGTTTGAGCATTAAAGCCCAATATTAAGATGCCGATTAAAAATCCAAAATCAGCAAAACGGGTAACGATAAATGCTTTTTTTGCAGCTGCAACTGCAGCCGGTTTGTCGAAATAATAACCAATTAATAAAAATGAAGAAACGCCTACCAACTCCCAAAACATGTACAACTGAAAAATATTAGTCGCTAAGACCAAACTCAACATGGAGAAAGTAAACAGTGATAAATAAGAATAATAAGTAGCAAAACGTTCTTCACCTTTCATATACCACAAGCTAAAAAGATGAACCATTAAAGAAACCAAACTCACTACCAACAACATCATGACAGAAATACTATCAATCAGTATACCCATATCAATACTTACCCCGGGAGAAAATGATAGCCAGTTATATTTTAATGCTGTTATTTTTTGATAGACACCATCTGCTTTTCCATCAATAAAAAAATATTGATATGCTGTATAAATTGATAAAAGTGCTGTGCCTGCTAACGATAATGTACCAATTGCACCTGCTGCTCCTGAAAGATATTTTTTACCCCACAAACCCAATAACAAAAAACTGGTGAGTGGTAAAATAAGTATCCAGATGATATAATCGTAACTAGTCATGTTTGTTCATTTCGTTTATACAATACTTTTACAAAAGCATTAAAATTTCAATTCCGTTGCATCTTCAACATCAATTGATTGATGGCTTCGATACAAATTAATGATGATGGCAACTGCCACAGCCACTTCTGCTGCTGCTACTGTGATGATGAAAATGGTAAAAAATACACCATCTAATTTTCCAGGAAACAGGTATTTATTAAAAGCTATAAAGTTGATATTGACGCTGTTCAACATGAGTTCGATAGACATGAGCATTGTAATCATGTTACGCCTTGTAAACATGCCATACATACCTATGAAAAACAATGCTGTACTTAAGAACAAAATATGTGTTAATGGAATGTCATTCATGTTGTTTCAGTTTTAACTTTCATAGCAATAACAATACAACCAATCATAGCAGCTAACAAAAGCATACTCACCAACTCAAACGGTAATGCAAACCCACCGGCTTCTGTGCTGAGCATTTGCGTACCAATTTTATTCACTGTTAATCCAAATGGTTGAGTAGCATCAGTAGCAAATTGATGTTCACGAATAAGATTGGCTACAAACGCAAAGCCAAACAATACTGCTAAAGCAGCAAACCATTTTCTTTTGGCAACAGGTTTTGGCATTAATTCGCCTGATTTTTGAGTAAGAAAAATCGAGAATATAATTAGCACCACAATACCGCCAACATATACTATGATCTGTACTGCCGCAATAAATTCTACGGCCAATAAAAAGTACAATGCGGCAATACCAATTAAAGAGAATAACAGCCAAATGGCTGAACGAAATATTTTTCTTGTAGTAACTGCTAGTACACCTGTAATTAAGATGAACGCAGCAATACAGTAAAATGCAAATAATATTAGTGACATTATTCTACTCCCTCCCTTATTTTAGAACCCGGTTGATTTAATCTTTTGGTAAGCTTGCTTCGGTCAAATACACTATGTTCAAAAGTTTGAGCCATTTTGATGGCATCGGTCGGGCAAGCCTCAATACATAAATTGCACATGGTGCAGAGTTCGAGGTGATAAATAAAAGTGTCTATGGCTTTTTTCTTTTTGCCTTCGGCATTCATTTCTTGTTTGGTGATAATTTTAATGGTGCCGTTAGGACAAGCTAATTCGCAAGCCGTACAACCCGTACAGGCATGTTCATTATTTTCATCGTGAGTCATCACAACTTCACCACGAAAACGTTCAGGCAGGTTAAGTGTAGCCTTATTGTCGGGATATTGTTGAGTGATGATTTCTTTATGGTGGGTGAAATAATAGCCGGTACGTCGCATGCCTATCAGCAACGATTTACAAGCATTATACACTTCTTTGATATAATTAACGATAAACATAAGCTACGTTTAAAAATGCCAGCCTTTGATGGCCATTAATGTGACAAATAACAAATTGAACATGCTAATGGGTAACAAATACTTCCACTCTAAATTGAGTAGTTGATCAATTCTTAATCGAGGGAAAGTCCACCTAAACCACATGATTAAAAAAATGAGCATAAATACTTTCCCAAAAAACCAAATAGAAGAAGGGATATAATCCATCACCTGATTAAAGCTATCCCAATTGCCAATGTGTAAAGGCATCCATCCACCAAAAAATAGCGTAGCACCCAAAGCACATGCAATAAAAATGTTAATGTATTCTGCTAAAAAAAATAAGGCAAATTTCATCCCCGAATATTCGGTATGAAAACCTGCTGTTAATTCAGATTCAGCTTCTGCCAAATCAAAAGGAGCTCGGTTGGTTTCGGCTGTAACAGCTATAATAAAAATGACAAATGCAATGATGGCCGGAATATGACCTTTGAAAATCCACCAACCGGTTTGTTGCGATACAATAATATCATTCATACTTAAACTACCGGTCAGCACAACAATAGATAATACCGATAAGCCGGCAGATAATTCATAGCTTACAATTTGTGCACCACTTCGCATGGCTCCTAATAAAGAGTATTTATTATTGCTTGCCCATCCAGCCATTAAAACACCAATTACTGAAATAGAAGAAATGGCAGAGATATAGAGTACGCCAATATTCAAATCCCAAATTTGAAAATTCTTAGCAAAAGCAATTGGCGCTAGTAATAACATCGCAACAATCATCACGATATAAGGAGCTACATTGAACAAAAACTTATCCGCACCATCAGGTGTTAAACCTTCTTTCATGATGAGTTTTAGTGTATCGGCTAAACTTTGAAACATTCCTTTAGGGCCAACTCTGTTGGGGCCAAGTCTGATTTGCATCCAAGCTGCTACTTTTCTTTCCATCAATACCAATACCAAACCCAACCCTGCAAATAAGCCAATGGCACAGAGCAGAATGATGACACATTGTATCACTAATGCCCAAGTTGGATCAAATGTATTATTCAACCAAACCTGAATGTTTTTTGTAATGCCTTCTAAACTTAACATACATCCTTGCATTAAAAGTTGATATGCCTTTTGGGCATGCTGATTACTATCTGTCAATATCCGGTATCACCAAATCTAATGTTCCCATTGCCGCAACAAGGTCTCCAATTTTTCCGCCTTTTGTCATGTGATTCAATGCTGATAAATTGGAGAAACCCGGTGAACGAAATTTAATTCTGTAAGGGGTTGTTCCACCTTCGCTTACAATATAAACACCTAATTCGCCTCTGGCTGTTTCTACTCGTTGGTAGAATTCGCCTTTTGGTAATTTTAATACTGCTTTTGTTTTGGCTTGAAATTCTCCTTCAGGAATATTATCAATCAATTGTTCGATAATACGAATGGATTGGTGCATTTCTCTAATGCGTACCATATATCGGGCAAATGAATCTCCTGCTGTTTCTAATACCTCATCAAATTGTACTTGATCATAGATTTCGTAAGGGTGAATTTTGCGAATATCACAACTCAATCCGCTACCACGACCAACAGGGCCGGTACAACCATAAGCAATTGCATCTTCTTTGCTGAGTATGCCAACTCCTTTCATACGATTTTGAAAAATGATATTACCTGTTACCAGTTCATCATATTCATGAATCTTTGATTTGAACAACTGAATAAAATCTTTAACTCGCTGTTGAAAATTGGGATGAATATCTGCCATCACACCACCCGGCACCATATAGTTCATGGTTAATCTTGCACCGCAAGTTTCTTCCATAATATCATTAATGGTTTCTCTTTCTCTAAAGGCATGAAAGAAAGGCGTAAATGCTCCCAAATCCATAGCCATAGCACCCCACCATAATTCATGCGAAGCAATTCTGGTGAGTTCATCCATAATAACACGGATGTATTGAGCTCTTGGCGGAATTTCTATTTGTAATCCCTTTTCTACACATAATGCACAAGCATGGTTATTGATATGTGCACTTAAATAATCCATTCTGCTGGTGACATAAATAAACTGGCGGTAGGAGAGGCTTTCACACATTTTTTCGATAGAACGATGAATATAACCGAGGTGCGGTTCAACTTTCTTTATGGTTTCGCCATTGAGTGTGATTACCAAATGCAGTACGCCATGTGTAGCAGGGTGTTGCGGACCAATATTGATAACCATATCATCATTGGTGGTTGCAGCTTGCTGCTCGTTATTTAGTATGGTAGTTTCTCTGTACATCTATTGTAATTCAGTCATCATGAATATGTGTTACTATAATTTTATCATATTGATGGGGTCTTCATAATTTTTCCGTAATGGATAGCCTTCCCAATCATCGGGCAAAATTAATTTTCGTAAATCGGGGTGATTGTTGAAATGAACGCCAAACAATTCATACACTTCTCGTTCAAACAATTCGGCCGCAGGCCATAAACTAGACAGCGTATCAATGGCCGGATTTGTGCTATCTAATTTTGATTTGATCACCAACTGATGTCTGTAAGTGGTAGAGCTGAAATGGTATACCATTGTTAAATGTGTTTTCCAATCTACACAAGTTAAGCAGAACAAATAATCGAAACCCAAACCCGGATGTTGCCTGATGGTTGCAGCAGTTAGCACAAGTGCCTCAGGTGCAACAAACATATTTACCCATTCGCCACCTTCTTCAAAAGTGGCTTCGGGGAATAGTGTAGTGAGTTGTTCTTTTATTACTTCGTTGGTCATAATTTATACTTGTTGTTCCCTTATTTGTTCTCTTGTCATACCCATTTTTATTTTCTCTTGTAAAGTGATGAGGGCATGTAATAAAGCTTCGGGCCTTGGCGGACAGCCGGCAACATACACATCTACCGGGATAACATGGTCTGCACCTTTTACTACAGAATACGTATTGTAAAAAAATGGTCCGCCGCTAATAGCACAAGCACCCATAGCAATCACATATTTGGGGTCGGCCATTTGATCGTACAAACGTTTTAAAACCGGTGCCATTTTGTTGACAATTGTTCCGGCAATGATAATTACATCTGCTTGTCTTGGTGTAGCACGGGCTACTTCAAATCCAAATCTGGAGAAATCATATTTAGCCGAGGCCACTGCCATCATCTCAATGCCACAACAACTGGTAGCAAAAGTGAGTGGCCATAAAGAGTTAGACCTTGCCCAATTGATGACATCATCTAACTTACTCGTTACAATACCACCACCGGGAGCTTCTACAATTTGCCCGGGAAATGTACCTTCAATTTCTTTGATGGTAGTGATATGTTGTATGTCGTTGTTTTCGGCACTCATAATATGGTATCTACTTTACGTTTATATCTTGTTAGCATTGCATTACATCCATTTTAATGCTCCTTTTTTGTGAGCATATAAAAAACCCATAAAAAGAATGAATATAAAAATGATAATTTCTACTAATGCCATCATACCCACTTGTTTTACCACAACAGCCCATGGGTACATGAATATCAACTCTACATCAAAAATTAAAAAAATCAATGCAAATAAATAGTAGCCTACATTGAATTGATTCCAAGGGGTACCGGCTGTAGGAATACCACATTCGTAGGCCTGACCTTTTTGTGGGTTTTTAGAACCCTTTACCATAATTTTTGCGATAAGAATTCCGCCAAAAGAAAAGGCTACAGCAGCGGCAGTTAAAACAAGCAGTGATAAAGGCCCCATATAAAATGGATTTATCGTTTAAAGATGAGTGAAGTTAATGTAAAATTCAAATGCCTTGGTACAGACATTTGTCATGTGTACAACTGATAATAATCATGTTGATATTCTAAAGTATCACCATCATATATTACAGCTTAGGCTGAAATTGGAATGCTATTCAAATTAGGTTAGAATACCCAATTGGTTATAAGAGAACAAAAAATTGAGTTGTCAATCATTTATTAGTATTTAATTTTACCGCCTTACATGAATACTTCAGCTACCATTATTGCACAAACCAAACAATGGCTAACCGATGTTGTCATTGGTTGTAATTTTTGTCCCTTTGCTTTGCCGGTTGTAAAGCAAGATGCCGTACATTATCGAGTTAGCGAAACAACGGAAACAGCAGCAGCTTTAGAAGCGATGCTCGAAGAATTGAAACGATTAGATCAATCGGAAGATATTGCAACTACGGTAGTCATCTTTCCCGAAGGCTTTAAACGATTTGATTTGTACTTGAAATTAGTAGAATGGGCAGAAGCATTAATTGAACAAGAAGGCTATGAAGGTATTTATCAAGTAGCTAGTTTTCATCCGCTGTATTGCTTTGCCGGTGCCGATTTAGAAGATCCGGCTAATTATACCAATCGTTCTCCTTATCCCATGTTGCATTTACTGCGAGAAGAAAGTATTGAAGCGGCCCTCGATAGTTTTCCCGACCCCGATAGTATTCCCGAACGCAACATTCAATTTGCCCGTGAAAAAGGATTGGCCTACATGCAACTGCTTCGCAATGCATGTTTAGGCGGTAGTTGATGGTACTTGCTTAGTGCCGGCATATAATTCATACATAAGCAAACGACAATCTATTTTACCATTGTAAAATTCAATTCTGCGGCTAGCTTTTAGTCCAATTTTCTTGGCTAAATCCATATTGCCGGTGAAAATGTAGCCGGTATATCCTTTGCACTGCTGCTTCATAAAATCGCCGATTAAGGCATAAGTGGCTTGCAGTTCGGCTTCATCGCCTAAGCGTTCTCCATACTCAGGATTAAACATCACTACACCGGTTTTACCCTGCGGAACTGTTGTAGCAGCAAAGTCACAAACATTGGGCTGTAGATAATCTGCCACACCGGCAAAACCGGCATTGATTTTTGTTACATTGATGGCATCTTCACTAATATCGGTAGCATAAACTTCCAATCCCGGCACTTCGGTTACTGCATCTTGTAATAATTTTTTTTCTTGCAAATAATAATCCGCTTGATAACCGATAACATGCATGAAAGCATAATTATCCCTGAACAAACCGGGTTTGCGATTGGTAGCCAACATGGCTGCTTCAATGGCTAATGTACCTGAACCGCACATCGGATTTATAAAAGGGGATTTCCTATCCCAATTGGTAGCTAATAAAGTGGCAGCAGCTAAAGCTTCTAACATAGGTGCTTTTCCCGGAATTTTTCTATAGCCATGTTTAGCTAAAGTTTCACCTGAGGTATCAATAAACAATTCTGCTTCTTCGTCTTTCCAAAATAAAAAAATAACAGTGTTGTCTAATAACGGTCCGGCATTGGGTCGTTTGCCGGTTTTATCTCTCATTCTATCTGCAATGGCATCTTTCACTTTTACGTTAGCAAACATATCGGTACGAATACTGTGGTGATATACCGTGCTGCTGATGGAGAAATAACCATCGGCGGGAATGATATTTTCCCAAGGAATTTGTTTGGACACTTTATATAAATCTTCGGGGCCACGGCAAGTAAAACTTTTGATGGAATACATGACCTGACTGGCACAGCGCAGATGTAAGTTAAGTTTGATACAATCGGTCATGGTGCCTGTGAGCACCACACCTGTTGCAAGGGTTTGTTCGATGGAATAGCCTAAAGCCGCTGTCTCTATAGCAAGATAAGGGGCTAATCTTTTATTGCAAGTAATGAAAATACGACCGGGTGTTGTAAAGTAATTCATGACGGTAAAAGTAAGCAGGAATAAGCGATTTAGCGTTTGTTTTACAAATCGACGCTTTGGAATTGTTGTTAAATCAAGTGTTTTCAGCAATTGCTCTTCAACGAACAATTGAGCACTTGCTCTTAGTAGAATGAATGATGTATAGCGCTAACAATTCACCCGTTTATGCGATTGATTATGGTAAAGTGGCAGTATAGTTTTGCATCAATAAATATAAATTGTTATGTTGGCTTTAGAATTATTCAGACCTGTAAAATTGTCTTTACTATTCATTTTTGTAGTAGGTCTAATCTCTTGTAACAAAGATGTAATTAAAGGCAAAGGCAGTATAAGTACTAGACCACTACAGTTGAATAATGTTACTGGGCTAGAATCGCATTACGATATTAAAGCGGTCATTAGCTATGGACAAACGCAAGAAATTAGTGTCTATGGCTATGATAATTTGTTAGATATTTTAGATTTCAAAGTTGAAAATGGGGTATTAAAATTGAAGTACAATACCAATTTCAACACTATACGAAATGGAAATGTAGTGGCGTACATTAAAATACCTGTATTAAACAAGGTAGCTATACATGGCAATAAAAATATTGAAGTGAGTGGATTCGCCAATGGTAATTCCTTGAATGCAACCATTCATGGTAGTGGTAAAATTGTAGTGAATAATGCTAATTATCAATCTGCTACATTGCTTATGCACGGTAGCGGAAATATTGATGCACAGGGATTGGTGGTTAAAGAAGCAGAAGCAACCAGCCATGGAAGCGGTCATATCAATGTATCTGTTACTGATAAATTGAAAGCAAACATTTTTGGTAGTGGCAATATTTATTATTGGGGAAATCCTCAACTTGAATCGTCTAGGAATGGATCCGGTAGAGTTGTAAAACGATAAACTAAACATGCATAAGAATAACAATAATTACGCCATCGTAATTAGTAGTTTGATTTTACTTGTTGTTTTTGTTACTATTATTTATGGTGATGTATTAGCAGCGAAAGGTGTTGAAGTGAGGAGATGGCCATGGAGTAATTTGTTGGTGATATTGCCAGTCGTTCCACTTTTGTTTTTGCAGCAACAGGTTTCGCTTCCGGCACTTCAAACGATTCAGGAGAAAAAATATGCTTGGCTCTCTACATTTGGTGTAGGAATGATTTTTGGAATACTAGATGTAATCTTTATCAAACTTATTTTACATCCACAACCCTACACTAGTTTGCCGCCATTACTTCAGCCGTTTCCTTACAGTATTCCTTTATACACAGCAGGAGCTATTGAAATTGAGTTGTATTATCGAATGATTCCCTTAATGCTTTTGTTGTTGTTAGATAAATGGTTATTTCAACTCAAACACAGAAAAATCATTTTAATAATACTTGCAGTATTAACCAGTTTGGTGGAGCCGATTCAACAATTTCCGGATGGTGCTTTGTGGTTTATAATATATGCTACTGTTAGTGGTATTGCGATGAATCTTTGGCAATTTAAAAGTTATGTACAGTATGGCTTTGTTGCGTCATTAGCAGTTCGACTTGGCCATTATTTAGTGTGGCATATTTTATTGGGCTTGTTTGTAGAATATATAGAGCTGCATTGATTTTTTATATTCATAGAGTTTCTTGTGATTGATTATGTTGATGTAGGTAAGGATTCAATAGATAACATTCATTTCTTCACATATTTATGCGATTGACTTTGCACAATTGGGCTACTATTTTTGGGCTCAAAAAATAATAATATGAAACAGATAGCTGCAGCAATGTTGGTTGGATTATTAGCAACAGCATGTTATAAAAAACCGGATGAGATTAAAGAAACTCCGGTATCAAAAACAGTTCAATTTCGTATGGCTCAAGCTAATGATTATTCCTTGCCAATGCATGATGGGTTAAAAGCAGAAGTTAAACTATCTATTGTTAAAGAATCTACGATTGATGGTACAATCTTAGCTGCTTGGGATACAACATTTACGCTGAGAAGTATTCGTGAATATCCCAATCTCAACAATCCTTTAATCATTACTAAACATATCAATGATGTGTGGCAAAGCCGACAAGTGCTTCGGGTTTCCAGGGTTATTCGTTATATAAATGCTGCAAATCAAATAGTACAAAACGCAGCCGGCGAAGCCATTCCAACTCAAGTAACAACAAAGGAAGTAGTCGTTAATTTATAAGGTATTTCCTTAAGTAAACTCATTGTCAAGTTAATATTACCTAGTCTTCAATTATTTAATTCTTTAAACATGCAACAAGAAATCATACAGCTTAAAAAGCAAATACAATGGATGCGGTGGTATATCATTGGTTGTACTACGGTATTACTATTATATACACTTGTTGCTTTTACTACTCCCGAGAAAAAATTTGGAATCATCCGTGCAAAGGGAATTGTAATTGAAGATAGTTCGGGCCGTGATCGTATTTTAATCGGTTCGCCTATTCCGCATTCACCTGATAGAGTTAGAACAGATACAAACCTTGTAAAAAAGTATTGGGCAAAAAATTTTGATGACAATGCCCAACAATACATGGAATGGTATAAGCAATATAAACATGGAGCAGAGGGTATTGTAATTATGAATGAAAATGGATTTGACCGTGTTTTATTGGGTGATAAATTAGCTGATCCAAATACAGGTAAACGGATGTTTGAACCTGCAGGTATTTTATGGAACGATAAAGAAGGGTGGGAGCTTGGTGGAGCCGGTGTAAATACCACTAAAGATGGTAAGGCAAGATCTGTAATGGGAGTTGACGATAAGGATGGCGAAGCCGTACATCTCATTGCATTAGAAGACGGAACAAAGGGAATAGTAATTGGTGGTGAAAACGGCAGATTGCTGATTGGTATGTCTAAAGAAAATGGTAAATGGTTTAAAAACAAGCAAGCATTTACCGGCATCAAATATTTTGACCCTCAAGGGAAATTAATTTGGGAACAGCAATTAAATAAGTAGCGTAGAATTAATAGCACTGTTTTAATCCAATATTTCTACGCCACTTCTTCCCCCGTAGATGCCCGCCAAATCATAAACCATTGTTCGGTGGTGAGTTGAATTAATTGTGCCGCTAAGGCTTGTTGTAATCTTTCTATTCTGGTTGTACCCAACACCGGTAGAATGCCTGAAGGATGTTGTAATAACCAAGCAATCAATATTTGATTGGTTCCGGTTTGGTATTGCTCCGCTAATATTTGGCAAACCGCAGCTACTCTGGCATTGCGTAAATTATCTTCTTGGTGTAATAAGCCGCCACCTAAAGGACTCCAAGCCATCGGCGTGATGTTGTGTTGCACACAATGGTCTAACATGCCATTGGTAAATGGCGAAAGATGCAATGCAGAAACTTCAATTTGATTATACGCCACCGGAATAAATCGTTGCACCATATCTACTTGATGTGGTAAAAAATTAGAAAGTCCGAAGGATAAAATTTTGCCTTGTGCTACCAATTGCGAAATGGTTTCAGCTAATTCCTCGGGGTTTAGCAAGGGACTTGGGCGATGAATCAATAATAGGTCTAAATAATCGGTACGAAAGTTTTGTAAGGATTGCTCCACCGATTGAATAATATGTTTACTACTGCAATCATAAGATTTGATGAGATGACCGGGTCTGTTGGGCGACACCAATTTAATACCACATTTAGTAATCAATTGTAATTGTGGTCTTAGCTGTGGTGCTTCTGCTAATGCAGCACCAAATTCCTGTTCGGTGGTATAGTGACCATAAATATCGGCATGGTCAAAACTGCTGATGCCGGCTGCTAAGCAGGCATCAATCATTTGACGATAATCGGCTGTAGTAAAACAAGCACCCCATTTTCCCCATCGCATACAACCGGCAACGGGTGAAGCTATCTTGTTAGGCGTATAAAAATTATTGGTGTTCGACATACGATACCAAACTTAACAAAAAAAGTTAATGGTACGTTAGGAATGTTCAATAAAAACTGAGTTAGGTTAATTGGGCTTCGGTAGCTGTAGGTTGTGGAATTACTCCTTTATGCATCAAAGCCAAAAAGCGTTGCATGGCTTCCATGCCTTTGATATCGCTAACAACGAGTAAGAAATTTTTACCTGCTTGTTTGAGTTTAGCTTTGTTGGTGCCGGTTTGTAAGAAGGACAATACATTTTTAAAAATGGCCGATTCAAAATACGGCGAATCGTTTTTGTTGATGAAGTAACAACGCATGATATCTTCTTTCAAACTCATTTTTTCAAAGCCTAAATCTACTGCCAACCAACGGCAACGAACGGTGGTAAACAAATCCTCCACCTGTTCGGGCATTGGACCAAATCGGTCAATCATCTCGGTATGAAAAGCTTGTAATTCGGCTTCGTTTTCACAGTTGTCTAATCGAGTGTATAAAGACAACCGTTCAGTGATACTTTCTACATAACTATCCGGAATCAAAATTTCTAAATCGGTATCAATCGTACAATCGCTTACAAAATCATCTTGTTTACTAATCTCATCTTTAAACAAATCTTTAAACGAAGTCCGCTTCAATTCCTTCACCGCTTCTTCTAAAATCTTCTGGTACATTTCAAAGCCAATTTCTGCCATAAACCCACTTTGTTCGCCGCCCAATAAATTACCGGCACCACGAATATCTAAATCTCTCATGGCAATTTGAAAGCCGCTGCCTAAGTCAGAAAACTGTTCTAAGGTTTGTAAACGTTTACGAGAATCGGTAGGTAAAGTACTCATCGGCGGACCCAACAAATAACAGAACGCTTTTTTGTTGCTACGACCAACACGACCTCTTAATTGGTGTAAATCGCTTAATCCAAAGTGGTGGGCATTGTTGATAATGATGGTATTTACATTCGGAATATCAACCCCACTTTCTACAATATTGGTACAGACCAATACATCATATTTTCTTTCTATAAAATTAAGAATACGTTCTTCTAATTCATGACCTTCTAATTGACCGTGTGCAAAGCCAATACTTAAATCGGGGCATTGGGCTTGAATCAATGCAGCCATTTCTCCCAAGCCATGCACTCGGTTGTGGATGAAGAAAACTTGTCCGCCTCTTTCGGTTTCGTAGTAAATGGCATCTCTAATAAATTCATCATTAAACACATGTACTTCGGTTTGTATCGGCTGTCGGTTAGGCGGTGGGGTGTTGATGATACTCAAGTCTCTGGCACCCATTAAACTAAAATGCAATGTTCTTGGAATAGGCGTTGCGGTCAAGGTCAAACAATCCACATTGGTTTTTAAAGTCTTCAGTTTTTCTTTATGGGCTACGCCAAATTTTTGTTCCTCATCAATAATCATCAAGCCCAAATCTTTAAACTTCACTTCTTTGCCCAATAAACCATGCGTACCAACAATGATGTCGATTTTACCTTCTGCCAAACGCTGTAAGGTTTCTTTTTTTTCTTTGGCCGATTTAAAACGATTGATATAATCTACGGTTACCGGAAAATCTTTTAATCGGTCTTGAAAGGTTTTGTAATGCTGAAAAGCCAAGATAGTAGTAGGCACTAATATGGCAGCTTGTTTACCATCAACACAGGTTTTAAAAGCCGACCGAATAGCAACTTCTGTTTTGCCAAACCCTACATCACCGCACACCAATCTATCCATTGGGGCAGGGGCTTCCATGTCTTTTTTTACATCGGCAGTGGCCTTACTTTGGTCGGGGGTGTCTTCATAAATAAACGAAGCTTCCAACTCGGTTTGCATATAATTGTCAGGCGAATGTGCAAAGCCATGTTGGGCTTTACGCTGTGCATACAATTTGATTAAATCAAACGCAATTTCTTTAACCTTCGTTTTGGTCTTTTCTTTCAGCTTAGTCCAGGCATCGCTACCCAGTTTATTAATCTTTGGAACCGTACCTTCCTTGCCGGTGTATTTAGAAATTTTATGTAAGGAGTTGATGTTGACATACAAGATATCGCTGTCTTTATAAATGATGCGGACAGCTTCTTGCATTTTTCCATTCACTTCTAATTTTTGCAAACCACTATACGTACCAACACCATGGTCTATATGACTGACATAATCGCCGGGTTGTAGGTCTCTTAAGGTTTTTAGGGTGATGGCTTTATTTTTATTGTACGCCTGTTTAACCCGGTATTTGTGGTAACGCTGAAAAATTTGATGGTCTGTATAGCAGACCAATTTCATGTCGTTGTCTATAAATCCTTCGTGGATGGAAGTTGCAACGGGAACAAAATTAATAGCCGTATTTAAGTCGGTGAAAATGCTGTGTAAGCGTTCTAGTTGTTTGGCTTGATCGGCAAAAATATAAATGCTGTAACCAGCACCCTCATGGGCTTTCAGGTCTTTAATCAATAAATCAAACTGACGGTTAAATGCAGGTTGAGCTTTGGTAGAAAAGGTGATAGCCTCACCCCAACCTCTCTCCGAAGTAGAGGGGCTACTCGGTTGATCTTTTAATGCCGTTAGAATGGGCTGGTATCCAAACTCAACAATATGTCTTTGTTGTATTTGTCTTTCGATGGTAGCAGCCGGAACAAAATCTTCCAGCTTTACCTCTTTTAATATTTTGGTATCGTCTTCTTCTTCATCCTTAATAATGAGGTGATTGCCGGCTTTACGTTCCAGAAATAAGCCGAGGTCTTCTTCTTGTTCTTGAATTTTTGCGCTGATGACATCCCAATCTTTCAGCCATACTACGGTGTTCTCCGGCAGAAATTCTAGTAAGGTTACTTTTTCGCCGCTATCAAATTGTGTTTCTACATTCGGAATAATATTAACCTGCAATAATTTTCTTTCACTCAACTGAGTTTCTGGGTCAAATATGCGGATGCTATCTACTTCGTTGCCAAATAATTCTACCCGATAGGGTTTTTCGTTGCCGAAAGAATAGATGTCTAAAATGCCGCCACGTAAAGCAAACTGACCGGGTTCGTACACAAAATCAGTCCGTTCAAAACCATACATCACAAACAGTTCCATTAAACTTTCGAGGTTAATGGTATCGTTGGTTTTAATGCTGATGATATTGCTGCTGAGTGTGGCAGGCAATACCACTTTTTCGAACAAGGCTTCGGGGTAAGTAACAATGATTTTTTTATTGCCACCGGCTGCTAATCGAGTCAGCATTTCGGTACGCAACATCACATGACTGCTGTTGAGTAAGCTGAAATTTTTTCTGTTTTTGAAAGAAGAAGGAAAATAAAACAGGTCTAAGGCCGATGTAAGATTTTCGATGGTATTGTGTAAATAAGCCGCTTCTTCGGCATCGTTGACTACCACAAGGTGATTGAGTCCTTTTGTTTTGTCGTGGCTGAATAAAGCCGCAATCACAAATTCAATACTACTGCCTTGCAGGTTTTTAAGGTAGAGCCGTTGGGTGTCGACAAAACCTAGCCTGTCCGCCAATTGTAAAAGGCGGGGGTTACGTTGGTATTGTTCCAGCAAAACACTCAAATTCATAACTGCGGTGCAAATATAGCTACACTAACATTGGAACTTGCTTTTTTGATTAACGAATGGAGGAATTGTTTTTGGGGAAGTTTGCTAGTTTGTTTGAACAGTTGAAAGGGGGGGGTATAGTTGTTTTCATTTTAAGTGAAAGCCAATTTGTGGTTCGTGAGGGTACGAGCCATTTTGAAGTAATACCACTTACAATGCCGGGGACCCTTGGCTAATGCTATGGGCTATGGAAGGAGACCCCTGCAAGACAAGAACCCCATGTTGCCTGCTGGCTTGTCTGTCAATATTTGATAGCATAGCCATTTTGTTTGGTCAGTCCCACTTTTTTAAATATTAATTCTGTCAAAACCCAATCTTCTTTAGATGTGAAGTCTTGTTTTAAAGTAGAATATTTTCCGTGGTCATAAATTTCAATTTGCCAATAAGTTAAGTCCAAACAATTCGGACAATGATTGTCAATCTTACTTTGCCCATTGTTGAACTTGTTAAATAATGCTTTTATCTCTTGGGCTTCTTTGTCTGCATACCAATAGCATAATTGATTAAAAGCAAGACTTCTGTTTCCTATTAATGTGTCACCATAAGGAAGTCTAACTTTTGGCTGCTTAACACATAAGTTTATTCCATTTGCTATTTCGTCTAACTCAATTATACTTGTCGAAGAAAATGGTGGTTCGTATCGAAGTCGAGCAATAAATTTTGTCGTGTCTTTATAGGTTTTTAAGTCTGCAATGTCGTAGAAATTATCTGTAATTTTTTGATAGTCTATAGTGTCCCTTGCAGCCTGTTTAACTACTACTGAATTTTGCTTTTTATCGTCATTACAACTCAAAAAAATTAAAAGAGTTAAGAAAAGTAAATTCACTTTCATGTTGAGGGTTAAGCTTGCAGGCAACGGTTTCGGGCTTGGCGAAGGTGGCGATTTTTACCACTAAATTTCATACGAAGCACCAAAGTTCAAATTTAGCAAAAACTGTCATACGAAGCACTGAACCGCCACTTTTGCCAAACCCGTGTTACCGGTTCGTGCTTCTTTTCTGTCGTGTTGTTGTCCCTCCATTATTGCAATTTCTTGGTGCGTTGGCTAAATAAATTTCCAAATGTCTTCAATAAGCAAATTATCAAATGTTTTTATGTGGTCTTTCAAAATAGCTTCAGTTCTCATATTTGGTCTGATGTCGCAGTAATAAACCCCGTCAAGCGGATTGAGTTTTACTGTATAACCTTTAAAGTGTCCGGGAAGAAAAGTGGAATTGATGCCATATTCATTTTCCTTCTTGCTGTTTTTTCTCTGAACGTCATTTAGAAAAATGGCAATGTGTGGCGTTGCTTTCTCGGTCAATTTGTTGTAAAGGAATTTGTCAATGAAAATCTTATCAATACGGTCTTTGCTTGATGTTTTAATTGAACCAATTACTTTGATGTCGCTTTCTTTTTCAATGATTAAGTCGTGTTGATAGCTCATATTGAAAGTTGGTTGACCGTCAACAATGACTGGAACTTGAATTGTTCCGGCTTTACAGTCAATGCCGATTTCACGAATGATTAAGCGAATGAAATGTTCAAACAAGTCACCGTTTAACTTTCTTGCTGTATTTGATTGTCCGGCTGGCAAACCGTCTAATGCAGAACCCACAGATTGTTGAATGGTGTATGTTGCATTATTCAAAATGTTACGAAGAGCATCATCTTTCTTGTTAATCGTTTTGATTGTGCGTAACACTTTCAAAAATTCCTTTGATGCTTTTGCAAAACTTTTTGCGTCATACATCAGGTTTGAATTTATTGGTCGGGTAATTTGAAAATTGCCTTCTTTCTTGTATTGATAGAAGCGGTAATGATTTTCGTTTTGCGAAACTATTGTTGCTTGTAGGTTGTCGCTGATATAATTCAAGTATTCATCACAGAATGCGATGTATGCTTTCAAGTCAACGAAGTTGCTTTTATCTTTTGCTTTATTTACGAGTTGTTTTAAGTTCATAATTCATTTAAGTTTCCAATGTTCTTTTCTATACCATCCTGAAAATAGCGAAGGGATACTACTGTAGCATTTTCGCCAGTTGAAAATTCAAGATAGATACCTAAACGATAACCATACTGCGTTGTGAATTTCCTTAGTTTGAGTAAATCAAAGGCTTTGTCATTTTCGTTGCCATTTGCCTTTTTTACCTCAATCACTAAATGATTATTACCATTTGTGTTTCGTGTGTGAATAATAATGTCAGGATAAACAGAGTAAGTTTCATCTTCTCTTATTTTCTGCCTTGCAATTGCAATCATATCAGCTAAAGAAATATCAAGCTGTTTTCTGTAGTTAGTGATATTATCTATATCACCATTGTATTCACAGTCAACATTAAATTCTGGAAAATTAGTTTGAAGATACTCTGCTATTTTATGAGTAATACTTCGTTCATAAATGTTACGATGAAGTAAGTAACAATCCCTATCCATAAAAGTGGCTACGGAATTATTGAATGCACCAAGTGTTTCTTCTTTTGTCATCTGATTGAGTTTCTTCTTCGTTGGTTATCAAAATCGTATTTAATCCATTTTTCAATGCTCCAATCTTCCACAAGTTCTATTCGGTTAGCTGCCCAATCTAAATATTCAGGTGAAAGGTCGCAAGCCATCCATTTTCTTTGAAGCTGTTGCGAACAAACTGGTGTTGTTCCACTACCACAGAATGGGTCAATAATAGTGTCGCCAATATTTGAAGTAGCTAAAATGAGTTTTCTTAAAAGTTCTTCTGGTTTTTGTGTCGGATGTGGTGTTTTTTCGTGCATACCGTTACAAGTTGTCGGCACTTCAATAATGTCTTGCGGAATATCTAAAACATCTTTTGGTTTTGCCCCAAGCGGATTTGGTTCCCAAATGTGATTTCCATTTTTCCCATTTCCATATTGGCTTGTGTCAGCTTGTGGATGGCTCGGATACTTTAATGTATGCTCTCCGTATGGAATACGGATTTCATCAATATTGAAAGTGAAATTTTTTGTCTTGCGGAAATGCAAAATACTCTCGTGGCTTCTTCCCCAATCTTTTCCAAGATTTGCTTTGTTTTTGTAATGCCAAATAATCCAACGGCACGATTTAAAATATTTGGTTGCAGGATGTTTTAAGTCAGCAAGAATTTCAGAAAAACCACAAACGAAAAGTGTTCCGGTTGGCTTCAATACTCTTGCTGCCTGTTCAATCCATTTCATTGAAAACTTGATGTATTCTTCTTGACTTTCAAATGTGTCCCAATCAGCTTTCTTAATATTGTAAGGTGGGTCAGCAAAAATCATATCTACACTTTCGTCAGGGAGTGTTTTAAGCCATTCTATGCTGTCGCCTTGCCACAACTGTCCTTGTGGATGCTGGTAGAAAACCGTGGGCTTAATATTATTTTCAAAGTCCGCTTTTAAGCGTTCTCCTTTTATTTGAACTTCTCCAAAAAATGTCGGGAGTTCCTTATTTCTTGTCATTGTTTTACCCATTGCGTAATGTTTTTAAGTAAGACACTTTTTTTTCTGCGACTTTTAAGATGTCCAAGTCGGCATCTTCGTCCAAAATTTTGTAAGCGATTTGGTCACTCAAAAATTCATTTTGTAACTCCTTAGCGTCAACCTTGAAAAAGGTCGCAACATCTTTGATTATTTGCTTTGTCGGTTGTCGTTCGTTGCGTTCGATTTTTGCAAGTAGAGAAGGGTCAATGCCGATACTGTTTGAAACTTCTCTCAAAGTTTGTTGGGCCTCTTCTCTCAAAGTCCGAAGGTGTTCACCAAAAGTTGTAAATCGTTTCAATGTTGCCATTTGGTCAATTTTTGTCCAAAGCTAGAAATTTGTTTTTTCTGGACAAATTAAGTCCACAGAAAGTTATTCACAATGTCCGAAGTGTCGTGGTGCGTTGGGCAAAATAAAATGTGCTGCAATTTGGTCGGCTTTTGCGTGGCTTGCAGCTCTTTTTATTTTGATGAAGCGTTGGCTTTTCGTCCGTCCATTTTAGCACCATTGTTTATTGTTTGCACTGTCGCAATAGCATGACCGGTAACTCTCAAATATACGCAACACATCAATACCCATATAAAATTTATCGTATTGGTAATCAGCATCTTAGTATTATGATTTTTGAATTGTCGTAGCGCCAATACGTTTTTGGCCTTTGTTTTTGCAATAAGTAGGCAAGTTGGAGTTAAATGGTCCAAGTTCGAGGTTCCGAACTCCCAATAACAGCCTGCCAACAATTAAAAATCATTCTTTTAGGGTGTAATACTAAAGTTGTAATTCGTAGTGTCACGAACCAAGGTGAAGAATATGACACATTCAAGATACACTTACTATGTTTATTGTTACTATGCCTGGGACCCTTGGCCAATGCACTTACCCAGTAAGGAGACCCCAGCAGGACGAAGAACACCTGCAAAGGCAAAAATGGATATTATTCTAGCCCGAAATATATTCTTCCGCAGCATTCTTTATTATCCTTGACCTTACACTCTTAATGTATGTTATCTGCATTAAATCTTCTAAACTTGCATGGATGACATCTCCTACTAGGGGATATTCAGGTTCAACTCTATCAGCTATAGCTTGACTAATAGAAAGATCTCGTACAGTATCGTCTAGTAGTTCTCCCACGATGGATCTTTCTTCAACCTTTGTGCCGCACGTTGGACAAAATTTAGCATCCGGAGGAATCTCCGATGAGCAGTTTTGACATTCCTCAGATGTCTGTCTTAGCTTAATCAAATATTGATCAAATTCAGAATCAGTAGCACTAAATTCCCTATAATCGGTTAAGCTAATCATATTGATTATTTCAGTGAATCTATTCGATATGAAGGCTTTTTCAGTGAATAAAAGCGCTAGATGAACCATGTATCTTTGACCTGTTTTCCTTGAGGCGATTTTTACCGTCCCTTGTTTTGAAAGTACTCCTGAATAAGATAATAAATCAAGTGCAAGTTTTAGATTCGGCTGCATGTCTCGTTGAAGAGTAAAAAAAGCGGACTGATATTGAGTTTTCTTTTCTCGAGTATTTTTTTTTCGAATTTCCGGAATAATATATTCTCTTAAAATATCTAGGCCTAATTTAACATGAGGTGCATACTTTGGCAGGCGCTTAGCCAGACCTAAATGATAAGGAAGTAGTTCCTGATCAACATAGTCTTGTGTGGCCAACAACAATGCTCTTTCTGTATAGCCTCGGTCATAAACACGATTGAAAAGATGAAGGAATGCTCTTGGGTTTCCGGTTGATAAGTGAATGCACTGGTCTAAAAGTTCTCCCTTTGAAAAAATTTCTTTACGCAGTCTTCCTTCTGGAATCCTTTTAGTAATCAATGCTCTGTATTGTTTCCTAGAAGCATCCCTACCAGTCGCTCCTGGTTCAAAATCTCCCAAGCTAATTAAAATTGCATCGTGACCGATTTCAAAGTTTTTACCGTAGTTTGTAATAGAGGGATAAACTGCTGCTTTTACGGCAATTTTTCCTCCATGCAATAATTTAAAAATTTCAAAAAATATTTCTTGCTGTTCTGGTATAAAAGTATGAGCGGCTTCATCGAACAAAAACACTACTCGATTTAATGAATATTCTGATATTATTTCTTTAATTATTTCAAGTATATAAGTTATGTCATTGACCTTATCTAAGAAATCACTGCCCAACTTTTCAAGTATTTGATTCTGGTCGTCGTCTTTAGATAACCGCTGTAATAAATGGATTTTTTCTTGTAGAACCTTCTGCAAACCAAATATAGAATCTACACCAAATATTCTTTTGAAAGGGTCGGATGTATCATTGTTTGAAACAATACCATTTGCAATAAGTTTTTCGTATAATGCTTGTAAGATTTTGGCTCCAACCCAAATTTGGAAAGCATTACGGTTGTCCGCCTTTACACCTTCCAAGAGGGTACTAGTTTTGAAATTAACATAAACTCCTAGTGCTTGATCTTTCTTAAAATCCCGATCTAATTCAGCTTCTGTTTCTTTCAATAGCATTGATTTTCCAATTCCTCTTGCTCCTTGAAGAAGGTGGGCGCCACTAAACTTTAGTTTAGCAATTACTTCTGCTTCAACCTCGCCAATCACAGCTAGCTTTGAAATTTGAGAATCTTCAAGATCTTCAGTCCTTGCTGCGTGTATTAAATCGAAATCTTTTGCTGCCATTGTTATAGTTCGTTTTTTGCCTTTGGAACTTTTAAAATTATTTCATTCTTAATTGAGTAACGAAGGACATAAAGATTCAATAATAGAAATATTACTTTTTCTGCGATCAATACAAATTCTCTCCAGTCGCTTTCGTTGAAGCTAAAACGATTAGGTATGGTTGTTTCAAAGGTCGTAATTTTTCCGTGAACGATGTCGCTTAAACTACCATAAAGTTTTTGTGCTTCCGATGCCGGTACCAACTCCACTAGAGATGAGGCCATATTGTTTTCGTGACTAACATAACTAGTAAAACCTTTAGAATTCAAATGCAATATCATTTCTGAAAAACTTAAGTCACCATCATGTTCGTTCCATGCAAGAGCCATATGTGGCATATCCCACAGATAAACTGCAGCTACTCCTAATTCAAGTATGCGTCTTAGAACGATACTAGCAGGCTTGTCCAGTGCAATTGTAGCAAGGTATACGGATGAAGCACCGTCAGCAAAAATCTCATCGTAAATTTTGCAACAAATGTCATGATGTTTTGATATTTTTCTTGCACTTAAAATTTCACCTACTGCAGAAATACAATAAAGGCCTGTAAAAATCCTATCTAACAATGAATCCTGAAGGCCCTTCCATTTTGTAAAATTTTTACTAAACTTATCCTCGAGCTCAATTATTATTTCACTTGGAGTTTTGTTCATCAATTTATTATTAGTATACAATAAAATGCAGCCAACTCTCAAATATACACAACACATCAATACCTATATAAAATTTATCGTATTGGTAATCAATCATTTATAACAAAGCCGTTAGGTGGCGGTACCGCCAATACGTTTTTGGCCTTTGTCATTGCAATAAGTAGGCAGTAAGCACCTAGCGGTATTATTTCGCTTTCAACTCCAAAGTCGGAGTTAAAAGGTCCAAGTTCGAGGTTCTGAACTCCAATTTCAACCTACCAACAATCAAAAAACACCCTTTTAGGGTGTAATAACACCCTCCGAGGTATTAATTACACTCTCTGAGGTACTTAAAACACTCTTTTAGGGTGTAATTACACTCTCCGAGGTATTAAAAACACCCTTTTAGGTTCGAATTCGAGGCAAAAAGGCTCAAATTCAAGGCAAAAAGGTTCGAATTCAAGGCAAAAAGGTTTGAATTCGAGGCAAAAAGGTTTGAATTCGAGGCAAAAAGGTCTGAATTCAAAGCAAAAAGGTCCAAATTCAAGGCAAAAAGGTTTGAATTCAAAGCAAAAAGGTTCGAATTCGAGGCAAAAAGGGTCTAATTCATGGCTTCTACACCATCATCTCCCCACCGGCGAAATCTTTCCAATAGTCGCCTGTAATGCGTTCCATTGGCGGATTGAAATACCCAAACTTCAGGTTCGGAAATTCTTCTCTAATCAAATCTTGCATTTGCTTAATGCCCAACATATCGCCGGTTTCGGCTACGCCAATTTTGCCCATATACCAATCGGGGTCAATATTAAAATTGCGCCATTGTATCATCGACAAATCGGTATAGCGTATCAATTCCCGCAGGGCTTCATATTCTTCTACCGTATCGGTCATGCCGGGAAAAACAAAGTAATTGATGCTTGCCCAACCGCCAAAACTGCGTACCACTTTCAGGCTTTCAACAATGTCTTCAAACTGGTAATTATTGGGGCGATAGTAAGGCGTATAAATATGCTTTCGGGCAGAATTGGTACTTACTCGTATACTGTCTAGTCCGGCTTCGCACAAAGCTTTTACGGCATCGGGTTTAGAACCATTGGTATTGATATTGATGCTGCCTCTTTGGGTATGCTTTCTTATTTCAATAATGCTGTCTCTTATGGTTTCCCACATCAACAAAGGTTCGCCTTCGCAACCCTGACCAAAACTTACAATGGGGAAAGGGGCATTCATCAAATGCGGCACCGTAAACTCTACAATTTCTTCTACCGTTGGCTTAAAGGTTAAGCGGTCTTGTGTAGAAACAATGGTTTCTTCTTCGGGCTGGAATGATATACAACCTACACAATTCGCATTGCAAGCCGGTGAGCTTGGTACGGGACATTCCCAACGGCCCATGGCAAAATTTCGAGCTGCGGGGCAGGTGTAGGTCATGCAGCAATTTTCCATCAAGTGTTTGACCAAGCGGTTATGCGGATAGGCCGATAACAATTGTTGGGTTCCTGTTTCAATAGTGGGTTGGTCGTAGCCGGCACATTCTTGTCTAATGTCTTTTTCTATCCGCACAGCGGGTACATAAAACTGGTTATTGTACCAGCCTGCAGCGGTATAGCAAAACAAGGGCAGGGTAGGTGCATCGGGTAAGGTTTCGTAAGCAGCTAAAAATAAACCGGTATGGGCAGGCGGAATAAACGCAGCAACAGCCCATCCTTTTTCACACAAACGCATATCGCCGGTTTGTACATCTATACCAATGCCACGGCGGCCCGGTAATTCGTACATATTGCCGCCATCGGGTAGGGGAATCCAATCTTCATCGGGAATGGGGAATGCATCCCATCCGGCACGGCCTATGGCATATAAAGAATCGTCTTCAAAAATATTGCCTTTGCCATCGGAGTATAATAAGTAGGGTGTGTGTTGGAGCATAATAGTGAATGGTCAATAGTGAATGGTGAATAGTCAATAGTCAATAGTGAATAAAGATACTATGGTCTTTTCAAAAGTTGTTGTTGGCAAAATGCGTTGAATTCCTTTTCTACCGATGACTCAACTTCATCTTCAATTTCTTTTTGAATGATTTTGTTGTTGCGGAAGTCCACCGTAAGTATCCCATCTTTAATAATGGCATTAGATACTTCTGCCCATGGAATAGTGCGTTTGGGAAAAGAATTCACCACTACTACTGCTTCATTAAAAGCAATTTCTTCCGGAAATTTTACTTGCTTTTCTAATACGGCACAAATAGCATATAATGCTGCTAACCAATAGTTTTGATAGGGTTGAGCTATCCATCCTAACACCGCAATAGATAAACCGATGCGGTAAAAAACGGCAGGTTCAGTATTAGCTTTCCATTCAATAAAAATCCACCATGCAGCAATTAGTCCAATAAAAGCACCATAAAAAAATCTTGTATCGGTATTGATGCGAAAAAAATAAGCAAAACAAATGATGGCGAATAGATATAAGAACCTGCTTACCCAATTAATTGCAGTATGCGGACGGCTTTTTAAAGTAATGACGTAATCGTAAATCATGGGCTAACTGTTACTATGCACCAAAAAATTACACAACTTAAACAAAACCCTTGCACCTACATTACTATCCCAATCGTTTTCGCCAACGCCAACTTCATTTAAATCGAAGCCAATGATTTTGCGACCTGATTGTAATATTTGTTTAAAGAGGTAGAACACTTGTTCGGTTTCAAATCCACCTTGCACCGGTGTGCCGGTATTGGGGCAAAGTTTGGGGTCTAAACCATCTGCATCAAAGCTGATGTAGACTTTCTCCGGCAAGTGTTGGATGATTTCATCTGCAATTTGCTTCCAAGTTTGTCCTTCGTACTGTCTTTCTTTAATATTCTTATCAAAATAAGTGATCACCCTAAAATCGCTATTGCAGATATAATCCCATTCTTCCTGACAAAAATCTCTAATGCCTGCTTGTACCAGTTTTTTCACTTGCGGCACTTCATTCAGCACATTATACATGATAGATGCATGGCTGTAGTTAAAGCCTTCATAAGCTTTGCGTAAATCGCAGTGTGCATCTATTTGTAAAATGCCAAAATCACCATGTTTTTCAGCTATCGCTTTCAAGAAACCTAGCGGTGTGCTATGGTCGCCGCCCACTAAACCAACCAACTTATTATTGTCAAGTAGCGCCTTAGATTGTTCGTACACCCAATTAATCATCATGTTACTGCCTTCATTAATTTCTTTCAGGCTTTTGCACATGAATTTATTTTCATCTACACAATCTCCTTTAGAGATATAATCAATGTATAGTTCTGCCTCTTTTCTTAGGTAATCGCTTTTTTGGAGGATTTTTCTATCAATCGGTTTCATGTAAAAACCCTGCTTCCATAAGTCGGGCATATCGGCATCAAATAAATCAACTTGTAGGCTAGCTTTAAAGATGTGTTCCGGTGCACGGGCTGTGCCTGCATTGTAGCTTACTGTAACTTCCCAAGGTACAGGTAAAAGCACTAGTTGGGCTTCTTCTTCGGTAAAAGGCAGACCAAAAATATTGTTGTTGGGGTTACCTGCCGAGTTGGGGTCAAAGTTCGATAAATCTGCCATAAAATGCCGGTCTTTAATTTCGGCGATGCAAGTTAGTGAAATCAACTATGTTGTTATCTTTTGTAACATAATTAATTGATTTTTATGTTCGTTAATATCGAGTTTTAACATTTGGTCTCATAAACAGCAACTACCACAATTCAAATTGCGGCTATCTTTGCAGCCTAAAATATGGTTTAATGAAGAAGTCGCATATTATCATACTCTT
The DNA here is from genome assembly GCA_943370285.1 of Methylophilus rhizosphaerae. Classification (GTDB taxonomy): domain Bacteria; phylum Bacteroidota; class Bacteroidia; order Chitinophagales; family Chitinophagaceae; genus CALRQJ02. The sequence continues at coordinate 101,539 of CALRQJ020000009.1, read as the reverse complement.
AGCCATTGCCGTTAGCATTGCCGTGTTAATCAGTTTCATGGGTGATTTAACCACTTACGATACGGTACAATCGGCTAAAGAAAAGCAAGGCAAATTTGTTCATTTGATTGCCCGTTTAGATCAGTCAAAACCTATCGAATACGACCCCGTTAAAAATCCGAACTATCTTTCTTTTACTGCCATAGATACATTGGGTAATTCTACCAAAGTGGTGTACCTCAATACTAAACCAACAGATATGGAAAAAAGTGAAAGATTGGTATTGAAAGGCAGTATGCAAGCAGATCATTTTGAGTGTAAAGAGATTTTGATGAAATGTCCTAGTAAATACAACGATGGTAAAGCACCAGAAGTAGCCGATTACAATCGTTCAAGCACTGATAATAAAGCGGCTGCTTCAAAATAATTTGTTGAATTGTTACTGCCCATTTTTTATTTTAATCCCCAAAGCTGATGGCATTTTTAGGAGAACATTTATTACCCGGACAGTTAGGTCATTTTTTCGCCGTTTTATCTTTAGTTGCATCACTCGTAGCCACCCTTAGTTATTTTAAAGCTACCCAATTGGCTTTAAGTAATGAAGCCAAAAGTTGGCAACGGATAGCAAGGGCAGCTTTTGCCATAGAAACGATTTGCGTAGTGGGTTTATTTGTAGTGTTGTACTACATCATTTCTGCCCATTTATTTGAATACAAATATGCTTGGCAGCACAGTAGCAAAAGTTTACAAGTAGAATATTTATTGAGTTGTTTTTGGGAAGGTCAGGAAGGTAGCTTTATGCTCTGGAGTTTTTGGCATTGTGTGTTGGGCTGGATTTTAATTTGGCGGGCTAAATCTTGGGAAGCTCCTGTAATGACAACGGTAAGCTTTGCACAGTTTTGTTTGGCCACCATGTTATTAGGTGTGTATATTTTTGGTAAGAAGATTGGTTCAAGTCCGTTTGTATTACTTCGCAATGAGATGGATTGGCCGTTTTTGGCCATGCCGGATTACCTCAGTAAAATTCAAGACGGAAATGGCTTGAATGCATTATTGCAGAATTATTGGATGGTGATTCACCCGCCGGTATTGTTCTTGGGCTTTGCTTCAACGATTGTTCCATTTGCTTATGCTATTGCCGGTTTATGGACCAAAAAACACAAAGAATGGGTAAAGCCTGTTATTCCTTGGGCTTCCTTTAGTGGTGGAATTTTGGGATTAGGCATTATGATGGGTGCTGCATGGGCTTATGAGAGTTTGACTTTTGGTGGTTATTGGGCTTGGGATCCGGTAGAAAATGCCTCGATGGTGCCTTGGTTGGTGTTGATTGCAGGCTTACATACCAATCTCATTTATCGCCATAGTGGCTATTCCTTAAAGAGTACGTATGTCTTTTATATTCTTACATTCATTCTTATTCTGTATTCAACTTTCTTAACCCGAAGTGGTGTTTTAGGCGATACATCGGTGCATGCTTTTACCGATTTGGGTATGAACTGGCAACTACTGATTTTTATTCTGGTGTTTTTAATACCCTCTTTTTGGTTGTACTTTTCTCGAAGCAAAGGCATTCCATCTATTCAAAAAGAAGAGAATACCTACAGTAGGGAGTTTTGGATGTTCATTGGTTCATTGGTGTTGTTTTTAAGTGGTACTATTATTATTGTGATGACATCATTACCGGTGATAAATAAAATCTTCGGTACTAAGTTAGCGGTTGGCGAAGATGTAGAGTTTAGTCATAATCAAATTCAAATTTTTGTAGCCATCGTAATTGGATTGTTGGCTGCTGTAACACAATATCTAAAGTATAAAGACACACCCAAAAAACTATTCTATCAAAAAATTGCTATCCCTACCATCCTTGCATTAATCATCAGTTTGAGCATTAGCATTGGTCTTGGTATTGATTATGATAAAAAGGGTGCAGGCTTTTTAGGGGCTATACATTTAGCCCTATTTGCGGCTGTGTATTCTGTTACGGCAAATGCTTCTTATATCTGGTTGGTGTTAAAAGGAAAAATTAAAGCGGCCGGTTCATCTGTTGCCCACGTTGGTTTTGGGTTGATGTTGGTGGGCATTTTAATTTCATCAGCCAATAAAAAAATTCTTAGTTGGAACACCACAGGCATGTCTCCGCTAAAGATTGGTGAACGAGAAAGTCCGTTAGAAAACCTAACCTTAGTGAAAGGTGTTTCAACCGATATGGGTAAGTACATGGTTACTTATGTAAAAGATTCTTTTAATACTTACGACAGAAAGCGTTATTACGAAATCAATTTCAAGAGCAAAACATCTACTGAGCAATTCAGTTTATATCCTGATATTATTGAGAATAATAAAGGACAAGAAGGGGCTACGCCAAACCCTGATTCTAAACATTATTGGCATAAAGACATTTTTACTTACCTCACTTATTTAGCCGATCCTGCAAAGGCGGCAGAAAAAGATACGAGCAGCTTCAGAACCTTAAATGGTAAACCGGGTGATACCTTGTATTACTCTAAAGGATTGGTGGTGTTGAACAAAGTGTCTTTAAATCCGCCTAGCGAAAAATACAATTTCAGCGCAGCTGATACCGCATTAATGTTAGATGTTACGGTAATCAGTAAAGATGGCAGACAATATAAAGCGATGCCGGGAATATTAGTGGAGAATGGTCAAACAATGAGTTTGAGTGATACCGTTATGTCGCAAAGTTTGATTGTACGCTTAGATAGATTGAAAGATTATAAAACAGGAGAGTTTGAAATCGGCTTAAAAGAAACAGCCGCTGTGCTTGATTTTGTAACTCTGAAAGCCTACGAATTTCCGTTCATTAATCTATTGTGGTTGGGTATTATCATCATGACCATTGGTTTTGTGATGAGTATGATTCAACGCTCTAAACGATTGAGTTAATTACACTTATAGCTGCGTATCATGGAACAAACAACTGTACTGCCTATCAATACTGCACTTTGTTCCTTTGGTATGTCGGGTAAATTGTTTCATGCACCGTTTGTGCAAGCTCATCCCGGTTTTCATTTGTATGGTGCTTGGGAACGCAGTAAACAACTGATTCAGGAACTGTATCCCAATGCTTTATCATTCAATAATTACAATGCTATTCTTTCTGATGAAGCGATAGAACTTGTTATTGTCAACACACCTAATATTACGCATTACGATTTTGCCAAGCAAGCATTATTAGCCGGTAAACATGTCATTGTCGAAAAGCCTTTTACTGTAACGGTGGAAGAAGGAGCCGAGTTGATTCAAATTGCAAAGGATAAAGATTTATGTTTATCTGCTTATCAAAATCGTCGTTACGATAGTGATTATCGCACCATCAAAAAAGTACTGGATGAGGGCATGTTAGGCGATATTGTAGAAGCTGAAATTCACTTCGACCGATTTGTTGACAAGTTAAGTTACAAAACACATAAAGAAACGCCGGTAAAAGGCACTGGTACTTTATACGATTTGGGTGCTCATATTATTGATCAAGCCCTTCAATTATTTGGTTGGCCAAAAGCCATTTTTGCAGATATTGGTATTATGCGACCCATTAGTAAAGTAGATGATTATTTTGAATTGATTTTATTCTACGATCATGCATTAAGAGTACGATTAAAGAGTACTTATGTAGCCAGAGAGCCTATTCCCGGTTATGTTATTCATGGTACTAAAGGAACATTCATCAAGCCAAAAACTAATATTCAGGAAGAAGCCTTGTTACGTGGTGATATCCCTGATTCCTACGGCTGGGGAAGAGAACCCGAATCGGAGTGGGGTTTAATTCATACAAATATTGATGGAAAAATAATCAGAGAAATGGTACCCTCTTTGGCCGGTAGATACATGGATTATTTTGATGGTATTTATCATACTATCCGTTTTCAAGAACCGCTGCCGGTAACCGCCGAAGATGGTTTACAAGTGATACGTGTAATAGAAGCGGCTTATACAAGTAATGCTTCCAAACAAGTGATTAATATATAGTGTACTGCTATTTCATTTTCTTCTTGTAATCAACAGACTTCTTTCATTGTTAAGGTCATTTTTTACAAATGACGGCAAATCCCTATCTTTCCCTTCCAAACTAATTGCTATGGCGAATTCATTATTTCGTACAAAATCTATTGCTAAAATTGTTGCAGATTCAGATCTTGCCGATGCACATTCCAAAGGCTTAAATAAAGTGTTGGGTGTAAGAGACCTGACTTTTATGGGTATTGCTGCTATTGTTGGTGCAGGTATTTTTTCTACTATTGGTTCGGCTGCTTTTAATGGCGGTCCGGGTATTTCCCTTTTATTTATCATCACTGCTATTACTTGCGGATTTAGTGCATTGTGCTATGCCGAGTTCGCAAGTAGAGTGCCTATTAACGGTAGTGCCTATACCTATGCTTATGTTAGTTTTGGCGAATTAGTAGCCTGGATTATAGGGTGGGCCTTGATACTAGAATATGCCATTGGCAATATTGTAGTAGCCATTAGTTGGAGTGGTTATTTTAATAATTTATTGCAAGGATTAGGTATTCAATTGCCCGGTTGGTTACTTACTAATCCGTTTACAGCATCTGATAATTACAATGCAGCACAAGCGGCTATTCAAGCAGGCACACCACTTACCGCTACCATGAAAGCGGCGATTGCAGCGTGGGATTCGGCACCAATCATTGCCGGTAAACATTTGTTCATCAATCTTCCGGCATTTCTCATAGTGGTATTAATTACGGTGATTGCTTATATCGGTATTAAAGAAAGTAAAAAGAGTACCAATTTTATGGTGGTATTTAAAATTGCTGTTATCGTATTCGTAATTGTTATGGGCTTTTTTTATGTAGACACCAATAATTGGGATCCTTTTTTACCTAATGGAATGACCGGTGTTTTGGCTGGTGTGTCGGCTGTATTCTATGCCTATATTGGGTTTGATGCTATTTCTACCACTGCTGAAGAATGTAAAAATCCACAACGAGATTTGCCAAGAGGTATGATTTACTCTTTGGTTATTTGTACCATTCTCTACATTTTAATTGCTTTGGTGTTAACCGGTATGGTAAATTATACCGAGTTGAAAGTGGATGACCCATTAGCTTATGTATTTGAAAAAGTGAATTTAAAATGGGTGGGTTATATTATTTCTATTAGTGCCGTTGTTGCAACTACAAGTGTGCTATTGGTATTTCAATTAGGGCAACCAAGAATATGGATGAGTATGAGTAGAGATGGTTTGTTGCCGAAGAAATTTGCACAAGTACATCCTAAATATCAAACACCATCATTTGCCACCATCGTTACCGGATTTTTGGTAGCCATTCCTACTTTGTTTATCCCAAGTAGCATTGTTACGGATTTAACAAGCATAGGAACTTTGTTTGCATTTGTTTTGGTTTGTTTTGGTGTATTGATGTTGCCCAGAATTCAAGGCCCGGGTGTAAAAGGGAAATTTAAGTTGCCTTATATCAATGGAAAAATTATTATACCGTTATGTGTAGCCGGATTTATTTGGTTATTCAGCGGCAGACTTTCAGCTGCTTTTGATAATATTACTAGTGAGGGTTATCAAGAAATTTTATTTCTCATTTTTGTGCTCATTGCCGTAATGACGGCCGTATTAACTTTCTTACGCAATTATTCTTTCATTCCCATATTTGGTGCTTTGTGTTGTTTGTATTTAATGATTGAAATTCCTGCAGTAAGTTGGTTATGGTTTTTTGTGTGGATGGGCTTAGGGCTTTGTATTTATTTTCTTTACAGTCGAAAACGAAGCAAACTAGCACAGTAAAGTATTCGTCATAAAAAATCCGCTTCGATTGATATTGAAGCGGATTTTTTCATTCTAGGTATATAAATTATTTACGCTTTCTTCAAGTCAAAGTAGAAAGTGCTTCCTTCTCCTTCTTTACTATTGGCCCAAATCTTGCCCTTATTGGCTTTAATAAATTCTTTGCTTAAGAGCAGTCCTAAACCGGTTCCTTTTTCGCCATTGGTACCAAAAGACACTTTAATAGTAGAGGTCAAAAATTTGTCTAATTGCTCTTGAGCAATTCCTTTTCCATTGTCTTTTACCTTAAAAATAATACCATCATTTGTAGGATTCAGATTGGCAGCAATTTCAATTAAACCATTGTTATCAGTGAATTTAATTGCATTTGACAATAAGTTTCGAATTACAAATTCAAAATGGTTAGGATCCGCTGTAATGGCTGTATTATCAGCTGTTGTATCAATAATTTGTATCGATTTTTCATCAGCCTGCTTTTTCAATATTTCAATATTTCTGCTGATGATTGCTTTTGTTTGAAAAGTTTGTGGATTAACAACAACACCTTGCAATTGAGCTTGCCCCCATTTCAATAATGCATCAAGTGTATCATAGGTTAGTTGGGTTTGTTTTTTCAATGTATTGATGATGAATTTTTGTTGTTCTTCATCAATCACACCGGCATCTAGCAAATCTAAAGTTTGTACCAATCCTGCTACAGGTGCTTTTAAATCATGCCCAATGATGGAGAATATCTTATCCTTTACTTTATTTGATTCTTGCAGTTGAGCAGTAAGTTTTGCATTCTTATGATAGTAGTACCATAAAATAAAAAAGATTAATAAAATCCCAACAATTGCACCTATCACCAAGTTTCGTTCAGCTGTTCTTTGTTTATTGGTTAGTTCCAATTCTTTAATCTTGCTCTTCGATTCATTGAGTTCGAAGCTGGCAAATAAACTAGCTAACTCTCTTGTTTTATTAATGTTGTATAAACTATCATGAATGCGTTGATAGGTTTCGAGTGCTGTAAACGCACCTTTGTAATTTTCTTCTTGTTTGTATAGTTGCGAAAGACCTAAATTAATTTCTGCAATAAACTCTTTGTTACCAGCTTGATTGGCTAACTCCAACGCCTTAATATAATACTCAATGGCAAGGCTGTTATTATTTTCTAATAATTCATCAGCATAGTTAATTAATGCTCTTGCTTCATCATCTGGTAAATTATATTCTCTGGCTTTTGAAATCACTTTATTATGGTAATTCAGTGCTTTTGCCTTTTCACCCAAAATAGCACTTGCTTTCATAGCACTATTTAAGAGGCTAATATGGACATCAATCATCTTTGGATTATTACTTCCCGGTAGTCCTTTTTCAAAATAAGTAAGGGCTTTTTTCATGTTGCCCGTCTTGGCATAAATTATCCCGATATTGTTTAATAGTGTGAAATAAGCATTACTAGTTGTGTCATTTTTGTTCAACTCCATGGCCTTGGTATAATATTCCAATGCTTGCTTTGGATTATTATTAAAATCGTTTACAGTGCCTAGCTTAATATAGCATTGTACAATGCCTGAAACATTATTCAACGATTTGAAAATGGCCAAGGCATCTAAAAATAAGGTGGTTGCTTTTGCATAATTTCCTTTTTTACCTTCTATAATGCCAAGTCCGTTTTTGCCTTGTGCAATGGCTTTTTTATCGCCTAACTCTTCAAAAATGGATAATGCTTCAATGTGATATTTCTCCGATAAACCAAGGTTTCCGTGTATTTCATTTAGTGAGCCTAATTGAGAAACCATCATGCCCTCACCCAATCTATCATTAATGGCTTTAGCCATTTTTAGACCTTCGCCAATATAATAGGTAGCAGAGTCAGGTTGAGTAGTCATGTAAAAACGGCTGATTCTTCCGTACATTCTTACGGTAGAAGTGTCTGCACCGGCCTTTTTCAATTTTAATAGCAATTCGTCCTTGGATTGACCCATTAGTAGGATACTCAAGCATAACGCAAGGGCAGTTGCACTCCATTTCATAGGTTGTTGTTAATTTGGGTTAACTATACATCAAATTAATTATACAAATGTAAGTTTTAATACCATCCAATTGCAATCTTTACCTTTGCTTCATGAAATATGAGATTGGCGATAAGATTTTAGTACTTCACAGCAACGAAGAAGGAGAAGTAATCGATATCATCAACGATAATATGGTGATGATTGAGGTTAGAGGCGTTAAATTTCCAGCATATATGGATCAGATTGATTTTCCGTATTTTAAAAGGTTTACGGAGAAAAAATTGTTTCCTCCAAAAAAACAAAAACAGTTTGTTGATCAATTAAAAGTTGAACGAAATCCCGATAAAGTAAAGGAAGCAGATGGGGTGTGGATTTCTTTCTTCCCAAAATTTGAAACCGATGTTTTTGGTGATGAAGTGGTGGAACAATTAAAAGTATATCTGGTTAATAAAACCGACCAGGCATACCGCTTTCACTATAAGTTATTATTTTTTGGCAAGGCTGATTTCGAATTGGAAAATGAAGTTCGTCCCTTTGCCGATTTCTATTTACACGATGTTCCCTTTGAAGATTTAAACGATAGTCCAACGTTTAGTTTTGAGTTTTCGCTGACTAAACCGGATAAGTTGAAGGCCGACTTCTGTGAAGCCAACTTCAAAATCAAGCCCAAACAGTTGTTTCAACGGATTGAAGAATTAAAAGCCAAAAACGAACCATTCTTCGGTTACAAATTGCTGGAAGTATTTCCAGATAAAACCTACGGCGACAGTTTGCCTTTAGATAGCTTAGCCGCCAGAGGTTTTAAAGTATATGCAGCAAATGAAGCTAGAAAACATTTGGCCCCAGCCCGTTCAGTAGTTGATTTACATATCGAAAAAATTGCCGACGATTACCGTAATATGAGCAATTTCGAAATTGTAACCCTGCAATTGAAAGAGTTTGAAAAATGGTACGATTTGGCTATTGCTCATCGCATGCCTAATCTCATTGTCATTCATGGTGTAGGCAAGGGTAAATTAAAAGAAGAAATACATGATTTGTTGAAGGTAAGAAAAGAAGTAAAAACCTTCATCAACCAATACGATCCAAGATTTGGCTATGGTGCTACCGAAATATTTTTTCAGTACTAACTAAAAACAGCACCAGTTTTTGAAAGCCTATCTTTGCTGTGCTACAAACCCGAACTGTCGCTTTTTCGGTTTACGAAAAGGAGGAAAGTCCGGACAGTACAGGGCAACCCACTGGCTAACGGCCAGGGTATCTTTTAGGTACACAGACAGTGCCACAGAAAATAACCGCTTTGCAGCTTAGGTTGTATAGTAAGGGTGAAAATGTAGGGTAAAAGCCTACGGTAGCGGTTGGCAACAATCGTTACGGGTAAACCTTGGGTGCTGTAATGCCACGTATAGGTTCGATTGAGAGCGGCCCGTTCGATGAACCAGGGTAGGCAGCTAGACCTCTGCAGTAATGTTGGGGCAAGATAAATGACAGTGTTGAAACAGAATCCGGCTTACGAGGTTTGTAGCTTTTTTGTTTTCTTATTCGTTCGTTAATAATTTTTTCTGCTTTTTTGGGTTTGAAGAGTTTTCTTTGCAAAATTCTTCTCTACAATGACGCAACCTCAGCAGCAACCTGCAATTCTACTTTTGGCCGATGGCCATGTTTTTTACGGTAAATCTTTTGGTAAATCTGGTACTACTGCCGGCGAAATTTGTTTCAACACAGGTATGACGGGTTATCAAGAAGTGTTTACAGACCCTAGCTACACCGGTCAAATGCTCATTATGAATAATGTGCATGTAGGTAATTATGGTGTAAAACCAACTGATGTAGAGAGTGCTTCCGTAAAGATTCGTGGATTGATTGGCAGAAATTTGGAAGAATTGTATAGCCGTATTCAAGCATCCTCTTCTTTAGATAAATACCTGAAAGAAAATGATATTGTAGCGATTGAAGGTGTTGATACCCGATCTTTGGTAGCACATGTGAGAACTAAAGGTGCTATGAATTGCATCATTTCTTCTGAAATTTTAGACATAGAAGAACTGAAAAATGAGCTAGCCAAATGTCCAAATATGGATGGATTAGAATTGGCTAGTACTGTTACTACTACCGAAGAATATGAGTTGGGTGATGTGAATTCGCCATTAAAAGTTTCGGTGATTGACTTTGGTATCAAACAACATATTTTAGATTGTATGGTTAGTCGTGGTGTACATGTTAGAGTGCATCCTGCCAAAACACCTTTCAGCAGATTAAAAGCATTTAACCCTAACGGATATTTCATCTCAAACGGTCCCGGCGACCCTGCTGCCATGCCTTATGCAGTTGAAACAGTGAAAGCCATTTTAGCAGAAAACAAACCCACTTTTGGTATTTGTTTGGGTCATCAATTGTTGGCTTTAGCAAATGGTATTCCAACCTTTAAAATGCACCATGGTCATAGAGGGTTGAACCATCCGGTTAAAAATATAATTACCGGAAAAAGTGAAATCACCACCCAAAATCATGGCTTTGGTGTTGATCCCGAAGCGGTTCATCATCACCCTGATATTGAAATTACTCATGTTAATTTGAATGATGATAGCATCGAAGGTATTCGAGTGAAAGGCAAACCGGCTTTCAGTGTACAATACCATCCCGAAGCCACACCGGGTCCACACGATTCTCGTTATTTGTTTGATGATTTTGTGGCTATGATGCAAAACTAATCAGCGTTCAATAGGCATCCCATGTAAATGGGCTATTTTTGAAACTTAATTGTGAAGCATGCAAATAGCCATCATCAACGGACCAAATCTTAATTTGTTAGGCAAACGAGAAACCGATATTTACGGCAATCAATCATTTGAAGCATACTTCGAAACTTTGAAGTCCGTTTTTCCGCAAGTGCAGTTTACTTATTTTCAAAGTAACGTAGAGGGAGAATTGATTAACGAACTACAACGCATTGGTTTTGAATTTGATGGTATTGTTATAAATCCCGGAGGTTATACCCATACTTCTGTAGCATTAGGTGATGCAATTGCTGCCATTAAAACACCGGTAATCGAAGTGCATATTTCTAATGTACATGCCAGAGAAGATTTTAGAAAACTATCTCATGTTTCCGGAAAAAGTGTGGGTAGTATTTTTGGTTTGGGAATGAAAGGATACGAATTGGCGGTTAGATACTTGATTGAACAGCGGTAATAGAAAGATAATTTGTAAATAATTTTATAGCAAGGATGAGTACTACTTCAAACGGATTACTACAATTAGATTTTAGCAAATATGCCGATGGTTTGGTGCCGGCCATTATTCAAGATTATGATACCCAAAAAGTATTGATGCTTGGTTTTATGAATGAAGCGGCACTGCAACAAACCGAAGCTACCGGAAAAGTTACTTTTTTCAGTCGCAGTAAACAAAGACTTTGGACGAAAGGCGAGGAGAGTGGCAACTTCTTGGAGTTGAAAAGCATTGCAGTGGATTGTGATAACGATACATTGTTGGTTAAAGTGCATCCTGTTGGTCCGGTTTGTCATACCGGTGCCGATACTTGCTGGACCGAAAAGAACCGTAAAGAAGATTTTGTTTCTTATCTCGAAGAAATAATTGCTTTACGCAGTAAGGCTTCGCCGGATGAATCTTACGTAGCTAAGTTGATGTCGAAAGGCATTAACAAAGTAGCCCAAAAAGTTGGGGAAGAAGCCGTTGAATTGGTGATAGAAGCAAAAGATGACAATAAGGAACTGTTTTTAAACGAAGCGGCTGATTTACTCTTCCATTATTTGGTTTTGCTTAACGCAAAAGGCTATAAATTGCACGACGTTACTCAAATTTTAGAACAAAGACATTCAAAATAAATGAAGCAGATTTTTATACTTGCCGCTTTATTGCCGCTTTTTTCAGCAGCGCAAAATGATAATAATAGTTTCTCTATTTCAGGAAACATCAAAGGATTGGCAGATAGTACGATGGTGTTTTTAGCTAATCCCGGTGAATCAAGTGAAGTGTACGCTACCACATACAGTCAGGGTGGAAAGTTTACTTTGTCCGGTAAATTGAGTGAAGCCAACATTTATCAATTGGCATTTATCGGCTATAAAGACAATGTAGAATTGTTTATGGGGGCGGATAACGTAACAATTACCGGCGATGCAAAAGCGATTAAAAAATTAGCGGTAAAAGGATCGGCTTTGCAAGCAGATTATCAATTGTATCAACAACGCTTTGACCCCATCAAAACAAAGCTGAATGATTTGGCAGCTAAAATAAATGCAGCGCAAGCCGGCAAGAAAAGAGATAGTATGATTGTAGTTTTCAACGGACTGAAAACGAAAGCTGTGGCTGAATTGAATCGTTTTATTGTTGAAAAACCTGGTTCTCCTGTTACTACTTTTTTGATGTTTGTCATTAATCCATTGTTAGGTGGGCCAGATGAATTAGAGGAGAAGTACAATAGCTTGCTTCCTACTGCAAAGAAAGGCATGTATGCAGCCATGATTGAAAAGACAATCAATGATGCTAGAATAGGTTCTATAGGAAGTACTGCACCAGATTTTGTACAAAATGATACGGCTAATATTCCTGTTCGGTTATCTTCTTTTAGAGGCAAATATGTATTGATAGATTTTTGGGCAAGTTGGTGCAGACCCTGCAGAGTAGAAAATCCAAATGTTGTAGCCGCATATCAACAGTTTAAAGCTAAAAATTTTACAGTATTAGGTGTTTCATTGGATCAAGATAAAGCCAATTGGTTAAAAGCAATTCAAGATGATAATTTGACTTGGCCGCATGTAAGTGATTTGCAGTATTGGAACAATGCTGTAGCCAGACAATTTCAAATTAGTTCTATTCCGCAGAATTTATTGATAGATCCATCTGGAAAAATTATAGGTAAAAACCTTCGTGGTCCTGAATTGATAAGTAAGTTGCAAGAAATAATCAAGTAAGATTAACGCATCATTTTTACAATCAATTCTTTTAGCAAGCCGGCATCGCTTGTATTACTATCATTTACACCTACAGATCGTAAATTATAGGAGTGTAACAACAGTAAGATTCTTTCAATGCCGCTATATTCATAATTTTTCATGGTCTGCAATGCTTGTTTAGCCGCAAAAGAATTATTGTAGAACAATCCTGTAACGGCTCTTTCGCTTTTATCTGCCAAACCAAAAATAGCATACACTTTACTAAAGTAATTATACAGCGTTGGCAGAATAACTTGTATGGGAGCTGCTTTAGGATTTGCTTCAAAATACCGAATGATGCGAATGGCTTTAGCCATATTTTTTTGAGCTAAAGCATCTTGTAATTCAAAAGAATTGAACTCTTTGCTGATACCAATATATTTTTCAATATCATCTTCCGTTATCTTTTTTCTCCCTGCCAAATTAATGGCTAATTTTTCAACCTCATTTTCTAATCTGCTTAAGTCGTTGCCAATATGATCGACCAATAAGGTTAAGCCGGTGGCAGTAATCTCTAACTTTTGTTGCATAATCATTCCCTGTACCCACTCATTCAGCTTATAATCTTTTACTTTTTCGCTTAAAAAATAATCATGCTTTTTAACCAACTTGCCAAACTTGTCTCTGCCATCTACTTTTTTCTCTTTATGGCTTACTACGAATACAGTTGAGGGTAAAGGATTTTCTAAATAACCTTCTAATCGCTTCAGTTCTCTCATGTGCTGTGCCTCTTTCAATAATACTACTTGCCGTTCGGCAAACATGGGATAGCGTCGGCAGGCATTGATAATATCGGCCCAATCGGCATCTTTACCATAAAAAATGGTGAGGTTAAAACCGGCTTCACTTTCTGTAAGAATTTTATGCTCTGCATAATGCATGACTTGGTCGATGAAATAGGATTCTTCACCTTCGAGCCAACAAATGGGTTTAAATACCCCTTTCTTCCAATCACCAATTATTTTTTCAGCAGACATGTTGCAAATATAATCTTGAAGATGAGTTGCAAACAATAAAGCCTAGCAGTCTTAAAAAAATGGGTATAACCATCAGGTCACAACATTTACCTTTTCATCATCAAGAATGGGCATATTATGAAACCTCAAAATAAGGTCTGCTACCACTTTTACATCTAACTGGCAATATTGAACAATTCTATTCAAGTCTTGCTCTTTATAATACACATCTTGCACCATGCTGCCATCCATGTCTGTTTTGCTAGTAGGTATGCCTAAAGTATGCGCCAATAAGTTTAATGATGTATAATGCTTATTGTCGCCAAATTTCCACCAGTTTAAAGTGTCTAACATTTTCACTTCCCAAGGTTTTTTATCGTGTAGTAAAAAATACTTTGGCAATGGAATTTGATGCACCAACATTCTTCGGCAGAGGTATGGAATATCAAATTCCCGAATATTATGGCCTGCAAACTGAAAGTTGCGGTAATGTTTACTAAACTGATCGGCAACCGCAATAAATTGCTCTAATAGTTCCTTTTCATCATCGCCGTAAATGCTTTTCATTTTAAGACAAAGCCGGCCTTGTGTATCTTCGTGAAAGTAAGCAGTGGAGATACAGATGATTTTGCCAAATTCTGATAAAATTCCAGCTTTTTGGCGGTAACTTTCGGCCGGAGTAACGGTTTCTGGCACGGTTTTGGAAACTTTTTTCCACCAAAGATCCTGCCATTCGGCAGACAAATCATCATAATTAGGCACTTGCGGAACAGTTTCGATATCTAATATCAATAACTCAAACAAAAATTGCCTTCCGGTCATAGTATCTATTTAAGTATTTAAAAATAAACAGTTATGAGCTATACTCAATTTCCTACAGCAGCAACACCAAACGATAAAGAGCAACAGCCCAAAGACAATAAGAAACTCATTTATGGGCTTTTGATTGCCGCTTTAGTGTTAACCTGGGGGTATATCATTTATGACAAGAGTAAATCTAAGGAGATTATTACAAAAAAAGATAATCAAATTGCAAATTTAGACAGTTCTCGTAATGCAATTCAGGTGGAATATAACGATGCGTTGTCTCGTTTAGATTCGGTTACCGGCAGCAATATCCAGTTGCAAGGTGCTTTAGCCGAAAAGAAAAATGAAATTGATAGGGTAAAACAACAGATTACTACTTTGATTAATCAAAAAGATGGTGATTTAGCGAAAGCCAGACAATTGATTAGAGAATTAAACGGTAAAATTGATAATCTTTTTGCTGAAGTTCAGCGATTGAAAGGAGAGAACAAACAATTGGCACAAGAGAAGCAGCAATTGGGTGAAGAGAAAGACCAAGTAACGGCTGAGAAAAATAAAATTGCAGATGATTTATCTAAAACTGAAGCAGAGAAAAAAAGATTAGCCGAAAAAGTTGATGTAGCGTCTACATTCCACGTTTCTAATATTGCCATTACACCAAAAGATATTAGAGGTAGCGGAAAAGAAAAAACAACTACTACTGCCAAACGAGTTGATTTATTGAGAATATCATTTGAGATTGATGAAAACCGTGTTGCTCCAAGTGGTACAAAAGATATTTATGTAAGCATCACTTCTCCGGATGGAAAAATAATGTATATACCGGCATATGGTAGCGGCAATTTTACCACTCGTAACGAAGGGGAGAAGTTGTATACGAATAAAGTAACCATCAATTATGAGCAAGGCAAGAAAACACCGGTAAGTTTTGATTGGAAACAAGACAATCGTTTTCAAACAGGCGATTACAAAATTGAAATCTATCACAATGGATTTAAGATTGGCGAAGCAGTACGGAGTTTGAAAAAAGGTGGATTGTTTGGATAAGCGAAGCTTGAATTAATTTTCAAATGCCTCAATCTTATTTGGATTGGGGCATTTGTTTTTTTATTTTCAATTAATCGAAACCAAAACTGTATCACTTATGTGGGTAAAATTTGTTGATTCCAACTTCTTTTCTTACTTCTTTCCCATACTGTTAATAGGATTTGTTTGGGTGGGTTATTATATAGGCCGAAAAAAATATGTAAGAAAAGGCAAGGCATGGAAAAGTACAGGTGTTGAGGGCTCAATAATCGGATTTTTAGCATTGCTAATTTCTTTTACCTTATTAACCTCTGGTAATGCTATGAAAGAAAGGGTTAGCTATATTCACCAACAGTCTGATGCGATAGCTGAAATTAATAGGTTGTCAGGATTCATGCCTGATAACATAAAGATATCTATCAAAAAATATTTAGTTGAATTGATTAATATTGAGCTAGCATATGATTCAGCCGGTACTTCTGAAAAAAATGTTTTATCAGATGACATTACGCAATGTAATGCAAGGTTTACTGATTACCTCAATACATTGGCCAAACAAAATGATACTATTCATCCTATAGTAACCTCCATTTTACCAGCATATAACAAACTAAATGCAACAACCTTTCGGTTGATTTATTCTTATGGTGAAAGAACGCCGGGATTATTGTTTTTTGTAATTATATTATCTTCTTTATTGATTGGGTTGCTTATTGGGTTTATGAATTCATTTAATGAAACAGTGCATGTTTTGGTACCATTAATTTATATCATATTAGTATCGCTAACAATCAATACCATTAGAGATCTTGATAATCCGTACAAGGGGAGTATCAAGCCTACTTATCAGAATGTCAAGAATTTGAAAAATATGATTCTGACAAGTATCAAGAAATTGGAAAAGTGATGCGATATGCTATAGACTGTGGTTGTATGTTTCAAATGACTTGGTCATTGCCATTGGAAATAAAATATAGTTCTCCAAGTGTACATGTTTATGTAAATCTTCCTCAAAATGTTTTAATTCTTCTAAACATATTCTAAAAGTAGTACAAGCGGTTTCTGGAGGTGTATAATGATTAGTAAGGCTGTTAATTTCAGCCATAAGATTTCCAGCATGATCATGTTCATGCTCCATTTGGTGTACAGGATTATTAATGTAGCCCGGTGCATATTGCAGTTTGTTGTCACTCATGACTTCTTTAATTCTGGGAAACAAAACCAGTTCCTCTTTTTGCATATGCAAACTCAATTCTTCATTCACCGCTATAAATATTTGCAATACTTTTTGCATATAAGGGTATTTTTCTCCATGCTTGCTAGCTACTTTTTCAAGATGAGCTAATATTTGCGGCATTGATTGTTTTACGTAAAAGTGGTGATGAATAAGGATATAATTGATTAGCTGCTCTGCCGACATTACTGTAAATGGCATTTGATTGCTAGAGGTTGGTGAAGTTAACTGTTCAAGTTCTGCTGTTATGCTTTCAATTTTAATTCCTTTCTCGGCACATGCTTCTGCTAATGTTCTTTTTCCTTTGCAACAAAAATCGAGTTGATATTTTTCTAATACGGGTGCAGCTTTATGATCAGCAGTAACAATAGCTGCTAAAGTTTGTGTTTGAATATTCATAGTTATTTGTTTCAGTAAAATTGGGTATTCTTTACAGCAAACATTATGACTAGAATCACTTCCTTTCTTTTTGTGTAAAATTTAAGAGTAAGATACCTGAGAACATCAAAAATGCTATACCAAATAGCAATTCATTCGAATAGGGAATGCTATTGTAACTAATGGCTGCAACACCTTGAAGCATTAAGACCAATTCATTTGCAATGATGCCAATTATAAAAATAGTCAGACTTATTTTGGTTAGGGATGTAATTCTGATGTAATAATGTGCACTGATGTAGCCAAGTATAAATAAAGAAATCACACCTAGTAGCACAAGGTGTAAATATCCTATAACAATAGGTCTAAAGCCAAAAGCAAAATCACTTAATTCTGGTATAGTAGAGCCTGACTGTAAAAGCAGTTTAATAGCAAATGCAATACTCGACAATAAGAGAATTTTTTTTCCGATTTTAGTGAGTGCTACATTTTCTCTAATAATTGGTAAACAAATTGTAAGTAATCTAATACCTGCAAAAAGTTGCGCTATTGTTGCAATAACAATTACAACATATAACCATATCGGTAAAGGCATCCATAAAGTAGAAAGAAAATAGGTTGGTACGCATGCAACTATAAATACCTTGAGAATAGGTGTGGTGATTTTTGTTTTTTGTACATTTATTAATTGCAGTACTAGTCCTAAACACACAAAAAAGAACCATCCATTGTATTGAAAATGTAAGTAGTAGTATTCAGCGGCTAAATACCAATTTTGATGCACTACTTTATTAATCATAAGCAATGCCAATGCAAATGCACCCAACGATGATATTATATTGAATACAAGTGCTGCTTTAAAGCTTGATGCAGTTAGTGTATTAATAGTATTGCTTTTTAAATCGCTCATATATACCCAAGCAAACCAAAAGCTAATACAAATTGATATGGTAGAAAAAAGCACCGATACATTTCCATACCCTTGTAAAGCAAATGCAATTAACATGGCATAGGCAGCAACTAAATTGGCAATTAGTATTGTGTTATATTTTTTATAAGCGTTTTGTAATGTAGTTTGAGACAAATAACCCACCATCAATACCATCAAAGTTTGAGATACCCATCCGCTAAAAGCAAAATGAGAATGACTATGCAATAAATGTTTTTGGTTGATGAATGGCAGTACAAATGCTATTTTATATCTCAAAACCACACCAATTGTTGCAACAATGAGTAAGTTATATAAACTGAGTTTTAACCAGCGATTTTGAGTAGTAGAATAATCATTCATGTAAGGCAAAGTACGAATACAAGTTTTGTAGGTGCTATGATTGCAATCATAAATCAACAGTAAACTTTTCCTTTTTCAATCAGTAGTTTTCCTTCATCATGCATATGCCGCATAGCACGAATTACAGTTTCTACTCTCAATCCCGTCATGTCAGCAATTTGCTGTCTTGTTAACTTTAGCTGATTACACTTAGGGCAAATATTTTTTTGCGTTTCCTTAAAGTAGCTAAGTAATGTAGAAATTCTAGCTTCAGGATTACTATTAGCCAATTCTTTCATAATTAAAAACTTAAATCTCAACCTTTGAGTTATAAGTTTGGTGAATGTAAAGTGAATCTCAGGATTCTCTTTTATCAATTGATTAAATGTGTTAGCATGTAACCTTATGATAACCGATTGTTCATTGGCAATTGTTGTTGCAACATAAGGCCCACCATCAAATAAGGGCAGTTCCCCAAAAGATTCACCCGGCTCAATTAATACTTGAAGAAATTCTTTTCCTTGATCATTAATATTCACCCATCGTATAGAGCCTGAAACCAATTGATGATAAAAATGTGCTTGGTTGCCTTCTTTAAAAATCATTTCGCCGGCATCTACTTTTTTATAAGTAGCACCCCAAGCAAGCAAAATATCTAAATCAACAGCCATTTAATATCATTTCTTCAAAGCTACTCTTCCAATGTAGGCTTAAATATGACAGCCGTCATCATTTGAAAAGCCATTTTTTTAAAATAAAACTGATTGATGTCAGTTTTGTCTGTTTTATGACTCAACGCATAACAGACCGTTGTAGTCCTGAGTAATCTTGTATTATCATTAAAATCAGAAAAAACACATTTATGAAAAAGTTTTCTATCATCTTATTGATTGCTGCATTCGCTTATGCTTGTGGTAATCAAAGTAATACACCAACACCAGCCCCAAATAATGATGATGCTTCAAAAGCAGAAACCGGAAATCCAGCTTATGACCCCAATAGAGGCGTAGGAAAGTTTACAAAGGTTGATGTGAGTCCAACATTAAATATAGCAATGGCAGACAATGGTGTAAAAGTGTACAATGTTAAATGTGCAAGTTGTCATAAACTAACCGATGAAAAATTAGTTGGCCCAGGTTGGAAAGATGTTACTAAGCGTTTTACTGCAGAGTGGATTATGAATTTCGCCACCAATACCGATGAGATGTTAAATAAAGATCCTAAAGCTCAAGCTCAATTAGAGATTTGTTTAGTGAGAATGCCCAACCAAAATTTGTCTGATGATGATGCTAGACATGTGTATGAGTTTATGCGTAAAAATGATGGCCTAAAGTAATGGTTACAATACAGTCACCATCAATTATAGAAACCTAAACATCAACTATATGAAAAAAATACAAACAAGTTTAATTGGTATCGTAGTTTGTACGTTACTCTTTACGGTTTATTCTTGTAAGCCCAAAAATGCAGGAAATGCAGTTAGTGCAGATGCAGCAGGCAAAGCTTATGTTGCACCCGGAAAATATGATGAGTTTTACAACTTTGTTTCCGGCGGCTTTAGCGGACAATTAAGTGTATATGGTTTGCCATCTGGAAGATTATTAAGGGTAATTCCTGTTTTCTCCGTTGATCCTGAAAAAGGCTGGGGCTACAGCGAAGAAACAAAGCCAATGTTAAATACATCGCATGGTTTTGTGCCTTGGGATGATTTACATCATACAGAGCTTTCGCAAACAAATGGTGAGGTAGATGGCCGATGGGTATTTGGAAATGGTAATAATACACCTCGTGTTGCTAGAATAGATCTGACCACTTTTAGAACAGCAGAAATCATTGAGTTGCCCAATAGTGCCGGTAATCATTCTTCTCCATTTATTACGGAGAATACGGAGTATGTTGTAGCCGGCACTCGTTTTAGTGTTCCTATGGATGATGGTTCAGTAGATGTGCCCATCAATTCATACAAACAAAACTTTAAAGGAACCATCAGTTTTATCAGTGTTGATAAAACAAACGGAAACATGGATATTGCTTTTCAACTTCAAGCACCCGGTGTTAATTTTGATTTAAGCCATGCCGGTAAAGGCAAATCTCACGGCTGGTTTTTCTTCAGTTGTTACAATACTGAACAAGCCAATACTTTGTTAGAAGTGAATGCTTCTCAAAAAGACAAAGATTTTATCATGGCTGTAAACTGGAAGAAAGCAGAAGAATACATTAAAGCCGGTAAAGGGAAAAAACAAGCCGTTAAATATGCTAGTAACAGGTATGATGAAAAATCGCATACTGCTATTTCTACCATTAAAACAGAAGTTACTGTTCTTGATGTTAAATCATTCCCGGATATTGCTTATATGATTCCTTGTCCTAAATCTCCTCATGGTTGCGATGTTGATCCAACAGGAGAATATATTGTTGGTAGCGGTAAGTTGGCAGCATTAATTCCAGTTTTTAGTTTTGATAAATTACAAAAAGCAATTGCTGATAAAGCATTTGATGGACAGTATGATGGTATTCCTGTAGTGAAGTATGAAAGTGCGTTATACGGTGAAGTTAAAAAGCCTGGACTTGGGCCTTTACATACAGAATTTGATGGTAAAGGAAATGCGTATACTTCTATGTTTGTATCAAGCGAAGTCGTAAAGTGGAATATCAAAGATTTAAAAGTAGTTGATAGAGTGCCAACATTTTATTCTGTTGGTCACTTGATGATTCCGGGTGGAGATAGCAGAAAACCATTCGGAAAATATCTTGTCGCTTACAATAAAATTACAAAAGATAGGTATCTGCCTACAGGGCCTGAGTTAAGCCAAAGTGCTCAATTGTATGATATTAGTGGCGATAAGATGCAGATGATACTTGACTTCCCAACAATTGGTGAGCCGCACTATGCACAAGGTGCACCGGCTTCATTAATTAAGGATAAGTCGATAAAATTCTTTAAAATAGATGAGAATTCCAATCCATATGTTTCAAAGGGTGAAGGTGAAACTAAAGTAATTAGAGAAGGCAATAAAGTTCATGTGTATATGACGGCTATTCGTTCTCACCTTACACCGGATAACATTGAAGGCGTGAAACTTGGTGATGAAGTATATTTTCATGTAACCAATTTAGAACAAGATTGGGATGTGCCACATGGATTTGCAGTAAAAGGTGCTGCCAATGCTGAATTATTAATAATGCCGGGTGAAACACAAACATTGAAATGGGTACCCAATAAAATAGGAATTTATCCTATGTATTGTACCGATTTTTGTAGTGCCTTACACCAAGAAATGCAAGGATATGTTAGAGTGTCTCCCGCAGGAAGTAATGTTCCTCTCACATTCAGTACAGGAAAAACGGCAACAACAGAAGCTACAAAACCTAAATAAGTGTTGATTTGGTTTGAATGGAACAGGGTTAAAACCCTGTTCCTATTTTAAGCATATGTTATGAAACAAAATAAATTAAATGGATTAATCCGTTTACTACTCTTCATGTGTAGTTTGTTGTTGATAGTAGTTTTATTTGTTCCGCTTTGGCGTATAGATTTGGTTGCGCCACAATACCCCGAAGGGTTGATGTTGTTGATTTATCCTGATAAATTGGCTGGCAATGTAGATATCATTAATGGTCTTAATCATTACATTGGTATGAAGACCCTTCATTCTGATGATTTTGTAGAATTTAAAATATTGCCGTATATAATTATTTTCTTTTCATTATGCTGTTTGTTAACAGCCATTTTGGCAAATAAAAAATTACTGATTGCCTTATTTACTCTGTTCGTAATTTTTGGAATACTTGCGATGTATGATTTTTGGAGATGGGAATATGATTATGGCCACAATTTAAATCCCGATGCTGCTATCATTGTTCCAGGTATGGCTTATCAACCACCCTTAATAGGTTTTAAACAATTACTCAATTTTGGGGCTTATTCTTTCCCTGATATAGGCGGTTGGATTTTCATAGCTGTTGGCGCAACACTATTATTCTGCATAGTTTACTTACGGAGAAAATCAATTCAGATAAAAAAGTCACTTGTTCAAATGATTGTGCTGATAGGAGTAGTTGGGATTAGTTCATGTAACCATCAACCTATGACCATAAAGCAGGGAACTGATTTTTGTTCCTTCTGTAAAATGACTATTACTAACGTGAAATACGCAGCAGAATTACTCAACGATAAAGGAAAGCCTTTTATGTTTGACGATATCAAATGTGCAGTTACTTATTTAAAGATACAAGATCAAGTTGAGGCATCAAAATACAAAGCTTTTCTCGTTGACTATACTAATGATAAACAATTTATTGCATCATCTTCTGCCTTTATATTAGAAAGCGAATCTTTAAGAACACCTATGGATGGTAAAATGATTGCTTTTTCATCTTCAGTTGAACTTGATAAAGTGAAAGCAAATTATCCGGGTAAAACGTTGACTTGGCAAATAATTACAAGTAGATAATGAAAATTGCAATTTTAATTCTGGGTTTAATTCTACTTCAAATTAGTAGCAATGCCAGAATAATAGAAGTAGGAAAAGGGAAATTAATGGCTTCTATTAAAAAAGCTATTCAAATTGCTGTTGATGGAGATACTATAATTGTTTATCGAGGTGTTTATAAAGAAGGAAATATTATCATTGATAAGTCTATTGTGCTTAAAGGTTATCAACAACCTGTCTTAGATGGAGAAACAAAATATGAGGTAATTTCAATTAAATCGAGTAGGGTAGTGGTAGATGGATTTAAAGTTCAGCACTCGGGTGTTTCGAGTACAATAGATTATGCCGGAATTAAAATTTACGATAGTCACCATGTAACTATTAGCAACAATATTATTGAAGATACTTTTTTTGGTATTTACACACAGTATGGCACTAATTGTACGATTGAAAACAATCATTTATCAGCTTTTGCTAAAGAAGAACAGCAGAGTGGTAACGGAATTCATTGCTGGAAGAGTGACAGTATGAAAATTATTGGGAACACTGTTAGCGGTCACAGAGATGGTATCTATTTTGAGTTTGTGACAAACTCTATTATTTGGCGAAATACTTCAACTAAAAATATTCGCTACGGTCTTCACTTTATGTTCTCTAATAATGATACTTACGCAGTAAATACTTTTATGAATAATGGGGCAGGGGTGGCAGTGATGTTTTCAAATAAAGTTAAAATGTTCAATAATTATTTTATTGAAAATTGGGGCGATGCGTCATACGGTATTTTGTTAAAAGAAATATCTGATAGTTATATTTCAGGTAATCATTTTGAACGAAATACAAGCGGAATATTTATGGAAGGTGTGAGTCGTGTAGTTATGGAGAAAAATATTTTTAAAAATAATGGTTGGGGCTTGAAGATACAGGCAAGTTGTATGGATATTGAATTGAAGCATAATAACTTTATTGGTAACACATTTGATGTAGGGACAAATGGTTCTTTGGTATTAAATCAGTTCAACCATAATTACTGGGATAAATATGAAGGATACGATTTGAATAAAGATAAAATTGGCGACATTCCTTATCGACCCGTAAGTATGTATTCTATGATTATTGAAATAAATCCGCCTGCTATGATTTTGTTCCGCAGTTTTATTACTGCGTTGCTGGATAAAACAGAAAAAATATTACCTAGTCTTACTCCTGAAAACTTGAAAGATGAATATCCTTTAATGAAACCTTTGCCATTATGATTATAGCTACAAATGTTTCTAAGCGATTTGGGAAATTGCAAGTGTTAGATAATGTATCTGTTACTTGTAATAAAGGCGAATGCATTGCTTTAATCGGCCCAAACGGAAGTGGTAAAACCACTTTTATAAAAACTATTTTAGGAATGGTAGTAGCTGATAGTGGATTTATTACTTTCAATGGGTCAAACATTGTTAATGATTGGCAATACCGTTCTAAGATTGGTTATATGCCCCAAATTGGTCGCTATCCTGAGAATATGACCATCAAGCAGTTGTTTAGTATGATGAAAGATATTCGCAGCAATACACTTACTGCATTAGATGAAGTGTTAGTTGAAGCTTTCCAAATTCCTGCATTATTCGAAAAAAGAATGGGCACTTTGTCTGGTGGAACTCGTCAAAAAATAAGTGCTTGTTTGGCATTTTTATTCAATCCCGATGTATTGATATTAGATGAGCCAACAGCCGGTTTAGATCCGTTATCTGCAGAAATACTTAAAGATAAAATAGTTACTGAAAAGCAAAATGGAAAGCTGATTCTAATTACTTCTCATGTATTGAATGAATTAGATGAAATGATTACTCAAGTCATCTATATGCAAGATGGTAAACTCTGTTTTCATAAACCTATTGACGCATTACGGCATGATACTGGTCAAGAGAAATTATCAAAAGTGATAGCATCTGTTATGTTAAACAACTGAACATGATTAAGATAATAAAATATGTGTTGATAGATATTTTGAGAAATAAAATGCTCATTGGTTATACGATGTTCATGTTTTTACTTTCTTGTACCTTATTTAATATTGAAGATAATACGGCAAAAGGTTTATTGGGCTTACTCAATCTTGTACTCATTATTGTGCCGTTAGTAAGTATTGTCTTTTCCACTATTTATGTGTATAACAGTACAGAGTTTATAGAGTTATTGGTAAGTCAACCATTGCAAAGAAAGAAAATATGGTTGAGTGTTTTTTGTGGATTAGCTATTGCTATAGCATTGGCTTTTTTCTTAGGTGCAGGTATTCCTGTTTTGTTGTTTCAAGCAGATAAAGCTGGTTTTATTCTCATTGGCACAGGTTTATTGTTGTCGGTTATTTTTGTCTCTATAGCCATGTTGGCCGCAGTATATACAAGAGATAAAGCGAAAGGCATTGGAGCATCAATTTTATTATGGCTTTACTTTACATTGCTCTTCGATGGATTGGTATTGTTTTTACTATTCCAGTTTTCAGATTATCCATTAGAAAAACCAATGATTGCAGTAAGTGCATTGAACCCGGTTGATTTGTCTCGAATTTTAATTTTGTTACAAATGGATGCTTCTGCATTAATGGGTTATACAGGAGCAGTGTTCAAAGATTTTTTTGGTACAGCAATAGGTATATTTTTTTCATTTTCGATTTTAACATTGTGGGCAGTAATACCTACTTTAATTTCGACACGTACTTTTAAACTTAAAGATTTATAATTTATGAAAAGACATGAAGCTATTGCACCACTTTCAAGAGAGCATCATGGTGCTCTAATTCTTGCACAATTACTTAAGTTGAATGCTCCGGCTTACAAAGGAATGCCATCAACTATTACAGATAAAATTTTATATGCTAAATCTTTTTATCACGAACATTTAATAGCACATTTTAGGCAAGAAGAAGCATTGCTGAATATTGTACATAATAATGATGTAGCAATAGATACCATGGCTAATGAAATAAGGAATGAACATGTGGTACTTTCTGCTTTATTTGAGTTGCTAAATGTTTCTACTCCGGATGAAATTCAGTTAGACGAAATAGGCAGACAATTAGAGTTACATATTAGAAAAGAAGAAAGACAGTTATTCCCAATGATAGAAGCAAACTGTACAGAACAGCAGTTCGATGAAATAAAAGCTTTATTGCAATCTTAATTTTGTTTATATCCAAATTCGTGGCATATGAAATCAGATATTTTAACCCGTGCAGATATTGAATTGTTAGTTCGGAGTTTCTACCATAAAGTTGTTGCTGATGATGTAATTGGATATATATTCAACGACGTTGTTAAAGTGCATTGGGAAAAACATCTGCCAACTATGTTCGATTTTTGGGAGAATACCCTTTTTTTTACCGGTAGTTATGATGGCAACCCTATGCTCATTCATAAACACTTACATAAGAAAGTGTCCTTAACTGCACAGCATTTTATACGATGGATATTATTATTTACTACTACAGTAGATGAATTGTTTGAAGGCACAACTGCCACATTAGCCAAACAAAGAGCTATTAGTATAGCAACGGTTAT
Source organism: Methylophilus rhizosphaerae (assembly GCA_943370285.1). Lineage (GTDB taxonomy): Bacteria > Bacteroidota > Bacteroidia > Chitinophagales > Chitinophagaceae > CALRQJ02. The sequence goes on along the minus strand of CALRQJ020000009.1, from coordinate 75,174 downwards.
GGAGTTGAAGTTGGCTCATGTTTCTTCTTAATTCCAACGCATTCTTCTCAATTTTATCTTGTTATTTTGTGGCATGGAAAAAATCTTTTCTTATGCCGATTTGTATCGGTTTACGCATGCTGTTTTTGTAGCAATGGGTTGTAGCGAAGCCGATGCCCAATTAGCTACGACTGTCCTTATTTCGGCTGATTTACGTGGTATCGATAGCCATGGTGTAGCCCGTTTAAGTGGTTATGTAAGACTTTGGGAAGCTAAACGCATCAATGCTAAACCAAATATTAAAGTGGTGTATGAAACACCTTCTACTGCTGTTGTAGATGGCGATGCAGGATTGGGTTTAGTTGTTGCGCCATTTGCCATGCAAGTTGCCATTGATAAAGCTAAACAGTGTGGCACAGGTTGGGTTAGTGTAAAAAACAGTAACCATTTTGGCATAGCAGGGTATCATGCTATGATGGCTTTACAACACGATATGATTGGTATGGCTATGACCAATGCAAGTGCTCTAGTAGCACCTACTTTTTCTATAGAACGAATGTTGGGGACGAATCCAATTGCAGTAGCTATTCCTGCTAATGAACAGCCCCCATTTGTAGCCGATTTTGCTACCACAACTGCTGCCAATGGTAAGCTAGAAATTTTACAACGTAAAAATGCAACAGCACCATTAGGCTGGGTGCAAGATGCAACCGGTAATGCTACTAGTGATGCTAATGCATTAAAACAATCCGGGGCTTTATTGCCGTTGGGTAGTGATAGAGACCATGGCAGCCATAAAGGTTATGCATTGGGTTCTATTGTTGATATTTTTTCTGCTGTGTTAAGCGGGGCTAGCTATGGACCTTGGGCTCCACCTTTTCCTGCCTATGTGACCATGCCACAAAATATGCCCGGAGAAGGGCTAGGCCATTTTTTTGGAGCCATGAGGGTAGATGCATTTAGACCGGCTGATGAATTTAAATTCCATATGGATAATTGGATTGCCCGATTCCGAAAAGCCACACCTGCAGCGGGTTACGAAAAAGTATTGATTCCCGGAGACCCCGAAAGAGAAATGGAAATGATCCGCAAACAAAATGGTATTCCTTTAGTAAAACCTGTAGTGGATGATTTAATACAAGTAGGAGAACAGTTGGGGGTGCAAGGTTTGGTGTAATTTCTTTAGCATAACTCTTGCCAACTTGAATTTTTTGAAGTTGTCTTCAATTATTTCGTAGGAATAAAAGGGAATGATTGGCGATACACAAAAACTTATTTTAAAAAAACGACCGAAAAGATTTATCCTTTTTCAGTATACGTTTTATAGTTTTTGAGTATAGCTTGCCAGCCATCTCGCTGCATGTCAATTGGGTTTTCATTTTCCGCATCAAAATCTACAGTCACTGTTGTGTTATCATCTAATTTGGTAAAACTAACTGCTACTTGTCTGCCATCGGCTAAACCGTACACTAATTTTTCGCCGGGTATGATTTCAGAATAAATTCCTTCGAAATCAAAACCAAAACTACCGTCTTTGGCTTCCATTCTGGCCGAAAATTTTCCACCAACTCTAAAGTCGGCTGTTGCAGCAGGGCAATGCCAATCGGGACTAGCAAAATTCCAATGTATGATATGTTCAGGTAATGTGTAACAATCCCAAGCTTTTTGAGTGGTAGCTGCTACTAATGCTTGAATTGAAATTTTGGTGAACGACATGTTGGGGAAGTTTTTAAATTTTAATAGATTGAAATAAGGGAAAATATTTTATTGCTGAAATTTGAATGCAATCATATAAATGTCGAATTAAAAATATAGCATTATTTCCGAATGATCATACCTCAAACCCATAATCTCTCTCCACCAAACAAATTCTTGTTTTGTAAGACCGATACCAATGTGTTCTGCCTTTGAGTTGTGCCATTCGGTGTTCGGTTTGGGCTTTCCAAAGTTGGATGCTTTCTAAATCTTTCCAATAAGAAACAGTGATGCCCACTCCTTCACGGGCTGCTTCGTGGCCCAAGTAGCCGGGCTGTTGTGCTGCAATTGTTTCCATCAATTGTGCAGTTTCAGCATAGCCTTCATCATTATCTGTTCTTATAGAAGTAAAAATGACCGCATAATAAGGCGGGGCAGGAGTGGCGGCAATCATAGTTTATCATTTAGCAAGTTCTAATAGTTGTTGATGTAAGGCTAATACTTGAGGAATTAGCAATTGTTGTTCATCGTTATATAAAACAAAATCGCAAAGTTTCATTTTAATCGTATCATCTATTTGTCGGGTGATACGAGTCAGTACTTCTTGTCGGTTAATTTGGTCACGATGCATTACTCGTTGTATGCGTAAGTGTTGTGGTGCAGTAACACCAATTACTTTATCTAAATGAGCCACACTGCCCGATTCAAACAATAAGGCTGCTTCTTTAATCACATAAGGTGTATGTTGTTCGGCCATCCAGCGATCGGCAGCAGCGATAGTAGCCGGATGTACCAAGGCATTGAGTTGTTCTAATTTAAATGGGTCTGTAAAAACAATATTGGCTAGTACTTTTCGGTTGAGTTGATTGCCGCTATAAACAGTTTCACCAAATTGTACTTTAAGGGCATGTATTAAAGCAGTATCTGTTTGCATGATGTTTTTGGCAACAGCATCGGCATCAAATACAGGAATACCCAGCACCTTAAACATTTGTGCCACGGTACTTTTACCACTTCCAATTCCGCCGGTTAAACCTACTTTAAGCATAGTATTGCTTTCGACAAAGTAAAATAAAAAAACCGGATGCGTTAACATCCGGTTCGTATACATCTAATGATAGATTATTTTGCAGGGGTAGCAGCTTTATTCAATGCAGCACTCCACTCTAAACTGATAGCAGATTTTTCAATTTTTAAATAACTACCGGGGTTTACTTCTAACTGAATGGTGTTATCGTCATTTACTTTATGTACTACACCGTGGATGCCGGCAATGGTAACCAACTTATCACCCTTTTGTAAATTGTTGATGAAGTTTTTTTGCTCTTTTGCTTTTTTAGCTTGTGGACGAATCATGAACAACCAAAATACCAAGATAATCATACCCATAAAAATGAATGACATGTATGGACTTTGTTGTCCGCCGCCTTGACCTGCTGCTAATAAAACGAGATAGTTCATTGTTGTGTTTTTATTTTTTTAGTATTTGGGGTTTATTGTTTTGCCTTTATTTGGCCCGTAAAGATAAGGTCAAAGGATTGTTTTCCTAACGTATTCGTGGTTACAAGGATAGATTTATTAAAATCACCTTCATATTGATTTTCTGTATTGAAACCAGCAATGATAGTTCCCTCTTCGCCTGGGGCAATGGCTTCTCTTGGATAATCGGCGATGGTACAGCCACAGCCCGGCTGCGCCGAAATGATGAATAATGGTTTATTCCCGCTATTGCGGAAACGAAATCTAATTTCTGCTTTATCTCCTTTAGTTAATACGCCAAGGTTTTTAATACTGTCAAGCCATTCAATAGCGGTGTATTTGGCCGTATCAGTAGCAATGGCCATTGCGTTAGCATTGGCTACATTTTTTTTAGGTTGTAATTGGCAGGATGCACCAATAAACAAAACAGCTAAAAGTAAAGTAGTATAAGTAGTTGAAAACTGAAGCGATTTCATGATTACTTAGTTTGTAATTATCCTAGCGTAGCAATTAAGCTTTTTTGTTTTTGAAATCTATTTTATTCAATTTACCTTCTGAAAGCAATTCTTTATGAATACTATCGAGAATGCCATTTACAAATTGTCCGCTTTGTGGCGTACTGTAGTCTTTGGCTAAATCGATATACTCGTTGATAGTAACTTTTGCAGGAATGGTTTCAAAATACAAGAATTCGCAAATGCCCATCTGCATCAAAATCATATCAATTTGTGCAATACGTTCACTATCCCAATTCTTTAATTTTGGCTTAATTAACTCACCTGCATATTCTTTTTTCTCTCTAACAGTGGTCAATAAATTTCTGGCAAAGTCCCATTTTTCTCGGGTTACCATTTCTTCTAAATTGTAAGAGCCTGGTTTTTGCAAATAGTTATTTACCAGTTGCTCCATCATTTCGGCATCATCATCCCAATTATTGAAATGCTCCTCAACATGGCTCACAAAATCTTCGTTTGGTAGCATGATGGTTCCGAAAATAAAATCAAGCATATCTTTTTCAGCCTTTTTATCTCTACCATCCTGACTAATGTACAATTTGTATTCTTGTGTTTCGGCCAGTTGATTGTAGAGCTTCTTCACCATGTCTCCGGTATTCTCTACCAAATTTGGTTTGTCAAAATCTACCACTCTTGGAAAAGATGGACTCTCTAAAATCTTCCACAGCAACAAGTTGCCTGCAAGTTTAGTATTAACGTTTAAGTCGGCGTAGTTGGGTAAATTTTTAGATGACCTTAAACGAGAAGCCGTTTCTGCATAGCGGGCAACTTCGGTCAAAAAATAAATAAGGTAAACAAATAAGGCTCGGGATGTATCTAGTTCCTTTTTGAGAATCTTTACCGGATCTTGATTGGTTAATGTCCCTTCTGATGTTTGCAAGGTGTACAAAACCTGCATTACTTTCACTCGTATATTTCTTCGGCTGATCATGTATGCTAAGAGCTTATTTTAAGGCTGCGAAGATAGGGGAATGCAGCTAAACGGCAGTTGTTTAACACAAGTAAAATAGCATGGAATGCCTGAAACGCTTTGCTAGAGCATGATTTGCTGCATATTTCTTCTTTTCCAACTTCCCCAAGATTCAAGGTTTTTATCCAATAAGTTGATCAAGGCTTTATTAGTCGTTTTTTTTCCTTTTTTGGGCGGTGTAAGTTGATTGTCATTGATGGTTACCAATTCTAGCTTTGTAGCAAACCAAGTGGTGTGCATTTTTGGCAATGCCAAACCAAGTATCATACCGGGTAAGCCGTTAAACGATTCGGGGCCACTGCTGATGGGCAGTTGTTCCGTGTAAAATGCTACAACAAATATGGTATCCCACATGATGGCGGTAGCTTTTCTGCATTCAAAACCGGCAATTGTTCTGGTATCGTTGGTAATTTTCCAATCCAATTTTCGCAAACTGTCGGTCACTAAAAAAGTTTCTTCAAAAACTGTTTTTTGGGTGAAGGTTTGTTGGTTAGCAACATCATTAAACACCACATTTTCATTGGCTGGAGCATTGCCGAACCAACTGTTTTGGGTTTGTTTTACTTCTCTACCCGGTTTGTACAACGTTTTGGTGCTATCAAATAGCATATCGAAATACCAAGTTTGGTATTGTGGTATATTTTTTTTGAGGGCTTCCGTCCACATATCATTTTCTTCAAATTGCTTGTGAATATTTACCTTTTTTTCAAACTCAATTTTACCTTTCAGAATAAATGAAGGTTGAGCAAATGTTGGCAAATGATATAAACCAATAAGTAGTATGATAATAATCTTATTCATGTTATTTAGTTTGATGGTGCACCGGCCGGGCCTTTAGCAAAATTCCATACAAAGCTCAGTAAGAAATAGCGCTGCAATGTTTGATAATTATCTTCTTTAACCATGTTAGAAGTGGCAAATCGGCTAAATCCTTGGTTTTGATTCAACAAGTCATTAACACTTAACTTGAGTAAGCCTTTGTCTTTCTTCAATATTTTTTTGGTGATAGCAGCGTTCCAGGTCACCACATTATTGTTTTGATCAAATACACTGGTTTTTTGTCTGAAGTTGCCATCAATATCTGTGTTGAAATCTATTTTCCAGGGCAGGCTAAAGTTTACATCTAAGTTGGTGTTATAAGTCCAAAATTGTGTGATTACATCCGGTCTAATGCTTGCGGTGCTGCGGTTGTAAGTTGCACTGCCTCTTAGGTAGAGACCATATTTTTCTTCTTTACTTTTGTTGAAATTTAAATTAAAACTATGCGAAGCATTGATACTGGTATTGTATTGACCATTTACAAAGTTATTGCTACGAGAAAGATTGTTACTGTAGCCAATACCTGCATCTAAATTGATAGGTTTAATTTTTGCATTATAATCGATATATACCGATGCATTATAGTTGCCATTTACATTTACAGCTTGATTAATTGTTCTGCCCAAAGTATCAGTAATGGTACTGTTGGTAATGGCATTAGATGTGGTAGAAAATGATGCACTTGCCCATACACCTTTCTGTTTTAAAATCTTGTAGCTATTATAACTCAGCCTAAAATTATGCCTAAACTCTTGAGTAAGATTAGGATTACCTACATTAATAACTAACGGATTGGTATTGTCTTGCACCGGCTGTAATTGATTGATGCTTGGCTGACGAGTGTTTCCGTTATAATTGAAATTTACTGAACTGCTATTATTGATTTTATACCTGGCATTTGCTCTGGGGAATAAGTTATTGAATGCATAGTTAGTAGATGAGTCTCTTAAAACATCCTTTTGTTTAAAACTAGCATTGGCAAAATCGTTACCTAAGGTGAGTGTTGTTTTTTTGCCGTTATAACTCACTGTTACACCTGCAGTATGTGTTAGTACGTCAAACTTAAAATCATTGCTGAATTGTTCGTTGATAGTTTCGTATTTACCGTCTAAACCTCTGTCGTATGCTATTTTTTTAGACTCACTATTATTAGATTGTAATGCATAATTAACTTGTAAGAAAGTGTTTTTGAAAATGGGTTCAGAATAAGTGGCTTTGGCGGAAAAATTATTGCCATAATTATCTGCTATTTTCTTTTGCATTACCGTATCACTACTGCTTAAGCTACCGGTTTTGCCATAAAAATCATTAACCGCATTTAAAAATCCATCCGATACATTTTCTTGTTGCGACAGTGCCATATTTAAAGAAAAAGTTCGACCGTTTTTACGAAATTTCTTTTTCCAAAGTAAAGATGCATTGAGGTTTTGATTTTCTCCGTCTGTAGTAGTGAAACGATTACTTCTGTTTACCAAACTACCGGTGTCATTTAAAGCTTCGCTGTAAAAATCACTTCTACCAACTTGTGTCCCCATGCTTATGCTTGCAATAAGTTTAATAGAATTTAAACTGTCTATTTGCCATTCATAATTCGTATTAAATGCATTTCTGCTTTTGCTGCTAAAGTTGGTTCTACGTTCTCTGTTAAAGAACAAAGTATCGGGCAGAATGTATTGTGTAAAACTGTTGCCACTGCCTTCGCTATTAATTTTGCCGTACCGATAGCTACCGTTTATTTGGTGTTTTTCGCCTTGGTATTTATTTGAATAATTGACGCCACCACTCCAGCTTTTGGGTAACCCTTGTCCCCAATAAGAACCGCCGTCAAAATCATCACCACTGTTAAAAATCATTATACCGCCATCGGGTGAAACTTCCATATTCATATTGCCACTACTTCCAAAACTGCTTTGTTCATTCCAATTTAAACCAGTTTTTCCGGTGCTGCTCATAATGCCATAGGCCGAAATTTTTCGTTTGGCTTTAAAAGCATTAATCATAGCACTATTGTTCCATAAATCATTGGTGCCGCCTCCTAATTCTAGTTTGCCAAAATAGCCTTTCTTCTTATCGTCTTTAAGCGTAAGGTTAAGTGTTTTGGTTCTTTGGCCGTCGTCAATTCCGGTAAATGTTGCTTGATCACTTTTCTTATCAAATACTTGTACTTTATCAATGGCGTTGGCTTGAATATTTTGTGTAGCAATTGTGGGATCATCGCCAAAAAACTCCTCTCCATCTACCAATACTTTTTCTACTTTCTGTCCTTGTGCGGTAATGTTACCATTCTTATCAACTTGTATTCCGGGTAGTTTTTTTAGCATTTCTTCTACCGATGCTCCTTCTCTAACTCTAAAACTATCTGCTTTATATTCAATAGTATCACCCTTCATTTTAATGGCAGCAATTTTTTGTCGTACCACTACATCCTCTAATAAATGAGATTTTAAAGTAAGAACAATGCTACCTAAATCAACTTCGCCGTTTTCGGGAATAGTAATTTGGTCTACATAATCTGCGTAAGCTGGGTAAGTAATCAGCAATAAAAAAGTGCCGGCTTTTAGCTTTGAAAAATTAAAATTACCGTCGGCATTGGTTCTTGTAAAAGTGTAGAGTACAGAGTCTTTCTGTCTTAGCAAAGACACACTAGCTCTGTGTAACTGTTGTTTGCTAAGCGTATCACTAACTGAACCTTTTATTGTTGTTTGTTGTGCATTTGTTACATTAAAAAAGCAACAAATGAAAAGTAATAAAGCAGTAGTTTTTATCATGCAGTCTTAAATGTGAATAGATATTCGATTCAGTAGTTGCGAAAATCCATAAATTGTTGTCTTAATAACAACCGCTCATCCTAATTTTACGTTAAAGGTTAATTTATCTATAAAGGAATTGCTTTATGAAAAGTAAAAAGAATACGAATGCCACAAATGCATCTGGAAATATTTCTAAAAAAGAAATTGCGATAAAAAAATATGAAGACATTCATTTTGTAGATACTACAAAACCGGTATGGAACTATTCTTTATTTACCGAAGCTGATATCACTAATTTTCAAAACGGTACACATTACTCGGCATATAAAGTGTTGGGTAATACTGTGTTAGAAGTATTAAATACAAAAGGAACCTATTTTGCAGTTTGGGCTCCTAATGCTACTTATGTATCTGTAATTGGTTATTTTAATGAATGGAATACTGAAAGCCATCCCTTGTTTGTTCGATTAGATAAATCGGGTATTTGGGAAGGATTTATTCCACATGTTGTAGCAGGAGAGGCGTATAAATATCATATTCATGGATTTGGTGGATTGAAGTTGGATAAAGGTGACCCTTATGCTCATTTTTGGGAGAAGCGACCTTTCACTGCTTCTATTACTTGGTCGTTAGATTATGCATGGAAGGATGGTGAATGGATGAAAAAGCGTAAAAAGCACAATGCACTAAATGCTGCTTGGAGTGTGTATGAAGTGCATTTAGCAAGTTGGATGCGACCCGATAAAAACGATGAAGAAGTTTATAATACCTATCAACAAATAACAGAACGTTTAGTGCCCTATGTTGCCGAGATGGGTTTTACCCATGTAGAATTAATGCCGGTAATGGAACATCCTTTTGATGGAAGTTGGGGTTATCAGGGAACCGGTTATTTTGCTCCTACTAGTCGCTTTGGAACTCCACAAGAATTTATGCAAATGGTAGATGCTTTTCACCAAGCCGGTGTTGGTGTAATATTAGATTGGGTGCCATCGCATTTCCCATATGATGCTCATGGTTTGTTTATGTTTGATGGTACACATACGTATGAATACGCCGATATGCGTAAGGGCTATCACCCCGATTGGAGCTCTTATATTTTTAATTACAAAAGAGGAGAAGTAAAATCTTTTTTAATCAGTAGTGCCAGGTTTTGGTGCGATTTGTTTCATGTGGATGGATTGCGAGTAGATGCGGTTTCCTCTATGCTACGACTCGATTACAGCCGTAACGAAGGTCAATGGGAGCCGAATGAATTTGGTGGAAATGGCAACTTAGAAGCCATAGCATTTATCAAAGACATGAACGAAACCTTGTACAGAGATTTCCCCGATATTCAAACCATTGCAGAAGAAGCAACCGATTGGCCAAAAATTAGTAGGCCCACTTTTGAAGGTGGTTTAGGTTTTGGTATGAAGTGGATGATGGGTTGGATGCATGATACCTTACGATACTTTAAGAGAGATGGTTTGTTCAGGCAGTTTCATCAAGATGAGTTTACATTTAGTATGATGTATTATTATGATGAAAACTTTATGTTGCCATTGAGTCATGATGAAATTGTACACGGCAAAAGTCCCATGTTATATAAAATGCCGGGAGATGAGTGGCAGAAATTTGCGAATCTGAGATTGTTGTACAGCTATATGTTTATGCATCCCGGTGCTAAATTGTTATTCATGGGTAATGAATTTGGACAAACTGCTGAATGGAATTATAAGAGTGAATTGCAATGGGAATTGTTACAATTCGACTGTCATAAATTATTGAAAGATTGTGTTAGAGACTTGGCACTATTGTATAAAAACGAACCTGCCTTACACGAAAATCAATTTAATACCAATGGGTTTGAATTTGTAGATGTAAATCATAGAGCTGAGAGTGTAATTGTGTTTAGAAGAAAAGGAACCAAACCCAAAGACGATATTGTAATCATTCTAAATCTTACACCTACACCTCGATTAGATTGGACTGTTTATTTAAAAGGAAAAACGAGTTGGAAAGAAATTTTCAACAGCGACATGAAAAAATATTGGGGTAGTGGTAATGTGTTTAATCCATCTATTCCTGCGGAGTTGGTTAACAAGAAAGAAAAAGAATATAAAATTACGGTGCAATTACCACCATTAGCAGCGGTGATTTTAAAATAGTTACTTGTAATCAATCAACGCCAGCTTTATGCCAAAGCTGCTACTTTCATATCCTGTGATAGGAGTTATTTGCCATGTCCAGTGTAAAAAACTTTTATACACTAGACCAATACCTTTGGCATACACTTCTTCACCAAAGTTTCTTTGTTGGTAGTTGCCGGGATTAAAAGGCCCCGGAGGATTGGTTTCATCTCTCTGTGAAACCGTAACACAATTGTTGTAAGTCTTGTTTCTAACCGTATAATTTTCACCCACATTACGGTAATCATATTCCCATTCATCTAAATAAGAAACCGTAGAGTTGATAGATTTAGTGTCGATAAAACCATGAGCCCTCCAAGTAAACCCTTCTTTAATGGGCAAGTGTAATTTGATAAAACGGAGGTTATTGTCAACATACTCCACTTGCTTAGTATTATTATCAACCGTTGCAACATAAGTAGCGGCAAAACGGTAAGGCTGTGCTGCTAAAGTATCAGTAATGAATCTAAAAATTCTAAAAGAGGGTCTTCCGGCATTGTCATTAAACTGACTTTCAACACTATCTTTTGCCAAATAATATCTTGTGGTTAGTGCCGTACCAAAAGCAGTAGGCACAATAGAATCTAAGCGATAGGTAAACACCTTGCCAACAGCCATCGGGAAATAATCTTGCAAAGTTGCAGACTCAAAAGTTTCTGTTTCTTTGGAACATCCTCCTACAACAATAGCTAATATCGCTACGCTAAAAAAAATGGCTGATAAGAATTGCTTCATAATGTAATAAGTGGATGTAATTTATACTAGTCCGTATGAATAACCAACAGCTATGGCTAATTTTTTTGATACCAGCATTATTGTTCCAACGCTCCACGTTGAATGATACCGCCGCCAATTACATCGTTGCCTTCGTAAAAAACAGCACTTTGACCTGGAGCAATACTTTTAACATGTTCATAAAAACGAATGTTGAGCTCATTTCCTTCGGGATATAAATTACTCAAACAGCCTTTGTCTTTATACCTGATTTTGGTAAATGCTTCCATACCGGGGGTAATGGTATCGTATTTAATCATGTTCAGTTTGCCCACTTTCATGATATTTTGTTCTAAGTCTTCATCATCACCCAAAACAACTGTGTTTGATTCGGGAATGATTTGTGTTACAAACACCGGACGACCTAACGCAATATCTAATCCTTTACGTTGACCAATCGTGTAAAATGGATAACCTTTATGTTGACCAAGTTTTTTACCGGATTTATCTACAAACCATCCGCCATTTACTTTTTCTTCTAAGCCATCCACATTTCGTTTTAAGAAACCACGGTAGTCATTATCGGGAACAAAACAAATTTCATAGCTCTCACTCTTCTTGGCTAATTCAGGATAACCCATATCATGGGCCATTTGCCTGATTTCAGATTTATGGTAAACACCCAATGGCATAATGGTGCGGCTCAGCAATTCTTGATCAAGTCCCCACAGTACATAGCTTTGATCTTTGGTTTCGTCTTTTCCTTTGCTAATCACATATCTACCGTTATCATGTTGCCTTACATTGGCATAATGCCCGGTTGCAATAAAATCACAGTTCATGGCATTGGCCCTTTTTAACAATGCCCGCCATTTTATATGTGTATTGCACATTACACAGGGGTTTGGTGTACGACCTGCCAAGTATTCTTCAACAAAATTCTCTATTACAAAATCACCAAACTCTTCTCTGATATCTAAAATAAAATGCGGAAAACCATTGTTTACTGCGGCTTGTCTGGCATCATTAAAACTGTCCAAATTGCAACAGCCCGTTTCTTTTTTACTAGTGCCCCCACCACTTGTTGCATAGTCCCATGTTTTCATGGTAATGCCAACTACTTCATATCCTTCGTTATGGAGCATTAAAGCAGTTACGGTACTGTCAATACCGCCACTCATGGCTACCAAAACTTTTCCTTTACGGCTCATTTATTGTTATTTGAATGTACAAAACTACAAAAAGCCATTGGCATCGATAGGTTAGGGGTGAAAGGTTTCTAAAATCGAAAGATGAAACAATATGCTAATCTTCTTAGTATTTAGTGCATAACTAATGCTATAAAAATGAGAATTTTACTTAATTTGCCACTTTCAAAAATCGAAATTGAATTGCTATGCTAAGACTTCAAGTAATTGGAAATTTGGGCAAAGATGCCACTTCCAACAATGTAAACGGAAAAACAGTCATTAACTTTAGTGTTGCTCACACCGAAAAATATAAGAACCAACAAGGGCAGCAACAAGATAAAACCATTTGGGTAGAATGTGCCTATTGGACAGAACGTGTAGGCATTTTACCTTACCTGAAAAAAGGTACGCAAGTGTATGCAGAAGGTACACCTGACTTGAGAAACTATACCACACAAGATGGTCGTACAGGTACTTCGCTACAACTAAGAGTGAGTAATGTGCAATTGTTGGGGCAAAAACAAGAGGTTGGTGGAGATGGTCAATCTTACAATGCACCTCAAAATCAAAATTATCAACCTACACCAACGCCTTCCTACAATCAGCCTGCACCAACGGTTAGCGCCGGTGATATGACAGAACCCTTGGATGATTTACCATTCTAAGCTACTGGTATCAACTTTATTAACAGAGGATGGATTACTTTACTAATCCATCCTCTTTTTATTGCCCTACCTTAGTAACTTGATAAATTTCCAATATGAAACGTACCACTTTTATTTTCTTATTTACACTTGTAAGTTCAGTTGGTTTACATGCTCAAAAATTGATTGATTATGTAAACCCATTTATTGGAACAGGTGGTCATGGACATACCTATCCTGGTGCTACGGTGCCATTTGGAATGGTGCAACTAAGTCCGGATAATGGCCGTGGCGGCTGGGATTGGTGTAGCGGCTACCATTACAGCGACAGTGTGATTCAGGGATTTAGCCATACGCATTTGAGTGGTACAGGTATTGGTGATTTATGCGATATTTCTGTCATGCCTTTTTCGAATCGTAAACCCGATACTACCGTTTTTAAAAGCCGGTTTTCTCATGATCAAGAAAAAGCGTCTCCAGGTTATTACGCTGTTCATTTAAAAGACGATAAGGTTTTTGCTGAGTTAACAACGAGTATTCGTTGTGGGATGCATCGATATTCATTTCAACCCAATACAAGTCCTATGATTCGTTTCGATTTGGGATTTGCCATTAATTGGGATACACCAACCGAAACTTATTTTAGAAAAGTAGATGCACAAACTTTTGTTGGGTATCGTTATTCAAAAGGATGGGCCAAAGACCAAAAAGTTTATTTCGCTGTAAAAGTGAATAAGCCGATTAAAGATTTGGTGATGTATGCCGATAAAAAGAAGATTAATGTAGTAGAAGCAAAAGGGGCTGCAGTGTTGGCACATTTAATTTTCGACACTTTAATTGCAGGCGAAAAAATACAAATGAAAGTTGGGTTAAGTTTTGCTGATATTCAAGGTGCCATTGAAAGTTTAAATGAAATTCCGGGATGGAATTTTGACGAAGTAAAAGAATATGCCGAAAGTTTATGGCAAAGAGAATTAGGTAAAATTAGAATTAAAACAGAAGATCCAACTATAAAACAAATCTTTTACACTTCTTTGTATCATACCTATCAGGCGCCGGTTATTTTTAGTGATCGATATGGCAATTATAAAGGGGTTAAAGGTGATATTCAAAATGGAAGAATGGTGATGAGTATTCAATCGTTGTGGGATACATTTCGAGCAGCAAATCCATTACTCACCATCACTCAAACAGAATTGGTTCCTTTTATTATCAACTCTTACTTGGCATTCTATGATCAATATGGGTTACTGCCGGTTTGGGATTTGCAATTCAATGAAACCAATACAATGACGGGTTATCACGCCATACCTGTTATTACCGATGCCATCATGAAAGGCATAAAGGGTTTTGATTACAACAAAGCTTATGTTGCCATGAAAGCTAGTGCTACACAAAATATTAGAGGTACAGATTTGTACCGTCAATATGGTTATGTGCCGCAAGATTTAAAAGGCAGTAGTGTTACCATTACATTAGAATATGCGTTTGATGATTGGTGTATTGCACAAGTAGCCAAAAAATTAGGCTTTAATGCAGATTATAGAGAATTTATGAAACGGGGTGCTTACTGGAGAAATGTGTTTGATCGCAAAAGAGGTTTTGCTAGACCAAAAGATAGCAAGGGTAATTGGGTAGAACCTTTTGATCCTTTTTATTCTGAGCATGATGAAAACAAAGCGGCTTACACAGAAGGTAATGCTTGGCAGCATAGTTGGTTTGTGCCACAAGATCCTTTTGGGTTGATTAATTATCTAGGCGGTTCTTCAAGATTTGAGAAAAAATTAGATTCGTTATTCACCATCAGTTCAGAAATTAAAGGCGATAATAAATCGCCTGATATTAGCGGATTGATTGGGCAATATGCTCATGGTAATGAACCGAGTCATCATATTGCATATCTCTACAACTATGCAGGTAAACCTGAAAAGACTGCTGAAAGAGTGAGAAAGATAATGGCTGAATTGTATACCAATAAACCGGATGGCTTAAGTGGTAATGAAGATTGTGGACAGATGAGTGCTTGGTATGTATTTAGTGCTTTAGGATTCTATCCTGTAAATCCAGCAAGTGGTGAGTATGTACTTGGAAGTCCGTTGACCGAAGAGTCGGTATTTGTTTTACCCGAAGGAAAAGTGTTTAGAGTAGTTGCCACAGGTTTAAGTAATCAAAACATATACATTCAAAGTGCAAGGTTGAATGGAGAATTGTATACTCGTTCTTCCATTTTTCATAAAGATATTATGGAAGGTGGCGTATTGGAATTGCAGATGGGGCCAAAGCCATCTAAAACTTGGGGCAAAGGCATAGAAGATTTACCGGGCAGAGCTAGATTAAGATAATTACAATACCATATTTCCGCCTTTGCCAAACAATCGCAATACCATTTCTTTGCCAACATCTTTAGAGTTTGGATGAAAGATGATTTTTTGATTGCTGACTACTGTTTTCCCATCGGCTGTTGATAAATCAAGTATGGCTTCATATTGATTTCCTTTTTTTGTGAACTTGATTTTTGCGATTGGAATACCGCTTTGGTTTTTAGTTGTCCATTTAATGCTGGCATCTTTAATGTCGTCTATAATATCATCTATCTTATCATCATTTGCTCCTGTAATACTTAAGTTGATGTTGAGTTTTAAACCAGATACCGGAATCAACTGCGGATAATACCCCAACAATGTATTACAATAAAACTGATAGTTTTCAGTATCGTCTGTTTCTCTATAACCCTTACAAAGTCCTTCATACAATCTACCTAAAAACAATTTTTCGTTTGCAGTATCTAGTGTAGTTTCTTTTAATAGGGTTTCATAATCTTTAAGTGCTGCTTTTTCATCGCCACTTTCCCATTTAAATTTAGCTGCTGCTAATTTAAAATAGCGTTGCACATTTGGTCGGGTATCGGTTTGAATGTATTGTTTATATTTCTTTTGGAAATATGCCGGACTTAAATCTTTGAGTAGATATAATGCTTCATCAAAAGTAATAGTGCTCTCTGCACAAAATAAATCGTACACAATTCTTTCTCGTTCAGGATTATTCGCCAACTGATTCATCAATACATATTGAATACTCATTTTTTCTAACCGTAATGCTGCTAATTGATACAATGCACTAGGAGAGTACCACCAGCCATCATTCACAAATTTTACTTGCGCCATTTTTCGTTCAATAACTTGAAGTTGTAAGAGGTTTATGGTAAACTCATACTGACTTTGCGTTAGCGTAGTACCAATATGCAGTTCTTTAAAGTTCATTGCTTTTTTCAAAACGAAGGCACTGCTGTCTAATTGATTATCGTATAAAAAAGCCCTGCCCATGGCAATATTGTACCAACCAAAACCAGGAGATGATTTAGAAAATGTTACTGCCTCTCTTGCTAATGCTAACGACTCTTTTGTTTTACCGGTGTAGATGTACAATTCCGGAACATAGTAGTAGGGTTCTCTTAAAAAGTGCTGATAACTTTTATACTTGTCTTGCAAAAAGTAACCAATCGAATTGGCAATATTGCCTACTTCGTGTTGCATGCTGCCGTAGTTGGTCCAAGATATTTGGCCATAGTTACGCATCTTTTCATAGTAGTAGGTGCTGCTATCATAATTCTTATTGTAACAATGCAATAAAGCTAAATAGTGATAAACGTTTTGTTTGTCGGTTTCTGATTGTGTAGGACCAAACCAAACATCGTTGGCAACTTTATTTTTTTGAATCAAATACAAGGCATGATAACAATACCCAAAAGCCATTTTTTCATTTTCAGCTACCGAATTTTTTAAAAACTTAAACTTAGCCGATGTAAAAAAACGATCTCTATGATATGTCCAAGCCTTTAAAGATGAAGTATATAAATGCTCTTTTTTGAATTGATAGGTATCACATTGATCTAATACCCACATCACAGAATCACTCATTTCAATATTGCCATAACATTCTCTTAAAGCGTTAGCAATTTGTAAAAAATCGCTATAACGATTTACATATTGCATATAGTTTTCAGGAGCTGCGTAAATCGATTTAAGATTTTTTCCAAAATCTTTCTGAATCAATTTAAATGCTTTTCTTAATGGGGTAGTAGCGTTTTTAAATCCGGCATAATCTGCACTTCTGTCCCACTTGTACATGCCTTCGTACATATGACCGACGTAATAAGTACTATCTAAACGAATAAATTCTCGGCTACGAGGTAGTGCATCTTTGTCTGTTGGCATCACACCAATTCGCTTCGCATCTATTTCGTAACGATTGGCTGCATTTTGTGCAGTAGTTATGGTATTATTGAATAGCACTATAAATAATGCTATAATACCAATGCATATTTGCTTCTGTCTATGATATAAAAACCTTGAATAAGGCATAATTACTTGTATCAAATTAGTGATGCAACTTTAATTTATTCAATCTTTCCATTTCTGCATTCAGAATACTGGCCAATGCCTTTTCTTTTGCATCTCTATTTCTAAAAATTAAACGATGGCCTAACACGGCTTGCGTAATGTCATTTACATCATCTTCCGTAACAAATGTTCTGCCATTCACCAATGCATAAGCTTTCAAACATTTTAAAAATGTGATACCACTTCTGGTAGACGCACCTAAAACAATGTCGCTATGCTTTCTCGTTCCCCAAATAATGTTTCGTACCGCTTTAATGATTTCTTCATGAATATGTACTTTCTCTGTTTCTGCCTGTAAAAACAAAATTTCTTCCATACTCAACACTTGCTCAATATGGTTCAAATTATTTTGTATGCCGAGGTAGTCTTTGTAGATTTCTAATTCCGTTTCTTCATCAACATATCCAAAAATGATTTTAATGTAGAAACGATCCAATTGTGCTGCAGGAAGCGGATAGGTACCTTCCATTTCCACCGGATTTTGTGTAGCGATAGTGAAAAATAATTGCTCTAATTGATAGGTTGTTTCTCCCATCGTAATTTGATTCTCCGCCATACACTCCAATAAAGCAGATTGTACTTTTGGAGAAGCTCGGTTAATTTCATCTGCTAATAACACATTACAAAACAGTGGTCCTTTTTTGAAGATGAACTCTTTTTTTACATCATCAAAAATATGAGAACCAATCAAGTCCATTGGCAACAAATCCGGCGTAAATTGAATACGTTTAAAATTTACGCCTTTATCATTTGTGCGACCTGCAATACTTTGTGCCAAAGTTTTTGCCATTACTGTTTTTCCGGTACCGGGATTGTCTTCCATTAGGATATGCCCCTTTGCTAATAATGCAGTAAGGATAAACTTAATTTGATTTCGTTTGCCACGAATCACTTTCTCAATATTATCTACTAATTTCTGTACGTTTTCTAATGCCTGGTCAATCTGTATCTGGTGTTCCATGCTTAACTATTTTTTGGTTGTGTAAAGAAATAGATGGTCTGGTATATGTTTAAAAATTGGTTGAATCTGGTGCCGAATTTTATTTGTTTCGGAACTTTATTGATAAAGTCAGCATACACTGTATTCACCATTTGTTGCTCCTTTTCGCTTAAAGTTTGAGTGCTGTATTTTAGTTTTTGATACACCATACTGAAAGGATGTAAACTGGTGCCAAATTGCATATCTATTGCTTGAGCAAATGTTGCTGGGCTTTTATTCGTTCTGTCAAAGCCCATTTGGTTGAGGTAATAGTTGATGGCAGTATGTATACGATAAGCTTTTATTGTACTATCATTTGCTGTTGTAGCTTTTGCGTTATAATACTTCCAAATGAGCCATGGGCTGCTGAATAAGAGCAGCATAAAGCTTGCAATAATGGACAAAGTTAGCCAGAGTACTTTCCACCAGTTAGTTGGTGTGTTGTCTGTTTTTTTATCGTAAGCATTTTCTTGCTGCTTATCCTTGTCCATTATTTTCACTTGGTCAATAGGGGCGGGGTTGGGTGATTGCAGTAACAACGTAGTAAAGTTATCACTGTCTTTTGGCGGTAGTTTTTTATAGGCTTCAGCATATGAAATAGCAGATACTTCCATGCCGGGTTTGATGCTACTCATTGGTACGCTTCCGGTATCTTTCATCACTGTGGCAATAGAAATATCCATCGGCATATCAACTGTTTTTTCCGATGAAAATGGTTTATCGTGGTATAATATTTCTTTTACTGAAACTGTCATCTTCTTAGTTACAGTATCAATCTTTACCACTTTACCATTGGCTACAAAATAAGCCTGTTGGGTGTTCATGGGTGGTGTTTGGTCGGGTTGCGGCGACTCCTGTGTTTCAGCATCAGGAACGGTGGTATCAAAATCTATCCAACCATAACCCGGAAAATAAACTTGTACCCAAGCATGTGCTTGATCTTCATAAAACCAATACCAGCCCGGGTTTTTATTGCTTCTATCTACCGTTAAAAAACCCGCAGCAACTCTCGATGGTATGCCTAAGGACCGCAACATGAATAAAGTAGCACCGGCGAAATAGGCGCAGTACCCTTTTCTATTTTCAGTTAAAAAATAATTGAGTTTGTTAGCACTTGGCAATCCCGGTATGCCGGGGTTATCACTGTATTTAAATAAGGGTTGTCCATTTTCATCTTTCGATAAAAAATAATCTCTTATCGCAATAATTTTATCTATTGGTGCTTTAGCGTTTCTGGTAATACTATCGGCTAAAAATCTCAATCGATTATAGTCACTATTGCCAGGCATGAACGTATAATAGTTCATGAACTTTTTCTCTATGCCGGTAAAATTGTTGACTTTACGTAATTCATCAAAACGATTTTGTTGAAATAAATCCAACATCATATTGCCGGCAGGATTATAAACAAAATAAGCACTGTTCAAATCACTCACCCACATTTTAGCACGATAGGCACTTTTGTATTGATCTTTATTTTCATTTTCTACCGCAATAGGCTGACAAAAAAATGCTGTGGACGGCGCAATATATTCTTTAGGAGAAAGCAATACTTTGTATACATCTGCCGTAACAACTTTTCTGCGTAAAGTGGCTTTTGTGTTTCGGATAACAGAAGAATCGGTTTTGGCAAAATACAGTGGTATTTGAGAAGGATCGGGCCGAAATAAATCGTTATTTGGCATCAAACTATCGATCTCGAATGTTTGTGTTACCGTGTCAAATTTTGTATAGTAGTGAGCAGTAAAATAGAGTGGATTAGGGGTTTTTCCGTCTTCAAAATAGTTATCAAGTTTAGCTACAAAAACCAGTTTATTTCCTTTTGATAAAGACCCTGTAAGTTGCGTTTGGTCTTTGTTTTGCATGCTGCCATCTTTGTTCTGTTTGGTCATGCTTTCTTTGCCTTTGTTTTTATCGTCATATTGACCTTGCCCGCCGCCCCATTCTTGTTCAATGGCTTTGAAATCTTTTTTGAAGAAAAGTAGAATGATGATTAATAGTAGTGTACCAAAGCTGAAGAATCCACCCATTCGGCTAAAGACTACAAAACTGAAACGTTTTTCATCTTCATTAATATTTCGAATGAGTTCTGTTGTATAAATAATATAGAAGGTATACAATAAAACAGGTGCTATTGCTTTGATTAATGCTCCTGCATAGATGTCGGCTGTTTTGCTTACCGCAACTACTTGAACAGCCAATAAAAATACCGACCAAAAAATGGTGAAGTATCTAGAACGAGATAATCCAAATCCGCAAATCCAACCGGTGGTAACTAAAGTGTTAAAGATGATGACTTGATTAACTGCCCAGATGGTATCAAATTCACCCACAACTGTTCTGCTTACAAAAAAATAGAGCATCCAAAGTCCGGCTCCCAATAATGCTGTTGAAGTAATAAATCGAAAGCGGTAACTGAAAAACAAAAACGACATCACCAAACCACCGGCAAAATAGGCGCTTTGTTTCATCCATTGGTTTTCTAATACGTTGATGTAATTATTTGCGGTCCACAATAAATAAGCCGCTAGCAATATGGTTGGTATTGCTAATAACAACAATTGTGTTATTACTTTTTTGGTAGAAAAAACTCGTCCTAACGCCATGCCATTATTTTAATTATGCAAAAACCGGGTATTGATATTTGTTTAATAACTGTTGCAATTGCTTTTCGTTTTCGTTCACTTTTATTCTGAGTGGAGATAAACTCCAACCCGTTTTATAGCGTTCTGTAGCATCTTTTTCTTGTTCTGTAAAAATCCATTGCATCCAATCGGTAATTTTTTGTTTTTGTAAACAATTGGACAATTTTACAAAAATGATGGTAATGCTATTGCCTGCAATATTCAATAAATTTTCTACTTGATGAACATCAGAAAAAGATGAAATGATGAGAATCGAAGCATCATTTGGTTTGCAATAATTAGTGATGTCTTTTTGGGAATGCCAATTTGAAGTGCTGATGCTATTTTTTACTTGTAATACCGAATCTGCTACAGCGGGAATAGTTGAGTCTTGATCCGGAATAAACTTTACTTCGTATTGTTGTTTACCTAATTGTTGGTACACAGACCAGATATAATTTTTGTAATAATTAAGAAAGGGAATTTCAGCAACATCATTTCCTTGTATTGCAAAAATACTATGAAACGAAGCATACATGTACAAATGTGAGGCATATGGGTCCATGGTTTCGGGAGTACGCACCACTAACTCTTTGTTTCTGGCATATACTTTCCATACTATTCTTCTAACATCATCATTGTCTTCAAAGTTTTTATAATTCAGGTATTCGCCTTCTACCTTACGCATATCATCAATCTTGATGTTTGATTCTTCTGTTTTTCTCGGCATCGATTTAATGGCACTTAAACCAATGTTATCCGGTGCTTTTATAAATCGATTATTTGTTTCAATTGAAATAGCAAATGAAAAAAACTGAAACAAATCTTCAAAATAAATAATGGCTTTGCTGATATGGTATTCTTTTACGCTTGGAACCGGCCAATAATACGTTCCTTCAATGCTACTATGTAGCCACCAACGTTGTTTTTTTTCTACGATAGAAAATTTTTGAGAATAATGGGTGTCATCGTATTGCAAACGCATTTTTACAAAACCGAGCAAAGGTTTTAAAATGGGATGAAGTTTAATTTCAACCACCTGCTTGTTTTTAATATCAGCTTCGAGCAAGTTTGTTGCAACGGCAAAGGAGATATTACCTTTTTTCTTTTGCCAAAGTAAAAAACCATAACTAATGAGTGCACTCATAAAGCCGAGTGTCAGAAATGCAGTGCCAAAAACCATTGCCACTTTAAGTAATACATCTAAAATATCTGAAAATGAAGTGTCAGGCTGTGCTTGTTTGGCATCTATCCACGTTAATGCTAATGCACAACCGGCAACAAAAAGAAGAAAGTAAAATGTAAAAGGCAGGTAAAAACCAATTTTTTGAAATGTACTTTTAATCCTTTTTATCATCATTGCCATGCTTTGGGTTAGTAAGGTAAAGAAACTAAGAATACAATATAACTGAAGTACCCAAACAAAGGTATTTTTAACTGAAACTTTAGTTTCTTTGTACCCATGTCAGCCTTAATTACCCGTAAAGAATGCCCTTGTTGTAAAAGTACATTAATTAGTAAAGTATTGCTTTGCGAAGATTTTACTGTGAGTCACGAACATTTTGAAATTTGGGAGTGTAGTCAATGTACCGGAAGATTTACCCAACATGTACCTGATGCAACAGGCATTGCTCCTTACTATAAAGCGGAAGCGTATGTGTCTCATACCGATTCAAAAAAGGGAATCATCAACCGGCTATATCATATAGTTAGAAATTATACGCTAGGAGAGAAGAAGAAATTTATTCATCAGATAACAAAAAAAACTAGTGGTCACTTATTAGACGTTGGTGCTGGTACCGGCTACTTTTTGCAGTATATGCAACAAAAGAGTTGGAAGGTAACCGGATTAGAGCCAGATGCTGAAGCCCGTGATGTGGCTCTAAAAAGTAATGGACTATCCTTGCTGCCTATTGATCAACTTGAACAATTAGAACCAGGGCAGTTCGATGTAATTACGCTATGGCATGTGCTTGAACATGTACATGAATTAGACAGTTATTTTGACATATTTAAGCGATTGCTCAAGCCCGGCGGACATGTATTAATTGGTGTACCAAACTATACCAGTTATGATGCCAAATTATATGGTAATTATTGGGCAGCTTATGATGTACCCCGTCACTTATACCATTTTTCACCACAGAGTATGGAGCAATTGGTAAACAGAATGGGTTGTAAATTAGTGTACAAAGAACCGATGTGGTTTGATAGTTACTATGTGAGTTTGCTAAGTGAAAAATATAAACACCAGCGGTTAAGTGTATTTAGTATGCTAAAAGCAGCTTGGATTGGTTTTTATTCCAACCTGCCCTGTTATTTCGATAAAAGCAAATGCAGTAGCGTTATTTACGTTATTCAACACCAGTAATTTTTTCGCTTAATGATGAGCTTATGGAAATTCCTGCTTTCCCTTTTTCAATTTCAGATTTTGCAACTATAGCTGCTGACATTCATGCAGGCGAAACTGGTTATGCTGAATGGAAAACCATCCATCGAGGAAATGTCAGAATTCGATTAGTCACTTATTCTGCCGGTTACTTAGCCGATCATTGGTGTAATAAAGGGCATATCATTTTTTGTGTAGAAGGAAGTATGGAAACCGAATTGCAAAACGGGCAAAAACATTTACTAGAAAAAGGCATGTTGTACACCGTTGGTGATAATAGTGCTGCACACCGCTCTTACAGCAAATCGGGTTGCGTTTTGTTTATTGTTGATTGACTACCATAACAATTACAATTTAGATTCCATCTCAACCACTTGTTCAAACGCATTTTCATATGCTGCATTCAGTTGTTGATGCTTGGCCTTTGCATCAGCATATGCTTTTTCTAAAGCAGTGAACTTGTCTTTGTTACTGTAGTTATCCGGATTGCCCAATTCAGCTTCTATGCGTTGCATCTCTGCTGATGCTTTATTTAATTCTATTTCTACGTTACTCAACTTTCGTTGTAACTTTTGTAATTCTTTTTGCTGTTCTCTATTAATGGGTTGATTGGTTTGAACTTTTGGTGCCACCACCGGCTCCGGCTTCTTTTCAGCCACAACCGGCTTAGCTTCTTCTTTGTTTGTATTGTCTGCTTTAGCTTGTTTGGCCATACGTTCTTCCCATGCTACCCATTCATCATATGTGCCTTTAAATTCTTTTATCTCATGGTCAACAATTTGCCAGATTTTATTGGCTGTTTTAGAGATAAAATATCGGTCGTGACTTACTAAAATTAAACTTCCTTCATACTTATTCAACGCATCAGCCAATAATTCAACCGAGTGCATATCTAAGTGGTTGGTAGGTTCATCCAGAATCAAGAAATTAGCTTTACTTACGATGGTTTTTGCCAATGCAACCCTAGCTTTTTCGCCACCACTTAGTACTCTGATTTTTTTATCAGTATCATCTCCACTAAACAAGAAGCAACCTAACAAAGCCCTCAGTTCCAAATCTGTTTTTTGGCTGCCACATTCCTTCATTTCATCCAGAATAGTATTGTTGATATTCAGTGCTTCTAATTGATGCTGTGCATAAAAACTTTCTTGTACGTTATGACCCCAAACCCTTTCTCCTTCTGAAAAGGGTTCTGTACCGGCAATCATTCTTAAAACGGTAGATTTTCCTTTACCGTTAGCACCAATTAATGCAATTTTATCTCCGCGGTCAATTTCAGCTGAAGTCTCTTTTACAATCTGTAAATCACCAAAATTTTTGCTGATATGTTTTAGCGTCACCAAAATTCTACCCGGTACTTTATCAACCTGAAAATTAATGCGGATATTAGGTCTTTGTAGTTCTACACTTTCAATACGCTCAATTTTATCTAAACGTTTTACTATACTTTGAGCTTGCGCTGCTTTACTAGCTTTTGCTTTAAACCGTTCTACAAATCGTTCTTGTTGGCGAATATAATCTTGCTGATTTTCATATGCCTTCTGCTGCATATCAATCCGAATCGCTTTTTCTCTTTCGTAATATTCGTAATTGCCGGTGTAAATATGTAATTCTTGTTGATACAACTCAACAATCTTATTTACCATTCGATTCAGGAAGAATTTATCGTGGCTTACAATCACCACACTGCCTTTGTAGTTCAGCAAATATTTTTCTAACCATTCGATGGAAGGTAAGTCTAAGTGGTTCGTAGGTTCATCCAACAACAATACATCAGGCTGCTGTAAAATCATTTTAGCCAACAAAACCCTCATGCGCCAACCACCACTAAACTCTTTGTAGGGGCGGTTTAAATCTTTGGTTTCAAAACCTAAACCATGCAGTACTTCTTCTGCCTTGTGGTGAATATTATAACCGTCTAACACATCCAATTCATGTAAAGCATCGGTATAACGAATCAATAAGGCTTCGTCTTCACTATTTTGTTCGAGCTGATGGCCCAACGTTTCGATTTCTTTTTCTAGTTGACGAATTCGTTCAAATGCACCCAATGCCACTTCGGTAATAGAATCGTTGGTATCAAAACTCAACAAATCTTGGTGCAAATAACCAATAGTAGTCTCTCTACTTTTTTCTACCGTTCCTTTTGCAGGCAGGTATTCGCCTACCAATACCTTCAATAAAGTAGATTTTCCGGTACCATTGTATCCAATCAAACCAATTCTTTCTCCGGGGTTAATATGCCATGTAGCATCTTCAACAATCACTCTAGCCCCAAATTCGAACGTAACATTTTGTAATCCTATCAACATAATATCTGTATAAAGCGGTGCAAAAGTATTGTAAAGCAACCGCAAATCAATTTGCTTAACTTTGCATCAAATTTTTTTTGATGAAAAAGATGTTTGTTATCGTTATGGTGATGTTTGCAACAGCTTGTGGAAGTAGTGATAAACCTGAAGCCGGAGAAAAAGCGACAGCTTTATCACAAGGTGCTAATTCTGCAGCCTTTACTACTGCATTTGCCCAATTGCTAACCAATTATTATCACTTAAAAGACGCTTTTGTGTTGAGTAACGATACGTTAATCACCAAATCTGCTGGGTTATTGAAAAACAACGCCGATAGTTTGAACCTTGCGTTAATGCAAGCCGATTCTGCTATTGTAATCACTGCCGACAGCTACAAACAAGCCATTAGTGCAGATATAGCGGCGATAATAGCTGAAAAAAATATAGAAGAACGTAGAAAATCATTTTCTACCATTAGTGAAAGCATGTTTGAATTAATACGAGTGGTACGTTACAATAAAGAAAAAGTGTACCAATTACATTGTCCTATGGCTTTTGATAATGCCGGTGCTAATTGGTTGAACAATACTGCTAGCATTAAAAACCCCTATTTTGGTATAAAAATGCTGAGTTGTGGCGAAGCAAAAGATTCTTTGGATTTTAGTAAGCAATAATTTGATAATTTATTGATAAACCTTCGGGATGTTAAAACCCCGGAGGTTTTTTTGTGTTATTTCACTGACGCTTTATTATGAATAAACTGATTGTACTGATTATAGGATTGGGTTGTAGCTTACTGGCATTGGCTCAAGATAGGGTTACTTTAAGTGGCTATGTAAAAGATTCTCTGAGCAGCGAAACATTGATTGGAGCCAATATTGCTATTAAAGGAACCGATAAAGGTATTTCTACCAATCAATATGGCTTTTATTCTATCAGCTTAAAACCGGCTACTTATACCGTTGTGGTTAGTTTTGTTGGTTATACTTCTGCCACCATTTCCATTGATCTTACAAAAAATAAACAACTCAACATACTGCTTGCCCCAAAAGTATTAGTCGAAAATAATGTAGTGGTAACCAGCAGAAAAAGAGAAAACAATATTAAGGCCGCTCAAATGGGCAAAATTGATTTGAGTGTAGCCACAGCTAAAGCCCTGCCTTCATTTTTAGGTGAAGTAGATATTTTAAAAACCTTGCAGCTGTTGCCTGGAGTAAGAAATGCAGGAGAGGGCAATGCCGGTTTTTATGTAAGAGGTGGTGGTCCCGATCAAAATTTAATTTTGTTAGATGATGCAGTGGTCTACAATACAGGGCATTTATTCGGTTTTTTCTCTGTTTTCAATGCCGATGCCATCAAAAATGTGTCTCTGATAAAAGGGGGAATGCCGGCACAATATGGTAGCAGATTGTCTTCTGTGGTTGATGTTACCATGAAAGAGGGTAATATGAATAAAACAGAGGTTGATGCAGGTATTGGCTTGATTGCTTCGAGATTTTCTATCCAAGGTCCTGTTAAAAAAGATAAAGCTTCGTTCATGGTTTCGGCTAGAAGAACCTATGTTGATGCTTTGGTAAAACCATTTATCAAAGAAGACAATAGCTTTTACGGCTCCGGCTATTATTTCTATGATTTGAATGCCAAAATCAACTATAAAATTTCTGAAAAAGACAGACTTTACTTAAGTGGTTATTTTGGTAAAGATGTATTTGATTTCAATAATTCAAAACGTTCATTTTCAACGAATGTGCCTTGGGGAAATGCTACGGCAACGCTAAGATGGAATCATATCTTCAACAACAAATTGTTCTCTAACGCTACATTGGTATACAATGATTACAATTTTGCTTTCAATGCCAGACAAAATGATTTTCAATTGAAATTATCCTCTGGTATTAGAGATATAAACGCCAAATACGATTTAGATTTTTATCCGGTTCCGGAACATAAAATAAAATTCGGCGCAGCCTATACCTTCCACACATTTTTGCCTAATATTTTAAGTGGACAGCAAGACACAACTGTGTTTGCACCCAATAATTCCAATAAAAAGTATGCCAATGAGTTAGCCATTTATTTGCAAGATGACTGGGAGATTAATTCCAAACTAAAGCTGAATTATGGCATTCGTTACAGTAGTTTTATTCAAGTGGGCAGATACACAAGGTATATCACAGATGCTAACGGCAATAAAATTGACAGTATTTATTATGGTAGTGGAAAACCCGTTAAAGCCTACGGCGGGTGGGAGCCAAGAGCTACACTTCGTTATGCTATTGATGATAATACCTCTTTTAAAGCAGCTGTAACCCGAAATCTCCAATACATTCATTTAGTAAGTAATGCTGGATCAACCTTACCTACCGATCTGTGGGTGCCAAGCACATTTAGGGTGCAACCGCAGATTAGTTGGCAATATGCAGCCGGTTTCTTTAAGAATTTTGCGAATAATATGTTTGAAACTTCGGTGGAAGTCTATTATAAAGACATGCAAAACCAAATAGAATACCGTGAAGGTTATACACCCTCATTAAAAGATCCGGAGGAAGAATTTGTATTTGGAAAAGGATGGAGTTATGGTGCTGAGTTCTTTATAAATAAGGTAAAGGGTCGGTTTACAGGTTGGATTGGTTATACGCTGAGTTGGACTTGGCGAAAATTTCCTGATTTGAATGATGGGCTGAAATATCCGAGCAAATTTGATCGTCGCCACGATATGTCTATTGTAGGCATGTACACACTCAACAATAGGTGGAAATTTTCATCTGTATTTGTTTATGGAACAGGTAATGCCACCACCGTACCCGAACGATTTTACTTTGTTGGTGGTGTATTAACACAAGAATTCGGTAGAATCAATTCTTACCGACTAAACCCATACCATCGGGTAGATATTGCTGCCACCTATACGCCAAACTACAAAAAACCTCGAAAATATAAGAGTAATTGGGTGTTTAGTATCTATAATGTATATAGCAGGCTAAACCCTTACTTTATCTATTTTGATCAAAGCCTTGATAATCAGTCCGGTACACAACAGATTGAAGCAAAACAGGTCTCTTTATTCCCCATTATTCCATCTGTGACATGGAATATCAAGTTTTAATCGCTTGATTTAGTCTTTGTATTGTAATTAATTCTATGTATATATTCAGGGAATTTGGCTGAATAAAATCAATGCATTTTCCCAAAAATAAATACATTAATTGTATCGTAATATTATAAAAGAGGCTATAATTCAAAATAATTTCTCATTAAATTGTTTCATAAATAACTGATAATCAAACAATAAAGCTCGTTTGCTTTGTTTTTAATCTAATTTAAATATAAAAATAACAATAAAATATATGTATATAAAAATGTAAAAAGTGGGTTACTTTTTTGATAAATTGTAATCAATAATTAGTTATTTTATTAATTGTAATACAAAAAGCAACCAACTATGATCAAATTCACTCCGAGAAACTTAGTCCCTTTCCTTGTGCTGGCTGCAATCGCAATTGCGGCCTTATTTGTGCCATCAGTCACCACTTTTGATGATGCAGCCAAAGTGTATAATGCCGCCGATATTGGTTGGATCATTGTTGCCACCGCTTTGGTGTTCTTAATGACTCCCGGCTTAGCATTCTTTTATGGTGGTATGGTGCATCGTAAGAATGTATTGTCAACCATGATGAAAAGTGTGGTAGCTGCAGGTATCGTTAGTATTCTTTGGGTAACGGTAGGTTATAGCCTTTGCTTTGGTGAAAGTGTAGGTGGTTTTATAGGAAGTCCCTCGACCCATTTGTTTTTTAAA
Source organism: Methylophilus rhizosphaerae (assembly GCA_943370285.1). Taxonomy (GTDB): domain Bacteria; phylum Bacteroidota; class Bacteroidia; order Chitinophagales; family Chitinophagaceae; genus CALRQJ02. The sequence goes on along the minus strand of CALRQJ020000009.1, from coordinate 45,769 downwards.
GGTGTAATGTCGAGTGGCCCTTGGAGTTTAGCGCCAACCATTCCTTTGGCATTATTTGCGTTATTTCAATTGATGTTCGCCATCATTACTCCTGGTCTTGTTGTAGGAGCGGTGGCTGAACGTATCAAGTTCAGTGCATACACTTTATTTATCGTATTATTTAGTTTATTAGTATATGCTCCCATTGCTCATTGGACATGGCATCCTGAAGGATTTTTGTTCAAAATGGGTGTGTTAGACTTTGCAGGAGGTACAGTGGTACATATTTCTGCCGGTTGTGCCGCATTAGCCGGAGCTATTGTTTTAAAGCGTCGTCAAACCCATATTGATCAAAAAGAAATTCCACCTGCCAATATACCATATGTATTAATCGGTACCGGTTTACTATGGTTTGGTTGGTTTGGTTTTAATGCAGGCTCTGCATTGGGTGCAAACGCCTTATCTGTTTCAGCATTTGCTACTACCAACACTGCTGCTGCTGCCGCCGGTTTGTCATGGATGTTCTTTGATGTGCTGCGTGGCAAAAAACCTTCCGTACTTGGTTTTTGTATTGGTGCGGTAGTAGGTTTAGTTGCTATTACACCTGCTGCTGGTTTTGTGGCCATACCGCAAAGTATTTTTGTAGGTGTCATTGCAGCAATCGTTTCAAATATTGCTGTTTATTACAAGCAAAAATCTTCATTGGATGATACATTAGACGTATTTCCTTGCCATGGTATTGGTGGTATGGTAGGTATGTTGATGACAGGTATTTTCGCTACCAAAACCGTTAATGGTGCTGGTAATGATGGTCTGTTTTATGGTAATGTAGAATTCTTTATTACCCAATTAAAAGGTCTTGGTATAGTGGTATTGTACAGTTTTGCGGTATCATTTGCCATCTTCAAATTCATCAATTTTATTCTACCAATTCGAGTTAGCTCTGCCGACGAAGAAATTGGCTTAGATGCTAGTCAGCATAATGAAAAATATTTACAGGGCACTTTATTGGTAGCAAATCAAAACGGTGAACTTCAAGAAGTAGAAAAGGCATAGCATTTATTTCAGCTAATCTGAACCATTAGCCGAATGCTACACCTTTTCATTATTAACTAAAAAAATCCATTGCAATGTTAAAGAAAATTTCAGCAACATTAGTTGCCATGTCAGCTATTGTAAGCGTAAATGCACAAGATTCAACAGCTAAATCAACTTTTACTTTATCCGGCTCTGCCGATGTATATTATAAGTATGATTTTAATAAGACAGTAGGAAACAACAAAACCAGTTTTACCAATTCTCATAACTCTTTTGAGTTGGGTATGGCGTCTTTAAAAGCAGAACATTCAGCCGGAAAAGTGTCGATGGTAGCAGATTTAGGTTTTGGCCGTAGGGCAGAAGAGTTTTCTTATAATGATGCAAATACAATGTTGGCTATCAAGCAATTGTACATTTCATATGCTATAGCTAATGGCGTAAAATTAACTGCCGGAAGTTGGGCAACGCATGTTGGTTATGAATTAGTAGATGCCTTTGGTAATCGTAATTATAGCATGTCGTATATGTTCTCTTACGGACCGTTCTTTCACACAGGGGTAAAAGCAGAATTTGCTGTAGGCAAAAAAAGTGCTTTAATGGTGGGTATTGCTAATCCAACCGATTTAAAGTCAGCTTCCGGTGCTAAGAAATTTGCTATTGCACAGTTTGCAACTGCATCTAGCGATGATAAATTAAAACTGTATGTCAATTATCAAGGTGGTAAAACATCAGATACCGGCAGATTAAATCAAGCAGATGTTGTACTTACTTATGCTGTTGCTGATAAATTTTCGATTGGTTACAACGGAACTGCACAGTTTGTTGCTGCTCAAGTAAATAAGAAGTGGGAAGATGCTCAAAGTTGGTATGGTTCTGCACTATATCTCAATTATGATCCAACTTCTACTTTCGGATTAACATTCAGAAATGAATTGTTTAGCGATAAAAAAGAGTTGACAGCTGTAGGACTTGGTAGTGGAACAGTTTTCTCTTCCACATTATCTGCCAATTTCAAAGTAAGCAACTTAACCATCATTCCTGAAATAAGGATTGATAATGCCAGCAATCCGGTGTTTTCAAAATCATCCGGTGCGGCAACAAAATCTGCTGCATCTTTTATACTAGCTGGGGTTTATAAATTCTAATATTAGAGTAGATAATATACCAGCCGGTTTTTAACACATTTTCATTTGCCTGATGGGTTTCTCATCAGGCAAATGTTATACAAGACAAATCTGGTTCGTATATTTTATAACATAAAAACAATAGATTGTTATGTTGAGATTTCAAGCAATTACAAATCTTACCGGTCAAACAGAAGAGGTAAAAGTGCCAAGTAGTAGTAAAGTGACTGCTATTTTTGGTGAGCATGTTTTTACTTTAAAAACTGCTCGTGAATTTTTAAGCGATGAAGCCTATAAAAGTTTAGTAGGCAGCATCAAAGGCGGAAAAAAGATTGATAGAGCAGTTGCTAGTCAAATTGCCAGTGGGCTCAGAGCTTGGGCTGAGAGTAAAGGTGTTACACACTTTACACATTGGTTTCAGCCATTAACAGGTACAACGGCAGAAAAACATGATTCTTTTTTTACATTAAAAAGTGATGGAACCGCCATTGAAGAGTTTGATGGTGCGGCGTTGATTCAACAAGAGCCGGATGCATCTTCATTCCCCAATGGTGGACTAAGAGCCACTTTCGAAGCTAGAGGATATACCGCTTGGGATCCTTCCTCTCCGGCATTCATCATAGAAATAGGGCAAGGAAAAACATTATGTATTCCAACTATATTTATTTCGTACACAGGAGAATCATTAGATTACAAAGCTCCATTATTAAAGGCATTAGAATCTCTAAACAAAGCGGCTGTAGATGTATGTCATTTTTTTGATAAAAATGTAACCAAAGTAACTGCCACTTTAGGCTGGGAACAAGAATATTTTGTAATTGATGAAGCATTAGCCAATGCCAGGCCAGATTTAGTGCAATGCGGTAGAACCGTGTTTGGCGCAGCTCCGGCTAAAGGGCAGCAATTAGAAGACCATTATTTTGGATCGATTCCGGAAAGGGTCTATGCCTTTATGAGAGATTTCGAAACTGAAAGTTATAAGTTAGGTATTCCGTTAAGAACTCGTCATAACGAAGTAGCACCTGCACAATTTGAGTGTGCCCCCATTTTTGAAGAAGTAAATATTGCAGTTGATCATAATACTTTGTTAATGGATGTGATGAGCCGAGTGGCCAAGCGTCATAAACTAAGGGTATTGCAACACGAAAAACCATTTGCAGGTATTAACGGAAATGGTAAGCACAATAACTGGAGCATGGCAACAGACACTGGTGTTAACTTATTAGCACCGGGTAAAACGCCGAAAAATAATTTAATGTTTCTTACCTTTTTTGTGAATACCATTAAGGCAGTTCATGATTATGCTGATTTGCTGAGAGCTTCAATTGCATCTGCTGCTAACGATCATCGTTTAGGCGCCAATGAAGCACCGCCAGCCATAATCTCTGTTTTTGTGGGACAATATTTGGCTAAATTATTAGATGACGTAGAAGCTAGAGTGGGAGATAAGTTTGATGAACAAGACGAAGCGATTTTGAAACTTGATATTCATCGTTCTATTCCTGAATTGTTGATGGATAATACAGATCGTAATCGTACTTCTCCTTTTGCTTTTACCGGTAATAAGTTTGAGTTTAGAGCAGTTGGTTCTTCGGCTAATTGTGCTAATCCTATGACTATTCTTAATGTGATTGTAGCCGAAACGCTTAAGAATTTTAAAACAGAAGTGGATGCTTTAATTGAAAAAGGAGAGAAGAAAGAAGTAGCTGTCATGCATGTTATTCGCAAATATATTGTAGATAGCAAAAAAGTATTATTTGAAGGAGATGGTTATAGCGAAGAGTGGCACCAAGAGGCAGAACGCCGCGGTTTGCCAAATCTTAAAACTACACCAGCAGCTTTAGATGCTATGATTACAGATAAGGCTAAAGCTTTATTTGAACATAACAATGTGTACAACCATGCAGAATTAGAAGCCCGTTATGAGATTGAATTAGAGAAGTACATTAAAAAAGTACAGATTGAAGCAAGGGTAATGGGTGATTTAGCGATTAATCATATCATTCCTGTTGCAGTAAAATATCAAAATGAGTTGTTACAAAATATCAATGGGTTAAAAGCAGCCGGTTTAGATGCAATTGCCTATGAAAGTCAATTGGCTATTTTAAAAGCAGTAAGTGAGCATATACAAGCGGTGTATAAAAAAGTAGATGCTATGGTAGAAGCTAGAAAAGTGGCCAATAACATTGCTGATACAAGAGCTAAGGCTATTGCTTATGACACAGATGTTAAGCAACAGTTTTTTGATGACATTCGCTACCATGTAGATAAACTTGAACATTTAGTAAATGATGATGATTGGAGTTTGCCTAAGTATAGAGAAATGTTATTTTTAAGATAAGAACTTGGGGGTTTAGCAAGCAACCCAAACGGTGCCGGATTAATTTTCGGTGCCGTTTTTTTTACCAACCAATAAACACCATTCCAATACCGCAAATTAATATGGCTGCTCCTCCTAATGGATGCATAAATCTTTCTAGTACAGCGGATTTGAAAATGTTGATACTGTAATAGCCAATTAATACCATAGCAATCATGGCAATTAAAGTACATATAGTATAGGTAATGATTACTGTAAGCATTCCACTCCAAGAAGCTTGTGCAGCAGGATAAAATAAAAGTGGAATCATCGGTTCGCATGGGCCAAGTAAGAAAATCAAAAACATTACCCAAGGTGTTACTTTATGTCGCTCAGATGATTGTACTGCTTGACCGTGTTTGTGTTCGTATACATATAATTCTCCGTTTTCATATTCGTCAAAATGTTTGTGCGATTTATTTTTATGAATATTCCAAAATCCCCAAATCATATATGCTAATCCAAATACAAGCAATGCCCAGCCTGCAATTCCACCTCTAATTCCTTCTACTATTTGCAAAGATGATATACTCCAACCTAACGCAGCACCACCTAAGCCTAGCACCACAGAACTCCACACATGGCCACAGCCACATGTAATCACCCAAAATATAGTTTTGCCCACACTCCAATTTCTTGTTTTTGCTAAAGCAATAAAAGGAAGATAATGATCAGGTCCGGCTATGGTATGTAAGAGTGCAATTGATGCGGCGGCAGGTAATAAAAGTTGTATATCAGTTGGCATAGTTATACATTTTCTGGATGACTTGGTGCATTGGTCATACTCTTAATAATGTCAGCAATAGTATTCAGGCAATCATGCAATTGGGCAGCTTTATAACCCAATATACGAATGATTAATCCTTGATGATGTGTGGTAGAAATACCAAACTCAATATCGTTTTCTTCTGTTAGGAGGGCATGAATTGTATCGGCAGTTTCATTGATGGATATAAATGGTTGTATGACAATTAAACTAGCTTGGTGTGTATATCCTTCTAACTGACCAATAACGCTTGGCTCAATTAAAGCCGGCATCATCAACAAATTTTCTCTAATGATAAGTTGGTCATTTTGATATATTTGAATGATATTTTGATAGGTGCTAAAAGCAAATACTTCATCATTCAATTTTCTGCCGCAGGTAAGTATTTCACCCATTATGAGTGTAGCATGTTTTGCAAGTCTAACTTCTGTAATTGCTTTATATATAGATGCTTCATGTGGTACAGTTGGATGTGGCAAATAAACAAACGAAGCTTTTTCACCAACTGTCACTTTCATGTATTGCGATGCACCAATTTTCATCTGAAACAATCGTTGGTATGCTTGTGTACACAGTTGCAGACGGCTGTTTTTGTCTAACACAATGTTGATATCATATTCATCGCCATCTAAAATTCCGGGTGAAGCACTCATAACCATCAGTAATAATTCGGCAGCAGATTTGTCTTCAGTAATATTCATTACTTTAAATGGTGGCGAACAAAAACATTTACTCAAATGCGTAATTCCGTTTGCTGCAAAAGCTTCAATATGTAAGGAGGCTTTCAATTAGCGATATAGTTTTGGTTCAGCAATATCTTCCAACAAAGCATATTTTTTAATCCAACCTATAATGACGTCTAATCCTTCTAATGTCATCAGATTACTAAACACAAAAGGATTACTAACCCTCATTTTTCTAGCATCTCTTTCCATAATAGCTAAACTTGCATTGACATATGGGGCAAGATCTATTTTATTGATAACTAACAAATCGCTTCTGGTAATGCCCGGACCACCTTTTCTTGGAATTTTATCGCCTTCGGCAACATCAATGACAAAAATGGTAACATCAGCTAAGTCTGGACTGAATGTTGCAGATAAATTATCGCCACCACTTTCAATAAAAATAATTTGAATATCTGAAAAACGATTGGCCATTTCTTCTACCGCTTCTAAATTCATACTGGCATCTTCTCTTATGGCAGTATGTGGACAGCCGCCTGTTTCTACACCAATGATTCTTTCTTTTGGTAATAAACTATTAACGGTCAAAAACTCTGCATCTTCTTTGGTATAAATATCATTAGTAATTACACCAATACTGTATTGGGGATATAACGCTCTACTTAGTCTTTCAATTAAAGCAGTTTTACCTGAACCAACAGGTCCTGCTACACCAATTTTTATGTATGTTCTTTCCATGTTTATTTTTTTGTTAACCAACGCTTGTTATAAATTTTACTTTTGTTGCGTCGCACTCTTCAACTGATATATCGTTATTGAGCGAAACAAATTAAGACATGTACAATCTCGAATACAGCCGTTCATGTTGCATCGCACTAATGTCAAATCCGGCACAGCACCAACCAATTAATGATGTATTCGGTTGTAGATTACTAGCAGCCAATTCACTAATGGTTTGTTGTATCGAAAACATAATTTCTTGTCCACTTTGTTGGCTTAAAGGAACTAGTTTAACTGCATTGGTAATTAATCCTGAGGCTGCATTATAATAAAAGCCTTGTAACGTATCTGCTAAGCTGATGCCCATTGTTTTTGCAATTAATGTGAAAGCGATGCAGTAATGCCCAATTGTTTTTTCGGCTTTAATCGTTCTCATATATGATTCGATGAAATCGTCTTTGTACAATGGTTGAAAAAGTTTGATTAGCCTTAAACCAAGTTTATTGCTTGCTTGCCGCATTTCTTTTGGAAGTTTAGTTGCCGTGCATAATTGGTCTAACTCAACCAATGCATATATATCTTGCTCAAGTGCAATTTGATAGCTTAATGAAGCAATGGACGCATCGGTATAATGTATGTTATGTTGCAGCATTTGAACTACAAAAGCTTTTGTAGTTATGGCATCATGTACCAGTTTTTTTTGTACATAAGTTTCAAGACCCGAGGAATGAGAGAAACTTCCTATTGGCAAAGTAGAATCTGCTAAATGCAATAAAGACAGTAATGCAGTACTACTTCCTCCGGAATGAAGTGATTGATTGCAATTATTTTTTTTTAAGCTATTACTCATAATGTTTTTAAGCTTTATTAGCTTGTCGTAGCAGAACTTGTTGTAGTTAATTTCATGATTTTCGAAAAAAGAGATTCGCTGCCATGCGGCGTAACAGTTGTTGTAAGCGGTTGTAATAATTGTCTGTCTTCTTGTTTAACCAAAAAACCTTGAGCAGTTAATAATCGAAAAATTGGTACTTCAAAGGGAATAAGTAATTCGTCGTCGGCATAAAATAAGGGCAAATGTTTATTGCCAATTTCATAACAAATGCTTGCCATTTCAAACATATTTTGTGGTGTAATCACAATACTGTTGCAGGGTAAAATAGTAATGGCAATAATATTGTCTTCATCTTCAAATAGGATATCGCCTTGTGTTAATGCAGGATTTTCTTGCAAAAATTGTAATGCTATTTCTCTTCCTGTTGCTGTTCTCTTCCGTTGAATACGTTTATTGGTTTCGTACCAATGCAAATACAACCAATCAATATGTTTATTATTGATGTTATAGGTATTTAAATTTCCAAGTTTTTGTTGAATCAGCATTTATCTTTCTTTATTTGGCTAACATAATGTCAAAATAAAAAATACCGTTGTGCTAATGGTAATACTTTCATTGGTTCACAAGTAATGGGTAAGCCATCAACCTTAACCTCATAATTTTCAGGATTTACATCAAGCTGCGGTGTCGCATTGTTATGCACCATATCTTTTTTGCCTATGTTTCTGCAGTTTTTTACCGGTAGAATCATTTTTTGTAAACCATATTGTTGCACAATTTTTTTCTCCAAAGAAACCTTTGACACGAAAGTGGCACAGGTATTTAACAAAGCTTTCCCAGCTGCGCCAAACATATGTCTGTAGATGACAGGTTGAGGTGTAGGAATAGATGCATTAGGGTCTCCCATTTTAGAAGCGATAATCATTCCACCTTTAATAATCATTTCAGGCTTCACACCAAAAAATGCCGGCTTCCACAAAACGATATCCGCTAATTTCCCTTTTTCAATTGAGCCAACATAATCGCTTATACCATGAGAGATAGCAGGGTTGATGGTATATTTTGCAACATATCTTTTCACTCTAAAATTATCATTGCCCTCGTCTTCATCTTCCGGAAGACTGCCTCTTTGCACTTTCATTTTATGTGCAGTTTGCCATGTTCTTGTAATTACTTCCGCCACTCTACCCATTGCTTGAGAGTCGCTGCTCATCATACTAATGATACCCATATCATGTAAAATATCTTCTGCAGCAATCGTTTCCGGTCGAATACGGCTATCGGCAAAAGAAACATCTTCGGCAACTGAAGGACTAAGGTGATGACAAACCATCAGCATATCCAAATGTTCATCAATTGTATTAACTGTAAATGGTCTTGTAGGGTTAGTAGATGATGGCAGTATGTTTGGATACATCGCAATTTTAATAATATCAGGAGCATGACCACCACCTGCACCTTCTGTATGAAAAGTATGAATCACTCTGCCATTTATAGCAGCCACTGTATCTTCTAAAAAACCTGCTTCGTTTAGTGTGTCAGTATGAATGGCAATTTGAATGTCTAGTTTATCTGCCACTTTCAAGGCTGCATCAATTACTGCCGAAGTACTTCCCCAATCTTCATGAATTTTCAAGCCTAATGCACCGGCTTCAATTTGTTCTTCTAATGGTGCGATAGCTGCACAATTTCCTTTGCCCATAAAACCTAAATTCATAGGATAAGCTTCTGCCGCTTCTAACATTTTTTGAATATTCCATGCACCCGGTGTAACTGTTGTAGCCGAAGTACCATCTGCCGGGCCAGTGCCTCCGCCTAACATAGTGGTAATGCCACTAAACAAAGCATGGTCAATTTGCTGTGGACAAATAAAATGAATATGCGAATCTATTCCACCTGCCGTTGCAATTAAACCTGCACCACCATGCACTTCGGTTGATGCGCCAATAATTAAGTTCGGCGTAATACCATCCATCGTATCCGGGTTACCTGCTTTGCCTATGCCCACTATTTTCCCATCTTTAATTCCTATATCTGCTTTTACAATTCCCCAATGATCAACAATCATCACACTAGTAATAACAAAATCTAATACACCATCTTTACGCATGGCGCTAGCAGATTGTGCCATCCCATCACGAATGGTTTTGCCACCACCAAATTTTGCTTCATCACCATAAACGGTATAATCTTTTTCAATTTCAATGAAGAGTTCAGTATCAGCTAATCTTATTTTGTCGCCAGTAGTTGGCCCATACATGCCGGCATAGTTAGCCCTTCTCATTTTTACACTCATGGCTTACTATTTTTGAAGTGTTGCAAATATGCTTTTACGACAGCTGTAGCTTTGTTTTTTGCCGATGTAGTACTTCCATTAGTTAGATTATTAAATCCGGTAATTTTTTTCTTACCACCAAAAGTTACTAATTGAACATCGAGTTCTTCTCCCGGTTCAAATCTAACTGCGGTGCCGGCTGCAATATCTAACCGCATACCAAATGCTTTTTCTCTATCAAAACTCATTTGTTTGTTCACTTCAAAAAAATGAAAATGAGAGCCAATTTGCACCGGTCTATCTCCTGTGTTGACAACAGTTAGTTTTATTGTTTTACGATTGGCATTACAAATAATAGATTCTGTTTTGAGTATGTATTCACCAGGTATCATAAATAAACAGTATTAAGGTTTTGGTGTTCGAATAGGGTTGTGAACAGTTACTAATTTAGTGCCATCGGGGAAAGTTCCTTCCACTTGTATATCATGTATCATGTTGCCGACGCCTTCCATTACATCGTGGGTAGTAAGAATGGTAGCACCATATTCCATTAATTCAGCTACAGATTTTCCATCACGAATGGCTTCTTGTAATCTACTACTGATTAGTGCAATGGCTTCGGGATAATTGAGTTTAAGACCACGGGCCTTACGTTTCTCAGCCAGTTCTCCGGCTAAAAAAAGTAGTAACTTCTCTGTTTCTCTTGGTGAGAGGTGCATATATTAAATGATTAATATGTTAGATGAATACATTTAATATAGCAAGCAAATCATTCGTTTAATTCAGTTGTGTTAACAAGGTCTAAAATAACGATTAAGTAGTTACAATACAAATTGTTCTATTTTAGTTGCATGAAATTGGTAGTGACTGAAATGCAACAAGAAGATCGGCGGCTTGTATTACAGCGGCTAACAGCATTGTGGGCATTTACTGAGTCTGGTTTGGGGGGTATTTTACATGCCTTTAAAATTCCTTTTACAGGTTTAGTAGTAGGAGGGATGGCAGTACTTTTAATTGTATTGATTGCACATTTTGCTGTTGGTAAATACAAACAGATTATTCAAAGTATGCTCATTGTTTTACTCGTTAAAGCAATTGTTAGTCCGCATACACCTTTCCCTGCATATATCGCTGTAAGTTTTCAAGGATTGTTGGGTTATAGCTTATTTAAATTGATTAAATTGAATGCCATCAGTATTACAGTATTAGCAATTGCCGCCATGCTAGAGTCTGCAATACAAAAATTATTAGTACTGATTTTTTTCTTCGGACAATCTGCAGTGGATGCTGCTGATGCATTGGTTGCCTTTGCCGCAAAACAACTTGGTATTGTTGCAACCAATGGTAGCGCTTGGATAATTGGTGTTTACTTGTCTATTTATTTGATTGGCGGCTTAGTAACAGCTGTTATCGCATTTAAAATGTGGCGTCGAATGGCTTTTATTCAAGCACTGTTACCCAATCTTGTTATTCAAAACATAAATGAAAATCTTACTGCTTCAAACAAAGCTAATCAACCGAAAAAACGCAAATGGAAGGTGTATCTTATTCTCCTGTTTTTGATTGCTGCCGTATTATGGTTGATTGCTCCAAATGCTCAAGCAGGTTGGATTGCCGTATTAAAAAGTATATCGTGGACCATTACTACATTGGTTATTTGGTATGCTGTTATTAGTCCTTTAGTAACTCGGTTTTTGTTACAATATTTATTAAAAAAAGAATACCGGCATCAACAAGAGATAAATCAAATTATGGCTACTTTACCGGTGATGCAAAAAATAGCAGCCGCCGCATGGACTTACAGCGGTACCAAAAAAGGATGGTCGAGACTTCCTTTATTCTTTCATTCGTTTATTACATGGGCATTGTTATATACCGATCAACCGAATACTGTAAAGTCATGAGTATCGTTGTTTTTTCTGCACCCATTCAATCCGGAAAAACTACAGCACTTCAACAATGGTGTCAGCAAAAAGTGTTTGTTGATGGTGTTTTGATGCCTGATGTTAACGGGGTTAGACAATTTTATCATATTGCCAATCATCTTTTTATTCCGGTAGAAGTAACCAATCCGGAAACTTTTAATGGGTTAATGATTAGCGTAGGTAAATATCATTTTTCAGCATCAGCATTTGCATCGTCAAATGCCATTTTAATGAATGCTTGGAAGCAACAGCCAAATTGGCTAATTATAGATGAAATTGGGAAATTAGAGTTAAGTGGTGAGGGCTTGTTTCCTTCATTTTCTAGTATTCTTCACTCTTATCATCAATTCCCTTCTTCCACAAATCTGTTAATCGTTGTAAGAGATAGCTTGTATGAAACAGTAGTTTCAACATTCCGGATTGGTGAGCATCAATTAATATCATCTGCAACATTGCTCCATCAACTGAAATAAGTTTCTACTTGTATTCGCTATCAATCCAAGCTTTTATATACTTTGCGACATTAATCAAAAGCACTTTTCTTCATGACAAAAACAATACTCACTTTTTATTTGGTGATGTTTGGCATTTATGTGCTTTTTTCTCGTCAGCCGGATTGGTTTGATAGTGAGTTGTATCCGGCCACCATACATGTAGTTGCTGATGCTACAAATAGTGATAAGGTATACAAAGCGGTATATACTTATAACAGTACGGATTTTAGCGTTGAAGCTGCATATCCGTTGAGGGTTTTAGCAGAAGGCGATAAGGTAGAAGTCATTTTTGAATACAATAATCCACGTAAAGCTAGTTTCTATGCTTGGTGGGGATATTGGATAAAATGGGAAGAATTGATTGTTTCTGCCATCTTATGTATTGTGTTATTTCAAATTGCGGTAGCTGTAAATATTAATCCTGATGAAGCAGCCAAACAAAGGGACTTAGCAAGAGCTCCAGAAATAAAAAGAAAATACGATTAATTGATATATTATGAAGACAATCTTGTTACTGGTGCTGTCTAATATCTTTATGACGTTTGCGTGGTATGGTCATCTTAAAGACAAAGGAATGCCTTTGTGGAAAGCTATTCTTATTAGTTGGGGAATTGCATTTTTTGAATATTGCTTAATGGTTCCTGCTAATAGAACCGGCTATGCTGCAGGATATTCTGCATTTCAACTAAAAATTGTACAAGAAGTAATTACACTAGTAGTATTTGGATTTTTTGCTGTTTTTTTCTTGAAAGAAGCCTTTCAAGTAAAATACCTCATCAGTTTTTGTTTTATTTTAGGTGCCGTTTATTTTGCATTCAAAAAATAATAGCCTCGCATAAATTAATTTAGAATTTATATGGATTATCAATTGAACGGCATCTATAACTTCGACACTAATTTTATTTTCAATTAATACTATGGTTAAGTTATTTACTATCGTTGCTATTTTTTGTTTGGCTGGGTTTAAATATGCAGATAAGCCAATATTTGCAGATAGGAGTAGAAAACCAATGCCGCAACAAAATCAAACTTGGGATAAACTTATTCCCAAACAGTTGGGTTATTTTGTTTGCAAGCCCGAAGATTTTGATGCCAATGACAAGAAAGAAGGTTTTGCAGATTACAAAAACCCTGCAGGAGAAAGCATTCAGTTAGATTTTGTTTTGGTGGATAATGCCAAAAAAGTGGTAGATGAATTAATGGATGGTGCATCTTTAGATGACTGCGATGAACCGCTAAAAAGTTGTACAGATTTTTCTACACCAAACATGTACAATTATGCCGTATGTAAAGAAGGTTCGGCCGTTTTTGCATGGAATAGAGGTAATTATCTTTTCATCGCAAGATGCGAAGATGCAAAAGGAGAGATTGCTTTAGCCGACTTTATGCGTTTGTTTCCTTACTAATACATCAGCCTTGCTACACGACCTTTATCGCCAGCTAAATAGATGATTTTATTGCGTGGCGATACCATACAAACATTAAAGCCTTCTGTAGTAATATTCACCCATTCTTTACCGCCATCATTGCAAAAATCAACACCGGCAGAGCCACAAGCCACCATATTTTTATCATCAATTAACCTTATACAACTTCTATAACCAAATGGTGGAGCTACAGATGGTGTACCCCAACGCTTTCCTTCATCCGGACTAAAATAAAAATTATCATATTGATTATCGGGCTCTTTATAATCACCACCAATACAATAGTATTTTTTCACCCCATCAGTAGCAAATGAAAATGTTCCGCTGCTTTCTACACCTTGGTTAATAGGAATATTGACTACTTTGTTTTTCTTGCCTTCTTTGCCCATGAAGTAAATGTTTGATACAATCCCTCCGGTTACAAAAGCATAATCATAATCTGGATGATTCAAGAAACTGACATTGGTACCGCTTGCTGCAAAAATGGCTTCGCCTGATTCCATCACCGGCGGAAGTTGATGCACAGGCACTTCTGTCCAGCTATCTCCACCATCTGTTGTTCTCAACACATAGAAAAATTTTCTGCCCATTTCACCTATGTAAATGGGGTCGCCAATGCAAATCCCTTCCTTATCGTTTTTGAAATCCATCGCATCTAAAAACATATCCTTCATACTTTTCTCAAACACTTTCCTCCAGTTTTTACCGCCATCAGTTGTTTTCAAAATATAGCCAGGATTGCCTACACCCATAATGATTGCTGTATTGCTGTCAATGGCATGAATATCTCTAAAGTCTATTTTTTCAAATCCCGGAACGGTCATCCATTGCCAATTTACACCTGCATCGGTTGATTTACCAACGGTTCCTAAACTTCCGCTTACCCAAACTACAGAATCTTTGGGCACACTCATGCCCCTCAAGCTTCCTTTGCCAACACCCGAAAGCATTAAAACAGATGGCTTTTCATGTTGCACCATAAAGGCGAAAGAAAAAACGAATACCAATAGGTATACAAAACTGAAGTTTTTCATGACAGAATATTAATTGGACCCTTTAGTAACGAATTTCAAAAGTTTTAAGTATTTAGCAGCGATTTTAAAACAAATATTTACTGCATGATACCTTATTGGATGAGCCGTTCTCAGCTTTTATTGGGTGATGAACCACTCGAAATTTTGATGACAAAACATGTTTTAGTAGCAGGCTTGGGAGGTGTGGGCGGCATTTGCGCCGAGATGATTGCTAGGGCAGGTGTGGGTAAAATGACCATTGTTGATGCTGATAGGGTTGATTTAAGCAACTGTAACCGACAAATTCCTGCCCTACATTCTACTGCAGGTAAACCAAAGGCCGAAGTAATGGCAGAACGACTGAAAGATATTAATCCTGAAATTGAACTGACTATTATTAATCAATATCTAAAAGACGATTTTACCCGTGAAGTCCTAGATAGTGCCAAATTTGATTATGCGGTAGATTGTATTGATACGTTGAGTCCTAAAGTGTACTTCATTAAAGCTTGTATCGATCGAAAGATTCCCATAGTAAGTTCATTGGGAGCAGGGGGAAAGGTAGATCCGCTTCAAGTTACCATTACAGACATTTCCAAAACCTACCAATGTAATTTGGCAAAGTACGTTCGTAAACATTTGCATGAGTTTGGTATATATAAGGGGTTAAAAGTGGTGTTTAGTCCGGAAGTAGTGGACCAAAGTCGGATTATTGTTACTGAAAAAGCGTTTCCAAAAAAATCTTTGATTGGGACCATTAGTTATATGCCGGCCATTTTTGGTTGTATGACAGCCAGTGTGGTGGTGAGAGATTTATACGGCGCTGCCGGAAAACAACAATAACGCACCGCCTGTATAAAAGGCTGTAACCTTAATTTGATTGGTTTTATCTTGCTATAAATATGTGTATATGAAAAAGTGGATGGCTTTTTTTATTCTATTGGGCTCTGTGCAAATTGTTTCGGCACAAGTTAATGAGGAGACTGCTGTTAAAACAGTGGTGAATCAATTGTTCACAGCTATGAAAAATGCAGATACAGTGTTGCTGAAGTCTTGTTTTGCAGATAGTGCCGTTTTACAAACCATTAGTAAAAACAAATTAGGAGCAACAATTGTAAGAAATGATGCAGTCTCTGCCTTTGTAAAGAGTATCGGCAATTTGCAGCAAGAAGCCGCTGACGAACGAATCAGTTTTGAAACCATAAAAATAGATGGAGACTTAGCTTCGGTTTGGACGCCTTATCAATTTTACTATAAAGGTAATTTCAGCCATTGCGGTGTCAATTCTTTTCAATTGGTAAAATTGGCAACCGGTTGGAAAATTCAGTACCTCATCGATACAAGACGAAAAAATGGTTGTCCACAATAATGCCATTTTACGGGCAAAAAAGCGCTAATTTGGCAAAATTGCCCTGTTTGAGACTGAATTATTCCACTATTTTCCACAAAATATTGAATTTTTTCCACAAACTTTTCTTATTTATGTCTCAAACTACTATCTTTGCAGCCCTAAAAATCGTATGTCTAAACAAGCACTCATTAAACAGGATGGTTCAATCGTAGAAGCCCTGTCCAACGCCATGTTCCGTGTAAAGTTGGAGAACGGCCACGAAATTATCGCTACCATCTCTGGTAAAATGAGAATGAATTACATCAGAATTCTCCCTGGCGACAAGGTAGGAGTTGAGATGAGTCCATATGATTTAAGTAGGGGTAGAATCATTTTCAGATATAAATAACCAATCATTAAGTCATGAAAGTAAGAGCAGCTATTAAAAAGCGCAGCGTTGATTGCAAGATTGTGAAGCGGAAAGGAAGGCTGTATGTAATCAACAAGAAAAATCCTCGCTTTAAGCAGCGTCAGGGATAATTAGTAGTAGTTGCAATGATGCAGATACTGCCCTAAACATCGTAAACAATTAATTAAAATCAGAATATGGCCCGTATTGCCGGTATTGATATCCCAAAGAACAAGAGGGGAGAAATTGGTCTAACCTACATTTATGGTATTGGACGTTCAACTGCCCAGTACATTCTTACTAAAGCAGGTATTGACTTTAATAAGAAAGTAAATCAGTGGAATGACGATGAGCAAACTGCTATCCGTAATATCATTAACAATGAAATTAAGGTAGAAGGTGCTTTAAGAAGTGAGGTTCAAATGAGTATTAAGCGTTTGCTTGATATCGCTTGTTACCGTGGTCTTCGTCATCGTAAAGGTTTACCACTTCGTGGACAACGTACTAGAACAAATAGTCGTACTCGTAAAGGTAAACGTAAAACGGTTGCCGGTAAGAAAAAAGCAGCTAAGAAGTAATAATTATCTGATTCCAAACTT
Source organism: Methylophilus rhizosphaerae (assembly GCA_943370285.1). Lineage (GTDB taxonomy): Bacteria > Bacteroidota > Bacteroidia > Chitinophagales > Chitinophagaceae > CALRQJ02. The sequence goes on along the minus strand of CALRQJ020000009.1, from coordinate 28,793 downwards.
TGATTATCGAAGTTTGGAATCAGTCTTTAATACCGTTTTCATCAGCCGCCGGATATTTCAGCTACAAATAGCTTGAAAAGGAGGGGCTTAACAATAAACATTCACAGATTACCTCCACCATTAATTATGGCAAAAGCACAACAAAACAGCGCAAAAGCCGCTGCGAAAAAAAGGATTGTAAAAGTAGATGCACATGGCGATGCTCATATCAGTGCTACTTTCAACAACATTATTATCAGTTTAACCAACAAATCAGGTCAAGTTATCAGCTGGTCTTCAGCCGGTAAAATGGGATTTAGAGGTTCTAAGAAAAACACTCCATACGCCGCTCAAATGGCTGCTTCTGATGCTGCTAAAGTAGCTTTCGAAGCTGGTTTGAAAAGAGTTGATGTGTATGTAAAAGGTCCTGGTTCGGGCCGTGAAGGTGCAATCCGTGCCCTATCACAGAGTGGTATCGAAGTTTCAATGATTAAAGACGTTACGCCAATGCCGCACAATGGTTGTCGTCCTCCAAAGAAGCGTAGAGTATAAAAACATAATAACAAAGCAGTAGTGAGTAACTCATTACTGCTTTATTCAATAAAAGGGAACATCATTCATTTTAGATTTTTACAGATGTTGTTCCGTCATTAAAAAATCAAAAAAAGAACAGTACAATGGCACGTTACACAGGTCCAAAGACCAAAATCAGTAGAATTTTTGGAGAGCCAATTTTAGGCAACGGCAAATGGTTGGGTAAAAACAGTAACCCTCCAGGTCAGCACGGTCCAAATCGTAAGCGTAAAACTTTAGGTGAGTACGCTTTACAGTTAAGAGAGAAGCAAAAAGCCAAATACACTTATGGTGTTTTGGAGAAGCAGTTCCGCAACACTTTTGCCGAAGCAGCCCGTCGTAAGGGTGTTACCGGTGAAAATTTGATTAAATTATTAGAAGCCCGTTTGGATAATGTTGTTTTCCGTTTGGGTATTGCTCCAAGCCGTCCTGCTGCTCGTCAGTTAGTGGCCCACAAGCATATTACAGTTAACGGTGAGGTGTTAAACATCCCATCTTATCAATTAAAAGCCGGTGACACCATTGGTTTGAAAGATAAGACTGCTGCTAACAGCGCCTTGGTTAGTTTCATCCGTGGCAAAAACCCTAAGTTTAGCTGGTTAGATTGGAACGAAACTGAGAAAAAGGGCACATTTATCACTTATCCTGAAAGGGAGAGTGTTCCTGAAAATATCAAGGAACAATTGATTGTTGAATTGTACTCTAAGTAAGCCTGAGGCTCACTCGAAAAGTGTACAAGAAAAGCAAAGCTTTAAGCTTGCTGGTAACAAAACAAATCATCGCAAAAACTGAATCACAGATATGGCCATTTTAAATTTTCAAAAGCCTGACAAAATCGTTCTACAAAAAGCAACAGATTTTGAAGCACAGTTTGAATTCCGTCCATTAGAGCCTGGTTTTGGCTTAACAATTGGTAATGCACTTCGCAGAGTTTTGCTTAGTTCATTAGAAGGTTATGCTATTACCGGTATTAAAATAGAAGGTGCTGAGCATGAATTTGCCACACTTAGAGGTATTACAGAAGATGTTACCGAAATCATTTTGAACCTTAAGCAAGTAAGATTCAAAAAGTTAGTAGAGCATGATGTAAACAGCGAAAAAATCACCCTTTCTATCAAAGGTAGAAATGAGTTTAACGCTGCTATGATTGGTGAAGCTACGCAAACCTTTCAAGTAATGAACCCTGAGTTATTACTTTGCACCATGGATACCACTTCTAAGTTGGATATCGAATTAACCATTGCTAAAGGCCGTGGTTATGTACCTGCAGAAGATAACAAGGTGAAAGATGCTCCGTTTGGATATGTACCCATCGATTCTATCCATACACCCATCAAAAACGTAAAGTACAGCATTGAAAATACCCGTGTTGAACAGCGTACCGACTTCGAAAAACTAATCATGGAAGTAGTTACCGATGGTACTATTCATCCTGAAGATGCAGTCAAACAAGCTAGTCGTATTTTGATTCAGCATTTGATGATCATCACTGACGAAAACATCACCTTCGATAACAAAGAAGATAAGAAAGAAGATGTTGTTGATGAGCATGTATTACAATTGCGTAAAATTCTTAAGACACCATTAGAAGATTTAGATCTTTCTGTTCGTGCCTTTAACTGCTTAAAAGCTGCTAAGATCAACAGCTTGAGCGAGTTGGTACAATACGAGCAAGAAGACTTAATGAAGTTTAGAAACTTTGGTCAAAAGAGCTTGAGTGAAATTGAGCAAGTTTTGAGCGAAAGAGGTCTTCATTTTGGTATGGATTTAGTAAAATTAGGTTTAGATAATTTAGATAATTAATACTGTAGCGGCTGATTTGATAATACATTCAGCCGCTATTATTTTTCACATCCTACAATTCCTGACACGGTGTAGGATATAAAACAATATGTCATGCGTCACGGAGACAAAGTAAACAACCTCGGCCGTAAGAAGGCACACAGAGAAGCGTTGCTCAGCAACCTAGCTAGTCAGTTAATCACTCACAAAAGAATTACAACTACTTTGGCTAAAGCTAAAGCATTAAGAACTTTTGTAGAGCCTTTGATTACAAAGACAAAAAAGAACGATACCAAAGAAACTATCATGCACCAGCATAGAATAGTGTTCAGCTATCTACAGGATAAAGCAGCTGTTAAAGAACTGTTTACCGTAGTAGCTCCTAAAGTTGCCGGCCGCCCAGGTGGTTATAGCCGCATCATTAAGTTAGGCACTCGTATGGGTGATAATGCAGAATTAGCAATGATTGAGTTGGTTGATTTCAACGAAATCTATGGTAAATCTGTTGACGCTGCTGCTGCACCTGCTAAGAAAACACGTCGTGCCGGTGGTGCTAAGAAGAAAGCAGAAGCTGCTCCTCCTGCTACCGAAGCTGTGGTTGAAACACCTGCTGCAGAAGCTACAGAAGAAACAAAATCAGCTGAATAAGTTGTATTGTAATAATTGTAAAAGCCCCGATTTTCGGGGCTTTTTTATTTGTATTATTTTCCAAAAGTGTAGCAGCGCTTAACTTCTTCTCTTTTTACAATTCTATATTCTAAATTCTCTCTTGCCGCTTACCCCTTCTTTTTCATTCGCCATAATGTCATTCCCCCATCTTCAGAAATGATTTTCAACGTATCAGTGTTTAGCAACACTTTTCCTTTCAATGTCATATCACTCATTTCAATCTTTATACTATCGCCATCAAAGAAATAGGGATATGAATTTTTGAATTGATGGTATGTAATGGAATCATTTTTAAATTCAATATTATCATAATTCACCTGCCCATCTGTCCATAAGCCAATAATCGCTGAATGCGGAATTTCGGGTTGTTTAGTTGCAACGTTTGAAACAGTAGTTATACTATTTTTTTGTACTGGTTGTGACGCATTGCTTACGTTACTAGCTGGTGTGTTATAATAGTGATACAGCAACCAACATACAACTATGATCACCAAAATCAATAAGATAAACCATGTCCATTTTTTCATTTGCTTCTCCCATTATTTGTTTTGCTTTTTAGGCATTACTGCTTTAGGTTCTTTGTTGTCGGGCTTTGCAGCCGGTTGTTTGGAATCAGTGGGTTTGCTATCTTTTTTTACCGGAGGAGTTGATTTGGGATCTTTTGGTAATTCACTTTCAGGCCCTATATCTTCGGGATTAAGGTCAGGAATTTCTTCTAAATAATCACCTGATGTTGCAGTGCCTTGATTTTCACCTTCAGCACCTAATTGAGGAGGCAGGTTATTCATCCAATCATAATTAATATCATTGGACATAATTTCAGGTTTCAAAAATTTAGAACCCATGTCCAAATTACAATTCTTATCATTTGCTGCTTTTTCGTAGAAATACGCCCATATAGGTAATGCTGCAGATGAACCTTGCCCAACATCGGTACTATTGAAGCGGATAAATCGATCATCACAACCTACCCAAACACCTCCTAACATTTGTGGCGTATAACCCATAAACCATGCATCGCTATTGTCGTTGGTAGTACCGGTTTTGCCTGCAATCTCTCCGGTTACACCATAACCCCATATTCTGCGACCGGTTCCGAACTGCATGGTGCCTTGCATCATACGGGCCATTGTGTAAGCTGTTACTTCACTGATCACTTCAGAACGTTGTGGTACAAAACTTTCTAACACATTTCCGTTATGGTCTTCGATTCTGCTTATCAACATGGGTTTGCTGCTAAAGCCTCGACCAGGAAACATGCTGTAAGACCACATCATTTCGTATAAAGAAATTTCTGAACTACCCAATGCAATAGATGGGTAGGCAGGAACTTCTGTTTTGATATTACATTTCTTTAAAAATTCAACAAACTGCTTGGCGCCTTCGTTACCAGGACCAAGTTGTTTGAGAATATAAGCGGTAGCACAGTTTCGAGATTGTGCCAAAGCTTGCGCCATTTGCATCGAACGACCGGTACAAGACGCACCAGTATTAGGAACCATGCCAAAGCTGCCAAAATTTTGTTGAACGTCAACAACAGGTGTAGTAGGAGTGAAGCTTGCATCTTCAACTGCCATACTGTACAATAATGGCTTCATGGTTGAACCAACTTGTCTTTTTGTATTTTGATTGACGTGGTCGTATTTGAATGTTTTAAAATCTATTCCACCTACCCATGCTTTAATATTTCCGGATAATGGATCCATCACCATAAAGCCGGCCTGTAACATTTGCCTACTGTATTTAATAGAATCCATGGGTGTCATTACCGTGTCCACTTCTCTATTCTTATTCCAAGCAAATATTTTCATCGGCACTTTTACTTGAAATGATTTTTTGATTTCATCGGCATCCAATCCTTCATTCTCTCCATTCTTCCAACGGTCAGATTTTTTCATGGCAGCATTCAATACATTTTGATAATCTGCCCAAACCTTTCCTGTTTTAATATTAGATTGGCTGTTTAAAATCTTTTGCATGTAATTGATATGCTTGGCCACAGCTTCTTCTGCATACAATTGCATACGAGGATTGATGGTGGTATAAATTTTTAAGCCATCTCTATACAAATTGTATTTTTCACCATTCGATTTGCGGTGTTCGTTGCACCATTTTTTCATTTCTTCTCCTAATACCATTCTAAAGTATGGTGCAAGTCCGGCATTTTGGTCTAACTTTTTATAGTTAAGCACAATTGGTTTTACTTTCAACGATTTCGCTTCACCTTCGGTCATGTAATTATTGCGGACCATTTGATCGATTACCAAGTTTCTTCTGTCGAGTGCAGGTTTAGGAAATCGTCTAGGGTTATACATGCCGGGGGCATTAACCATCCCCACTAACATAGCAGCTTCTTCTTTGCTAATAACATCGGGTTCTTTTTGAAAGAAAGTTTTGGCTGCATTTCTTACGCCAAAAATATTATCGCTAAACTCAACGGTATTAAGATACAGTGCCAATATTTCTTCTTTGGTGAAATTGCGTTCTAGTTTTACAGCAATAATACATTCCTTAATTTTTTGAATACCTCTAAGTAGGATATTTCTTGTACCCCAGTTTTCTGTGAATAGATTTTTTGCTGTTTGCATGGTGATGGTACTAGCACCACCTTTGCTCCCTAAAAAGAAAACAGCTCTTGCCATGGCTTTAGAGTCAATACCGCTATGGTCGTAAAAACGTTCATCTTCTGTTGCAATCAAAGCTTTTATTACATGCTGGCTGATGTCTTTGTATTCTACATTAGTTCTATCCTGCAAATAGTATTTGCCCATTACAGTTCCATCTTCGGCAATGACTTCGCTGGCCAAAGATGCAGATGGATTTTCTAGGTCTTCAATCGATGGCATTTTGCCTAGCAAACCAAAGTTCGCCATCAACAATAACAATAGAAAAGAACCAAATCCAATTAAAATAAATCTCCAAAATATTCGAACAGAACGGTGCATGGTCTTCTTTTTTGATATAATGATTAAATTATAGCTGTTTGTGTGATAGTTTAATACCTATCAGGAAAAATCTGTTTCAAGATAGAGCGATAATCATCTACTTTTTTATTCGTTGACAAAATATCTAAGTTAGCTTGACTTATAATTAAAAAACTGTATTTATCTGCCGATAACCAAGGAACAATTCTACTATTGGTTAAGGGTCTAGTTTTATCAACGTATTCATTGGCTGCTGTTGCATCTTTAAATGGACCTTGTAATACTAGATGATAACGATCGTCGAGTTGTAACGAAACAATATCAATTTTTTGATTGTAATATTTTTCTCGGTTGAATCGGTTGAAAGCGTTTTTAGCTTCCCCAATATAAACCTCATCTACTTTATCTAATACAATCGCCACAAAGTGTGCATCTTCTGCTTTGAAGGCATAACCGGCAACATTTACAATCGGTTTTGTAACTACTGTTGATGAATCTTTTTTAGGAACAATTGTTACAGGCTTTGTTGCATTACCACTGTCCTTTATAGTCGGTGTGATTGTAGGTGGTTTGTTTATTATTGAAGGATTAGCAGTTGTTGGTGTATTTGACTTATCGGTAGAACTGCTATCATCATTGCGTTTGATGTCTAAATTAGTGAGGTAATTTTCAATCTCTTTTCTACGGCTTAGCACATCTATCAGTGTAGCTGCTTTTTCACCCAATGGTGTGGTGCCAAAACGAGTTCTCAACTGTGTTAGTCTATTAATTGCAGTGCTATCTTCTCTTTGTTTTACATAGTAAATGGCTTCTATAAACAATAGTTGCGGTGTCCAATAATTTGGACCATAAGTGCTGTCTGCGCTACGTTTCTCATTTTTAGCAGCTTCAAATTTACCTTCAATAAAAAGATTGTACACTTCTTCGTACTTTTTAGTGGCTGGATCGTTAGCATTATCTTTTTTAAATGCAGTTGGATTATTGATTTGGAATGCAAATTTACCTTTCGGAAAGGCCGTTTGCATTTGACGTTTTATGGCAGCTGACTTATCCGGTTGATTGTCTTTCTTATAACAATACACCAAATTAAACATCACTTCTTCTTTGTATACAGAGTTAGGAAATCTTCTCAATAACTCTTCGTAAGCCGCAATCGCAGATGGTATATCTTCTAATTTGTCTTGAAAGGCTTTAGCATTTTTAAATAATGCCTCCATAATCGTTCGGTCACTTTTTTCAAGTAACTCTTTACTTAACGGTAATTTGGCTAAAAGTGAAGCATATGAAATATCACCGGCATCTTCACTAGTGCTATCCGTAGAGTTTGCATCTTTTGTTCCTGCATCTTCCGAAATAGCATCGGGGTCTCCCGGGTTTTTAGTACTTCTTTTATTGATGGCCGCTATTCTTCTCCATCCATCAACATTCGGTCTATCTCCCCACCGTGCTTTAAATTCACTAAAGCCTTTTCCTTTTAAACCGGCATTGTAAAAATAAAAATCACCTTTATTGGCATTGCCAAATAAATCTGGTGCAGTTGTTTGTTGAACTGCTGGGTTATTAGATGGGCTTGATTCATCTTTCAACCCTTGTAATTTTCTCAAACGCTTTACTTCTTTGCGTATAATCTCATCTCTTTTATCAGCAGGTAACGATGCCAATAACTGCAAACTATCTTGGGCTAATATTTTAATGGTATTTTCTGCAATAATTTTTAAACCTGGTTTACGTTCCGTCACTCGGTCTTTGTCAGCTTGCTCAGTAAGTAGATTGATGTCTGTACTATCGTAATAATTGTACGATTCTACATACTTCTTTTTGTCGTAATGTAAATCGGCAAGTAATAAAAAAGATTTACTCTTTTGAGCAAGGTTAGTAGCACTGTATTTTATGCTCTTAGCTAGGAAGTTGGTAGCCCCGGGAAAATTGTTTCTTTCTACATCAATTTTAGCAGCAGCATAGAAAATGATATCTCTATAATTTTCATATTTGTCTTTCTTTGCCATCTTCACCAAGTCATTGATGTTTTCTTGCAAATAATCTTTCTTACTGCTTTTATTGATTCGGATAGCATTCAATCTGGCATACACATCCATGACCGGATCGGTAGTGTGCTTAATGGCTTTTTCATAAAAGTCAACTGCTAATTCGTTTTTACCGGATAGTTGATACAATTGACCTGTTAAATATTCCCATCTGGCTTTTTCTTGTTTATCATCAGCTTCTCTGAATGATTTACTCAAATGAAAAGCAGCACTATCGTAAATGTTTTGTTTGTAAAACCAGTAGGCTAATGACTCATGCAAACGAGGCTGTAATCGTTTAGGAAAATTTGGATCGTTGCGAAGAATTTCCATCAAACCGGCGGCTTCGGCCAATTGATCTTGTTCAGTGTAATTTCGAATGATCCATAAAAAACTTTCGTTACGACTTGGCGGCCGGCTAGTCATTTTCTTCCACCAATTTCGCTTTTCATTTGTAGCAATGCTGAAGACACCTTTATCGTTGCTAGAGTTACTACCAATAGGAATGTCGTAGCCATCATCTTTTGGGGCAAATGCATAGTTCAAATATTGCCAAGTCATTCCAGCACTATCAAAATCTTTACGCAAAAAATAGGCTTTACCCATTAGGGTGTACATATTGTCTATCCAATCATTTCTAAGATCATGTAATAAAATGCCGGCAGTACATTTGTAAATGATAGAGTCTAACTCAACTTTTTCTTGAGACGTTACATCTAACGAATAATTGTAAAAGGCGAGGAGTTTGTTATAGTCATCTTTATAAGATTGCTTAGCCCTAATTAAAATATCGTTGAGTCTGTTATTGGCGTTAAAGTAATAGTTGTAATGCGTAACTGTATTTTGATAAATTTTACGGGGAACGGTGAATTTTTTCTCACCGGTTTTATCTGAACCCAATTTTCTGTTTTCGTATTGTTGTGGTTTCTTCAAATCCTCAGTGTTAGCACCGGGTTGGGCATAAATGCCAACACCAAATACCATCAATAACAGGGAACTCAGTATTTTGCTATAAGTCATGTGTAATCCGGGTATATCAGTAATGAGTTGTTGCTTTATAAAGGCGGCTTAAAAGTAAGGTTATTTTTTCAACGGGTAGCCAACTGTGACGCTCAATTATTACCTTTAACTTTCTCCTTGTAATTATGCCCAAATTAGATACTAATACAACCCTTAAGCGATTGAGAAACCGATATCGGTTGCTCATCATGAATGATGATACTTATGAAGAGGTGGTAACGTTTAAATTAAGCCGATTGAGTGTGTACATTGCTTTTTCTTCTATTTTCATTTTGTTAGTAGGGTTTACGGTTGCTTTAATTGTTTTTACCCCACTTAAAATGTATGTACCGGGTTATGGCAGCACATCGGCTAGGAGAGAGCTACAACAATTAAAAATTAGAACCGATTCTTTAGAACAATCGCTAAAATTCAAAGATCAGTACTTAGAGAATTTGAAAAAAGTACTGAATGGTAATGTTTCTACATCCTTTGATACGACTGTAATTGCAGTGCCAAAGCCGGAATATTCAGATGATTAATAATCCCCTAAATCAACCCCCATGTTCTCCAACAAAAACAAAGAAACAGTTGCTGTGCCTAGTGGCAGTACTACCATCATTGGAACAGGTGCAGTATTGAATGGCGATATTGAAAGTACCGCAGATATTAGAATTGATGGGCATTTGAAAGGCAATATCAACAGTGCCGGCAGGGTGTTGATTGGCAATAATGGTAAAGTTGATGGCGATATTATTGCTCAACAAGCAGATATTACCGGTTTTGTAAACGGTAACATAACCGTGAAAGAGTTACTGAATCTTAGGGGAAGTGCAGATGTAAAAGGTGATATTTATGTAGGTAAATTAAGCGTTGAACCCACAGTTTCGTTGAATGGTCATATTTACATGGGTGCCAATGTGGTGGATATCAAAACCGAAACAGATGTTGCAACACAAAGAGCCATCTCCCAGTAACAAACAACTGCTTGCCAAGTATGCCGGGTTGGCTACTCAGTTAATGGTAAGTTTGGGATTAGGCGTTTTTCTTGGTTATCATACCGATAAATGGTTAAGCTTTCGTTTCCCCATATTCATCTGGATATTACCTTTGACCATTCTAATGGTAATATTTTACCGTGTGTTAAAAGATACTTCCAAAAAATAAGCCCATGTCAAACAGCTTTACACAAAAGCCTTGGTTAAGATTAGTACTCATTTTTATTATCGTAAATGCCGGCATTTTTGCCAGTAGAACTTTGTTGTTAAAGAAAAATGTAGATGTAGAAGTGTTGATGATAGGGCATTTGCTAGTGTTTGTAGTCACCATGATATCTTACATTTTGCATACCAAAGCGATGGCAGCTGAAAAGACAACAGCATTTATGGCCAATGCATATGCAGGAACCTTTCTTAAAATGTTGGTTTGTTTGATTGCTGCGGTGGTATATATTTTTTCTGCCGGCAAAGCAGTAAACAAATTTGCACTATTTGCTTGTATGGCACTATACCTCTTGTATAGCTTTACCGAAGTTGCCATAATTGCCAAACGTAAAAAAGATAACAATGGCTAAAAGTGAGCATCCGCTTGCTGCATTGAGTGACTTTTTGCCACCCGGCACTTTTGAATTGGTAGCGGCATATTTGCACCAATACAATGTTCATCTTACCATAACTAGACAAAGGCGTTCAGTATTGGGCGATTATCGCAATGCAGTACATGGTCGTAATCATCGCATCAGTGTCAATGGAAATTTGAATCAATACAGTTTTCTGATTACTTTGTTGCATGAGTTGGCTCATTTGCTCACTTTCGATGCTTATGGTCATCGGGTTCAAGCACATGGAAAAGAATGGAAGCTGATGTACAGTCAATTACTAGCCAAATTTGTTGAACAACATATTTTTCCTGCAGATATCGAAAAAGCGTTGATTAGTAGTATAGAAAATCCCAAAGCAAGTAGTTGTGCTGAGGAAGGATTGATGAGGGTGTTAAGGGAATATGATGAACAAAAAGAAAATTCGCTTCTTATAGAGCAAGTGCCTCATAATGAATTATTTATGGCTAATGACGGCAGAATTTTCAAGAAGGGGGAGAAGTTGCGAAAACGCTATAAATGCCAGGAAATGGCTACCCGAAAATTCTATTTGTTTAGTGCTTTGTACGAGGTTAGATTAGTTGCGCCGCAGCATCCTTCTGCCGGTTGAATTCACTTTATTTCTTACTGATTTTATTCAAACTAATGGTACGTTGACGGCTACACTTGAATCGGGCAACATCGGTTGAACGTAGCAAGCTATGTTTTGTTTTGCGGCCTGCCATTCGTTTTCGCCACATATTAAAACTACTTTTTTTCATTTGCTTTCGCATCAATTCAATGACTTCTTTTTCGGGTAAGCCAAATTGCATGGTAATGGCTTCAAACGGTGTACGATCTTCCCATGCCATTTCAATAATGCGGTCAATATCAGCAGCAGATAAGTTCATCGCTTTTTTAACAGCACAATAGTACAATTGTTCAACAGCCATTTTTCGATATGCCCGAAAGCATTTAATTTGGCGTTGATATTCACCAGTATTTTATCCTAATGATAGCAAAAAAAATATGCTTGTGCTTTGTAGCTTTTGTATGCATCCATGCAAAAGCTCAAGATGAAGCATTGTTTGCATCTGAAAAAGACTCTTTAGCTTATATTGATTCACTTAGAACAGTGCTGAAAGATTTACTCGGTTCAACAGCGCCAAAAAGTTTTGCAGATTTTAGTCTTGGCGTAGGTAACGGAAGTTTTAGTGAGAAAACTGCTAATAGCATCAGTTCTATTACTAAAAAAGCATTTTATAGTATTAATGCCGGCTATTATCACAAATCAGGTTTTGGTTTTACCGCAAACGGTTTGATTACAACCGATAATAAAAAGCTTACTCTATTTCAATCTTCCATTTCGCCATCTTACGATTACAGTACCAATAAAGATTGGGGTTTTGGATTGTCTTACAGCAGATATTTCAATCAAGATTCCCTTAGTTTTTACACTACTCCATTGGTGAATGAATGGTATGTGTATGGCGTCTATAAAGGCGGATGGTTGAGAACAAGTTTGGCATTTGATTATGCCAAAGGCTCCATGAGTGATGTAATAAAAAGTAGTAGACTTATCATAAGACGAAATCCGCAAACGGGTAGATTAGATACCCTTCGGCTGACTGTAACCGAAACAGCAAATACTAAAATTAGAGATATTTCTACCTTACTTTCATTGCAGCATAGTTTTGAATGGTATGGTAATAAAAATGTATTCATTTTTACGCCTACCTTTTTATTAGTTGCTGGCACAGCTAATTATGGAACAAATTTGCAATCTAGCGGTTACTTTCAAGGCCCAAGAGGAAATATAGTGCCCACTCAAGGCAGTAGCTCAACTACCAATGCAAAAGATGCCTTTAAACTTCAATCTGCTTCGCTGATTTTAAATGCGACCTATACTATTGGTGATTTTTATATTCAACCGCAAATGCTGATTGATTATAGTTTTCCCGCCACAAGTCCGCAGTGGAATACCGTTTTTAACCTTGCTATCGGAATTAGCTTTTAACAGTATTTTTTTAAGTGTTTATTTTTTTGGCACAACTATTGAAAAGTTTTTTCAAAACCAACAACATGAAAAAACAAATCTTAGTGGTAGCTATTTTAGCAATGGCTACAGCAACAGTTCAAGCACAAGGCTTTAGGGCAGGTATTAAAGCCGGCGCAAACATGACTCAAGTAACAGGCAAATCTTTTAAAGAAGAATTTGATTTGGGCTATCAGGCCGGAATTTTTACTGAAATTGATTTTAATAAAAAATGGGGTATTCAACCCGAAGTGTTGTGGAGTCAATCTGCTACCAAACGTTCTACCGGATTTAATACTATTTACAATAATATTCTTAACCCTAGTGCAGATCAAAATATCAAATTAAATTATTTGTCTATTCCTGTTTTGGTCAGATATAATGTAGGAAAGCTGGTATCGCTTAATGTTGGTCCACAATTTGGTATTTTAATTGATCAGGATAAAAACTTTTTACAAAACGGCGAAAAAGCATTTAAAGAAGGAGATTTTTCTATGCTTGCCGGATTACAATTGAACTTAAAAACGTTAAGGATTTATGGTCGTTACAACATTGGGTTAACCAATATTAACGACATTGATGAACAAGAAAAATGGAAAAGCCAACAAATACAACTTGGGTTAGGACTCCGGTTCTAATGTCAATCAGTTCATTTAAAATCCTACCCAATGGTAGGATTTTTACTTTGTAAAATACTTACAAAACATAAATACTTATTGCTGTTTGAGCTTGGTTGTCTGAGACTGAAATCGTAACTGACTCCTTACAAAAAGGTAGTAAAGGTGTGATGAATGACTTGCCAGCAATTCTTTGTGGGGTACTTAAAATAACAGTTGTTCCTTGTTCAAGAAATCGATGAATAACCTTTTGTAATTGATTAAAATCTTCAGGGTTGTAGTTGATGTCGCTCAATATTAAAACGTCGGTTTGTAAATCGGTAGACAAATTATTCCAATTGAGTATTTTACAAATTATATTACTGCATCGATTGAATTGAATAGATTGTTGAACAATCTCTAACGGTTCACCTAAGTAATCACTACAAATAATTGTTTTAGCTTCTGCAGCTGAAGTTAAAGAGGGTAATCCTAATCCGGCAGCTAATTCTACAACCGATTTTCCAGCAACCAAGTTTTGATTAGCATCAATAAACTCACTCATTGCAATAGCTGCCGGCCAAACCTTTGCCCAATAAGGAAAAGGAGTATGCTCATCTTTTTCTTTTTGATTCGAATACCATGCTTTTAAAGCATTGGGTTCGGGCACAAACAAATGCACTTGTTGCGTAGTAAATGAATATGTCTTGCTGATTAATGGTAATGACATTCTCAAGTATAATTATTGAATTTACAAACCTACATAATCCCCGCAGGCCATCTTTCTTTTTACTTACTTTTGAGGCGCTCAATTAAACTAAAATGAATCTTTCGCTTCAATCCTATACAGCAGTTATATGTGGTAGCACTCAAGGTATTGGATTAGCAACAGCTATTCAGTTATCACAACTCGGTGCATCTTGTGTGCTAATGGCCCGAAATGAAGTTGCGCTGCAAGCAGTAATTGAACAGCTTGATACTAGTCTTAATCAATCACATCAATACTTGGTTGCAGATTTCAATGAACCTGAACAAGTAAAATCGGTTATTGAAGCATTTGTTGCCAATCAATCGGTTGAAATTTTAATTAATAATTCTGGCGGTCCTTCTGCCGGTCCAATCATCTCAGCGGCAGAAGATGTTTTTCTGCAAACTTTTAATCGACACTTGATTTGCAATCATATTTTATCCAAAGCTGTAGTACCGGGTATGCAACATGCAGGTTATGGTCGTATTATCAATATTATATCAACATCTGTAAAAGTTCCATTACCTAATTTAGGTGTATCTAATACGATTAGAGGTGCAGTGGCTGCATGGGCAAAATCTATGGCCAATGAATTAGGACAATACAACATTACCGTAAACAATGTGTTACCAGGTTACACAGTTACGAATCGGTTACATAGTTTAATACTAGCCAATGCTGCAGCTAAAGGCGTTAGTTCAGAACAATTAGCAGAAGATATGAAAAAAGATATACCTATGAAACGCTTTGGTACAGCCGATGAATTGGCTAATGTGATTGCGTTTTTGGCTTCTCCGGCAGCTGCTTATGTAAATGGAGTAAGCATTCCTGTAGATGGAGGTAGAACCGGAAGTTTATAATTTCAACATCATAATTGATATCAATGACCAGTCAAAACAGTTTGGCTTTTGCACAAGAACAAGATGATAAAGATTCTTTGAAATCATTTCGTCAACAATTTATAATTCCATCTCATGATGGACAAGAACAAATTTATTTTTTAGGTAATTCTCTCGGATTGCAGCCCAAGCAAACCGTTGCTTATATGCAACAAATTTTAGATGATTGGTCTAAGCAAGGGGTTGAATCTTTCTTTCATGCTAAAGAGCCTTGGATGGATTATCATGATAAACTAACAGCGCCATTAAGTACGGTGATGGGTTGTTTGCCACATGAACTTTCGGTCATGAATAACTTGAGTGTTAACCTGCATTTGATGTTGGTGAGTTTTTATAAACCTCAAGGGAAACGATATAAAATTATTTGCGAAGCCAAAGCTTTTCCCAGCGATCAATACATGATGGAATCGCATGTAAAACACCATGGGTATCAACCTGATGATGCCATCATTGAAATAGCACCACGAGACGGCGAACACACCATCAGAACGGCTGATATTTTAGATGCTATTGATCAACATAAAGATGAAATTGCCTTAGTATTATTTAGCGGTATTAATTATTACAGCGGTCAAGTTTTTGATATGCCTGCGATAACTAAAGCAGGACATCAAGCTGGAGCAATGATAGGATTTGATTTAGCTCATGCTGCCGGTAACATTGCGTTACACTTACATGAATGGAATGTAGATTTTGCATGTTGGTGCAGTTACAAATACCTTAATTCCGGACCGGGTGCAGTTGGTGCTGTTTATATTCATGAACGATTTCATAACGATGCTTCTATTTCTCGATTTGCAGGATGGTGGGGATATGATAAAGCCAATCGCTTTAAAATGGACAAAGGTTTTGTGCCGATGTTATCTGCCGAAGGCTGGCAATTAGGAACACCGCCAATGTTATTGTATGCTGCACATTTGTCGGCATTAAAAGTTATTGAAGCAGCAGGTTGGGAAAACATCAATACCAAAAGAAAACAATTAACCGCTTATCTGTGGCAGGTTTTAGATGAAGTGAATGAGGTGCAAACCACACCTATCATAGATTTTATTACACCAAGGGCTGAGGATGAACATGGTTGTCAGGTTAGTATGAATATATTACAACATGGCAAAGCCATTTATGATGCATTGATACAAAAAGGTATTTATGTAGATTGGAGAGAACCTTCAGTGATACGTTTGGCACCTGTGGCATTGTACAATACTTTTGAGGAAGTGTGGCAGTTTGGCGAAGCGTTAAAATCGATATTGAAAGACCTTACGACGGAATAATTTTTTATATGAACAGACAACAACTCATTCAACAGATTCAAACCAAAAGTTCTTATCTCTGTGTGGGATTAGATACTGATATTACTAAAATTCCCAAGCACCTGCAAGCTCATCCCGATGCTTTGTTTGTGTTTAATAAAGCGATTATTGATGCGACGAAGGATTACTGTGTGAGTTATAAAATCAACACCGCTTTTTACGAATCAATGGGTTTGAAAGGCTGGGAAGCCATGGAAAAAACATTGCACTACATTCCAGATACACATTTTACAATTGCAGATGCTAAACGTGGCGATATTGGCAATACATCGGCACAATATGCCAAAACATTTTTTGAAACCTTACCTTTTGATGCGGTAACAGTGGCTCCGTATATGGGTGAAGATTCGGTACGGCCGTTTTTAGAATATGACCATAAATTTACCATCGTTTTAGGATTGACTTCTAATAAAGGAGCGGCAGATTTTGAACTGTTGAAAACCGGCGATGAATATTTGTATGAAAAAGTATTGAAGACGGTTGCCAATTGGGGAACACCCGATAATTTAATGTTTGTAGTTGGCGCAACAAAAGCTAGTGAATTGGCTCATATTCGTACGGTTGTACCTGAACATTTTTTACTTGTACCAGGAGTAGGTGCACAAGGTGGTAGTTTAAAAGAAGTTAGCAGTTATGGCATGAATAAAGATTGTGGCCTGCTCATTAATGCAAGTAGAGCTATTATTTATGCCTCACCTGAAGAAGATTTTGCAACTGAGGCAGCTGCTATTGCACAACAATACCAATTTGAAATGGCTTCTTATTTATAAGCGTTCTTAACCCAATCAATACCATGAAAAGGCGACATTTCTTACAATCTATTTCATTATCTGCTGCTGCAATTACTGCTGCGCCATTTACAGTTGAAGCGGCTAAGAAAAAAACTGCTTTTCGGGTTGGTTTTTTAACGGATGTGCATGTAAAACCTACTGATATTGCTGAGAACGGTATGCGTAAAGCATTTCGACATGTGAATGAGTTGCGACCAAAAGTAGATTTCATCATCAATGGTGGTGATGCAATAATGGATGCGTTAAAAGCAACGAAAGAAAAAGTTCAAGCACAATGGGATGTCTGGAATAAAGTACTGGCAGCTGAAAATAAATTACCCATTTATCATTGCATTGGTAATCATGATGCTTGGGGTTGGCAAATGACAGAACCTGAAGTGAAGAATGACCCTTTGTATGATAAAAAATGGGTGGTGCAACAACACCAAATGAGCAATCGGTACTACAGTTTTACCTACCATAATTGGAAGTTTATTGTGTTAGATTCTGCACAAGAAAACAATGGTGGCTATATTGCTCGAATTGATGAACCGCAGTTTGCTTGGTTAGAAAATGAATTAAAAGGAACGAGTGCCGATATGCATATTTGCATGGTATCGCATATACCCATTGTTTCTTTTTGTTCTGCTTTATTCTCAGATAAAAATGAAGCCAATGGCGATTGGAAAATCTCCCGTGCATTACTTCATGTTGACAATAGGAGATTGATTCAATTATTCAAACAATTTTCGAATATTCGATATTGCTTGAGCGGACATATTCATTTGCAAGATGCTGTAGAATACTTAGGCATTACTTATTACTGCAATGGTGCGGTGAGTGGTAATTGGTGGGGTGGGGCTTTTAAAGATTTTCCTCCGGCATATGCTGTATTTGATTTTTACAAAGATGGAACGGTGAAAAGGGAAATGATAAATTATTGATTTTTGGGTTGCTTTTAAATTATTATAAAATAATTCTAACCAACTTGTCAATTGTTATACAATGTATAGCGGAATCTTGGAGCAATTTCAACACAACTTCAGTATGATTAATTACTGCTGTTACAACTAATTTTCCAACTTGTCTTATTTCTATTGGATCAATATCAATCCATTCAATTTGATGCAAAGCGTAAGGTCCTTGACGCTCTACTTCTAAATAATTTTCAGTTGGTTGAATGAGCCAATTGCTCCAATCTAGCGTCAAAGATTCATGCTTAATTTTAAATCTATACCTGCAATTTAAAGCCTTCAGGTTAGGTATAACTTTTAGGAGTGTTTGCATGTAGTTGCTTTTATAATGCATTAGTGTTGAAGTTTTTGCTTCAATAGATTATTTAATCTGTCTAAAAAAACTTAACTATAATATGTACGCATATTCAAAAACAGCATATGCATCAAAAAGAATAAAACATGTTTGAATGTAGTAATGATTTTTATACAACATGTATTAGTTGATTAGATTTCAACAATAAAAAAGCCGTCAGTGTCACCACTAACGGCTTCTTAAATGCTATTTTAATTTTTACAGTTCATATACCGCATATCCCCAAGGTTGCAAAGCAACAGGAACGGTTTCTTTCGTTTGTGTAAATACATTCGTCCAGCTTGAAGCTGATGGTGCTGTTACCCAAGCAAAGTTTTGGGCAGTTTTGCTAAGGTTCAATACTACTAACACTTTTTTGCCATTCTTTTCTCTTTCAAATGCATAAATCGCTGTGTTGTTGCTTGTTTCCAATTTCTTAAACGCCGCATTACCTGCTAAAGCAGGATTGTTTTTTCTTAGGTTAAGCAAGGTTTTATAAAAAGCTGCTCTTTGGTATTTGCCAAAACTAATCGTGTCTTTATAAAAGAAACTTAAGCTGTCTAAGAAAGGCTCTTCTTGACCGCTATAAATCAATGGCACACTACGTTTGATGGTTTGTGTCAGCACAGCAAATGGTGCATGAACTTCACCCGGCATAGTGGCATAATCGGCTTTGTTCCAACTATTTTCATCGTGGTTACTTGTGAAATATAAACGCAGTGCATTCGCCGGATGGGTAGTATCTGTTTTGTTGATAACACTATCAATAGATAAAGCATTTTTTTCGCCGGTTGCTACTTTCTTCATCACACTAAAATCTTCCCAGGCATAGGTTTGGTCAAAACCTGCTTTATGCAACCAACCATCGTTGGCTTCGGCCAACATAAAAACATTTTTTACTTTTTTCAATTCTGTTATGGCTCTTGACCAAAAAGATTCTGGTACTTCGGCAGCTACATCGCAACGGAAACCATCTATCCCCGTTTCGGTTACCCAATATTTCATAGCAGCAATCATACTGTCTTGCATAGCCATATTCTTGTAGTTGAGTTTACGGGTATCTGTCCAATCGAATGGTGATACAATTTTACCCGTACTATCGGTTACATAAAAATCTTTATGGCTGTAAATCCAACGATTGTCGGCAGCTGTATGGTTAGCTACCCAATCGGTAATTACTTTAAAACCTTTGTCATGCGCTGCTTTCACCAGATTTTTCCAGTCTTCTAATGTGCCAAATTCTGGGTTTACAGCGGTATAATCTTTAACCGCATAGTAACTGCCAAGTTTCCCTTTTCTATCCACTTCACCAACAGGTGTAATAGGCATAAACCAAAGGGTTTGTATACCCATTTCTTTTAATCGGTCGAGGTGTTGTGCAAAGGCATTAAAGGTCCCTTCTGGAGTATATTGCCTGATATTTACTTCGTAGATATTGCCCTGAATAATCCAAGCCGGATGACCATCAACTGTAGCAGTATCGATAGATGCAGCCGTTTGATCTCCATTTTTACAAGCTGTAAAAATAGTGGTGTACAGCAAAAACACAGCCGAAGCTAGAGCAAGCTTTTTCATAATCGTTATTTGTTTGAACTGTAAAACTATCAATAAAATTGAAATAAAGTGTATTTTTTACACGAAGTCTTTTCGGAACAAAAACAGCCGGCACTAAGCCGACTGTTTCAATATGTATTCATAAAACTCACAACTTAATATTCACACCAAACATTACATTGGTTCCTGCCATGGGGTAATAGAAATTTTCTGTAGTTAAACTGCCTCCGGCAATGTAGCTGAAAGTATAACCATTGGGTTCGTATTTTCTATCCAAAATGTTATTTATTAATCCGGTTAATACTAACTCTTTGCACCATTTGGTTGAAATGGTATAGCTCCATCTTATATCTTGTACAAAAAATGGATTCAGGCTGCTGCCTTTTGTACCGGTATTGTCTAAGTATTGTCTGCTCACATATTTCGATAGTAAACCCAACTCCGCATTTTTGAAAAGCAAAATAGTAATGGTACCTGCACCGGTTACCGCAGGTGAAAATGCAATGTCTTGTTTGCCATAGGCCACCGTGATTTGACCGCCATTATCGTAGTCATCAATAAAGCCAATAAAATTGCGGACTTTGTTTTCACTCAGCGTAAGATTACCTTGAAGTTTCATCCAACGATTGATTGTTTTTACTCCTTGTAATTCCAAACCTAAACGATAGCTCTCCGGAATATTGGTTCTCGTATAAGCACCCACATCATTCACTTTTCCGGTAAGTACCAACTGGTTTTTATAATTCATGAAAAAGAAATTGGCACTCCACATATTGCTTCCTTTTCTTTGCTCTACACCTATTTCCAAATCATGTAATGTTTCATGAATGGGCTGCTGTGCAGCGCCTGCTTCAAAATCATCTCGGTTAGGTTCTTTATTGCCCACAGCAAAGCTGATAAAGGCATTCCAATTATTTCTGCTATACGTAATACCGGCTTTGGGATTGAAAAAGTTGAACTTGCGTTTGGTAGCCAATGTTGGATTATCTCTAAAACCATCCATGCGGTAATACACCTGTCTGTATTGAACATCAGCAAATACATCCACATATTTTCCTAAGCGTTGTTGCCATTTGCTATATAGATTGATATCGGTTTTTAAAGCACCAAGGTCGTACCATTTGTAACCTTCAGGGACACCTCCCTTATCAGCCCAAATTATCTTTCCAAAGTGTTGACCATCGTATCTGTTCCAACCACCACCAACAGTAAATTGTTGTTTGGGGTTTTTGTTTTGGATGGAAAAAGTTTGGCCGTAAAAGTCATTGTCTAACCACAATTGGCGAATAAAATCAGAACGGGTAATAGTAGTGCTTCCTACAACAAGGTTAGGTAAGCCATACCTGCTGTATCGTTCATTGTTTCTATACTGCTCGTAATAGCCCTTGCCTTTGGTATAAAATAATGCGGTGTTGAAAGCCCATCTGTTATTGATGGCATGGTTTACAAAAAACTGTAGATGGTCTTGCTGGTAGTTGTCTGTTTCATTTTCGTAAGGATTGCCCGGCTTTGCGGTACCTGCACTATTAAAACGTCTGTTTGTGGCGAGCATAGCTTCGGGAATGCCATACCAAGCTTGGTAAGTTTTTTCTTTGCCTGAAATGATGTTTAATCTAATACTTGTTTTATCTGTTGTGTAAGCAGGAGAGAAGTAGAAAGATTGTAGGTTACTTGCGGCCCTGTCGATAAAACCATCACTGGTAATTTGGCTCAATCTAACATCAGCCGTAAAATATTTATTCAATACACCTGTTCCAGCTTTTACGGTGTGTTTTCTGGTATTGAAAGAGCCAATGCTATTGTTGATTTCACCGTAGGCCGATTCGTTAAACTCATTGGTACTCAAGTTAAGCGTTGCACCAAAGGCTCCGGCTCCATTTGAGGAAGTTCCTACACCTCTTTGAATTTGTATGCTGTTTGCGGATGATGCTAAATCGGGCAGGTTCACCAAAAACAAACCCTGACTTTCTGCATCGTTGTACGGAATACCATTTATGGTCATGTTGATTCTAGTAGCATCGCTACCACGAATCCTAATTCCGGTATAACCCACACCATTTCCGGCATCTGCATTCACCACAACTGATGGTGTTTGATTTAGTAAAAAAGGTAAATCTTGACCCAAGTTTACTTTGGCTAAATCTGCTTTAGTAAGATTGGTTTTGGCAAATGGCGATTTATCTGCAGCTCGGATAGATTTTACTTCTAGCGGCTCTAGAAAAAATGCGTTTTCTTCCATTTGAATATTGACGGAAGAAGTTTGCTGCGACAGCATAACGGTTTGTCTTACCGTTTTCATACTCACATGTTGTGCTGTGAGTTGATAGGTGCCTTGTTTAAGTTTGCTAAATTCAAAATAACCATCCGCCTTTGTAATGTATTGATAGGCTTTTTGGCCATCAATCAGCATAATAGTAACAGATTCAATTGGTTGTTGTGTTCTTGATGTGCTAACATTACCTTTTACGGTGTACTGTGCAAAGAGTGAAAACATGGCTAAAGAGCCGGCGATTGTTCCCAGAATTTTTTTCATTCTACGTTTATTTAACGGTTAAAAAAATGGGAACAGGGGATACAGCTAATGGAGAGGACGCTAAAAAAGAAGTTCGCCTTCCCTTCGCAGGAATTACCCTGTTCAGGTTCAACGGGTATTATCTCAGCCTTTCGCTTTTGGCGATTAGCACCCCGAGGAATTAATTACAGCACAAATGTAAAGGGGAATTTTATATTTATTCTGTAACCTTTTATTCTTTGTTACGTTTCACTTCAAAATCCTTAAACAATGAAACATATTTTTACAGCTTTTGCTGCTTTATTTTTTGTAGGAAGTTTATCGGCTCAAGAATTGGTGCATGATGCCAATGCTGAAGTAAGGAACGTAGCAGCATTCAATGGAATTGAAGTAAGCGGTGCTATAACAGTCTATCTCAGTCAAGGTACAACCCAAGGTGTAGCCGTTAGTACAGATGATGAAAAAAATATCAGCAAAATCAAAGCTGAAGTCAACAACGGCATATTAAAAATTTCAATTGAAGGTGGTGCATGGAATAAATGGAGTTGGGGAGCTAAAAAAGTAAAAGCTTACATCACCTATACACAACTCAAACAAATTGAAGCATCGGGTGCAAGTTTGATTAGTATTTCAGGCGAAGCTGGATTTAAAGATGTAAAAATGGAAGTATCCGGTGCCAGTGAAATTAAAGGACGCATTAAAGGCGAAAATGTACGATTAGAAGTAAGTGGGGCATCTAACGCAAACTTAAGCGGAACAGCAGAAAAGTTTAATTTGGAAGTAAGTGGTGCCAGTAGTTTCAAAAGTTTTGAGTTTACAGCCGATGAATTAAAAGCCGAAGCAAGTGGTGCATCAACGGTAAGGATAACAGTAAAAAACACCATCAAGGCTGAAGCAAGTGGTGCAAGTAGTATTTACTACAAAGGCAGTCCCGCCAATATACAAACAGATGCTAGCGGCGCATCATCTATCAAAAAACGGACAGAAGATTAAATTTAGTTTGGTCAATAAAACGTATACCCCTACCTTTGCACCCCGCAATAGCAATAAAATGCGTTACGGGGTCAATTTTTTAGGTAAAGCGATAATTTAAACTCCTTATATCGCGAAGTAGAGCAGCGGTAGCTCGTCGGGCTCATAACCCGAAGGTCGGAGGTTCGAACCCTCCCTTCGCAACTAAAGAAATCCTCAAACAATTGTTTGGGGATTTTTAATTTTCAAGATGAAATCTGGCTTTGTAAATATTTTTGGTAAACCCAATGCTGGTAAAAGCACCCTGCTCAACGCATTGATGGGGGAGAAGTTGGCTATTGTATCGCACAAAGTACAAACTACCCGCCATCGCATCAAAGGATTCCTCACTAAAGAAGGGGAGTATCAAATTATCCTATCCGATACGCCGGGTATCATCGACCCAAAATACAAACTTCACGAAAGAATGATGCAGGCTGTGAAAACAGCGCTTGAAGATGCCGATATAGCTTTACTGATTGTTGATGTGAATGATAATTTAGAAGAAGCCAATGCCATGTTCAGTCAGTTAAGATTGAAAGTGCCTTGTATTCTTATCTTAAATAAAGTAGATAAAGTAAAACCGAGCAAATTAGCAGAAGCTGAGAAGCTATTTAGTCAGCAAACCTATTGCAAAAAGATTATCACACTTTCGGCCTTAAAGCAAAAAGATTTTGCACCATTGCTAACATCGATATTAGATTTATTACCGGATGGTGAGCCATTTTATCCTGAAGATGATTTAACCGATTTGCCGTCGAAGTTTTTTGTATCAGAAATGATCAGAGAAAAGATTTACGAACTGTTTGGCGAAGAAATTCCTTACCAAACAGCAGTGATAGTTAATGAATATAAAGAGAAAGATACCTTGATTAAAATTCAGGCAGATATTATTGTGAGCAGAGACAGTCAGAAAGTAATTTTGATTGGTGAAGGGGGGAAGATGATTAAGCAAATTGGTACATTAGCAAGAAAGGATATAGAAGCATTTTTACAACACAAAGTATTTTTACAGTTGTTCATTAAAGTTAGACCTAAATGGAGAGACAATGACCTTCATTTAAAGGAATACGGATACAACTAATGACCATTTAAAGTTTTTGAATATGAGTAATTTCACTTTAGCCATAACCGGAAGACCCAATGTGGGCAAGAGCACTTTCTTTAATCGCTTGTTAGAACAAAGAAAAGCAATTGTTGATGATATCAGTGGCGTTACCCGTGACCGTCAATACGGCGTAACAGAATGGATTGGAAAAACATTTAATGTTATTGATACCGGTGGTTTTGTAGCCGGTTCGGATGATGTGTTTGAAAGAGAAATCCGCAAACAAGTTCGTATTGCGATTGATGAAGCCAATGCGATCATTTTTATGGTTGATGCATCGGTTGGTATTACCGAGTTAGATCAGGCAATGGCAGATTTATTGCGAAGAGCTACCAAGCCTGTTTTTTTGGTGGTGAACAAAGTAGATAACAGTAAATTATTATTGGAAGCCGCTGAATTTTACAGCTTAGGTTTTGAACATATCTTTTTTGTGAGCAGCATTAGCGGTAGTGGTACCGGTGAAATTTTAGATGCGGTTACTGATTTAATTCCCGCTGAAAAAGAAGAAGAAAACTATACCGAAGGCGAGTTGCCAAAATTTGCGATTATTGGTCAACCTAACGTCGGTAAATCCTCTTTATTGAATGCATTGATTGGTCAGGAAAGAACTATTGTAAGTGATATTGCTGGTACAACAAGAGATACCATTCATACCCATTACAATCTATTTCAAAAAGAATTTGTATTAATTGATACAGCAGGTATTCGTAAGAAGAGTAAAGAAAAAGATGATTTAGAATTTTATAGTATCATCAGAGCAATTAAAGCAGTGGATGAAGCGGATGTTTGTTTTTTAGTATTAGATGCTGAGAAAGGTATTACCGCACAAGATGTAAATATTTTTTCTTTGGCTACTCGAAAAGGCAAGGGCGTTGTTGTCTTGGTGAACAAATGGGATTTAGTAGCTAAGGAAACAAACACGGCTAGAGATTATGAAAAACAATTGAAGCAAAAACTAGCCCCATTTACTGATGTGCCGGTATTGTTTGTATCGGCTAAAGAAAAAACAAGAATTTTAAAAGCGATTGAATTAGGGTTAGATGTCTTTGAAAATAAAACCCGTAAAATATCTACTTCCCAACTAAATGAAGTGATGTTAAAAGCGGTAGAAGCCTACCATGCACCTGTGGTGAGAGGACATTCCATAAAGATCAAGTACATCACCCAATTGCCTACAAGAATTCCATCTTTTGCCTTTTTTACCAATTTTCCGGATGACATTAAAATGCCGTACAAAAATTACTTGGAAAATAAATTGAGAGAGCATTTCAACTTTAGTGGGGTTCCGATCAGAATATTCTTCAGAAAAAAATAGCCAATGAGTAAGCTAAAGAAAAAAAACTACGTTAAAATTTGGCTAATTCTATAGAACGCTTACTTTTGCGCCGTTAAATAACAAACCAAAATCAAAAAAAATGAAAAAATTCTTAGCAATTATCGCAGTAGCAGGCTTTATGGCTGCTTGTAACAGTGGTTCTGAAACTCCAGCTACAACTGATTCTCCTGCTGCTGCAGTAGATACTACTCCTGCTGCTGTTGACACAACTGCTGCTGCTGTTGATACAACTGCTGCTGCTGACACTACTAAGAAGTAATTCTAAACGAATACTAACTTCTTGCAAGAAGGCCCTTCTGTTAATAACAGAAGGGTTTTTTATTGCAAGTAATACCTTACTTAGTGCTCCATCACTTCAATGAAAAATGTTCAAAAAAAGTCGCCTCAAGGAATAGCAAGAGACGACTTTTGAAAACAAACAATGCTTATTTTTTTATTGGCTTCTTTGTAATTTTTTCAACCGTTCTGATAGACACTCGGTTTACAGACCAATTGACCGGTGTTATAAATGCCGCTCTTGTTGAAGCTCCGGATTGAGCAATATTATCAAACCAACTTCCACCAACACTTCTTGTTAATACGGCATCTCCTTCCAATACACTTGGGTTAGTGATTGGTGCATCAGAGGTTAGCATTACATAAGTATCGGTTTCATTTGCAGCATCGATAACCATTGCTGCTTTTGGTCCGAGTTGGGTTTCATCTGCAATTTTTTCATCAACCACAGGTAATCTGTTTTCTACACTACCGTTTCTAGGGAAGATTAACTCCATTTTTCCGCTTTGGCTAATGCTAAACACATAGATAAAACGTTTTTCTAAATCCCAATTGTTTTCGTTGGGTTTGTCTTTGACTAATACAAAACCTAACGTATCACCTACTGCTAATGTACCTTCTCCGGTAATGGCTTTTTTAGCTTTAAACTTTTTCACACCTAAATAGAAGGGGAAATTAGATTGACCACTAGCAGGAGAGGATAAGGCTAACCAGGTTTGTATCCGACCTAATTTTAGCGATAAATCCAATAAAGTGTCCTTACAAGCCTGTGGGTTAGTATAGCTGATATAGTTTGTTCTCACCGGTAAGGTTCCAAGGTATTTATTATCTTTTTGAGTGAGCTTAGGCAAGTAATAACTGTATTCAATGGCATTTTCATTAACTCTGCCACTTACATGATAAGTTGCTGCAGATGAATTAGCCGCAGCTTTAACGAGATTGAACGATTGCCACTGTTCTTTAAGGTAGCTTGCTACATCTTGTGGTACCGGCAAAGAGATAAACAAAGAAGCTGTGGTTTTGATATTTTTTACAGCTTGAATTACCGCAGCTTCAGTATTTCCTAAGTTCTGAACTTTACCACTAGGTTCACCCATAAACCAACCATTGTTAAAGAAAATGGTATGCGTTGCTACACTGGCTTTAGGATCATTGACCCAAGTTATTTTATTGTTCTTTGAAGCCTCTTCTTTTAATTTGTTTGAAAAATTGATTAAGGTTTCTTGCGATAAAGTGGTGGTTGGAATCCAAAATGTTAATGCGTTATCATTGCTAGCTACCCAGTTACTTACTTTAAAAATATCACCGGGTTTAATCTTATCTAGAGTACCACTTATTAGTGTAGCAGTACTTTTTGTAATGCCTTCTACCGATACCACTTTTATTTTAACTGTACTATCTAATAGTTTAGTTAGTTCAATATCTTTTGCAATACCAATTGCCCAACCACCCTGTATTTCAATATTGTCTTTTGTTTTTTGATTGATGATGGCAACTGTCGTCTCATTATTTTTCATAGAGGATCTATCCTCGCCAAATAAAGTACCATTTTTTCTTTGCTCGGTACCGGCTAAAACGGGTTCTTGTACTTTGCCATGAAATTTAAGTATGCCTCTAAGGCTTTTAAAAATGATATCTACCGATGTTGTTGGAGGAAGCGTTTGTAAGGTTTTCATTAAAGCGATGGTGAAAGCACCATGCGGTGTTCCATGTTCATCTTTTTGTTCTTCAGCACATTCTTCATCCTGCGCAGCAGATAAAATTAATGCTCCTTTCTCTTCCGGTCTAGGATATACTTTGCCATCTTTTACATCGGCAGGATCGCCTTGTAAAAAACGTTTCACCGGTGGATTGTCATCCATACCTCCACGACCAATAGAACCACTATGGCAACTATCATAAATCACGGTTAATACCACCCCTTTTTCTACCAATTTATTAAACAGTGTAGCCAATTCTTTATCCCGAATATCTTTCACTCCTTTGTATGCATCTGCAGGCACCATTGTTTCATCTTTCTTGTCGGCCTCGGCGCTTTTTGAATTCGTTACCTGAGAACCGTGGCCGGCATAATAAATAAAAACAATGTCTCCTTTTTGAGATACATCCACCAAGTGATTCAACTCTTGCAAAATTCTGGTACGGGTAGCTTCTTGGTTTTTGATGAACACCATATTGGCTTCATTTGTAAATCCAAACTTTGCCCTTACTAATTCTTTTACCTCAGTAGCATCGTTTACACAACCACTTAAATTTTGCCAGGCAGAACCTCTGTTAGGTGCTGTAACCTGTTCTCCCTGCGGTTGATAAATATCAATTGCAATAAACAAAGCTCTTTTAGTTTGAGCTTGTAATTGAAAAGCGACGATGAATAAACTAAGAATGGTAATGAAGCATTGCTTTTTCATGAGCTATTATTTTATAATCTGAAACGATTATCTATGTTGAAATGTGGGCATTAAAAAAGCCTGACTATTAAGGATTAATAATCAGGCTTTTAATGTTAAGTACTGATTAATAGTTTAAAGTTAAGTACCAATTAGCATTACAGTTTGCACTAGTTCTCCATTCTTTAGTACGACCTGCGCTAACACAGTAAACAGAGGTATAACCACCATACACTGAAACGCTACCAGAACCGTAAGAACCAACCGCACCTTTGTAATTACCATCTACATACACGTCAACTGCATAGAAAGTGTTGTTGGTAAAGTAGATGTTACAAGCCCCACCACGTTTTGCTGCCGGCTTAGCTTTTTCCGAATCATCGTTGTTACGATCTTCTTTGATGTCGCTGGCAC
>CALRQJ020000008.1:0-187304 GCA_943370285.1 Methylophilus rhizosphaerae | reverse complement strand
TGTTGTAAAGCCCAAGTAGTAAGTTTAACTGTATCGACATTATCAATCAACTTACGGCCTTCAATCATGTATTCTTTGCCATTAGCATCTACCCAAAGGTTTTCTCTGTCGTTGTACAGCTTGATACCATCTTCTGCTGCATGGCCATTGCTGAAGCTATTGCTGTACTGTACCAATACCCCATCAATTACTTTGATGGCGGCAGGGTTGGCTGCATTCAATAAATTCACCCTTAGCTTTTCGGTTTGTGTGCCAGTGCGGAACACTTGTACATGCGTATTGCTCACTTTATCTGCCTCTTCAAAAGTAACACTTGCTGCACCGGCTGCTGTGGCTTGTACAAATATTGCTTGACCGCTTTGAATGTTTTTGTACACACTACCTGCTGCCGGTGTTCCTGTATAACCGCTTTCCACACTTGGTGTGTAGTTTCCACCGCCTGCATCAGTTAGCAATACATATCCTCCTGTTCCGTCTAAACTAGGATCCCATACCCAATATTTATTCTCTACATTGCTTCGAGTTAACAATGAAAAATCTACAGGACTAGCATACGGATTTCCTATCATAGCAATATGCTCGGCATTGTCTTCATAGTTAAAATTAAAGGCTTTTGTACCTGTAATTAAACTGCCCGTTGCGCTTAAAGTAGTGGCAATAGAACCCGAACCTGGTGTGGTATATCCCCCACCAAAATGACCGGTAACAAATAACGCAAATGCTTTATTGGTACTTGCATTGAATAATTCTTCTGTTGCCGTATTGGTGATGTTCTCCCAGCTATTGTCTGTATTATTATACCTACGCATAGAACTTGCTGCCCCGCCACCAGGACCCGGTACTAAACCATTACCTGTGCTAACACCCGGATCACAAGTACCTCCAGTACCCCAAATGCTCACCCCTCTGCCGGCTGTTACCGTACTATTATTTTGCCAGTTAGCAAATACCGTATTGCTCGATGCACCTGTTAATGGTGCCGTTAATAAACGCCATTTACGACCTGTATTGGGAATGTAGCGTTCAACAGAAACATTGGTGGCATCTTGCAAAGAACCTGCTACATTTTCTAACCTTGCCGTACCCGTTGCTGATGACTTGAATATAACCGATCTACTATTTAAATCTGTTATACCACCACTGATATTTAAGGCACCGGCAGCTTCAATTATTGCCGAACCGGTAGATGAATTGAGTGTAAGATTGTTTGCACCGGTTGTTAATGTACCAGTTGTTACTGTTAATAAATTATTGACTGTAGCTGCAGCCGAAAGCGTTACACCATTTGAGTTATTGATTGTAAGGTTATTTACTGCAGCCGGCATTAAGCTACCGGTTACTGCTGACATCGCCGTTCCATAAAACTCGTAACTAGTGCCGCTTGCAAAAGTTTGGGATCCACTATTCTGTATATTTCCATTAACACCTGTAGCAGATGAAGTTTTCAAAGTGGCTTCAGCTAACGATGAAACAGTTAGTGAAACTGAACCAGCAGCAGTAGCAGGTTTTGAAATTTGTATCTCTGTACCACTAACAACTGCAGTGATATACGTATCAGCTAAAATCCCTGTACCTGTAATGACCATCCCAGGTTGAAGACCAGAGGTGCCCCCCGTAATAGCTGTTATACTATTACTATTTAATGCTGTAGTTCCCGTTAAGGCAGGAGCTGTATATGCACCGCTTTGTGTAAACGTCACTAATGCTCCACCATCAATTATATGTGAAGCCATATCTAAGCTAGTGCCGCTATTAATAATGAAATTGATTCCGTTTGTTGCAGCAGTAATTGTTCTAGTTCCTGTCCAACTATAGTTTTGTACCCCATTTCCCGCAAAATGAACATAAGCTGCTCCACTACCTGCACCACCTGTATTTTCAAGGGTAACATTATTAGCAGTAAAGTTTCCTTTTAGTATTAAATAGCAATTTGCAGTACTACTTGATATTCTGAAAGTGCAATTTTCAAGACTGAAATTACCTTTTACTACCATTGGCCTGAAAGTTGTTGCGCCAAAGCTTGAAGGGTTCAGTAATACTATTCCAGAGGTTTGTGAATAATTGCCATCTACAGGCAAAATATTTGTTGCACCACTAGAAATTAATTGAATAACTCCGGTTCCAGTAGGGGAAATAGTAAAATTTCCGGCTATACGTTGTCTTGCCTGATTGGCAAAAGGCACTAATGTTCCGGTAATACTTCCTGTTATGAAATAGTTTCCATAAACTGCACCAATAGTATTTGTTAAACTCGTACTAGCAGTGAATGTTCCATTTAGATATATATTTGAATTACTATGCCATGTAGCATTAGGCACCAGACCAGTAGTACCTGAACCAGATAACCTATAATTAGCACCACTACTAAATGAAAGGCTGCCGGTTACCGTAATAGCGGAGGTAGACATATTAGCATTATCTAATGTACCATTTACCGTTACAGTTTTACTAGCAGCAATGGTGAGTGTACCCGTCGTAATATCCACTTCTCCATTTATAGTAGTTGTTCCTGTTGTGATAGCAGTAGAAATAGTAACAATGTGAGTACTTCTGACTTCAATAGCTGTCGCATTATTATCGGGTGATAAAGATGCATCAATCCATGGGTCATTACCCGTTGCAGACGACTCCCAAGTACCAGTCGTAGCCCAGTCGCCAGAACTTTTACTTCGGAAATGATCAGTATTGTTACTTCCTAGCGATGTAGCCTGACTACCAGTTACAGCACTTATAAAATAATTTTGTGATGCCCCGGTACCTTCATTGTACTCATATACTGCAAAATGATAAGTGGTAGAGTGAGCTAATCCACTTACTGTTAGGACGCCATTACCACTGCCTGTACCATCATAAACAATTTTGTTGCCGCTACCTTGGTCAGATGCAGATGAAAAATTAGCATTTACGCCTGTTGATGCATCCCCATCTGTAGGCGTATAACTTACTGCACTACCTTGACGAACAACTATGATTCGTTTATCCCCATTTCCAACACTAGGTAAATTAACAACTATTGTTCCTCCGGTAACTGTACCAAAACTAATGCTTCCAGATGTAGAAGGTTCTGTATCTAATGCTTTACCATTTACACTTACATTTTGAGTTGTGGCTCCGGTACTTGCATTTGTGATATTTAATGACCCTGTAGCTCCACTTGCGGAAGATGGAGCATATCTTACATATATGGTTGTTGCATTAACTGTGCCACCAGACTGCGTTAAAGTAACTGATGAGCCAAAACCAACACCGGCTCCATCTTTAGACACCTGAAAACCTGAAGGAGCAGTTACCACAATATCATTGGTAAGATTTGAACCGCTAACTGTATAGTCATCTTCAGCAGAATTTGAGCCATTTACTACATTTCCAAAAGTGCTATTAAAACCAGTTAAGTTAGTTGTAATAGTGGGTGATGAACCTGATGATGTGGTCGGATTTTGTGATGCTGAATTACCACCTGCAAATTCTCCAACAGTATATTGAGATGCAGCACGAACCCGATAATAGTAAGCGGTACTTGCACTCAAACCTGTTACATCTAAATAATTAGTAGCTGCACCACTAACATATACATTTTCATAGCCGGGAACAAAAGAAGAAAAGTCGCTGGCAGTAGACACATCTACTCGATAACCGGTTACACCAGATATAGCCGTCCAATTGGCCCTAAAACTACTTGCTGTTAAATCACTTGCTGCATTACTAGTAACAGCAGCGGGTATAGGGTCTGCTAAAATGTTATCAAATGTATGACTAGCATTTCCACCAGCACTTCTAAAAGCAATATTTGCTAATGGGGTTGCAGCACTTGCTGCCGCAACGTCATTTTGATATTTAGTAGTGCCAGCCCAAACATCCCAGGTATCATTGGCAACTGTTTCATAAGTACCATCAGGTGCTTTATAAGTCATCGTACTTCCGGAATTATTAATAACCCAAAGAATTGTTGCTGAACCAGTAATACCAGTTCCGCTTGTGTGAGGTCGCCAAGCAGGACCTGTTGTACTAGATATAGCCAAATTAAATGCAGAATGAGCCGTGCTTGGCGTTGAGTTTGCGTTAGAGAACCCATCTCCTGCATACCAAGTTACTGCAGATGTTGATGTTCCACTTGCTGCAGTTACATTATAGTCGAACCGTAACATCAGCGAATTAGTTGATGAAAAATCTGCATTTCTAATCCAATAGGTTGTACCTGTCCCAGGTCTTGTCATGTTCATAACTCCAGATGCTACTCCAAAAGTTGCAGTAGCGGCATTCGTTGAAAACCAAGTGATTTGCGAATTAGATGGTGAACTTGAATTGACATATGTCGCATCGGAACTATTAGTATTACTGAACGTGGTTAAGTCCGTTCCAAATTGTTGTTGAAAGAATTGAGCATTTGAATCAAAAAGAAAGACAAAACAGATAAATAGTAAAATTACTTTTTTCATACAGCAGTTTTTAAATACAGTAATAGTTTCGGTTTGATATACAATCGTTGGTATGCGTATTGATTACAGCACAATCGTCTGGGCAATCGAATTAGTTGTTGGTTTGTGCTTGTCTGTTAGGGCATTAGCACTGCAATCGAAGATTAAATTACATGCATTTAAAAGCCAATCATCATATTCGAAATTGTTTTTTTACGCAAACGTAACCGGCAACGTTTGCGTAACTGATGCTTTAAACTTGTTTTAATTTCTCCTTCTGTTATAAAAAAAGGGCCCGGAAAGAATTCCAGGCCCGTGTTGCTTATGTACGTGTTGCTATGCGACGTTGTTGAGTTAGTTTACCAATAAAAATTGCTGTGATAATTTAACCAGATTACCGGTTAATTGTACACTGTAATTTCCCTTTTGCAAGGTGGTGGGTAAACCAATAGCTAGTGCGGCATTGCCACCCAAATGAGTAAGCGTTTGGCGATGCACCATTACACCGGCACTATTAAATACAGCAAGGCTGTAAGTTCCTTTTTCAATGTTGCCTAGTTGCAAATTCAACCTGTAATCTTTTACAGGATTGGGCGAAACAGTTACGGTTTCGTTACCGCTGCGGCTATTCATTTTTATGATGGCACTATAAGTTAGCTTGCCATCTACACCTATGCCTTTAATTCTGTAATAAGCAGCAGTACTAGGTAAATGGGTATGTTGGTAATGGTAAGTGCTAACTACCGTGCCTCTATTTTGTGCAGGTAGATTGCCAAGAGTAGTAAAGCTTCTACCATCAAGGCTGTATTCAACTTCAAAACCACTCATTTGTGATTCAGTAAGTGTTGTAAACTGTAAGTTTACTCCGGAAGTAGTTGGCTTTGCTGTGAAAGCGCCGAAATTAACCGGCAAGGCAGGTGTTAAATCTGTCATTTCTACATAATCAATCGTCCAATTGGCACGGCCGGCACTACTATTCACATTATCACCAAACTTAAATTGATTTAAACTTTGCCCGGCTGTTGTAGCCGCTTGATCATCGAATTTTTTAGTGGTACCTAACCATAAATCCCAGCTATCATCTGCTAAAGTTTCTGTACTATTATCCGGTGCAGTATAAGATATAGATCCTCCGCTGTTATTGGTAACAAAAGTGAAAACAATATCAGTATTGTCAGCAACTTGATCTGTGACTCCTGTCCCACCTCCATCAGCTAACGTTTTTACAAAATAGTAAGCACTATTAGCATACCTGATGGAAAAACCTGAATGCACTTGTGCATTGGCTTCAGCAGCTGTACTATTCGTAAAACTACTGCCTACATAAAAAAACCATTTTCTATTACTGCCACTAGACCCAACATCAATTTTAGCTTTCATTTTTACTTGCATGGCAGTGGGTGTTACAGCGAAATTCGCATTTCTTACCGCTGCCCAAATAGAACCTGAACCACCAGTTACAATTTGCAAAGCACCGCCGCTAACTGTTGTGGTATTTGAGCTTTGTCCCGTAGAAAACAAATAAGTAAACTGCGAATTACTGGGAGGATCACCAATATAAGTTGGATCGGTAATGGCAACGGCATTGGTTACTGTTGCCATATCTGTTGTAAACTGCTGATTAAATAATTGTGCCTTAGCACTAAGGCTAACAACAATTAATGTACTGAGGATAATTTTTTTCATACAAGCAATCATTTTGGTTTTTTAATAAATAAAGCATAGCAACGTATAGCGTGTTGCAGCAATGGTATCATTACTACAACACGCTGATATAAAAATTATCTAACAATATTAATAGAGCCTTTTCTGTTCAATATAGTTCCGTCTTGTTTTACTATCTTAATCACATAGATGTAAACACCTACCGGCTGTAACTTTCCTTTTGATCTACCATCCCATCCGTTTGCAGGATCATTACCACTAAAAATCAATTCACCCCATTGGTTAAACACTTGCATTGTCATACTCTTGATGTAATTGCCATAAGCTCTAAATACATCGTTTCTTCCATCACCATTTGGCGTAAACGTATTAGGAATAAATATCTCTAAATCCGGCAAAGAAGTACGACCTGTTCCTGTTGCTGTACTTTGCTGACATGGTATAGAACCTATTGCCCTCACTTGAATGGTTACCACGGTATTGGGTGCAAAGCCAGTTGCAAGATGGGTTAAACCTGTAGCACCTGAACTTGGGTTTACAAATGCACCACCATTAATAGATACTTGATAAGCTGTAGCACCTGCAACCGCTGTCCATGCAAAGGTTACAGAGTTGAAATTTGAATCGGTAGCAGTAACAGTTGTTGATGCTAATGGACCTAATACTACCACACTTTGAGTGATAGAACCTGTACAGCCTGCAGCAGAAGTGGCAGTTAAGCTTACTGTAAAAGTTCCCGCAGTAGTATATGAGATACCCATAGGATTTTGTTGCACAGACGTATTGCTGTTGCCAAAATTCCACTGCCAGCCGGTAATGGCACTGCCATTACCGCTTGAAGTTTCTGTTAATGTTAGTGGTGTACCAATACAAACAGGTGTGCTTGCAGTAAATGCCGCTGTTGTTCTGTAAATAGTAATCGATCTAGTGAAAGGTGGTGTACTTACACAACCAAAACTACTCGTTACTTGTAACGAGGCGGTATAATTGCCAGGATTAGCATAGGTAAAAGTTTGCGGATTACCGTTTGTGGCATTTACATTGCCGCCACCACCGCCAAAATTCCACTGCCAGTTGGTTAATGTACCATCAGCACTTGTTGAAGTATTTGTAAAAGTGACAGCTGAGTTAACACAACCAGTTGCATTTGCAGTAAAATTAGCTACGGGTAATGCTGCTACTTTTATCACTTTAGCACTATCATCAAAGCATCCAATATTATTAATTGATCTTAGTATTACATTATAATCACCGGCTAACGAATACCGTTTTTTTGTATTTTGTAAAGTATCTGTCGTTCCATCATGAAATTGCCACAACCATTTTGTTAATGTACTTCCTTGTGCGTTGGTAGCATCAAAGAAACGGGTAGTATCACCCACACAAACAGTTGCTGCTGTAAAATTCGCTACTACACCATCGGTTACAATAATATCAAAACTATAATCTCTTACGCCGGTACAACCATCAGGCGTAAGCCCACTTACAGAAACCTTTACGGGATAAGTCCCGGCTGAACTAAAATTATAATTTCCTGTAATCGAATACACATATAAAGTAGTACCATCAATATTTATTGTACTATCTGAAGTTGGTGTGTTTTGCATCACCTGGGCATTTGGTGTAAGGTTTGGATTGTTGTTGAAATTCCACGTCAATGAATTTACATTGGCTGGTGCGTTTGGAATAGCAACCCTAAATTTGAAATTATTATTCTTACAAGTAGTGGCATTGTCTGATACGCCGTAAGGATTTTGTACCAGCATTTTAGTGGTTAAATCTCTCAAATAAGTACCTGCATTGTAGCCATAACTTTCATGATCGTTATCGTTTGTAAAACCATAAGCAATAGCGTTGAAATTTTCGGTTGATGTTATGCGATGCGATACACCACCTGCCAGTCCAGTAAACTGTGCTACTGAATAAGCAGGATCTTTTGGATGTGGTGTAAATTGTGCTGCTACGTTAACACCATCTAACTGGAAACTGGCAACACCGGCATTTTTTACCACTACATTAATATAGTTACGCTGAATAGCAAATTGACTGGCAGAGAATACGGTCACATCATTAATAGCTTGTTGTACGGGACTCAAAATCACCATTTCGGGATCGCCATACAAACCCGTATTGGCGAAGCCGGTAATACCAGTACCATTACAACGATGTGTTGCACAGAATTGCGCTACCATAACCGGTTTATCTGTTTCAACTAAATTGGACTCCCCTGTTTCGATTTGATAATAAAATCCATTGATTAATGAGGCTGGCGGAATAACAGTGCCATTCACTTTTACCACAGTTGCAGGGTCACTCACCACTACTCTGTAAAAACCGGCTTCCATATCTTTGAAAGGAACCGTGAGATATTTAGAACCCCAAGCTGCTTTCGGAAACATTTGCTGAATCAAATTATCTGATCCACCATCCGTAAATGAACAACCACCAACAGATAATTGTACCCTACCATTACCGGTGAACAAAGCAATTTTTTTACAATCTCTAGCTTTAACTTTTGTACCGGTTAAATCTTGCCCATTGCTAGAACTAATTAATCTACCCAAAGCATTAAATACTTGACCTTTATTTAGAGTTATAGAAAAAGTAATCCCAGCAGGATATAATACGGTTGTTCCTTGAGCATTTTGTGTAATATCTGCACTAGGCGTTATATCAACTATGGTATTATCCTCCGCAGCCATAACAAAGAAGAATGAATGTGGAATACCACTATTTGTTTGGCCACCAGTAGTTAGAACGGTATAATCACTACCCCATGTATTTGTTGGTAATACCATAGTAGCACCGGAAGATTGGCTGGCATAAATATGTGCCCAAACCGATACCGGAACGCCATTAGAATACACCTTAATACCTCGATTTAAAACACCTGTACTGTTTAACCTAGCATCTTCCAACCCTGCTTTAGGCAATGGGTTTGTAACAAGTGCTACATTGGCTAAAACATTATAAGATTGACTATAACCTACGCCTGGTATTTCTACCGTTACTGTTGCATCTTGCTTAGCAGAAATATACAATACCATTTGCTGGTTGTTGCTGGTTGTCATAAGTGCTTGATAGCCATAACCTACCCAAAACTCTGTACCTGTATTAGAGATATCCCCGGCTGATTGTATACCAATACCAGAGACTTGAACATCTAAAATATTTACTGCAATTGCACCTCCACCGGTATGTGTAATGGTGCCACTAAATACACCATATTGATTGGGCATAAAACGAACATAAATGGTTGTTGGGGCCAAAGCACCACCGGTATATGGCACATTAATAGATGAAGCAAAACCACTGCCTGCAGATAATGAAACCAAGAATCCGGCAGGAGCATTTATTGTAATTGCCCCATTAGCTGGTGACAAAACAGAACCACTCAACAAATAGGTTAGATTAGGTGAACTTGTATTGATAACTACACCACCAAAATCTAATGCTTGAGGATTAGATTCAATAATTGGCGTTGGAGGTGCTGTTGTAAACTGAATTTGATTGCCATATGCTGTACCTACACTATTCGTAGCGTAAGCCCTTACATAGTAAGTGGTTGATGGTGTTAGTCCTGTCATTTGGCTAACATAACTACCATTTCCTGCACCATTAGAAGTGATTGAATTAGCGATAGTTGGGTTAGGATTAGTACTCCAACAAACACCACGATTAGTAACACTTACACCACCGCTATCTGAAATATTACCTCCGCTTGTAGCTCTGTTAGAAAAAATATTGGATGCTGCTGTGGTTGTTAATGCCGGAATTACCGGTGGCTGTGTTGTAAAACTCATTTGCGAACCATATACAGTTTCTCCGGATTCGCTAGTAGCATATGCCCTTACGTAATAAGTAGTTGCCGTATTCAAACCTGTAATGCTAGCATTGATTGCACCACTTGTTGTTGGTCCGTTTGTGGTTTTTGTTGATAGTGCAACAGTAGGGTTGATGGCAGTACTCCAGCAAACACCACTTTCATTTATGGCTAAGGTACCAGCCGTAAGTGTACCTGTGGCAGTACCGGTATACCTACCTGTAGCAGTTGCTGTGTTGGTAGTTACACTTGGAGCTGTACCTCCCGGAACAATAGCTGCACCTGTCATAACAACGTTTCTAATCCTTACATTTCTGCTGGTTGTTGTACCAGAGCCCTGAGCATACACATACATTCTTATTACATACGTATTACCGCTGTAAAATTTCTGGGTTAATATACCAAAGTTGAGATTGCTTGAGCCGCCGCTTGTTGCAACTTGTGCTGTACCAAAAGGCACCCAAGGACCTAAACCATTTTTTTGATAAGCAAGACCAATAAGATTATTACCACTACCGCCTGAAGTACGGGCAGTTAAGGTTAAACCTGTTAAAGTGATATCTGCATTACCTACAGGAGACAAAGGGAAATCGATATTCAAGCCATCTGTTGGTACGGTTGGCCAGTTACCAATGGTTTGAATACACTGATAGCCATCCGTATTGTGAGAACCGGGATTTGGAAAATCTGTTCCGGGCACCATACTTCCTGTACTAATATTTGCAACCTGTGTTCCGGCAGCAACTACCGTTTTATTCGATGTTAAAGCCCAGCTAGCAGAATATTGTGCTTTTACCAGAGGTTGAACACTCAATATTGCAAGTAGCAGCAATAGGCTTCGAACCGTTGTAATTGTCGCAGTTGGTTTCTTATTCATACTTATTTGCGTTATCATTTTCGTTAATTCAAAATCAGTTTCAATCGATAATCTCATTTCAATTTTGTTATAGCTGAAGTAGCACAATTTTGAATTCAACCCTACGATTTAATTTTCTAGCTTCCGGATCATCTGTGCCATCAGGCTTAGTTTCTGGTTTTATTGGGCAACACTCACCCATAGATTTCACTTTTATTCTAGATGCGTCAATACCTTTTTGTATTAAATAAACCTTACATACTTCGGCACGGCGACGGCTTAATTCGTAATTGTAGGTTGGTGTACCAAACTTATCAGTGTAACCATAAATCTCTAGCCCTAGTTTTGTTTCACGAAGCATAATCGCAGCAATCGTATCCATCAACACACCGGTCTCTTGTTTTAAATCATGCTTGGCAAAATCGAAATAAACATTTAGGTCTTGTGGTTTTTTAGGGGGCTCAGGTTGAGGTGGTGTTACTACTGGTGGTTCTAGTTCAATTGGCGTTAAGCAAATTGTTTGATTGGTTAAAGTATCATCAGTAGAATTAGGTTGACCAAAGCTTAAGCTGTTAGAGGTATAACCTTGTTTACTTGCTGCTAATTGTAATACTTCGAAATCACTTAATTCAATGATATATGAACCGTCAGCATTTGTATTAAGTGATGCAATGTTTTGATTGATTCTACTTAAAGCCAAATTGGCTCCGACAATCGGCTGACCTGTTTTACAATCTGTAACCAAACCGGTTACGTATTTTTTATAGGTTTTATTAACCGTAAATACTTGCAAGCAACATTCTGAAGAACGATCACTACTTATGATGGCATTATTCAATAACTTTCCATTGTTAGCGGCATAGAAATACAAATCATCTTTAATGGAGTTTACGGGCCAACCCAAGTTTTCGGGTGACTGCCAATTAGCGGTTGCTAGCTCACCTTTTGCAGCAAACAAATCAAATCCACCCATGCCCACTCTGCCATTATTGGCAAATACTAATGTTTGGGATGATTGATGATAAAAAGGTGATTGCTCATCTTCTTTGGTATTAATGTTTTTTCCAAGATTCGTTGGCTTGCCAACCTGAGTTCCATTTAAAGATGCGGCGTATAAATCAAATTTCCCTTGACCGCCCGGTTTATCAGATGCAAACAATAAAAA
This sequence comes from Methylophilus rhizosphaerae, assembly GCA_943370285.1. Classification (GTDB taxonomy): domain Bacteria; phylum Bacteroidota; class Bacteroidia; order Chitinophagales; family Chitinophagaceae; genus CALRQJ02. Next base: position 175,380 of record CALRQJ020000008.1, on the reverse strand, counting down.
CTTTCCATCGGTGGTTACAAATGGTTGTTGTGAACTGTAGCCATCTTGATTAACACCACCGCTTACCAACTGCGGTACACTCCAAGTTTCACTTTGTTTTTGACTAACATAAATGGAAGCGATGTTTTTATTATCCTTCTTTGTCCATTGGGTAAAAAAAGCAGTATTACCATCAGCTGAAAACGAAGCAACGCCTTGTTCCATGTCATCCGCTGTTGGAATACCAAATGAGGCAACTGTATTAGATGAAGCCTGCATATCTGCCACTTGATACAATTGATTACGATAAGGATTTTTCTTAGTCTTTAACAAACTGCTATCAGGCCTTGATGAAGTAAATACTAGATTCTGCCGATATGCTGCAACAGCATAATCGGCACTACCACCATTAAATGCTAAAGCATGGCTTTGAAATTGACTACGGTCTTTTCGTTGTTCTTGTTGCTGAATGAATTGAACAGAAGCAATTTCTCTTTTTGCCAATTCACGATAAGTATCTTGCTGTTTGTAGGCTGCAGCAAATGCTTGAAAAGCAGTGCCGGCTGCATCAAATTTTCCATTAGCTTTCAAAACAACGCCATACCAAAGATTAGCCAAAGGATAATCTGATTGAGTAGAAGCTTCGGCATACCATTTTTCGGCCTGAGTATAGTTGTGTAGCTGCCTGTAACTTTCAGCAATACGATACACCACCTCTTGACGTTTGGTGTTCTTAGTGGCAGCTACTGCTCCGCCTTTACCTTGTACAGTATAAGGTTCTGTACTACCGTTACGAATAGATTTGTCGTTAGACAAATACTTCTCATAATAAACAGCCGCAGAATAATAATCTCCTTTATCGTAAAATCTATCGGCACTTCTTTTTAAATCTACAACCGGCTGGGCTAATACAGCCTGTATTGCTGTTGTAGCAAAAAGAACAATTAATAAAAATTTGATATTTTTTTGTAAGACTGTCATGTTGGCATTCATTTTTGTTTCCTTAGCGGGTTAAATAAGAACAACAGCTTATAAGCGTGGGCAGACAAAGTTTCTACCCGGCAATTCTTTCGATTTTCTGAAAATGTATGACATGGAAATTTCGAAACTATTGATGTTGTTGATGTTCTTTCCTAAGTCTGATGTATTCACATCATAACTCAAGCCGAGGGTTAAATTTTTGTAATAAAAACCAGCGAATGGCGCAACAGCATCATCAAACCTGTAGTTAGCGCCTAACAAGAAATCAAAAAAGTTATTGCCTTTGATTTGAGCGTATGCTCCTAACATTTTTTCCTCAGCAGTTCCTTGCTTTAGGTATAATGCATTAGGTACTATGCTTACCGTTTCACTTACATTTAATTTTACTCCACCATGAAAGGTGTATCGTGCCGGTAATTTCCCTTTAACCGGGCCACTTGTAAAAGCATCATCGGGTTGCGTTAAATGAGCAATAGAAGCACCTACAAATACATTTGCCTTTTTTCCTGGCGCCGCATCATAATACATTAAACCTGCGCCGGCATCAAAAACAGTAGAAGCATTTTGAGTTAATACATCCAAAGATGGAACATTGGCATTGTAGCCAGTAATCGGATTCCACTGATCACCCAAAGTAAATTTATTTCTATTGAAACGGCGGTCAACAATTCCACCTTGTAAACCAAACACTAAACGCTTATATCCTTCCGCATCAAATCGAATACCGGTATAAGCAAGAGAAACATTCGCTGTTAGATAAGTGTAACCACCATCTCCTGCTTTTTGCTGCATTACTCCTCCACCCATATTAATATTTTTATTGGTTATCATATCAGCCGAAAGACCACTTGTAGAAAAACCATCAATACCATTCCATTGGCTACGGTAAATACCCGAAATACGATAGTCGCCATCTATTGCGCCAGTCAAAGCCGGATTTAACCAAGATGGATAAACGTAATATTGAGAGAAATGAGGATCAACCTGTGCATTTACAGGTGAAGCAAATAGCCACCCAAAAAGGAGTGTAAAAAACATTTTTTTCATAAGCATCAATTATTGCAACCGTTAATTGTATTTATAGTCGTATTTGAAATCAAACCAAGTATTCAATCGTTGCGAAAAACCAATCAACAAGTGCAAGAAATTGTTGCTATTACGATACTGCTTTTGATGCAATATGGTTGATATAGCAAACCACACAAATCGTATCTTCATAGCAGTCTTGGTTGTTGTTGTTTTAGCTTACAGGGGTATAAGTAAACTGTCAATCGTTACTTAAATGTATATCTGTGGAAAGTCTATTATAGGCAAAGACGCCATATTTTTCTATGCAATCGTTACCGGTAACGTTAGCGAAACAAGGAAATCATCAAATGTGGATGACATGGCTGATGTCATTTGGAAAATATAGCGAAATAATGAAGGAAATCATTGCATCGAAGCAGAGCGGGTTATAATACAAAAACTGTTATGCTACAATAAATTTGTTTTTTATATTGGGATTGTTTTTTCAAAATTTATTAAACCAAATTAGAAAGTACCTGTACAAAATAAACCCTTGTCTCAAAAAGTTTTACATTTCATTATTTGTAAGCATTACTGCAAATTAAAGTTGTTAAATGACTACTAATCCTTAATAAAAGTATTAGCTTTATACTGTTGTTTAACGTTGCTATTGCGAAATATGAAATTTGAAGCAGTCACTATCAAAGATATAGCTAAGGCCCTTGGCTTGTCTACCTCTACTGTATCTAGAGCATTACGGGATAGCTATGAAATTAGTCAAGAGACTAAGAAATTAGTATTGGAATATGCCCAAAAGATTAATTATCACCCCAACCCTATCGCCTTAAGTTTAAAAGAAAGAAAAAGTCGTTCAATAGGTGTGGTAGTATGTGAAATTGCAAATAGCTTTTTTTCGCAGGTGATTAATGGTATAGAATCCATTGCTTATAGCAAGGAATACAATGTAATTATTGCACAAAGCCGTGAGTCTTTCGAAAGAGAAATGCTCAATTTGCAATACTTAACGTCACGGTCTATTGATGGTTTAATTGTATCTGTATCTACCGAAACCAAAGATTTCAGCTATTACAAAGAATTGCATCAAAGAGGAATGCCAATAGTGTTTTTTGATAGAATTGTTGATGAAATTGATACACACAAAGTAATTGCAGATAATTATAAAGGAGCTTACGATGCCACACACCATTTAATTATGAGTGGGTATCGCAATATTGCCATCATGTGTAATGCCGAAGGTTTATCGATATCTAAAGAACGATTAGCAGGTTATGCTGCTGCTTTAGCTGAACATCAATTGCCATTGAATGAATCCATGATTAAATATTGTAAGCATGGTGGAATGATTCTATCTGAAGTGGAAGATGCAATGAATGAACTATTTAAGGGAAAGAAAAAACCTGATGCTATTTTTGCAGGTGCCGATAAATTAACAACCGGTTGCTTTAGAATTTTACGTGAGAAAGGATTAAAAGTACCGCAGGAAATAGGCTTGATTGGATTTTCTAATTCTGACTTAACTGAATTGCTCGACCCACCATTGTCTATTGTGAAACAACCAGCATTCGAAATGGGAGAAATGGCTACAAATCTTCTACTATCTTTAATTGAAAGCAAAAGACCAGTTACAAGTTTCGAATCTAAAATAATGCCTACTGAGTTAATAATTAGAAACTCAACTAAGTAAATTTTGATTATTTGTACTTGCACAGCTTTTACCTGCTCAAATCTTATTATACAAAAAAGGCGGTTTGAAATTTAAACCGCCTTTTTATAAGCAGTAGAATCAAATGCAATTCCTTTACTGACAATGTGTGTAGGTGTGTCCAAGACCGGATTCGAACCAACACATCCTTGCGAATGCTGCGACCTGAACACAGTGCGTCTACCAATTTCGCCACTTGGGCAAGATGAAAATTGTATGGTTTAACTCAGGTCTGCAAATATAAAATTATCAAGACTGCAAAAAGTAGAATTATACGACCAACAAATTACAGCCCCTTAAATCGCTATTATCAATTCTACCTTGCACTTCAAAACTTCCATCTTCATACACCACACCAATATCATCGGTTGCAATAAAAGCACAACTACATTGATTGGCAAGGTCAATAATATTCAATACGCCTTTTCCTTGTTCCTGTAATGCTAAGGGATCGTCTGTTGATCTTACCATCACCTTCATCCATGGTGGACAATAAAATCGACCATTACCTTTTGAATATGCCTGAGACAACAATTCCGTCATCCCATATTCTGAGTGAATCGTTTCGGTACCAAATGCTTGTTGCAAAATTTGATGCACTTCTTCTCGGGTCATTTCTTTTCTCCGGCCTTTCATTCCGCCTGTTTCCATAATTATCGTATGGTTGCCCAAATTTTTCGGAAACAATGTTGCTAATTCGAGCAAACCAAATGTTACCCCAATCAATAATACCGGCTGTTGTTGTGCTTTTAGTTGTTGCAATACTTGCATCAATCGTTCTAATTCATTCAAATAAAATCCGCTTTGCGGATGTTTGCTTTGAAGAATTAATTCATCTACCATTTTTACCAATGAAGAACCTTTACGTTCAAGATAAGAAGGGAGCAAACCAATAATGCAATATTCCTTCACATCGCCATAAAACAAATTAAAAGCAGTAGTAAAACTTTTAGTGTACCACTCTAAACTATCAACATAATGTTTACTCGATGTCATCCCGGTAGTTCCGCTACTTTCAAAAACTACTGCCGGCTCAAAATCGCCACTTTTTATAGAATGCGTTTTAAAAAAAGAGATAGGCAAAAAAGGAATTTCGATTAGTTGTGTTGGCGAATAATGGGTTGTTTGTTTTAAAGCATCAACCCATGCATGATAAACCTTGTTGGTTTTGTATTGCTCTTGAAATAAAGCTATGGCAGCATTTTCAAAGTGTTGATGCTGCAATTGAAAAATATTGTTAAGATAAGTATCTGTCATAGTGTGCCAATAGCCGCTTTTGCCTAAATTTGAACAATTAAGATAAGCGTATGAAAGCAAAAATACTGGTACTAGCGGCTTTAATCATCATGGTAGCTTGTAAGAAAGATAATTATACCACAAAGCCACAGCTAAAAATCAAAGAAATTAGTACCGAAGTGCTTCGACCAAACAATGCTTTGGTTTTTACGATTGAGTTTACCGATGCCGAAGGAGATATTCAAGATTCTATTTGGGTACAAAAAGTAGAACCCAAATGCATCAACAGTAATTTTACAGCTCGTTATAAAATTCCTGAGTTTACTGCCACTAAAAATTTAAAAGGTGAGTTTGAAGTATGTTTTAGTTATGGGGGTACATCGGGCTGTCCCTTAATTCAAGGGCCGCAATGCGCCGGCAAAAATGATACTTGTACATTTAAATTCTGGGCAAGAGATAAAGCTAAAAATATGAGTGACACAGTTGTCTCTAAAACCATTGTCATTACTCGTTCTTAACCCCATAAGTTTTGCTGCAATCAACCAAAAAAATCCTGCTATATGGCAACATTTTTGCCGGAGTTTGTGCCACAGCTTTGTGCATAGAAACAAATTTGCAGCATCATTTACCACGAAATGGCTGGCCTTTTTATTTTCTTGTTTTAGCAACAACTGCTTTTTACTACACTTATATCTATGTTAAAAGTGTTTCGCCTTACAATCAAGACGATCGAATTAGCTGGTACAGTAAACACCTGCCCACAATAAAAAAGGCGTTATTAATAACTGCTATTTTAATTGGGTCAGATATTGTTTATTTAGTGGTAAAATATGCCGGATCGTTTAAAGCACTTACAGATTTTAAATGGGGGCTTATTGCACTTTTCCCAATCGTAGCAATGGCATATAATTTTCAAATTCTACCATTTCCAAAATTGCGTAAACTTAGGCGAATCGGATGGATGAAGCCATTTGTATTAGGATTCATTTGGAGTGGTTTGGTTACAGTATATCCAGTAATTTTTTGGCAAATACAAATTAAAGCGGAAGCTGAAAGTTTTGCATTGCCCGGGGGGTGGCTTTGGCTACAAAATTTCTTCTTCATTTCTGCATTGTGTATTTTATTCGATATCAAAGATTATTCAATTGATATGCGACATCGAATAAGAACCATACCCATTCAAATTGGGATAGAAAAAACAGTACAATATGTAGTATTGCCTTTACTTTTTTTAAGTGGCTTAGCCATGGCTATGTTTTACTTCAACAGATACAATGTATTATGGCCTGCTGCTTTACAAATTATTCCATTAGGTCTTACGTATATCATTAGCATGGGTTTAAGCAGAACGAGACATATAACATATTATTTATTTGCTATTGATGGTTTAATGATAGCAAAAGCCATCATTGGTGTTCTTGGTATTTATCTCCTATTAAATTGACTATAACTATGGCAAAAGAAAAAAAGCAAGTGAAAAAGAAAGACCAAGCTTTATTAACCGAGCAATCCATGCAGTTTTTGCGTACTTATTTGAATAACGCCTCCCCTACCGGCTTCGAATGGACGGGTCAACGCATTTGGCTTGACTATATTAAAGCTTATACCGATACTCAATTTACAGATCCTTATGGAACCGCTGTCGGGGTTATTAACCCAACCGCAACATTTAAAGTGGTGATAGAAGCACATGCCGATGAAATTAGTTGGTTTGTAAATTACATCACGGATCAAGGTTTAATTTATCTGAAAAGAAACGGTGGAGTTGACCATCAAATTGCTCCTTCAAAAAGGGTATTAATTCATGGCAAAAAAGGTGTGGTTAAAGCAGTGTTTGGATGGCCTGCTATTCATACTCGATTAGGGAATCCCGATCAAAAAGAACAACAACCCAAGGTTGACAACTTGTGGTTAGATTGTGGTGCTAGAAGTAAAAAAGAAGTAGAAGCCTTAGGCATTCATATTGGTGCAGTAGCTACATACGAAGAAGGTTTTGATGAATTGAATTACGATTACTATATCGGCCGTGCCATGGATAATCGTATTGGCGGTTTTATGATAGCTGAAGTAGCCCGTTTACTAAAAGAGAACAATAAAAAATTACCATTTGCACTGTATGTAGTAAATGCTGTTCAAGAAGAAATTGGCTTACGTGGTGCCGAAATGATTGCACGAAGAATCAAGCCTGATGTAGCCATCATTACCGATGTTACACATGACACCACCACACCAATGATTAATAAAATGATTGAAGGCGATATCGCTTGTGGTAAAGGTCCTTCATTGGCTTATGGTCCGGCGGTTCATAATAAATTATTAAGTTTTGTACAAGATGTGGCTGAGCAATCTAAAATTCCTGTACAAATGAGAACAGTCAGTCGTAGTACAGGTACCGATACTGACAGTTTTGCTTATGCTAATGATGGTTGCCCATCTGTTTTAATTTCAATACCATTGAAATACATGCACACAACAGTAGAAATGTTACATAAAAGTGATATCGAAAACACCATCAAATTGATGTATGATACATTGTTAAAACTCACACCTAAAACTAATTTCAGCTACTTATAATCTATGCTAGATATTAAGTGAAAAATTGAGAAGCGTCAAATAGCAATACATATGGCGCTTTATTTTTTACCACCAATTCGTTATGCCATTTCTGTCGTTAAAATAGCATAATCGACTATATTCGCTGCATAAAATTTGCCACATGCAAGACATCAGAACCAACTGGACAATTGACGAAATAAAAGACATTTATAATATGCCGCTGCTAGAATTAGTGTTTAATGCGGCACAACTCCATAGAAAACATAATGATACAGCCGAAGTACAGGTTTGTACTTTACTCAGTATCAAAACCGGCGGCTGTAGTGAGGACTGTGCTTATTGTCCACAAGCTGCTCGATACAATACAGGTGTCGATGTTCAGGCATTATTAAAAAAAGAAGAAGTGTTGGAATATGCGGCCAAAGCAAAAGCTGCCGGAAGTACCCGGTTTTGCATGGGAGCAGCCTGGAGAGAAGTAAGAGACAACCGAGATTTTGACCGTGTATTAGATATGGTTAAAGGTGTAAATGAAATGGGAATGGAAGTTTGTTGTACGCTTGGAATGTTAACAGAAACTCAAGCAGAAAAGCTTGCTGCTGCCGGTTTATATGCTTATAATCACAACCTTGATACAAGCCACGAACACTACAACGAAATCATCACTACTCGTACTTATGAAGACAGATTGAATACATTAGAAAATGTAAGAAAAGCCGGTGTGTCTGTTTGTTGTGGTGGAATTATTGGCTTGGGAGAAACACATGAAGATCGCATCACTATGTTACACACCTTGGTAACAATGCCACAACATCCGGAGAGTGTGCCCATCAATGCTTTGGTTCCTGTAAAAGGCACCCCACTACAAAACAATCAAAAAGTAGATATATGGGATATGGTAAGAATGATTGCTACTGCCCGTATTTTAATGCCAGCTACAATGGTTCGCCTAAGTGCAGGAAGAACAGATATGAGCATTGCAGAACAAGCATTATGCTTTATGGCAGGCGCCAATAGTATTTTTGCAGGCGATAAACTACTAACTACTCCAAACCCAAGTTTTGAGGACGATAATCAAATGTTTAACCTGTTAGGCCTTACACCAAGAGCGGCTTTCAAAGCAGAAAAAAATGCAACCCTAAAAGAAGCCGTTGAAGAAGTGTTGGCTGTATAATTAAAAAGCTTTTTTATAATATTATTAGTCAGTATAAATGTTATGCTGGCTATCTTTTTTCTACCATGACCTTAGCTGAAAGAGATAGTAAAGTTATTTGGCATCCTTTTACGCCACAAAAAAACAGACAGGAACCTATAGCCATTACTAAGGGAGAGGGTGTTTATTTGTATGATGACCAAGGCAACAAATATATTGATGCCATCAGTAGTTGGTGGGTTACTTTGCATGGCCATGCACATCCTTACATTGCTGAAAAAATTTATCAGCAAGCATTACAATTAGAACAAGTAATTTTTGCAGGTTTTACTCATGAACCCGCTGTGCAATTAGCGGAGCGATTATTGCCATTATTACCCGGAAATTGCAGCCGAATTTTTTATAGCGATAATGGAAGCACTTCAACAGAAGTAGCATTAAAAATGGCCATTCAATACTGGTGGAATCAAGAGAATGGCAAAAATAAAAGAACCAAAATATTAGCATTTAAAAATGCCTACCATGGCGATACATTCGGCGCTATGAGTGTAAGTGACAGAGGTGTTTTTACCTTAGCCTTTCATCAACATTTATTTGAAGTTTTATTTATTGATACGCCTACGGCAGAAAATATCAGTGCTATCAAAGCTACCATACATGCTAATGGAGATGCAATTGCTGCTTTCATTTACGAACCTTTAGTACAAGGTGCCGGAGGCATGAAAATGTATGACCCTTATCTTTTCAATGAACTGCTAAATACCGTAAAAGGTTTTGATATTATTTGTATTGCGGATGAAGTGATGACAGGTTTTGGTCGTACCGGAAAATGGTTTGCTAGTCATTATTTAACCAAACAACCCGATATAGTTTGCCTCAGCAAAGGACTTACCGGAGGCACAATGGCATTAGGCGTAACTGCATGTAACGATAAAATTTACAATGCTTATTTAACCGATGATAAGCTGAAAACTTTTTTTCATGGGCATTCTTTTACTGCTAATCCTTTAGCTTGTACTGCAGCTTTAGCAAGTCTCGATTTGTTAGAAGAAGAAAAATGCTTAACGCAAATTGAATGGATTGCTAATGCTAGCCTCTCATTAGCTCAAAAAATTAAGGAGAAAGAAGGAATAAAAAATGTACGTACACTAGGAACCATTCTTGCCTTTGAAATTGATCAAGGTAAAGATGAATACCTCAACAACATTAGTGCAGTCATTACTGCAAAAGCATTAGCACATGGCGTTTATCTAAGGCCCCTTGGCAATACGGTTTATGTAATGCCACCATACTGCATCAGCCTAAATGAATTAGAGAAAGTATATGATTTTTTATTGCATACCATTTAGATGGCAATAAAAAAGCCCCGAAACGGGGCTTAGATTAACTTAACTTTTCTACCTGCATATAATTCAATTCTACAGGTGTACTTCGACCGAATATTTTTACGGTAACTTTTAATTTTTTCTTCTCGTCGTTCACCTCTTCAATAACACCATTAAAGTCGTTAAACGGACCTTCAATAATTTTAATGGTTTCACCAATAATGAAAGGCTCATTCATGGTAACACCCATATCATTCATCTCATCAACCTTACCCAACATTTTGTTTACTTCACTCTTACGTAGACTGATAATGTTCCCTTTTGAACCTTTACCATCGGTTAAAAAGTGCATAACGTTACTGATATTGCTGATATGTTGTACAATATCATCAGTCAATTTACCGTCTTCTACTTCCAACATTACATAACCCGGAAAGTAGTTTTTCTCTCTCATTACCTTTTTACCATTCTGCACTTTGTACACTTTCTCCATTGGCAGAAAAATCTGCTTAATGATGGTTGTCCAACCGCTGCGGCTGATATCTTTGTCTAGGTATTCTTTAACTTTGCGTTCTTTGCCACTTACAACACGTAGCACATACCATTTAGAAGTATCTTTTACTTCCACCACTTGTTCAACCGCACCATCTAGTTCTGTAGTGTTCTCCATTGTAATTACTTAAAGAATGAATAAATAGCTTTTAACAAAGAACTGCTGGCAAAATCCATTACCCAAACCATAGCAGTAATTACAAGCGTAGCTACTAGTACAATTACCGTTGACTGTTGTAACTGTAACCAAGTAGGCCAGCTTACTTTCTCGGTCATTTCGTGGTAAGACTCTTTGATATATGTTGATACTTTATTCATTGTAGCAATTTGTTATTTAGCCAATTAAAACATCCATTTCTAATATGCCATTAGAAATAAATAGCACGGGCACTAGGATTCGAACCCAGATCAAAGGTTTTGGAGACCCGTATGCTACCGTTGCACCATGCCCGCAATTACCACTTTTATATCCAAATAAGTATATAAAAGCGGTGTACTATCAAGAACTTTTTAAAGTACAAAGTACCTAGGGTTTAAACCGAAGGTACTTTGTATTATTTATAAGCCTTCCACAATATCTCCTGATGGAGGATTGAGGAGTTTTTATTTAATGATTTCAGTAACCTGACCGGCACCTACTGTACGACCACCTTCACGGATAGCGAACTTCAAACCTTTCTCCATAGCGATAGGCTGAATCAACTTCACTGTCAAGTTAGTGTTATCACCAGGCATAACCATCTCAGTTCCTTCTGGTAAAGTACATTCTCCAGTTACGTCAGTTGTACGGAAGTAGAACTGAGGACGGTATTTATTGAAGAATGGAGTGTGACGTCCACCTTCTTCTTTGCTCAATACGTACACTTCACCCTTAAATTCAGTGTGTGGAGTGATAGATTTTGGAGCACACAATACCATACCACGACGTACTTGAGTTTTCTCAATACCACGTAATAAAAGACCTGCGTTGTCACCAGCTTCACCACGATCAAGTAATTTCTTGAACATTTCAACACCGGTTACAGTTGAGTTCAAAGGAGCTTCCATCAAACCTACGATTTCAATCGCATCACCCACTTTGATAACACCACGCTCAATACGACCTGTAGCAACAGTACCACGACCAGTAATTGAGAATACGTCCTCAACCGACATCAAGAATGGTAAATCAACTGGTCTTGGAGGTAAAGGAATGTACTCATCTACCGCAGCCATTAGTTCGTCCACTTTCTCAACCCATTTTGGATCTTCTGCCATTGCACCTGTAGCAGAACCTTGGATGATTGGAGTATTGTCACCATCAAAGCCATAAGAGCTCAATAGTTCACGAATTTCCATTTCAACCAATTCTAATAATTCAGGATCATCAACTAAGTCAACTTTGTTCATGAATACCACAATACGAGGTACACCTACCTGACGAGCAAGTAGAATGTGCTCTTTAGTTTGAGGCATAGGACCATCTGTAGCAGCAACTACCAAGATAGCACCATCCATTTGAGCAGCACCGGTAATCATGTTCTTCACATAGTCAGCGTGACCTGGACAGTCTACGTGAGCATAGTGACGATTTGCAGTTTGGTACTCTACGTGTGCAGTATTAATGGTAATACCACGCTCTCTTTCCTCAGGAGCACCATCAATTTCATCATACTTTTTAGCAACGTTACCCATACCTTTTTTAGAAAGTAACATAGTAATAGCTGCTGTCAATGTTGTTTTACCATGGTCAACGTGGCCAATGGTACCAACGTTTACGTGAGGTTTTTCCCTCTTAAAGGTCTCTTTAGACATCTTTATCGTTTTTAATTGTGTTTATAATCGCTGTCAATAAGCGAAAGCCCATTGACCATAGCTTTTTTTGTTTGGTGCAAACATCGGCACTTTAATAAGTATCCGTTGCGTCGCACTCTTGTACTGTATATCAAAATGCAGCAAAGCATTTTATTATAAGAACAAAGAACTTTTGAGCCGTTGAAGAGAATTGAACTCTCGACCTCTTCCTTACCAAGGAAGTGCTCTACCCCTGAGCTACAACGGCTTGTAGGCATATTGAACAACTACCCGTTGTAACCTGGTGTTTGGCTTGCGCCAACACCAATCAACCCATGCCACTCATTTAATAAGAGCGGGAGACCGGGCTCGAACCGGCCACCTGAAGCTTGGAAGGCTACCGCTCTACCAAATGAGCTACTCCCGCTAGTAAAAAGAACTTCAACATTTCATCAGCATTTGCTGATAGTATGTGGGCAGAGCAGGGTTCGAACCTGCGTACTCCGGAGAGAACAGATTTACAGTCTGTCGCCTTTAACCACTCGGCCATCTGCCCAAAAAACAAGAGCCGAAGAAGGGAGTCGAACCCACGACCTGCTGATTACAAATCAGCTGCTCTACCAACTGAGCTACTTCGGCTTAAACTTATATAGAACTACCCGTTTTTTCGGGATGGCAAAGGTAAGGGAAAACCTGTAATACCAAAATTTTGAAAAAACTTTTTTTACACAACATCAAACCACTGGCCATAAAACGCTAGAATACTTACCTGTTAAGGATTTTAGGAGTGCTCTCTGCTGGGTTACCCACAGGAAAAACAATATTTAGTGTGTCGTTTAGTAGTGCCTTATTCTCAATTTGTGCACTATCGATAAAAGTTCTGCCATCAAACGTGAAAATATATGCTACAGCTAACTGCCCATTTCCCACCTCTTTTCTTTCAAAAATTACCGCTTTGGCTTGCTGCTTTTGGGCACAGCTTAGAACGCCAATCATCAAAATACCCAAAAAGGTTATTTTTTTCATACCACAAAGGAAAAGAAAAGGCCCCACATGGAGCCTTTTCTTTTAAAAATGTTTGTTAAGCTGCTTGTTTTTCTTTGTGCTTTTTTATTTGTGTAATCATTGAATCTAATGCGTTGTCAAATGACTCTTCAAAGGATTTGGACGAAGCTTTTACGAAAAACTCATGCTTGGGTACATGAACCCTAATTTCTGCGATTTTGTCTTTAATCTGGTGAACAACATTGTCTAACTTCAAATAGACATCCACTTTAACTATACGATCATGAAAGGTGTTCAATTTGTGCAGTTTATTATTTACATAGTCTGTAAGTCTTACATCTGCATCAAAGTGCACAGTTTGGATGTTAACATTCATAGCAATCGCTTTTTAACGGTTATTAAATAAAAGAACTTAAGTAATGCTAGCTACATAGGCAGTCATCGTTTACGATTTGAAGTTACTGTTTTTAAACCAATTTAAACCTGCTTAAAAATAGTTTTTTTCTCCCCCAAATGTTTAGCTAAGCTTTGGGGTGAGCTTTCTGGTAAACCAATTTAAGTTTATCAATAGTATTATGTGTATAGACCTGTGTGGCAGCTAAACTGCTATGTCCTAATAAAGATTTAACTGCATTCAACTCTGCCCCATTATTCATTAAATGTGTAGCAAAACTATGCCTAAGAATATGTGGACTTTTTTGTTGTATTGTTGTTACTAATCCTAAATATTTGTGCACTACATTGTACACATATTTTGTATATAAAGGCTTACCCTTTACTCCAATAAAAAAATATTGGCGATCGGCCGATTCAATAGCTTGCTTTGACGCTATATAACCAAGTAAATCATTCATTACACTTGGCGAAACTGGTATCAACCTTTCTTTACTTCCTTTACCCAAAACTTTAATTTGATTATTGCCGGCATCAAGCTGACTTTCCTTCAAATTAGTCAACTCACTTGAACGCATACCGGTTTGATAAAATAATGAGATGATTAATTTATCCGTTTTGCCTTGCCAGGTATCTTCAAACGGAACTTGCTGTAATAAGGTATTAATATCAACCTGCTCTACATAAACCGGCAACCTTTTCTTGATTTTTGGTGCACTAAGCATTGCCATTGGACTTTGTTTAATCAATCCTTGTCGCATTTGTTGCCTAAAAAAAGATTTTAACGAAGACATTTTGCGATTAATAGACTTGGCCTCAAACCCTTCATTTTTTAAGGCTGCTAACCAAGAACGAATGATGCCATGGGTTAAACTTTCGATGGCAGGAGTATCATATTCTTTGGTAAGGAAGTTAAAAAACTGCTCTAAATCTGTACGATATGCGGTTAATGTATGTTGCGAATACCTTTTTTCGTACTGAAGGTAAGCCAGAAAGGGTTGCACAGCTTGTTGATAGTTAGTAGGCATAAACGAAAAAGCCATAACGCTTTTGGCATTACGGCTATTGTTATAAATAGTCTATTTATTTAAAGTTCAATCTTACCTGAAGCTACATTTTGCTTGTAAATTGCCTTCAACACTTCTGTGCGACGTCTTACAGACGGCTTAGTAAAAGCTTGACGCTCTCTTAATTGTAAAAGGGTTTTAGCTTTTTCAAACTTTTTCTTGTACTTTTTAAGTGCCTTGTCTATGTTTTCGCAGTCTTTTGAATCGATGATTAACATATAATATACCTCCTTAGGTTTCTTTTAGGGCTGCAAAAATATAACTAAAGGTCAAATTACCAAATATTTCTCTAAAATAATTATTGGTTCTAGTAATTTGCAGCATGTTTACAGGAATTATAGAAGCAACAGGAAACGTCATCTCAATTTCAAATCAAGGAACAAATGTTACTTATTGGATAGCATCTTCGATTTCTAATCAACTAAAAGTTGATCAAAGTGTTGCTCATAGTGGTGTTTGTTTGACTGTAGAAAAAGTTGAGGATGGAAAGCACCAGGTTACCGCTATTCTTGAAACAATCGAAAAAACTAATTTATCGAGTTGGAAAGTAGGAACAGTTATTAATGTAGAACGTTGTGTATTAGCTAATAGTAGATTTGATGGTCATTTTGTTCAAGGGCATGTAGATACCACTGCAGTATGCATTGAAAAAGTGGATAAAAGCGGCAGTTGGGAGTATAGATTTGAATTTGATCCTCAATTTGCCTCTTTAATTATTGAAAAAGGTTCTATCAGTCTGAATGGAATTAGTTTAACGATTTTCCATATTGGCATTAATCAATTTACAGTTGGTATTATACCTTATACCTACGAACACACAAATATTCATCAACTCGAAGTAGGTGATACCGTAAATATAGAATTTGATGTTATAGGCAAATACCTACAGCGTAGTATTCAATTAAAATAACAGATTACCTACTTACGCTAATTGACTTGTTGGTATATAGTAGAATAGCATCAGTTAGCGGACTAAATGGCTTACCCTTAAATTTCCTTTTGACATATTCTGTCTTTTGTCCGTTGACAGATTCATAAACAGAATCAATCAACATGGGCTTTTCCCAATCTGACATTGAAAAGGAATAAGCTTTAGTCCAATCTTGATCTGTTTCTGCTAAACTTACAATAACAACTTCTTTATTTTGATTAGCACTATCACTCCATAATACGGCTTGCTCAAACCCGGTTCTAAATACTAATGCACCATTTACATGTTGCGGTAAATGGTAGATAAACAATCGCTGTTTACTTTTTGATGCTTCAATCGCTTTTAATGAAGTTGCAACAATGTTACCTGCTGTTTGAAAAGCTATAGCGGATTGAAATGAGTAGAACAAATGAAAAGCAATCAAAGCTAGTGTGGCAAAGTTTCTCCACCTAAAATAAGCAAGGATTTGAAGTAGTAGTATTACCCCAAAAACAGATGGCAGGTATAAGTATCTTTCTGCTTCAACTGTATGTGTATTAGCGCCAAAGGAACAGTAAGGTAATGGCGCTATCAACAATAGCACAACTGTGATTAATATAGATTTATCTTTTTTGAAAACGATAAAACTTAGTACGATAATGATAATAACTACAAATAAAAACAAGATCGAGAAGGTAGTAGTTGAGGTAGTTGGAGGAACAAATAGTCTACCGATTAATTTACTATAATTCAATGCAAGTAAAGTAAAATCAAAACGTAAAAATGCACCTGCATCATAACTACCTGCAATTTCTCCGGTGTATTGCTTTCGAACAAATAAATAAGTAATAAAAAGTAGGAGAACAACTCCAATAAAAATCCACAAAGACTTTTGAATAATTTTTTTCTGCCATTTATCAAACCCTAACAATATCAAAAATACAGGCAATAATATCCAAGTAGATTCATAAGTAAGCCATGCAATCAATCCGAAAACAATAGAAGCCAATAGCTTAATAACACTCACATTCCTATTTAGCCTCGCCTTAACAAAAAAACAGACTGACAATAAAAAAAACAGCGAGCCTAAAGTAGCTGATCTTCCTAAAATCCAAAATATCGCTTCGCTATGAAACGCATACACAAAAAACAACACAGGAATTGTAGCTATTAACCATTTAGGTTGTTGCCATTGGTATAGTTCAGCAAATAACTTTACCAACCAAAATATGCAAAGCGTATTGGCAACATGCAATAACAAATTGGTAAAATGATAGCCTACTGCATTTTGTTGCCACAACCAATAATCTAGAGCTATAGATAAATCACAAACAGGACGAAACGTATTTCGTTGTAACCAAACCCCATCTCTACTTAGCGGAATATGAATAAAATCATCATTTTGAAAAAATAATAGCCAAGGATTAAAGCAAAAGAGGCCTATCAATATTGCCAATGCCAATATGCTATACCACATCTTATTGCTTACCACATACATAGCTGTGAAAATACAAAAGCCATCCGATATTCATCCAATGGCTTTTATATTAGGTTTATAAATTGTAATTATTCAATGGCTTTGCCTTTCATAGCAATACTCACAGCTTCATCCATTATGCGTTCTGCATAAGGCCTACTTATTTCATTGAGTTCTTCAATTTTGGTTTGAATCAAATTTTTATCTTCCATAGTTAATGCCAACTGTAAAGCTTGCATAGCTTGTGCCGTTGCGGTTAATTCCTCACTAGTTAAGGAAGCTGCATATTTGCCAATAAACTTTTCTGTCGTTTGTAACAACTGCTCTCCTTCTGTTCTTGCTTCTACTAGTGCCCTTGTTGCAATATCGTCTTTGGCATGAGTAATACTTTCTAACAACATTCTTTCTACATCAGCATCCGACAAACCATATTGCGGTTTAACTTCAATACTTTGCTCTACACCACTTCTCAACTCTTTCGCCTTAACCATTAAAATACCATCTGCATTAATCAAAAAACTTACTTCAACTTTTGGCATACCTGCCGGCATACCCGGTATTCCGGTGAGGTTAAATTCTGCAAGTTTTCTATTATCCTTCACCAAATCTCTTTCGCCCTGAAATACACTAATCCGCATACCACTTTGTCCATCTTTTTGCGTAGTGTATTGCCTTGCTGCTTTGGTTGGAATTTTTGCATTTCTTGGAATCAGTACATCCATTAAACCGCCCATGGTTTCTAACCCTAAACTCAATGGTGTTATATCTAAGAGTAAAATATCTTTATTATTTCCGGCCAATACATCGGCTTGAATAGCGGCTCCTAATGCTACTACTTCATCGGGATTAACTTCATCATGCACCTTTCTTCCAAAGAAATTACTCACTGCATTTTTCACTAATGGCACTCTTGTGCTTCCACCAACCATTACTACTTCCTCAATATCATTTACTGACAATAATGCATCTTTAAGTGCATTGCTACAACACTGCAAAGTCTTGTCTATTAATGGTTGTATCAACGCTTCAAATTCAACTTTAGTTATTTTTAGTACATCACCATTTAAATCTGTCTCAAATATTTCGTTTGTACTCAAATGCTTTTTAGCGGATTCGGCTTTTAATCTAAGTGCTTGGGATAAACCTTTGTTATCGGCTAAATCTGCTTCAGTTAATCCGGTTGTTGTTAACCAATGTTTGATAATCACTCTATCAAAATCATCACCACCCAAATAGGTATCGCCATTTGTACTGAGTACTTCGAAGATGCCATTGCTAATACTTAGAATCGAAATATCAAATGTTCCGCCACCTAAATCATATACGGCAATGGTTTTAGATTCATCTGATTTTAATCCAATACCATAAGCTAAACTAGCAGCTGTAGGTTCGTTTACAATTCTCAAGACGTCTAAGCCTGCCAACTTTCCGGCATCTCGTGTTGCCTGACGCTGGGCATCATTAAAATAAGCAGGCACAGTGATAACCGCTTTGGTTACCGGCGTTTTGAGTATATGTTCTGCCCTTGCTTTTAATTCTTTTAATATATAAGAAGATAAATCAATAGGTGAATAGAAGGTATCGCCAACTTGAACTTTTACCAAACTTTCGGTATTGTCATCAATCACTTTGTAGGTGAAGAAAGAAGCGTTTTGCTTGATGTCGTTATAGCTCTTACCCATCAATCGCTTAGCGCTAAAAATAGTTTGCTGCGGATGGCTGATTAAAAAACTTTTTGCATTTTCACCAACAGTAACACCACCAAAATCATCAAAATGCACAACACTTGGTACCATGCTGCTGCTATCATGTTCTTTTAGTGCAACTGCTTTTTTGGTATCGGGGTGAATAATGGCCACCAAACTATTGGTTGTACCTAAATCGATACCTACAATCATTTCTTCTTTTTGGAGACTGCCGGTTGCTATGTTGATTGCTATTTTAGCCATAATTGAATGAAATATTTTAGCTTAAGCATTTGCTTAAGCGGAGGCAAAGGTAAATCACTACTACTCGATATTGGTTGCGAAAGGGGGAATTAACTAGACCTCAACCACTTCTGTTCCACTCAAGTAATCGTGAAGGGTTTTATCTAAAAAAGGAATAAAGAAAGCATCAATTAGTATGAGCCTAACAACACTTCTAATGAGTATTCGCCACAAAGCCGGCCGCTGTCCGTTTTTGTTCACCACTTTAGAAATACTGAGCCATTTTGCAGGTGTTCTAAGCGTTACACTTTCAAATAGGAAATAATAGACCACCAAAGTCATCCAAAAAAAAGCATAAAAAGGAATAAAAGGTAAGCCCCAATTACGTACATAAAACACCCAAATGGTGTGCAGTAAATAAGCTAATCCAAAAACAAGTAGGGTGTCTACAATAAAATTAAATACCCGAGCTCCAAATCCTGCACGGTTCATATAAGTTGATTTGAGGCTGCAAAAATAAGGGTTTAGTAATAGCGCCTAGAAGATATACTACAGTTGTAATAAGCCAACCTTATGCAATGTATTGATGGGTTTATTATCCCAAAACAATTCAAAATCTTCTAAGCCAGCGGCTTCATAACTTTCTTTCACCTGTTGCAAAGTTTTTGCCATGGGCAAATCAACAGCAAGTTGTGGTAACAAATTTGCTAACCAATTGCCTTTATCTATATCCACTTTTATATTGATGGTTTCTGCTGTACCAAAAAAAGTTAGCGAAGCTAATTCCCACTGCATCCCCTTTTTCGATTTTGTTACCATTTCAACGGTAGGTTGTTTGCCAATAAAAATAATTTTAGTTCCTGCTTTTGCAACCTGCTCATCATCTTGCTGTAACACATTAACGATATAATCTGGCAGAACAGAAGTTTTAGGCACTTTAAAGCCCATTTCAGCAGGATCGAACCATTTGTGTAAAGGGTGATCTAAACAAGCACCATGCATATAATTCAGTAAGGATTTTTTTAACCCGTAACTAAATTTTTCATGATCAGTTCCTGTTGGGTCATCATGTTCCAAATCATTATTAGCAAAGCTGCCCGGCGAAGCATTCATTTTTTTTACTTTGTAAAAATCGGGATCCATTCCTACCGGACTATGAGCCGTCATCGTAAACAAATGCCAAAATGCAGATTGCAAAATACCTGCTGCAAACATCTGTCTTACCATCTCTAAACTATCAATCGTTTCTTGAGCTGTTTGTGTAGGAAAGCCATACATTAAATAAGCATGCACCATAATACCGGCTTCGGTAAAATGCTTATTCACTTTTGCTACTTGAGCAACCGTTATTCCTTTTTGTATGAGTTGCAATAAACGATCTGATGCTACTTCTAATCCTCCCGAAACACCTATACAACCTGATGCTTTCAACAACAGACAAACATCTCTGGTAAAGCTTTTTTCAAAGCGAATATTGGTCCACCAACTCACCACTAATTTGCGGCGTAAAATTTCTATGGCCAAAGCTTTCATCAATGCCGGTGGCGCAGCTTCATCAACAAAATGAAAACCTGTCTGTCCTGTTTGTGCGATGAGTTCTTCCATTCTATCGCACAACAAAGAGGCGGTAACCGGTTCGTATCTACCAATATAATCTAACGATACATCACAAAAAGTACATTTACCCCAATAGCATCCATGTGCCATGGTTAATTTATTCCATCTGCCATCACTCCACAAACTGTGCATGGGATTGATGATTTCTATAGCCGAGATATATTGATCTAATGGCAAGTCGCTATAATCCGGCGTACCAACCTGACCTTGTTTATAATCGGCGCAGGCTTGATTATTAATGTATGAAACTTTATTTTCTTGTAATAAAAAAGTTCGCTTCAATTGATTGGCATCAATTTTTCCATCAATATATTGTAACAGATTTTCTACTGGTGTTTCGCCATCATCCAACGTAATAAAATCTACAAATTCAAAGATTCTTGCATCGTTTAAAGAGCGGAGTTCTGTATTTGGAAAACCGCCACCCATGCCAATTTTAACATGCGGATAGTGTTGCTTAATCCATTGCCCACAACGCAGCGCTGCATATAAATTACCTGGGAATGGAACAGAAATGGCAACAAATTTTGGTTGCACCAATTCCATTTTTTGTTGCAGTATTTGCAGCATCACATCATCTACATAAGTATTGGGCTGTTGCAATGCTGCATACAACTCATCAAAGCTATTGGCAGAACGGCCTAATTTTTCGGCGTAGCGGCTAAAGCCAAAATGCTCATCGGCACAAGCTTTAATCAAATCTGCCAAATCTTCTAAATACAAAGTAGCAATATGTTTGGCTTTGTCTTGAATACCCATATTGCCGAATGCCCAAATCAGGTCATCCATTTGCTCAAATCTACTTGCCTCGGGCAAAAACTGACGTTTTGCAATGCGATGCGCCAATGTAGGCAATTTACCTTGCAAAAATTGAATTACAGGACCAATTGATTGTATATAATTCTCTTCGAGTGCTAACATACGAGCCACATTTGGAGCAATATGTTGTGGCAGATTTGCTTGAATATGATCAAATAACGTTGTTAAGCCGGCAGTAGAGAATAATGCTAATGTTGTTTCGATTCCAATATCTGCTTGATAGCTGCTGATGTGTTTAGTGTTTAAAAAACCTTTGAGGTAGGCTGTTGCCGGATATGGTGTATTTAATTGTGTGAACGGCGGTGTAAATAAAAATACAGGAGCACTCAAAACAGATGGTTTAAGCCACGAAAATATTCATAATTAAGTAAACTCCATTTTTTGATGAACCTAAAGCATCATTAAGTAATGAATACTACTACTTTTGCGGGCAATAATTATTTAGCATGACTGCATTGCTCGACCGTTTTCGTTTGGTGTCTTTTTTAGAAGGTTGCTCCTATCTCTTGTTCGCTATTACCATGCCATTGAAATATATTTATGGCATTACCGCTCCTAATTATGTGATTGGAATGGCACATGGCGTATTATTCATACTGTATTGTGTGTTGCTTGGATTAGTTTGGCTTAAATACAAATGGTCTTTTGGAAAATTAGTATTGGGATTTATTGCTGCGCTGATTCCCTTTGGTACTTTTTATGCCAATAAAAAATTATTTGTAAATACATAAACATCGATTACTTGAGACCAGAATACACTTGTGCCAACTGTTTACCTACAGCTTCATAACTAAATAATTGTAAAGCATTAGTAGCAATTTCTTCAGATTGGTATTGGTGATAATTATTGATCATTGATTGCATCGCTTGTAATAAAGCAGCCTCATCTTCATTAACTAAGAGTAAACCATTCATAGGATGGATTACTTCATCAATGCCGCCTACTTGGGTGCTTATTACCGGTAATCCGCTGCAAAGCGATTCGAGTATGATACAAGGCAAATTTTCATAGCGACTGAATAAGACCAATGCATGACATTGTTTCATCAAGGTCGCTACTGCTTCATACGATAGATTGCCAAGAAATTGAATCTGTTTACTTTCTCCAAATAAAGATGTAGCATAAGCTTTTACTTCATCAGGTGCCGGACCGGCCAACAATAATTGCACATTTGGATGAGTGATGGTTAGTTGTTTAAAAGCTCGCAATAAACCTTCCGGATTTTTTTGATACCACATGGTCGAAGCATGTAAAAAAGTAAAGGTAGTAGGCGAAAGTTGTCTATTTGAAGTATTGAAGATTGAAGTATCAACAACGTTCGGTATAACAACCGAGGGAATATTGCTAAATAAGTCAGTAACCCTATCGGCTAAATTTTGGGTCACCGGCAAAAAAAGTTTCACCCTTTTGTACACCTGCTGAACGGTCCATCTAAATATGATGTTTCGTTTTTTGATAAAGCCTTTATCCGTATCGTAATAAATTGTCCAATTTTCTGATAACACAAAGGGCAATGCATATTTCCAACTAATTAACGCAGCAGCTAATCCGCCCCGAATGACGATATAGGCATGCAACAACTTTGGTTTGCCAAGAATTCTAAAGAGTTGTTTTACAATTGAAAATAGTAAGCTCAAAAATCGAATATTCGATAAAAAAACGTCTACAAATTTGATTCGGTGCTGCGGATACAAAACAATTAGCTCAACCAAATTATCATTAACCTGTGTAATTGTTGCCTTTGTTTTTTTTAACGTAAACCCTGGGTCTTTACCAATGTACAACACCACTTGTTTAGTATACTGACTTGCAGCTAATACATGACGTTGATTAAAATCTCCGGTATATTTATCCAGCACATGCGGATACCAGCCCGGCAGTACCAGTACATAGTCATTCCCTTTAAATGGGATGGCTGCTATTTCTTGATTACTGAAAAGAGCCATTGTATATCTTCTTTTTGAATTTGAAAGTAGGCAATAAACTTCACCTTGTATTCTTTTTGTAAATGGTAAAACGAAAAATAAAAATTGATAAAATAGCCTACCGAACTAACAATTGCAGCTGCAACTATGCCATAAGTAGGAATGAATAACATATCTCCTAACAGAATAAATAACAAACCTAATGCTGCTCCCCAAACATTAACTTTAATGTTATTGGTTCCACCAAAATAAGCACTCAATACAAATAAATTATTCAATGCCCAAAGGCCCGGCATCAACAAAATAAATGGCACATACATATTATAAAAGCTATCGCCAAATACAAAAGGAAATAACCATTCTCCCCATACCACTACAACAAAGAGGATGATGATATAAACTAATGTTCCAAATTTTCCTATTCTGATGATACTCTTTTTCATCTCTTCATTAAACATGCCTTCGGCTGTTTGCGGAAATACTACACTAGAGATGATCGTTGGAATAATGAGCAAAAGCTGTCCCAACTTAGACACTTGTATATAATTGCCTAAATCGGCCGGCAAACAATATTTTTTTACAAACCAATAATCTACCCGATATACCAAAAAGAAAATAAAGTTAGCAACTAAAGCCACCATTGAATAATTGAACAACTGTTTGAGTTGATGTTTAGAAGGCAGCGCAATATCTTGATAAGCTTTATGACTAAGGGTATAAGCTATCACCAATAAAACTCCCTGAACAATAAATGATAAAAAATAAACATGTAGCACTTTACTTACAGCCAAGGGATCGTTGCTTTTAGCATTTCCAATGTAAATCATCAGAAACACATTGATGGCAACTAAAATTACATTGGGTAGAAAATAATCTTGTGCAGCGTAAAACAAAAAGGTGAAAAAATTAGTAAGCATAATGCCGGTGATATAACACATGGCAAAATACAAATACTGGTTTCTAGTTAAGGTCGATTCATCTCTTATTCGTCCAAAATAAATAGCCAATACTACAAAAACAATCAGGCTCACTACTACCGTCCAAACAAAACAAAAAAATGCCAACCTGCTGGGTGGTATTTCTAATCGGGAAGCAAAATAGGTAACACCACTTTCCATACTCAAGCCAGCAACTAGAATAATAAAAGTGAAAAAGTTACTGAGGTAATAAATCCAACCGGTACCGCTGGCTTTAAAATAGCGAGATAACACCACATTCATCAGTAGCAGCGATAAAAAAAACAATCCTCTCCAAATTAAACTCTGCCGCAGCAGTTTTTGAAAATGCATGGTTCCAGTTAAGCCGCTAAAATACGATTCTTTAATTACTGTACTTTTGTTGCCGATGATAAATGCATTGCAAACAGAAATTGGGCAAGATATTACCTATGCAGCTACACTATTGCAGGCTGGTAAATTAGTGGCCATTCCTACTGAAACGGTGTATGGTTTAGCAGGTAATGCATTGAATGAAAGTGCCGTTGCTGCTATTTTTGAAGCTAAAAATCGACCAACATTTAATCCGCTGATTATTCATGTAGCATCAGTGAAAGCCATTGAAGCGTATGCCGTATTATCAGCCGAAGCCCGACTATTAGCTGATGCTTTTATGCCCGGACCCTTTACTTTATTACTTCCTAAAAAAGCAATTGTTCCGGATTTAGTTACTGCAGGTAGTGAAAAAGTGGCAGTAAGAATTCCAAACCATCCGGTAACGCAACAATTATTACAACAGCTTGATTTTCCTTTGGCTGCGCCGAGTGCCAATCCCTTTGGCTATGTTAGTCCGACTACAGCACAACATGTTTGGGAAGGTTTACAAGGTAAAATTGATTATATATTGGATGGTGGCAATAGTGCAGTTGGCCTTGAATCTACGATTGTAGAAGTGTTGGATGATGAAATTATTTTGCATAGAAGTGGTGGCATTGGCATAGAAGTAATTTCAGCATTAACCCAAAAAAAAATTATAGTTGCTGCGGCACATGAACAGCCCGCAACACCGGGACAATTAAAGAGCCATTACGCTACACATACACCTTTGTACAGAGGAGATGTTGAAAAATTATTAGTCCAGTACAACGATAAGAAAAAAGCGGTTATCAGTTTTTGTAACGATTATAAAGCTGATGACAATACCAGTGTTTACAAACTTTCCTCCAACAAAGATTTGGCAGCAGCCGCAGCAAAATTATTTTCGGTGATGCGGCAAATTGACCAGCAAAATTTTGATGTCATTCTTACCGAATATTTCCCCGATGAAGGCATTGGTAGAGCCATTAATGATAGATTGAATAGGGCCAGGTTTGAGATGAAGGATGATGTGAAATAGTATTGCTAAAAAGATTCCTCCTTCGTTGGAATGATATATAATTTAAAATAAATCATAAAACAAAACAGCCCACAACTATCGTTGCGGGCCGCTTGGCAATGAATAAATGAAGCGAATTATTGCTTCACAATATTGCTAACTACTCTGCCATTGGCATAAGTAGTTACTAATTTATAATTACCGGTAGCAAATGCTGCTACAGGATATTCAACCACATTATAACCTTGATCTAATGTCATGGAACGTTGGTTAACCAATTTACCAGACATATCAAATACACTGAATTCAACTTTCTGCTTAGCAGGAGTATAAATTTCTAAGTACACATTATTAACAGCAGGCACAGGCTTTACATTCACTACTTGCAATTGATCTTCTTTGATATTTACTTGCTCGGCTTTAGAGTAAGCAATAGTTCCATCTTTATCAATCATGCGTAAGCGATAATAGCTTTTGCCTAATAAAGGTTTAATATCGGTAAGTGTGTAATTGGCTCTAGTGTTGTTACTACCTTTTGCTGTAACAGTACCTACAGGTGAAAAACTTACGCCATTTACAGAACGTTCAACCACAAACTCTTTGAAATTAATTTCAGATGCTGTCTCCCAATTCAATACTACAGTTTTGCCTTTTACAGCAGCTGTAAATGCAGATAAAGAAATAGGCAATGGCGTTAACCCGGAAGTTTGAGCCGGAATTCTTGCCCACCAAGTACTCCAACGGCTAGCATTCATCATTACAGAATTATCAAAAATTGTGGTACTCCTTGTTTCTGCATATTGTTGAACCGTCCAGAAATCTTGTGTTTGTGGATCTAACATGGTATTGCTATAATCACCCCACCGGTTACGGGCATTAACATCTGCACTAAATGTTTTAACATATACATCCAAACCAGTTTTAAACACATGTTCTTCTCTCATGGTACCGGCAGCATCAGCAGCAGCACGATAACTGTAAGCAGCACTTGGGTAAGTGCCTGCACTAAATACAGTATAACCAATTAAAACTTCATCATTTTTATTGGCGCAAATGGTTGGAAAAGCTCTGTATTTTGGCCCTAATACTTCTGTATCATCAATTAAACCATTTTGCAAAATAGCACCAGCTGTTGATAAACTCCACCACTGAATAGCACTTCTTGTAGGTGCTCCAACCGGTAAGTGAATAGTGTGAGCAGCCCAAATTTTGCCGTTCACTAAAACCGCATTTTGCATACGACTATCGTTGGTGTTGATTAATCTTGTAGAACCAATCTGCGGAGCAAAATTGAAATTTGTACCACCACTATTTTGCCAAGGATTGGTTTGAGGAAATGCTACATCAGTTAATGAATATCCAAAATTTATACTTCCGGTCAATTTTGACAATTTGATATATCCGGTTCCACTATTCCAACTTTGTAACATGAATAAATCATCTGAATTATGGTCATAATCTAGTACGGGATTAATTGTTCCACCTTGATTATTTAACAGCTGTACTCTTTGAAAATTGGTACCAAAAGCAATAGATTGGCCACTATATAATTGGGCTTTATCAAACACATAAATATCGGTGCGTTGAAAAGAACCCGCTAATGAAAACATATTGCCTGTTATGACGATTAGATTTCGATTGAAACCAATACTCGGATAATCGAACCAATTGGCATTGCCGGCATCGGCATCAAAACCATATAAATTCCAATTACCAGATGGATCTTCGCTTTGGCTCACCCCCACCAAAATGGCAGAATTTGCTGAGCTACTATTTGCACAAACAGTGAAAATAAACCTGTGAGCAAGAGGATCATAAATAACTTTGGGATCAAAAGTACTAACACCATAACCTAGTGGTGTTGATAGTGAAGACCAAAAGGAATTTAGCGTTACGATACTTCCAACTAAAGCTCCTGTCGATTTGTTATGAATTTTAACCTCTCCATTGGTAACAGATACGATTTGATTACGTCCAACAGCACCATGTGTATCTGGTGGAATCAATGACGTAGTTTGCCTGTCTCTCACATCTGTTAAACCGTTAAAATCTAGAGACGGTGTTGGAGAAGCAATTAAAATACCATTTTCTCTTGCCGCTACAGGCTGTTGTGCCTTAAACACTTTGGCATTAGCAGGTATTGGTAAATTCTCAGGATAAGTTTTATCGATTTGTGGTTTACTGGGATCTCTTCCATCGATGTATGGCGTAGTTGCAGCAGGTGCCGGTGCACGGCGAGCCAATTCAGTAAAATTAACTACCACAGGTGCAATCATTCGTTGTTGGGCAATTCCGGAGACTCCTACCAACAGCAATAAGACAAGTGTAAATATTCTTAACATAATAAATTGTTTGGGTGGTAAAAATAATCAATAAAGATGTTGCCTAAATTTTTGTCTAATTAATTCTACAAAATAGCTGTAGAAATAAAAAAAGCCCTTGATTTTCAAGGGCTTGTAAATTAAATTTAAATGCTTACCATTTATCAACCTCTTCAGAATGGGTTGGATTAACGATAGGTTCTTCCGCAATTGGGGTTGGCACTTCTGCTACAACAGGTACTTCAACAACTTCTTCTGTAACAACAACTTCGGGTGTATATCCTTGTTCAGAAGAACCCTCTTCATCATAGTTGTCGTGGTTAAATGCATCAAAGTCAAAATCTGGCATTAGTTCTGTCTTCACATAATCAACTGTTTCGCCTAATGCTTTAATGAATTTATTAAAATCTTCTTTATACAAGAATATTTTATGTCTGTCGTATCCATTATCATTAAATCTTTTGCGGCTTTCGGTAATGGTCAAATAATAATCATTACCACGGGTAGCCCTAACATCGAAAAAATAAGTCCTTCTCTTTCCTGCTCTAATGCGTTGGCTAAACACACTTTCCATTTTCTTGTCGTTATTTTCGTAAGACACTGTTTTCTGTTTTTAATGATACAATTCAATTACAGTCGGCACAAATATAGGGATGTTTTTGAATTGCCAAAATTTTGCGATAGTGGGTTTTTACCCTTAAAAAATAGCTTTAAAATTGTTTCGACAATTGGATAGATGTGCTTAGAAATCTAAAACAAGAAAGCACATATTTATTTATACCATTTCATCTACAGGCCTAGTTTTCTGTAATCGGAATAATTCGGCATAATAACCATCTTTTTGTAGCAATTCTTCATGTGTGCCTTGTTCTATTAACTCACCTTCATCCAATACTATGATTTTGTCGAATTGTAGCGATGCAAAAATACGATGGGTAATAATAATTGCTGTTTTATCGGCTAGATATTGATACAGATTATTGATGATTTCATTTTCTGTTCGATTATCTACCGCACTTAAACTATCATCAAATAAAATAATTTCAGGTTGTTTGATTAAAGCCCTTGCAATGGATATCCGTTGTTTTTGTCCGCCGCTTAGTGTTACACCTCTTTCGCCAACTACGGTTTCGTATTGCTGTGCAAACCCTTCAATCTCTTGTTTTACCGCAGCCATCGATGCTGCTTTCTCTATAGTCGAAAAATTGGCTTGCTGTTGTAACCCAAAGCCTATGTTGTTGCTTACCGATTCGCTGAACAAAAACACATCTTGCGGCACATAGCTAATTTGTTCTCTAATGGCTTTTAATGAATAGCTCGATAAGCCTTTATTGTTGATGCTAATGCTACCTTTATCGGGTTCATAAAACCGCAATAATAGTTGCGCTAAGGTTGTTTTACCGCTACCTGTTTTTCCCATCACCAATACCTTCTCTCCTTTTTTAATATGAAGACTTAGATTTTTAATTGCGGCAATGCCGGTATGCGGATAAGTAAAGCTGACATTATTGAAATGAATATCGCCGGTGATAGTAGTATCGGCAGCAATATCGTTATTTGTTACTGTAGGTTTCGTTTGCAAAAAATCGTTGATGCGTTTTTGTGAAGCAGCGGCTCTTTGCATCATACTTGCTACCCATCCAATTGCACTTACCGGAAAGGTGAGCATATTGATATACATCACAAACTCAACAATAATGCCCACTCTAGAAGTATCTTGTAAAGCATACCATCCGCCAACGGCAATAGTGATTAATGTACTCAATCCAATCATTAATGCCATACTCGGAAAATATATAGCTTCTACTTTGGCTAAAGAAACAGCTTGCTTTTTATAGTCATCGCTATTCTTATTAAAAAAGCCCATCATAGCTTTTTCTTGTACAAACGATTTTATTACCCGAATACCGGAGTAGGATTCTTGTGCATTAGTGGTTAAGTCGCTCAGTAAGCTTTGTATCTTTTCGCTTTTTCTGTTGATGATGGTATTTACATAATAAATAGTTACCGCTAACAAAGGCAATGGTATCAACACATACATGGTTAATGTGGGGTCTTGTCGATACATATTCACCACACAAAAGCTAATAAGTGCTACCAAATTGATGAGATACATAATAGCAGGGCCGGTGTACATTCTCACTCTACTTACATCTTCCGTTATACGATTCATTAAGTCGCCGGTGCTATGTGTTTTGAAAAAGCCTGCATCTAAGGTTTGATAATGTTGGTAGATTTCATTTTTTTGATCGAACTCAATGTGGCGACTCATGACAATAATAGTTTGTCGCATAAAAAACATGAGCACACCACGTAGTATGGCCATCAACAAAATAATCAAAGAAAAAATAACCACCATCGTTCCAAAACCATAGCTACTATTTTGTACTTGTTGAACTATAAAAGCAGTTACTACATCATGCCCTGCTTTAAAGTCGGCAGCGGCATTACCATTGGCTAGTTTATCTTTTACCATGTTTACCACATAACCGGTTACTTGTGGTGGTAAAACGGCAAAATAGTTAGATGCAATGATGAAGAGCATTCCAATGCAAAAACGAACTCCATACTTCCAGAAATAGTGATTTAAAGCTGATAATTGTTTCAACCCGTGAATTTTGCTGCGAAGTTAATTGATGCTAGGCAGATGAAGGATTTCAGTTACTTGGATTACATGAATGGTCGACTCAATACACGAAAAAAGCCATCCTTTCGGATGGCTTTTTTAAAATTTTACAATCATCAAGTTTAACGACCAGAAGATGCAATTGAATTTTGAAGTTCTTTATTAAATAGAGTTTCATTCATTAATTGCTCCAATGTCATGTGCATACGGTATCTCCAATAATGCTTGGGGTTAGCAGGCACATTGATGCGTTCGTCGTTCGGATTATCTCTTCTCAATTCATCATCAATACCCAAAATATCTTGCAACTGAAAAATACTCCACATAGCAGGAGAATATAAATGTTGCAATACAATAGCTTTATTGATCCATGCTTCGCAAAAGAATGGTGCTTCGCCAAACTGACCCATTTCATTGTTAAAGAATTGCTGAATGCGATCTTTATCTTCTTCCCACCAACCACGGATGGTACTCATATCATGGGTGGATGGTGTAACCACACTCATATACGGTGCATCATTAGGATGGAAGAATGTACGTTTTGGATCTTTAGGCATCCGTTGAATTTCAAGGCTAAGCATACCAAGTTGTTTCATTACATCGGGTACACAATCAGGCACTAAGCCTAAGTCTTCACCACAAATCAACATATCTGTTGTACGTCTTAATGCAGGCAATTTCTTCATGGCTTCTTTCATCCAAAAATCATCCTGCCTACGGAAGAAATAATTAACGTACAATTCTTTCAACCTGTCTTTGGTGCCTTGTTCTAAACTTTGAAAGCTAGTGGTACTTTCAATGCCAAATCTAAAATGATACTGCTGACCCTGAGAGCCTTCTACCTCAAATAAAATCACATTACTGATGAGGTCAAACAAGCCTTGCTTTAGTTTATCGTTCCATTGATTTTGCTCTAGTGTAGCAAAATGATTTTCTACTTTTCGTTGTGTATCAAATGCTTGTTTAAGTTGATAGCCACCTTGACCATTATAGTCTAGAAACTCAGCTTTTACCCTTTCATTATCATATCCAAACAACTGCCATAAGATTCCATCGTTAATATAAGGCCTAGTATAGCGTTGATAATCGAACCAAATACCGTTTTCTCCAAACTCATTAATATGTACGGGAATCGCAGGCACAAATCGGCCCATAATTCCTTCTACTGCATCCATTGGAATACTCCAAATACGGAAGAATCCAAGAATATGATCTATTCTAAACGCATCAAAATAATAGCTCATTTGAGCAAAACGCTTTTGCCACCAATCAAAACCATCTTCCTGCATTTTTTGCCAATTATAAGTGGGGAAACCCCAGTTTTGACCTTTAATAGCAAAATCATCCGGCGGAGCACCGGCTTGCATTTCCATATGGTATAATGCAGGTTGTTGCCATGCATCAACACTGTATCTATAAATGCCAATAGGAATATCTCCTTTTACAACAATACCATTGTCGTGGGCATAATCTGTTGCTGCTTTAAGTTGAAGGTGTAGATGATATTGAATAAAATACTGCAAAGCAATATCATCGAATGATGCAGCATCTTCGGCACAAAGCGATTCAACATCTGCTTGCTTAAAATGTCTAAATGCAGGCCACTGATTAAAATCAGCCGTGTTGTATTGATCTCTTAAATAACAGAAAACCGCATAAGGTTTTAACCAATGTTGGTTTTGTGCAAAAAAGTTTTGATAGTCTGTTGATGCAAAGGTTTCTACTTTTTGCAAAGTAAAAATCTTAGCTAAAATTTCCATTTTGATGGACATGACAGTTTCATAATCAACTGCATCTAACTGATTGAGTGATTGTTGCTTTGCTTTTAATCCTTCTAACAACGAAGCATTTTTAGAATTTACAACCTTTGACAAATTGATAAAAATGGGATGTAATGCAAAAGCAGAAATGGCAGCATAAGGATAAGAATCATTCCAAGTATGTGTAGCTGTTGTATCGTTGATGGGTAGTATTTGAATGAGTTTTAATCCTACCTGTTTGGCCCAATCTGTTAATAGATTAAGATCGGTAAATTCACCCACTCCAAAACTACTTTCACTTCTTAAACTAAACACCGGAATGGCAATTCCGGCACCCTTCCATGTGTTATTTGGCAAAATGGCAAACCCATCAGTAATTATGGTTAGTTTGTCTTTCTCCGGTACATCATAAACCACTCTGTTATTACCGGATTCGTATTGAATAAATTTTTTATTAATGTTATCGTAAACACCATATTTATAAGCAATAGGGAATATCGCTTTTTCTAAATTCAGCTTTGCAGTATACCAATCGCTATTGGCTTCTTTTGTTAATAAGACGGGCTTATCAGTATTCCAAGCGCCAAATTCTTTGGCACTTCCTAACAAACATAATACTTGACCTTCACCTAATAAAGGGGCTTTAACTTTGAACTGATGCGTTGTATTTTTGGGTTGAGTAAGATGTATTGTGTCATTAGACTTAAGTAATACATTTTTGAAGGGTCGAGTATAAAAACTGTTTTCAAGGTATCCGGCATGATTCCATGAATCAATCAATTTTACTTGTGATTGTTTCAGTTGAGCAGGATTAATTTTTTTGTCGTTACCATGATCAAAAGTCATAGCACCATCTTCATTTTTCAACACATAATAATACTCAATATTATCATCTGTCATTTCTGTTGAAGGCCACTCAATGCTTACATACCACAATTCATCATTAAAGTATTGCATTGGGATAGCGGCAGCAACATCATTATTACCCAACAATGCATGATTGCCACATAGATATAGGCTTTGGCCATAATTAGTGTGAAACCTCAATTGAAAAGTGATGTTCATGTGACTATGTTTTACAGGAACTGTTTTTTTTGCAGTAGGCTTTTTAGCAGTTTTCTCAACCTCCGCTATTTTTTTAGCTGCTGACTTTTTAACTGTTTTAGTAGCTACTTTTTTAGGAGCAGCCTTAGCGGCTTTAGTTGCAGCAGGTACTTCAATAATGGATGGCAACTGCTGTTCTATTTTTGCTTTTTTTATCGCTTTTATTGCGACAGGCTTAACAGCTTCTTTTTCAATGATGGCGTTATGAGTAGACAAAGTGCAATCTGTTTTTAGAGTCATGCGAAATTAATAAAACATAGCGAAAATGTGTAGAAATTACACAAACTTGAAAACAAATTATGTGATTAAACCGCTACACTATATTTTTGCGGCAAATCTTGAAATCATGGAACAAACTAAATCTACAGGAAAATACTGGTTACTTTTTTTCATTTCATTAGCAGGAATGATTGCAATGATGGTGTATAAACCCGAGTTTTTTTGGGTGATTTTACCTTTTGTAGGCACTTATTTTGCTAAGGCAATGGATTTACTCTAAATCAGTTTAACCTTAAATTATATTGCTAAAGCCCTATTATCTAGGGCTTTTTTCGTTGTATTTACATGAATTACAAAAGCCCCAACGGGGCTTTGCATTCAACCAATAATCCTAAGTAAAATACTTGGGGGTAAGGATTATGGTTAAAAAGATTTTTTCATAAGTATAGGCGATTAACCTGTTTTCGGATAAAGATTACAAACGGGCTGATATTAGGTTTCATAGGTTACAACGGCCGCATTCAAGAATATTAGATGTTTGATGCTTTCCTTACACAAAGAACGACCTAATTAGAGGCCTATTAAATAGTTAAGGTTGTTATTTGCTTGTGGTACTTTGCACTACATAAAACACCAAAGCCTCCGCAAAACGGAGGCCTTGAAAATATAAAAGACTTGATACCTTACTGTTTTAGAATTTTAATATGTTGTAGCTGATCATTACTGCGGATAATGAACACATACAAACCTGGAGCTTTAGATACCAATGATTGGCTTACAGCCTGTTTTACAGTTGCGAAACTGCCTGCATAAGTAGCTAATCTTACTCCTTTTGCATCTACTACTTCAACGCTAACATTGGCCGATGTTGGCAAATCAGTACCCGGCATTAATTCAATAATACCTGTTGTTGGATTTGGTGCAATTTTTACAAATTGACGAGTAGTATTCAACTGTAACAAAATTGTACGGCTGTAGGCTATTTTACCATCTTTATCTTCTTGACGTAAACGGTAAAATGCTTTTACTGGCACATTCTTATCTGTAAACTGGTATTTATTAACGGCACTGTTTGTAGTAGCGCTGTTTACATAACCTACTTCAATAAAATTGGTACCATCAGTTGAACGTTCAATAGCAAAGCCTTTTGTATTTACTTCATTAGCAGTAGCCCAAGTTAGGTTATTGTCTTTTCCAAGATTTTTACCTTCAAAGCTTACCCAATTCAATGGCAATAAAGCCAAATCACTTGCTACAGCAAAACTGGAGAAGCTGGTAATACCCATTGCAGTTAAAGTATATGGGTCTGTTCCGCCTGCGGCTGATGGGCTTGCAATTGTTTGCCATGCTGAAGAACCGCTGTTGCTATTCTTGTTAATAAATGCTGCATTGCGATTGAATCCGCCTTCTTCTTCGGCACTTGCCCACTGGAAAGTAGCAGCAACATTTGCACCTGCACCTGCTGCATCTACCACCCAAGTTTTAGCTACTTTTCCGGTTGATGTTAATGCTGCGCCACTTGTTCCATTAGCATAAATTCCTTCAAAAGCCCTTACAATAAAATTCATCGAAGTACCTGTGTTGGTTAATGTAACCGGACTATACCTTGTATTTCCTACAGGGAAAGTTACCGGAGTAGATCCAACACTACTAATAACTTTACCACCTGTTGCAGCAGTATTGCTAGTTTGCAAATAAGTATTTGTTCCTGCACCCGTTACAGAAGCACCAGAACCCAAGGTTACATCATAACTATTCATAATAATTTTGCCAGCGGTAAAGGTTAAAGCTGTTGATATTGAAATGGGTGTATTCAAATTAACATTATTGGCATTATTAACTTGTAAACGAGTGACAGTTAAGTCGGCACCAGAAACCGATTGTTGTGTTGTACCAGCCATTACCAATGTACCGGCACCACTTACTTGTCCGCCACTATTGCTAACATTACCTGTTAAAGTAAGTGTTGCACCACTTCCTATTTGCAAGTTTGCACCTGTCCATAAAATCAAATCTTTGGCTAACACCGCACCGGTTAATACAGGTTGTGGGGATGAATAGCCGGGAACTATCATATTGCGAGTTGCACTTGGCATAATACCTTCTTCCCAGTTACCACAATCGGTAATATTGTTAGTGCCTTTATTGCCTGTCCAAATAGCTGCACGGGTAGCAACAGCAAAAGCAGGGTTACGAGTATCAACAGTTGAAGGTGCTGTGTAAGTTGCTTTAATCCAAGCTTTTTGTCTGGTTTGAGTGGCAACAGCACTTCGTAATTTAATGGTGTACCAACCGGTTACGGTTGGGGTAAAGCTTGCTGTAAATGGAGATGTGCCAGAACTTGAAAAGCCTACGCCATCCAAATCCATCAAACTCACTACAAATTGATTACCCGAAACTTCTCCTGTTACGGTTAAATTTACTTGCTGATTGGCTTGTACAAATATTTTACCTGCTACACGCTGATTGGTACTGTTTGCAGGGATATGTCCACCTTGACCTAAACTTTCGCAATGGCTATCACCTAAGTCATCGGCCAATTCCCACTCTTGAGTGGTTTGAGTGTTCATGCCGGAGTTATAGGTAGCCAAATAATTATACAAATCGTTAACTGAAGTAACTGTTACACCGGGAGGAGCCGGAGCCCAAACAGAATAACCATGCCCGAATACACCAGATATAATATGACCAACCGGTGCTGTTCTTACTGTAATTCTTCTATTGGCTGGCACAGTAATGGTTTGAGTACCATGTGCACCGGAGTAATCGTATAATACAGTACCCTGTGGCCATGCATCATTTATTTTTACTTCTACCGTTTGATCGGCATTGTTGTTGGTGATGGCATTAAAATAATCGGATACACCAATAATTGCTTTTCCCACTCTCTCAAAAACAACATGATCTGATGAACTTCCAAAGCTATAAACCGGACTATTAACTGCACTTGGTACACCATAATCGCCATCTTTAAATCCTAAAGCTTGATGACACTGAATTAAATTAGTGATATCGCCACGATTGGGTAAATCTGTGGTGTTCCAAGGAAAATGAGAATATCTTTTTCCGGTAGTGCCCACATCAAATAAATCTTCAAAGAAAACCAATGGATTACCATCCATTGCCATACAAGCAGCATAAGCAGCAAATAATCTTGGCTCACGGGGATCGATGTGTTGACCGTTTCCTCCTAATTCGCTACTTGTATTCCAACCACTTGCTACACCTAAAGCAGACAAGAAATTTCCGT
The DNA here is from genome assembly GCA_943370285.1 of Methylophilus rhizosphaerae. Classification (GTDB taxonomy): domain Bacteria; phylum Bacteroidota; class Bacteroidia; order Chitinophagales; family Chitinophagaceae; genus CALRQJ02. The sequence goes on along the minus strand of CALRQJ020000008.1, from coordinate 138,365 downwards.
TCGATTGTAACTTTGGTCTGTATGTATCATGACTGTTTACAAAGTTTACACTACGGTGTACTCTTTTTCCACCGGGGTAGTCAAAAAATCTAAAGCTTTGTTGTTGTGCAGGCAAATCGGCCATATTGTAGCCACCATTAAAAGTTACCATTCCATATATTCCGGCATTGCCAGATGAATTATATCCTCTTAAACCGAAATCGAAAGTGCCGGTATGTTTTTCATTGCTAACGCCGCCCGGAGCTGTAGGAGATGAAATATTATTGGCATAAGCATCAATATCGTTTTGGTTTCCAATCCACTCTCCTACACAGAACATATCTTGCCCGCCGGCTTGTTCAACAGAAAGAGATGGATCGTATTTACTATGCCAAATTCCGGTTTCTTGTACAGAGATAGGAAAGTGTTTTACCGCATCCCAACGCCAGCCATCACTTCCGGTTTGCTTTTTCAACCACAATAACCAATTTCTTGCATTGTCGGTCATATAATTATTGGCTTGTGCCGGATTATGAAAAGGCCTAGCCACGCCACCAACAGTAGCAGTACCTGAAGTAGGAATATTAGAACTTTGTCCAACAGAGGTTGAAGTATAATCTATATCCGGCCCCCAATACATGGAGTTAATTTCATTACAACTACTAGTACAGCTATAAAAGTTTTGCCAGTTTTTTGCCCAACGGCCACTTCTTGTCCAATAGTCATTGGCTGTTTCATCCACCGCAGGTGTGGCATAGCTGACATACCTAAAGTTTTTAAAGCCGCTTGCAGTAAGCATGGATGTACCGTTGGGGTCTTGACCACCTGCACCTGCAGTACCCGCAGCACCTGGTGCACCATTCGTTAATACACCACCACCGGCATCACCATTGTGGTTTAATACAATATCATGAATTACTTCTATGCCATTGGCATGCATCACAGCAATCATACGCAACAATTCATCTTTGCTACCTACTCTTGTACGTAATCTATCATTTAATGGATGACCATTTCCTTTTTGACGTTTGTCGCCCAAATCGTAATTATCGAATGGCATATAGCCTACAAAATCGGGGTTTGAGTTTTTATAAGCCGGTGGAATCCATACTGTATTAACACCCATTGCTTTTAAACGAGGAGCCATTTCAGCTAAATAATCTGCCCATTTAAAACGATAATTTTCATTCCAATAATCCCACCAAAAGGCTTGAAACACTACTTTTTTTACTTTGGTTTGGGCTACGGCAGGAAAAGCAGCAGCAATAAGAAGGAATAAGGCAAAAATCCTTACGAGGAAAAGTGTAGAAACTTTTTTCATACAGCGAACTTTTTGATTATAAGGTGCAATCGAAAAATAAAATTAGGGGAAATGTGTAATAAATACACAAAAGAGTATTTTTTTTATTGATTTTAGGGTTTTTACTTAAACAAGCAAGCTATAACCATGTAAAATGAAGCAGTAGTTACCATTTTTCCAAGTAAAGAAAAGCAACTGAACGTTGATTTACTCATCCATACCACTATCGTCATTACCTGTTTTGCTAGAGTTAGTTACCATTTTATTGATGGTATTAATTTCATCGGGAGTAAAATAGCGCCACTTGCCAATCGGTAAACCTGCAAGGCTGATACTCATGATTCTGATGCGTTTCAAGGATGTAACATTAAAACCCAAGGCTTCACACATTCTTCTAATTTGGCGATTTAACCCCTGCGTTAAAATGATGCGAAAACGATTATCGCCTTCTTGCTTTACAAAACATTTTTGCGTGGTGGTACCTAAAATTTTAACCCCATTCCGCATTTTATTGATAAAGTCTATGTTGATAGGTTTATCAACTGTAACGATGTATTCTTTTTCATGACCGTTACCGGCCCTAAGAATTTTATTGACAATATCTCCATCATTGGTTAAAAAAATTAAGCCTTCGCTTCGTTTATCTAGTCTACCAATTGGGAAAATTCGGCTTTTAAAATTGATGAAATCAATAATATTAGTTTTATCTTTTAAATCGGTGGTACAAGTAACGCCTTTGGGTTTGTTCAATGCTAAATAAACCGTTTGTTTTTTCTTTTTGATGGGTTCGCCATCTACTCGTACATCATCGCCTTCTTTTACTCGGTTACCCTTATCTGCATCTTTTCCGTTAATGGTTACACGGCACTGCTCAATGTATTTATCTGCTTCTCTTCGGCTGCAAAAGCCGCTATCACTAATGTATTTGTTGAGGCTCGTGTCCATACGTAGGTGGTAAAATTAGGCACAAAAGCACAGCTTTAATGATGCCAAACAAAAAATCCCCAAGGGCATAGCCCCGGGGATTGAAAGCAATATGTAAAAAACCGTCTAAGACAGTTCCCATCTTCTGGAGAAACGGCTAGCAGATTTCATTTGTCTACGTACATTCCATAAATCTACTGTTCCAAATGACTTTTCATCGTTCAAATTGGTGTCTAATGTTTCTTTTACTTCTTGTGTTAATTGCTTTAATTCTTCTTCTTGCATCCTTACACGGGATGACATTACATCACTGTTCATATTCTATTGTTTTATAAATTTTCTACGTAAGTAGGGCAGGTTTCGAATGGCGGTGTTAATGAAACGTCAGAGTTGTGGCTTCAGGTAAATATCCTTGAAGTAGCTTCCTGCCTTGTTTTAGTTTGACGATGCAAAATTACAACAGAATAGTATGGCAGAAAAATTTAAACCTAAATAGTTTGTTAAGAGATGAGGTTGAATGGATAGATGGTTATTTTTTGGTACTTGTGGTTACACGTCTCCATATAATTCATGCTGAACGTTCTTTAACCCATTGTAAAGCCAATTGTAACTGCTCTTCTCTTGTTAAATTGGAATTATCTAACACAAGTGCATCAGCGGCTTGTCTTAACGGACTTATTTCTCTTGTACTATCTATATGGTCTCTCATTTCAAGATTTGCACTAACTTCTGCTTTGGTAATGTTGGGATTTGTTGCTTTCATTTCGGCAAACCTTCTTTCTACTCTTACTTCTGGTTTTGCAGTAACAAATATCTTTAATTCGGCATTGGGGAAGACGGTGGTTCCAATATCTCTTCCATCCATTACAATACCTTTTTGCAAACCCATTTGCTGTTGTTGTGCTACAGCAAATTCTCGAACTGCCTTTAATGCTGCTACATCACTTACTTTATTGCTAACCGTCATATCTCTGATCGCAGCTTCTACATTTTCACCATTTAAATACATGTCGCTTTTACCCACTTCAGGATTGTATTGAAATTGCAATGTCACATTTTCCAATGCTGTATTAATTGCGTCTTCATCGCTTAGGTCGATTTGATGTTCCAGAAAATACAGTGTAATAGCCCTGTACATGGCGCCGCTATCAATAAAAATATAATTCAGCGTACTCGCTAATTGTTTGGCTAAAGTGCTTTTACCGCAACTGGAAAATCCATCTATGGTAACGATAATTTTATTGTTTGTCATAATGCTACAATGCCGCAAAAATAGTTGCTCCTAACATATGTTGTTAGTTAATGGAAGCGATTGGCCATAAAAAAAGGGTTGATCCGAATGAATCAACCCTTGTAATTAGGAATATTAATAGGTTAAGCCGGAGTTGCCGGACTTTCTTCTTCTGCCGCTTGTTGTTCTTTTACAGTGAAGAAGATTTTTTGATTTTCTTTATCCAAATCGGCAATTAATACATCACCATTTTTCACCTGCATATTCAAAATTTCTTCTGCTAATGGATCTTCTAAATATTTTTGAATGGAACGGTGAAGTGGTCTTGCACCAAATTGCACATCATATCCTTTCTCTGCAATAAAGTCTTTGGCTTCTGATGTTAATTCCATACTGAAACCAAGATTATTCAACCGCTTCATTACACCTTTCAAAAGAATGTCAATGATTTCAAAAATATTGTCTTTGCTTAATGAATTGAATATCACTACATCGTCAATACGATTTAAGAATTCCGGTGAAAAAGTACGCTTTAATGCTTTTTCAATCACCGCTTTATTGTTCTCCTCGGCATTTTGCATACGGGCCGCAGTAGCAAATCCAACACCATCACCAAACTCTTTTAATTGGCGAACACCGATATTAGAAGTCATGATGATCATAGTATTCTTGAAATCTACTTTTCTACCCAATCCATCGGTCAATTGACCATCATCTAACACCTGCAATAAAATATTGTAAATATCCGGATGGGCTTTTTCAATTTCATCTAACAGTATAACACTGTATGGTTTGCGACGCACTTTTTCGGTTAATTGGCCACCTTCTTCATATCCAACATAACCCGGAGGAGCACCTACCAAACGGCTTACAGTAAACTTCTCCATGTATTCACTCATGTCAATTCTAATCAACGCATCTTCGCTATCAAACATGTAACGAGCCAAAGAACGAGCTAATTCTGTTTTACCTACACCGGTTGGACCTAAGAAGATAAACGTACCGATTGGCTTTTTAGGATCTTTCAAACCAACCCTATTACGCTGAATAGCCTTCACCACTTTAGCAATAGCTTCGGTTTGGCCTACTACCATCCCTTTCATATCATCAGCCATACGACGCAATTTCTCTGTCTCGGCCTGAACCATACGCTTTACAGGAATGCCAGTCATCATACTCACTACTTCAGCAATCGCTTCTTCATCAATAGGGAATCTTTTATTCTTACTTTCTTCTTCCCATAATTGTTTGGCTTGTTCTAATTCTTCGCCTAAACGCTTTTCCGTATCTCTTAAAGAAGCAGCTTCTTCAAAACGTTGGCTTTTTACCACCCTGTTTTTTTCCAGCTTAATGTCTTCAATTTGTTTTTCCAGTTCTAGAATAGTATCGGGAACGTTGATGTTTTTTAAGTGTACCCTTGCACCAACTTCATCCATAACATCAATGGCTTTATCCGGCAATAAACGATCAGTCATGTATCGGTCGCTCAACTTCACACAAGCTTCAATGGCTTCTTCGTTGTAAGCAACATTGTGATAATCTTCGTATTTAGACTTGATATTGGTTAAAATTTGAATGGTTTCATCAACACTTGGTGGGTCGATGACAACTTTTTGAAAACGACGATCTAATGCACCATCTTTTTCGATGTACATGCGATACTCATCTAAAGTAGAGGCGCCAATGCATTGCAATTCGCCACGGGCAAGTGCCGGTTTAAAGATATTGGATGCATCTAAAGAGCCACTTGCGCCACCTGCGCCAACAATGGTATGAATTTCATCGATGAACAAAATCACATCTCTATTTTTTTCCAGTTCATTCATGATGGCTTTCATCCTTTCTTCAAACTGACCACGGTATTTTGTTCCGGCTACTAATGCAGCTAGATCTAAGCTAATGACTCTTTTATCGAACAACACCCGAGATACTTTGCGTTGAATAATTCTCAACGCTAAGCCTTCAACGATTGCGGTTTTACCCACACCGGGTTCGCCAATTAAAATCGGATTATTCTTTTTTCGACGACTTAAAATTTGACTTACTCTTTCAATTTCTTTGTCTCTACCAATGATAGGGTCAAGTGCCCCGGTTTCGGCCAACTTAGTAATGTCTCGACCAAAATTATCTAATACCGGAGTTTTGCTTTTTACGTTGGTTTGTTGCTGACGACCGCCCCGCTGTTGTTGGTAGCCGCTGCCTTTTCTTTCTTCTTCAAAATCGTCATCATTATCCTCCGTGTATTCACTTCGAGGTTCATTACTGCGAACCATGCCCAACTCGTTTCTGAAACCATCATAGTCTATGTCAAACTGGCTCAAAATCTGTGTGGCGATATTTTCTTTGTTTTTGAGGATAGAAAGCATCAAATGTTCTGTTTCTACCATCGGACTTTTAAGTGCTTTGGCTTCTAAAACAGTTACACGAATTACTTTTTCGGCTTGTTTAGTTAGCGGAAGGCTGTTAATATTGGCAATATTTTTACCCGTTTTGTCTTTAACGGCCAATTCTACTTCTTTTCTAAGCTCATACAAATCAACCCTTAAAGTCTTCAATATTTTGATGGCGGTATTTTCGCCTTCTCGTATCAAACCCAATAAAAGGTGCTCTGTGCCTATAAAATCGTTGCCCAACCGTAATGCCTCTTCCCTGCTAAACGATATGATTTCTTTTACCTGTGCAGAAAAATTATTATCCATAAGATTAAAATTGGCGTTGTACAATAATAACAAATATTTTTGATGGCGGTTGCTTTGCAATTATGCACATCGTGTTAATGAAACTATAAGACTATGCAAGTCAAAATTGATACCAAAGAGAAATTTCATGTTTTAACACCTGAATGTTCCGAATTGTCTGCAAATATGGCAGCAGTGATTAACGAAACTGCTACTCAATTGCTACAACACGAGGTTAAAAATATTGTACTCAATATGCAAGCTATTGCAGTTGTTGATGAAGCGGGTGCCAACCTTTTGGCAAGTATTCAACAACAATTTTATGAACGGCATCACTCGTTTGTTATTTGCAATCTGCAACCAAAGGTTGAAAATACGTTAGAAGAATTGGAGTTATTAGAATTTATGAATGTAACACCAACCGAAAGTGAGGCTTGGGATATTGTACAAATGGAAGAAATTGAAAGAGAATTGTTAGACGATGATGAACCTATGTTTAACGATATTGACACTGAAGGAAAATAGCGTTAGCAAAGATTGATAATGGTGCAGCAATGTTTACATTAAGTTGTCTAACCATTTATAAAAACTACAAATAATTTATTGCACATGTTTGGGGTAACCATTTTAGGAAATAATTCAGCTTTACCTGCTTATGACAGGCACCCCACTGCACAAGTAGTTACTTTAGGGCAATTTGATTTTTTGGTAGATTGTGGAGAAGGTACTCAAATGCAATTGGCTCGTTATCGAATGAAACGTAGCCGCATTTCACATATTTTTATTTCTCATTTACATGGCGACCATTATTTTGGGTTAATTGGCTTACTCACCAGCATGGGGTTATTGGGTAGAGAAACTGATTTGCATTTATATGCTCCTGCCCCATTAGAAGAAATCATCAACTTACAATTAAAAGTAGCCGACACATCGCTTCCCTATCAACTTATTTTTCATCCTTTGCCAAAAGGCGGAGGCCTTTTAGAAACCAATAATAAGTTTAGCGTTGAATGTTTCGATACCTATCATCGCATACCATGTTGGGGTTTTATTTTTAGAGAGCAAAAGAAACCCCGTAAGATTATCAAAGAAGCTTTGGTTGCCTACGAAATTCCGGCAGCATTTTACGATCGTTTAAAAGACGGCGAGGATTATACCACCAAAACCGGTGAATTAATTAAGAATGAATTAGTAACCATTGCTAACAAACCGGCATTGAGTTATGCTTTTTGTGGAGATACTGTTTATACTGAAAGTATTGCTGATGTAGTAAAAAATGTGAGTTTATTGTATCATGAAACTACCTACCTCAAAGATTTAAACGAAAGAGCTGCAAGTCGTTATCACAGCACAACAGAACAAGCCGCTAACATTGCTTTGAAGGCAAATGTTCAGAAATTATTGATTGGTCACTTTAGCAGCAAATATGAAAAATTAGATGAATTTTTAAACGAAGCCAAGGCTGTATTTCCTAATACTGATTTAGCTATCGAAGGCGTAACATATACTATCTAAAGATTCGATTTTATTGTTTGCTTCGGCTTGTGTATTGCATCATCTTTTGCCGAAAAATAATTCAACAGCCACATTATAGTAAATGTGGGAATGACATCTGCCACCGGCAAAATTTCTTCAAAAAAACTAGCAAAAGCACCTTTCCAAGATCCAAACATGGCATAAAATAAAATACCGGAGATGGGTGCCCAAAATACATCGGCTAATTCTCCTGCTACCGGAATAGAGAAGGTGAGCATACCAATGGCATCTAAAATTAAACACCACACTAATGAAGGTTGTTTTGCAGTACGCATTATCGCATTATCCATTTATAAAAATCATCAAATTCATGGCTCCAAGCTTTTTCATTGTGTTGTCCTAAAGGATAAACTGAACGCCTACTTAGCATCTTTGGTTTCTTACCTAAGATGGCAATTACTTTATCCATATCAGCTACCATCGAGGCACTTTCTTTTTCGCCGGCATAAAAATAAAACGTAGGAATGGTAGACCAACTTGCCTTCTCTGCTTCGTTATAAATTTCTGACGTCAACCAAAACGACGGAGAAAATATACCTGCACCACCAAAAACGGTAGGATGAGCCATCATTGCATAAGCACTAATTAATCCACCCATACTACTTCCGGCAATAAAAGTGCTGCTGACTTTTGGTTGAGTGCGATATTTTTTATCGATAAAAGGCTTCAGTGTTTTAACTAAAAAATCAACGTATAGCTTGCCTTCACCAATTCCAAAACGATTATTATCATATGGATTATATTCCGTCATACGTTTATCGCCACCATGGTCAATTCCTACTACAATACACTCTTTACCGGTTTGCGTTTGTAAACTATCTAAACATTCATCTACACCCCATTCGCCATAAGCAGCAGTTTGTTCGTTAAACAAATTTTGTCCGTCGTGCATGTACAAAACAGGATAAGTTTTTTTACTTGTTGCATAACTTTTAGGCAAATAAATCCAAATTCTTCTCGTTCTATTCAACTGCGGCATTACAAACGCTGTATCGATTACACTCACTTGCTTTGATGCTGTAAAGGGCTTTGGCTTGTTGGGGAAATCGTCTTTCCAACCGGCCACTATACATTCAACCGATGCATCGGCTTGTACTTCAATGGTTCTATTATTAATTTCATTGCCTTCGGCAGTTGTTTCCACTTTATCCCAACTTCCTCTTGTTAATTTGAATTGATAGTTACCACCTGCAATATCTTTAATCACAATACCTCTACGAGTGGTTCCAAAAGGCTTCAACTTATAATTTTCATCTTTAGGATTCCATCCATTAAAATTTCCGGCTACATAAATATCATCGCCTTTTTTAGTAGCTACTTCTGTAACAGTAATACGTAGACTGAACTGTGCCTGAAGGAAATTGACTCCAAAAAAGCAAAACAAAAAAAATATAAGGCGTTTCATAAGTTGAAGATAAAAAACTGCTGAAATAAAAAAGCTCCAAGTAATGTTGGAGCTTAAACTTTATGAATTATTTACCGAGATATGCTTTCACTTGTTGATGCACGGCATCTGAAAGCGGCACAACCGGTAATCGGAGTACATTTTCTATCAATCCTAACTCATGTAAAAATGCTTTTACTCCAGCAGGATTATTTTCAACAAACAATAAATCATAAGCAGGTAGCATTGGATAGTGCAATTTTCTTGCAGCATCAAAATCACCTTTTAACCCTTGTCTTACCATTTCGCTAAACGCTTTTGGAAAACAATTCGCAGCTACACTAATAACACCATTCATACCACAAGCAATTTGCGGTAAGGCTAAATTATCATCGCCACTAACAAACAAAAAATTGGCAGGCTTATGGGCAGCAATTTGCATACACTGCGCTACATCGCCACTTGCTTCTTTCATACCTGCAATATTTGGCACTTCGTGAGCTAGTTTCAATGTTGTGGCTGCTGCCATATTTCTACCAGTTCTTCCTGGAACATTGTAGAGAATAATTGGCTTTGGCGATGCTGCAGCCAATGCTTTGTAATGCTGAAAAATGCCCTCTTGTGAAGGCTTACTGTAATAAGGCGCTGCACTCAATACCGCTATTGCTTTATCTAAAGGAAAATATTGTAAATCATTAATCAATGATTTAGTATCGTTACCACCAATTCCAACTACAACAGGAACTCTATTGTTTACTTTTTCATAGGTATAATTGATGATGTCTAATTTTTCTTGTTTATCTAAAGTTGGGGTTTCTCCTGTTGTACCTAATGTGATGAGGTATTCAACACCACCATCAATAACAAAATCAATCACGCTGCCTAATGCATCAAAATCAACAGCTTGATTGGTTTTAAAAGGAGTTACTAAAGCTACACCTGTACCACTTAATTGGGGAATTAAAGACATGTTTTATATTGTTTGAAAATAGAAAATTAGTTAGGATTGAATTATACAACTTCAGTAAAAAAGCCCATTTTGCTGTATTTTTCAATACGATTGTTGATACGTTCTTCTGGTGTAAATTTTTTCAATTCTTGTAATGCCGGAACAATATAAGATTTGAGAATATTGGCGGCTTCTGTGTAATCCCAATGGGCGCCGCCGGCTGGTTCATGTACAATTTCATCTACCAAACCAAATCCTTTCATATCAATTGCAGTCAATTTCAATTGTTCAGCGGCTAACTCTTTTTTATCCCAACTGCGCCATAAAATAGAACTGCAGCTTTCCGGCGAAATAACAGTGTACCAGGTATTTTCCATCATCAATACCTTATCACCCACACCAATTCCCAAAGCCCCACCACTAGCACCTTCACCAATGATGACAACAATCACCGGTACTTTTAAGCGAATCATTTCATAAATATTTCTTGCAATTGCTTCGCCTTGTCCTCTTTCTTCCGCTTCAAGTCCGGGGAAAGCACCTGGGGTATCAATTAAACAAATTACCGGCTTGTCAAATTTTTCAGCCAATTTCATGAGGCGTAATGCTTTTCGATAGCCTTCAGGGTTGGCCATACCAAAATTTCTTAATTGGCGCATCTTAGTATTGATACCCTTCTGTTGACCTAAAATCATTACAGTTTCCCCATCTAACTGGGCAAATCCACCCACCATGGCTTTATCATCTTTTACGTTTCTATCGCCATGCAACTCAACAAAATTGGAACACATTTTTTCAATGTACTTCAATGTATAAGGCCTATCGGGATGGCGGCTCAACTGTACTCTTTGCCAAGGGGTTAGGTTGGTGGTGAGATTGTTACGAGTTTCAGTAATGGCATTTTCAAGTTTGCCAATACTATCACTCATATCAATTTTGCTCTTTGTAGCAGTTTGCTTTAATTTTTCAATTTCTTCATACAGCGTTTTAATGGGCTGTTCAAAATCAAGAAACTGTCTGTTAGGGTATTGTGGCATAATCTTATAGTATTGGGGAGGGTAAAGGTAATGGTTGAGATTTTTTTTAAAAAGATTTTGTTTAAAAAAAAATGTTCCCCTTATATTTGCACCCCGAACGAACGATGGATCGGTAGTTCAGTTGGTTAGAATGCCGCCCTGTCACGGCGGAGGTCGCGGGTTCGAGTCCCGTCCGGTCCGCAAAAAGGTTGTCTAATTTGAGCAACCTTTTTTTATGCCCTTTCTGTGTCCATATTGTTTCAAATTCAAACTGAATGCACCTACAAAAGGGGCTATTCTGAGTATGTCTAAAAGTTTTATTTAGCATACACCCCATCTATTCACTGTATAGATGCACCTTAATCATTGATGTAGTTACAAAAGTAAAAAATGGCAAGTCAATTTCAACTCAATTGAGGAGTTGCCAAAGTTGGTTCATCTAATTTTTGACCTTCCTTAGTATCATGGTCAATAAAATACATATCAATATCACCTACATTTTTGGCATAAATTTTACCTCTATGTGAGCATTGATATTGATCTTTTATATTTTCATAAACAGAGGAGGAAATATTCACTTTCCCAGCTTCGCCATTGCTTTCCATACGGCTAGCAATATTTACAGTGCTGCCCCAAATATCATAAGCATATTTCTTTTTACCTACAACACCTGCTACCAATGGACCTACATGAATGCCGATTCTTAACTCCCAACCTTCTAACCCTCTAGTTTTACGTTCTTGATTATTTTGTTTAATCCATTCCAGCATTTCTAAACTAGCCTTAACCATATTCAGTACATGACCGGGTGATTCAACAGGAATTCCGCCTGCACACATGTAAGAATCTCCAATTGTTTTGATTTTTTCTAAATCATATTTTTCGACGATGTTATCAAATGCAACAAAACAAGCCGTTAACTCGGCTATTAATTGTTCTGGCGTTAGTTTCTCCGCATGACTGGTAAACCCTTTAAAATCGCTAAACAACACCGATACTTCTTCATAATGCTTTGGTGATGATTGCCCCGTTGTTTGTAACTCATTGGCAACTTCTGATGGAAATATATTCAGTAACAATCGTTCAATTTCTCCTTTTTGCTTATCTAAAATTTCATTCGTTCTAACTTTTCTTAAATAGTTTCTGTAAGTAATGATTGCAATAATTAAAATCAGGAAAAGCCCTACCAAAAATGCATTTTTAGCAAATTTTTGACGCTTCAAATCAACTTCTTGTAACTCTTTGTTTTTGGTAAGCAAATTGATTTCACCTTGCTTTTTTGTAATCTCAAAGTCGAATTGTAGACTAGCTAATTTTTTATCAGTTTCATTGTTGTACAATGTATCCTTTATAGCTGAGAATTTGAATTGATAGACATAAGCGTTCTTGTAATCATTCAGTTGGCTATAAACACTTGAAAAGCTTTCGTAAATACTTTTTAATTCGCCGGAGAAACTATGGCCAAAAGCAATTGATTCAGCTTTTTTAAGATATACAATAGCAGCTTTAAAATCACTTTTAGAAATATTTGTTTTTGCTAACCCCATTAACGACTGTACAATATCTAAACTGCTATTTAGTTTTTCGGCAATGCCCAAAGCCTTATTGTGATAATTAATGGCCAAGTTATGATTACCCTTTCGATTGTACACTTTTCCTAAGCTATTGTAAGCATAAGGGCTACCCGTTGAATTATTGAAGGCTCTAGCAGATTGATTGAAATATTTTAAGGCCAGGGAATCATTATTGCGTACAAAATAAATTTCACCAAGATTTACAGAGGTGGTACCAACTGCTTCTTTATCATCTAACTCTACACTTAAGGGCAATGCTTTTAAAAAATAAGTTAGTGCTTTATCGTGAGTTGCTGTTTTCTCAAAATAAACGCCACCTACATTATTCAATGCGGTTAATATTCGAAGTTTGTCTTTTGTTTTCTCTGCTAGTTTCAGCGATTGTAAATAATATTCAAGTGCTTTAATGAGGTCTTTTTGATTAAAATAAATTGCGCCGATATTATTTAAGATATTGGCCTCGCCAATTTCATCGTTAATCTGTTTAAAAATTTCTAACGACTGTTTCCAATAATCCAATGCTTCAACATCTTTAGCTTGGTTATAATAAACGATGCCTATATTTTTTAAGCCTAAGGCTTTACCCTTATAATATTGAATTTGCTCCGCTAGTTTAATGGCTTCGTTAGCGTATTGAATGGCTTTTTCGGGAGCTTCACTAGCATTCTCTTTGCCCAGTTTAAGTAATGCATTCACCTTGACTGAATCTTTTAGCAATTCATTAGGTGCATTTGGATCTTGGGCCAGTAAAATATCATTTATAATAAAAAAGCATATACTAAAAAGTATAAGCTTACTTGCCGTTTTGTTCATTCCAATTAATACTTTGAATATGTTAAATAGAAAGAAGACGGTTTAGCACCGTCTTCTTTCATTGGTTATTGTTTTTTAAATTTAAGTGTTTCTATACCTTTTGGACTATTTATTTTTATAAAGTAAATACCGGTAGGATAATTCGAGACATCCATTTCAAACATTTTGTTTGATAATTGTCTGAATTTTTGCTTTACCTGTACTTTACCTAATATATCAAATACCATAATATTAGTAACTGATTCTACCTCATTACTTGTAATCACTTTTATGAAACCTGACGCAGGATTAGGATAAACCTTAGCCTTTGTAATGACTTGTTCAGTTGGTTTTTCGGCAACCGGAGTGAACACCATTCTTGGAATAATTGGCGTGCAATTACCTAATGGATCTAACACAGTAATGTTTGCTGTACAAGTACTTGAATTTCCGCTAGCATCGGTTACCATTAAAATGGTTGGTGTTGTTGTTCTGGCAATCCAATTACTACCGGTTGGATTTAATAGACTTGCATCATTATTATTACCCGAGGCATCAACAACACTTGTTCCAGATCCTTCGCTGAATGGATAGTACAATACTAAACCTGATTGATTAGTGCTAGCTCTATCTGCTGCAATTTCAGCGGCTGATAACGATCTATTGTACACTTTTACTTCATCTATTGAACCCTGGTATTGGGTTCTATAATTTGCACCATTGTCATCAGTTTCGGCTCCAACAAAAAACTTGCTGGCTAGTGTATTAATGGGCCAACCATGAGAGTTACTCGGATTAAATGGATAAGCCTGGTTGTTCATATACAATACACCATTTGATCCATCAAACGTAACAGCAACGTATGTCCATGTATTCATAGGTACTACAGCAGGTGAAATATAGTCTGCATAACTTCCCCAGAAGGTTAATCTATTACCACTTTGTAGTCCAATGGCAAATAAATTACCATTCCCGTTACGATTGGATTCAGGAGCCAAACCATAGCCTATGATTCCCCAATTATTGTGTGATATACCTGGGTTTATCCAAGCACTAATTGTTCTTGCATTATTGCCAAGTGGTAAGTTGGCGGTGTTATTTGATACAACAACATCAGGCGTTAAATTAAAATTTAATGCTGTATTACTTAAATCGGCACAAGTGAAAGTTGATTTACTCAAGCTAAGCCAGGCTACACCACAATTGTCGCTGCTGCCATTATTTACTTGCGCTGGAGTGATGCTTGCTGTTCCATTTGCGTCCAATGTAACAGTAAGTGGTTGACAAACCGCAGTAGGTGCAATATTATCTGCAACTGTAATTGTTGTTGTGCAGGTGGATTTGTTGCCACTAGCATCGGTTACTTGTAAGGTTACCGGGTTTGCACCAATATTGGTGCAATTAAAGTCCAATTGTGAAGCAGTAGATGGAGCAGGTTGGAAGCCTAGAATTTCATAGACATAATTGCAATTGCCATTATAGCCACCACCGTATCTAATACCTCCAATTAAAGGCACTTCGCTAAAATTGATATCCAATGCCAAAACTTGGTTTTGGCTATTACCATGTGTTCCCAATAGTTGTACAGTAAATGGTACTTTATTCCTTAAATAGAATCCATTGAATATACTACCTACCGCCATCGATACCAATGAACTGTTATTGATAACACTTGCAGGAATGGTTAAGACTACATTTCCGGCAACATCCAATATTTGAATATCGTTCACCAATCCACCATGTACAATGAATATTTCAGGACCAGCACCAGGTACAATAGGATTATCAAAATTAACTTGGTGATTTACCGGAGCTACATCTCCACAATCTTGGAAGGCTGTGCCCATGTCAAAATCTCCTAATACTCGTAATGCAGTTGTTTCATTCATGCTTGTGGCAGATAGATCCCAGAATCTGTTGGCATTACCATTCGTTACAGGATTTGCCGTAAGTGTTGATAAAACTAATGTTGATCTGATAGCATTAGCCGGTGTCAACGTTTGTTGTAGCCCATTATAGGTATAAGTAATACCAGTTAAACTTCTTCCTGATCTTGTTCCACTGTTTACCGGTATAGTTCTTTGTCCGCCATTATCGCCAACTAAGAATTGGTAAGTTAATGGACCGCCACAATTATCTGTACTGCCATTATTTACTTGTGCTGCAGTTACAGTTGCGGTTCCACCTGCACTTAAATTAACCGTAATTGGTTGGCAAATAGCTGTTGGGGCCTGATTATCAATCACCGTAATGTTTACTGTACAGGTATCTTTTGCTCCATTAACATTGGTAGTAATATAGGTGTTGGTTGTTGTACCAACAGGGAAGGCACTACCACTTGCAATACCTGTAGTCTGCTCTCTTACACCACCTATGTTGGGAATTTCAAGAATATAGTTTAGCTGGAAAGTATTGGTCAAATCGTTCCACCTTCCATTAAAACTTATATCAATAAGGTGTGCCGCATCCTCGTTTCCATTGTTATTAGGTTCACCGGTGTTCCAATTGGTATATGATACAGGTTCTCCATTTGACCATACATATGTATTTCCTGTGTATATACGATTTAGTCCAATCCATGCACCACCTTCTGGAGCTGCGTTTATAATGAACTGATTTTCTTGTGCCGATTGAATCGTAGCTAGGTGACCGCCTTTGGCTCTTGCATCTGCTTCTGCTGCAATCCATCCAGATAGACTGGTTGATTTATAATATGCGTTACCATTGAATACCCCTAAATAGGTAAATCCAGGCATGTTTTTGGCAACTATCGGGCCAGTTGGGTTTGATGATTGCAATGCCAGGTTAACAACGGCCGAACATTGACCTGCTGTTGCATTTACTGTTGTATCTGTTGGGCATGTAATTGTGGGGGTATTTGTAACTGTTACATTAAAACTACAAGTATCTTTTGAACCATTTCTAAAAGTAGTAATATAAGTATTAGTTGTAGTACCTAATGGGAATGCACTACCACTAGCAAGACCTGCAGTTTGCTCTCTGACACCACCTATGTTAGAAAATTCAAGAATGTGTCTCCAATTATCATAAACTGGTACATCATTCCATCTGCCATTTGCATTTGGATCACCTATGCCAATAATTGTTGCATCTTCAACTCCAAAATAGTTGTCTGGCTGTTGGCCATAAATGAATCCCCAATTTGTATAAGTTACTGGTTCGCCATTAGCCCATACAAATGTTCCTTCTACTGCAACATCATTTAATCCTATCCAATATCCTCCTGATGGAACATTGGCTACTATAAACTGGTTTTCAGCCGCTGAGCCGATAGTTACCAAATGACCACCTCTAGCTATTGCATTTGCATTGGCAACATCCCAAGTGCTTGGAGCATTTGAAGCATAATAAGCATTACCATTATTTATGCCTAAATAAGTGTAGCCTGGAATTACTTTTGGAATTATCGGGCCACAAACTGTTGTTGTTGTTAATGGGGTATTTACTACTGCACTAGTTGCCGATGGATTGACGTTAACTGTTGTATCAGAAGGGCAATCAATTACTGCAACACATTCTACAGTTACAATTTGATTACAAGTAGCACTATTACCGGCAGCATCTGTTGCTGTCCAGGTAACTGTTGTATTACCAATTGGATAAGTTGCTGGGGCATTATTGGTTACTGTAATTTGTCCGGCAAGCCAATTTGATGTGGCACCAGATAAAGCAAAATTATTTAAAGTTCCATTATTGTTGTTTCCAGAGGCATCAACAGCATTGGTAATACCATTATTATTTCCACCCGGTGTGCCCTGATTGAAATGATAAGCTACAACCAAACCAGCTTGAACATCTAATTCGGTATTCATGCCGTCACCAATTTGAGCTTGTGTTCTTTCCACATTCCAATACCTCACTTCATCTATACTACCACCAAAGTACCAAATCAACTGGTCGTTATTAGAACCTATACTCATAAATGTTGATGCATCTGCTTGGTTTACTACATTGGTTGAGGTACCAACTAAAAAGCCATTTAAATATAATTTTTGGCCTGTACCACTACCGGTTGCTGCGACATGATACCATCTGCCGGTATCAACAATCGGCCCAGTAATTATTGTTGCCCAACCATTCCATAGCTCCAATTGATTATTGCTAGTGCCATTCACGTAAATATTCCACCCACTACCAATAGTTCTTTTACCCATTATCCATTTATATTGATTACCTCCAGTTACTTTAAACCAAGCCTCGGCGGTGTAATTTGAAGAGGTCATACTTGCATTATGAGGAATAGCGATATAGTCATTTGCGCCATCAAAATTCAATACATTTCCTATTGCTGAACCACTATTATCTGATACAGTTGGTGCAGTTAATGTAGTGGTACCGGTTGTTTGTCCAGGCGTATTATTGATGGTTACACTTGGAGCACAAACAATGGTTGGAGGTATGGTGTCTACACTTGGGGCAGAAACATCTAACGTTCCATTTACATATACTACATTGTAATTTGATAAACCAATGTAATCAACACCAATTACCCCACCTTCAAACAGATTAGTAGGCGGTTCATTGAATACAACACCCGATGGTACGATTGTTTGTAAACCAACAGGAGGTTGATTTGTAACATCAACACCATTGTTATCTCTAACGGTGAATGTTGGTCCTGTAGCAATGATATCACTTGCAATTTCATCCAACTCAAATCCTGTAATGGTTGATGTGAATGCAGGATTACTACTACCGAAAGTTTTAGATTTATTTTCTGCAGTGATGGTTAAAGTAGCAGGAGTAATCGTCAATCTTCCTGATTCGTAATAAATCTCAAAGTTTTCTGCGATTAATGCTCCAGGAATAATCCAATGCTCACCAACTTCATAGCCGGTAATCATGTTGATAGATTTCAAATCATCTATCACAGCTACTTGACCATCCGGTACATCTGTTGAATCAATAATGATGGCAACATTACTGTTGCTAGAGTCATTGTCAATACCAACACTTGAATTTACCAATGCAGGAGTACCATTTACCAATGCACGGCTGTTGGTGATTTGATATACACCATTTACCAATGCTCGGCTATTCACCAAAGCACGGCTGTTTACCAATGCTCGGCTATTCACCAAAGCACGGCTGTTCACTAATGCTCTACTATTTACCAA
This sequence comes from Methylophilus rhizosphaerae, assembly GCA_943370285.1. Classification (GTDB taxonomy): domain Bacteria; phylum Bacteroidota; class Bacteroidia; order Chitinophagales; family Chitinophagaceae; genus CALRQJ02. The sequence continues at coordinate 119,864 of CALRQJ020000008.1, read as the reverse complement.
AGCACGGCTGTTCACTAATGCTCTACTACTTGTTAAGTTAGAGGTATTAGGATCATCGTCGTATTCTAAGAAAGTAGAAACAGCAAGGTCAATTACTCTTGTTGTATCTAATGGATCTCCTGTTGGATTACCATTTACTAATGCTCTACTATTTACTAAAGCACGGCTATTTACCAATGCCCTACTATTGATTAACATACTCATGTTAACCAAAGCACGGCTATTGATTAATATATTAGAATAATTAACCAAAGCACGGCTGTTTACTAGGGCCCTACTATTTACCAGTGCTCTGGAATCAACCAATGCAATTACATTATTCACCAAATTTGATTGGTGTGTTAATTGAATACTATTAATTACAGCTGCCGGATTTGAAATAATTGCTGTTGGATCTAAGGTGTAATCAAACTGAATATTTTCGATTTTATCACCATATACCAATGTTTTATTTTGTGGTTTAATGGTTAATTTCAGTCGATTAATCGTTATTGTTCCTTGTACAAATACATAATTGTACAGTTCTCTCAATGCAAGATCAGCTGGAGATAAATTATTTTCATCAAAAGGCGATAATGGCCTAATAAAGTATTGTCCTGCATTACTGTTTGCAGTAGCAGGGGTTTGAAACTGAAGGTTATCTAATTTTAACTGAGCTAGGGTAAGATTGATAGAATCTAAAGGCAAACCATCTACTGTAACTTTAAATGTAAAAGCAGGAAGGTTTTCACCATATTTTTTTACTTTGTTGTCTGCAATTACCCTGATTGTTCTTTTAGAGCTATCAAAAAATCTGAGTGAATCAGAAACACCACCATCTAAGCCACTACTACTAATGGCAGGAGTTATCAATTGTACTGAAGGATTTCCACCGGCGTAAGCAGGAATAATGGCAGTTGCTGTGTACTCATTAATAACTGTTGTGTTGATTAATGAGCCTCTGAATGAAATTTGTGTGGCAGGAGACAAATTTTCTCCAATCACTTTTAGTGTAGAGCCCGGAGCAAAAGATGCATTATTAACCGACTCTAAAGCATTTAATTTCGGCTTTGGTTTTGCAAATGTTTTTATCATAGCATCAGCCTGAATTAATCCGGCACCAGATGCAGGATCGTTAGCCGAACCATTCATAACAATAGCAGTGCTTTGCATGATGGATTTGGCCATTGTTGGTGTTACTAACTGGCTTGAATATTTTTGTTTTGCCTCCATTAATAACGCAACGGTAGCAGCAACGTGTGGTGCCGCAGCAGATGTACCAAAAAAGTTAGGGAAAGCATCACCATCAATATTTACACCGCCCATATTTACGGTTGTATTTACACCGTTAGGAGCAGCAATATCTGGTTTATTTCTATCAACATTATTTACTTTAGAACCACCTCTAGAAGAGAAAGAAGCTGGAGATGGTGTACCACCAAACTGCGGTGTATTAGAAAATAATACGGCTCCAACTGTTAAAGCACCGGCAGCATTTGCCTGACCAACAATTGTACCAGAACCGGTTGAAAATTCATCAATTATACCTTCGCCTCTGAAAATGATATACTTGAATTTCACATTACTACCTGCAGCTTTTACTACCATTATATTAGTAGTAGTACTAACGTTTACGGTAAATGGTAACACCTCAATAGGGTCGCCGTTCAAATTATTTCTATTAAATCCAAAGAGTGAACTACCATCTCTATTGACAAGGTAAATATCTAGATCGGTTTGGGCTCCACTATTGCCACCTAACGAATATACATTATCTTCCCATTGCAAAACAATAGTATATGTTCCAGGTGTTAATGATAACTTTTGGACTACTTGATTTCCACCAAAATTATGAGCTTGACCAACAACACCAACTGGTGCAGGACGGGGATTGAAAGTACTTTCATAAGACTTTGAACCATAGTTACCGGCTGCAGAAACATAAGTTACACCTGCCGCTACCACTTGATCAACTGCTTTTGAAACTACGCCATCTGTATAAAATGGCTCGGTGATATAAGTAATATCATCAACAATAACATTACATCCGGCAGCAGCTAGGTTTTTAATACCTTCTCCAAAATCTCCTGCACTGATGAATCCTGTCCTAAACGCTAAAGTAGATTTCGGAGCGATATCATGAACAATTTGTAGCATGGCTCTACCTTCATCTGTTCTTCTTCCGTATGGATATTCTTTAAGCACTTGAACCGGTGTTACATTACCGTTTGGATTACCTGCACCAGGTAAATCTCCATTGGTTACATCTGCCATTGCTGGGTTATTAGGAATGGTATTGTAACTATCAGAAATAACACCAATTTTTACGCCGCTTCCTGATACATCGTAACCAGATTTTACAATATTTGACCGCATAGCTATATCGCCTTGCGTTGTTGTTAAACCTGCTTTTGTTAATGGCTGGTACAACGGACGACAGTATCTGATTAAATTATCTTGTAGGTTCAAATCTTGCAATTTATCAATAGGATATGAACCGGTAATGATTAAAGAATTGGCTCCATTATCAATAATATTTGTAAGGCCATTTGCAATTAAGTAAGCCAATAAAGCAGCATACTGCCCGGGCTCAGCAATGACTTCAATTACAACAGTGTTATTTTCAATGAAGAATATATTATTATTGGGAATACTAGTAATAACACCTGTATTAGTAGCCAATTGCGTAAGTTCAGAGCCAATTAGATTAGGTACTTTACCTGCCTCTGGCGGGGCATAATAGGGAGAAATGTAATTAGGGTCAAACACTAGTGGCGCATAAATGATTTCTGTATTCTTTTCAATATATATTTTTTCGCCACACCACAATGCTCCTTGTAGTTTTGTGGTTGAATTGCCTTCTGATTTAATTTTAATTTTACCATATGGTGCCCATACGGTGCCATACCAAATACATGTATTCGTACCGTTGCCACTAGTAACAAAAAAGGCATTCTTTACATCATCATCATCGTTGTCATTATTGGCACTATTGGCATAGTGTACTTCAGTATAAATTCGATTGGCACTGCCGCCATTAATGATAGATGCAGTAACATTCTTTAGTTCTAATTTATCCTGAACAAATATTCTAATTTGACCCGTTGCGCTATTTTCAAAATCAAATCGTATTTTAATATTATCTTTTCCTTTATTGGTCAGCGATTTAAATATATATGTACCAACTCCCCTGAGGGTTAGGGTTTGATTTTTATCTAATAGCACATCCTTATAAGCACCCGGAGTAATTGTTTGGGTACCATTGATATTAGTAGTACCCACTGTGAATGAATTGATGATGGGTAAGGCTGGCATTATGGGCAGGTTAAGCATACCGTTGGTTATGCCACCTGTTGGTGTTGGCCCAACATAGGTTGAACCAATACTTTGCCTTACCGCACCATTTAAAGTACTTCCACTAGCGGTAAGCTTAATTTTACCATTGATTAATAGGTTGCCTGTTATTTTGATTGATTTATCGCCTTTTAAGATATCATCTCGGCTATTGGCTGCATTATTGGCTGTGATATTGCCCACAAAAATGGATTCTTTATCCAAATCAATCTTTTCACCACTAAAAATATTGGCGGCAATATTGGACCCCTTTTTGAGTGTAATATTTTTTTTGCTACCAACATTACCGTTGCCGGTTATTTTGATTTGCTCATTCAGTTTTAAGTCTTTTGCACTGTAAATCACAAAATCCTTTACAGACAATTGTTGCTGATTTTGAGCAGTGGCAATTTGAGCAAACAAAACAAGGCCAATAAAGGTGTAATTAGATAACAGCTTTCTCATTAGTTAGAGATTTAATTTGTTGGTGAATTACTGTGTAGAGAATGCCATTTACCTTATGAACACACTATGTCTCAACTCATTAGGTAAGTTGCATATCTATACGCATGATGCGAAAAGGTTTTAAATGGATGCAGGAATGGGCTTTATCTTGGAAATAACGGATATAAGAGTCCTAAATATAGGTTAAATATTATCAGTTGTCTAAAAAAGAGAAAAAAATTGAGTTTACAATACAAAAGATTCTCATCCATATTGATATGTAAGTCATTTATTTACTCCACCATTTTGATAGATTAACGCTTTGTGGCCGAAAAATAGTCTTGGAAAAAGTAAGTCGAAAAATCAATTGTACTAATAAAGTTAGCCAATTATTTTTCGATAAAAGAAGCAGAAAAGTAGTACGTATTCACTTGTTTGGTTGGAATATAAATGCATTTAGATGGTATGCATTTTAGAAATCAATTGACTAATACATGCGTTTGCTTGATAACTCCCATTACAAACACACTCTGCACATGACCCATGTTTTCTGATTGGCTGAGTTTGTTTACATGAAAATTATAATAAGCGTCCATATTTTCGGCTACCACCTTCAACATAAAGTCAAATTCACCCGAAATGTTATAACACTCAATCACTTCATCTAAGCTATTGATGGTGTCAATAAATTTTGCACCGGCGGTTTTATCATGGTGTTTTAAAGAAACATAACAGATTACCATCAGCCCTTTTTTAACCTTTGCCGGATTTACCAAAGTGGCATACTGCTTAATAACGCCATTTTCTTCCATCCGTTTGATGCGTTCATGAACCGGCGTTGTACTCAAATGCACCAATTCAGCAATTTCTTTTACTGTAGCCCGGGCATTTTGTTGTAATACTTTTAATATGGCTAAGTCTTTTTCATCTACGCTAACTTCAACAGTAGTGGAATCTGCTTTTTTCATGGCTTTACAGTTTTAAAACAATACAAATTTCCTACCGAAGGTAGTAATTATTGTATTTTATCCTTAATAATTAAATAATTATGCCTTTTTATTCTACCAACCTATTTTTGCTATTCAAATATTTAAATATGTCAACACTTACCAACACAATCGATTTTGCGCTGCCTTATAAGGTTGCCGATATCAGTCTTGCAGACTGGGGTCGTAAAGAAATTCGCCTCGCCGAGGCTGAAATGCCAGGATTAATGGCTATCCGTGAAGAATACGGTCCAAGTCAGCCTTTAAAAGGTGCTAGAATTGCCGGTTGCTTACACATGACCATTCAAACTGCTGTTTTGATTGAAACTTTAGTAGCATTAGGTGCTGAAGTAAAGTGGAGCTCATGTAATATCTTCTCTACGCAAGATCAAGCTGCTGCTGCTATTGCTGCTGCGGGTATCGGTGTTTTTGCCTGGAAAGGTCAATCTTTAGAAGAAGCAGATTGGTGTATCGAACAAACTTTATTCTTTGGTGGTGCAGACCGTCCGTTGAATATGATTTTAGATGATGGTGGTGATTTAACCAATATCGTTTTCGATAAGTACCCTGAGTTGATTGCTAACATCAAAGGTTTATCAGAAGAAACAACAACAGGTGTTCACCGTTTATACGAAAGAATGGCAAAAGGTACATTACCTATTCCTGCTATCAATGTAAACGATTCTGTTACTAAATCTAAATTCGATAACAAATACGGTTGTCAAGAGTCTTTGGTAGATGCTATTCGTCGTGCTACCGATGTAATGATGGCAGGTAAAGTTGCTGTTGTTGGTGGCTATGGTGATGTAGGAAAAGGTTCTGCTCTTTCATTACGTGGTGCAGGTGCTAGAGTAATTGTAACTGAAATCGATCCTATTTGTGCTTTACAAGCTGCAATGGATGGTTTTGAAGTGAAGCGTATGGCAGATGCTGTTAAAGAAGCAGATATCGTTGTTACTGCTTCTGGTTGTAGAGATTTAATTACCGAAAAACATTTCCGTTCATTAAAAGATAAAGCTATCGTTTGTAATATCGGTCACTTTGATATTGAAATTGATATGGCTTGGTTAAACACCAATTATGGTCATACAAAAGATACCATCAAACCACAGGTTGATTTATACAATATCGATGGTAAAGATGTAATCATCTTAGCAGAAGGTCGTTTGGTTAACTTAGGCTGTGCAACAGGTCACCCAAGTTTTGTAATGAGTAACTCTTTCAGTAACCAAACTTTAGCTCAAATTGAGTTGTGGACTAACCACGCCAATTATGAGAACAAAGTTTATGTTCTTCCAAAGCATTTGGATGAGAAAGTGGCTCGTTTACACCTTGCTAAAGTAGGTGCAACTTTAGATGAGTTGACTGAAGAGCAAGCTGCTTACTTAGGCATACCACAATTTGGTCCGTTTAAGAGCGAAATGTATCGCTACTAGTAGATTTCAATTATTGAATTTGATATACACCTCAACCCATCGGCTCTGCCGGTGGGTTTTGTTTTTTGGCACCGGCATAAGTACTACAAGCAACAGGGGTTGCGTCGCACACTTGTACAGTAAATTACTATTCGGCATTTTGAAAATTTAAAACAGTTGCAGAAATTTTGATTGTAGACCATAACAAAAAAGCCCCACTCTTTTCAGAGCAGGGCTTTCAATTATACTAATCAGCTACTAGGCTTCAAATTTCAAATCTAAACCTAAGCCACGTAATTCATGTACCAATACATTGAACGACTCCGGAATACCAGCTCTAGGAATATTATCTCCTTTAACAATGGCTTCATAAGTCTTGGCACGGCCAATGATATCATCTGATTTCAATGTCAGTAATTCTTGTAAGATATTAGAAGCACCATATGCCTCTAATGCCCATACCTCCATCTCACCAAAACGCTGACCACCAAACTGAGCCTTACCACCCAATGGCTGCTGTGTAATTAAGCTGTATGGACCGATTGAACGGGCATGCATCTTATCATCAACCATGTGGTGTAGTTTGATTACATAAATCACACCAACGGTAGCTTTTTGGTCAAACCGATCGCCTGTTTCACCGTCATACAAGAACGTATGACCGAATGAAGGTAAACCTGCTTCTTTTACTTTCTCAGCAATTTGATCGGTACTAGCACCGTCAAAAATTGGAGTAGCGAAAGTAACGCCAAGCTTTTCTGCCGCCCAACCCAATACAGTTTCGTAAATCTGTCCCAAGTTCATACGACTAGGTACACCCAACGGATTCAATACAATATCAACTGGAGTTCCATCTTCTAAGAAAGGCATGTCTTCGGCACGAACAATCTTGGCAACAATACCTTTATTACCGTGACGACCGGCCATCTTATCTCCCACTTTCAACTTACGCTTAACTGCAAGATAAACTTTAGCCAATTTCAATACACCTGCTGGTAATTCATCACCAATCGAAATATTGAATTTTTCTCTCTTATAACGACCTAACTCTTCGTTGTACTTAATACTGTAGTTGTGTAACAATTGGTTAATCCACTCATCCGTTTCTGCATCACCTGTCCAACCTAAAGGATTTACATTTTGGTAATCGATTTGGGCCAAATTTTTTGGATTAAACTTAGCACCCTTACCAATCAACATTTCGCCAAAGTTATTGCTCACACCGGTAGAAGTTTTGTCTTTCAACAAAGCTTGTAACTTCTGCAACAATACTTCTTTGATATCCTCTACATTCTTATCGTGTACTTTTTCAATTTTCTCCAGAATGGCTTTCTCTCTTACTTTAGCATTCTTATCTTTCTTCGCTCTCTGGAATAACTTCTTATCAATCACCACACCTTCAGTTCCACTTGGTGCTTTTAAAGAAGCATCTTTTGCATCACCTGCTTTATCACCAAAGATGGCACGAAGTAATTTTTCTTCCGGAGTTGGATCACTTTCACCTTTTGGAGTAATCTTACCAATCAGAATATCGCCTTCTTTAATGTGAGCACCAATTCTGATAATACCATTTTCATCCAAATCTTTAGTAGCTTCTTCAGATACGTTTGGAATATCCGGCGTCAATTCCTCTTCACCTAATTTAGTATCTCTTACTTCTAATTCAAATTCTTCAATATGAATAGAAGTAAACCAGTCTTCACGAACTACTTTTTCATTGATTACGATCGCATCTTCAAAGTTGTAACCTTTCCAAGGCATGAATGCTACTTTCAAGTTACGACCCAAAGCCAATTCACCATTTTTGGTAGCATATCCTTCGGTTAAGAAGTCTCCTTCTTTCACTCTTTGTCCTTTCTTCACACAAGGGCGAAGATTGATACAAGTAGCTTGGTTGGTTTTGATAAACTTGGTGAGCTTATATATCTTCAAATCTTCTTCGAAGCTTACTAATTTTTGTTCTTCGTTTCTTTCGTAACGAACATGAATTTCTTTAGCATCTACAAATTCAATCACACCATCACCTTCTGAGTGAATCTGAATCCTTGCATCACGGGCTGCTTTACCTTCTAAACCTGTACCAACAACAGGTACTTCCGGCAAGATTAATGGTACAGCCTGACGTTGCATGTTAGATCCCATCAAGGCACGGTTAGCATCATCATGTTCTAAGAACGGAATCAAAGAAGCACTCAATCCAACAATTTGGTTTGGTGCTACGTCCATATATTGAACGTCTGCCTTGTCAAGAATTGGGAAGTCACCGGTTTCACGGCTTACAATCCGCTCTTCAACAAAGTTTCCTTTATCGTCTAATGGAGAACTTACCTGTGCAATTTTTGCAGAATCTTCTTCTTCAGCACTTAAGTAAGTCAACTCTTTTAAATTAACCTTCGCATTTTCTACTTTGTGATAAGGGGTTTCTATGAAGCCCATATCATTGATCTTAGCATGTACACAAAGGGTAGAAATCAAACCAATGTTTGGTCCTTCCGGTGTTTCAATCGTACATAAACGACCGTAGTGAGAATAGTGTACGTCACGAACCTCGAAACCTGCTCTTTCACGACTTAAACCACCAGGGCCTAATGCCGAAATACGGCGTTTGTGCGTAATTTCTGACAAAGGATTAGTTTGGTCTAAGAACTGAGATAACTGTGAAGTACCAAAGAATGAGTTGATAACAGAAGACAATGTTCTTGCATTAATCAAATCTACCGGTGTAAATACCTCGTTATCTCTTACGTTCATTCTTTCACGAATGGTACGAGCCATACGAGCTAAACCAACACCAAATTGAGCATACAATTGTTCGCCTACAGTACGTACACGACGATTGCTCAAGTGGTCAATATCATCAATTTCTGCTTTGCTATTGGTAAGACGAACCAGATACTTGATAATCTCAATCATATCTTCTCTGGTCAATACCTTTTTCTCTAACGGCTGTGTGATATTAAGTTTACGGTTGATTTTGTAACGACCAACTTCACCTAAATCATAACGCTTATCGCTAAAAAATAATTTGTCGATGATACCACGAGCAGTTTCATTATCAGGAGCATCAGCACCACGCAATTGACGGTAAATGTGCTGAACCGCTTCTAATTCACTGTTAGAAGTATCTTTATTTAATGTGTTGTAGATGATATTGTAATCGCCACCCACGTCTTGCTTTTGGATGAAAACACTCTTTACATCCATATCCACAATCATGTCGATCGCATCTTGATCAAGTACAGTATCTCTTTCTAACACTACTTCATTACGCTCAATACTTACAACTTCACCTGTATCTTCATCAACAAAATCTTCTACCCAAGTTCTTAAAACACGGGCAGCCAATTTTTGGCCTATATGTTTTTCAAGGTCTTTTTTGGTACATGGCACTTCATCGGCCATGCCAAATAATTCCAAAATATCTTTATCTGTTTCGTAGCCAATAGAACGTAATAAAGTAGTTACAGGGAACTTCTTTTTACGGTCAATGTATGCATACATTACATTGTTGATGTCGGTAGCAAATTCCATCCAAGCACCTTTGAACGGAATTACTCTTGCAGAGTAAATCTTGGTTCCGTTAGGGTGAATAGATTGACCAAAAAATACACCCGGAGAACGGTGTAACTGACTTACTACAACTCTTTCTGCGCCATTGATAACGAAAGTACCACGGGGAGTCATGTAAGGAATATTGCCCAAGAATACATCTTGAACAATAGTTTGGAAATCGACGTGTTCTTCGTCGTTACAGCTTAAACGTAGCTTAGCTTTTAAAGGCACCGCATAAGTTAAGCCACGTTCCATACACTCGTCGATAGAGTAGCGGGGCGGATCAATAAAATAGTCCAAAAACTCCAGTACAAATATGTTTCTGGTGTCTGTAATAGGAAAGTTTTCTTTGAACACACGGAATAGACCCTCATTGTTACGCTTATCAGGCGTAGTTTCTAACTGAAAAAACTCACTGAAGGATTCTAACTGAATGTCGAGTAGGTCAGGTGTACCGGATAAATTCTTAAATTTTCCGAAACTGTACCTGTTTTGCACTTTTGTTGAAGACATATTAGTATTAACCGGTTTTTTTTCAAAATGATTGAGAGCACTCTTTCCTTTAAGTTAGCATAGTAAGCCAATTTGCTTAGGTATTGATTTTCAATACTTTACAGCTATAGTTGCCATTATAGAATAGAAACTTGCTAATTAGCCTAAAATTAAAGGATTGCAAAAGTAAGAAAAGCAGCGGAAAGGCAAAAACAAATTTTAAACCACGGCTTTTATTGTGGATAATAAAGAACCCCTTTGCATGGCAAAGGGGTTCTATAAGCTTGCGAATATTTTGCTAATTAAGCAACTTCAACATCAGCGCCAGCTTCTTTAAGCTTAGCTACGATATCATCAGCTTCTGCTTTAGAGATACCTTCTTTAACTGGTTTTGGAGCACCATCAACTAAGTCTTTAGCTTCTTTCAAGCCTAAGCCAGTTAATTCTTTAACGATTTTAACAACGTTCAATTTGCTAGCACCACCGCTCTTCAAGATTACATCGAAAGATGTTTTCTCTTCAACTACAGCGGCACCTTCGCCAGCACCTGCAGCTACAACTACTGCAGCAGCAGCTGGTTCAATTCCGTACTCGCTTTTTAATACATCTGCCAATTCCTGTACTTCTTTTACAGTTAGGGCTACTAAACTTTCTGCTAATGCTTTTACGTCTGCCATTTTTTTACGTTTTAACCGCCTTCATCGATATTCTCCGGCGGATGGTTAATTAATGTACACTTTAAATCCCAATAGGGTATTTTTTAAAGTGTAAGTATTTGAATTGTGAATACTCTTTTTATTCCCCCCTTGGGGATGCTGCTTATTCAGCAGTTGCTCCTTCAGCCTTCTGCTCGTGGTGGTGCAATAAAGCAGCCAACACTCTTTTAGCAGGAGATTGTAACAAGCCAATAACTTCACCAATAAGCTCATTCTTAGTTTTAATCTGCGTAAGTGCTTTAAGGTTGTTATCACCGGCATAAACATCACCATTGATGTAAGCCGCTTTCAAAACAGGCTTTTCACCTTTGCTATCCTTACGGAAAGAGCTAATGATTAATGCCGGCTCTTTTGGATTTTCACTGAACATCAATGCAGTTACATTGTGTAAAGCGTCGTAAACACCAGCATATTTTTCAGCATCTAAAGATTCTAATGCTTTTCTGATAAGTGTGTTTTTGGCCACTTTTAATTCAACTTGCTTATCGAAACAAGTACGACGTAATTTGCCAACTTGAGCTACAGTAAGTGATTCTGTATCAGTAATATAGAAGTTATTGTATTGAGAGAATTTCTCTTTCAATATTTCGATTACTTCGTTTTTTTGTGCTTTTGTCATAACTAATGTGTTTTAAAAACCCGGGTCATCCCCAAACGGTAAAAGTAAGGGTCACCAGGACTAGTTGATTAATGATTTGGTCTCTACTGCAATGCCTGGGCTCATAGTGCTGGCAATACTTACCCCTTTAAGGTAAATACCTTTTGCAGCAGATGGCTTCAATTTCATGATGGCATTAATCAGCTCATGACTGTTTTCAGCAATTTTTTCTGGGCTGAAAGAGATACGTCCGATAGAAGCGTGGATGATACCGGCTTTATCTACTTTAAAGGCAATTTTACCGCCTTTAACCTCATTTACAGCAGCAGCTACATCATTGGTAACAGTACCTGTTTTGGGGTTTGGCATTAGGTTACGAGGACCTAAAATTTTACCCAATTTACCAATCTTAGGCATTACAGCAGGCGTTGCAACAATTACGTCAATATCTGTCCAACCACCTTCAATTTTGGTGATAAACTCATCTAAACCAACATAATCAGCACCAGCACCTTTTGCATCAGCTTCTTTATCTGGTGTACAAAGTACCAATACTCTTTTTGTTTTACCTGTACCATGCGGCAGGGTAACTGTACCACGTACCTGTTGGTCGGCTTTTTTAGGATCAACGCCTAAACGGATGTGCAAGTCAACTGAACTATCAAATTTGGTGCAGTTGATATCCTTAACTAAAGCAGATGCTTCTTTAAGGGTATAAATTTTATTTTTATCGATTTTAGCTTCTGCAGCTTTTCGTGTTTTTGAGATTGCCATTGTAATAACTTTTAGGTGTTGCGGAATTAATTTTCCCATGGGGCTTTACCATCAACAGTAATACCCATACTACGTGCTGTACCAGCTACCATTTTCATGGCACTTTCCAGTGTAAAACAGTTCAAATCGGGCATTTTGTCTTTCGCAATTAGCTCAACTTGATCCCATTTCACTTTACCAACTTTATTACGGTTAGGCTCTTTAGAACCACTTTGTAATTTAGCTGCTTCTAAAAGTTGAATAGAGGCGGGAGGGGTTTTGATAACAAAGTCAAACGACTTGTCTGTGTAAACGGTAATCAAAACAGGAAGTACTTTACCCATTTTGTCTTGAGTTCTTGCATTGAACTGCTTGCAGAACTCCATAATGTTGACACCCTTAGAACCAAGGGCCGGTCCAACAGGAGGTGCAGGGTTGGCCTGACCGCCTTTTACCTGTAGCTTAACATAGCCAGAGATTTCTTTTGCCATTATTTTAATTTTTTGGTGATAACGTTTCGGTTTATCCAAAACTCCCAATTCATTCACTGTCAATAACTTACGTTATTACAGATAAAGAAAGAACTTTTTTCGGGACGGCAAAGGTAGCATTTGCCAATAGATAAACAAATATTTCTACAAAAAAGCTTCGGAATATGGGTTCCGAAGCTTAAAATTATTAATCTGTAAACGAAATTATAACACCAAAATGCCTGTGGCATTAATCACCACTTCTTGCTTTGGTTCTTTTATAGCATCAATTTCTTCTTTTGATTTTCCGGCATCTTCGGCATAATGCTTCAATTGGTCAACAGAAGTTACTTTGATTTCAGCAATACCATCTAGTACAATTGTTTTACCGTTCAGTGCAACAGGTACTAAAAAGCCATGATCTTTCATTTTTACCATCATATTGCCGTCAACGCCTTTCACTTTAATCCAGCATCCTTCTTTGGTACATACTTCTGTCACTTCTGCCTTCAACTGCACATTTACTTTTTGGCCAGCCTTATTTTTTAAGATGATTGCCAATTGCTGAGGTGTTACAGGCTTATTCACCGTAACTTTTTCACCAAAACTTGAACCTGCAACAGCCGGAACATCTGGCGGTTGTGCCATTAATGTAGCCGATCCAATCATTGCCATCACTAACAATACATACTTTTTCATATTGAAATTATTTTTACGAAGGTAATACTGAAAATTGAAAAGTGCTGCCATTTAACAATGCATGTTTGTCCAACAAATAAATATCCCCCGAACATAAACTGCCGGGGGATATTATTTTGAAGACGGATAGTTTACAATCCTTTGATTAACTCATTACCCATTTTAATGTAATCGTCATTTTTAGCATCAGTAGCCAACTGAACACATTTTTCAGCACTTGCTTTAGCAGCTACTTTATCGCCAGATTCTTTTTCAATTCTAGCTCTTGTTAAGTACAACCAAAATGCTTTTTGATTGGCATCAATGGCTTTGTTGATGTTTACTAATGCTTTAGCATAATCTTTTTCCCACTCGTAGTAGAAATTTGCAGCCTGACTATAATTTGGCTTATCGCCTTGTAACATTTTTTCGATGTCGGCCTTCAATCTATCTTTAATGTTAGTGGTAATTGGTAAACTTACCATTGTATTTGCCCACTTAATATGCAATTCGCAGCTTTCGTAATTGATGTTAGCAAACTGCATGGTAAAAGATTCTGCTTTTTGCTTCATTTTCATAGGAGTTGCTGTTACTCTTACCAGGTCATTTTCTTGCTTGTAAGCAGCAGGAGAAGTTACGTTCACATCTTTTGTGATAATTAGCGTCCATTCTTTTTTACCGGGGATAGATAAGATGCCGTATTTACCGGCTTTAAGTATAACACCACCAATCATAATTTCATCACTTACAGTAATAGTAGTTGCGTTATTTGCACCGGTACGCCAAACTTTATTGAAGGGTACTAAATTGCCAAACACTTTTCTTCCTTTTACGTTAGGACGAGAGTAGTTGAGTTCTAAACTACCCATTCCAAAGTCTTGCTTAATGGTTTGTGTGGTACTAGGTGCAGGCATTTTAACTTGTGCCTGTGCCAACGTACAAAAGGCGATAGCAGCAATCGACAATATCTTTTTCATTTGTATAATTTTTTTGCAAACCTATACAACATTAATCAACCATAAAAGTTTTAACGGAATGTTGTTATTGCAAGGATATGATAACACTAGCTTTTTTGTTAGTGCCGGCCTGCCAAGTTGGACCATCTTGCAACACTTTAATAGCAGCGGAATTTAGGATAGGATTGGATGTTTGTTTTACCGAAATACGATTCGGTTTTCCTTTTTTATTGATGAAGAACTGAAGTTCTACTTTTGCTGATGGATTGGCTACTGTATCAATCTTTGCTGCGAAAGCTTGCTTAGCATAGGCATTAAATGCTGTTAATCCGCCTATCGGAGTAGCATTTGTTAGATTACCCCTTGCTGCTTCGGCTTTTTGTGTTGATGCAGTGATTGATTTTTTCTTTTGTGTTGCGTAGCCTACCACAACTACTTCTGATAAAGACATATCTGCATCTTTGACAACAATGGTATTGCTTGCGTTTTGCCTAATTACTGCATCTGATTTTGCAATACCCACGCCTTCAACTGTAACAACAGCACTGTCTCCTTTTGCGTTAAAATCGAAGTTGCCATTGTCGTCTGTAACTGTAGTGTTAGATTTATCAACTTTTACTAAAGCAGCTACAACCGGGTCTCCGTTGGAACGAGTAACCCTGCCCCTGTAATTTCTTGCATTAGGCTCTGTAGGACCAGAAACGATAGGCGGCCTATTGGTATCATTGTTTTGAAATATATTATTCGTTACCACATTGGCATCTGTAGATCGGCCACGGGTAGCATCGGTAGGAATATTTTTAACCGCTTCTGTTTGTTTGTTCTCTATATCTTCTTTTGCTGCATATTGATCTTTTTCTTTTCGATCATCGACTGCTGCAATTTGATTGTCAGGCGGTGTAACCGGCTTTTTAATGACTTCTTTTGCCATTGTATTATCACCCGAAGGCTTTTCTATTTTGCGGTTATCAACAATAGCTTCCGGCGTATTGGTTATAGGTTGATTATTTTTTGCAGTATCAACAATTGTTGCAGGATTGGAAACAGTAGGCAACTGTGCCACTTCATCAATAGGTTGGTTTTGATTCAGCACTTTATAGGTAATCAATCCGGCACTTGCAATAACAATAATACCCGCTGCAACCCGCCACCAATAATTACGGTTTAAGGGGATGACCGCCGCTTTTTTTTCGATTTCGGCTTCGCCGGAAATGAGTGCTGCAATGTTTGCTAAATGTTGTTGGGTAAGAGATGGATTGGCTTGCTTTAAACCTTCAACAGCATCGGCTAAAAAAGGATCATCGAGCATGGCTAACTCAAACCGATGCATTTCTGCCGGCGACATACGACCTTGCAAGTAGCTATCGATAGCTGCTTGGTCAAAGTCATGATATGTGTGTTTGTGATTAGCCATTTTTATCCATACAAATTTTAAGGTTTCGTCTGCCGTTTTGAATCAGACTCCTTATTTTATTCCATTCAATACCTGTTTCAGCTACAATTTCGTTGTAACATTTGTTTTCTAAATAAAACAGTTTGACGCTTAATTTTTGTTCTT
Source organism: Methylophilus rhizosphaerae (assembly GCA_943370285.1). GTDB lineage: Bacteria > Bacteroidota > Bacteroidia > Chitinophagales > Chitinophagaceae > CALRQJ02. Next base: position 103,934 of record CALRQJ020000008.1, on the reverse strand, counting down.
CATTCAATTGTTCTAGACAAATTTGTAATTGGTCTAGTGCTTGTTCTTTTTCAATTACAGCATCCAGATGCGAAAAGTCTTCCGATTGCATAAAACTGCCATCAAATTCTACTGTTTTGTGTTGTTTTTGTTTTCTGAGCAGCATTAAACAATGGTTTTTGGCCACTACATACAACCAACTTTTAAAATTATCGATTTGGTGCTGTTTCACTTTTTCTATCATTTCTTGATAGATATTCATCACACAATCCTTAGCCGTTTCTTGGTCTTCGAGGTATTTTACACATGTACCATAAACAAGGGAGTAATAACGCATATACAACGCAGCCAATACTTCTTGCTGTGCCGTTTGCCGATACATTTGTATCAGTTGCTCGTCGGTATCTGTACTATATTTCTGTTTCTCCCTGTGCATCAAAGCAGCAAAATAAAGAAAAACGACAAACTGTAGGACAATCAATCTTTATTAAACAACACTTATTTCGATGGCGGCTGAAATGCCGGATGAAATGTCTGTAAAGTAGAACGCAGAAAATCTCGGTCTAAATGCGTATAAATTTCTGTTGTAGTAATGCTTTCATGGCCTAACATTTCTTGTACAGCCCTTAAATCGGCACCGCCTTCAACCAAGTGAGTGGCAAAAGAATGTCTAAAAGTGTGCGGCGAAATATTTTTTGTTATACCTGCTTTGGTGGCCAAATCTTTGATGATAAGAAAAATCATAACCCTAGTTAAGAGTTTTCCTCTTCTATTTAAAAACAAGATATCCTCTTGCCCTTTTTGAATGGGTTGATGAACCCTGATATTATCTTTATACAGCTTTATGTATTTAATGGCATCGCTGCCAATTGGAACTAATCTTTCTTTATCACCTTTGCCAATAACTCTAATAAAACCAACATCTAAATACAAACAACTCAGTTTTAAATTCACCACTTCGCTAACCCTTAATCCACAGCTATACATAGTTTCTAGTATAGCTTTATTGCGGCCGCCTTCGGGAGTACTTTGATCTATTTGTCCAATCAGTGTTTCAATTTCTTCAAAGCTTAGGGTATCAGGCAATTTGCGTTTACTTTTAGGAGCATCTAATAAAGTAGTAGGATCAATGGTAACGATTTGCTCTAGCAAACCATATTTATAAAAAGCTCTTATACCTGAAATGATACGAGATTGAGAAGTAGAAGTCATACCCAATTCGGTAATCCATTGTAAAAAATGTTGGAGATCTTCTAATACTACATCTTGTGGTGGTTTGATATTGGCAGTTGCTTGTAAATAAGTAGTTAATTTATCAATATCATGCAAGTACGCTTCTACTGAATGATCACTCAGCGATTTCTCTAATTGCAAATAAGCTTTGAAACCTTTTTTATAAACCTCCCACATGTAAGCGAATTAAAAAATTTGACGATTCTGGTAGAATCAACTTATTTCGTTGCAATATCATCAAACAATCTGATAATACCACCTGCAACATGCAACCTGTTAATATTCGGTCTTTCAAGCAAAAAGTAAGACATCACAAAAAAGCGTTTAGAAGATTTTTAAGTAAAGTGGAAAAAAATCCACCTGCTAAATTGGATAAAATAGCAGAACAAATTGATGCAGAAGTTTGGCAAGAAATTGATTGTTTAACCTGTGCCAATTGTTGTAAAAAAATGAGCCCTACGTTTACAAACAAAGACATTAAACGTATTTCAAGGCATGTTGGAATGACGACGCAAGAATTTACTGACAAATGGTTGTATGTAGAACCTAAAGAAGGAGATTGGATGAATCGCAGCCAACCATGTCAGTTCTTAGATTTGAACACTTATATGTGTTCAATTTATGAGGTTAGACCCATTGACTGCGCAGGGTTTCCTCATTTGAAGAAAAAAACAATGACCGATTATATTCATGTACATAAACAGAATGTAGAGTACTGTCCGGCAACATTTAAAATGGTAGAAAAAATGATGGAGCGGCTTTAATGTTGATTAGAAATAAACATCGGCATTAAACCAATATTCGGTATCATTTGGCTTAATTAAAATAGCTAATACATCGAACTGAATCCATTTCCAACCGGGGTGTAAAAATTGATATTGTTCGGCTGCACCTTTGAGGTTATCCATCTTTTTACGAGTAATACTTTCTTCGGGATTACCGTAGGCTGTACTTCTTCTAGTTTTAACTTCGATAAAATGTAGCGTATCGCCTTTTACTGCAATAATATCTACCTCCCAATGCCTGTAGCGCCAATTGCGTTCCTTCAATTCAAACCCATTTTTTTTCAGCCAACTTACGGCCAATGCTTCTCCTTCAAAACCCGTTTCATTATGTTGTGCCATTTACTTTAAATTGCGAATGAAAAATGGAAATATGTTACAAGATAAAATATATAAATTAATAGGAAAAGTACAGCATTACGCTTGGGGCGGATTTGAGTTTATTCCTCAGCTTATTGGCTTTGACAATGCAGCACATCAGCCATGTGCAGAATATTGGATGGGGGCACATCCTAGTGCTCCGGCAGTGTTAACAATAGACGATGCAACACAACCGCTTGATGCTATCATCTACAGTAATCCTGCTGCATGTATTGGCGAAAAAGTACATCAACAATTTGGAGGATTGCCTTATTTATTTAAGGTCTTGGATGTAAAAGATATGTTGTCGATTCAAGTGCATCCAAGCAAAGCCGAAGCCATCAAAGGGTTTGAAGCCGAGGAGGCAGCAGGTATTCCCATCAATGCCCCACATCGTAATTACAAAGATAAAAATCATAAACCGGAAGTGATGGTGGCGTTAAGTCCGTTTTGGTTGTTACATGGATTCAAACAAGCGGATGAATTGTTTGCAACATTGGAATCTGTTCCTGAATTTGAACCCTTGATTTCCGCATTTCAAACTGCCGGTTATCAAGGTTTATACGAAACGGTCATGACCATGCCGCAGGCCGAAGTAGATGCATTGTTGTTGCCACTTGTTAAAAGAGAAATGGCAGCCAAAAAAGCAGGAACAATACATCGCAAACAACCCGGTTGGTGGGTAAGTAAATTATTTGAGCAAGGCGAAGCCTTGAACAACTTAGACAAAGGCATTTTTTCTATTTATTTTTTTAACATCGTAGAAATGCAGCCGGGTGAAGCCATTTTTCAAGCAGCAGGTGTGCCTCATGCTTATTTGGAAGGCCAAAATATTGAACTGATGGCTAATAGCGATAATGTGTTGCGAGGTGGTTTAACACCTAAACATGTGGATGTATCCGAATTATTAAAACATACCGTTTTTGAAGGGATTACACCACAAGTGATGCAGCCTAACGAGCATTCGGCGAAGATTTATCCTTGTCCGGTAGCAGATTTTGGCATTGCAAGAATTGGGTTGAATGACAATACTTCGTATTCATCGCAGAGCCAATCAGCAGAAATTTTCATTGTAACTGAAGGTGTGGCCGATTTCAATCAACAAGTTCAAGCAGCAAAAGGAGAAGTGGTGATTGTGTTTGCCAATCAGCAATATAAAATCAGTAGCTCGTCTACTGCAACTTTGTTTAAAGCCTTTGTACCTTAAACAAGCCTAGTTGTTTTTCAACAATTTGAGGAAAAGAAATACAATGAACAAGATTGGGCATACACATTTTAGGCTATTTTTGCCACGAAACACAAGAACAATGAAACAAAATAAATCGCTTTTACTTTCTCTCGTTATACTCGTATTGGTTGCTGCATTGTATCGCATTGTACCAGGGAGACCTTATGGTTTTGCACCACAATGGGCTATGGCCATTTTTGGAGGTGCCATTTTTATCAAAGACAAAAAATGGGCATTCGCTTTACCCATTATTTCTATGTTGATTTCTGATGCATTGTATCAATTGCTCTACATCAATGGATTGTCATCGATTCAAGGATTTTATAAAGGTCAGTTTACCAATTACTTATTGTTTGCAGGTTTAACTTGCATCGGCTTCTTTATTAAAACCATCAATGTAAAAAATGTTTTGGCAGCGGCTATTGCCTCTCCTACCCTTTTCTTTCTAGTATCTAACTTTTTAGTTTGGGCTGGTAATGGCGGATACCACCGTCCAAAAACCTTCGATGGTTTGCTGATGAGTTATAACGATGGTTTACCATTTTATCAAAATAGTTTAGTAGGTACTATTGTATTCTCCGCTATTTTATTTGGAAGTTTTGTACTGTTGCAAAAACCAACTACGAATAAGCAAATGGCTTAAGCTATTTCAATATATATATGTTGAAAATCCTCGGCTTTGCCGGGGATTTTTTTATGCTAATTCCAATTGGGCAAAACAATAATCTTGATCTACAGCAGTTGACATCACTTTCACTTGTAATGGTTCTTCAAATAAGGGACAATTGGTAACCAATGTATGAAACTCACCATTTTCGCCGCAGGCATCTATGCCCAATGTTTCTAATTCGGTAATTAAATCGGTTGTGAGGTATTGCCCTAGAAATTTTTCACCCATTGTTGAATTACAACTTACAATCATGGTTTCTATACCGGCTGCAAGCATTTGATGCACCAGCTGTTTTCTATCTTGTTGCCAAAGCGGAAGTAAGGCTGTAAGCTTGGCAGATACACAAACTTTTTCTTCCCAATCTCTATGGGCTTGTAAATCGATATCGCCAAACACTGCATGGGTTAATTGGTATTGTGCAGTTAGCGATTGTAATGCTTGGGTAAATTGATTTTCATAAGCTTGCCAACTTGCACTAATTAAATGAATCGGCAAATGGATGAGTGCTGCTTGTTTGGTTAATATCTCGGCAGGGATTCCATGGCTCCGGCTGATTTTACCTTCTTCATTTAATACGTTCAATAACACTTTGGGTGTATAACCAAGTTCTATTGCTTGCATTAAGGCAAAACAACTGTCTTTGCCACCACTCCAACTACAAACTACATTTCTTTGATTCATTGATTGAGGTTGATGATTACTTGGAGGTTTCGAGTGCTTCGTAGCCAACATCAATACCTAAGTTAGCTTTATCATCGGCTGCAGTTGTTGCTAATTCATCGCAACGATTATTGAAAGCATTATCTGCATGCCCTTTAACCCATTTAAATTTTACTTTAAAAGCCCTTGATAGTTTGTAATATTTGGTCCACAAGTCTTTATTCTTCTTTCCACCTTTAAAATCTGTTTTGATCCAATTGTCTAACCAACGCTTTTCAACACTATCCACCACATACTTACTATCGGTGTAAATGGTAAGCGGAATATTATTCAGCTTCAAATTTTCGAGGGCAACAATTACTGCCATCAATTCCATTCTATTGTTGGTAGTTAATCTAAAACCTGCGGATATTTCCTTTCGTTTTTCTCCCCACATCATTACAATGCCATACCCACCGGGACCCGGATTACCACGGCTGGAACCATCAGTATAAATAATTAAGGGATGCGTAGTTTGTTGCGACATTTTTAAAAATAATACAGTTTAAGGCAGATAATATTCGCCTTTCATATACAAAACACCATAGCCCGACATGGTTACTCTATCGCCCAAATGTTGGCACCACAATTCACCCATTCGGGCCGATACTTGGCGGCAAATCAGATCGTTTTTGCCTAGTACATTTGACCAATATGGAATAAGGTTACAATGGGCACTTCCGGTAACCGGATCTTCACCAATCACAGAATTGGGCACAAAAAATCGAGATACAAAATCTACTGCTCTACCCGGTGCTGTTACAATAACACCCACCACATCTAGTTGATTCAAGAATTGAAAATCAGCCTTTAAATCATGTACCTGTTTTTCATCATCGTACACCACAAAATAATCTCTCGACTTTAAAACTTTGGTGGGGGCAATGCTTAAACCTTTCAACAAATTGTCGGGAATGACATCTACCGACAATGGCATACGACTAGGGAAATTCAATTCTATTTTATCCCCAACTTTGTTGACTACTAACTCACCAGATTTGCAATCGAAATAAATGGTGTCTTTTTCATATCCAAGTTGATTGAATATCACAAAAGCTGAAGCTAAAGTAGCATGGCCGCATAAATCAATTTCATATTCCGGTGTAAACCAACGTATATGAAACCGTCCATTTTGCGCTACAAAAAATGCAGTTTCCGATAGATTATTTTCTGCTGCTAATTGTTGCATTAAGGTATCGGGCAACCATTCGGTTAATGGACAAACTGCTGCAGGGTTACCGCCAAATACTTTACTGGCAAACGCATCTACCTGATAAATGGGTAATGCTGTCATATTGTAATGTGTTTTAAATTATTCAAAAGATAACCGTAATACTTCTGTACAAAAATTATTCATATATAAATTATCTACAGCTATATATTCAAAGATTTTGAATTTTTTATTTTTCAGCCCCGGGTCTTTTACTTTAAAATTTTTAACTACAGTAGTTGGAATAACGACTCTACCGTTGGTTGCTTTTTTCATCGATTTTGCAATCAATTCGGAACAGTACAATTCACTGTCATCAGCCAAATTAAATTTTTTATCAAATGTTACCTTGCTTTTGTAATGACCAATAACCGCTTGTTTGAAAGCAGCAATTTCAGCACTATCAATCACATAACGAAAAATGCCAATACCCAATCGGCCCTTAGGGCTACAAAATGAATCAAAAGGTTCTCGTAACATTTTTCCATCCGGATTTTCAGCACCGGTATAGGAATGATAAACAACAACTTTTCCATCTTCGATAAATGCAATACCGCTGTGAGAATAGGCTTTGTCTTGCTTATTGTAATTACGAAGCGATGCACTAATCACATCGTTTCCTGCTCGGGTTATCAAATCGCCATCTTTTACTTGTTTGGCTGCATTAGCAATAGCCAATTGTAAATCTTGAATAGATGGTGGAGTAGGTTTTTTGGCTAATGCCGGATTTTTTGTAGTGGTATTATCACTACAGGAGAACAAGAAAAACATCAAACCACCAATGACTATATTCAAACAACGCATGAAATCACTTTTAGAAATACGAAGAAACAAAAAACCAACTTCTTTCGAAGTTGGTTTTTATATAAATGGTAAAGGCTTAATCTTATTTACTGATAAATTCTACTTTATCGATACTTACGCCTTGACCATTAGCTCCATTTGGTCCGGCCATTGTTGGAATAAAGTAACGGAAAGCAAATCTACGCTTTACAGGAGCAGGCAAACCTGATAAAACAACAGTATACTGTTGCCAAGCACCAGGAAAAGAACTCGGACCAGATAAAGCTAAAGTAGGATTGATATCTACCAATAATCTGGTAAAATCTCCAACCATGCTACCTACAGCTGTATCAGTTAATGGTCCCCAACCTACATTGGTGCTAGCAGAATTAGGGTTTAATCTTACTTGCATTCTATCGGCATAGGTAGCAGGATTTTCTAAAGTACGGGTATAGAATTTAATGGTATCTCCATTCTTCATTGTTGTTTCAGGAGCAATTAACCAAGCACTAATCGAACCCTCATCTCCATTTGCATTGAAAGAACACAACACAAAATCTTGACCAGAATAAGAATAGGATGAAGCCGAATAACCATTCAACTTTCCTTTATCATCAATAAAGTATTGGCCTTGAATCCAACCTTGTGTACCTAGAGGGCGGCTGTTATTAACTGAGGCCCATCCACGCTGTAAAGCATTGGCTAAAGTATCAAAATCTTCTACCCAAGAATAGTTTGGTGCAGGAGGTGGGGGTGCAATGTCTTTTCTACAAGCTTGTATAATAACTAATGCACTGAAAAGAAGTGTACCTAAAAAAACGACTGATGTATATTTTCTAAATTGCATTATGAGGTAGTTTATTTTTTCGAAATATAAGAAACACGGTCAAGGGCTACACAATCATACACTCCAAGTGCAGGATCGTCAACAAAACCAAATTCGTTATAATAACGGAAAGCAAATCTGCCCATTACCGGTTTGTCTAACCCATAAACAGTTGCTTCAAATCTTGTCCAATTGTCTGGATAACCGGTAGGAGAATAGGTACCGTTAATGTCTAATAATGCAAGGTCAAAATCGCCAACACTATTGCCTGTGCCAACCTCTAATCCAGTATTGTATCTGTTTAATCTAACTTGTAATCTTACCGCATTATCAACGTATGCGGAATTTGTATAGAAAACAATTTTATCTCCGTTTTGAATGTTTAAAACCGGAGAAATTACCCAGTTGCTTATAACACCATCACCTGCTGCATCACCTGATGTAGAAAAGTTATCGGTTTCGATATATCCAACACCGCCTGTAGCACTATAGGGTACAAAGTTTAAACCGAATTGAGGATCACCAACCTGATTCCAATTGGTTGGACCAATAGGCACACTGCGATTCTTTAGTCTCCAACCGCGGTTGTAAGCAGCAGAAAGCGTATCAAATTCTTCTATAAAGGATTGATCTTGAACGGCTGGTGGATTAGCCAAATAATCATCTTTAACACAAGAAGTGAACGTTGCGGATGCAAAACAAACCCACAGCAACGTTTTGCATAGTACAGGTTTTCTCATACAGTTTTTTTTCTGTTATATCTTTTTTGGTTGTCTTAATGACGGGTGAAAATACAGAATTTTAAAGAACTGCAAAAAAATGTTAATTTTCTACAAATCTAAATGGTCATCAAACCTGAAAAACACCTGTTTGTAAGGTTGCCATGTGGGGATTGTGATTAGCCGCTTTAATACCTTCTGAAATACGTTGACGAGTGTCGGCGGGGTCAATAATTTCATCTACCCAAAGCCTTGCAGCAGCATAGTAAGGAGAAGTTTGCTTTTCATATCCACTCTTTATTTTTTTCAAAAGGGCTTGTTCTTCTGCCGCAGACACCTCTTTATCCTTTGCTTTCATACCGGCAACTTGTATTTGCAACATGGTTTTAGCAGCTTGTTCCCCTCCCATAACCGCAATTTTAGCCGATGGCCAAGCATAAATAAATCTAGGATCGTAAGCTTTGCCACACATGGCATAATTACCTGCGCCGTAACTGTTGCCTATAATAATGGTTATTTTGGGAACAACAGAATTGGCAACTGCATTCACTAGTTTAGCCCCATCTTTAATGATACCACTGTGCTCACTTCTACTACCCACCATAAAACCCGTTACATCTTGCAAAAACACCAACGGAATTTTCTTTTGATTACAATTGAGTATAAACCGGGCCGCTTTATCAGCACTATCATTATAAATAACACCACCCATCTGTAATTCACCTTTCTTGTTTTTGGTGATGAGGCGTTGATTGGCTACTATACCCACAGCCCAACCATCTATCCGACCATAGCCACAAACAATGGTTTTGCCGTAATCTCTTTTAAACTCATCAAACTCAGAATTATCGGTAATGCAACTGATGATATCCAACACATCGTAAGGTTTAGCATTACCTTCTGCCATAATGTTATAGATTTCTTCCGCCTCTTTTTTAGGCGCAGCCGGTGCAGCACGGTGAAAGCCTGCCGTACTCGTATCGCCAAGTTTATCTATAATCTTTTTTACTTGGTCTAAACATGCTTGCTCGGTTTTAAACTTATAATCAGCTATACCACTAATTTCGGTATGCGTTACCGCACCACCAAGGGTTTCAGTATCTACATCCTCTCCTACTGCTGCTTTCACCAAATACGGTCCGGCTAAAAAAATACTGCCATTTCCTTCTACCATCAAGGTTTCATCACTCATAATAGGTAAATAAGCACCACCTGCCACACAAGCACCCATTACAGCAGCTATTTGTGTAATGCCCATGGCACTCATTCGGGCATTATTGCGAAAGATGCGACCAAAATGCTCTTTATCAGGGAAAATTTCATCTTGCATGGGTAAAAAAACACCAGCACTATCTACCAAATAAATGACTGGTAAATGATTTTCCATGGCTATTTCTTGCAGCCTCAAATTTTTCTTACCCGTAATTGGGAACCAAGCCCCTGCTTTTACCGTTTGGTCATTGGCAATAATCACACATTGACGGCCGCTGACGTAACCAAGGCCGGCAACAGTTCCACCCGCAGGGCAACCGCCTTGTTCTTCGTACATGTCGTATCCTGCAAAAGTTCCGATTTCAGAAAATATGGAGTCTTTATCTATGAGATAAGCAATTCTTTCTCTCGGAGTAAGCTTGTTTTTTTCGTGTTGTTTTTCAATGGCTTTTTTGCCACCGCCAAGATGGATTTTATCGGCATATTGACGGGTTTGACTTACAGCTAATTTCATCCAATCTTCGTTGCGATTCTTTTCCATATTCATGTTAACAAGCGTTAGTTTTACAAATATAAGGGGGAAGCAACTCTAGTGAAGCCATCAGTTCACAACTGTGCATCATTATGCTTCAAGAATTTGATATTCCGTTGAATACCCTTAAATCCTGAACGTTTAAGTGGAGAATTCCGAAAAATTTGTTTGAAACTTTCCTCGGTTAGTGCCTCCCAATCTTTGGTAGAAAAATTGAGTATTTCGGGAATTGGTGTGAATTGTAATTCTTGGTGCGGTTTACTAAAACGATTCCAAGGACAGACATCTTGACAAGTATCGCAACCAAACATCCAATTTTCAAATTTTCCTTTCATGGATTCTGGAATGAGCATGTCTTTGAGTTCGATGGTGAAATAAGAAATGCATTTACTACCATCAATTACTTTATCGGGCAAAATAGCCGCCGTAGGACAAGCATCGATACATTTTGAACAAGAGCCACAAAAATCTTTTGCAAAAGGATCATCGTATTTCAATTCCAAATCAACTATTAGCGTAGCAATAAAGAAAAAAGAACCTGATTGTTTGGTGATGAGATTTCCGTTCTTTCCAATCCATCCAATACCACTTTTTGTTGCCCAAGTTCTTTCTAAAACCGGAGCAGAATCTACAAATCCCCTCCCATGCACTTCGCCGATTTTTTCTTGCATTTCTGCCAAAAATTCTTTGAGCTGGGCTCTTATAACTTCATGATAATCATTGCCATATGCATACTTAGAAATAGCAGGTACTTCAGATACTTGTTGTTGTTGCGATGGATAATAATTTTTGAGTAAGGTAATAACAGATTTTGCTCCCGGAACTAATTGAGATGGATTAATTCTGAGATCAAAATGATTAGCCATATAAGACATGCTGCCGTTGAAACCCTTTGCCAGCCATTGTTCTAGCCTACGAGCATCTTCATCCAATTGAACAGCTTTTGCGATACCACAGTAATCAAACCCTAACTGATTGGCAATTTTTTTTATAAAAATCGTATGCTTTTCAAAAATATTCATTTGTGATATACGGAGTATTTTATATTATTGTTAATGACAATTATGTTTTAAATTATTCTTTTTATTTGACGCTTAATGTACAAGACATGAAAAAAATGCTTTCCTTGTTAATCACCCTAACTAGTTTCTATTATTCATCGGCACAAAATGATGTAGCTAAACCAAAAATGAAATTCGGCGATGTTACAGCCGCTGACTTTGCACCCACTGTTTATTCCATAGACAGCAGTGCGAATGCGGTGATATTATTTGATGCCGGCTATTCAAGATTTGAAGGTAACAAAAACGGATGGTTCAACATCTCTTTTAAGCATCACAAACGGATGCGAATTATGAATAAAAATGGTTTTGATGCAGCTACCGTTCAAATTTATCTCTACAAAGGAAAAGATGATGAAGAAAAATTAGAAGACCTCGATGCAGTGACTTATAACTTAGAAAATGGAAAAGTAGTAAGTACAAAAGTTGATAAAGCCTCTATTTTCAAAGAAAAAGTAAGTAGCAACAATAATGTTAGAAAGTTCACTTTCCCCAATCTTAAAGAAGGTACGATTGTAGAATTCAAATACACCATCAATTCGCCATACATTTTTAATTTTCAACCTTGGACTTTTCAGTGGCAGTATCCTTGCTTATGGTCGCAATACGAAACAAGTGTACCCAGTATGTTTAGCTATGTTGCATTGAGTACAGGTTATCATCCTTTTGTAGAGAAGAAAGAAGATTATGGTACTGAGAATTTTTACCTCACCTTTCCCGGCCAAACTGCTACCGATAGAACCGAATCTCAATCTATTTCAATGGGTACCCTAAAAAGGTCTTGGGCCATGCAAAATGTGCCGCCTTTAAAAACTGAACCTTTTACTACATCGATTAGAAATCACTTATCTCGAATTGAATTTCAATTAAAATCCATTACTTACGAAAGTGGCCGAGTTGATGATATTATGGGTAGTTGGCAAAAGGCAACTGCCGATTTATTAGGCGATGATCGTTTTGGTGCCGCATTAAACAAAGCCAATAACTATTTTGATAGCGATGTAAAAAAAGCATTAGAAGGCGCTACTGACAATTATGATAAAGCGCAGCGGATTTACACTTTTGTTAGAGATAATTTTACTTGTACCGATTATGATGCGGTATACATGAGTAATGATTTAAAAAAAATATTTCAAACCAAAAATGGAAATGTAGCGGATATCAATTTATTGCTAACTGCCATCTATCGCAGTCAGGGTTTTGAAGCTCAGCCGGTTATTCTAAGTACAAAAGACAATGGAAAGGTTTTTCAACTTTACCCACTCATTAGTAAATACAATTATGTAATTAGCAGAGTAAAAGTTGATGATGCATATTTTTTAGTAGATGCTGCTTATAATAAATTGGGCTTTGGCAGACTGCATGAAGATGCTTACAATGGCACAGCTTCCATCATTGAAACCGGCACTCCTGTTATTGATCTATCTCCCGATTCGTTGGTTGAAGCAAAAGTTACTTTTGTAAATATTGCCAATAGTGCAGATGGTAAGAAAATGGAAGGTACATTTCAATCTGACCTTACTTACTATGAATCTTACAACCTACGGCAAGAAATGACCAAGCAAACGGAAGAGGAATATTTTAATACAGTAAAAAAGAGTTACGGATTTGATGTAACCATCAGCAACGGGGCATTAGACTCCCTAAAAGCTTATGATCAACCAACAACTGTTCGCTATAATTTTAGTTTTTCGCCGGATGAAGATATTATTTATTTAAGCCCGATGTTTACAGAAGCTCAACGACAAAACCCGTTCAAAGCAGCCAATAGATTTTATCCGGTAGAAATGCCCTATGCGTTTGATGAAACGTTTGTACTAGAAATGGAAGTACCAAAAGGATATGCTATTGACGAAGCACCAAAATCTACCCGGGTAAAGTTTAATGATGATGAAGGCATGTTTGAATATCTGATTTCGGCTAAAGGAAATAATATTCAACTACGCTCAAGAACTATGCTGAAGAAAGCCACTTTTGCGGCAGAAGATTATGCTTCGTTAAGAGATTTTTTTGCCATGATTGTAAAAAAACACAGCGAACAAATTGTGCTCAAAAAAATAAAATAATGATGATGCAAAAAATAGGAACCTTATTGTTTTGTTTACTTACTACGTTAGCATGGGCCGGAGATGAATATGCAGTGGCCAAAATAAGTCCCGAATTATTGAAAGGCGCCAATGCAGTAAAGCGAATGGAAATACAACGCTTTGAAATTAAGGACCCGGGTAAAGCAGTGTATTACTATAAATACGCTATCACTATTTTGAATGAAGCGGGAGATGAACATGCAGAATGGGTAGAAGCATACGATAAATTCTCTTCCATAAAATCTGTTGATGGCACTTTATTTGATGTCAATGGCAAGAAAATAAAATCTATTAAAAAAGGAGAAATCATTGATATCAGTGCTACAAGTGATATTAGTTTAGCAGAAGATAATCGCATCAAACACCACAACTTCAATTACAAAATTTATCCCTACACAGTAGAATACGAAGTAGAAATTAAACAAGAAGGCTTATTATTTATGCCGAGTTGGATGCCGCTACAAGATGAAGATTATGCAGTAGAACAAAGCTTGTATGAAGTAATATGCGACGCTGATTATTCCATTCGTTACAAAGCTTACAAGTACGATAGTGAGCCAAGTATTACAAATTCGGGTAAAACAAAAACCTATAAATGGGAAGTTAAAGGCTTAACTGCAAAGAAGAGAGAATATGCTGCACCAGAATGGCAAAAAATTACACCTACTGTTGTAGTGGGTCCTACCCAATTTTCTATTGAAGGCTATACAGGCAATATGAACACCTGGCAAGACTTTGGAAAATTTGTACAAGCATTGAAATCAGATAAAGATGTTTTACCAGAGCATATTAAAACAGCGATTCACCAAATTGCTGACCCTGAGAAAGACGTAAAAAAGAAGGTGGCTTTGCTCTATAATTATATGCAGCAAAATACACGATACATTAGTATTCAATTAGGGATTGGAGGCTGGCAACCATTTGATGCCACTTATGTAGCAACAAAGCGATATGGCGATTGTAAAGCATTAACCAATTACATGTATGCCATATTGAAAGAAGTAGGTATTAAATCGAATTATTCTTTAATTAAAGCTGGAGAGTATAGGCGCTATATTGTAGAAGATTTTCCTGGTCAGCAATTCAACCATGCCATATTATCCGTTCCGTTAGATAAAGACACCGTTTGGTTAGAATGTACTAGCCAAACTTTACCTACTGGCTATCTCAGTAGTTTTACCAGTAATCGTTATGCATTGGCCATTAATGAAGAAGGTGGTTTTTTGGTTCGTACCCCTCGTTACACTGCAAATGATAATTTACAAACAAGAACGATCAATGCCACGCTTGATGAAAATGGTAAACTTTCTGCTGCCATAACTACTGTATATCACGGTGAACAGCAAGATGACTTGCATCAAATCATCACTGGCTATAGTAAGAAAGAGCAAGAAGAAAGGTTGAAGAAAAATATTAATCTGCCCACTTACGATATCAAATCATTCGGCTACAAAGAGATCAAAAATAAAATTCCGGCAATAGAAGAAACCCTGCAATTAGAAGCCGATAACTATGCCCAAATTACCGGCAAAAGATTGTTCATTCAACCAAACATATTGTCTAAATCTGGACTAAAACTACCCACAGAACCAAGACAACATGATATTGATTTAATGTTTGAATACCGAGATGAAGATACAGTTAGTATTACAATTCCTACCGGTTACAAACCCGAAGCTTTACCACAACCTATTAGTATTAAGAATAAGTTTGGCATATATAGTATTCAATACAAAATAGAAGACGATAAAATCGTTTGCATTAGAGTAAATGAAGCAATAGCTGGTAAACACCCAGCTGCAGATTATATGGCATTAGTAAAGCATTATGATGATATTTTTAAAGCTGACAGGGGTAGAATTGTTCTGGTAAAAAATGAATAACTGTTATTCTTCCAAATGTAGCTTATGAAAAAAACGATGGGCAACCGGTGCCAATAAAAAACCAATATTAGTTATAAATGCAACACCGCTGAAAATGGCATAAAAAGAAGAGAACCATTTTCCGGCGGTGTTTTCTATTGTTACAACCGGACCCATGCCACTTAATATCATAGCTGCATTATGTAAACTATCTAACCATCCAATATGGGCACAATAATGATAGCCCAATACACCAATTAACAAACAAATACTAAGGATAACACTTGCCCATAGTAGGTTAAACATAACTCTACCATAAAATTGTTTCATTGTTGCTAAGGGCTGTGTTTTATGTTCGTACATTGTTAATTGCAGGTTGTATTAGCGGGAATAACCGCATCAATAGCCGTTTTAATATCCATGTAAATTTCCTTTCTGGCTTCGCCTAAAAAACTCTTCACTAAGAAAATACAGGCATAGCCTCGGCAATAATCAATCATAGGCCAAGTGCCAAATAAACCGGGGCTTGTTACTACAGTGCCTTTGCCAGATGTATCTGCTTCAATAATCCAATTACCTAACCCATATTGATAGCCTTCTGCTGCTTTTGGTGCAAAGGCAATCGGCAAACCTGTGGTTTGTATCTTTCTCATTTCATCCACCGATGCTTCACTCAAAATACGTTTTCCTTTAAACATACCTTTATCCATCATCATGGTTAAAAAATTGAGGTAATCGGCTGCAGTAGAATATGCCCCGCCAGAAGGATTTGGTGCTCTTTCATAGTCTATTTGAAAAGTAGTATTCCGCATACTTAACGGACGGGTTATTTTCTCCATCATCAGCTGAGGAAAATTTCTTTTGCCTACAACTTCCAATACCCTTGCAGCAATATTTAAACCTACGCCGCTGTATGCAAATTCAGTTCCCGGATTAGCATCAATCTCTTTCTTCGCTGCAAAATCATCTACTTCTTCTTCTAAGGTTTTATACTTCCTTCGGGCCAATAATCCCAATCCCTTTTTATCTGAATCTACACCGGTTTGATGGCTTAAACAATGCCGAATGGTTATATAACTCTTACCATACTTTGCAAAAATGGGTAGATATTGACTCACTTTATCATCCAATGAAATTTTGCCTTGATCTACAAACCACATTACCAAAGCAGCGGTAAGCCATTTGCTACAACTAGCAATAGGTGCTTGTGTTTTTATATTGAAGTCACCTATTTCTTTTTGATACACTATTTTCCCATCTTTATAAATCAGCGCAGCAACATCGCCACCCAGTTGCTTTTTAGCACCTTCTAATTTTACAGTGACTTGCGAAAAATCGTATTGAGCATTACTGATTAAGACTATACTAATTGCCCAAACAAACAACAATCCTTTTTTCATGCGTATTTCATTTATTATAATGGCATAAACTTAGCAATAAAAAATCGAACAAAAAGCTAACGTTCCATCATTCATCTGCAACGCTTACCACCTAATACATTACGTTATATCAATCAACAAAAATAACCCTTAATAACAGAATAGGTTTATGATTGAAACCGGTTAGTCCGGCATTTCTAAAACCCAAAACTGTTATCATGAAAAAGACAATTTTACTTTGTTGCTGTATCGTCATGTACGTCTATGGCAGCGGCTTTCAAAACCCTCTAACACCTACTAATGAGGTAGGTTTAGCTGCTGTATTAAACAAAGACGGCGCAATTAAACCCGGGGTTAACGGCAATTTTAATGCTTCAGGATTTGCACTTACTTACGGTAAAAATGGTGCACCCATTTTTGTACCAGAAACACAAGAACGCACAAGCGGCTGTGGCGATGGATGGCAAGATGGTTTTGGATTACCCGGTGCTAATGGAGCAGTTAGAGCTATTGCCGTAAATGGAACAGATATTTATTTGGCCGGAGATTTTACATTAATTGGTGACTTAGCGGTAAATAGAATTGTAAAATGGAATGGGACTACATGGAGTACATTAGGCACTGGTCTTAATGGAAATGTGTATACCGTGGCAGTTAGTGGAAGCAATGTGTATGCAGGAGGCGAATTTACTGAAGCGGGGGGATCAACAGCATTGCGTATTGCTCGTTGGAATGGTAGCAATTGGAGTGCATTAGGTGCAGGCATTAACAATGGAATTGTGTTTGCTGTTGCAGTGATTAGTACTAATGTTTATGCCGGCGGAAGTTTTACAAATGGTGGTGGAAGTGGCGGTGACTATGCCGTTAGATGGAATGGAACGAGTTGGAATTCGATGAGCATTGGCTTAGATAATACAGTAAGAGCATTTGCCGTGAGTGGCTCAAATTTATATGCCGGTGGAGATTTTGAAATTGGTGATTTTGGTTATTTGAATGGAATTGCTAGATGGACAGGTAGTACATGGACAAATCTGGGCGATGGCCTAGGCAGAGGATCTGGGCCCGGCGATGCCTATGCCATAGCCATAAGTGGCAGCAATATATATGTTGGTGGCTATTTTGATAAAGCCGGCGCTGAAAGCACAAATAATATTGCTAGATGGAATGGCACAACATGGAGTGCTTTAGGCGATGGTATGAGTCAATTTTCTACTGTATCTGCCATAGCAATTGATGGTACAAATATTTATGCAGCGGGTAACCTTACAAGTACTGCAGGTGCAAGCCCTGTTGCATTAAAAAACATTGCATTATTTAATGGCACTACATGGTCGGCAGTAAGCAACGGACTACATGATGCAGCCACCAACAGTGGTTCGGTATATGCTGCTGCATCCACTGGAGGGATTTTATATACAGGTGGTAGTTTTAGTAGAAGTAACACCACGTCTTTGAGCAATATTGCTAGATATAGCAGTAGTAGTTGGTCGGCATGGCATCCAGGTACTTTGGCTAATTTAAAAGGGGTTTCAGGTAAAATAAATGCCATCGCAATTGATGGCACCAATGTGTACATAGGTGGAGAATTCAATACGGTTTACAATATAGTAGCAAATAACTTGGCCCGTTGGAACGGCACTACTTGGTCTAGTGTTGGTGGTGGCGTTAATGGCAGAGTAAATGCTTTAACCTATGCTAATAGCAAATTATATGTTGGAGGAAATTTTTCTCAAACAGGAGGAGGAGCCACACTTAGAAAAGTGGGTATTTGGAATGGAACCACTTGGGAGGATGCCGGTAGAACACAAAATTTGGAAGTTTTTGCATTGGCTACAGTTGGTACAAACCTTTACTATGCAGAACAGAATTCAATTTGGCTATACAATGGTACAAATACTCAATTTGGAAGCGTTTCTTTTGGTAGTGCTATATATGCCATGAGAACCGTTGGAACAGATTTATACATTGGTGGTTCATTTATACAAGCTCCCGGTTCTGTTGCCGCTAATCGTATAGCAAAATATAATGGTACAACTTGGAGTGCTTTAGGTACAGGTGTAGATAATACAGTTAGAGCAATTGCAGCAGATGGCACAACTATTTACGCAGGGGGAGATTTTACCAATGCCGGAGGAAATGCTGCTAATAAAATTGCCAAATGGAATGGTACTACTTGGAGTGCTTTAGGTAGTGGATTAAATGGTTCCGTAAATGCTATTGCTATTATGGGCAGCAATGTATTTGTTGCCGGAGGTTTTAATACTGCCGGAGGCAGTACAGCAATCGGCATTGCAGGCTTTAATGGCTCAACTTGGTCTGGCTTAGGTACAGGCATGAGCGGTGGTGTTGGTGGTGGTTCCATGAATGCATTAGGTGTAGTAGGCACTAATCTTTATGCCGGTGGTGGATTTAGTGGGGCCGGTTGTACCGTATCCTCAAATTTTGGACAATATATTCAAACCGGTACTTTACCTGTACATTTTGTGGGCATTCATGCAAAGCCTATCAACAACACCATACAAATTAATTGGCAGGTTTCGGGTGAAAATAATGTACAGCAATACGAAGTAGAAAGAGGCCATAACGGCATTAATTTCAGCAGTATTGCTACAGTTTCAGCAGCTGGAATTTCTACTTACCAACTTACAGATATGCAACCTTTAAAGGGAATGAATTACTATCGTATTAAATCAGTAGATAACGACAGAACAAACAAATTAAGTGCAGTAGTAAAAGTAAATATAACTACCACAAAACAAGATTATAGCATGTATCCTAATCCTACTCAGGGAGGCAATACAACACTCACTTCTACAGTAAGAGCCAGTGGCAATTATACGTTACAATTGTATAACAATTTGGGATCATTAGTGTACAGTAGAATCATTGCGTTAAAAGAGGGTACAAATAGTATTCCTATTGATCTAAGCAAACTAGCTGCAGGCATCTATCATTCCACATTGACGGGGGGCAATGAAAAAATGACAAATCGCATTGTAGTACAGTAAACGATCTGCTTCTTATCTAGTAGCAGTTTTGGTACCGGCAGCATGTAGTGTGCTGCCGGTTATTTTTTTTGCAACAATTCCAAAAACTCTTCTTTCTTACGAACCGAAACATCTATCCAATTCCCATTGGGCATTAATAATCGCAACCCTTCAGCCCGACTAAATTTTTGTATATGATTCATGTTTACTAGATAAGATTTATGACAACGAAAAAACGAATTTCCGGCAAGCATTTCATCATAATCTTTTAATGTTTTGGAAGAAACAATTTTATTGTTGGCGGTATAAATGGTGGTATAATTATTCTCCCCCACGCAATAAAGTATATCGGCTGTGTGCACAAATACAAAGCCATCATTAACCGGTATAGAAATTTTTTGTATCGTTTTAGATTGATGCGTAAGATTAGTGAGTAATGTTTCAAAATGCTCTTGTTTGTGTTGTGTTGCTTGCTTTTGTCTGCACTTCTCAACTGCAATCATCAATTCTTTGTAATCGATGGGCTTTAATAAATATTCGAGGCAAGATGTTTTGATGGCTTTTAACGCATATTTTTCAAAAGCTGTAGTGAATACCACATCAAATGAAGGGTTAGGATAAATCGAAAATAAATCAAACCCGGTTTCGCCTTTTAATTCCACATCTAAAAAAACCAATGTTGGATCTTGTGCTTTTATAATACTAACTGCTTTTTCAATACCATCTACAGCTCCAATTACCACAACATCATCACAAAAGCGATGTAATAGGCTTTCGAGCAACTGCCGATTAGCAGGTTCATCATCTATGATTAAAGCTTTTAACATATCAATATTGTTCAATCAAAGGAATAAAAATACGAACAACTGTTCCAGAACCACTTTCATTTGTTGAAAGCTGCACTACATCTTCTAATATTGGTACGTTTTCTGTTTCGTACAATTTGGCAATTCGCTTTGCAGTGATATGCATACCCATAGAACGATCTAATTGTACTAAACCTACTTTACGTTTTTCGGCTGCATCAATTCCTACACCATTATCAGCAATTGTAATACTCAAATAATCAATTGAATTTTTAGTGATTAATCTAAATTCAACATGCAATATACCTTTTGCAGTCTGTGGTAACAGCCCATGCTTTACTGCATTTTCAATATATGGTTGTACCAGCATAGGCGGCAAATAAGTTGATTCAACGTCTAGCTCATTGGCTACATCAATGCTATAACTAAATGGAAATTGAAAGCGTAACAACTCAAATTTCAAGTATTGATGAAGAAAATTTATTTCTTCCTGAAGACTAATGAATTCCTTCTCCGAATTATTAAGTGTCATCCGCATTAATCTTCCAAAATCATTTAAATAATCCAACGATTGTTGCACGTCTCCTTTCATGACCAAATGCTGAATAGAATTGATAGCATTAAAAATAAAATGCGGATTCATTTGCGTTTGCAGTCTTGCTATTTCTGCTGCTTGTTGATTCAACTGTGCCGTTTTATTGATGATTTCTTGTTGTTGCTGTTGTAAGATGGCATTGGCTTTTGTTTTTTGCCAATATGCCCACAAAGCAAGACCAATCAATAATACAGCAATTACAACCAAAGCCAAATACAATCTATTTTGTTGTTGTTTAAGCTTGTTTTCAGCTTCCAAGGCTTTAATCTGAACTTCTTTTTTTTCTGTTTCAAAACGAGTAGAAAGTTCATTCATACTTTCTATATTGCTGATATTAAATAGTGAATCATTCAGCAATTTGAATTGTTTTTGATAACGCAAAGCTGCAACAAAGTCTCCTTTTGCTTCATAAGCGGTAGCTAACAAATGATTAATCTGAGCTTCAAACTCCAGCTTATTTCCTCCAACTGCCAATTGCAATGCTTTTAAAAAATATACAATGGCTTTATCGTATTGATCAAGCCCTAAATAGGCCTCTCCAATTCCACCGGTAAGCTCATGATAATTCTCGGTATCAGCACTAATATCTTTGTCGCCAACTTTATCTAACTGTAACAATTTATTTAAAGCTTGCTGATACTTTCCTAATGCTACCATGGATAAACCGGCATTAGTTATTGCAGCAGCTGCATCTTTTTTTCGATCTAAGGAATTGGCTAATCTTTCAGCTACAGCAGAATAAAAAATACAACTGTCGTACTGTTTACTGTTTTTATAACATGCCGCAATATTGATGAGTGTATTTAATGCACCTTTCTTGTCGTCAATTTGATTTTTAATAGCTAAAGATTGACGATAATAATCAATAGCGGCAGGATAATCTTTCTTTACTCTAAACAACAATCCAATATTATTTAGACTTTGCCCAATTTCTTTTAAATCACCGGTTGTTTTTCTTGTTTGTAACGATTGAAAATGCCAATACAAACTACTATCCACTACACCTCTGTAGTAATAAGACAAAGCCAGATTGTTGTATAATTTTCCTACAAAAGCAGCATCATTAATTTGTTTTGCTAAGGCAATTCCTTGATTAAAAAAATATAGCACTAATGTAGTTTGTTTCTTAGTATCATAAGCTTGAGCAAGTCTGTCGTAAGCTCTTAATAATTGGTAATTATTTTTTCTTCTTTCTGCCGATGTTTTTGCAGCTAATCCATAATAGATAGCAGTATCTGCTTCATCCCAAGCCAACTCCCAACATATCTCCAATGCAGCATCGGCTTTTAGACTATCATTTGTACCTAATCTAAAGGCATTTTTAAGACTGTCCATATACGATTGTCCATATCCAGCAATGGATAAAACCAAGAGCAAGGATAAGCTAATAGGCCTAAGCATATCTTAAAGCTACAATTATTTAATAACCTGCTAAAATTTCAGCAAATCCTTGATCCAACTGACTTATGTTCCGTTTTACATCTTGTATTATGTCAATCTTTCCGCTTTACAGACTTGGATTAGCATTTGCGGTTTCTTTAAAGACAAATTGAACTTGTGAAAGTGATTCATACAACTTTATAAACAACTACTATGAACCTAAATAATTACACCATTAAAGCGCAGGAAAGTATTCAAGCTGCACAGCAATTAGCTTTCAATAAAGGCAACCCCAATATTGAAACAGAACATATGCTGCAAGCATTATTGAAAGATGAGGATAGCCCCATTGAATTCCTACTGAAAAAAAACAATGTCAACACCGCATTTGTAGCGGCCAAACTAGACGAAGCGGTAAAGAAATTGCCCAAGACTTCCGGCAACGAACCTGCACAAGCCATAAGTAGAGATTTGAATAATGCGTTGTTAAAATCTAACGCATCGCTCAAAACTTTTGGCGATGAATTTGTAAGTGTTGAACATGTATTGATTGGCCTACTATCCGTCAATGACAATACCGGAAAATTACTAAAAGATGCAGGTCTTACAGAGAAAGGATTAATAACAGCAATTAAAGATTTAAGAAAAGGAAGTACTGTTAATTCTCAAACACAATCGCAGCAATACAATTCATTACAGAAGTATGCCAAAAACTTAAATGAGTTGGGCAGAAACGGCAAACTTGATCCGGTAATTGGCCGTGATGAAGAGATAAGAAGAACACTACATATTTTAACCAGACGTAGCAAAAACAATCCCATTTTAGTGGGTGAGCCGGGTGTTGGTAAAACTGCGATTGCAGAAGGTTTGGCCATGCGAATTGTAAATGGTGATGTACCGGAGAATCTAAAATCTAAAATCATTTATGCTTTAGATATGGGGCAACTGATTGCCGGCGCCAAATACAAAGGTGAATTTGAAGAAAGATTAAAAGCTGTCGTAAAAGAAGTGACCGAAAGTGATGGCGATATCATTTTATTTATCGATGAAATTCATACCCTGATTGGTGCAGGTGGTGGCGAAGGTGCTATGGATGCTGCCAATATTTTAAAACCTGCATTAGCCCGTGGAGAGTTAAGAGCAATAGGTGCAACCACTTTAAACGAGTACCAGAAATATTTTGAGAAAGACAAAGCCTTAGAGCGTCGTTTTCAAAAAGTATTGATTGATGAACCCAATATAGAAGATGCCATTTCTATTTTACGTGGTATAAAAGACAAATATGAAAGTCATCACCATGTTCGGATTAAAGACGAAGCCATTATTGCTGCAGTAGAATTATCTCAGCGCTATATCACCGATCGTTTTTTACCGGATAAAGCCATCGATTTAATTGATGAAAGTGCCGCTAAGTTGCGTTTAGAAATGAATAGTATGCCTGAGGAATTGGATAAACTGGAAAGACAAATTCGGCAGTTAGAAATTGAAAGAGAAGCGATAAAAAGAGAGAATGATGAAGTGAAGTTGAAAGAATTATCGCAAGATATTTCTTTACTGAGTGTAGAGAGAGATACTTTAAAAGCCAAATGGCAGCAAGAGAAAGAAATCGTAGAAAAAATTCAAACAGCAAAAGCAAATATTGAAGATTTAAAATTACAAGCCGAACAAGCTGAACGTAATGGTGATTTTGGCAAAGTAGCAGAAATTCGATACGGCAAAATAAAGGACCAAGAAAAATTGATTGAAGCCTCATCGGCAGATTTAGACGCTATCAGCGAAAGACGTTTATTGAAAGAAGAGGTAGATGCAGAAGATATTGCAGAGAGTATTGCAAAAGCAACAGGTATTCCGGTAAGTAAAATGCTGCAAGGTGAAAGAGAAAAATTATTGAAATTGGAAGAAGAGTTGCATCAAAGAGTTGTAGGACAAGAGGAAGCGATTATTGCCGTTGCCGATGCCATTAGAAGAAGTAGGGCCGGATTAAGTGATCCTAAAAAGCCAATTGGTTCATTTATATTCTTAGGTACAACAGGTGTTGGTAAAACAGAATTAGCAAAAGCTTTAGCCGACTATTTGTTTGATGATGAAAGTATGATGACTCGTATTGACATGAGTGAGTACCAAGAGAAACATACCGTGAGTCGATTGGTGGGTGCTCCTCCGGGTTATGTAGGCTACGATGAAGGTGGGCAGTTGACCGAAGCGGTGCGACGCAAACCGTATAGTGTAGTATTATTAGATGAAATTGAAAAAGCTCACCCCGATGTTTGGAATGTGTTGTTACAAGTATTGGATGATGGCCGATTGACAGACAACAAAGGCAGAATGGTGAATTTTAAAAATACCATCATTATAATGACGAGTAATATTGGTAGTCATATTATTCAGGAAGCCTTTGAATCGGTTACAGAAGATACCATCGATGTGGCGGCTGAAAAAGCCAAAGCTGAAGTGATGATTTTGCTGAAACAAACGGTAAGGCCTGAATTTTTGAATAGAGTGGATGAAATTATCATGTTTCAACCTTTGCTGAAAAAAGAAATCAAAGGTATCATTACTATTCAACTCAATCATTTGAAACAATTAGTAGCTCAAAGTGGTATCACTTTACATTTCAGTGAATATGCATTAGATTATTTAGCCGAAAATGGATACGATATTCAAATGGGTGCTAGACCTTTAAAACGATTGATACAAAAAGAAATCGTTAACCAGTTATCCAAAAAAATATTGGCAGGTGATATAGATAAAACCAAACCCGTTTTAATAGATGTTTTTGATGGGGTTGTGGTGTTTAGAAATGAACAGTAGTCAAATTGAAATTAGAAAACCGGCAACCTTTTACGGATGCCGGTTTTTCTTTTTGCAAACAAACAAACTACTGCCTTAAATTTCCAATCACTTTATCTTTTGGATATTTCACAGAATAACTGAATCTGATTTTTTTGCTTTCGCCGGGTTGCAACTCTAGTTTCCAATTTAAAATACCTAAATCAGCATTTACTTCGGCATTAGCCCCATCATCTAATGTTACGGTAATGTCTTTGTCTCTGCTTAGTGGATACTGATCTTTCAGCAATAAATTGACGGTCTGTTTTTTGTTATTCTTCACAGTCAATTCATAAGTAAATGTTTCAGTTTTTGTATCTCCTTTTACTTTACTCTTGCTACTTTCTTTTACTAGTTGTCTTTTTGTGGTGATTCGTTTATCTCTACCTAAAGAAAAGGTGAGTGTATCAGTAACTGCATTAGGATCTATGAACGATTTACCAATGTATTTCCCATCCATAATAATATTGGCTTCACCGGGTAACAAATCTAAATTTTCCCAATCGCTTAACTCAGCCATTAAAAAAGCATCTCTGTCTAATTTTGGCACACTGTAATGTTTATATCCTGCTTTTATATCTTCTTCTTTAATCGCTACACTGTAACTTTTACCATCACAAGGAATATCGTAAGGCAAATCAATTTCAAAGCTAGTATAAAGGCGACTTTCAGCCACATTGGTATAAGCACTTACATCACTCATATCTTCGTCTTTAGCAGTTGCTTTGTTCTCCTTACCATA
This sequence comes from Methylophilus rhizosphaerae, assembly GCA_943370285.1. Classification (GTDB taxonomy): domain Bacteria; phylum Bacteroidota; class Bacteroidia; order Chitinophagales; family Chitinophagaceae; genus CALRQJ02. The sequence goes on along the minus strand of CALRQJ020000008.1, from coordinate 77,973 downwards.
ACCCACAACTACTACTTCGTTTAAAGATTGTACACTATTTACTGCTGCTTGTCTGCCTCTCAACATATCGTTATACACTCTAGGTACATATTGTTGTAAATACCAGGCATTAAGCAAAGGTGCGGTAGTACTTAAATTAGGATTATTGGTGCTCAAAGTAAGTTTAGCTTGCTTCCAATCAATACCCGTGGTTTGGCTAACAGAGGCTTTCCATGCTAATTTGAAACTATTGTCAATGGTTTTCATCCGCATTTCATAAGTAGGCACCCATCCTGCTCTTTGCGTAAAATAGGTAGCTTCAAAATCGGCATTACCGGCTTGGTTGGCCATAACTTGTAAAATCAATTGCCCAATGGTTTTTGACAAGTATTTATTACCGGTTGCCCTTGCTTCATCCATTCGTTTACGAATCTCATTTATCTGTTCTTGATACTCCTCTTTCTTAATTTTCTGAGCATACAGTGTAGCTCTATACACTTGAATTTTATTACTATAGAAATCAATCAACTTTATCACTTCTGCCCCATTAATATTTTTGTTACCACTGTTGGTATACACTTCTACCAATGCCGATGTTTTTTTCAGTTGTTCTTCGGTAATAAAATAGTCATTATTAACTGCATTAATCTGTTTGTTCAGTTGTTTAATACTGTCTTCCATTTTGGGTAGAATGGGATTGGTAATATTGGTGGTTTCCGTTTTTACATTAAACCGATAGGATAACAATGTTACATTCTCGGGACAAGTAACCTGTATCGTATTTTGATCCAACAAAGTACTCACATTATTTAACTCAATTTCCTGTACTCCTTTCTGTAACTGCGTTTTAGCGGAGTGAGTCAATTCGGCACCATAACCAAAATTTACATTTACATGATTGAGTATGGCATTTACCGATATTGGTTTTGTTTCTTGTGCCGAAGCATACCAACTGATGGCAGAAAAAGCTACTGTAGCAATTATATTTTTCATGTTCTTGATTTTTATATACCCACTGGATGGTATTTTCTAAACAATTACATAAACCGGCGAAAAAAAATTTAAAAATGGTACAACAGCACTGCGTTGCGATATTTTAGTAAGCGAAGACTTTTTGAAGTAAATTTGCCTTATAGCCGCACCAAAACTGAATTGTATGGTAATTAATTTAAGCCAAGAACACAGCCTTGTTAGTAACTGGATTAGTGAATTAAGAGATGTAAATGTGCAAAACGACAGATTACGATTTCGTCGTAACCTAGAACGTATTGGCGAAATTGCAGCCTACCAAATCAGTAAAGAAATGCCCTGGGAAGAAAAAGAGATTCAAACCCCAATGGGCATTCATACGAGTAAAGTGTTACAACAACAGCCTGTACTAGCTACCATTTTAAGAGCCGGATTAGCTTTGCATAGTGGCATGCTGAATTATTTTGACAAAGCCGATAATGCTTTTATATCTGCTTATCGCAAACACCACAGAGATGGCAGTTTTGAAATTAGCTTAGAATACATGAGTTGCCCTGCATTAGATAATCGAATCGTCATTATCAGCGATCCTATGTTAGCCACAGGTGCTTCTTTGGTCAAAACCATCCATCACATGAGAGATGAAGGCAATCCTTCACAAATCCATTTTGTATGTGCCATTGCTTGTACCGTTGGTATTGAATATGTTGAAAGAGAAGCCGGAGATGTAAAAATTTGGTGTGGCGATATCGATGATGAATTGACTGCCAAAGGTTATATCGTTCCTGGATTAGGTGATGCCGGAGATCTGGCATACGGGACAAAAGTACAAGCCTAAATTTCCATTACTATAGCTGAATGTTAAAACATCAGCTATTTTTTTCTGGATACAACATTTCACTTATTTTCGATGTCTTACGACTATCAATGAAGCAATTTTTATTATTTATCGTGTTGATGCCTTTAATGAGCAAACTAAAAGCTCAGGATCCGCATTTTTCACAATTTTTTGCTTCACCCCTAACATTAAACCCGGCTTTTACCGGAAAGTTTGATGGCAATTTAAGAGTAGCCGGTAATTACAGAAACCAATGGCCTACCATTAACAAAGCATTCGACACCAAAACTGTAGCAGTCGATTTTCCGATAATGAAATCACATATCGATCCAAACGACACTTGGGGTTTGGGCATTATGGGGTATACCGATAAAAGTGCCGGCGGTGCAGTTAACTTCAACTATTTATCTGTTTCTACTGCTTTTCACAAAGGGCTAGATGAAGAAGGTTATAACCAAATTGGTGCTGCATTTCAAGGTACGTACTCCAATATGAACATCAATACCCAAAACCTAAAATTTGGAGACCAACTAACACCATTCGGTTTTACAGGAACTACTACAGAAATATTTGACAACACCACATTAGCAAATAGTTATTTCGATTTAAATGCAGGTTTATTATTCAACGGAAGCAGCAACGACCGTAACAACTATTATGTTGGTGTTAGCATGTATCATATCAATCGGCCCAAACAACAGTTTACAGGCACATTTTTTACGTTGAATCCTAGAACTACTTTTCATGCCGGTGGTTATTTTCCTGCAGGTTATAATTCAACGGTTCATTTGAGTATGTTGCATAGCAGTCAGGCCGGTGCAAAAGAAACGGTAATTGGCGGAGCGATGCAATTTACAGTGGCTGACAACGGAGATAAACCAACAAGCCTTTATGCAGGTAGTTGGTTAAGAATGAATGACGCCATTATACCTTATGTAGGTTTAGAATTTGGCAATTATCGTTTAGGCGTAAGTTATGATGCAACAATAAGCAATTTGAAAGCTGCAGCGCAGAGCCGTGGTGGTTTTGAGTTGTCATTGATTTACATTGCCAAACCTGCAGAAAGCACCGGCATACGTTGCCCTAAATTCTAAAGGTGCTATAACACACGAATGGTTTAAATTTACGCCATAAAATTACCCCCAATTGCTCAAAGAAATAGTTATATCGTTTCAGGCATATGCACAAGCACACCGATTTATTTTAAAACATCGGCTGTGGAAATGGATTGTTATCCCAGGATTGATTTACATGATTTTATTCTCTGTAAGCATGTATTATTTTGGACAAAGTGCCAGTGCAGTTATTGAATGGATTAGCATTAAAACAGGCTTGAAAAATTGGGTGCAACAATTACAAAGCGGCATCATTGGTTTTTTATTTGTGCTCGGAGGTTCAATGGTTTGGCTGCTCCTTATGTTGTTCTACTTTTCTTTGTTTAAATACATTTGGTTGATTTTAGGTTCACCCGTTTTTGCCTACCTCAGCGAAAAGACAGAAGCCATTATTGAAGGCAAAGATTATCCTTTCAGTGTTTCGCAATTGCTAAAAGATATCGTACGTGGCATTAGACTCTCGTTACGAAATATGCTTTGGCAAACAGTGTACACCATATCTATTTTATTTCTATCGCTAATACCTGTTGTGGGTTGGATTACTCCCATTTTTGCTTTACTGATTGAATGTTATTATTACGGATTTTCTATGTTGGACTATAGCATGGAAAGACATAAAAAATCGCCTGCTGAAAGTATTTTTTACATTGGCACTCATAAAGGATTGGCCATAGGTAATGGAATGGTTTTTTACCTCATGCACTTGATTCCTTTTATTGGTTGGATGTTAGCACCGGCTTATGCTGTTGTTGCTGCTACATTAAGTTTGTATCCACAAAAAAATAAAGCTTAATGGGTACTGTTTTTTTGATCCCTACTTTTTTGCATGAAGATGCGTTGGAGCCTTTGCCAGCTTATCTGCTTGATCATATTAAACAATGCCAGGTATTTTTTGTAGAAAACGAAAAAACAGCTCGTCGTTTTTTAAAAAAATTATGGCGAGAAATGGTGATTGATGATTACCAATGGTTTGCGATACACAAAGCCGAAGATGCAGTGCAGCAGCAGTTTCTACAGTTATTGAAAGTAGGAAAAAATATCGGTATCATTAGTGAAGCCGGTTGCCCCGGCGTGGCAGATCCGGGCCAGATTTTAGTAGCCGCTGCACAACAAATCAATGCTATTATAAAACCATTGGTAGGGCCAAGTTCTATTTTATTGGCCTTAATGGCTAGCGGTATGAATGGACAACAATTTCAATTTGTTGGGTATTTACCTATTGATAACAACGAACGTAAAAAAGCGATTCAAGGATTAGAACAAGAGTCTGCCAAAAAAAAATGTACGCAAATTTTTATAGAAACACCGTTCAGAAATAATCAGCTGATCAAAGAAATCATTACTACTTGCAAACCACAAACTAAACTTTGTATTGCAGTGGATATTACTGCACCTGCAGAAAGTATTCAAACCAAAACCGTACAACAATGGAAAAATCAATTACCCGATATACATAAACGATTAGCGATTTTCCTACTGATGGCGTAATTATTTAGGCGTAATAATGGTTTCTCCGGCTACGCCTCTAATTTGATACACACTATCTACAATATAACTACTCATACCACGCCAAGGTAAACTTCCAAAGTATCTTTTGTAATGCAGGTTAACTTCTTTACCGGCATTTTCCATTAAAATTTTTGCTACTTTATCATCTGTAACACTAAAATCAAATTCGTTGCTTTGCACATTAGCCCTAAAGCCACTTTGAATAATTTTCCCTTCAAAGGTTTTAAATACATAGCCTTTTTCTTGAAACGTATTCAATACCCCGGCTTTAGTACCCGTAGCATATACATAACCGAATCTTACATAGCTGAAAATACCTAACACAATAATAATTCCTATAAGAATCTTCCAAAAGGTTTTCATAATACTTTAATTGAATGCTAAAGTTACAACCCATATTTGTCAACGAGGTAAACTAATGCAGCCATATTTAATGCCCCCAATAACAATTCTCTCTTATTAACGGCTTCAAACGTATCGTTTCTGGCGTGATGATGATCAAAATAACGTTGTCCATCTGGACTTAAACCTGCTACAGGTGTGCCAAAAGCCTTATTTAACGGACCAATATCTGCACCGCCGCCGCCATCACTCAACTCCATTGTGCCATACGGTTTCAACAAGGTTAACCAAGGTTGAATGTTGTCTAATTTGTCTTTACTCATGGTAAATCCAAAACCACGGGGAGAAAATCCACCAGCATCGCTTTCTAGAGCAAACACATGTTGTTCGTTGTTAGCCTTCGCTTCATCGGCATATTTTTGACCGCCACGTAAGCCATTTTCTTCATTGGCAAACAACACAAATCGAATCGTACATTTTGGCTTGTAGCCAATCGCTTTTAAAGCCCTTAACACTTCCATTGTTTGCACCACTCCTGCACCATCATCATGGGCACCTTCGCAATTATCCCAACTGTCTAAATGTCCACCGATGGTGATAATTTTTTCCGGTGTCACAGTTCCTATCAATTCACCAATTACATTATGATTGATGGTATCCGGCAAAAAATAACCATGTGTTGTAAGCTTTACAGTAAGGCTAGATTGCTTAGCAGCATTCCATAAATAATCAGCATCTTCAATGCCTACAGCTAACGCAGGAATCTTCGGAAAAGAATCGTTGTATGCCATGGCACCGGTATGCGGATGATTATTAGTTCCTTCTGTTAATGAACGAACAATAACGCCTACAGCACCATACTTTGCTGCACGGCTTGCACCATTGCGGCGATAAATTCCCGATTGACCGTAAGAGGTTCCGGGCCGAATATTAGTGGGATTAAACTTGAAATTGTAGAAAACAATTTTTCCTTTTAATTCATCTTTTCTACGTTCTAATTCATCGTAATTGGCCACGGCAACAACTGGTGCTTGAAGACCTTTTGTATCGCTGCCCAAAGAATTTCCTAACGCCACCACATCTAGAGGTCGTTTTGTTTTTTTGCCATTTAACAACACAATTTCTGCTTTGTCAACACCACCTCTTACCCAATGTGGCACCATACATTCTTGCAACCAAACTTTATCAGCCCCTTGTTCTTCCATCACTTTTTTTCCCCAAGCACTTGCTAAGTTATACTGTGGAGAACCGGCTAATCTGCCGCCAATTTGTTTGGTCAGGTAACGCAGGTTGTCGTATGCTTTGCCGTTCACCATTACTTCATCAGCCAATTTTCTAAGTAAAGTAGCATCATCATTGGTAGTTTGAGCTATGGTAAATAAGGGTGCTAGAAGTAAATAGAATATCTTTTTCATGTTGATAGGTTAAAGTTTGAAATTAAGGAAATGTTACCACCTGCGGCAATATTACTAGCGGCAACAACTTAATGCCAAATATATTGTTACTTAGCTGTTTAGATTAAATTTGCAGTATGCGTATAGGTATTGTTTGCTATCCTACTTTTGGTGGAAGCGGTGTTTTAGCGACAGAATTAGGAAAAGCATTGGCTGATAAGGGACATGCAGTACATTTTATAACTTATCAGCAGCCGGTTAGATTAAATGTTTTCAATACCAATATTTATTACCACGAAGTAAGGGTACCAACTTATCCGTTGTTTGATTATCCTCCCTACGAAGTGGCATTGGCCAGCACAATGGTCGATGTCATCATGAATCATGATTTGGATTTATTGCATGTACACTATGCCATACCTCATGCTTCGGCCGCCTACTTAGCCAAACAAATTGTGGCACAAAAAGGCAAGAAAATTCCATTTATTACCACATTACACGGCACAGATATTACATTGGTAGGTAAAGACAAAACCTATGCCCCTGTCGTAACTTTTTCCATTAATGAAAGCGATGCCATCACCGCAGTTTCAAATAACTTAAGAGAAGAGACTTATAAGTTTTTCGACATTACAAAAGAGATTGAAGTGATTTACAACTTTGTAGACGTAGAAAGATTTAGCAAAAAACCAATTGATGCGTTTAGAAAAGTAATTGCACCGCACGGTGAAAAAATTTTAGTGCATGCTTCTAATTTTAGAAAAGTAAAAAGAGTGAATGATGTAGTTCACATCTTTGCTGCTGTACGTAACAAAATAAACGCCAAATTATTGATGGTGGGTGATGGACCGGAACGTTCTGCCACTGAAGAATTAGCTAGAGAACTTGGTGTTTTTGATGATATTCGTTTTGTTGGTAAACAAGAACAGATTGAAGAAATTTTAGTGGTTAGCGATTTATTTTTATTACCAAGTGAATATGAAAGTTTTGGATTGGCTGCGCTAGAAGCAATGGCAGCTAGAATGCCGGTAATAAGTACCAATGCCGGTGGATTGGGAGAAATAAATATTCATGGTGTAACTGGTTATACAACCGAAGTTGGCGATGTTGCTGCCATGAGTAAATATGCTATTGATCTTCTTCAAGACGATGCATTGTTACAGCAATTCAAACAGCAAGCTTTTGAACAAGCACAGCAATATGACATTCATAATATCATACCGGTGTATGAAAAATTGTATAGTCGTTTTTGCACGATGGAGTGTGAAGCACTGCCAGATTAAAGGCTCATCATTTCTTTGAACTTCACCGTTTGTCTACGGCTGACTTCAATTTTTTCGCCACCTTTTAATTCTAATAATAATCCGCCGTTGAAGTAGGGTTCAATTTTGTCAATCCAACGTAAGTTGATGATATGTTTACGGTTAGCCCTAAAGAACGTTTTTTCGTCTAATCTTTCTTCTAATGCATTCAGCGATTTTAGAATAAGTGGCTTGTTCGGTCCAAAGAATACTTTAGCATAATTACCCACACTTTCAAACAATCTTATCTCACTCAGTTTTACAAACCAACAACGTTCGCCATCTTTCACAAAAACTTGATCATTTTCACCCAATAAACTTCTGTTAGTACCGTTAAAGTTCACATCAGTACCGGTAGATGATTGTTGGTTTTCGTGTTGTAGTTTATGCAAAGCATCTGATAATCTGCCTGGTTCTACAGGCTTCAACAAATAGTCCAAAGCATTTACTTCAAAGGCTTTCAACGCATATTCATCATATGCAGTAGTGAAGATTACTTTTGGTGCTTTGTCCAATTCTTCCAACAAATCAAAGCCGGTTTTTCCGGGCATTTGAATATCTAAAAATATCAAATCAGGATTGTGCAATTCTATCTTTTCAATGCCTTCATCTACATTAGCTGCTTCATCAATAATTTCGATATCGCTAAAGTCTTGCAACAGTTTACGAAGCTCTGTTCTAGCTAATCTTTCATCATCAATAAGTATGGTTCTGATTGACATAGTGCATTAGTTTTTGTGGTTAACTTACAATCCGGCAACTGGCAAAATAACTTTGGCTTCTACCATGTCTTCGGGTATATTTTTGATACTAAATTCTGCCTTTTCGGCGTATAATAATTTCAATCTGTTTTGAGTGCTTGAAAGTCCAAATCCATCCGCATTTTCAACACCATTCAAATGACCCGTATTTTGAACAATCAATTCGTGATGGTTATCCTTAAAATCAGAAATGATTCTAATCAAACCACCTTGCTTTAATTTACTGATGCCATGTTTAATAGCATTTTCTACCAATGTTTGTAACATCATTGGCGGTACAGGTTGGTTCAAGGTATCGTCATCAATATCATATTCAACTTGCAACCGATCTTCAAAACGAATGTGTTCTAAAGCTAAATAACTTTTTACAATTCCTAACTCTTTTTCAAAAGCGGCAGTTTCAGACTTTTCAGCCTGCATACTGCTACGCAAGATATTACTTAATTCGGTAATGGCTTGCCTAGCCCTGGTTGGGTTTTCATCAACCAAAGCCCTAATACTATTCAGTGCATTGAAAATAAAATGGGGATTGATATGTGATTTGATGGTCTTGAGTTCTAACTCTTTCACCAAAGATTCTAACCTTACTTTGTCAATTTCCGATTTTCTACCCGCCTCAATATAATGCCACACATAATAGATAGATACCCAAACCAAGATAATAGGACTATCATTAAATAGATTATAAAGAAACCGTTTTTGAACCGAAATTTTAATTTCTCTGATGTACAACTGCAACCATTCAACTACGGCACTATTGGTTAAACTGTATAAAATACAAGTAGCAATAATGAGAAAAGGTAGTTTGATCCAAAGCTTTTTTTCAATGGGGGGAACCATTTTAAGTGCAAGAATGACTTCCCGCAACAAATGAGTAAATGAAAAACCAAAAAGAATGGAAATCGAAATTCTCGTATAAAACAGGTCAGTCATTTTTTGATTGAACACAAAGGCAAAAAAGAGCATTGTTGCCCCATACACCAGCCAACCAATCAACTGACACCACCAATATATGTACGTCCGTTTCTGCATAGTTATCAAAAGTAAGGTCTGCACCTATAGCGCTCAAGCCGATTTTTGATTAATGGTAGCTTTCGAGGGTTACTGGCTTTTTCAGCCCACATTAACGGTAAAAACGATTGAAAAGCATGATTTTATGAAAATTCAAGCCTCATCGCTACTAAATTAGGCTGCAAACTTGTTTTTCTAACTTTTTATTGAAATTTATGCCCAACTGTGACCAAATTTTGCAACTTTATAGCAAGGCAAATGTTGTTGTTTCAGCATTTTAATGAGTATTTTGCAACATTAAACAAAACAAAATGGAGATAACTCCCGGCGCTTTACTACAAAACATCAATAATCCTGACGACTTAAAAAAGCTGAACCGTGAGCAATTGCACCAGGTTTGCGACGAATTACGCCAATACATTATTGACGTAGTGAGTGTGCATGGCGGGCATTTTGGCGCTAGTTTGGGTGTGGTTGAGTTAAGTGTAGCCCTGCATTATGTGTACAATACCCCTTATGACCAATTAGTTTGGGACGTAGGTCATCAGGCTTATGGACATAAAATTTTAACCGGTCGTCGAGATAATTTTGTAACCAACAGAAAATACAAAGGTCTAAGCGGTTTTCCTAAACGCAGCGAAAGTGAGTACGATACTTTTGGTGTTGGGCATTCTTCCACTTCTATTTCTGCAGCTTTAGGTATGGCCATGGCTGCCAAATACAAGGGAGAAGATAGAAAAGCCGTAGCCGTAATTGGCGATGGTAGTATGACGGCAGGTATGGCTTTTGAAGCCATGAACCATGCCGGTGTTGCCAATAGCGATGTGCTTATTATTCTAAATGATAATTGCATGAGCATAGACCCTAACGTTGGTGCCCTAAAAGAATATTTAACCGATATTACTACATCGCCTACCTACAATAAATTAAAGGATGATGTATGGAAAGCGATGGGCAAATTGCCCATTGGCAAAACCGTTACTCGTACCATGGCACATAAAATGGCCGAAAGTTTAAAAGGTATGGTTAGCAGTAGCGCCAATTTATTTGAGGCGTTGAAGCTGCGCTATTTTGGTCCAATTGACGGACATAATATTACGAAGTTGGTGGATACACTCAACGATTTAAAAAATATTCCCGGCCCTAAAATATTACACATTGTTACAGTAAAAGGCAAGGGCTATGCCTTGGCAGAAAAAGACCAAACCAAATGGCATGCTCCTGGTTTATTTGATAAAGTAACGGGTGAAATTTTCAAGAAGACGATTGATAAACCGCAACCGCCTAAGTACCAAGATGTATTTGGGCATACCATGATTGAGTTAGCGGAAATGAATGATAAAGTGATGGGTGTTACACCTGCCATGCCAAGTGGTTCTTCATTAAAATACATGATGGAGAAAATGCCACACCGTGCTTTTGATGTGGGCATTTGTGAGCAACATGCAGCAACATTAAGTGCAGGTTTAGCAACACAAGGCATGAGGGTATTTTGCAATATTTATTCATCGTTTATGCAGCGGGCATACGACCAAGTGGTGCATGATATTGCTATACAAAAACTACCGGTGGTATTGTGTTTAGACCGTGCCGGGTTGGTTGGTGATGATGGCCCTACGCATCATGGTTGTTATGATATTCCGTATTTTAGATGTATACCGAATATGATTATTGCTGCGCCGATGAATGAGCAGGAATTACGCAATTTGATGTACACGGCACAGTTAGAAGCAACACAATATCCTTTTGTAATTCGTTATCCGAGAGGCGAAGGTGTAATGCCGGAATGGAGAACTCCATTTGAAGCATTAGCCATTGGCAAAGGCCGTAAAATAAAAGATGGCGAAGATGTTGCGATTTTGAGTATTGGACATCCGGGGAATTTTGTAACCGCTGCTATTAGAGAATTAAGAACAGAAGGCATCAATCCTGCCCATTACGATATGCGTTTTGTAAAGCCGATTGATGAAGCTTTATTGCATGAAGTATTTGCCAAACACAACAAAATTATCACTATTGAAGATGGTACTATTGTTGGTGGATTTGGTTCGGCTGTATTAGAATTTATGGCAGCGAATAACTACACCGCCGAAGTAAAAATGTTGGGCATTCCCGACCGCATTGTAGAACATGGTACACCTAAAGAATTACACCGTGAATGTGAATACGATGCTATTGCTGTTGCTGCAACAGTTAGAAGCATGGTTGCTGATAAGGTGAAAGTGGAAACGATAGCGGGATAGCTAAAGCCTAAATAATTGTCAAAACATAGCAACGCCTTACTTGAAAAAGTAGGGCGTTGTAATTTGTGGAAGATGTGTTTAACGGCATCTTACCATCATGAAAAAAAGTTTGCTATTTAGTCTACTGCTGTTGACAGTGCTGCTATCGGCAGCTTATTATTTTGTTCCCCGATTAACACCTTATCATTTACCCATACTTGCATTTGAAAAGAATGAACAACAAGCAGATCAACAGCAGCTTGAAAAATTCAGACAGCTAAGGCTGAACATTTCAGCATACAACAGCAAACATGGGCTATCGCAGCAAATTTGTTTTATGGTAGATTTATCGCAACCAAGTGGAAAGTACAGATTTTGGGTGTACGATTTACAAGCCGATTCCATACTTAAAAAAGGGTTAGTGGCACATGGTAGTTGCAATAAGTTATATTTAGATGAAGTGCAATTTTCCAACACACCCGACTGCGGTTGCAGCAGTAAGGGCAAATACAAAGTAGGCTATCCATACAAAGGTAGATTTGGCGATGCTTTTAAACTCTATGGCCTGGACAGTAGTAATAGCAATGCTTTTAAGCGATTTATTGTACTACATGCTTATGATTGTGTTCCGGATACAGAAACATATCCGCAGCCAATATGCAATAGCTTAGGCTGTCCAATGGTTTCGAACAATATGTTGACGTATTTAAAAAAACAGATTAAAGCCAATAAAAAACCCATTTTATTGTGGGTGATGGACTAATGCAATGGCTGTTCGATGCCAAAAGCGATGCCGATGAACGGAGCGTCGCAACGGCTGTTGCTAGTTGTACAACCGCCGGCTATCTAAATTCTGTAAAACCATGATATATTTCATGTTTCCGAAAGGCATTCGGCGTACCTTTGCGGCATCAAAAAATTTCTCACCTTATAATCATTATTTGATATGAAAGTAACTGTAGTAGGTGCCGGTGCCGTAGGTGCAACCTGTGCCGATAATATTGCCCGTAAAGAACTGTGTCAGGAGTTGGTGTTGTTAGACATTAAAGAAGGCATTGCCGAAGGTAAAGCCCAAGACATGATGCAAACTGCTACCCTACTGGGTTTTGATACGAAAATTACCGGTAGCACCAATGACTATAGTAAAACCGCCGGTAGTGATGTGGTGGTAATTACATCGGGCCTGCCTCGTAAACCCGGCATGACCCGTGAAGAATTGATTGGTGTAAATGCAGGTATTGTTAAAACAGTAGCTACCAATATTTTACAATACTCTCCTAACGCCATTATCATTGTGATTTCGAATCCGATGGATACGATGACTTATTTGGCATTACAATCTACCGGTTTACCAAAGCACAGAATTATTGGTATGGGTGGTACTTTAGATAGCAGCCGTTTCAAATACCAGTTGAGCCAACATTTGGGTTGCAGTCCGGCAGATTTAAATGCAGTGGTAGTAGGTGGACATGGCGATACCACAATGATTCCTTTAATACGTTTTGCTACTTGGAATAGTGTACCCGTAACTAACTTTTTAAGTGCCGAACAACAAACTCAAATTGTAAACGATACGATGGTTGGCGGAGCTACATTGACCAAACTTATTGGTACTAGTGCTTGGTATGCACCGGGTGCAGCAGGAGCCGCTTTAGTAGAAGCAATTATTAGAGATGAGAAGAAATTATTTACTTGCTGTGTGGCTTTAGATGGCGAATACGGTCAGCAGGATATTTGCTTAGGCGTACCGGTTATCATTGGTAAAAATGGTTGGGAGAAAATTTTGGACTTTGGTTTAAATGCTGAAGAACAAGCTGCTTTTAACAAAAGTGCTGATGCAGTAAGAAGCATGAATGATGTGTTGAAGACACTCTAATTGAAATAATATTGAAAAGTAGTAAAAACCCTGGCCATGGCCGGGGTTTTTTGTTTATCACACTCAGGTACTATATTGAATTCATAGGATAAAAAATTGGCAAAATGAAGAGTAGATTGAGCTTAAATTAATTCAGAAAACGGCAAACAATAATTGTTTAAATTTGATAGTGTAACTGTACGATTTCGGTATAACATTACATTAATAACAAATATGAAAAAGATAGTGTTGCTTTTGGTGCTACTTTGTATCCAATATATTGGATTTGGAAAGGATAAAAACAGTACTTATATACTTGTGCATGGTGCTTGGCACGGTGCATGGTGTTGGAGTAAAGTAGTACCATTAATGACCAATAAAGGATACAAAGTAATAGCCATTGATTTACCCAGTCATGGAAAAGATACCACTAATGCTAGTACTGTAACTTTTGCTGACTATGTTAAGAAACTAACTGAAACAGCATCAAAAATAGATGGTGAAGTTATTTTGGTTGGCCATTCCATGGGTGGAACTGTCATTTCTCAAGCTGCTGAAATACTAGGCAAAACAAAAGTTAAGAAACTCATTTATGTAGATGCTTTTTTACCAAAAAATGGAGAATCGGTAAGTTCTTTGGCAAGATTGATTGAAGCCGGTTTGCCAAAAGATAGCAGTAAATTGACTGTGGGAATGGGGCTCATTATTAGTGATGATAAAAAAACGAGTTCATTCAAACCAGCAGTTGCAGATTTACTTTTCTATCATGATTGCAGCCAGAAAGACAAGGACTTTGCTCATAAAAACATGAATAGACAAGCATTTGCACCATTAGGCACTCCCGTTAACGTTTCTGACAGTGTTTATGGTGCCATACCAAAGTATTATATGTTGTGTACAGAAAGCAAAGACTTAGATAAATCAATATTACCGACAAGAGTTAAATGTGAAAAAGTGATTACACTAAAATCAAGTCATTCTCCATTTTTTTCCATGCCGAAAAAGTTTGTAAACGCTTTAGTAAAATTGTAGAAACTTTTTGTAGCAATAGGTCTCCGACAAGCACCCTGTTTCATTATTTGCACTACAGCAGATTGGCATTATGATCGTAGCAAAAAACGCATGCTAAGCTCTTGACAATCAATATAGTAAATTTTATATGGGTTTAATTTAATGACGTACATTTGAGTATTAGCAGCTATTTTATTTGGACACAGCACTACTTATGAAACAAAAATTTGTGAAACTTCCAACAGGTAGCATAGACATTGAAGAGATCAGGGAAATGTATGCTGAACTTCGACACAACAATTTCATTTTTACAAAGTGGTTTCCGAGACCAGCATTGATTGACAAAAACGGAAAGACAAGTTGGCTTTATACTGGACAAAAATTTGATCCTAAATATATAGATTTAATTAAAGATGGCTGGACACATGACCACTGCCAAATCTGCTCAATTACTATCTCTGATGTTGACAACGAATACTCAGTTTCAGAAGGCTATTTTGACAACTACGATTGGGTTTGTAAATCTTGCTATGACTTAATTTTGCAATCAGAAAATATAGAAGAATTTATCACCAAATCAGAGAAAGTAGAAAAAGAATTCTAATGACAGCAAAGTATAAACTTCGATTTTTCTTTGACTACCATTGTGGAGGTTGTCTATGGAGTGACAACGATGCTGCTTATGAAAAATTCGGCTTGGGCTGTTTAGACTCTGATATTTATGACATGAATGGTATCATTGTTGAAGAATCTAAAATCAAGTTACCAACTTCTATTAAAGAAAGAGTTTTACAGCTTGACAAATTATACTCGGAAAGCTTGAATTGGAATGACCCAGCAGGGCAATCTCTTTGGGAAAATGCTCAATGGAAAAGTTTCTACGAGCAGACTAGAGATTTGCATAGACAAATTGAACTTAATCTTGGTACTGATTTTGAAATCGTTTATAAGCAAGAATAAAAACAGCTGCTAAAGGTTTGCTGCAAGGCTGGCGGACAAATTAATCTTCAACAGTTAAACCCAATTATCGTTTGTTCCGGGCTCAATTGCTATGAAAAAAAACCAAGCATCTATTTAGCTAGCTCAATTCATTTTTTGGGAATTTAAAAAATACAAGTCCTAGAAAATTTATATTCGCTATTACATTTCTTTATGCAAGTCTATATTCGAATAAAAGCGAACAAGTCATAAATTCCTTATCATATTACACTATTATGCAAAAGCTAATTTATATACTATTACATTTTGTTTGTACTGCTCCTATCATCGGTCAGCAAACAAATACTAAACTGCAAATCACGCCATTAACCGATAGTTTTTATGTGTATACCACTTACAATACTTACGAGGGCTATCAAGTGCCGGCACATGGCATGTACTTGGTTACAAAAGTTGGCGTTGTGATGTTTGATACACCTTGGGATACGACTCAATTTCAGCCCTTGCTTGATAGTATCGCTTTAAAACACAACAAAAAAGTAATACTGTGTTTTGCAACACATTGGCATAGCGATAAAACTGCCGGTTTGGAATACTACAGAAAACAAGGCATCAAAACCTATACTACCCAACTTACCGATGTATTGAGCCAACAAAACAATAAAAAAAGAGCCGAATTCTTAATGACAAAAGATACGGTCTTTCAAGTAGGCGGATATGCTTTTGAAACCTATTATCCCGGCGAAGGACATACGGCAGATAATATTGTGATTTGGTTTAAGAAGGAGAAGATACTCTATGGCGGCTGTTTGATTAAAGGTGCGTCGGATGAAGATTTGGGCTATTTAGGTGATGCCAATACAACAACTTATGCTTCAACATTAAAAAATGTAAAGCGTAAATGCAAAAAGCCAAAGTTTATCATCATTGCACATAGCGATTGGCGTAATACCAATTCATTACAGCACTCTATCGTAATGGCCCGAAAACTTAAAAAACGAAAAAATAACTAATGAGAATAAATTAACGACAAAAGCAACAAATCATTGTAAGTCATGTTGTGTTTAAAAAGGTATTTTACATTCATTATAAACTAGTATAAGAAACTTAGATTAAAAACCAAATAATGAATAAATTCTGTGCCAAGTACTTAGGGTTGATTATAGTTATTGTTTGTTTGACAGCTTGTGAGGATATCAGCAATCAAGTAGATAAAAAACTAGATGCACTAGATCAAAAAACCAAATCATTAGATTCGTTAGTCAACAAAGAATTAGACAAAGTGGATTCTTTAGACTCATTGATAGAGAGAGAAACTAATAAAGTGAAGAAACTAGACTCTTTAATGGGAAAATCAGGATCAAGATTAGACTCAATAGTCAATAGAAAAATGAATTAATGTAAACGCATAAATTATTGAAATATGAAATGTCCGAATTGTAATGTTGCGTTAGTAATGACTGAACGTAGCGGTATTGAAATTGATTATTGTCCGGAATGTAGAGGTGTGTGGCTCGACCGAGGAGAATTAGACAAGATCATTGAACGTTCTTCAACTGCTGTAAAAACTATCCCTACAGAGGGTTATCCTCAAAGGCAACAATATCCAAAAGATAATAACTATCAGTACAAAAAGAAGAAAGGGTTATTTGATGACTTGTTTGATTTTTAATCACAATAGCTAGATCCAAAGGATTTGTATCGAAAAATCCGAAAACAAAATAGGTTTGTTAAACACCAACTTGGTTTCAATTCCGCTTCAATACAGGATTGAAGCGTTTATGCCCTTTTTTTGACCGCTAAAGCCCCTTAGAATAGTTAAGGAGGTAGCTAATTTCGTATTCAAACGATTAAATCATTTGCCATAAACTGCTACACGTTACTGTTTACTGAATTATTTTTTAATCATGTATCAAGCAAATGAGCAGTATCGCAATGAATAATCATTTTGAAAAAATAGTTGGTATCTTAATTAATGAGGTAATATTTTCAGTTAGCAAGCAATCGTTCAACAGGGGGCTAATCTTAGCCCCTTTTTAATTGTAGTTAGTTTAATATTTGTTACTTGTAACTTTACTAACAAACCTATATGATAATTTATGTATAGAAATCTATTACGCTTGATGCTGCTATTGCTGGCAGGCATTAATAAAAACGCATATTCACAACAAATACCTAAGCCTGTTTATGTACTAGTACATGGTGCATGGGGTGGCAGTTGGGCATTTAAACAAGTAGATAGTTTGCTCACTGCAAAAGGATGTACGGTATACAGGCCTTCTTTAACCGGTCAAGGAGAAAGGGTACACTTAGCAGCGCCTACTGTTGGCTTAAGTACGCATATAAAAGACGTGGTGAACATGTTATTGTATGAAGAACTCAATCATGTAATTTTAGTAGGACACAGTTATGGCGGCATGGTAGTAACCGGTGTTGCTGATAGTTTACCACAGCGAATTAAACGGTTGGTTTACTTAGATGCTTTTGTGCCCGATAATGGAGAAAGTGCCTTGACATTATTAGGTAATGATTCTACCTGGTTTACTAAAATGATTGTAAATGGATTTGCTATTCCTGTTTGGGTACCCAAAGGAAAAATGCCGCCAAAAGATGTGCCACATGCTGCAAAAACATTTAGCGATAAAATAGTATTAAAAAATGATTTGCGTTTGAAAATTCCAACCACTTATATTTTAACAGTAGAGAAAGGTAAGAAGGAGGAAGATGACGATTTTGCATCGCAAGCTGTAAAAGCCAAGCAAAAAGACTGGTCTATACTACAATTAGCATCTGATCACAATCCACAATGGTCGGCACCGGAAGCATTAGTTGATATGCTGTTCAACATTGCTAATAAATAATACGCTTATTTCAAACCATTAGAGACGTAAAACCACAGGCCATATATTATTGAATTACAAAAGGCATCCACGTTTGGGATGCCTTTTACTTTTATTTCAATGTGTAATGACTATTATGGCAAATTATTTTTTAAGAATTTCAATAATGCATAACCTCGTAAATTTTTTGCAATGATTTTTCCGGATGGATCTATCAATACATTCTGCGGAATACTACTGATGCCATATTGTTTTGACACTGCATTATCCCAACCACCTAAATCACTCAGTTGTGTCCAAGTCAAATTATCATCTTTTATTGCTGCTAACCAATCTTCTTTTGTATCATCCAGCGATACACCTAATACTGTAAAATTTTTGTCTTTAAACAAACGGTATGCCCTAACTACATTAGGATTTTCTCTACGGCACGGACCACACCAACTAGCCCAAAAATCTATCAACACATATTTACCTTTAAACGCATTCAGTGAAACAGGTTTTCCCTTAGTATCGTTTTGGGTGAAGACAATCGCTTTGGTTCCGATGCCGGTTTGAGGTTTTGCTTTTTCGTCAATAGCTTGTTTTACCGCTTTGGTAAAATACGCTGTTTGTAAGGTGAGACTAATAGCATTGAATGCTTTTGTTAAATCATCTGCATCATTCACCAACTGATACATCATAAACAATAAATAAGTACTTGCATAACTGCTAGGATTTTGCTGAATATATTTCATGGCATTGCTGCTAAACTGCTCTTGCAAATTCCAAATTTGTTTGTCATTTGCAATTATATCAGCATTGGTCTTTAAAGTAGCTTCTCTCTTTTCTAATCGGCTAATACGATTGAGTAAAGAATCCGCTATTCCGTTTACTATTGCAAAATCTTTTACGGTAGGATTGCCGTCAAATGTAATTGCATCAGGATCGTCTGCTTCTCCGACTATAACAGTATTTCCATTTGCCAGAAATAGATAAATAGGACTATCAAAGCCGCTACACTTAATTTTTGCAAAAACGGTTTTATCGAGTTTACCAGACATTTCGAATTTCCCATTCTGCACTTTTGCAGTAGCGATAACATCATTTTCTTTTTCTACATTGTAAAGACTAACTGTGATACCATCTTCTACATCTTTCAATTCTCCCTTTAAAGAAAAGGTATTGCTTGTTTGTGCTATTAATTGCATGGAACTAAGGATTAACCCTAATACAGCAGTAACGATTTGTCTTTTCATGCCTTGTGATTTATGGATGATTTGTTTGCGGGTATATGATTAGTGTAGACGGAAGATTACACGATTACTTACGCTAAGATTTTGTTAAGGGATACTAGCCTTTAGCAATTAAAGTTCTTGCAGCAATAGCAATGGCAGTGATATCTTGTTGCTCCATACACTTAAAATGGCCTTTAGGACATTTTTTATAGCCAATTTTACTACATGGGCGGCAGCCTAAAGTTACTTCCATTCTTTTGTCAACAACAGTTTGAGAACCGTAATAAGCGGTCATACCAAAAGCCGGAATGGTATTGCCCCAAATAGAAATCATGGGTTTTTTAAAGGCGGCTGCAATATGCATCAAACCTGTATCGTGGGTGATGATTAGTTTTGCATTGCGAACCAAATCGGCACTTTCATTTAAGTTGAATTTGCCGCAAGCATTATAAATTTTGATGGGGTCAGTTGCTGCAATGACTTCGCCATTTGCTTTGTCCTCGGGGCCACCTAACAATATAATTGGATGCTGAATGTGCTGACAGAGTTCGATGATTTTATGCAGTGGCAATTGTTTTGTTACTAAAGCTGCCCCAATCACCAATCCAATATAGCCAAACTGGTGTTGTGCCGGAATATCGTTTGGTTTGATGCTATCTTTTTCGGGAATAAAATAATCTAACCCTTTGCCATCATTCACTACACCAAAATGGCTAACCGTAGCAAGATTTCTATCAACAATATGAATTGGAGGAAGTAGATTAATCTTAAGCGCCGTGTATAACCATTTTTTAATATTCAATTTATCAAATGAAAAGCTAGGAACACCTTTCAGCGCTCTTTTTACTTTTAGTGTTCTTAAATTATGATGCAAATCAATCACGGCTTCATAGCCCTCAATAGTCAATTCATGTAATAACAAATCCCAATTGTCATCGAGCAAATACAATTTATTTACGTATGGATTGGATTCGAGTAATCCTTTAAAATTTGTTTTCGTTAGAAAATGTACTTCGGCATGTTCAACTTGTTGTTTGATGCATCGAATAACAGGTGTAGTGAGAACTATATCACCTATAGATGAAAAGCGAATGATAAGAAATTTTCGCTTTTTGATTTCTGATGATTTAAGTTCAGTATCAGCAACAATCATTGTGGTTTGTACACTCATTATTATGGGCAATTATAGCTTCGTGCAAGATTAAGGTATCATTTCTTCTACTTCTAAATAATTCAAATCTTTGTGAAATGTTTCTTCAGTAAAGTAGAAAGCCACCATGGTAACCGACATTACTATTACACCGGTAACTACACCACTTTGTGTTAAAGACCAACCCCAGCTTTTTTGAAATAAATCGAGAAAGAGTAAATTGATTAATGGCAAAGCACCACGTACCATGTTGGGGATAGTAGTAGCCGCAGTAGCTCTTAAGTTAGTGCCAAATTGCTCGGCACCCATGGTTACAAAAATGGCCCAAAAACCGGTACTGAAGCCAAGCATAGCACAAATGGTGTACATTCTAACATCAGAATTATTAAAGCTGCTGTAGAATAGAAACAAACAACCAATACACAACAAATAAAATAATAGCAATGCTTTTTTACGGCTTTTAAAATATTGACTAATTAAGCCAATCAAAATATCGCCAACAGCTATTGCAGCATAAGCAAACATGATGGCTTTACCACTTTCAATCATATTATCGCCGTAAAATTCTTTTGCAAAGCGATTACTATAGTTCACTAAAATGCCAATGATATACCATGTTGGCAATCCAATCAAAATCGCCAAAAAATATTTTTTAAAGCGTTTTTTGTTATTGAAAAACATGAAGAAATTTCCACGTTGCACACCTTGCGTTTTGGCATGAGCAAACATGCCACTCTCAGCAACTGAAATACGAAGCAATAAAAGAAATATGCCTAATCCTCCACCAATCTTATAACACAATCGCCAATCTTGGGTATAGTTATAGGTAAAATAGGCAAACACAGCACCAAACAATCCGATACCGGCAACTAAAGATGTTCCGATACCTCTCTTGTTTTTTGGTAACAGTTCACTCACCAATGTAATACCGGCACCCAACTCTCCTGCTAAACCTACACCTGCAACAAATCTAGCCCAAGCATATTGATCTACGGTTTGCACATAGCCGGTAACAAAGTTGGCAATTGAATATAATGCGATAGAGCCAAATAATACACTCAGTCTTCCTTTCTTGTCACCGATTGTTCCCCATAAAATGCCACCAATTAATAATCCCACCATTTGCCAATTGATGATTTTTGCACTAGCAGCTAATACGGCGGCTTTATCGGATAGATCTACGCCAACACCTCCAATACTCGGCTCTCTAACAATAGTAAATAATAGTAAATCGTAGATATCTACAAAGTAGCCTAGTGCAGCTACAATTACAGGAATAGAAATAATGCCAATTTCTTTTTGACGGGTCATGTGTAAACTATTGATTGAATAAAAGTATTAATATCAATTGTCATTTAATTAGTGTTCGGTAAAATTTAAATCTCGGCCAAATGTTTCATTAGTTTTCCAAACTGCAATAATGCCTAAAAACAGAACAATAATACCTGTAATACAAGCGGCAGTTACATAATTATTGAAAACCATATCGCTTCTTAACCATTGAAACAATATTAAAATAAGTGGCAAAAATCCTCTAACTAAATTAGGAATTGAGATAGCAGCAGTAGCCCTCAAATTAGTACCAAACTGCTCTGCACTCATCGTGATGTACAATACCGAAATACCCGAACCAAAGCCCAAGCCCATGCAAATCAAGTACATATTGGTAGCACTGCCGCCACCTTTGGTAGCAAAAAATAATAAGATAAAAAAGCTGAGAATACCATAAAATAACAGCAAAGTTTTTTTACGGCTTTTGATATAATTACTCAGCAATCCTGCAGCCATATCTCCAAAAGCCAATGCGGTGTATTGCAGCATTAATGCCTTAGGTTGATCGAAATTATCAATGCCAAATCGTTTGGCAAATTCATCTGAAAAACTAATCAATATACCAATCACATACCAAACAGGTAAGCCAATGATAATGCCTCTCAAGTATCGTAAAAAACGTTCCTTATTGTTGAGAAACATGATAAAGCTTCCTCTTTTGGCTGCCCCTTTTTTTACAGCATCAAACATGCTGCTTTCAAAAACGCTTACCCGTAATAACAATAAGAGCAAACCCATTCCGCCGCCAATAAAATAACAGAGTCGCCAGTTTTGATCACTCCACTCATGAATAAAATAAGCAGCAATAGTACCCATTACACCACTTGTTGCTATGACTGCAGATGCGATGCCTCTTTTTTCTTTGGGTAGAATTTCACTGGTTAAAGTAATGCTTGCACCTAACTCACCGGCCAAGCCTAAACCGGCAATAAAACGTAGCCAAGTGTATTGATTGATATCAGTTACAAATCCATTTGCGATAGTAGCCAAAGAGTATAATAAAATAGAACCGAAAAGTACGCTTTTACGGCCTTTTTTATCACCCATCATCCCCCATAAAATACCACCAATGGTTAGCCCCAACATTTGCCAACTCAATATATTTTCACCAAAGACTTTCATGTTCTCTGCTGATACACCTAAATCTTTAAAACTAGATTTTCGAACAATATTGAACAAAAGCAAATCATATACATCAACAAAAAAACCTAATGCACCTACAATAACCGGTAAAGAAAATATGCCGTATTGTTTTTGCTGCATAACGAAATGATTTGAACCGTAATGTGGCTATTGCTTTGGTGTTGACTCAGTTGTTTTTTTATTGCCTTTTATCATTTTATAAATAACAGGAGCTGTAGTAATAAATACGATGAATAAGACAATAATTTCGAGGTGCTTCTCCAAGTCAATATTAAACTTCTTTTTAAACAGTTCATTTAAATAGTGACCAGCAGCTACCATAGAAAAAACCCAAGCAATGCAGCCAACAATATTGTAATAAGTAAACTTCTTTTTATCCATGCCTACAATACCGGCTACTATCGGTGCAAATGTTCTTACAATAGGTAAAAATCTTGCAAACACAATAGCACCGCCACCATGTTCTTCGTAAAAATCATGAGCCTGATGTAAATACCGCTTTTTAAACAACAGGTTATCTTTCCAATGATACATGGCAGGACCAACTTTTCTACCAAACCAATAGCCTGTGGCATTGCCTAGTATACCTGCTATTGTAATGAGTGCGGTTATCATCAGCAGATTTAAAAAATCGTTATTGGTATCGTAGAGATAAGCGGCCAATTTATTACTGAAAATGCCTGACACAAATAGCAAACTATCGCCGGGAAAAAAGAAACCTACAAACAAACCTGTTTCCGCAAATACAATAATTAAGATTAACCACAAACCACCATTATTAATGTAGAACTGTGGTTGTAATAATTGACTCCAATGAAAAGCTTCCAATAGTATCATTTGACAAATAAATTAGTAAAAAAAATCTAATGCAATAATTATTTAATGACCTTCAGTTAATTCACCCTCCCATTTGCTTACTACACTTGTTGCCAATGCATTGCCAACTACGTTGGTTGCACTGCGGAACATATCACAGAAATGGTCGATAGGAAGAATCAACGCCACACCTTCGGGTGGAATATTAAACATAGCACAGGTTGCCAATACAACTACCAACGATGCCCTCGGCACACCGGCAATACCCTTGCTGGTCAGCATTAATACAAGCAACATCACCAATTGAGTACCAAGATCAAGTTGAATACCATAGGCTTGTGCAATGGCCAAGCTGGCAAAAGTCATATACATCATACTGCCATCAAGATTAAAAGAATAACCAAGTGGCAATACAAACGCAACAATTTTATCTTTACAACCAAAACGTTCAAGTTCCTCCGTTAACTTAGGAAATACCGCTTCACTGCTGGTTGTACTAAAGGCAATGAGCAAAGGACCACCAATGCGACGAAGCAATGTCTTCATGCGATGAGGCCCAAGTATCATGAATCCAACACCAATTAGTAGCATCCAAAGAATGGCTATACCTAATAAAAAATAAGCAAAGTAAATAAGGTAAAATTGGAATATACCAAGTCCCTTTGCTGCCACCACCGCTGCCAATGCACCAAATACACCAATGGGTGCAAAGTTCATGACATAGTTCACCATTTTTAGAATAATATGCGATGCAACATCCAATGCTTTAATCAATGGCTTGGTGTAATCGCCAATAGCAGCGGCTGCCACTCCAAAGAAAATAGAGAAGACAACAATCTGTAGTATTTCGTTTGTTGCCATTGCCTCAAAGAGACTCTTTGGAATAATATGCTCCACAAAATTCTGAATGGA
This sequence comes from Methylophilus rhizosphaerae, assembly GCA_943370285.1. Classification (GTDB taxonomy): domain Bacteria; phylum Bacteroidota; class Bacteroidia; order Chitinophagales; family Chitinophagaceae; genus CALRQJ02. The sequence goes on along the minus strand of CALRQJ020000008.1, from coordinate 53,317 downwards.
AAAAGAAGATGTTTTGGTCATGAGGTCTTTTACACCTTCTGTGTCGGCCTGGCTCAAATCGATATAAGTACCCGGCTTAAAAATATTCACCAACAACATTCCTAATAATAGAGAAGCAAGTGATGCTGTAATAAACCAAAGCAAGGCTTTACCACCTACACGGCCAACTGCTTTTAAATCGCCCAGTTTAGCAATACCTACCACCAACGTACAAAACACTAATGGTGCAATAATCATTTGAACCAAGCGAATGAAGATGCTACTCAGCAGTTTAATGTTTTTAGAAAAGCTTTGAATTGTTTCGGCTGATGCAGTAATATGGGTGATATAGCCTACTACAATACCCAATACCATTGCAGCTAGAATGTATATAGTGAGTTTGTTCGATTTTTTCATGGCAAAAAATATAGAGCCGCAATATAAGATAATAAAGTATTGGTGACGAATTAGTGCATTGGCCCTTTTGTAAAAGAAATGATTTGCGATTGCAATAAATGTGTATTTTTCCGACCTATTTAATTCAACTTAACTAACTGTACTATGAGTTTATTTGTCAAAAAACCGATTGACCAAGTGCTAGCACAGGCTGCAGATGATGGAAAGGGGCTAAAACGTACCCTTGGTGCAGGTAACCTGATTGCTTTAGGTATTGGTGCTATTATTGGTGCCGGATTATTTGTTCGTACTGCTGCTGCTGCCGGTCAAGCCGCAGGACCAGCCGTTACTTTATCGTTTATTGTTGCAGCCATTGGTTGTGCTTTTGCTGGACTTTGCTATGCAGAGTTTGCAGCTATGATTCCCATTGCAGGTAGTGCTTATGCTTACAGTTATGTAACCATGGGTGAATTGATTGCCTGGATTATTGGTTGGGCGTTAATTATGGAATATGCCCTTGGAGCTGCCACAGTATCTATTGCTTGGAGTGAATATTTAAACAAGCTGTTGGGAGGAGGCATTCCATACGAATGGTGCCACTCGCCAATGGAAAGTTTTACCGATAGTGCCGGTGTGTTACACCAAGGTATTATCAATGCACCTGCATTAGTAATATTGTTATTATTAACCATGTTGTTAATCAAGGGCACACAAGAATCTGCCATTGTTAACATGGTGATTGTATTTGTGAAAGTGGCTATTGTAATTTTATTCATTGCCATTGGTTGGCAGTTTATTAAGCCTGAAAATCATACCCCATACATGATTGAAGCCGGTACTGCTGCGGTTACCGATAGCGCCGGAAAAGTGATTGCCGATTACAGCGGATGGAACAAACATGGCTGGGGCGGTGTACTAGGTGGTGCTGCTATTGTATTCTTTGCCTTTATTGGTTTTGATGCAGTAAGTACCGCTGCGCAGGAAGCTAAAAATCCTAAGAAAGACATGCCAATTGGTATATTAGGTTCTTTAGTGGTGTGTACCATTTTGTATATTTTATTCGGGCATGTACTAACCGGTGTTGCCAATTGGAAAGATTTTGTAGATCCGGAAAAAGGTCGTGAAGCTTCTGTTGCCTACGCCATATCTACCTATATGACGGGTTATGGTTGGCTGGCACAAGCGGTAACGATTGCTATTTTAGCCGGTTTCTCTTCTGTTATTTTGGTGATGTTGATGGGCCAAAGCCGTATTTTCTACACCATGAGTAACGATGGCTTAATACCAAAAGCATTTGGCGATTTGCACCCTAAATACAAAACACCTTATAAAGCCAACTGGATTTTATTTGTTTTTGTTGGCGGATTTGCGGCATTTGTGCCCGGGCATATTGCAGGTGATTTAACCAGTTTTGGCACTTTGTTTGCCTTTGTATTGGTGAGTATTGGTGTTTTAATCTTGCGAATAAAATCACCCAATATTGAACGTCCATTTAAAACACCGATGGCACCTGTTGTATCTATTCTAGGTGCAGCGATTTGCTTATTGATGATTATTGGCTTAGATATGCAAACCCTAAAAGTTGCTTTTGGCTGGATGGCAGTAGGCCTTGTGGTTTACTTCCTATACAGTAAAAAGAACAGCAAACTCCGAAATCCATCGGAGATTTTGCCTCATGCTTCTGATTTTGAATCGAAATAAATGAGATAAACCCCGCCCTAACAGCGGGGTTTATTTTTTTAGGTTGGCAGCTTGACTGGCATAGATTATTTTTGCAGCCGCTTAGCCCAATATAGTACAAACGTACAAGAGTGCGACGCAACGGCTGCTACATAGTAGCACCAAAGCCGATTACCAAAAATAGTATTAAAGCATAATTATGGGAAGGATTTTTGAAGTTAGGAAAGCTACCATGTTTGCCCGCTGGGACAGAATGGCCAAGCAGTTTACCCGTGTTGGAAAGGAAATTATTATTGCTGTTAAAGCCGGCGGACCTGACCCTGCTACCAACCCGGCGTTGAGAAGGTGTTTTCAAAATGCCAGAAGTGTGGGTATGCCTAAAGACCGTGTAGAAGCGGCCATTAAAAGGGCTCAAGGTAAAGACACTACCAACTACGAAGAGATTTTGTACGAAGGTTATGCCCCCCATGGTGTGGCATTGTTGGTAGAAACAGCTACGGATAACCATGTTCGTACGGTAGCGAACGTAAAAAGTCATTTTAACAAAGGTGGTGGTGCTTTGGGTAATAGTGGCAGTGTGAGTTTTCAGTTTAAGAAAATGGGTGTGTTTAAGTTGAAGCCCGAAGGTTTGGATATGGATGAATTAGAACTGGAATTGATTGATCATGGCTTGGATGAATTGGGCGAAAGTAATGACGATAATGGCAATCCTATTTTGGTGTTGCGTTGTGCCTTTGTAGATTTTGGCAGCTTGCAAAAAGCGTTGGAAGAAAAAAACATTAACCCGATTAGTGCTGAACTAGAGTGGATTCCAACCACTACAGTTCCTATTACAGATGAACAAGCCGAGGATGTATCTAAACTAATAGAACGTTTAGAACAAGACGATGATGTAAATAAGGTATTTCATAACATGGGATAAATTAACGTTTCGCAAACCCCTCGCTAATGAGGGGTTTGTTATTTTTACATATGGATAATGCCAAACCTAAATATGTTATTCTGTTTGATGGTGTTTGCAATTTTTGCAACAGTAGTGTACAGTTTGTGATTAAAAGAGACACCAAACAGCAGTTTAGGTTTGCGAGTTTGCAGAGCCAATATGGTCAGCAGATATTGGCACAACACCAACTGCCGCAAAATGAGTTCAACAGTTTTATTTTTATTGAGAACGGCGAAATTTACACCAAGAGTACCGCAGCATTAAGGGTAGCCAAACAATTATCTGGCCTTTGGCCGATGCTCTTCGGTTTTATCATTATTCCCTCCTTTATTAGAGATGCGGTTTACAACTTCATTGCGCAGAACCGCTATCGTTGGTTTGGCAAAAGAGAAGCCTGTATGCTACCCTCTCCACAGCAGAGACAATTATTTCTAGATTAAACTTTTTTTGTTGCAACCTATTAGAATTAGATTGCATCTAAAGGGTGGGCAAGCTATGCCCTGTCGTATCCATATTTCTGTTTAATGCCGCATTATTCTATGGTAAAGCCTATTTTTTGGCTACCAAAATTATTGTATGCGTTATCTGCTACCGTTTTTATTATTCAGTTTTATAGGCGTTTTTAGTAGTTTGGAAGCAGAAGGGCAAGCCCTTCAAGGCGGAACCATAACAATGGCATCCGGTGCAGCATTTAACGGTAATACCGAAGTAAGGCGGTGTTCTCCAGGAAATATATCTTTATCCGGACCTTCAACTTTAGCTAGTGGCGGTGATGGAAATTATTTGTATTACCCTCAATACAAGACAGCTACACAAGATTGGACGGATTATACCGACGGCACGCCAGTGCCCAACACTACTGGTTATATGCCTCCTTTTTATGCTACTGAATCTACTCAATTTAGAAGAAAAGTAGTAGATGGAACAGGTGCGATTGCCTACTCAACTATAATGACATTTACACTGGTTCAACCGGTGCTTGGTGTAATTAGTCCTACCAACCAAACCATTGCGTACAATACCGCACCGGCCATTATCACACAAACCACCAATTTCGATTTAAACGGAATACCCATAGAAAGTGGGCAATGGGAAAGTTCAAGCAGCGCAACGGGGCCGTGGACGATTATTCCAAATGCAAATGGCAGTCTTGGTACTTATCAGCCACCGGCACTTACTGAAAGCAGGTATTATAGAAGAACTGTAAATGTGCCTGTAACATTTGGTTGTAATAACCTGTCAACAAATGTAAGTACCGTAAATGTAAACCCTTGTTCTACCAGCCCATTAGTGTCATCTGGAGTCCAAATGTATTATGACCTATCGCAATGTAATTATGAATTTACAATATACAGTCCAGATCCACAAAGTAGTGGAGGTACAATACCCTATTACTATTTGTGGGAAAAAAAAGAACCCAACTTAACTAATTGGAGTAATGCCCCTGGTACAAATACTAATGCAACCTATTATCGAATAGGGAATATTCCATCCGGAACAAAATTTAGAAGAAGACTTACTGATGCCTGTGGTACCGTTGTTTATTCAAATGAAGTAACGCATAATTTTTATAACCCTTTGTACGCAGGAGCTATAGGAAGTAACCAAAATATTGGTTTTGGTGGAACTCCTGCCTTACTCACCAATTTTTCTTCTCCTGAAAATGCCAATGAAATTAATTGGCAAGTAAGTACTAATAACATTAATTGGTCTAATATAAATGGTGCAACCGGCTTAACCTATCAGCCACCGGCGCTAACGCAAACTACCTATTACAGAAGAAGGGCGGTGAATTATACTTGTCCTGATGCATACACCTATGTTGTTACCATTACTGTAACCGATCTTACAGGCGGCACTATCAGTACCACAACGCCACTTTTTTGCAACAGTGGTACAGCTACTTTCAACTCGGACCTTGCAGCAAGCGGTGGCAGTAGTCCACTTACTTATACTTGGCAATCAAAAGTGGGCAATGGCAATTGGACAGATATTTCATCTGCCAATTCAGCAACGTATACTACACCTACCATTACCCAAACAACAAGGTATAGAAGAAAAGTAACAGATGCGGTTTCTGCAGTTACTTACTCCAACGAAATTGAAATTGCAGTCATTGATCTTGCAGGTATCATTACCTCCCCAATTGCATACAACGGCTGTCAATCTGCTACCATTAGGGCCACCAATTTGAACGGTGCTACCTACCAATGGCAACAACTCATCAATAGTAATTGGACGGATATACCTTCAGCCACTACCAACAGCTATGTAGCCACAACAAATGGCAGTTATAGGGTATTTGTAAACTTAGGTACTTGCTCGGGTTATAGCAATCCGGCAGCCATTAATTTGAGTGCATCTGAACCGGGAACAATCACTAACCGATGGGTGTTTAGAGGTTACAATGGTTTATCGGATAATGTAAATAATTTAGTGTATCGTGGTTTTTACGAAGCAGAAAATAGTACTTTAAATTTTAATACCAATGTGCATTGGTCAGAATCGACATCACCTTCGAGTGCTAATGGAGCGTCACCTGCCATTACAAGCTGGACCGGCTGCGGGGTAAATACCGATGAATTTACATTGATTGCAAAAAGGCAAGGTTTTGATGCAGGCACTTACACCTTTACAATTGGAGGGAAAAATTATGGCCGCTTTAAAGTAGTCGTTAACGGACAAACATTGTATAATAATTTCAGCCCATACACTGCATTTATCGCACCAACATTTACCAATATTTCGCTGAATGCTCAATCAGAAATTGAGTTATGGATGATGGATGTAATTAACCCATTATTTCCCGGCTCTCCTGTTAATTTGAGTGTTGTGTTTACCAACTTTACGCCAACACCAATAACACTTACAGCCGGCAGCATTACCATTCCATCCGTTTCAGTACTTTGTGCTAATGAGTCGTTTACTATTAGTTCAAACACCGCTGCAACAGGCGGAACTGCACCATTAGTCTACCAATGGCAAAGTAAAATGGGTGCCGGAAATTGGACAGATATTAATGGCGCCAATGGCATTGATTATACAACTAATCTGACAACAGCTAGTGAATTTAGAAGAAAAGCTACTGATGCTACTAATGCGGTAGTGTATTCTAATATTGTTGCCCTAAGCGTTTACAGTCAAACATTTGATCCCGGTACCATTACTATTACACCACTTATTTGTAGTGCTTCTACCCCAACAATATATGTGGGCGGTACTGCAGCATCGGGAGGTAAACTACCGTATAGTTATATATGGGAAAGAGATAATGTTGCAGTAACAAATCCAAGTTCAAATGAAAATTTAGCCGGTTTATTTACGGCAAGCAATTACCAAGGAAATTATAGCCGAAAAGCTACAGATGGATGTGGTGTTACCATCAGCACCACAACTAAAATGGTTGCTGTACAAGATATTGCCGGGGGTGCAGTAAGTCCAACTAATCAAACTATTTTTTCGGGTAACACACCTGCAAACATTACCAATACTACTAATGCTTATCATACCGGTACATTTAACCCTGATGCCGGAGATATAGCAGTTAATATCACTTACCAATGGCAATCGGCCACCAATCTAAATGGTCCATGGACCAATATTCAAGGTGCAACAGCAAGAAGTTATCAACCCGGTCCAATAACCCAAACAACTTATTTCAAAAGAATTGCTAGGGAAGACCTTTGTAACAAAACCAATGAAGATGTAATTGCAACTGTAACCGTAAATCCTTTACCACCCAATGTTTCGCCATTATTTGGTGGAGGTATTACGAGCAGTAATTTATGCGTAACAAGTGGCAATCAACCGCCGCTAATTACAGAAAATGCAGCTTCCAGTGATGGGCTTCAACCCTATGTTTTTGCTTGGGAAAAGTGGACAGCAAATTCTGGTAATTGGGAAATAATTCCCGGTGCCAATGCTGCTTCTTACCAACCGGAGGCAATAACAGTTACTACTAAATTCCGTAGAAAAACTTCTGACAGAAGCAATCAAACTGCTTATTCAAACGAAATTATATTTACGGTTAATGCAGCTATCATTGCAGGAACGATTAGTCCGAGTAGTCAAACCATTATCGCAAATTTAGCACCAACATTGCCTTTTGCTGTAACCACTAACTTCACCGGCGGTTCAGGCAATTTCACTTACCAATGGCAGGAAGCATCGAATAGTAATGGTCCTTGGTCAGATATTTTAGGTGCAACTACTGACAGCTATCTTCCGGCAGCTTCAGCCAATCCTTTCACCATTTATTATCGCTTAAAAGCAATAGATGCCGGTTGTAATGGCGAAGCGTTTAGCAATATCGTGTCACTAACCATCACAACAAATCAAACTGTTTCTAATTTGTTTGGCGGAGGTATTGCAACCACTGCTACCTGTGTAATATTACCGGCAACACCTGCTGCCATTTTTGTAAGTGCTGCATCTAGTGATGGTGTTCAGCCCTATACTTACGAATGGCAAATGTGGAATACAACATTAGGTAATTGGACAATTATTCCCGGAGCAACCAATCCAGATTTGATACCAACTGCCATTACAATTGATACTAAATTCAGAAGAAAAACCATTGATAGAATGGGCAATATCGCCTTCTCCAATGAACTGAGTTATACTGTTGTTGCAGCAACTTTAAATGGTGGAATAATTGCTTTCAATACATCGTTTACTTGTGCTGCTAATTCCATCAATGTTGGATTAATCAACAGCCAAGCAGACGCTACCGGCGGTAGTACCTTAAACTATCAATGGCAAATAAATAATGGTAGTGGTTGGGTAGATATTGCTAACGCAACTACTACTACATATACACATGGAAATATTAATGTCACTACTAGTTTTAGAAGAAAAGTTTCCGATGCTTGTGGTAGAATGGCTTTCAGTAACGAGATTACCGCTAATATCAGTTCAACTGCAGTTATTCCACTGAAAGGCGGTTTAGTATCCGGACCATTTATTACTTGTAGCAATACTAGTTTACCAAGTGGAATTGTAGATGTAGTAAATGCCTGTGGTAATGGCAATTTGAATTACCAGTGGGAATTATGGGATGGTAATGCATGGGTGATAATTAACGGTGCAACCATGTCTAATTACTTGCCAGCTCCTATCAATGTAACGAGTAAATATCGTAGAAAAGTTACTGATGCTTGTGGTAATGTGGCTTATTCAAATGAAGTAATCATTCATGTGTATCCTGCAATTGAATCAGGTGCTATTACACCAATGTCGCAAGAATTATGTACTAATGTAACGCCAAGCTTGCTTTCATTGGCTACTAATTGTCACTATACACCCGGAACGGTTACTTACCAATGGCAAGTAGCAGATAACAGTAATGGTCCTTGGAGTGATATTGGTGGTGCTACCAACAATAATTATCAGCCGCCAACACTAACAGAAAATAAATATTATCGATTGAAAGTAAGCAGTACAACATGCAGTGCTGTTGCTTATACCAATGTTGCAGCTGTTATTCGATTGACAACTTGCAGAACTGTTGCACCTGCTATCACCAACAATCAGAAAACTGTAACACCTGAAAAAAAAGCATCAAAACCCTTGCTATATCCCAATCCGCTGAGTTATCAAACTTCGTTTAGCATTCAACTGCCGGCTGGCGGACCTTATAGCATTGTAGTGCGACACTCATCAGGTAAAATAGAGCCGATAACATCAACCAATAAATCAGGAAATACTGCGGCTGTATCTTTTGTAAGAAAATTACCAAAAGGAACCTATTTGGTAACAGTAATGGGTAAACAGCAACAATGGACTGAAAAGTTAATTGTACAATAAATCCTCTTGCCGTATAAACTAGAAAAGGGTGAAGCGATTGCTTTGCCCTTTTTTTTAATTAAAGTTTATTGTTAAATGATATCATTTCTATTCCCAGCTCGACAGTTTTGAACACTTCACTACAAGTATTTCTCCTACGAAAAATTGCAAAAAAGCACCCTGCTTTGCAACCATTGTAAAAAGATACTCGTCTCCAATACTTGAGCAAGTAAGATTTTACTTGTGGAGTCCCGTTTTTTAAATCCGTATCCCTTCCCCTACCCATCCAAATTATTCTAAGAAAGGCAAGCATACGAGCCGTTGCAAGTGTGTCGATTTAATCCGGTATTAGCCATTTATACCTAAACCTACACAACAAAAAAAAGCGTATGAAAACGTTTACCAAGTTCAAACACATCAGCGCATTAATGCTGGCATTAGTGTTTGCTTTTTTACAACCTTCAACAAGTATTGCCCAGTCATGTTCACTTGGCGCCCAAATAACTAACGGGCCGCTGATCAATCTTTGCAGTGGTGCATCTGTTGTTTTAGATGCACAACCTAAAGGGGGTGGTCTAAGCTACCAATGGCAGGAACAAACTACCGTCGGCGGCCCGTTTGCCAATATCTCGGGGGCAATTTTTGATACTTATACGACAAGCACCTTAGGTGCGTATCGTGTTATAGTTGACAATGGCATTTGCTCCGATACTTCATCCATCACCAATGTGATTAATTTGGTATTAGATGGCGGCACCATCAGTGGCGGTGTGGGTTCCATCATTTGTCCCGGTTCACCTGCCGGTACATTCACAGGAAACTCAGTAACAGGCTATGATTTAGGCATTGTAAATTTTCAGTGGCAAATAAAAACTGGAGCCGGCTTATGGATAGATGCAGTAGGAGCCACCGGATTAGTATATACATCTCCTATCATTAATACGACTACACACTTCAGACGTATGGCTACAGACAACTGTGGCAATACCGCTTTTTCAAATACAATAACGGTTGATGTTTTTGCTCCGGCAAATGCAGGTACCGTTGCACCATTATCACAAACCATTTTGGCGGGTGATGTTCCTGCAATAATTAATAATACAACTGCTCCATCTGGAGGTAGTGGTGTTAATCAAATTAGATGGCAACGTTCTAATGTAAGTCTTGGCCCATGGACCGATATTCCAGGTGCCAATGGATTAAGCTATCAACCAACAGCTCTGAATCAAACAACTTATTTTAGAAGAGCAACTTTTGATTCTTGTGGTACTTTATCGGCTACCGAAGTGGTAGAAGTAATCGTTTCGAATTCTGTATTGAATGGTGGTGATATGACATCACCCAATAGTTGTGTATTCCCAGGTCAAATTCCTTCTATATTAACCAGCAGACAAAATGCTTCTGGCGGAACAGAGCCTTATACTTATGTATGGCAATACAACGATGGTAGCGGATGGATAGATATTCCAAGCTCTAATGCTCCTATTTATCAGCCAACCACTACTATTACACAGAATACCACCTTCCGCAGAAAAGTAATTGATGCAGCTAATGATGTAGCCTACAGCAATGAATTTACTTTTGGTTATATTACTACTCCTTTAAATGCAGGTTTGATTGATGCAACAAGCAATGTAGCCTGTATCGGTTCTTCGCCTGGTATTATTAAGAGTGTATCATCTCCAAGTGGATTTGGTGAATTATTACCTTACCAATGGCAGCAAGCTAGTTCTCCAAGCGGCCCATGGGTTGATGTTGAATTGGCCAATTTTGGAGACCTTCAGCCAGAGCCATTATCACAAAAAACATATTTCAGAAGAAGATCACAAGATAAATGCGGTGCAACCATAAGAGAAGCTTTTTCTAACGTGGTAGAAATTGATATTCGTCCGGCATTTTTTGGCGGTGAAATTTCACCTAGCACACAGTCTATTTATCCCGGCGGTACACCGGCACAGCTCTCTAATGTAACAGCACCATTTGGTGGTACCGGTTCTTATACTGTTGGTTGGGAAAGAGCAGACTTAGCCGTTGGTCCATGGACAACTATTGGCGGTGAAGTAGGTTTAAATTACCAGTCAGGTGCATTAAACCAAAGCACTTATTTTAGAAGAGTAGCCAAAGACAACAATTGCTTGGCGGTTAAATACACTTACGTAGTAGAAGTATTTACCAACCTTGTTGCGCCACTAGATGGTGGAACCATTACAGGCGGTGGTTGTGTGTTCAGCGGTTATACACCGGCAACCATCAACAACACAACTGATGCAACAGGTGGTTTAACACCATTAGTTTACCAGTGGGAATCTAGAACAGTATCTGGCAGCTTTGCACCAATTGCAGGTGCCAACGGTGCTAGCTATACACCAACGATTGCCATCACAGAAAATACCATATATAGAAGAAAAGTAACAGATGCGTACAACAATACCGCATACTCAAACGAATATACCGCTGTTGTTACACCATTGCCTTTAGATGCAGGAAGTATCACTCCTACAGCCAATGCAGTGTGTGCTAATCAACCAATTACTATCAATGGTACAGCAGCAGTAAATCCGGGTATAACATTTGATTATGCTTGGGAGACTCGTACTGAAAGCGGTACTTGGACAATCGTTCCGGGAGTATCAACACAAAACTATGGCCCTATTAATATTAGTGAAAAAACATATTTCCGTAGATTAATAACTGCTACTTGTGGCGGTGTGTCGCTCAATTTTTACAGTAACGAAGTAGTAGTAAATATTGGTAGCACAGGCTCGTTAAGTGGTGGAACGATAATTACTGCAAGCCCATCATGCTTGAATGCAGGCACTTCTCCGGGTAAATTAACCGGTACCGCTGTAAGTGGTGCAAGTGGCTATCAGTGGGAAGTGAAATATGGTAACGGTCCTTGGACAGATATTGGCGGCGCCATTGGACAAAGCTATACGCCGGGTGCATTACATGGAACGGTATCTTTCCGTAGAAAAGTGGTAGATGCTTGTGGTGGATTTGCTTATTCTAACATTAAAACATTTAATGTATTAACCTGCACTTTAGGTGGTGGTATTATTGACGGACCGGTTGCAACCTGTGAAGGAACAACACCGGGTAATATCCTCAATATATTAGCCCCATGTAATGGTTCTAGCAGCTATAGTTATCAGTGGGAAATTAATAACGGCATGGGCTGGAATAATATTCCGGGTGCAACAAGTCTAACACATAGTCCCGATGCCATTAGCTTCACTACTACGTATCGCAGAAAAGTTACTGATGCATGTGGAAATACTGCTTATTCAAATGAAGTAACCATATTGGTTTATCCTCCGATTAACCCGGGCTTTATTGAACCGGCTAATCAAAGTATTTGTCCGGGTGCATTACCTGCAGTCATCAGTTCTATAGCAGATTGTTATTATAGTGTGGGAGGTGTATCTTACCAATGGCAAGTAGCACAAAGTTGTAATTGTACAGGCAATACCATTACATGGAATGATATACCGGGTGCTAATGGCCCAACTTATCAACCACCGGCTTCTATGGAGAATAAGAAGTATCGTTTAAAAGTTACCGGTTTACCATGTGGCAATGTACAATACACCAATGTTGCCGAAGTAAATATCGGTGGTGGCATCAACTGTAGAATTGCCAATCCAAACAATCAAAATGTAAACACAGGTGGTAATCAACAACAAGATGCAGCTCCTGAAAAGCCCGAAGGCAGATTAGCAGCCATCACAGAAAGCAAAGCTTTAAATGTATATCCTAATCCAACAGTTGCAGGAAGTACGATTAGAGTAAGTGTTAAAAACAGAACAACACCAATGGCCATCACTTTCCAAAGTATTGATGGTAGAATATATGGATGTAAAGTACGAAATGCAGGCAGCGGACAACTTGAAGTTACCCTTCCGGAATCATTAGCTAGAGGAACCTACTTGTTACAAGTAAGTTCAGAAACAGAACAATGGAGTAAAAAGATAGTGATTAGATAAACCGTCCTATGCCACCTATAACCTCAACCGGGCAAGTTTACACTTGTCCGGTTTTTTGTTTAAAAAAAATGAGGAAGATTGTTGTTGAAAATTGACCACGAAATTGACCACGAAATTTCTTTGTTTAAAAACAAAAGTCGCTACAATGTATAACTGTAGCGACTTTGTGAAATTAAGCATTAAAGCTTTTTCTCTTGGAGTGATCCCGCTGGGACTCGAACCCAGGGCCCATACATTAAAAGTGTATTGCTCTACCAACTGAGCTACGGAATCTCCTGTTTCCATCACGCAACACCTAGGTGTTTTTGTTTTGGGAGTGCAAAAATAGGCGAAAATGATTGCGAACCAAATTTTTAATCTAATTTTTTACGACTGTTTTACTGAAGTTACCTGTTATTCAAGCCTCGATTAACGTTAATTTTGCTCAACTAAAATTTCAGCATGTCTTATTTCAGTAATAAAGTGATTGTAGTAACCGGCGGTAGCGACGGTATTGGCAAGGCTTTGGTAGAATTGCTCTTAGCAAAAGGCGCTAGTGTTTCAACCTGTGGTAGAAACTATGATAAACTCTATCAACTCGAAACCGGCAACTCCGGCTTACCATTACTCATTCAAGCAGCAGATGTAAGCAATGAACTAGAATGCAAACAATTTATCGATAAAACAATTGCCAAATTTGGTGGCATAGATATCCTTATTAACAATGCAGGTATATCTATGAGGGCTCCTTTTAAAGAAGCCGAAACAGCCACCATTAAAAAAGTAATGGAGATTAATTTTTTTGGTACTGTTTATTGTACCAAGTTCGCTTTGCCTGCGATTCTTAAAAGAAAAGGAACAATTGTTGGTGTTTCTTCTATTGCAGGTTTTAGAGGTTTACCCGGCAGAACCGGCTACTCGGCTTCAAAATTTGCGATGAATGGTTTTTTAGAAGCCTTAAGAACAGAGATGTTAGCAGAAGGGGTTAATGTATTGACTGTTTGCCCCGGCTTCACCGCTTCTAATATTAGAAATGCCGCACTCAATAAAGATGGCAAGGCACAAGGTGAATCTCCCATGGATGAAAATACCATGATGACGGCTCAAGAATGTGCTGCACATATTTTAGGTGCCATTGAAAAAAGAAAAAGAATGTTGGTGCTCACATTCACCGGAAAAAGAACCGTATTCATGAATAAATTTTTTCCGGCTTTAGCCGATAAATTGGTTCGTAAATTCTTTTATAAAAACGATATTCTAGTAAAATAATTCTCATTACGCATTGCACTACTAGTGCTATACCATTATGTCTCTGATTACCCTGACAACAGATACCGGCACTCAAGATTATCTGGCGGCTGCCATCAAGGGGCAATTGTATGCATCGGGTAAAGCAGTGACTATCGTTGACATTACACACGAATTGTCTCCCTATAACTTTTTACAAGCAGCCTATATCTGCAGTAGCGCTTTTAAATATTTTGCAGCAGAAACCATTCATATCGTTCTGGTAAATGTGTTTGATGCTTCACCTAAACATATATTGGTGGCCAGACATAACAACCAATTTATCATTTGCCCCGACAATGGTTTACTGACTATGATTTTGGATGGCATGCCCGAGAAAGTAGTGAAGGTTGCCATTACCAACAAACCGGATAGTACACTACTCAGTTATACCGCACAAATAGCTGCTATCACTAAAGTATTAGCAGAAAATAGAAAGATTGAAACCGTGGGTTCTATTTCAACAGATATTGTAGTAAAGAATAATTTAAAACCTGCCATCTATACCGATTATATGGAAGGGCAGATTATTTATATCGACAAGTTTGAAAACGTCATCATCAACATTACAAAAACCGATTTTGAATCAGCCTGTAAAGGAAGATCTTTTAAAATTGTGTTTAAAAGAGATGAAATTATTGAAACCATTCACCAACATTATGCCGATGTAAAAGATGGCGAAACACTAGCTTTTTTTAATGCTGCTGGCTATCTTGAAATTGCTGTTAACAAAGGCAATGCGTCGGGTTTATTTGGATTGAAAAGTATTTCTGAACGATCTGTTGATATGACCATGCAAAACAGGCTATTCTATCAAACGGTAAAAATTTATTTTGAATAATATGTTGGTACGAATTGTTCAAATGACATTTGAAGCAGCAAACATTCCTGTATTTTTAGATTTTTTTGAAAGCAGAAAACATACCATCAGAGCGTTTGATGGATGCAAACATTTAGAATTATGGCAGGATAAAGACAATCCTGCCATAATCTTTACGTACAGTATTTGGGACAATGAAGCTGCATTGAACCACTACCGCTTTTCCCAATTTTTCAAAGAAACATGGACAACTACAAAAACATTATTTGCTGATCAACCAAAAGCTTGGTCGGTAAATCGATTAGCCGTATTAGATTAATTACCGAATCTTTACAGGACATCCATATTTTGGTTTTTTGTTAAATGCGCCGCCGAGCCATTGTGTACCAACGCTTATTCTAAATTGACCAAAATAATAATAGTCTTTGTGTTTAGCACTTCCTCTTGTTGAGCCATCTGCCGGATAAGCAATAGGATTTGCTTTCTCATCTCCTCGCCATGCCAAGGCCACAGCAGTAGCGCCTCTTGCAGCTAACAAAGTTGCTTCATCAACATAGTTGGCACTCACATCATCTAAATAATCCGTATTTGTTTTTCGATAACCTAATTCAAACCCCAAGGTAATATCATCAGATAAAGCATACTTTACACCACCGCCACCCAACCAGGCAAAGCCAATATTTTTGTAGACTTTTCTATCGGGATATTCGGCTAGTCCTTGCCCTTCTGTTGATAGCGGCCTAAGATATACCGTAGCACCTGTTGCATCTGTTGTAAACGGATCGTACTTAAATCCGGATATTCCACCAAATACATACGGACTAAAAGAGTGATACGTAAAATCATTCACATCATATTCTAACCGCAGACTAATATCCTGTATTTTGGAAGTAAAATTGAGATTACGTTGTTGTAACTCAATCGGACCATTGAGTTTATCATCGGCCTTAACCCTGCCGCTATTGTAATCTAAACGCACTGCTAGCTGAGGTTTGAGGTAATAAGATGCACCAAAACCCATTACACCTTGTGCTTGCCGAAATGAAAAATTAGCTTGTGTAATGTCGCCACTGTAATTAGAAAATCCACCTAACAAATTTAACTGCAACCGCTGTGCATGCACAATATTGGCACACAAAACAATCATACTGACAGCACATAAATTTACCCAATAGTTTTTAGCCTGTTTCATAACAAGTGATTTTAGGTTCAATAAATAATTTGGGTAAAGTTTATCAGGCCATTGACTGTAAGCAGATACAAAAGATTAGCCGAACGCAGCTAATAAAAAGTTAAAGCATAAAAAAAGAGCAGCTTTTCTGCTACTCTTTTAAAAGATATTTTATTTCAAATTACGACATTCCGGGAAACCAAGATCTTCCAATTGCTTCTCTAAATGGCCAAGGTACCATTAACATTATCAAGATAAAAGCAATTAAATACAGCAAAGCTGTTTTTTTGGTGTTGCCGGATTTTTTTAGTCTGATATGTCCCACTGTGATTAATGCGATGGCCACAATCATTCCTGTAATATGTTCTACAGCCCAAAAACGTAAGGATGCTGTTTTCATTACTTCAGCACCGTATTCTTTAAACAAGGCAAAACCAAACTTTCCAAAAAAGTACTGATATAGTCCAAGTAACAACACAATATGTGAGGAAATCAGCAACCATTTGCTTTGTTTGATACTATTAGTACCGCCAAATAATTTGATGATATTCCACAACAATAATAAGATAATCACCCAACGAAGGGTACTGTGTAAATGCACTAATCCGTTATACATAATTGATGGTTTGATGGTTTGTAACTAACACAAACTTAACTGCAAAAGTTTAAATCACCATGTATTGAATTATTCTACCCAATCGGCTAAAAACAAATTGGTATCTCTTGTGCCGCCATTGTTACGATTGCTGGCAAAAATAATTTTCTTACCATTTGGGCTAAACATAGGAAAAGCGTCAAAACCTTTATCACGGCTGATTTTCTCTAAGCCATTACCATTGATGTCTGTCAAATACATATTGAATGGAAAACCTCTTTTGTATTCATGATTGCTACAAAAAATGATATGCTTACTATCAGGTGTAAAATTAGGTGCCCAATTAGCTTGACCCAATTTGGTGATTTGCTTGGCGTTTTTACCATCTGCATCAGCTATCCAAACTTCCATATTGGTAGGGGCAACCATTCCTTCTTTTAATAAATCTTTATACTCTTTCACTGCTTCTGTTGTAGTTGGGCGGCTTGCTCTCCACACAATCTTTTTTCCATCCGGACTAAACCATGCACCACCATCGTATCCCAAAGCATTGGTAATACGTTTCTCTTTTCCGGTTTTCAAATCCATTACATATAATTCCAAATCGCCATCTTTATCGCTACAATAAATCATCTTCTTTCCATCAGGACTTAGTGTTGCTTCAGCATCATAACCTTTTGCTTTGGTTAAGCGCTTTACAATTTTGCCATTATAATCAGCCATAAAAATATCGTAGCTACTGTACAAAGGCCAAATGTATTTGTTGCCGTATTTAGTACGGTCCGGTGTTGGCGGACATGTATCGGCACCTAAATGTGTAGAAGCATAAATAATATGCTTTCCATCGGGCAGAAAATAAGCACAAGTAGTTCTACCTTTTCCGGTACTTACCATCTTGTATTCAAACTTTTCGTTGGGTTTTGTAGGCACTTTACCCATAAAAATTTGATCGCAAAGAATGCCTTCTTTAGGATTTGTTTTTTGAAAGATGATATACTTACCATCATAGCTCCAATATGCTTCGGCATTATCGCCACCAAAAGTTAATTGCTGAATATTTTTAAAATGCAATTCATCTTTGTAATGCAACGTATCAGTAACCGTTTGTTCTATTAAGCCATTTTTAAAAGAAGTGAGTGTTAGCGCAATAATAGTCATGCAACAAACGGCGGCAAATAATCCTTTCTTCATCTGATTTCTAATTTTTTGTAAAAGTATTACTGATAAGGGCTGCGAATGTCAGAAAAAAGTCACAAACAACAGTAGTTTTCACAAAAGGGCTGTTATTTTGCGGTATGAAAATGTGGATTATCGTTGCTGTCAGTGGGTTTGTGTTAGCCTGTAACAGCAATTCGAGTAACGAAGCACTGCCCAAGCATGTAGTAGCATTACAACAGCAAGTACAACAAAACCCCGATAGTAGTACGATTCGTATGCGATTGGTGAATGCCCTAGACAGTTTGGGCTTGTTCACACAAGCTTTAGCACAAGTAGATAGCTTGATCAAAAGAGATAGTCTTAACAACGGCCTTTGGTATATCAAAGCACAATTAGCCGAAAGTAATAAAGACACGACTAATGCCATTTTGTATTATGAAACGGCTATTCGTATCTATCCATCTGTAGAATCGCAATTGAGTTTAGCCAATTTATTTGCAGAACAAAAAGACCCTAAAGCCTTGCTTTTGTGTCAAATGGTGAGTGACATGAAATTGGGCAGAGAAACCGATGCGGATTGCGATTTTATTGCAGCGGTTTACCATGCAAGAATTGGCGACAAACAAAAAGCGGTAGCACTGTTTGATCGTTGCATCAACAACAACTACACTTACACGGAAGCCTACCTAGAAAAAGGTTTTATTTTATTTGATGATAAAAAATATGCCGATGCTTTAGCCATTTTTCAAAAAGCGATTACGGTGAATAATACCTATGCAGATGCACATTATTGGGAAGCCAAATGTTATGAAGCATCAGGCAATAAAGCGGCTGCTTTGATTAGTTATCAGAGAGCATACGGATTAGATAAAACATTGAAAGAAGCAGAAGCAGGAATGAACAGATTAAAATAATTTATACCACAAAAAAAATACATCATGGCCATTATTGCCCCATCTTTATTAAGTGCCAATTTTTTACAGTTAGAAAAGGATTGCCAAATGCTGAATGAAAGCCAAGCCGAATGGTTTCATTTAGATGTGATGGATGGCAGATTTGTACCCAATATTAGTTTTGGCCCAATGATTATTGAGTTCATTCGCAAGGCTACCAACAAAGTATGCGATGTGCATTTAATGATTGAAGAGCCTGAAAAATATGCCGAACAATTTAAAAATGCCGGTGCAGATAATTTAACGGTACATATAGAAGCCTGTACCCACTTACACCGCAATATTCAACAAATTAAAAGCTTGGGTATGAAGGCCGGTGTAGCAGTCAATCCGCATACACCCATCAGTAGTTTGGTAGATATTATTCAGGATGTTGATTTGGTTTGTTTGATGAGTGTTAACCCAGGTTTTGGTGGTCAACAATTTATTCCACAAACCATTGAAAAAATTAAACAACTCCGTGGGCTCTGCAACGAAAAAGGACTACAAACACATATTGAAATTGATGGTGGTGTAACGATTGCTAATGCACCGGCTATTATTGCTGCCGG
This sequence comes from Methylophilus rhizosphaerae, assembly GCA_943370285.1. Lineage (GTDB taxonomy): Bacteria > Bacteroidota > Bacteroidia > Chitinophagales > Chitinophagaceae > CALRQJ02. The sequence continues at coordinate 34,038 of CALRQJ020000008.1, read as the reverse complement.
AGCAGATGTTTTGGTTGCAGGAAATACAGTGTTTAAATCTGCTGATCCAAAAGCTACTATTGCAACGCTAGTCGGCTTATTTTAAACTATAAATCATTGAAAATTATTACTTGGAATTGTAATGGTGCATTTAGAAAAAAGTTCGAAACGATATCGAACTTTAATGCAGACATCTACATCATTCAAGAGTGTGAGGATCCAGCAAAATCTGTCGATAAAAAATATCAAAAGTGGGCTGAGAATTATATTTGGATTGGTGATAATAAAAATAAAGGACTTGCAATTTTTGCTAACCATGCAATAAAACTAGAAATGCTAGATTGGTCTAATCAATTTAAAAACACTGCCGTAAAATATTTTCTTCCCTGTAAAATCAATGATGAATTTAACTTAGTTGCCGTATGGACTCATCGGAATAATTCTCCGAATTTTGGCTACATCGGTCAACTATGGAAATACATTCAAGTCAATAGAAATAAATTACAAAATTCAATAATTGCAGGTGATTTTAACAGCAATACAATTTGGGATATTTCAGATAGATGGTGGAATCACTCAGATGTAGTTAGAGAGTTACAAGAAATTGGCTTAGAAAGCCTCTATCACAAGTTTAAGGATGAAATTCAGGGTAAAGAAAGTATTCCAACTTTGTATTTTCAACGTAACCATACAAAAACCTATCATATTGATTATGTTTTTGCAAATCAAAGATTTATTGAAAAAATACAAAAATTAGAAATCGGACATCCAGACAATTGGTTAAGCATAAGTGACCATATGCCAATGTATTGTGAATTTGAGTAAATGAAAAGCAACAAACATGGCTTAACCTTTTTAAGCTATAATCATTTCTTAGCTATTATCACACCGGATTTAAGAAATAATAATTAATAAGCATTTTTATTAATCACAACTCGGACAAGGCCATTCTTTGTCCAAATCAATTACAGTAACAACGCTGATGTGTTTTTGCTTGGGTGCAAAAATAATTCGTACATGCTGACGGTCTTTTGTCATTCCCTCCACCGCATATTTGGGATGTTGCTCGTTAGCTAATTCACTTTTATTATAATTCACTGTTCCATTTGCTAAAATATCTTTTACTTCTGCCTGAGATATTTTACGGCATTGCATTCTGCACTTGGCATGTTTTGTAAAAAATAAAGTTCCATTCTTTCTGTCGAATACAGGTTTGGTGTTGTTTTGTGTAGGATTATTAGTTGGCTTAGTTACATCAGTAACCGTTTGCTTTTTATCCGACTTTGCCGAATTACATTGCCGAATGGCAATCGCAATTATTGCCAATACTGCTAAGGCTATGTAAGGAAGTGCTTTTTTAAGATTCATATAGCTACATTAATTCAAGCATAAAAAACAGCGGATAGTTGCAGAAAACTATCCGCTACAAATGATGGTATTGTTAATCTAATCCCCAAGTTCTTCCTTTCATGATTGCAGGCACACCATCCGTTAACCAAGGCGCAGGCTTTTCGCCTTTTAATAACCAATCAAAAAATTGTTGCTCTCTAATTTGTATGTCTTTGCGGTTTCTGCGTTCTACCAAATTATGAGCTTCGCCATTATAGTTCAACATCCACACCGGTTTATTTAATCTACGCATAGCGGTAAACATTTCAATCCCTTGATACCAAGGTACAGCGCCATCAGCATCATTAGCCATTATCACCAAAGGTGTAGTTACTTTTGGCAAATGAAAGAATGGTGAATTTTCTACATACAAATCTCTTCTTTCCCAAGGTGTAGCACCTATTCTGCTTTGTGATTTTTCATATTGAAACTGACGGTTTAAACCACTCTCCCATCTAATGCCACCATATGCACTAAACATATTTACTACCGGTGCACCGGCCCATGCAGCAGCATATAATTTTGTTCTAGTGATGAGATGTGCAATTTGATAACCGCCCCAACTTTGACCCTGTAAACCAATCTTTGTACTATCTACAAACCCCTGCTTTACAACAGCTCTGGTACCGCTAACAATATAATCATAGGCACCTTGACCCGGATAGCCCTTTTTGTACCAAATATCTGGCACAAATACAATATATCCCCTACTTACAAAGAATGGAATATTTAATCTGGATGGTGTTGGTGCAGGTGCTAAATAATTATGTAAGGTTTGATTGTTTCTTTCATAGAAATAAACAATCATAGGGTATTTTTTATTGGGATTGAAATTTTCGGGCTTGTACAATACACCTTCTGTTAGTTTACCACCGTAGGCTTTCCATGAAAATAATTCGGCTGTTCCCCAATTGTATTGTGCTTGTTGCGGATTTAGGTTAGAAAGTGAATTGAAAACCATTGCACCGTTTGCATCTACAGCAACATCATTTGCTACATTATATACATATAAATTAGGAGATTGCTGAAACGATTCTTTTGAAAATGCAATTACATCTGCTTCTTTTGCTTTTATGAAATTGGAAGTGGTTGAAGCACTCACTTTAATTAACACTATTTCTTTCTGTTGAACAAAAGAATAAGTGTTTAATCCGGTTGTTTTATCTAATTCATTATATACCCTCAAATACAATTCTCCATCTTCTTCTTTGAATACTTTTTCATCCGGATTAAGATTGACATTGCGGTATTGCAATTTATTTTTCCTGCCATTAGTTAAATTTACTGAAGGTGTTACACCTCTAGGATCTACTTTCCAAACATCATATTTATCATAAATCAACACATATTCTTTACCATCTTTTCCTTGCATCCATTTTGCAACCCCATAAGGATTAGGATCTTCCGGCACATCATTCTCTTCATCCCACAAAGGAAATTTAATGTCTTTGGCTACCGCTTTCCACGTATTTGAAGCAAACTCATAAGCACTGTATCTGCGTTTTACTTCATCGTAAGTAAGCAAATAATTTCCGCTAAAAGATGGATACATATTTCCTTTAAAAGCACTAGTAATTTTTCTTCTTTCATTACTTACAGTCGGCTGCATGACATATATATCTTTCAAAGTAAATCCTTGCCATTGTGCAGCCACTCTTTTGCCTTCATCGCTTGTCAGATAAACAATTGGCGTTGCTGATTTGCCTTCGGCAGTCAAATACACCTGATTGAAAGTCTTATTGCCAATTGCTATTACTTGCGGAAATTTATCTTGCCACATCGCCCAATAGCTACGTTTGAGTTCTGCATCTGCATTTTTCAATTGAACAGTTTGTAGTTGCTCATCTTTATAATTCCACACATCTATACTTACCCTTTCAAATTCAGGCAACGAAGTATCTTTTGCAGGTAACACCGGATTTAAACCAAAGAATACATTGCTGCCATCATCACTAATAATGATATTACTATTCTCATTTACCCGCCAACCCGTTGGAAAGTTGGTTGACTGATCGGTAATTGTTGTGTAGATAGTAGCTGCATCATTACGGTATAAAGTATATTTCTTTTGTTCCGTTTTTGATGTATCGTTGGTTGCAAAAAACGCCAATTGATAACCGGTTTCATTAAATGTATATCCTTTAGCATCTGCAAAATTGGTTAATACTGTATCGATTGTATTGGCAGCAAGATTTTTATTAACGACAGCAGATTTCAATTTGTCTTTTTTCCCGGCCGTCATTTCCAACACTAGCTTTATGCCTTTTTTATCAAATACATATTCGGAAATATTTTTAATAGAATCTACAGTACCCGATACCAAATTTTTCAGAATCAACAAAGTACCGGCCTCTTCTTCTTTCTTTTCATTTTCACCTTTTTCGTGTAACCAAGCCAACCAAACCGCAGATTCCTCTGCTAGTTTGAATGATTTTACTCTTGGCAATTTTTCTAAAGTAGAAGATGAAACATCAAACAAACCCAAACTGTCTTTGGGCATATCATCGGCTTTTTTCTTTTTTGTTTTAGCTTCTCTTGTTTGCTGAAACGTAGGCTTTATTTTAAACACCACAAATCGACTATCAGCTGAAATTTTTGCTTGATACCCTCTTGGTACTTCTAACACTATTTTACCACCGGTTTGTTGAATTACCAGCGTTGCATCGCCTTCTTGTGGTGTAATAGTATACACCACAAATTTGCCATCATTGCTAATGGTTCTTTCGCCAATACTTTGCCAACCATCATACACTGTATGGTCTAATGGCTTTTTTTGAGCCCAAGCCACACTAATCGTTAATACAGATAAAAAGAAGCAAACTAGTTTTTTCATACCGTTAATTTTGGATGGTGAAATTAATCAAACAATTCCAATGCTTGTTTGTTATAGGATTTAGATTATCAAAAACAAAAAAGATGAACAAAATTGTATGGTTGATAGGTTGTTTAGTTGCATTTTCACCGGCATTTGCACAAACTACAGGTAGTATTTCAGGCACAGTAATCAATAAACAAAGCCAGCAACCGATTTCGGGCATAAGTGTTCAAGTGGAGGGGTCTACTAGAGGTACCACTACCGACAGTTTGGGCCGTTTTAGAATTACCAATATTCCTGTAAAAACTTACGCTGTAAAATTTTCTGGTATTGGCTTCGCTAATGTAGTGAAGTATAACATCATCATCAGTAGTGGAAATGAATACACCGTATTGATTGAAATGGAAAATAATAGTACCGAACTCAATAATGTAACGGTAAAGAATAACCGCCGTTCCGTTAAAGCGGCAACTTTAGAAACTCCTTTAAGCGTTCAACGCTTAACAACAGAAGAAATTAGAGCCAATCCTGGCGGAAATTTTGACATTAGTAAAGTGATACAAAGTTTACCCGGTGTTGGTGGCGGTGCAGCAGGTGGTGGCTTTAGAAATGATATTATTATTAGAGGTGGAGCACCCAATGAAAATGTATTTTATATAGATGGCATTGAAATTCCTACAATCAATCACTTTGCAACGCAAGGCAGCAGTGGCGGACCACAAGGTATTTTGAATGTGAGTTTTATTGAAGAAGTTAAATTAAGCACTTCTGCCTTTGATGCCAGATTTGATAATGCTTTGAGTTCCGTTTTTGAATTTAAACAGAAAAAAGGTAATGCCAATCGAGTGCAAGGAAATATAAGATTGAGTGCTACAGAATTAGCTACCACTTTTGAAGGACCACTATCCAAAAACAAAAAACATACTTTTCTTGCATCTGCAAGAAGAAGCTATTTACAATTTTTATTTCAGGCGATTGATTTACCGATAAGACCCAACTATTGGGATTTCCAATTTAAAACAACGCATCAACTAGATGCAAAAACTACGCTTACTTTCTTAGGCGTTGGTGCCATTGATGAATTTAGTTTTGCGGCACCTAAAACAGCTACACCGGAAAAACTTTACGCTTTAAATAGCAGTCCATCGGTACAACAATGGAGCTATACTTTTGGAACTACACTTAAAAGATTAGTAAAAAACGGATATTGGAATTTGGCTTTAAGTCGCAATGATTTCAATAATGAATTAGATAGATATGAAAATAATTTAGGCCCTAATAAAGGTACTCAAACATTGGGCATTAACTCTGGAGAAACAGAAACCAAACTTCGTTTTGATGTAAATAAAAATCGCAATGGTTGGAAACTAGCCTATGGTACTGTTCTACAACAAGTGAATTACAGCAACCGTACTTTTCAAATTGTTAGACCGGAAGTAAGAGATAATAGCAACACTATCATTCAACCTGCAGTATTGGTAAACTACAATACGGATTTTGATTTTACCAAAGCCGGTGCATTTGTACAGGTTGGTAAAAAGTTAATGGATAACAGATTAGGTTTAAGTGCTGGAATTAGAGTAGATGGTAATTCTTTCACCGAAAACGGCTGGGACATCGCACAAACATTTAGCCCAAGAATTAGTGCCAGCTATGTACTTACCGATAACTGGAATTTAAATGCAGCCATCGGCAGATACAGCAAAATTCCACCATATACTATTTTAGGGTATATCGAAAATGGAGAATTTGTAAATAGCAGCAGCAAATACATAAACAGCACACATTATTCTGTTGGTATAGAACATTTAAAATCTGATGCCACCAGATTTACACTTGAAGGTTTTTATAAAAGATACAGCAATGTTCCGGTAAGTGTGAGAGACGGTATTAGCCTTTCTAACATGGGCAGCGATTTCAATGTATTAGGTAACGAACCCATTATCAGTAATGGTAAAGGCAGAACTTATGGTGTTGAATTTTTTGCCCAACAAAAATTAACCAATCGCTTTTTTGGAGTACTGAGTGCTACCTTATACCGCAGTGAATACAGTGGCGCAAATGGAAATTATGCTAAAAGTGCATGGGATAATGGCCAATTATTAAGCGTAACCGGTGGTTACAAATTTAACAAAAACTGGGAGTTAGGTTTAAAGTTTAGATACCAAGGTGGTGCTCCATATACACCATTTAATGAAACAGCAAGTCGTCAAAATTTCTTAACACTGGGTCAGGGTATTTTAGATTACAGCAGATTGAATACACAAAGACTTCGCAGCTTTCATTCTAGCGATATCCGAATTGACAAAAAATGGAATTTCAAAAAAACAACATTTGATTTGTTCCTTGATATCAGCAATTGGTACTTAGCTAAAAGTGCAGGCTATCCGCAATACACTTTTAAACGTAATGATACCAATACAGCTTTCGTTACTACTGATGGGTTACCTGTAAATCAAAATGGTAGTAATGCTATTCCCTTTTTATTAGACAATGAAGATGGAACATTTACCCCAACTATTGGTTTTATCATTGAGTTCTAAGGTGATATGTAAAGACAATATTGTACATTTAAGATAGTGGCGGGGCAATCAAGCCCTGCCTTTTCGTTGGAACAAGATTACCCTGCCCATTTGCAAAATAACAACCAGTAAAATCAGTCCAAAACCGGCATAGAAAGAATCGTTGAGGTATTTATTTTCTTGATATACAGCAAAGGCCAAAATGATGCCATATACCGGTTCTAAATTAAGTGTTAGGTTTTGCGTAAACGCTGAAATTTTTTGCAAGGCTTTTAAACTTAGCTCCATGGCCAAAATAGTACAGAACCAACTCAGCAACAACAACCATCCCCAATCACTAGATGTAGGCAAAACACTTGCTACCGGAAACTGTTTTAAATACCAAGGCATCAGTAATGTAAGTAACAACCAACCTCCTGTTAGTTCATACACAATCATGGTTTTACCACTGTATTTATGAATGACTGTTTTATTCATAACAGAAAAAACAGCAGTAAATAATGTGGCAAATAACCCAATGATAATACCCGTTTTATACCTTGGATCAAAATGAAAGATCAGGTAAATTCCTGCTATGGCAATTAATCCTAACAGTATTTCAACCCATTGAATTCTTTTCCTAACAAACAAAGGTTCTAGCAAAGCAGTAAATAATCCTGAAGCAGATAAACAAGTTAGTGCAATAGATACATTAGAATATTTAATACTGCCATAAAAACAAACCCAATGCAACATTACAATAGCCCCTATACCAAAAAGTTGTAGCGTATCTTTTAGATTAACAAGTTTGAAAGATTTTTGCCACCACATCATAAGCAACAATGTGATTACAGTGATGATTAATCTATACCATACCAACAATCCTTCATTTAGGGTAATCAATCTACCGAGTACCCCGGTAAACCCCCAAAGGAAGACTGCAATATGTAATTGTATTAATGCCCGTTTCATGGTTAATGCAAAGAAAGGATAATTGACACGGGTTGCCAATCAATAACTTACCTAAATAAAACGAGACTTATTGTGCAGCGGAGGAAGCAGTAACCGCAACCATTCTTTTACGATAGTTTTTAAATAAACTATGCCACTGAATTTTTAGTACGCCAATAACACCTTCTTTAATGATGCCTTTGCTCATTTTACTTGCACCGGAACGGCGGTCTACAAAAACAATAGGCACTTCTTGTATGCGGAAACCCAATTTCCAAGCGGCAAACTTCATTTCAATTTGAAAAGCATAACCCACAAATCGGATAGCATCTAAGTTAATGGTGTCGAGTACATTTTTGGTATAGCAAACAAAACCGGCGGTAGGGTCATTCACCGGCATCCAAGTAATTAACTTGGTGTATAAAGCACCGCCACGGCTGTAGATATGACGATCTAAAGGCCAATTTTCAATCTTTCCACCAGGTACGTAACGGCTACCAACGGCCACATCGGCACCATTGTATTTGCAAGCTTCGTAAAGTCTTTCTAAATCTGAAGGATTATGAGAAAAATCGGCATCCATTTCAAAAATAAATTGATAGCCTCTTTCTAAAGCCCATTTAAATCCATGAATATATGCAGTGCCTAAACCTAATTTACCTCTCCGCTGTTCCAGAAACAACTTGTCGGGATAAGTTGCAAACAAATCTTTTACAATTTCGGCAGTTCCATCCGGCGATCCATCATCAATCACTAATAAATGATACCCTTGCTGTAATGCAAAAACGGTTTGCAGCATATCTGCAATATTTTCCCGTTCGTTGTAAGTAGGTATAATGACTAATTTTTCCAAAATATGAATGCCATTTAGGCTGTCGAAAGTAGGATTTTTAGCAGATTATCTAGCAGATAAATGCTGCTTTGCTTTTAGCTTATATTTTTTTTAACAAGGTTCTGTTGAGAATTTCGGTGAGTTTTTGTTTGGTATCCGCTGCAAAATCCCCCTTCATCATCCAATCGTAATACTGTGGTTCTTCTTTCAACACTTGTGTAACAGGTTTGCCTTTATGCTTACCAAAATTGAAGGTTTCAATGCCATCTACCTTAATAAAACGACGGGCAAAATCTACAATATCATCTTCGCCTGTAAATTTTACAATTGCTTCAACGGTATTGCCCAATTGAGGGTACCGTTCAATTTGTGCTTCTAAAATTTCCCAAGTGGCTGTTGCATCCACTTCGGCACCATGTGCACCCTCTAAAGTTTTTTGGCAATAGAATTTGTACGCCGCACTTAATGTTCGCTGCTCCATTTGATGGAATACTTTTTGAACATCTACCATTTTAATTCCCGATAAAGAAAAATTAATACCGGCTCTAGAAAACTCTTCAATCATCAATGGAATATCGAAACGATTACTGTTATAACCACCAATGTCGCAATGCTCAATAAACTGTTTGATTTCGTTGGCCACCTGCTTAAAAGTGGGAGCATCTTTTACCATATCATCCGTTATGCCATGCACATTGCTTGCCCCGGCGGGAATAGGCATTAGCGGATTAATGAGCTTACGCTTTACTTGTTTATTACCATCGGGAGTTATTTTCACAATCGCTATTTCAACAATTCTATCGTTGGTGATGTGAATACCGGTGGTTTCTAAATCAATAAAAGCTAATGGACGGTTAAGTTGCAATTTCATTTGGAGGGTTTGAAAATGGTATGGGGCGAAAGTAAGCATATTTCATGGGCAGCTGAAACCAATCAATACACATATCAACATTTTTTACCGCTATAAAAGTTGTAAAATTTTTGCCAAAAGCAACAATAATTGTTAAAACTGTATCTTGCAGGCAAGAAGATATCGGCATTTGCCGTTATTGCTGTTAATTTTACGATTATGAAAAAGACTTTCGCCTTGATTATGTTAGTAGCTTTTGTAGCTGTTTTGGCTAGCAGTTGTGCTTCTCGCCGTGGTTGTCCAACTACTAATCCTCGTTATTTCAGAGCATAAATCTTAACGCTTTCATTTTGTTATTTCGGTTATGAACTGGAAATCACTGACTTCTACAGAACAGTTAGCACAGATAAAAACTGACTCTAATACCAAGCCTCAAATCATCTTTAAACACAGCACCCGTTGTAGTATTAGTACGGTGGCTTATAATAGATTAGAAAAATCGGCTGTGCCCGATGGTATAGATTTTTATTACCTCGATTTATTGGCCTATCGCCAAGTTTCAAATGCAGTGGCTGATTTTTTTCAGGTGCACCATGAATCGCCTCAAGTATTACTCATCAAAAATGGCGTTTGCATCTATGACGAAAGCCATATGGCGATTACGATGGATGAATTAGCAGAACAGGCATCGCTCAACTAAGTTTATTACTCTTTCCATACTTTTTTACCTGCCATTTATAGGCTTTGGCATTGCTTTGTTATGTATCTTCAAAGTCAAATTTTTATACCATGGTGATTGCTGTATTTGGAGCTACCGGACAAGTAGGCAAAAGAGTAGTAGCACAAGCATTGATGCAAGGGCATACCGTTAAAGCTTTTGGCCGCAACGTTGAGCATTTGATTGATGAAGATATTAGAAACGACCATTTTATTGCAATTAAAGGATATGTGTTTGACGAAGCCGAAGTGTTAGCAGCAGTCACAGGCTGCGATGCCGTTATTTCTTGTCTAGGGGGTGCTTTTGATGGAACAGATAAAACTAGAAGCCTTGGTTTGAAAAACATTGATGCTCAAATGCAAAAAGCCGGTGTAAAAAGAATTGCCGCCGTTGGCGGAATGGGTATTTTAAATGCAAGTGCCGATACTAAAATTCTAGATTTACCTATGTACCCTGAGCAATATAGACCGGTGGGTTTAGAACATTTATCGGCTTATAATGTACTCATCAGTTCGGGTAAAGATTGGACATTTGTTTGTCCGCCAAATATTTTAGATCAAGATGCTACAGTTAATTACAGAACCAATATCAACTATCCGCCACAACCCGACACCGGTGAAGTTGCGGCAGGAGATATTGCAGATTGCTTGTTGAAAGCTGTTACAACTGGTAGTTTTATCCACCAACGTGTGGGTTTATGTCGTTTGTAACTAAAGTCACTAAAAGAGCAGCCTCGAGTTGTCATATTTGCAAAATATATGTTGGAAATCATTGGTTATATAGCCTCCGTTGTCATAGGCATTTCTTTGGGGCTCATTGGTGGCGGAGGCTCTATAATTACATTGCCAGTATTAGTTTACTGCTTTGGTGTAGCACCAAGCATGGCAACTGTTGATTCCCTATTTATAGTTGGCACTACCAGTTTGGTAGGCTCTGTTCGTAATTACCGACTACATCAAATTAATTTTTTAGCTGCAATTTATTTTGGCATCTCTTCCATTATTTCAGTAATATTTACAAGACATTTTTTGGTACCGGCAATACCCGAAGTGATTTTTACTATTGAACATTTTGTGGTAACGAAATCGTTACTCACCATGCTGCTATTTGCAGTGTTGGTCATTTTTGCAGCATGGAGAATGTTATCCGAACATGACCCTATCAATAAATATCCGCAAAAAAAAATCGGCTTTTTAAAAGCATTATTCAATGGTATAATCTTAGGTGTTCTTACCGGATTATTAGGCGCAGGTGGCGGATTTCTGATTATTCCGGTTTTAGTATTTGCCTTTAAATTAGAAATGAAAGAAGCTATAGGCACTTCCTTATTCATTATTGCATTAAATACATTATCCGGCTTTATAGCCGAATTGCTAAACCATCATCCCATTGTTTGGAAACAACTATTGCCTATTACCGCCTTATCTATCCTTGGTGTATTGATAGGACAATTCTTGAATAATAGAATTAATGGGAATACGCTTAAAAAAGGATTTGGTTGGTTTATTTTAGTCATGGGATTGTATATCCTCATTAAAGAGTTGCTGTTCTAAAACAAACGAATGTGACTAAAGTCATTGTACACCTATTCACCTAATCGCATCTTTGCATTATAAAAATAATTGTATGACTATCGAACAAATTTATACAGGCTGTTTAGCACAAGGTGCTTACTATATTGAAAGTGAAGGTGAAGTTGCCATTATAGATCCGTTGAGAGAAGTACAACCTTATATTCAAAAAGCGGCTAAAAACAATGCTACTATTAAATATGTATTAGAAACGCATTTTCATGCCGATTTCGTTTCGGGTCACATTGACTTAGCAAAAGCAACCGGTGCAACCATCGTTTATGGCCCTACAGCCAAACCTGCTTTTGATGCACATATTGCAACAGATGGCGAAATATTTAAGTTAGGAAAGATTACCATTGAAGTATTGCATACTCCCGGTCATACCATGGAATCTACATGTTATCTACTAAAAGATGAACATGGAAAACCAACCGGATTATTTTCCGGCGACACTTTATTTATTGGTGATGTTGGCAGACCCGACTTAGCACAAAAAGTTGTTGCTGAATTAACACAAGAAAAATTAGCCAACTATTTATTCGATTCTTTGCGTAATAAAATTATGCCTTTGGCAGATGATATCATTGTATATCCTGCACATGGTGCCGGCAGTGCTTGTGGCAAGAATATGAGTAAAGAAACCACAGATACATTAGGCCATCAAAAAGCAACAAACTATGCTTTAAGAGCCGATATGACAAGAGCAGAATTTGTACAAGAAGTGCTAACAGGATTAACAGCACCACCTGCTTACTTTCCTGCCAATGTGTTACTTAATATTAATGGATACGATAATATTGAAACCGTACTACAAAGAGGCACACAAGCTTTATCGGTAGAAGCTTTTGAAGCTGCTGCCAACGAAACCGGAGCATTGATTTTAGATACTAGAAAAGAAACAACTTTCGTTCAAGGATTTATTCCTAACTCCATTTTCATAGGAGTTGATGGTAACTTTGCTCCATGGGCAGGTGCTTTAATTCCTGACATCAAACAAGAGATTTTAATTGTAGCAGATAAAGGCAGAGAAGAAGAGGTGGTAACCCGTTTAGCCCGTGTAGGATTTGACAATGCCATTGGTTATTTAGAAGGAGGGTTTGAAGCATGGAAAAATGCAGGTAAAGAAATGGATACGATAGAATCAATTACAGTAGACCAACTTCCCTCTGCTTTAGAGACGGTTGACAACAGTGTTGTTTTAGATGTTCGCAAAAACAGCGAATACAATAGCGAACATGTATTAGATGCCGAGAATGCTTGTCTTGATTATGTGAACGAAAGCATGCAAAAAATCAATTCCAACAAAACGTATTTTGTACACTGTGCAGGTGGTTATCGTTCTGTTATATTTATTTCGATCCTAAAAGCTAGAGGCTATGAAAATTTGATTAATGTAGCCGGTGGTTTTAAAGCAATCAAAGAAAGCGGTTTGTTTAAAGTGAGTGATTATGTATGCCCTACAACTTTGTTATAATGAAACAACTACTTCAACATAAAATTATCGTTTACACCATAGGTGCAGCACTAGGAGCAATTGGTGGTTTCTTATATTGGAAATTTATTGGTTGCGAAAGTGGCACTTGTGCCATAACATCAAAACCCATCAACAGTACGTTATACTTTAGTTTAATGGGGGCTATTGCATCGGGATTGTTTATTCCGGCAAAAACAAAACAATAGACTGGTAAGTTTGTATTATTGCAGTACGATTAAAAATACTGCACTATGCAAATATTAGAATGGTTGAGTCAGCCTTGGCCTTGGTATGTTGCCGGTCCGCTCATTGGTTTAACGGTTCCTGCATTACTGATTATCGGTAATAAAACCTTTGGCATTTCATCGTCACTGCGACATATCTGCGCAGCATGTCTTCCTGCAAATATTCCTTTCTTTCAATACAACTGGAAAAGAGAAGCGTGGAATCTATTTTTTGTATTTGGTGTATTTATTGGCGGATGGATTGCTGCATCGTTACTAGCAAATCCTGAACCCGTAAACATCAATCCAAAACTAGCACAAGAACTCGCCGGATATGGCATTACTGATTTCAACAACTTAATGCCAGCTCAAATTTTTAACTGGACTGAAGTATTTAGCCTTCGTGGATTATTACTCACTATTGTCGGGGGATTTATTGTTGGCTTTGGTACCCGCTACGCCGGCGGCTGCACTTCAGGGCACTCCATAACTGGTTTAAGTAATTTACAATGGCCATCTTTAGTAGCTACAATTTGCTTTATGATTGGCGGAATTGTAATGGCCAATTTTTTATTGCCTTACATTATGCAATTGTAACTATTGATTAAACAACAAACTAATATTATGTCAACACCTATCATAGATAATAATACCGATTTTGAAGTACGTTCTTTAGATGCTGTTTGTGTTAACAGCGAGGCAGATTTGCACTTGCCTTGGTATGCCAATATCAAATTTCTTGTAATGGGTATTTTATTTGGAATCGTCTTTGTAAAAGCAGAAATTATTTCTTGGTTCAGAATACAAGAAATGTTTCGTTTTCAAAGTTTTCACATGTTCGGCGTTATCGGCTCGGCAGTTGTTGTGGGTGCTATTTCTATTTGGCTGATTAAGAAATTTAATATCAAAACCATACATGGCGAAACAATAGAATTACCACACAAACCATTTAACAAAGGCCAAATTTTTGGTGGTTTATTATTTGGTTTAGGTTGGGCGGTAACAGGTGCTTGCCCCGGTCCTTTGTTTGCACAAATCGGCTCCGGAACAACTGTTGTTGCCATCACTTTACTCAGTGCTATTGCTGGCACTTGGGTATACGGCTTAGTAAGAGAAAAATTGCCCCACTAAGCAGAGTTTCTTCCGGCATTAATGATACCAAAAGAACAACGCATTACTAATTTTTCGTACGCCGATTTTAATGGTGTATCAATGATTTGCTCTTCTATTTCTCTCACTTTAGTGATGGCGTATTGTTGTATAGTCAACAACGGTAACACAATTTTTTCTCTCATGTTAATAGATAATTGCTCTACCGGATAATCAGCCATTAACTCATGTTTACCGGATAAGAGGAAAATGTACTTTTTGGTTAATTCGTACTCATTAAAAATATCGTACCAAATTTCGCCATACTTTGGATGTTCGGATAAAAAAGCCGTTAAAGGAAAATAGCATTTCATCATCGCCATTTCACAGTTATCCATCAATGTTTTAAAGAACAACGAATTTTTATACAATTCTTTCAATGCATCAAACTTACCTTGTTGGTCTAATGCTTTTAAGGCAGAACCCACACCGTAATACCCTGTTACATTTTGCTTCAACTGACTCCATGCCCCAACAAAAGGGATAGCCCTCAAATCTTTCAAACTCAATCTTCCTGCTGCTCCACGCTTTGCTGGTCTCGACCCAATATTTGTTTCTGCATAAAACCGCAGTGGGCTTGCATGGCCTAAATATTCAATAAAATAGGGATGCTCTTTTAAAGCACTGTATGTTTTAAAACTTTCTACCGAAAGCTGTTGCATTAATTGTTCTTCTGCTTCAGTCAATGTTTTCGACTTATTGCTAATAAAAACATCGTTAGAAATTCCAGCATGTAACAGTTGCTCCATATTAAATTGAGCCGCATCTATAGTTCCAAAATTTGAACTAACTGTTTGTCCTTGTACTGTCAATTGAATTTCTTTATTCGCAATATTCTTTCCTAACGAGGCATAAAATTTATGCGTTTTGCCACCACCTCTTGCTGGTGGTCCGCCCCTGCCATCAAAAAAAACAACATCCACATTATATTGTCGCGAAATCATAGACAGTTCTTCTTTGGCTTTATAAATACCCCAATTGGCCATTAGATAGCCGCCATCTTTTGTTCCGTCAGAAAAACCTAACATAATTGTTTGTCGATTTTTCCTTCTTTGCAAATGCTCTTTATATACAGGATGCGTATACAAAGTTTCCATTACAGCTGCGGCATGTTGTAAATCTTCGATTGTTTCAAACAAGGGCACTATATCAACATTGATCACTTCTTTTTTCCAACCGGCCAATGAAAATAAAGCCAGTACTTCCATGGCATTTACCGCACTATTACATTGGCTGATGATGTATCGATTAAGTCCAGCTTCTCCGTTGTATTGTTGAATAATTTTAATGTCTGATACAACTTTAAAGGTGTCTTTATGCACTTCGTTACTCAACACCATCACATCGGCAATGTCATTTATATTTCCCAAGAGTGTCAATTTATCTGCATCATTCATGGTAGTGTATGCCGTAGGAATAACTTCATTTGCAGCAGCTAATGCTTCAAAAAGTTGCGAATGAACACTACTATCTTGACGTACATCTAACGAGGCAAAATGCAAGCCAAAGAGTTCTACTTTATTAATCAAATTTTCTACCAAGGAAAGGAATAAACCATTGTGTTGATATATGATAGTTTCTTTGATTTGATGTAATTGTTTTAGGATATCAGCTTTCGTAATGTTTGTACGTTGACCCGGGACAAATAGGTTATTGTACAATTGTTGTTCTAAGTCAGTCAATACCGTATCCACTCCACTAAATGTCAATCTCCTTCTCAATTTTCGAACATCGAGATAATAACATTTGATAATGCTGCCCCGTAACGCTTCTGCAACTTTTAGTGTTATGCCGGTTGTCACAAATGGATTTCCATCTCTATCTCCGCCAGGCCAAAATCCCATTTTCAAAATCGGATTATCTGCATTCATCGCATCCGGAAAACGGCTTTTCATAAAGCCTGTAATTCTGCCTGCGGCAGGATAAAATACATTTTCTAAATACCATACCAAACTAATGGCTTCATCGTAAGGAGTAGGTTTTTGCTTTTTGAAAAAAGGTGTTTTACCCAATTGCTGCAAATACATATTTACTTGTGCAGCATTATCTTCTGACAGGGATTTTGATAAATCATTAATTATACCCAACACTGTACCCGGATAAAATTGCGTTGGGTGAGCCGTTAATACCAACCGAACAGAAAAATCTTTTAGCTTTTCGGCTAAAGCATCTTGCTTTTGTTCTTGTAATATTTCAGATTCTAAATGTTTTAAAGAACCAACCCCGGCCATATCATTCACTTGCTTGAAAGCTGCATCTTCTAAAGCATCAAACAAAACAACTTGGCGTTCTACGTATTGCACAAATCGAAATAACAAATCTGTCTTTTCCTGTGCAGTTGTATAACTGGTATGACGAGCAAAAAAATCTTCGATAATTTGAACCGGACTTTGTTTTTTCTTGAAACCCTCTTCGCAATTGTTTTGCAATAGTGATAATAATATACCCGTCTTTTCAATACGATGAAAAGGCAGCGAAGTAAATAAGCTGTTATACAATTGAAATTTAATTCCTACTTCATTTCTAAATTGTTGCAGGTTTCCTGATGACGACATAATAGTGTTACGCTTTAAGGTTTAAAAGCGGCAAGCGTATGAAAATACTAAAAACAGCTGAAACCGATGGAGACAAACATGCAATTAGCGGATAAATTGCGCAAACGATAACGATAGCCATAAAAAAATCCGCCCCGAAATTCGGAGCGGACTATAAAATATTCAGCTTAGAAGATTAGTTGAAGTTGAAACGTAAGCCCAACTGACCAATCCATCTTGCACTATAACTAGGCGCTGTACTTGTACTAACACCCCATGGCGTTCTTGTATTAAACTGTGGGTTAAATCTGTACTGTGGAGTAAAGCCGCCAGTAGCATAACCAGCGAAGTTGATAACAGCAAACTGATCGTTAGCTAAGAAGTATTGACGACCCCAATCTCTGTTTAAGAAGTTGGTGAAGTTGAACATATCGTAAGTAACTTGGAACTGGTAGCGCTTACCACCGGCTTTGATATTGAAATCTTGAGTGATTTTCAAATCAATAACATGCGTAAATGGTAATCTAGCACCATTTCTTTCAGCATACTTACCACGATTCTTACTTAAGTATTTATCATTAGCAATATAAGCATCTAAAGCAGCTGCTTGCTGTGCAGGAGTGTAAGTTACACCACTGATTGTATTAGATAAGAATATCATGCTGCTAATTTGAGAAGAAGTTGGGATATAGATAAGGTCATTGGTTTCACCATTACCATTATCACGAACCATACTTCCGTTGTAAACATGGCTGAAAGTTTGACCACTTTGACCATTGTACACTAAACTAATAGTAGTAGCTAAATTCTTATTAGCATAAGTGAATTTCTTAGCTACATAAGCGTTGATTCTGTGACCCATGTCGTAGTCAGAAATGGTACGACCAACAAAGTTACGACCGTTAACTGTTTCCATAAAACGCCATTGGCTGTTGTTTTGGCTGCTGGTTCCTTCGTTGGTAACAACTGAACTTCCGTAAGTATAGTTCATATTGAAAGCAAATCCTTTAGACCATGCTTTGTCTAAAGTAGCAGTGATACTGTATGAGAAACCTTTTCTAGCTTGGTTATTACTTAACAAGAAGATATTACCTTGATAAGGATTAGAACCGTCAAAACGCATTGGAATTCTGTTACCAGTATATACGTTTCTAGCATCAGGTCCTACAGCCTTACCCGCAGGAGGTAAAATATTTACGTTCTCGTACCAAATTTCGTTTACGTTAAAGCTAGCTATACCTTCTAATGAAGTAGTCCAACCTTTTCCTAAACGCTTATCAACGGCTAATGAAGTACGGAACAATTTAGGCAAACGGAAGTCTTTTGCAATCAAGTCAACTTGACCTCTTGCATTTTGTAGGCCGATGCCTAAACCTTGTGCAGTATATTGATTAAATGCATCTGGACGGAAAGTGATACCAGCCAATTGAGCAGGTGTAGTTAAAGAAATACCACCAATGCTCACACCATTTTGGTTGTACACTCCACCAGGCCATACTAATGGAATACGACCGGTAAACATACCCAAACCACCACGAACAGTTACATTTTCTTGAGGAATTCTGTAAGTAAACCCTACTCTTGGTGAGATAGAAACTCTTGGTGTAGCAATTTGGCCAGAATTAGCACCTTTTAAATCATAGTACTGCTCAATTTTAGCTTTTGCAGTATCTACAAAGAAACGGTCTTGTCTAGGAGTAGTTAAAAACTTAGTCCAGTCTGCTCTAACACCAAAATTCAAAGTAAAGTTATCGTTTACTTTAACTTCATCATTTACAAATACACCTAAACGCAAACTTTTGAATTTAGCAGCAGCTTCAGTGTTATCACCGGTTGTGTTATCCACCAATGAAAAACTTCTGTCGTAACGAGTTGGTGCAGTACCAGATTGGAAAGCAGCCAAACTAGCGTACTGGTAAGAACCGTAGTTTTGACGGATAAATACGTTGTAGCTATCGCTGAATTCGTTATCAGTACCTACTGTGATATAGTTTTTACCTAGGTTAAACTTGTAGAAATCTAACAAAGCAATATTCTTTTGCTTCAACAAGTTACCGGTAGAAAATTCTTCTGAGCCAAATACTAAACGACCGGCACCATCATTAATAGTTACCCTTGGGAAAGGGGAACCAATAGAACCTCTATCATCGTTTACACCCGTAAATGTTAACAACAAACGGTTGCTAGCTCCTTTTCTGAAACTTGATTTTAATTCAGCAGAAACTGAATTGGTTGTACTAGGGAAAAATTCACCGTTATTGAAGAAGTTAATAGTATTACTAGAAGATGTAGCAGCGTTAATTCTTTCCGCTTTATTCAATCTGTAAGACAAACTCAACCTGTTGTTATCATTGATATTCCAGTCAAGCTTTGTAGCCAATCTTAATGCTTCTTTCTGTTCTGGGTTATCGATGTAACCACCCATGTCGTAACCATAAGTAGTTTTTACATAGTTAACCAAAGCATCTAAACCGGCAACGGTATTTGTTGTACCTACGTACTGATTTAGCGTAAAAGGTTGAGGTCTTTCGTTTTGAAGGTTTTCCAAGTTCATAAAGTAGAACAATTTGTTCTTTACGATTGGACCACCAATTCTAAAACCAAATGTGTTGGTACTAAAGTTGGCCAATTTAGTAGCTTGATCTTTAGGACCGTTTGGTGTTTTACCAGCCAAACCTTGGTTTTGATTGAAGAAGTAAATAGAACCTTGTGTAGTGTTGGTACCGCCACGAGTTGTAGCATTGATACCACCACCGGTAAAGTTACCAATAGACGCATCGTAAGGAGAAATAAGTACTTGGAACTGGTCAATCGCATCAACTGAGATTGGACCAACAGCAGCCTGACCACCGTTTGTTCCAGAGGCACTCAAGCCAAATACATCATTATTTACCGCACCATCAATGTAGAAAGAGTTGTAACGGTTATTTTGACCTGCGATAGATACACCAGCCAAATCACCATTAGCTCCTACAAACTTTGCCTGAGGGGTATAACGTAGGAAATCTTGAATGTTACGACCTACAGTTGGCAAGTTTTCCATTTTGTCACGACCAATAGTCGTTCCGGCACCACCTTTATTGTTGATTTCGGCTAATCTGCGAGCAGATTGAACAGCTACATCACCAAGGTTGGCACCTTTGGTACCCAACTTAAATTCGAACTTAGAAGTTTCACCTAAACTAAGGTAAAGCTCTTGTCTCTTGTCAGTTTCGTAGTTTACAAAACTTACTTCCACTGTGTAAGGACCACCAGGGTTCATGTTTGCGATGTCAAAACGGCCACCAGCACGGGTTTGTACACGGTAAACAGTACCGGTAGGTTCGTGGGTTGCAGTTACTGTGGCGCCAACTAATGGGTCGCCGCTGGCAGTTCTAGCTGTACCAGTAATGCTACTGGTTGTATTTTGTGCTACCGCAAATATGGGTAACATCAAAATAGCCATTACTAATCGTACAATTCTTTTGCTAAGCATAAATGTTAAATTTTCAGGTGCAAAGAAAACGAATAATCAGTTAACATTCCCAACATAATGTTAACAAAATATTATGCTGAATTGGGGCAAGTAGAAAGCCTCAAACGCTGCATGGCAACAATTTTTTAATGTTTTGGCTATATAAAGTAGCAATTTGCCGTACTCGTAAAACAAATCGCCGCTTAGGATGTAGTTTTGTCTAAACATTTATTAGATGCTAGACCGTATTGAAAGTGCTATTGAAGATTTGAAACAGGGCAAATTAATTATTGTAGTAGATGACGAAGACCGTGAAAATGAAGGCGATTTTATAACAGCCGCTAGAAATGTGACCCCCGAAATCATCAACTTCATGAGTAAAGAGGGTCGAGGACTAATTTGTGCAGCGCTTACCGATGAACGCTGTAAAGAGTTAGAGTTAGAGGCGATGGTATCTTCCAACACATCATTACACGAAACGGCGTTTACCGTTTCGGTTGATTTAATCGGTCAAGGTAATACCACCGGAATTTCTGCACAAGACCGTTCAAATACCATTCAAGCACTCATCAATCCAAATACAAAACCATCTGATTTAGGCCGCCCGGGTCATATTTTTCCATTAAGAGCTAAAGATGGTGGCGTATTAAGACGTACCGGACATACAGAAGCCACTATTGACTTGGCAAGATTAGCCGGCATGGAGCCGGCTGGTGTTTTGGTTGAAATCATGAACGAAGACGGCAGCATGGCCCGACTTCCGCAACTAATGGAAATTGCCAAAAAATTTGACCTCAAACTCATATCCATCAAGGATTTGATTGAATATAGAATGAAAAGCGATTCGCTTATTGAGGAGATAGTTAGGGTTGATATGCCAACCAAGCATGGCAGTTTCAAATTAATCGCATTTAGAGAAAAAACAACCGGCAATGAGCATTTGGCTTTGGTTAAAGGCGAATGGCAGAATGGCGAACCGATTTTAACAAGGGTGCATAGCAGTTGCTTTACCGGAGATATTTTGGGCAGTTTTCGCTGCGATTGTGGCGACCAATTAGAGTGTGCCATGCAAATGGTGCAACGAGAAGGTAAAGGAGTGATTTTATACATGAATCAAGAAGGTAGAGGTATTGGGTTAGTGAATAAACTAAAGGCCTACAAGTTGCAAGAAGAAGGAATGGATACCGTAGAAGCCAATTTGCACCTCGGTTTTGGCATGGATGAAAGAGATTATGGCGTTGGAGCTCAAATTTTACGCTACCTCAATGTGACTAATCTTAAACTAATGAGTAACAATCCTAAGAAAAGAGCCGGATTGAAAGGGTATGGATTAGAAATCACCGAAATAGTACCGATTGAAATTGCTCCTAATCCCCATAACGAAAAATATTTGACCACTAAAAGAGACAAGCTAGGTCATGAAATTCTAAACAACTGACAATCAACCGACTAAAACTGAAGCGGCTCCCTTAACGGTGGCTTAATCAGAAAATAGTCAAAATTACATGTACATACATTATATTTGCACTTGAATGCAGCAAGTACTCGACATATTAAAAGTAGCACACCGCAATGGAATAGAGCCCAGTATGGATTTGTTGTACCATAAAGAGCAGCACATTCCAGGGTCTATCAGTTACAATATCCGTAGATACTATGCCCAACATCCTTGGGTGGCAGATGATGCCGGAATGATGGTGTACCATTACAACGATCAAAAACCGGCAGACAATTATTTAGA
Source organism: Methylophilus rhizosphaerae (assembly GCA_943370285.1). Lineage (GTDB taxonomy): Bacteria > Bacteroidota > Bacteroidia > Chitinophagales > Chitinophagaceae > CALRQJ02. Next base: position 11,853 of record CALRQJ020000008.1, on the reverse strand, counting down.
ACTCCGTTATTGCACCACAGGTAATAAATATTGTTACGATAAAAGTTGTTCGTTTTGCGAACACCAACCTACTACTTGCCGTGGCGAACAAACAACGGTTGATGTATTTACGTTCCACTTCTCTTCTACTTTCTTAAATCAGTTTACACATAATGTGAAACTGAGTAATAGAAAAGATGAAGTATTGGCTTTTAAACATCCCAATGCATTTACTAAAATTTTTACGGTTTGCAATAAGAAGCGTAATGTATTAGATGCTTTGCTCAATCATAGCTATAGCGGTGCCTTGGAAAATATTTTCATCAACGCAAAAGTGCATGAACTGTTATTGTACAGTTTAGATTGTTTGGTAGATGAAAAAGAAGAAGGTTTTACGTGCAAATTTTTAGAAGATGAACGTAGCCGTGAAGGCATTTATCAGGCCCGTGACATTTTATTACAACATATTGGCGACCCTATCACCATCAAAGAATTAAGCCGTAAAGTAGCCATGAATGAATGCTATCTTAAAAAAGGCTTTAAAGAAATTTTTGGTACTACTATTTTCGATTTCTATCAACAACAAAGAATGGAACATGCTAAATACTTGTTGTATGAAAAAAGCTTAAGTGTTACCGATGTTTCAGCACTACTTGGCTATTCGTCTATCTCTCATTTTTCTGCTGCCTTTAAAAAACATACCGGCATTAAGCCCTGTGAATTATTGAAATAACATTGATCGATAGAATAAATTACAAACCAGCACCGCTAGTGCTGATTTTTTGTTACACAATCAAAGGTTTATTTAAGCATGTTTTTTAAAAATTAAATGGGATTAAGAAAAATTTCACAGTTAATAACTCGTAGCTATATTCAATAACTTAATCATATATACTTGTGTCAAAAATGGTACAAGTTGGCTTCTTTTTTGATTTAAAATTTGAAATCAAATAATAGCAATATGAAACACAATTATCTGCTCTTCGTGTTATTGTCATTTACAACATTTACATCTTGCACAGTTATTAGGCAAGGGGAAGTTGGTGTAAAACGTAAACTAGGTAAAGTATCTGATGCGTTTATCGATCAAGGACCGAAAGGATACAATTTGTTTACCACAAGAATCCTTAAAGTTCCTACTCGTACAGTTAATATTGAAGTTAGACCCGACCTGCCTAGCAAAGAAGGTTTGACCATAAAAACTGAAATTTCAATTTTATACAGAATTAAAGCAGAATCAGCACCAGACATATTAAAGAACATTGGCATGAACTATGAAACAGAAGTTATCTTACCTGTTTTCAGATCTGCTGCTGCCGATGTAACCAGCAAATATTTCGCAAAAGATATGCATAGTGGAGAAAGATCGGCCATTGAAGTTGCCATAAGAAAGCAAATGGGTGAAATATTAACAGCAAAAGGTTTTATCATCGAGAATGTTTTACTTAAAGGCATTAAACTACCAGATGGACTTGCAAGAAGTATTGAACTAAAGTTGCAAAGTGAACAAGAAGCACAACAGATGGTGTTTGTAAAAGAACGTCAACAAAGAGATGCCGAACGTCAAATCATTGAAGCAGAAGGCAAAAAGAAAATTGCTTCCATTCAGGCAGAAGGTGAAAATAATGCAAAAATAATTGCGGCTGAGGGACAGAAAAGGATTGCTGAAATTGAAGCAGAAGGTAAAGCAAATGCGCTAAAAATTGAAGCCGCCGCAGTTCAAAAAGCAAATGACACACTCAATAAATCCTTAACCCCTGCTATCTTGAAATTAAAACAGATAGAAGCATTTAGAATTTTCGGACAAAGCAATAACAGTAAACTAATCATTACAGATGGCAAAACACCATTTCTTTCTTTGCCTGACAAATTTTAAAGATAAAGTCATAATGGTTTCAAAGACTCGTAAACACTACAAGTCTTTTTTTGTAAATAAATGAAGCAGTAACGAAAAGCTATTTTATTTTTACTGCATGAAAAAAATTGTAACCTATCTATTGCTACTTTATTGTACAGCTTGTACGTTTACAGAAAACAATACTGTTGATACCATTATTCATAACGCAGTCATTTATACGGTAGATTCGGCATTTACTGTAGTACAAGCTATGGCTATAAAAGATGGAAAAATTGTAGCGGTTGGCAGTAACGAGGTTATTTTAAAATCCTATAGTGCCAAAGAACAAATCGATGCAAAAGGGCAAATCATATACCCGGGCTTTAATGATGCCCATGCCCATTTTTTAGGTTATGGAAAATCATTATTTGAAGTACAGTTATATGGTACTGAAAGTTGGGAAGATGTTTTACATCATGTCTCAGATTTTGGAAAAAGTATTCCCGAAGGCGAATGGATTATTGGACGTGGCTGGGATCAAAATGATTGGGCGAAAAAAGAATTTCCCGACAATAGTCTATTAACCAAAAGATTCCCCAACAATCCTGTCATCCTTACTCGTATTGATGGACATGCTGCCATTGCCAATCAAAAAGCACTAGAACTAGCCGGAGTAAGTGCTAACCAAACATTGATTGGCGGAGAAGTGGAAACCAAAAACGGCAAACTCACCGGTTTATTAATCGACAATGCAGTTGATTTAGTAAGCAATACCATTCCAAAGCCAACAAAAGCAGATTATGAAAAATGGCTATTGAAAGCACAAGAAAATTGCTTTGCACAAGGCTTAACTTCTATTACAGATTGTGGTTTGATGCACAATGATGTTGCTATGATTGATGCCCTTCAAAAAGAGGGCAAATTAAACATGCGATTGTTTGTCATGCTAAGCGATGATACTGCCAACTATAATCGATACCTCAACAAACCCATTTACAAAACAGACAAATTACATGTTGGTGGGATCAAGGTTTATGCAGATGGTGCTTTAGGGAGTCGTGGTGCTTGTTTGCTTAAACATTATAGCGACAAACCTGGCTGGACTGGTTTTTTATTGAAAGACAAACAATACTTTGATTCTTTATCCGCCGTTTTAGTTAACACCAATTTTCAGATGTGTACCCATGCCATTGGTGATAGTGCCAACAGAGAAATGTTGAATATCTATAACAAATATTTGAAAGGTAAAAATGATAAACGTTGGCGAATAGAACATGCCCAAGTTGTACATACCAACGATTTTAATTTATTTGGAAAAGCATCTATTGTACCATCCGTTCAACCAACACATGCAACAAGCGATATGTATTGGGCCGGCGAACGTTTAGGTGCCGAAAGAATGAAAGGTGCTTATGCATTTAACGACTTATTGAAACAAAATGGTTGGCTGCCTTTGGGCACCGATTTTCCGGTTGAAGATATCAGCCCATTTAAAACGTTTTTAGCTGCGGTATTTAGACAGGATGCAAAAGGATATCCTGCTAATGGATTTCAAATGGAAAATGCATTAAGTAGAGAAAATGCCATTCGAGGTATGACTATTTGGGCAGCTAAAGCTGGATTTTTAGAAAATGAGACCGGCAGCTTAGAAAAAGGCAAAAAAGCAGATTTTATTCTCCTAGATAAAGACTTAATGAAAGTTACTGCTGTCGAAATATTGTCTATCAAAGTAGTAGCCACTTACAGCAATGGTAAAAAAGTATATGGCAACTAATCTATGCTAACAATCGCTTAATTACCGAATGCGTAAATGAGAATTCCCGATACGGCATAATTGCGATTTTAGCTACCCTCACTTTTGCTGAAAATTCAAGAGATGAGATTTGTATTAAGTACAGCAATATGTAGTTTTCTTTCTGCGGCCTTATTTGCCCAAACTAATTCAAAAGACACTTTAACAGGCGACATTCCGCAAATTCAATTAGTATCGTATAAAGATAAATTATTGGGCAAAGTACCGGGTTCCATTGCTGTTGTGAATGCTACACAAATCAATAAAATAGCACCTTTAACCGGTAATGATGTATTAAGAAAAGTACCTGGCTTGAACATTGTGGATGAAGAGGGGGCTGGCTTAAGAATTAATATTGGAATTAGAGGATTAGACCCCGATAGAAGCCGTAATATATTATTGTTAGAAGATGGGGTACCGGTTGCACTAAACCCATACGGAGAACCTGAAATGTATTTTACACCGGTCATCGACAAAGTAAAAACAGTAGAAGTATTAAAAGGCAGCGGACAAATTTTATTTGGCCCTCAAACCATTGGTGGTGCGGTAAACTTTATCACTGCTGCACCGCCTCCAAAAGCAAGTACTGAATTAAAAATTAATGGAGGACAAAACGGTTTTTTTTCGGCCTACGCTAGTTATGGCAATACCGTGGGTAATACAGGTTTTATTGTAAGCTATCTACACAAAAGAGCCGCAAACATGGGCCCTACTTGGTTTAATTTAAATGACCTTTCTGCAAAATTGCATATTCGACTCAATTCACATTCAGGTATTGGTATCAAAGCCGGTGTGTACGATGAATTATCAAATTCTACTTATGTAGGCATTACACAAACGATGTATGATAAAGGCGGACAAGATTTTACAATACTTACGCCTGATGATCGGCTACCGGTAAGGCGTTACAATATAAGTGCAACTTATCATAATAACATTAATGATAAATTAAAATTAAAAACTACAGCATTTGCGTATACCACTACCCGTAATTGGAGAAGACAAGACTTTTCGTTTAACCCTTCTGCTCCTAATAGAACAGGTGTAGTTTGGGGAGACCAATCAGTAGCAAATGGCGCTTTATACATGTTAAACTCCAATGGCCATCGCAATCGTCAATTTGAAGTGGCGGGAATTGAACCGCAAATAAAATTAATATCAACTACAGGTAATATTGAACACCAAACCCAAATTGGCGTAAGACTATTATGGGAGAAAGCCAATGAACAATTTATTGTTGGCAGAAAAGCGAATGCAACAGCAGGTGATTTAAGAGATGATGAAATAAGAAGTGGACTTGCTACAAGTGCATATATCCAAGATAAAATGCAACTTTCAAAAAAGTGGTCGGCACATGCAGGTATAAGAATGGAACAATTTAATTACCAGAGACAAATAAATAGAGGTCGTTTTGTTATCAATAATGCAACCGTAACTGCCGATACTTTAGTTAGCGCTAACAATACTGTATTTGCATTAATACCCGGTGTTGGCATTAATTTTCAAGTCAATGAAAATACGACGGTTTTTGCCGGTGTTCATAAAGGGTTTGCCCCACCAAGAACAAAAGATGCCATTACCACAACAGGCTTTGCTATTGATATTGAAGAAGAACAAAGTTTGAATTATGAATTGGGCATAAGAGCCAATAAAGATGACATTTGGTGGTTTGAAGCCACCGCATTTATGATGCAGTTTAGCAATCAAATTATTCCTATTTCGCAATCATCAGGCAATCAAAATGCAATAGGCATTGCCAATGGCGGTGCTACTTTACACCAAGGTGTAGAAATGGCTACATCAGTTGATATTTTGAAGTGGTTAAAACAACCACATTCCTTAACCGTAGATGCCAATATAACTTGGGTACAATCTAAATTTGATGACAATCGATTCATTCAAAAGAATGGTAATTTAATCAATATTAATGGCAATAATCTAACCTATGCACCGGAATGGATTTGCAATACCAATATCTCATTTGTTGCTAAGAAAGGTTGGAGCATTGCATTGTTTGGAAATTATACCGATAATCAATTTACAGATGAATTAAACAGCATTGAACCTACTGCGAATGGCCTAACAGGAAAAATCAGCAGCAGATTTATTGTTGATGCCACTGCGATTTTACCATTAAAGCAACAGAAAATCAACCTCTCCATTTCTGCTAAAAACATCACCAACGAAAGATTTATTGTATCTCGTAGGCCACAAGGAATTAAAGTTGGGCTACCGTCCTTTGTTACAGCAGGCCTATCAATAAAGCTTTAAACATACTGATAATCAACTTCCTACACTACAAATGCTATCCTCCTTGGATGGCATTTGTGCTTTTGATATAAAATCAGCTACCAAATATTTTTTAAACCCGAAAAATTAGCTTTATGTTTGTCGAAACTATTTTTTAGACAAGACTAAAAATGAAATACAAATTTTTACTTTTTCTGTGCTTTTTGATTGGCATCGCCGCAATTGCCAACAACCCAAAGGAGAAGCCTTTTTCCATTACCGGAAAAGTAACAAGTTTAGGCAAAGGCATTGAGTTTGCTACAGTTACCATTCGTGGTACAGATAAAAGAATATTGTGTGATAAAAATGGCAACTTTCAAATCGACCGTCTAACCGAAGGAAATTATACCATTGAGATTTCAGCAGTTGGTTATTTTCCTTATCAAAAACAAATCACCGTTTCAGGCTCTGAAAATATCAATCTCACCATCACCTTAACACCAACTGAAAATACGTTAGACCAAGTAGTCGTTTCCGGCACATTAAAACCTATTGCAGTAAGTGCTAGTCCGGTACAAGTAGAAATTTTCACCCCACAATTCTTTAGAAAAAATCCTACTCCCGGTTTATTTGATGCTTTGCAAAATGTTAACGGCGTAAGACCACAACTCAACTGTAATATTTGCAATACAGGAGATATTCATATCAACGGTTTAGAAGGTCCTTACACGATGATAACTATTGATGGAATGCCCATCGTAAGCTCATTATCTACCGTGTATGGTTTAAGCGGTATTCCCAATGCACTGATTGAAAGAGTTGAAATTGTAAAAGGCCCGGCATCATCATTATATGGCTCCGAAGCAGTAGGGGGCTTAATCAATATCATTACCAAAAGTCCGGGAAAAGCAGCTGCCTTCAATGCAGATATTTTCACCAACACTTACGGCGAACATAGTATTGATGTTGGTGGAAAATGGCTAATGGGAAAATCTGCAACTGTGTTAAGTGGATTACAATTATTCAATTACAGTAACCCGGTTGACAATAACAACGATCAATTTACTGACGTGACGCTACAAAAACGCATATCACTTTTTAATAAAATAGCTTGGTATAGGAAAGAAAACAAAGTAGCCAATATTGCAGCAAGGTATTTTTATGAAGACCGATGGGGTGGCGATATGCGTTGGAATAAAACTTGGCGTGGTACAGATAGTATTTACGGCGAAAGTATCTATACCTCAAGGGTTGAACTATTAGGAAAGTACGACTTACCAGGAAAAGAAAATATAAGTCTTTCAGCATCATACAATTATCACCATCAAAATTCCTATTACGGAACAGTTGCTTTTATGGCAAAGCAACACATTGCATTTGCACAACTCACTTGGGATAAAACGATTTCAAAAAATTGGACATTACTAAGTGGCATCGCTACCCGTTACAATTTTTATGATGACAACACAACTGCCACTGTCGATACTAATAAACAAATCAATAAACCCGATAATATCATACTACCTGGAATTTTCATTCAAAATGAATGGAAACTCAATGTCAATCAACTTTTATTGGCAGGGTTACGCTACGATTATGATCAAAGACATGGCAATATTGTTACCCCAAGAATAGCATGGAAATTAACACTTCCAAATACTGATATCATTCGATTAAATGCCGGAACCGGATTTAGAGTAGTGAATTTATTTACTGAAGACCATGCCGCACTAACCGGTGCTAGACAAGTGGTGATTGTAGATAAACTCAAACCCGAACAGAGTTATAATGTCAATATGAATTATGCTAAAAAAATGCGTTGGAGAAATACTTTTGTAGGGATTGATATTGCTGCATGGTACACTTATTTTACCAATCAAATTATCCCTGATTATACCACCAATGTCAACCAAATTATTTATAACAATCTTGATGGCAATGCTGTATCTAAAGGTATTACCATCAATACCGATTGGAGTTTTGGCCATCGCTTAAAGCTGTTAGCAGGAATTACAATAATGGATGTGTATAAACGAGAGATAAACAAATCTACCGGATTAACAGAGCGTACAAGGCCTTTATTAACCGAAAAAATAACAGGCACTTGGTCACTCAGCTATACCTTCAATCATAATATTAGCATTGATTATACCGGTAATTTTTATGGCTCTATGTTATTACCGGTTTTGGGCGAATTAGACCCTAGAAAAAAAGAATCGCCATTATGGAGCATTCAGAATATTCAAGCATCAAAAAAATGGGCTAACAAAACAGAATTATATGGTGGTGTAAAGAATCTACTGAATTGGACTCCCAACAAAGCCAATCCATTCATCATAGCCCGTAGCCATGATCCATTTGATAAGCAAGTAGATTTTGATACTAACGGTGGTGTGATAGCTACACCAAGCAATCCCAATGCCCTAACCTTCGATCCAAACTATGTGTACGGCCCCAATCAGGGCATTCGTTTGTTTCTCGGTTTTCGCTATACATTTCAGTAATGCCTATCATTGACTCAGCCCCTGCAAAACCTGTAAACAGATTCAACCGGGGCTGATAGCAATCCGTTTTTTTGAATTGCGTTGTGCGAATATAGTGAGCGGCTATCTTATATAATGTTAATGTAGATAACCATAAGTTTTGAAAGAAAAAATTAACAAAAAAGCCCGAAACAATTGTTCCGGGCTTTTGAGCTTTTATCTTTTTTGTATTACTTCTTCTTATCGTCTTTAGTAGCTTCTTCTTGCTTCAACTGACGAGTCATTACAATAGAAGCGATAGGAATACGTGGAGAGTTTAAAATTTCCATGTTTTCTTCTTTCACATCTTCTACTCTAACGTTTCCGTTCAATTCTAAATTAGTAATATCCAACTCAATTACTTCTTTCAAGTATTTAGGAAGGGTTTTTACTTTTAAAGACTTGATTTTAGTAACTAATTTACCACCAGCTTTAACACCGGCAGGTGCACCTGTTAACTTTAGCGGCAAATCAGCAACCACTTTCTTGTCGGCAACTAATTCTAAAAAGTCAACGTGAATTAACTCATCAGTTACTTTGTTGAATTGCAAATCTTTCAAAATGCACTCGTAGGTATTTCCGTCTACGATAACATTTGCTTTCATAAACTCTCCGGTGTAAACGATTGGCTTAAACGCCTTGGCCGAAGCAGCAAATGATACTTCTTTGGCACCCCCGTAAATTACACCAGGCACTAATTCCTGAGAGCGAAGTTGGCGGGTGGCTTTTTTGCCCATTTCGGTCCTCAGTTGTCCTTCGATGGTAATTGTTTTCATTGTTTAAATTTTTTGGACGGCGAAGGTAAGGCAGAACAGCCATTATAAGCCGATTTTTTGCGATTATTTGACAGGGTTGCTCGAAAACGCAGCATCGAAGCTCATCCATCGAAAAGAAAAAGTGGTATTTTGGGTTAGAAAATACCACTTAACTTATTATTTATCAATGATTTAAATCAATTTCTATTTATCTCTTCCTCTTAATTGGCTATGAATAAACAGGCTAGTTATACTTCTGTTTTCATAGGCGTTACGAATGGCAATAGCAAACAAATCGGCCACAGAAATCACTTTGATTTTACTGGTTTCCTGCTTTAGTGGAATCGTATCGCAAACCACTAATTCTTCTAACACACTGTTTTCGATGTTTTCATAGGCTTTTCCGCTTAGTACAGGATGTGTACAAAAAGCCCTTACACTTCTAGCACCCTTATCTTTCAGTAATCCGGCACTTTTTGCTAAGGTTCCGCCGGTATCGCAAATGTCATCTATCAATACAATATCTCTATCGGCAACATCACCAATTACCACCATGCTGGCAATTTCATTGGCTCTTTTACGGTGCTTATCGCAAATGACCATTTCGGCATTAAAATAACTGGCAATTTCTCTAACCCTATTAGTACTGCCCACATCGGGTGCCGCAAAAGTAAGGTTGGGTAAACGTAATTGTTCAATGTATGGGATAAAGATGGCCGAGCTATCTAAATGATCTACCGGAATATCAAAGAAACCTTGAATTTGCGGCGCATGTAGGTCCATAGTAATCACCCGATGTGCCCCTGCTGCTTGTAATAAAGTAGCAATGAGTTTTGAGCCGATAGCCACACGGGGCTTGTCTTTTCGGTCTTGTCTGGCATAGCCATAATAAGGAATAACAACAACAATACGATGGGCACTTGCTCTTTTGGCAGCATCAATCATCAACAACAATTCCATTAAGTTATCGGTTGGCGCAAAAGTGCTCTGAATCAGAAACACATAATCGCCACGAATACTTTCTAGAAAGATGGGTTGAAACTCACCATCACTAAATTTTTGAATGTTGACTTTACCGAGTGGCGCACCAAAACGCTCTGCAATTTTTTTGGCCAGTTCCTGCGAACCGGTTCCAGAGAAGATTTTTACGGAGGGGTTCATAGTATTCATGAAGTGTGCTGCGAAGATAGCTATATGCAACCTTAAATCTGTTTTTGAGCCGCAGCAAATTTTATAAGTTGCCTGACATCTGAATACATTGTGCGAAACTGTTACCCTTATGATAATTTTTATTAATTTGGAGCAGTAAATCAACCGATATGGAAAATAGGTCTATTAAAAACTGGGCAACAGACGACAGACCCCGAGAAAAACTAATCGCCAAAGGTACGGAAGCCCTAAGCAGTGCAGAATTGTTGGCCATTTTAATTAACAACGGTACCAGAGATAAAAGTGCCGTACAGGTTTGTATGGACTTGATGGCTGCCGTCAATAATAACTTACATCAGTTGGGTAGAATGGGAGTAAAAGAAATTTTACAACTGAAAGTAAAAGGTATTGGCGAAGCCAAAGCCATTTCCATTGTTGCCGCTTTAGAATTGGGACAACGCCGAGAAGCCACCGATAGAAAGAAAGAAAAAGTGTTAAGCAGCAGCGATATAGCACATTTTCTTAAAGCCAAATTACAATACAAGAATAAGGAAGTATTTGCTGTTGTTTTTCTCAACCGAGCCAATGTGATTAAGCATTACGAAATTATTAGCGAAGGGGGCATTACCGGAACGGTTGCAGACCCGAGAGTCATTCTAAAAAAAGCATTGGAACAAGAAGCCACATCCATTATTCTATCCCATAATCATCCCAGTGGTAATGTAAAACCAAGCCGTTCAGATGAAGACATTACCAGAAAAATTGTTGCCGCCGCTAAACTTTTAGACATTACCGTAATGGACCATATTATTGTAAGTGATGAAGGTTATTACAGTTTTGCAGATGAGGGGATGTTGTAAGAAAAAATTCAAAAAATCGGTGGATTACTAATTAAATACTTACTACCGTAAGATAGCTTGTGCAATAGTTACGTCTTTGATACCGCTCATATAAGCATTCCAATGAATAATCTCAAGTGGAAAAAAGTTGGCATCTATTGATAAATAGTTGACAGCATATAATGGTAAATGAATATCATCCGAAACATACATTTCATAAATATCATCCCCCAACTTTAAAAAAGACAAATCTGCATCTAACTTTTCCTTTTTAACGATGACTACTTTATAACATGAAATACCAAGTATGCTTTTTGTATCGTTTTTGAAAACCGAAATGGTAACACTATCATTTTTAATACCTTTTAAGCTTGCATTTTGTATAGAATCCTTTCGATACCCTCTTGGTTGCCAAAAATCCAAAAGTGTTTTATTATCAATAATTTGGTTATATCTTGTTGAATAGCGCCAAAGTGAGTCATTTTCAAAAACTATATTCAATCTTTGGGTACTGTCTTTTTTTAATAAATCTAGTTGCATAAATTCCCCCATGATTCCACCAAAAACTTGTGCCATTGAATCTTCGCCTTGTCTGCGATTAACTGTATCAACCATTTTATTTCTTAGCATAGAGAATTGTATTTTCCCTTCTTCAGAAATATTTGTAAACTCTTTAAATACAACTTTTCGAGGCGTAAAAATTGTATTTTGACCAGTTACATTGACAATATTATAAAATAAAAAAAATAAA
>CALRQJ020000007.1:0-198132 GCA_943370285.1 Methylophilus rhizosphaerae | reverse complement strand
GGGTTAACTGCTGCTGACCAAAATTTATTGGTTAACCAAGCTCGTGGTGTAAACAACTTCGATGTATCTTATAAAGCTACACCAGGTTTTAGCTATGATGCAGGTACTTACACTGTAAGTGTTATCTATACTGCTACTCAGAACTAATTATTAATAAACAAAGAAGGTTGTCTTATGACAACCTTCTTCTTGATTTCATTTGATCCAATATTCTATCGAATTACCAAGTATCCATTTCACATTTATGAAAAAGCATCTGCTTCTGTTATTCATCATCATCACCGCATTAAAAGGTATGGGCCAGCAAAGCGGAACGGCACAGATCAATCATAATGTATCGCTTACATTAGTAAATGCCATTGAAATCACAATTACCAGAGGACAAAATGTGAGCATCAATTTCAACAACTCAGATAATTATCAAAATGGTGTTACCACCAATAATGTTGCAACACTACGTGTACGTTCATCAGCTTCTTATAACGTTACGGTTAAATCAGCTTCTACCCATTTTGTAAGTAACTCCGCTACAAATATGCCTGTCTCCGGAATACTATCGGTAAGAGTTTTTCCGCAAGGACAATTCATGGGAATTTCTACAGTAGATGCAATATTATTAAGCAATCAAACCAAAGGAATTTCTAACTTCAACTTATCTTATAGAGCTAATCCTGGCTTTAATTATGAGGCCGGAACATATACAGCTAACATCATTTACACGGCAACGCAGCAGTAGTTTTTTTGCTCTTTTTAACGAAAGGAAATTTGGTGAGTTGATTGAAGCAACTCTTTTTCAATTAAATGTTATCAAAGCTGCCTCATCGTCACCCATCAGTACAAAAGAATAACTCCAATCCAATAATCCCACTGAACGACCTCATTTTCCCAATATGAGAAAAAACATATTCGGGATAATATTACCTAAGCAAACTCCACATTTTTTTGATCAGAAAAAACAAACTCCCAATTAATTGATTTTCAATTAATTGAGGTGAATAATGCTATACTTTTCAAAAAAGGAAATTTCCAATTTTGACAATAAGATAGCTCTGGCATCGTTTTAGGATATAGAAATGAAATCCAATTTTCTATGAGAAGTACTATTCTCTTTATTTTATTTTTATGTACTGCTACTGTAGGGTACTGCCAACCGAGGGCAGCTGCCAACATTAACCACAATGTTTCACTTGGATTGACCAATGCTATTGAAATTACCTTCACCCGTGGGCAAGCAGTTAGCTTCTCTTTCTCAACAGCCACTCATTATCAAAACGGTTTATCGAATACCAATGCAGCTACAATTAGAGTTAGATCGAATAGGCGTTTTAATATTACGGTAAAATCTGCTACTACACATTTTGCTAGTGCTTCTACCACTCCAATGCCGGTAAGTGGAGTGCTTGCTGTGAGGGTTTCTACACAAAGTACCTTTCTCAATTTATCTACCAATAATATCAACCTTATCACCAATCAGAACAGAGGCGTTAGAACATTTAACCTTGCCTACCGTGCAACACCTAGTTTTAACTATGATGCCGGCACATATACTGCCAATATTATTTATACCGCCACCCAACTATAATACCACTAGAATACTGCATTATTAACAGTTGGTTTATATCTGCCTTAGTTTAACAAATAATAACCCACAAGGCTTAAAGAACAGCAGTTGTTACAACAAAGGGCTATATTTTTGTTTTACCAGATGATTGTAAAACAAGGTCCGTACATATTCAGGTATTATATTACCACCTTGATTTTTCTGCTTTGTTGTAGTACAACAATAGTGGCACAAGACCCTAACCCCTTTAATAACCGACTTAACATTCGTTTCTTAAAAGACTCTGTAGAATCTGAAGAAGGAAAATTTGCATTCAACAATGTTACGCTGACCAATATTACTGCCCAACCGATTGTGCTGCAATACAAGTTTACCATACCCTGCTTTGTGAGTGTGTTTGGTAATGCTGAAACCACAATTACACTGTTGCCACAACAATCGCAAATTATTCCGATCCGATTTTCGGGCATGCAGCGTAATAATTGCCTCAACACTTGGCAGCCATTCGAGGTACAACTCACTGCACCTGAACTTCAAATTAGTTACAACAGTTCGTTTAAGGTTAAACCAAAATTATCATTAAAGTGGAAGGCTTCTTTACCGCAACAACATTTAGTAGTACCCGGAGATGCCAAAAAAATTGAGTTCTACATTAAGGTTGAGAACAATGGCAATGCTAGAGACAAATACCTTTTCGACTTTAAAACCAACTTACCGCTCAACGTAAGTAAAACCAAATATTTTATTGAGTTGAATCCCGGAGAAAGCAAAATGGCCGAAATTCAATTAGCCTTAAACGGATCACAATTAGATCAAATACGAAATGAAGAAATAACCATCACCCTAGAAAATGGCGCCGGTGATCGAAAATTATTGATTCAAAAAATTGTAAGAGTAGGCAATGTATTTGTCGACAATTTTAATCGTTGGCATACCATACCGCTAACCGCTGAATTGAATACGATGAACATATTTAGCGGTAATCCATTGGCTTTTGTGCGTTTATTTGGAAATCTCGATTTTAAAGGCAACCGCCAACTAAGTCTAGCGTATCAATCAGATAATTATTTTGGTAAATATCGTAATAATACCAGCATCCATTCTGCTATTTATAAAACTAAGAACTGGCAATTTCAAATTGGCACCATGCAGGAGTTCAATAATTTCTTAATTAATGGTGACGGTATTAAAACAAGATACATGCCTACGAAAGAATTTTATTATGAGGCCATGTACATTAAAAGTAGATTAGGCAATACCGACCAATTGGGCGTAAAACTGAATACGCCAATAAGTAAAGTACTAGCACTTGAAAGCAATAGTTTTGCCAATTTAGATCATATAGAAAACATCAATAGCTATTTCTCACAAAACAAATTAGTATGGGATATTGCAAAAGGCGTAAAAGCTTGGGCCGAAGTTGGTTTGGGAACAGAAAAAGTGTCGAAGCCAATTTTAGACACAGCATTACCGGGTAGTTTCGCCGGATTACACTTTGAAAAAACGAATGGCGATTTTACAGCCAATGTACAACTCTCCAATTCGAGCAAAAATTACCCCGGTTTAAATAAAGGTTTTACACAATACCAACATGATATTCGTTGGCAAATCAAAAAAATTAATGTCGGTTCTTTTGTTGACATAAGTAATCACCAACCCACATTGTTGCTGGGCGATTCTGCTATAGCGCCATTCTTCAATTATAAAAATACAGATATTAGTGGCCGATTAGGTTGGAGTAACAATGGATTCAACCTCACCTTTTTACCTGGCATTTTTATACAACAACAAGATAGTGCCAATAGCTTTAAAGCCAACATGAATAAATTGACAACACAATTTTTTTGGGGGTTGGAAGATAAATGGCAGATTACAGTGTTTAACAATATTGGTTTTGTAAAAATTCCGGAGAGACCCGAAGTAAAACCGTTCTTCTCCATGTATAATATCGCCAATATTCAATATAAAAATTTTGGTTTGTTTTCTAGATATGATATGGGTCCTTATTACTATTTTGAAATCAAGCTATTTGCAGTTGATCAACAAAAATTCTCCAGATTACAATTGGCGCCATACCATAACTTACATCTAAAAAAATGGAACCTAGTTGTAAGAACACAAGTAAACTATGCCATTAGCAAACCATTAGCAGATAACAATACTTATCTCATCAGTAATATATTGTGGCAAAAACCAGACAATAGTTTTGCGGCAGGCACTAATACCAACGTTGATTTAAAAACAGGCCAAGCATCTACTTTTAATGTATTTGTAAGAAAGGCTTTCAAAATGCCTTATGCTCCAATTAAAGGCATGAGGAATATTCAAATCGTTTTTTATAAAGACGCCGAGAGCAACAATATTAAAGACAAAACAGATGATGTAGTAAGCAATGTAAGAATCTATGTGAACAATACTTTGGTTGAAACGGATAAGAATGGAGGACTACAGCTAAAAAATTTTAATAAATCATTTCTTGATATGGACTTAAGCACCATCAGTAATTTAAGAGGATGGATACCGGTGCAAGGTTTTAAACAAAAAATTCCTATCGTCAGCAATAAAACCATATACATTCCATTCAAGAAAGGTAAAGTGGTTTCGGGAAGAATTATTGTAGACAAGGATGACAAGAGTGATATCAATATGTTGGTAGAAGGCATAAGAATTACAGCAACCGGAAAAGATGGCACTACATTTTCAACGCTTACCAATGTAGATGGAGAATACTACATTAACCTTCCGGCAGACCAATACATTCTGTCAATCAATCAAAATGCCATTGATGAAAAATTCAAGGCAGCTGACCCGGTAAAAACAATTGACCTCATCAATAACGATGAAATAAAAAACGACTTTTTAATCAAACAAAAACGACGACAAATCAATATTAAGAAAGGTTAATGTATTATCTTCTGCTGGCAATCAATAAATTCAAGTCAGTAAATTTCAAATCAAACTTTTGACTGATGTAAAAATCTGTCAACGCTCCTTTAAACAGGTAAATACCTTCTCTCATATTGAAGTTATGCCAAACAATTTCTTCAAATCCACCTTCATCGCTTACTTGCAACAAAAGTGGCATCAACACATTGCTGATAGCCTGACTAGCTGTACGGGCAAAGCCGCTTGGAATGTTGGGCACACAATAATGCACCACACCATGCTTTACAAATGTGGGATTTTCATGACTGGTTAATTCACTCGTTTCAAAACATCCGCCACGGTCAATTGCCACATCAATGATGATGCTACCCGGCCTCATGGCAGCAACCATTTCTTCACTCACCACTACCGGTGCTCTACCAAATTCATTGCTCAAAGCCCCCACTGCTACTTCGCAAGTACGCAACTGTTTAGCAAGAATTCGAGGTTCTAACACACTAGTCCAAACTCGCTGACCCAAATTATTTTGTAATTGTTTTAAACGATATACATTATTGTCGAACACTTTAACCGATGCTCCTAAAGCTAAAGCATTTCTACAAGCAAATTCACCAACAATGCCTGCACCAATAATAACAACTTTAGTTGGCGGTATACCACTAATACCGCCCAATAACACCCCTTTGCCTTTATTAAAACTACTTAAATATTGGCCTGCAATCAGCATCAAGGCACTACCAGCAATTTCACTCATACTGCGTACAATGGGGTAAGTACCACTATCATCTTTCATATTCTCAAAACTCAACGCGGTAATACGTTTCTCCATCATCTTTTCTACAATTTCTTTTTTCAACGCAGAATGATGAATGGGAGAAATAATGGTTTGATTGAGTTGTAACAAAGGCAAATCTTCACTTACAACAGGTGCACTTTTTACCAACAGCGGCGCTTTATATACTTCAGTTTTATCATAACTGATAATTGCACCGGCATCGCTATAATCTTTATCGCTAAAATGACTTCCGGTGCCGGCATTGTGCTCCACAATAACCTTATGACCGTTGAGTACCATTACCCCAACTGCATCGGGAGTAAGTGCAATACGATTTTCTTGAAACGCAATTTCCTTTGGAATGCCGATATCGAGTTTCATTCCTTCAGGCTTCACATCTAAAGTTTCCTCTAATGTTTCGTAACTAAATGAGGGACTAATAGATGGTTTTGTGGTGGCCATAGCAGTTATTTTTCGATTTGTTGGTTAAAATTACTTGATTTTATTGGGCTAGCAGAATCGATTGATCATTAGGGTATAGAAATCTCTCTTTCATTTAAATTGTCTGTAGTACTCAAGTAAACATGCAGCACCACCTCCGGCAAAAGTCCGGCAGCTTGTTCTGGCCATTCAACCAAACACAAATGACCGCTTTCTAATGCGTCTTCTACACCTGCTTGTATCGCTTCTTCTTCATCTTTTAACCGATACCAATCCATATGATAAATGGTACCGGCAATGGGAGATTGATATTCATTAATGATGGCAAATGTAGGGCTACTCACTATAGCTTTCACCTGCAACACCTCGCAAAGGGCATGAATGAATGTAGTTTTACCGCTACCCATTGGGGCATGAAAGGCCCAAACTTTGTAAGATGCATAGGCTTGCCAAATTTTTTCGGCCGTTGCTGCAATAGTGTCAATCGTCATTCTTTCAACCATGTTGCGAAGATATTCCCGTCTTAGAAATTTACCGCCTTAATAAAGCGGTAATTTTGTGTTTAAAGCAGATGTTATGGAAACTGAAAAAGTGAACCTGAAAGTAGAAGGCATGAGTTGCACCAATTGTGCACTTTCGATTAATAAATTCTTAACCGATAAAGGACTTCAAAATGTAAGTGTCAATTTTATTGGTGGCGATGTAAGTTTTGATGCTGCTCCTAATGTAAATACATCTGAAATAGCCAATGGCATCAACAACCTTGGCTACAAAGTGCAAGGCCATACTGATGGAAAAACAAAAAAACCTTTATTCAAAAATCATTTACAACATTTTGTTTTCTGCATCATTTTTACAGCACCATTAATGGTGCACATGATACCCGGCATTCACATTCATTTTTTAATGAATCCTTGGGTACAATTGGGATTAACCATTCCGGTGTATGTGGTAGGCATGTCTTATTTTGGCAAAAGTGCAGTACGTAGTTTAATGTCGGGCATACCCAATATGAATGTATTGATTGCATTGGGTTCTACAGCCGCTTTTGGCTATAGTTTATACGGATTAATCATTGGCAAAGCACAAGAGTTTCTGTTTTTTGAAACGGCAGCTACTACCATCACATTGGTGTTTTTGGGTAATTGGATGGAAGATAAATCGGTAGAAACCACTCAAGCCGCTTTACGCAAATTAGCCACCGCACAAAAAACGATGGCAAATATGATTGCTTATGATGATAAGCATGAAGAACATATTTTTCCGGTAGAAAGTACGAGTTTAAAAGTGGGTGATTTAATCTTGATTAAGAATGGAGAACCTGTCCCCATGGATTGCAAAATTTTATGGGGTGAAGCAAGTGTGAATGAAGCCATCATTACAGGAGAAAGTGTTCCGATAGTGAAGCAAATGAATGATAAGCTGATTGGTGGAAGTATGATAGAAAGCGGTACCATCAAAGCTTATGTAACTGCGGTGGGAGAAGATACGGTGTTGGCGAATATTTTGAAACTCGTTAAAAATGCTCAAACCGAAAAACCACCCGTACAACAAATGGCCGATAAAATCAGTGCCATTTTTGTTCCGCTTGTAGTAGGCATTGCTGTACTTACTTTATTGCTCAATTATTTTTTTGGAGCTCATAGTTTTGGTGATAGTTTATTGAGAAGTATTGCAGTGTTGGTCATTTCTTGTCCATGTGCAATGGGCTTGGCTACACCCGCTGCTATTGCAGTTGGTTTAGGCCGAGCTGCCAAAAATGGTGTACTGTTTAAAAATGCAAAAAGTTTAGAAATCTTTAAAGACATTAAACAAGTAGTATTCGATAAAACAGGCACACTAACAACAGGGCATTTCAATATTGCCGATTTTAATACTACGATTGAGACAGATGAGTTTAAACGCATTGCTTTTTCATTAGAAAAATATTCTAACCATCCTATTGGCAGGTGCATTAGTCAGCGTTGGAAAACAAAAGACGATATCCGTTGGGCAACTATCGAAGAAGTGAAAGGCGTAGGAATGAAAGCAACAGATAAAGAAGGAAACTATTTTGAAGCCGTTGCTTATAAACATATATCATCTTTAACCAACGACAACAATCACAATGTATATGTATTGAAAAATAATGCCTTAATTGGTTGGATAGATGTGACCGATGAAATTAGACCCGAGGCAGCAACTGTCATTGCAACATTGAAAGCTAAAGGCATTACCACTATTTTATTGAGTGGCGACCAACAAGCAAAAAGCGATAAAGTAGCCCAATTATTGGGTATTGATACTGTGATTGCAGAACAAAGTCCCGAGCAAAAATTAGCCCATATTGACCGATTGAATACATTAGCCCCAACCGCTATGGTTGGCGATGGTATTAATGATGCACCGGCACTAGCAAAAGCAACAGTAGGTATTTCATTAAGCGAAGCTACACAAGTAGCTATGCAAAGTGCTCAAGTTGTTTTAATGAATCATGGTTTAAAGAATTTGCCATTGGCCTTAGGTTTAGGCAGACATACATACATTACTATAAAAGAAAATTTATTCTGGGCATTTGCGTATAATATTGTTGCTATTCCAGTTGCTGCATTAGGCTTTTTAAGTCCAACCCTTGGCGCTTTAATCATGGGTTTGAGTGATGTAGTATTAGCAGTGAATAGCATACGACTGAATTTTAAGAAAGTGGTGTGAGCTAATCAATTAAATTGCATTAAAACCATTGATTATGTTTCTACAGCTAAAACATAAAAACCTTGAAGTATATCAACATGCAAGACAATTAGTGAAAGCCTGTTATTTGGTTACAAAACAACTTCCTGCGGATGAAAAATATATACTCGTTACGCAAATAAGGAGAGCAGCTTTGTCTATCAAGTTGAATATAGCAGAAGGCAGTTCCAGATTTTCGATGCAAGAAAGAAAAAGATACTATGAAATTGCAAGAGGGTCTGTAATTGGAATAGATGCAGCCTTAGAAACGATAGTGGATTTAGACTACCTTCCGCCAAGTCATTTAGAAGAAACCGGAGTTGAATTATTGTCTACTTTAAAAATGTTAACCGGATTAATCAACACCACAACTAAATAAAGTATTTTATAAAACAAATTGGTCACCACTCACCATTCACCCAATGCCTTCACCACAAGAAATCCTTTTACAATATTTCGGTTATTCAGCATTTCGGGGTAAGCAAGAAGCCATTATCCATGCAGTGCTTGCAGGTAAAGATGCTTTGGCGTTACTACCCACCGGTGGTGGAAAATCAGTTTGTTTTCAAGTTCCAGCTTTAATGCAAGAAGGCATCTGTCTGGTGATTTCGCCATTGATTGCATTAATGAAAGACCAAGTAGAAAACTTACACAAAAAAAACATTAGCGCCGTAGCCATCCACAGTGGATTAACCCATTACGAAGTAAAACAAACGCTAAAACAAGCTACACATGGTGATTATAAGTTTGTATATGTATCGCCGGAAAGATTAGAAACTGCTTTATTCCTAGAATATTTACCGGCATTAGATCTTAATCTCATTGCTATTGATGAAGCCCATTGTATTTCGCAATGGGGATACGATTTCAGGCCTCCTTATTTACGCATTGCCAAATTAAAACAACATAAACCACAAGTACCATTTTTAGCGTTAACGGCTTCAGCAACGCCAACTGTACAACAAGATATTTGTGACAAACTTCAACTGTCAGACCCACAAATATTTAAGCAATCATTCGAAAAGCCCAACTTATCATTCAGTGTGTTTAAAGTAGACAGTAAAATCAATAAGCTGATTGATGTATTACGCCATGTGCCGGGCAGTGCAGTTGTTTATTGCAGCAGCAGAAAACGCACCAAAGAAATTGCTCATTTGTTAGCGTTGCAACATATTAATGCCGGCTTCTATCATGCCGGATTAACGCAAGAAGAACGTAATCAAAAACAAGCCGCCTGGATTAGTAACCAAACCAGGGTAATCGTATGCACCAATGCTTTTGGCATGGGTATCGATAAGCCCGATGTAAGAACAGTGATTCATTATGATGTGCCCGATTGTGTAGAAAATTATTACCAAGAAGCTGGCCGTGCCGGCAGAGATGGACACCGTGCCTATGCCGTTTTATTGTACACCGAATTAGATGTTAAAGCATTAAAAGCACTACCCGACATTCGTTTTCCTGAAGTGCCCGTTATTAAAGCAGTATATCAATCACTTGCCAATCATTTACAAATTGCGGTGGGTAGTGGCGAAGGACAATATTTCGACTTTGACTTTAGTAGCTTTTGTTCCTTATTTAAATTAGATGTACAGTTGGTGATGAGTGTGTTGAAAGTATTGGAACAAGAAGGACATATTTATTTTAATGAATCTATATTCTTTCCGGCACAAATTCATTTTACAACCGATAAAGAAACCTTACATCAGTTTGAAAAAGACAATCCACTCTTAGAACAGTTGATCAAAACTTTGCTGCGTACCTATGCCGGCATTTTTGATAATGCCGTTTCGGTAAGTGAAAAATTATTGGCTAAGCTATTGCGAATAGAAGAAGCTGTTGTAAAGCAACAACTGTCTCAACTGCATCAATATGGTATGATTCATTACCAAGCACAAAAAGAAAATCCGCAAATACAATTTGTATTAAACCGAGCCCCTGCTGAATTTCTATTGCTTGATTTTGAGCAATACCACCAGCGCAAACAATTATTGCGAAGTCGTATAGATGCCATGCTGCAATACCTCACCAACTTGCCTGCAACTGCTTGTCGCAGTAGTTACCTCGCTGCGTATTTTGGTGATACAACGGTTAAAGCCTGCGGCATTTGTGATCATTGTTTAGCACAAAAAAGAAAGACGCTTCAGCAAGTTGCTATTAAGCAAATCACTCAAACTATGTTAGCAACTATCCCTGATGAAGGCATTGCTGCTAAAGATTTAATTCAGCAAATAACAGGTGCTAAAAAAGAGCAACTGTGGGATATTTTAGCCTTCCTGCAAACAGAGCAATTGATTACGGTAGATGGGTTTGGATTGGTGCGGAGGAAGGGCACCTCCTAAACAGCGAGAAAGTAAATAAAGCTGTTTAATGTTACCGTCATTGCGAGGAACGAAGCAATCATTTGGGAGAACTGAGAAGATAGAACTTCTGCCACTAAGGCACAAAGGCCCGAAGCGGCTCAAAGTTTTTTTCACGCAAAGTCGCAAAGGGGCAAAGTTTTTTTACCACAAAGGGCACAAAAGTTTTTTCGCAAAGGGCACAAAGTAAAAACCCCGACAAAGTCGGGGTTTGATGTATTTATTTTATAACCCATTCACTTCTTTCCCCCTTTAGGGGATAGGGGCTTCACTGTTATATCCCTCCTTCGTCGGGATGACAGTCTATGTTTGTCATTCCGAGTGCAGCGAGGAATCTTACTTAAAGATAATTAGATCCCTCCTTCGTCGGGATGACAGACTATTTGCTGTCGTCTTGCTTCGCCTTCCTCATCCTTTTCACCCCATACGCTGCACCGGCAGCAAGGAGTACGCTTAGACCTCCGTCTATTGGGGCATCTTGCGGATCATCGGGTGGTGCACCTTGTGCCAAGGCTAATACAGGTACACTGAATATGATTAAGAGTAATATGGTTTTTAGTATCGTTTTCATACTTTGATTTTTTTGGGGATGAATTATTCTTTAATCAGTTTCTCGGTTAACACCGTTTCGCCATTGCTCAATCGCAATTCATACAAACCGGCTGATAGTTTACCTAAATCAATAGTTTGAGTAGCATTACCGCCATTGTGGGCTACTACCCTATTCAACACTTGCTGACCCAACTGGTTAAACACACTCAAAGTATAATTGCCTTTATTTAATCCGTTTAATGCAATGCTGATGGTATTGCCTTTTACCGGATTAGGATATACACTTAACGTGGTTCCTTTATCGCCCAAACGTACCACAACAATAGTGCTGTATTTAACATCGCCATTTAAGCTAATGGCTTTAATGCGATAGTAATTAGCACCGTTAATAGGTGTAGCATCAAAGTAGTTGTAGCTATTGCTAGTACCGGCTTTTGCAGGTGTAGTATTTACTTTGCTAAAGCTAGTGCCATTGGCAGATTTTTCTACCTCGTACTGTTGCATACCACTTTCGCTTTGCGTATTCCAACTAACAGTAATACCATTGTTTTGCTGATACGCTTTTACACTCGTTAACGTTACCGGTAAAACACCACTTGTACGGTACACTACCCTGAAACGATTGGCTGCTTTACTTGCTGCGTTTGAGGTTACCGTAAACGGAACAACTGTGGTACCGCTTAAGCTAATGGCTGTTTCTGTATTGGTGAACGCATCTTGCACATAAGCCGTTAAGCCGGGTGCATTAAAGTTTTCAGCAACAAATTCCCACTCGTAGTTCATTTCTCTTAAACGAGCCATATTGAAGAAAATCGTATCGCCATTATCGGCTAAAGGACGACTCTCAATACTCAATTCTTTATTATTACTTATGATAGCCACATCTTCATCCCAGTTGGCTATTTGCATAGCATCGTCACCGTCAATGGTTACACTGTAATTATTGTCGTACACTGCTACAACTCCATCAGCTTGTTTGCGGCTGTTATCTGTATGGGTGAAATACAAACCTGCTCTCAACATTTCTTTTTGAGTACCCGTACGGAATACATCAATATTGTTGGTAGTGGATTTGTGCGATTCTTTGATGGTAAAAGTGGTACTTGAACCATCAATATTTTGAATAAAAAATGCCTGACCACTTTGTATATGTTGCGTTGCAACACCACTTGATGCAATACCGCCGGTATTAACAGTAACATAAACACCTCTTGTTCCACCATTTGGATCCCATAAGGTATAAGATGTTCCGAATTTTGTAGTATTTGCCGCATCTGCAATTACATTGGCCCAATTAATGGGAGATGGATAAGGATTGGTAACCAAACTAAAATGATTCAAGGTACCAGATACGGTAAAGGGTTGATTACCTGTTGCTATCGTACCCGTGGCCCTTAAAGTGGTATTGCCATGGGTGCCATTGGTAATATTTTGGGCATTATTTTCTGTAAGGTTTACATTCCTACTGCCTCGTACATACAGTAAATAGCCTGTTGTTGCACTTAACGTATTTACATTGGTATTGGCTACTGCCGTCCAAGAACCGGGATTACCAGGCGTATAAGTGTATAAAGATTTAGCACTAGCTGCATCTCCACCGGTGGTAGCATCAAAACCATTAGCACCGGTAGCAGAACCGGTAATATGGGTACCATAACCCGGATTGGGGTTACTGTTACTACCATAAGCAGTTGCTGTATTATTGGTATTTTCTTGCCAGTTGGCTCGTATGTTAGTAGAAGTAGTTACACCGGGTGTTAATAAACGATACGCTTGATTGCTTGCAGAACTGATAAAACGTTCTACAGTAACGTTACCGGAAATAGCACCTGTACCTGTTATTTCAGCAACCCTAGCAGTATTTGATGCTGTTGAACGTAAATGCAAATTACCACCTGTGGTAAGCGTACCATCTGAAAGGGTTAGTGTATTAGCAATAATTAATTTATTACCCAATGTAACAGAACCACTCGATGGTCTATTTAAAGTAAGATTGTTTAATAAGTTGGATGTGCCGTCAGATGTTTGAGAAAAATTTAATGTACCTACAGAACCTGAACCATTCATGGTTATGTTAGAAGTACTACTACCTACTAATGTACCTGAACCCGTAATTGTACTTGCTAGTGTTAATGTATTTGAACCAATCGTTAAACTAGAAGATGGAAGTATATTAAGGTTGCTATTAAATGAAGTTGCACCCGTTAAACTTCTATTGCCCGAAATAGTAATACCCAATGATTGTGCACCTGATAAATCTGAAGTTGTAAATGTATTATTCTCAACTACAAAAGAAGTACTTGGATTTACACCATCACCTGTATTATAAAATATAAAACTGTGGGTTAAGGTTTTAGGAGTTGCTCCAACAGATGGGTTTTGAGATGGGAATTTACCCCACATAAAGTTGCCGGTTGCATTATTAGTCCACATGGTAATTGCAATAGGTCTATCGGTTCCTCTTGTTGGGCTACCTAAATCTGACCATGCTACTCTTAACCTAACTTCTCCACCACTTCCTGAAAATACAATTTGAGATGATGTATTATCATCTCCACCAGTTCTAGATAAAAAAGCCCAAGCACCACCGCTATTACCCCATCTTTCAAAAGCATTTCCGTTTGTTGCCGGTGAACCATGGAAAGTTGAGTTGTTTTCATAAAACATTAAGTAATCAGGTTTCCTCACACCGGACCCCGAAGTAAAACCTACGTCGTTAAACGTAGCAGAAACGCCGTTATCTGTATTTGGATCGGTGTCAATTGCGGCAAAATACATATCAGAAGAGTAGTTGGTGTTACCACCAGTCCAGCCTAAGTATAAATAAGTGTTATCCCAATGTACATAGTAAGTTGCACCATCAGTTCCAATAGTACCAGAAGATCCAAACGCAGTTGCGTTATTATCAGAAGCAGACATAGAGACCGTTCTGTACTGACTATAAAGTAAAACTGTGCTAAACACACAGAATAAGAGAAGTAAAATCTTCTTCATAAGCAATCGTTTTTAGTGTACGTTTTTAAAATGGCTATGTAAAGTTGTGTAAAATCTACACAGTGGCAAAATTTTTACCCCAATTTATAAGCAAAATTTAATCTGTTTAAGCATTTATAGGGGTTTGCAGCCCCTCCTAGCCTCCCCCGAGGGGAGGAATTGGGGTTTTACCGAACTAGAAATCATCCGCCACCACCAAAAAATCATTCCCCACCACTCAGAAATGGTTTACCTCCACTAAAAATTCATTCCCTACCGCCCAGAAATGACTAACCACCATAAAAAAATCATTCACCACTACCCAGAAATGGCTTACCACCACAAAGAAATCATTACCCACCACCCAGAAAGGGCTAACCACCACAAAAAATTGAACTATTGAACAATTGAACTTGTGAACCCTTAAACATTTATACTTCTCGTTGTGTCCTCCGTGATAACCTTGTGGCCTTGGTGGTAAAAGCCCCCATCCCCTAAAGTTGTGTAGGAAAGTCTACAGTCCATAGCTGGAAAGAACTATGGAACAATTCAACTTGTGAACCTGAAACTTGAAAATGACAGATTCCTCGTTCCTCGGAATGACATTAACCCAAAACCTGAAACTTGAGACCTGAAACCCAAGCAGATTACTCGCTACTCTCGGAATGACAGGGAACTTTAGCAAAAAATTTCAGCCTACATTTTACAATAGCCCTTAGTTTTACAGCCATGTGGGCAGTATGTAAAAAAGAATGGAATCAGTTTTTCAATAGTATCATTGGCTATTTAGCCGTAGCGGCTTTTTTGCTGCTGTTGGGATTGCTGCTATTTGTTTTCCCCGATACCAATTTACTCGACTTTGGTTATGCTAACCTCAACGGTTTTTTTGAACTCACCCCTTGGGTATTGCTGTTTTTTATTCCCGTGATTACCATGCGTACCATTGCCGAAGAATTAAAAACCGGCAGTTTTGAGTTGCTTAAAACCTTGCCATTGAGCAGCAGTCAGTTAGTGGGCGGCAAATATTTGGGTGCTATATTGGTGGTGTTTACCGCTTTGTTACCAACGTTAGTGTATGTCATCAGCATACAACAACTGAGTGGTACCGCAGGCATAGATGTGGGTGCTACCGCAGGTAGTTACTTAGGCTTGTTTTTATTGGCTGCACTGTTTACCGCTGTGGGTGTGTTTACAAGCAGTTTAACCGCTAATACGGTAGTGGCATTTGTGGCAGGCAGTTTTACTTGCTTTTTATTGTATACCGGTTTTGATGCTGCAGGTAGTTTGTTGGGCAGTGCCGGCTATTATGTAGAAATGTTGGGTATTCGGTTTCATTATAAGAGTATTAGTCGTGGTGTAGTAGATACCGGTGATGTGATTTATTTTGTAGTGGTGATTGGTTTGTTTCTGCGATTGACGATGCAGAGGATTGGGGGGTAGGGATTGAGGAATTGGGAATTGGGGATATGATTTTGGGGGAAGGAATTGCACACGGATAGCACGGATGGGATGGATGAATGGGATGTAGTATTGATTATTGGAAGTTGGCATGTATTATAATTCTGAAGCATGGGAAAACATTGGTTGATTAGTGTAGTAATAGCGTTGGTATTGGTATTTGCCGGTGCTACTTGGCATTATCGTATCGACTTAACACAGGAGCAGCGTTTCAGCTTGAGTGAGCCGAGTAAACAACTCTTGCAAAACATAGACAGCACTATACGCATTGAAGTTTTTTTAACCGGCGATTTACCGGCAGATTACAAAAAATTAAGTTTGGCAACCGAGCAATTATTAGATGAATGTAAAGCCATTGCCGGCAACAAATTAGAATATCGATTTTACCAACCCGGTGCTCAACTTAACGATACATTAAAGTACACCTTATATGATAGCTTGCGCCGCTTGGGTGTGGTGTTTGAACAAAATACCGAAGGTGATGCCGACAAGCAACAAAGCCGTATGATTATTCCTTCGGCATTAATCTTCTACAAAAATTATCGGCCTTTTGCGGTGGACTTAAGAAGCAGTCGTACCGTATTTAAAAATTATAATGTGGTAAATGATGTACCACAAGAAGATAAGGAAGCTACTCGTAATGCTGCCGAAGCGTTGCTAGAGTTTAAATTCACCAATGCGATTGATAAATTAACCCGTACCAAAATTCCGGTGGTGGCTTATGCCATTGGCAACGGTCAGCCGATGGATAATACGGTGTTTGATTTGGTAGAAAGTTTACGCAATGAATATCGCTTTGGCATTTTCGATTTGAAAAAAGCCTATCCCAAAGCCAACGAAATTGATTTGCTGCTGATGGTAAAACCAACCGTGCCATTTACCGATGCAGACAAATTAAAATTGGATCAATACGTCATGCAAGGTGGAAAAATTGTTTGGGCTGTTGACCGCTTACATGCAGAGTTAGATAGTTTAATGCGTAGTCAGGCTGATTATACGGCGTACGACCGCAACTTAAACATAGATGATATTTTATTTAAGTATGGCGTTCGTATCAACAACGATTTAGTGCAAGATTTAAACTGTGCTAAAATACCGGTGGTAACAGGGTATAATCCTGATGGCAAGCCACAAATGCAACGCATACCTTGGCCTTATTATCCATTTTTAGCAGCAACTGGCAACAGCCATCCTATTGCTAAAAATTTAGATCGAGTGTTGCCGATTTTTCCGTCGAGTATTGATACCATCAAATCTCCCGGCATTACCAAAACCATTTTATTGGCTACTGATACTACAAGTCGTAGGTTAAGTACACCGGCCATTGTTAGTTTAAACAGTGTTCGTACCGAAGAAGATTTTCTCAGCTTCAATAAGAGTTTTGTGCCGGTGGCAGTATTGCTAGAAGGAAAGTTTAGTTCTTTATTTGCCAATCGTTTGTCTGCTGCGCTGATGGATTCGGTGCAACAAGCTACCGGCTTGGCTTTTGCCCCTAGCGCTACTGTTGCAGGTAAACAAATTGTATTGTCTGATGCCGACTTGTTAACCAATGTAGTTTCTCCAACCAACGGACCGGGAGAAATGGGTACGATACCGTTTGAAAACTATCGTTTTGCCAACAGAGAATTTTTTCTGAACTGTGTAGAATATATGGTGAGTGACAGTAAGATTTTAGAAAACCGTAGTAAAGATGTTACGCTGCGATTGTTAGATAAAACCAAAGTAGCCGACCAAAAAAGTTTGTGGCAGTTTATCAATATTGCCATACCTGTATTGTTGATTCTTGGCTTAGGTGGATTGTTGCAATGGCGTAGGAAGAAGAGCTGGGGAGCCCCTATCTCCTAAAGAGGGAAGAAGAAAATAGTGAGTGGTGAATAGTTGATGGTCAATGGTCCATGGTCGATAGTGCCCCGACGAGTCGGGGGTCAATAGTCTTACCTCCAATCTTCTATCTTCTATCTTCTGTATTCTAACTCCTACCTCCTGTATTCTCCATTCTATCTAAACAATTAAACATCGTAACTGTTGAACTACCATGCAACCGAAAGTTTCCATCATTTGGTTTAGAAGAGATTTAAGGCTTACAGACAATGCTGCATTGTATCATGCTCTATTATCGGGTCATCCGGTGGTGCCGGTATTTATTTTCGATACACATATTCTCAACGATTTAGAAAATAGGGCCGATAGAAGAGTGGCATTTATACATGATGCCATTATGGCCATGCAAGCACAATTGTTAACCATGGGCTCTACCATGGAAGTACATTATGGTACGCCGAAGGATGTGTTCACTCAATTGTTTAAGCAATATGCGATTGCTCAAATTTTCACCAATCATGATTATGAGCAATATGCCATTGACAGAGACCAAACGATTGCAGCATTAGCAGCAGCGCATGGTGCCGGTTTTAACAGTTATAAAGACCAAGTCATTTTTGAAAAATCAGAAGTTGTAAAAGACGATGGTAAACCATACACTGTTTTTACACCGTACAGTAGAAAATGGAAAGCCAGATTAACCGATAAAGATCTGGCGGCTTACCCTACATCTAATTATTTTAATAACTTTTATCAGCAAGCTGCTAAGCCTATTCCAACATTAGAAAGCATGGATTTTGTGGCCGATGTAGCAAGAGATTTTCCGGCTGCAACGTTGAACGAAGCCATCATTAAAAAGTATAAGGAACAAAGAGATTTTCCGGCTATAAATGGCACTTCTAAATTGGGAGTACATTTACGTTTTGGCACGGTTAGCATTCGGGAATTAGCAAGGCGAAGCATGCCGCTAAGTGAAGGTTTTTTGAACGAATTAATCTGGAGAGATTTCTATCATATGATTTTGTGGCATTTTCCACATATCAGTAAAGGCAAAGCTTTTAGGGCGGAATATGATTTAATTGAATGGCGTAATGATGAGGCCGCTTTTGAAGCATGGTGTGCCGGCAAAACAGGCTACCCTATTGTAGATGCCGGCATGAGAGAATTGAATGCTACCGGTTATATGCACAATAGAGTAAGGATGGTTGTGGCTTCATTTCTAACCAAACATTTATTGATAGATTGGCGAAAAGGCGAAGCCTATTTTGCCCAGCAATTATTAGATTACGATTTTGCAGCCAATAACGGCGGCTGGCAATGGGCAAGTGGCAGTGGTTGCGATGCAGCACCATACTTCAGGGTTTTTAATCCTACGTTACAGACAGAGAAATTTGATAAAGATTTGCGATATATACGTAAATGGGTTCCTGAGTTTGAAAGCTTTAATTATGTGAAACCCATAGTGGTGCATGAGTTTGCCCGTAAAAGAGCAATAGAAACCTATAGCCAAGTATTGAAGAAGCAGTAATAACTAGATGATACAAGTCCTTAAACACAAAACCCTCAGCATACAAGTATGTGAAGGTTTCCGTGTTGTATCTCCCCCCGGAGACAAACCAGTATAAATATCAATAAACTAGTGTTGTGAAATATTGTTATATAAATTTAGATGAATAGCAAAGATTCATACTACCTAATATTAGTGATATGTACAACTTGTGGCTATGAGCAAGTACTATCTCAGCCGGTCAACAGATTTTACTAATTGTTCATCTTTCCAAATACCTCTTGCCGCTAAAAACAACAAAATAGGTACGGCAAAATAAGCAACAGCAGTAAGGTCTAAACGGCCTTGACCAACGATGAAATTTTGTGTTTGTAAATAATATAAAAACAACCACAAGAAAGAGGCAGCTAATACTGCTATGGTTAGCTTTAATTGCATTTTTCTGTCTTTATATAAAAAGATGATGACTAAAGCAGCCGATGCCACAACAATGGTGAGAATTAAAATGATGATGTTTTGGGTAGCATAGAGCGGAACAAAAGTGGTAACATTATTTACCAATTTATTACCGCTGTAAAAGGACACACTACTGCTAATAGTAAGAAAGGAAATAACACTTGCTAAAAATAGCCAAAGTGATTGCATGCGTTGTAACATATGGTTTATTTAGCGTTATTGGTAATAGTTAAAGGTACAACGAAGGGATTGATTACTCAGCCTTCTTTATAAAAAACATAATTATTGGCTTGTGCTGTACATGTTATAACCAAATCGTTGATACATACATGTGGCGGCGTATTGGCACAATAGAAAATAACATCGGCAATATCATTGGCATACAAAGGTGTATAGCCTACATAAACTGATTTTGCTTTTTCATCATCTCCTTTAAACCGAACAGTAGAAAATTCGGTATCGGCTGCGCCGGGATGAATAGCCGTAACTTTTATTTTATGGGGCAGCAAATCGATACGCATAGACTTACTTAAAGCATCTACCGCATGTTTACTTGCACAATAGCCATTTCCGTTAGGATACACTTCTTTGGCAGCAGTAGAACCGAGGTTAAAAATATGTCCCTGTTTGCGGCTGATGAGGTAAGGCAACACAGCTTTCGTAACATAGGCCAAACCTTTTACATTGGTATCAAACATGGTATCCCAATCTTGAATATCGGCAGTATCAAAACTATCTCTACCCAACGCTAAACCGGCATTATTTATTAAAACATCTATTTGTTGCCATTGCTCCGGTAAATTGCTTAGCTGTTGAAATACGGCTGTTTTATCTTGTACATCAAAGACTAGTGGTAATACCTCAATGTTGAATTGTTCTTGCAGTGTTGCAGCCAATGCTTTTAGTCTTTCGGCTCTTCTTCCGGTAATGATACAATGCCAGCCGGCGGCTGCAAATTTTTCGGCAATGGCTTTGCCAAAACCCGAAGTTGCACCCGTTACTAATACAATCTTATTCATGCGGCAAATATACAGCGATTATAGCTGCCTAGCGATATGCGGTACAAGTGTCAAGACGCTTAAGGTCTCGATGCCGAATGTAAACTTCGGCATACGACGCAACAGCAGCTGGATAAAGCGAAACTGTTGGCTACAAAAAAAATCCCTCCGATTTTGCGGAGGGATACACAACTAAAACAACCATTGTAAAATTTACACCAGTATACCAACCGGGGTAAATTGTATAAAACAAAACTAATCGGGTTTTTTGCCGTCTAGAAAAGTATTGATAGTACTGATTTGCGATTGGTCTTTGTCGTTTTTATCGACTGTGATTTTGCTGTAGAAATTTTCTACCGAAGCAAGAGTATTGTTACCAAACAATTCCATGTTACGGCGGATGTAAGCAGGTACAGTTTCGAACTCATTGTTTGGATCGGCAGAGTTTAGATTAAAAGATAAATTGCGCAACTTTTGAATCCTTTCTGCAGCCCTTCGCTTTTGATCTTCGGCATCGTCCTGCATCGCAGGTTCCTCTACCGGAAGCTGAGGGCTTGATGTACTTTGAGCCTGAATTGCCGGAGCTTCATCCGCCGCTTCTGGAACGTCATCCTTCATTACCAGTTGCATCCCGAATTCCGGTTCATCGGAATGGTTTGGCACTGGAGGAGTTGTTTCCATAGAATCGGATGCGGACGGTTTAACATAGTCAGGCCCTGCATAGATATTGGATGGTCTTCTTAATATGTATGAGCCTTCGTGCTGTTGAACAGGCGGCACTTCATTTAAATAAGGTTTCGGAACATCGGGTATAGACTGCGGCGTTGCTGATACAACTTCCGGCTGCGTAGTCTTTTCACTAAAATTGGATGGAGTTGGAACAATCTGTTCTGGTATATCAGTAGATAATTCGAACCGCAAGATAGTGTTTTCTTTAGTCTCGGGTGCTGATTTTTGCTCAATTGGCGCTTCATACCTTGGTTGAGGGGCCGGTTCTACCGATAAAGTGGGGGCAAATGGGTCTTTTTCTACTAAAGGCAAGGCCATTTGTTCCATTTGAACGGGTACAGCGACTTCTTTAGGGGCATAGAGTTTTTGTTCTTCTCCGGCAACGCCTAAGGTCATTACTATTTTTTCCGGCTCAGCTTGTTTTACTTCTTCTTTTTTAGGCGTAACGGCTTGTTTAAATGGATCTTTATGATCGAAACCGGTGGCAATAATGGTTACGCCTAATTTCTCTCCTAATGTATCATCAAAGCCAATACCCTTGATTACATCGGTATATTCTCCGGCTTGCTGACGCAGATAACTTAAGATGATATCTTCTTCATCCATGGTGATTTCATGTTCGCCTTCGCTAGAAGTGATGTTCACCAAAATCCATTTTGCTCCACTTATATTACTATCATTTAACAATGGAGAATTTACGGCTTCTTCAATGGCTTTTTGAGCTCTTTCTTCGCCAGACGCAGTAGCACTGCCTAAGATGGCTACACCACCATTACGCATAACGGTACATACATCGGCAAAGTCAACATTTATTTGACCGTTGCTAGTAATTACATCGGTAATACAACGGGCTGCTGTTGCTAAAATATCATCGGCTTTAGAAAAGGCTTCTCTTACTTTAAGATTACCGTATTGATGACGCAATTTATCGTTACTGATGACCAATAACGTATCAACATGCTCTCTTAACTCATTAATACCTTTTTGAGCCTGAGCTAGTCTTTTTGGACCCTCGTTGGTAAAAGGAGTAGTACAAATACCAACCGTAAGTACACCAAGATCTTTACAAATTTTTGCAATGATGGGTGCACCACCTGTTCCTGTTCCACCACCCATACCTGCGGTGATGAAAGCCATTTTAGTATTTACTTCGAGAATGCGACGAATTTCTTCTAACGATTCTTCGGTGGCTTGTTTACCAATTTCGGGATTAGCACCTGCACCTAACCCTTGGGTAAGATGCGGCCCTAATTGAATTTTATTAGGCACTTTACTGCAGGCCAAAGCTTGAGCATCGGTATTGCAAATAATGAAGTCTACAGACTCGATGTTTTGTCCGTACATGTGATTGACTGCATTACCGCCTCCGCCACCCACACCAATTACTTTTAGTATGGAGGATTTTTGCTTTGGTAAATCAAAGTGAATCATAGCGTTTGAATTTAGTTAGTAAGTGATGTTTTTATGGGTTGTGACTTTTTACAGATACCGGATTGTATAATTAATTCCGACTATTTATTTAATGGTTATTATTTCATTTCTTGATCGCCGTCTTCTTTGAACAAATCAACCAAGGTTACTTTAAACTTCTCCCAGAATTTGCTCATTCCTTCTTTGCGTTTAGCTGCATCTACAGTTGGCAGAACAGGCGGTGCATCTTGTTGTGCAGCAGCTTCATCTTTTTTAAAGCTTTCGGGCACTTCAACTTTTTTGTAGGTACGTTCAAACTCTTTGTACTTGTGTTCGTAATCGTTGTATCCTTTTAATATTAAACCAATGCAAGTACTATACATTGGTTTTTTTAATTCATCGATATGATTAGGTGCTAAGTGCTCGGTTGGATAACCAATTCTTGCATTGATACCTGTTGAATACTCGGTTAACTGAATTAAATGTTTTAACTGAGAACCACCGCCGGTAAGAATGATACCGCCGTTGAGTTGTCTGCTATCCATACCCACTTGCTTCAAGTGATATATAACAAAATCGAGAATATCAGCCATTCTTGCCTGAATGATATTGGCTAGATTTTTTACACTGATTTCTCTTGCAGGCATACCACGTAAACCCGGGATAGTGATATAGGCATTGCTTTTTGTTTCATCCGCTAACGCACTTCCAAACTGCGTTTTCATGGCTTCGGCTTGTTGTCTCAACACACCTAATCCGGTTTTAATATCATTGGTGATATTTTCGCCACCAAAAGGTATAACGGCGGTATGCTTCAAAATACCTTCGCTAAAAATGGCTAAGTCACTAGTACCACCACCAATATCTAGAATGGCAACGCCGGCTTCCATATCAAAATCTCCCATTACAGCAGCTGATGAAGCAAGTGGTTGCAATACCAAATCTTTAGTACTCAATCCGCTACGTTCTACTGCACGGTTGATGTTTCGGATGGCATTTCTATCTCCGGTTATAATATGAAAGTTGGCACCAACTTTAACACCGTTATGCCCTACAGGATCTTTAATATTTTGATAATTATCTACATGAAACTCTTGTGGTATCACATCAATAATTTGATCTCCGGCAGGAATAAATGTTTTGCGTTGATTCTCGATAAGGTGATCAATTTCCCAACGTTGAATTTCAACTTCCGGATCATGACGAACAATATCGCCACGGGTTTGTAGGCTTTTAATGTGATGTCCTGCAACACCAACATATACTTCGCTAATTTCTAAATCAGGATTACTGATATGGCAATTATCCAAAGCCATTTTTACTGCCTTTATGGTTTGGTCAATATTTAAAACCTGCCCATGTTGCACTCCGTTACTAACGGCACTGCCAAAGCCAAGAATTTCTAATTTCCCGAATTCGTTTTTTCTACCTGCAATAGCAGCAATTTTAGTGGTACCAATATCAAGTCCTACAATAATAGGTGCTTCTACAGGTGAATTGTTAGTGCTCATAGATATCTGTGTTTTAGTTGTTGTATTAGTTGTTTTTTTTATTAGGCAAAATTGCTTTGGGTATGCTTTGCTGTTGCCTATTGCCAGCATTGCGTTCTTGTGTGGAATCTGCAATCGCATTGCGTTGCTGCTCACCACTTGTTAATCTTGCAACTGCATCTGTTATACCACTAGAGTCAACATTTGCAACGGTTGCACCTTTTTTTATTGCCACTACTTGTCCTTTATATTGTACATCTAAGCGACTGTATCGATCAAATCCTGTTTTAGCCGACACCTGCTTATAAAAACTGTACAATCTGTTCAATTTGTCTGCAATATCATCTGCGGTTCCAAGTGTTACCACATGGTTTCCAATGACTGGTATCAGTTCATACTCTCCTTCGGGAGTGATATTGATTTGTGATACCTGAGCACTCCAAAACGTATCGCTGCTGATGTAGTTACCCATTGCAGTAATCGTTTTCAGCACCGCACTATCCGGAGCGGATAACAAATCATTATCTGACGGAAAGCCGGTAAAAACCAGTACCCTCGCTACAATTTTATCACTTAGTGGCAAACGCTTTCCAGTACTGTCAATATACCAAGATGAACCGCCGGCAGTAAATATTCTGGCTACCGGTTCTCTTTCTACAATGTTTACCCAAAGCACTTGTTTATTATCAAAGAACAATTCTGCTTCTTTTATCCAAGCATTTTTTTCTAATGCCGCTTCTAATTGTCGCAGATTTATCTTGCGGATTGCTTTTCCTTCAACTGCTCCTGCACTATTGAGGAGGCTAGCAATTTCCGATTCATCTGCAAAAACATGTTCGCCTGTTCCGTCAATTATTATAGCCACTTCTGAACAGACTTTTTCTCCTTTCTTTTTGATGGCAGCGCCAAAAAGCACTATTACACCAATACCAAAAAGTATCCATATAATATTCCATCCTATCTGCTGCCATTTAGCCATTTGCTTTGTTCAATTATCAAATCGATAATAATATTTCCTTTACCGGTAATACTAAAGCATCAATATCACCAGCACCTGCCATAACAACGATTGATGGTTGATTGGTTCTCATCCAATCTTGCATGTCGTCTTTCGTTAATACTTTTACATTACTCAAAGCCATTTTATCTGCAATCATTTCGCTACTTACTCCTTCTATTGGTAACTCTCTAGCCGGATAAATGGGGAGGAGAATTACTTCATCTGCTAAATCCAAACTATTTGCAAATTCAGCAGCTAAATCTCTTGTTCTACTGTACAAGTGTGGTTGAAAAACGATAGTAATTTTATCGTTATACAAACTTTTCACCCCTGTAAGTAATGCCTTCAATTCTTCCGGATGATGTGCATAATCATCAATTAACACAT
Source organism: Methylophilus rhizosphaerae (assembly GCA_943370285.1). Lineage (GTDB taxonomy): Bacteria > Bacteroidota > Bacteroidia > Chitinophagales > Chitinophagaceae > CALRQJ02. The sequence continues at coordinate 172,619 of CALRQJ020000007.1, read as the reverse complement.
GTTCATCTTCTCTCAACACAAATTCAAAGCGACGTCTAACACCCCTAAACTCTGCTACTGCATCTTTTATTAATCTGTCTTCGATACCTAAGTGCTTGGCAACCGCAATAGCCGCTGTCACATTTTCAATATTGTGTAAACCGCCCATGTGCAACACAACATCGGCTAACAACCAATCTTTTGCTATCACATCAAACCAATACGAACCATTATGCACCCTAACATCTGCTGCATGTACATCAGCTAAATGATGTTCGTAGCCATAAGTTATTTTTGTATCACCATTCAATTCATCCGTTCTTGACAAACCATATTTACTAATTAGGCATCCACCGGGTTTTAATCGGTGAGAGAATGCCACAAATGCTTTTTCCACTTCTTCCGGTGTACCATAAATATCTAAATGATCCGGATCGATAGCTGTGATGACAGCAACATCTGGCGACAGTTTCAAAAAAGATCTATCATATTCATCTGCTTCTACCACACAAATATTTTTTTCACTACTCCAAAAATTAGTGCCGTAGTTAGCCGCTATACCACCCAAGAAAGCATTACAACCATATCCTGTATGTCTTAGAATATGAGCAACCATTGTGCTGATGGTTGTTTTGCCATGTGTACCTGCTACGCAGATATTAAAAGAACTTTCAGTAATCATCTGCAGCACATCGCTGCGTTTAACCACTTTGTAACCATGTGCTGTATAAAAAACCAATTCGGCATGTGCAGCAGGAATAGCCGGCGTATACACCACCAAATCAACCTGCTTTGGAATAAGATTTACATCTTCGTGGTAATGGATACTAATACCATCTGCTTCTAATATTTTAGTAAGTGGAGTAGGTGTTTTATCATAACCATAAACCGCTACTCCCTTAGCATGAAAATATCTAGCCAAAGCACTCATTCCAATACCACCAATACCAACAAAATAGACTGCCTTCACAGCATCTATACTGTGTTGCATGCCACTCCCTTCATTAATTGGAGTGTAATAGCTATTGTTTGTATATGGATATAATTTCATTCGCTTTTAATTATCATTTTCCTATTATGGCTGCTACAATTCTTTCATCTGCATTTGTTATGGCCAATGATGCTATATTATTTTTTAATATTTCTTGTTGTGCTTCATCTACCGCTAGTTGTATCACCGTATCTACTAAGCGTTGCTTTACTTCACTATCCTTTATCATCCATGCTGCGTTTTTTTTCACCAAGTGCATCGCATTTACTGTTTGGTGATCTTCTGCCGCAAAAGGAAAAGGCACAAATACAACCGGCTTTTTACAAACACATAATTCTGCCACCGCCATGGCCCCTGCCCTACTGATGACAATATCTGCCGCTGCATAAGCCATTTCCATTTGGGTGATGAATTCTCCTACCCAAATATGTTCAGCCGTATGACTAGCATAATTAGCAGCCGTAGCTTTTCCGGTTTGCCAAATCAGTTGCAGATTGTTTCTTTCAAAAGCACTAATTTTTTCAGCAATAGCATCATTAATACTTTTAGCACCTAAACTTCCGCCAACAACAAGCACAGTTTTTTTAGTGACGTTTAGGTTGAAAAATTCAATCCCTTCCGTTCTAGTTACTGTGGAATCAACAATTGATTTTCTTACCGGATTACCCGTGATAATAATTTTATCCTTAGTAAAAAACTGCTCCATCCCATCTCCCGCTACAAAAACTGTGGTCGCTTTTTTGCCCAGTAAAATATTGCTTCTACCTGCAAATGAATTGCTCTCATGTATGTAAGTGGCGATGCTTTTACTTTGGGCATATCGCAATACCGGAAAGCTCGAGTAACCGCCTACACCAATAACAGCATCAGGTTTAAAGTCTTTAAAAATGCTTCTTACTTGATAAAAACTTTTAATCAACTTAAAAGGCAATCCAATGTTTTTAATCAAAGAACTTCTGTTAAAACCGGCAATATCTAATCCTACAATTTCATATCCCGCCTGCGGTACTTTTTCCATTTCCATTTTACCCTTAGCACCAACAAATAAGATGGCTGCATCAGGTAATTTTCGTTTGATGGCATTAGCAATTGCTATTGCCGGAAAAATATGTCCGCCTGTTCCACCTCCGGCTATGATAAACCGTTGTGGCTTTGATGGTATATGTTCTTTATCACCCAATTCAATTGTTATTAATTACTCACCGACACCGGTGCACTATTCATTAAAATTTCAGCTGTTGATTTACCTTCTAACTGTTCTACATTTCTTGCTACACTTAATATGATGCCAATAGAAATACAAGTAAAGAAAAATGAACTACCACCCATACTCACCAATGGCAATGTTACCCCGGTAACCGGTACCAAGTTTACTACTACTGCCATATTTACCAATGCTTGAATCACCAAAGTAAAACTCAATGCCAAAGCCAAAAATGCACCAAAAGCATATGGACATTTTCTAAATATTCTGATGCATCGAAACAAAAAAATCAAATACATAAACAAAATAAAAGCACCACCTAACAGCCCGTATTCTTCTATGATAATGGCATAGATAAAATCAGAATATGGGTGAGGTAGAAAATTGCGTTGCGTACTATTACCTGGTCCGAGCCCCATTAAAATACCACCGTTGGCGATAGCAATTTTGGATTGTTGTACTTGATAAGGATCAGCAGCTTTATCGGCATACATAAAATCTTGTACTCTACTTATCCATGTACCTACTCGTCCAAAAGAAGCCATTTTCTCTACTACTGCCTTGCTCTTTGCACCGGGTTGTTTTTTTGCTCCATCGTAGGTTAGTACTGCTGCAAGCACTAAAATTCCTGCTAATAATCCACCTATAAATACCGGTAACATAATATGCTTTACACTAACTCTGCCAATAAACATGAGTAACAAGGCGGTTGCACCAGTGAGTAATGCAGTTGATAAGTTAGCAGGTAAAATCAATCCACAAATAATAGCTACAGGAATCATTACCGGCAAAAATCCTTTGTGAAAATCTTTAATTACTTCTTGCTTTCTACTTAGTTGTCGGGAGATGTACATGAACAAACCCAGCTTCGCTAAATCGCTAGTCTGAAAAGTCATGTTGATAACGGGTAACTTAATCCATCGGCTTCCTTCGTTGATAGTTGCACCAAAAAAATAGGTGAATATCATTAAAGGAATGGCTGCTAAAAATAAGTACAACGCTACCCTAGAGTAAATGGTATAATTGACCCGATGAGCAAAATAAACCATCACCAAACCAATTACAATAAAAGCAAACTGCTTAAACAGATATACTTCTGTATTACCCTTATACATCTTGTATGCCAAAGAACCGGTTGCACTATACACCACTAACAGCGATGTTAATGCTAATAACAAAACAATACCCCATATATAACGATCACCACCAGTACGTTTAAGTAGGTTTTCGCTTTTTAATGCATCAAAAGAAATATCTCGTATGTTAATCGTTTCACTCACTAGTTGTGCTGCTTAGCGATTTTATATTATAAAGCTTTTACTGCTTCTTTAAACATCCTTCCTCTTTCTTCATAATTCTTAAACAAATCGAAACTGGCACAAGCAGGACTTAACAACACCACATCTCCTTTTACTGCCATTTGAAAAGCGGCTTGTACAGCATCGGCAGCACTAGCCGTGTCAACAATATTTTTTACCATACCGCCAAAAGCAGTATGAATTTTTTTATTGTCTAACCCCATGCAAACAATACCCTTTACTTTTTCTTTCACTAAGTCTTCAATCAAACTATAATCATTGCCCTTATCAACGCCACCCAAAATAAGAATCGTTGGTCTGTTCAAACTCTCTAGTGCATACCATGTACTATTTACATTGGTCGCTTTACTGTCGTTAATAAATTCAACACCACGTACAGTAGCCACATACTCACTACGATGCTCCAGGCTTTGAAAAGTTTTTACCGCTTCTCTAATCTTCTCCTTTCTAATGCCGAGTGTTGCGGCTGCAATACCTGCTGCCATAGTGTTGTATTGATTATGTTTTCCTTTTAGAGCAAAGTCATAAATACTCATGCTTACTCTTTCTTCTTGAATGCGTAGCATCATCTGATCGCCTTTGATGTATGCACCTTTTTTTACTTCCTGCTTCATAGAAAATGGTAATGGGTTAGTGGTTAGTTGTTGGGTTTGGATGCGTTGTGTAATGACTTCATCATCTTCGTTATAAATGAAAAAGTCGTTACCGGTTTGATTGTTGATGATCTTAAACTTACTGTTGACATAGTTTTCAAATTGGTACTCATATCTATCGAGGTGATCCTCTGTGATATTCAGCAACAAGGCTATATCAGCTTTAAAGGTTTTGATATCATCTAATTGAAAAGAACTAATTTCTGCTACATAAAGTGGCTTAGGATCTTCTGCTACTTGTTTGGCAAATGAATAACCGATATTGCCCACCAACGCACAGTCTAAGCCTGCTGTTTTGCAGATATGATAAATGAGTGAGGTGCAGGTACTCTTTCCGTTGCTGCCGGTTATGGCAATAATCTTGCTATTTCCTTTGTACCTATACGCCAACTCTACTTCACTGATGATAGGTATTCCGTTTGCTCTAATTTTTTTCACCATTTCATTCTTCTCAGGAATACCCGGACTCTTCATCACTTCTGTTGCACTCAAAATTTTTTCTTCTGAATGTTGTCCTTCTTCGAAGGCTATATTATTGTCAATGAGCTCTCTTTTATATTTATCTTTTATTGGACCACCGTCACTTACAAATACGTCATATCCTTTTTGTTTGCCAAGCAAGGCTGCACCTACGCCACTTTCACCGGCACCCAACACAACCAACAATTTATTTTGCGCTACCTCCATACTATCTCATCTTAAGTGTCATAATAGAAAGCAATACGCAGAGCACAGTCACAATCCAAAAACGTATAGCGATCTTATTTTCGTGATAACCTTTCTTTTGATAATGGTGATGCAACGGGCTCATTAAAAATATCCGCCGCCCCTCGCCATACTTTCGTTTGGTGTATTTGAAATAACTCACTTGTAAAATCACACTTAAATTTTCTACGAGAAATACACCACAGAAAATAGGAATCAATAATTCTTTACGAACGATGATAGCTAATGATGCGATGATACCACCTAATGCAAGGCTTCCTGTATCACCCATAAATACTTGTGCCGGATAAGCATTGTACCAGAGAAAACCGATACAGGCTCCTACAAAAGCACCAACAAAAATGGACAACTCCCCAAGATTGGGTATGTACATAATGTTGAGGTAATCGGCAAATTTGTAATTACCACTTACATAAACAAACACACCCAAAGCCGCACCAATAATGGCACTTACACCTGCTGCTAATCCATCTAAACCATCGGTTAGGTTGGCGCCATTACTAACTGCAGTTACAATAAATGTTACAATCAATATATATATTATCCAGGTATATTTTTCTACACCATCACCCATCCAACTGATGAGTTTGCTGTAATTAAACTCATGGTTTTTTACAAATGGAATGGTAGTGATGGGTGTTTTTACAGTTGCAAAATATCTATCAACACCATCAATTTTCCTTACTACAATATTTGAATTTTTAGCAAAACGTTCCCCTTGCTGTAATACATCAGATGGATTTTTCATGGATAAAATTTCCCTTTCTACCGTTACTGAATTACTGAAGTAGAGTGTTACGCCAATGATGACACCCAATCCAATTTGACCAATTATTTTAGAAATTCCGGCCAAGCCATCGCTGTCTTTCTTTTTATAGGCTTCGCCTTTTTGCTGTGCCGATTTTCTTGCCCTGATTTTAAACAAGTCATCTAAAAAGCCAATCACACCCAACCACACCGTACATAAAATCATTAATCGGATATAGACTTTATCTAAATTGGCAAACAATAAAGTTGGAATGAGAATACTCATCAGTATGATGATGCCGCCCATTGTTGGTGTGCCTTTTTTCTCTGCTTGTCCTTGTAATCCTAAGTCCCTTACACTTTCTCCAATTTGTTTTTTCTGTAAAAAAAGAATAATGCGTTTACCATATACCGTTGCTATCACCAACGACAACAAAATAGCCATCACAATCCGAAAGGTAAGGAACTGAAACAGCCCTGCCCCCGGTAGATTAAACTCTTGTTTGAGCCAAGTGAATAAATGGTATAACATACAGTAGTTGGTTTATTACACAGTCCGTTGACTGATTATTTTTCTAACAATTCAAATACTTCTTTTAAAACAGCTTTATCATCAAAAGGATGTTTCACGCCTTTTATATCTTGATATTTTTCATGTCCCTTTCCGGCCACTAAAATGATATCCTCTGCATTCGCTAATGAAACAGCTGTTTTGATAGCTTCTTTTCTGTCAGCAATAAATAAAGACTTCCGCTTTGCAGCACTACCTAAACCTGCTTCGATATCTTTTAATATGTCTGATGGATCTTCGCTGCGAGGATTATCACTGGTAAAAATCACTTTATCACTCCACTCCGCCGTTACCTTACCCATGATAGGTCTTTTCGTTTTGTCTCTATCGCCACCACAACCCACAACAGTTATTACTTGTTCGTATCCTTTTTTTAATTTCTTGATAGTGGTCAACACATTCTCCAATGCATCGGGTGTATGAGCATAATCTACGATACCAATAATTTTTTGTCCACTGATGATATAATCAAACCTTCCTTCGGCACCGCTCAACATACTCATTGCAGTAAGAACTGAATCTCTATCTTCACCTAAAGCAATAGCTGCTCCATACACCGCTAATAAATTATAGGCATTGAATTCTCCAATCAATCTAAAATGCACTTCTTTATCATTTACCAGCATAATCAACCCTAACAATCCATTATCAAGAATTTTACCTTTGAAGTCAGCCAAAGTTTTTAAACTGTAGTACAGTTTTTGAGCGGCTGTATTTTGCAACATCACTTCGCCTCGCTTATCATCTTTATTACAAATAGCAAAAGCCGATGAAGGCAAATCGTCAAAGAACTTTTTCTTAACCCTGATATACTCCTCAAATGTTTTATGATAATCGAGATGATCATGGGTGATATTACTGAACAATGCCCCGGTAAACTGCAAAGCTGTAATGCGGTGCTGATGAATCGCATGGCTACTACATTCCATAAACACATGACTGCAACCTGCTTCCACCATTTGTGCCAATAGCGCATTTAATGAAACGGCATCTGGCGTAGTATGTGTACTTGGTAATATGGTATTACCAATTTGGTTTTGTACTGTACTAATCAATCCACAGGTATAACCCAACTGCGTAAACAATTTGAATAATACTGTTGCAATGGTTGTTTTTCCATTGGTACCCGTTACACCAAGCAACTTAGTTTTCAAAGAAGGTTCGCCATAAAATTGGTGAGCCATAAAAGCCACCGCTTCATTGGTATTATTCACTTGTATGTAAGTGATGCCTTCTTGTTTTGCTGTTGGCAGTGTATCGCATACAATGGCAGTTGCACCTAATTCAATCGCTTTTTCAATGAACGCATGACCATCTGCTGCAGCACCTCTAATAGCAACAAATACAGTATTGTTCGTTACTTTTCTAGAATCAATAGCAATACCAGACACTTCAATGGCAGTAGAGCCTATGACAGCTTTCAAATGCACTTTGTATAATATGTCTTGTAGTATTGCCACTTATTTTTATTATTAATTCAATCCTAATTGTACTACTTGTCCTCTTGCAATTGCTTGCCCTTGAGTGATAGACTGACTAACTACTTTTCCCCTTCCATTCACTATCACTTTCAAGCCTAAATTTTCACATAAATACACCGCATCTTTCAATCCCATTCCATTTAACCTAGGCATTTGCTTGTCACTTTTTTCTGCTTCTGTAGTAATGACAGATTGGTTATTTTGCTTCGTTAATTTTGCCCAATCTGTAGCATTATTTACATTACTACTATACTTCATTTGTAACTTATCTGCTACGGTTGTTACGTCTTTTGTAAATCCGGTATAGCTATAAACTGCACTATCTTTTTGTTGTGCTACCGCTATTGCTGCTTCTATAGCACTCACTTTTAAAGTGTACAGTTTATCAGCAATTTCTTTAAACACCGGACCAGCAACTGCTGCACCATAAAACTTTGCGGCATGTGGCTTATTTTTTATCACCACGATAATGCTGTATTGCGGATGCTCTGCCGGAAAAAATCCTGCGAAAGAACTTTGATACACTTTATCTGCATAGCCTCTGCTGCCATTAGCCACTAAAGCTGTTCCTGTTTTACCGGCAATACGATACCGATTTGATTTTAAAGAGCGACCTGTACCATTTGTGACCACACCTTGCAAACTGCTATTCAACTGCCTCAACGTTTCGTCACTACATATTTTTTGATGCAGCACAACCGGTTTAAATTCTTCCACAATCTTTCCATCCTGTTGAATGGCATTAACTAAGTAAGGCTTCAACATCACACCATTATTGGCTACAGCATTGTACAGCATTAATGTTTGTAGCGGACTAACTGTTAAGTTGTAACCAAAACCCATCCAAGGCAAAGTGGTATTACTCCAGTATTTTGTACCAGGTTTGTGAATGGTGGGGAAACGTTCTCCTGCCAAATCAATACCTGTTACAGTATCCATTCGCAGTGCAGCCAAATGATTTACAAATTGTCTTGGATTGTTACTGTAGTACATCCATGCCATTTTTGCCATTGCTACATTGCTACTGTGCTCAAATGCTTCTTTCACGGTTACATTATTTAAGCCGTGTTTTTCGCTGTCATAGACCGTTTCGCCATTAATCTTCCACACACCGCCTTCTATATTTATTACCTGATTAAGGTTTGTTTTTCTATCTTCTAACAAGGCCAATAAAGTTGCCAACTTGAACGTAGAACCCGGCTCTGTGGGTGTGATAGCGTAATTGTAATCTTCCCAATAACTGCCGTCTTTTTTTCTACCCAAATTAGCAATGGCTTTAATCTTACCTGTTTTCACTTCCATCACTATGGCACATCCATGTTCTGCTTCGTTTGATTGCATCATCTTCATCAAAGCATTTTCTGTTATATCTTGAATGTTTACATCCAAAGTGGTGATGACATCTTTACCGTTCTCCGGTTCAATCTCATAATCATCAATGGGTATATACACTCCCCCTGCTATATAGCGTACCGGCCGTTTACCGGTTTTACCGGTGAGTACACTATCGTAACGCATTTCTAATCCTACTTTAAAAGAATCTCGGTTTAAACCGATGGTTCTAAAAGCCAGTATTTGATAGGGATTTAATCGGATACTTTTTACATCAGCTATAAATCCACTTTTGTTCTTTCCTAAACGCACCAACGGAAAAGTTTTCAGCAATTGGTATTCTCGATAATTCATTTTCTTTTTGAGCAAGAAATATCGATTCTTCTCCGTATAACCTCTGTTCAATATTTTTTTATAGTCAGCCGCAGATTTATCTTTAAAGAGCTTTGATAAACAGATGCTGAGTGAGTCGATATTTTGTTTGAATCGTTTGCCGTTGTTTTCTCTCAACCCTTCGGCATTAAAATCAATATAGATATCAAACTCCGGAATACTAGTGCTAAGCATTTGTCCGTCTTCGCTATATATCGTTCCTCTCTCTGCATCGGTATTAATAATTTTTTGATGCAGACTATCACTCATACTCCTCCAATAATTTCCTTCTACTTGTTGTATATAAAACGCTTTGCCAAGAATAGCCAAACCTATTGCCACCACTATAATGTAGCTAAGGTTAACACGCCATTGTATGTCCCGTTTTACATCCACTTTACGTACTGTTTTTTCACTTTGTGCTTTCGTACACAATTCTTGCCGGCGGCACTGTGTCTATTTTCAATCCAAGCGGAGCTGCTGTTTTAACCATTTCACTTTCCTTGCTCATAAACATCACTTCGCTTTTCAATGTCTTGTACTCGTATTGTAATTCTTTCAACTCTTTTCCGGTATCATTTATCTTTCTAATTGTTCTGTCTGCCATATGACCGTTTGCGATATAGATAACTGCTAACAATGCCAGAAAAAGAAAAAAGCCCAGGTTTTTCAAAATCCAACCATAACCCAATAACCCACGTAGTGGCTTATTCTTTTTGGTAGTACTAGGAATGCTATCGGCCATTTACTTTTTATATTTTTTCTGCTACCCGTAGTTTGGCACTACGGCTGCGGTTATTTCGTTTTAACTCTTCCGGCGAAGCCGTTGTGGGCTTCTTGGTAATAATTTTAAATACTTGCTGTTTTACGGTTGGCAACAACGGATTGTCTTCGACTTCGTCGAACCCTCCTTGACGCATAAAATTTTTTACGATTCTGTCTTCGATAGAATGAAAGGTGATAACCGCTAATCGTCCACCCGGCGCCAACACAGCAGCAGCTTGTTGCAACAGTTCTTTTAATGCTCCCATTTCATCATTTACTTCCATTCGCAATGCTTGAAATACCTGTGCTAAATATTTATTCGGGTTGCCTTTAACAACCGGACTAATCATTGCCCTGAAGTGATTCAAACTTTGTAATGGAAGATGGTTGCGTTGCTGTACAATATGTTTGGCCAAGGTTTTAGAGTTAGTTACTTCGCCGTACTGCTCAAACAATTTATGCAATTGTTGTTCGCTATATTGCTGCAAGAGATGGCTTGCCGTAAGTGGTTGCCTGCGATCCATTCGCATATCTAATGGCCCATCGAAACGAATAGAGAAACCTCGATCTGCTTCGTCGAACTGAAAACTACTTACGCCTAAATCTGCCAGTATACCATCTACTTGTTTAACCCCGTTCAAACGCAGAAAACGTTGCAGATGCCTAAAATTTTGTGGTACAAAAACTACCCTATTGTCTGTAGGCAAATTGCGTTCTGCATCTGCATCTTGGTCAAAGGCAAATAGCTTACCCTCTTGATGAAGGGCTTGCAATATTCCCTTACTGTGTCCTCCACCGCCAAAAGTGGCATCTACATACACCCCATTGGGTTTTATCCCTAAAGCGTCAAGACTTTCGTGAAAAAGCACAGGCACATGATAAGACGAATCGGGCAAGCTGAATGTTTTAAGCTCCTCTTGTGACATTTCTTCGTTCATCATTCCAATTTTTATCATTCAACATTGCCTTTCCCCATCACTTCATTACCTAATGCACTGAAGTCTTCCGGTGAAAATGCTTCAAAGAACTGTTTGTACTTAGCGGCATCCCATATATTAATTTTATCGAGACTAGAGGCAAGTACTATGTCTTTACTCAAGCCTGCGAATTCTTTTAATGAAGGAGGTAGTAACATACGACCGGCTGAATCGAGTTCAACTTCGGTGGCACCACCCAAGAACAAAAGCTTAAACTGTCTTACTTTTGGATCAAAATCATTCAACTTGCTGATTTTGTCGGCAATGGCTTCCCATGTTTTCATTGGATACAGGGAAAGACATTTTTCGAAACCACGATTGATGACAAAACGGTTATCTCCTTCCGGCATCTGTTTTTTGACGCCGGCGGGCAGCAAAAACCGACCTTTTGAGTCGATTGTAGCTTCATATTCGCCGAGGAGATGGTGCATGGAGTGAATTTTGACACTATTAAAACATAAACTAACACAAAATAACACTTTTTCCCACTTTCAACGCAGATTGAGAGTCTTTGTTTTTATCCACAAATGAAAAATGCCTAAAAAGCAATACAGCATTGCATTTGAAGGGTTTTTACTTGATTTCGATGTGAACGAAATGTGAATTACTGTGGAAATAATGTGGAAAGTGGCGAACAAAATGCCAAAATCCGAATTCATAAAATGCGAAGTGGGAAATTATAACCACTAGTTTACCGACAAACTGGAGATTATCTATTTATTAATTTTCCTACACAACTACTGACAATTCTCCTTTCTGCGCCGTATATTCATGCAGGGTTATTCGAAATTTCTTTTTCGATTCTTCACGGTTTCAAATTAGGGTATGAAAAAATGGCTTTGCCTGCTTTTTTTGATCACACTCGGGCCGATGGCTTTTGGCAGACATGTAGCCGGTGGAGAATTGATGTACACTTATTTAGGCCCGGGATCATCGTCAAACTCAGAAAAATATCAAATCACTTTGAGGCTTTTTAGAGATTGCCAAACAGACGGCCCTTCTTTACAGAGTGAACAAGTAAATGTGGGCATTTATCAGAACGATCAACTCTATCAATCGCTTTATTTACCATTAGATGGCATAGTTAATACCTTGAGTTTAAATACCGCTGCCATACCTTGCTTGGTTGGCAGTGTAAATGTGTGTTACGAAACAGCAAATTATACGGCAACTATTGATTTACCTCGATCAACAACGGGTTATGTGTTAGCTAGATTAGGATGTTGCAGGGTGAATAATATCCTTAATCTTGGTGGCAATAGCGGCAATATTGGCAGCACTTATATCGCTAAAATTCCGGGAACAATTGTTTTACCGGGTGGCGGAAATAGCAGCCCAGTATTTAATGTTAGAGATACCGCTTTGGTTTGTGCCAACAAAAATTTTAAACTTGATTTTGGTGCTACTGATGATGATGGCGATGTACTTACCTATTCTTTTTGCGACGGCTTTACTGCACCTAATGGCAGCAGCAATCAACCACCGCCGCCGGCTTTAACCCTAGTACCATTACCATATACATCGCCTTATAGTGGCGATTTGCCATTAGGCAGTGGTGTTGACATTAATAGTGTTACGGGACAAATTAATGGTATTGCTCCACCTCAAGGGCAATATGTTGTTTGCGTTTGTATTACAGAATGGCGTAATGGTGTTGCCATTAGTCAGCATAGAAAAGATTTTATTTTGAAAGTGCAGGACTGCGATATTGTAGATGCCCAACTACCAGCCACAATTATTAGTTGTGATGATTTTAATGTGTTTTTTGAAAACCAATCTAGCTCATCTGCCATAACCGGGTACTTATGGAATTTTGGTGATGGCAACAGTTCTACCGCTCCTTTTCTTACACATACGTATGCTGATACAGGACGATACAAAGCAACACTCAACGTTACCGGACCGTTAGGATGTAGTGGCAAGGACAGTACAGAAGTTATTGTTTATCCGGGCTTTAGCCCGGGATTTCGTTTTTCAGGAAGTTGCTTCCAAACACCCTATTCTTTTTTTGATACCACCAAAACTGTATATGGTGTTGTAAATAGTTGGCGATGGGATTTTGGTGACTTAACTAGTAATACAGATGTATCTACCAATAGAAATCCAACATATCAATACAGTTCCCCATCGCAAGTGACAGTAAAATTTGTAGTTACTAATAGTAAAGACTGTATTGATAGTGTACTTACTCCTATTCAAGTTCTTGATAAACCCATCATTACATTACCATTTACCGATACCTTAATTTGTAGCATTGATACATTACCGCTCATTGCTATTGGCACAGGCAACTTTAGTTGGCAGCCCAATCAATTTATTGTGAATGCCAATACGGCTAATCCGCTTGTATTTCCAAAAGATACCATACAATATATTGTTACACTCAGCGATATTGGCTGTGTTAATACCGACACTGTTACCGTAAATGTATTAGACTTTATTACAGTAAATGCCGGTGTTGATACTACCATTTGCTTAACTGATTCAATTACATTATTTCCAACAAGCGATGCTTTAGGTTATGTATGGACAACAACTGGAGGTACTATTGCTACAGTAAAAAATCCAATAGTGGCACCCATTACTTCTACTATGTATCAGGTTACTGCTAATTTGGGGAAATGTCAAGATAGAGATTCAGTATTTATCAGAACTGTGCCTTATCCTGTATCAAATGCCGGGGCAGATATTGCAATATGTTATGGTGCTAGAGGACAATTAAATGCTATCATTACCGGAAGTATTTTTCGTTGGTCACCAACCTCTACCCTGCTTAATTCCAACACACTAAATCCTATCGTTGGGCCTACCAAAACAACACAATATCAACTTACAGTAAGCGATACTTTAGGATGTCCAAAAACAGTATCAGATATCGTAGAAGTATTGGTAAGAGAACCGGTACAAATTTTTGCCGGTAACGATACTGCTGTAGTCTTAAATCAACCATTACAATTAATGGCCATAAGTAATTACGATAATGGCACGACATACTTATGGAGTCCGGCAACAGGTTTAAGCAATATTTCTATTGCTAACCCAGTAGCAATGTTTAATGCTACCCACAATGATTCCATCGTGTACACTGTCAAAGCAACCATACCTGAAGGCTGCGCTAGTGAAGACAAGATAACAGTGAAAGTTTTTAAAACTGCCCCCGATATTTTTGTACCAACAGCGTTTACACCAAATAATGATGCTAAGAATGATGTACTGAAAGCTTTTCCTGTGGGTTTGAAGTCATTTTTATATTTCAGAATATACAATCGTTGGGGACAGTTAATATTTCAAACCAACAATGCCAATATTGGCTGGAACGGTTTAATCAATGGATTAATACAACAAAGCGGCGCTTACGTTTATACTGCAGAGGGCATTGATTACACCGGTAAACCCATTTTTAGAAAAGGAACTACTGTTTTGATTAGGTAAAGAATTATAAGCATAACATTTAAAAAAAATCGCCGGCATAAACCGGCGACCTTAGTTATAACATTACAGCAAATGGTATTAATTACCACCTCCGCCACCACCACGTTGTGGCATATTCTTTCTCATTTCTTCATAAAAGCTTTCTACGCTTTTAATTTGATCTTCAGTTAAAGGAATAGCTTTTAATGCAGCGGTTCTAGCTTCATTAATTTCTTTCACTTTAGCTTTTTTATCATCATCCGATAAATCTGCATTCATTCTTACCGCTCTAGTTTCTTGCTGAGCTTTTTGATAAGCATCAATTACTTTATTCGCCTGGTCTTCGGTTAATTTAGTTTTTTCAACCAACTGCGGACGAATCATTTCTTTTTGTCTTTTAGCTCTTTCTTCCGGATTACCTCCACCACCTCCCGGCTGTGCATAAGCGGTAGCAGATAAGGCAAGAACAATGGTACAAATGGCTAATAATTTCTTCATCATAACAAATACGTTTTATGGTTTGAATAGTGTTCTAAATTACGAAAAATAGATTTCCGCAGCATTGCAGACTTGCTGAATGGAACATAGTTAAACGGTGGTCGGCTAAATTGTTTGTTTTATCGGTGAAAAATAAAGCGTAGTGTAAGCTGCTACAAAATGAGGCAGTATTAATGGTCTGCCTTAGTTTTGCGGCCTCATTCTATAAACCATGAAAAAATTCTTATTCATCAGTTTTACATTTATCATTCTTATTGCATGTGGCAATCAAGATAATGCCAAACTCATGTATGAAGTACCGGAATCCGCAAGTGAAACAACTGCAATGAGTGCAGCAGCAGAACAAGGCAAAGAATTGTTTATGTCGAACTGTGCTAGTTGTCATGCCGTTAAAAAAGATTTAGTAGGACCTGCATTAGCCGGTGTACAAGATCGTTGGCCAAATAAAAAATTATTATACAAGTATATTCGAAACTCTGAAGCAGTGATTAAAGAAAATAGCTATGCGAAAGAGTTATGGTTGAAATGGAATAAGACGGTTATGACTGCATTCCCTAATTTGAAAGATGCTGAGATTGCTGCTATTCTGGCTTATATTGATGAAAAGGCGAAACAGTAAATTATAGTTGTTTCAACATATCTACTACACCTTCTTTTCGTAGAATGAGATAGCCTAATCTATCATTGCTGATGCCTTCTTTAAGTTGATAACTAAACATCAATTGATCGTCTTGCACATGCGTTTCAAAAAACCTGAATTGAATATTGGGATATTGTTTGAGGTCTTCTCCTATCTCGTATAAATGAGTGGATAGAATGAACAAGGCATTCTTCATTTTAAGTAAACCTTCAATCACAGCTGTGCTACACTTCATAGCATCTTGTACATTGGTTCCTTTGAAAAGTTCATCAATCAATATGAGCCATTTTTTTCCATCATTAATTTTCTCGATTGTATTCTTAATGCGTTGCACTTCGTTGAAGAAATAACTTTCACCTTTAATAATATTATCCATCACTTGTATATTACTCAACAAGCCATCAAACATACTTAAACGGCAATGTTTTGCCGGTACTCCCATCCCGATATGGGCCAAATAAACAGCTACACCTATGGCCTTTATAAATGTACTTTTCCCGGCCATATTGGCACCGGTTAAAAAACAAAAATTTTGTTCTTGTTTTAGCTGAATATCATAAGCAACCGGGGTTTGCAATAAAGGATGAAATAAACCTTCGGCTTGTATGAAGGGCTTATCTGTAGCTTCAACATCGGGAAAAACCAATTTGCATTTTGCTACAGCAACAGCCATGCTATACCAACAATCTATCTGACTAAAAATATCAATCAATTCAAACGCATCATTTTTAAATTGATAGCGTAAATAATGTCCATAGTATAATACTTTAGTTAACTGCAATGATGATTTGCTTTCCTGCTGCAGCTGCTGCAAAAAAGGTTTGTTGAGCAGCATTGTAATGCGTTCTAACTTTACTCGAAGCGATGCAGGCATATCATCATCTTGTAACAACACTACCAACTGCTGCATACCTTTGACAAAATCTATAGCTTGTTCAACGGTGTATTTAATGATAGAATAATCGGGACCATTAAATAACCTAAAGAAAAAAGCACTCATGGCATCGGGCTTTTGCGGAATACGTTCCAGCACCGTATCATAATATTTTTCAATTACCATGATATTGCCATTCGAAATCGTTTCGGGCCAATGTTGCAAATGCTTACCAATCACTTGAACGGTTTGTTGTCGTTCTTTAATGTTTTGAATGTTATGTAGCGGATGACTTAGTATTTGTCGCCACCATTCTCTACCACCATTGGTTTTGGTAAAGTTGAGGTAATGAAAAACAGACAATTCTTCTTCGTGATGAAAAAGCGATAAGTCGGTGATGGTAGTTTTATCTGCCTGCATGAATGGGTTTACAATTCAAATAATATTACAGTTAGTTCCGATTAATCTCTGTTAAACTGTAATCTTTGACCAAATTGAGATTCATCGAACGCACCATTTCCATAAACTAAATGTCCGTTTACAAAAGTATGGGTTATAGCAGCCGAAAAAATCATTCCTTCCATTGGGCTCCATCCGCATTTATAGAGGATATTATCTTTCTTCACTTGGGTTTGGGCATTCAAATCTACCAAGACCAAATCGGCATGATATCCTTCTCTAATGTACCCTCGTTCCTTAATTTGAAAACAATCTGCCACGGCATGGCTCATCTTTTCTACCATTTTTTCGATAGTGATTTTTCCAGCTTTTACATAATCCAACATTAACAACAAAGAATGTTGAACCAAGGGCAAGCCGGCATGGGCATGTTCGTAACTGCCACTTTTTTCATCCCAGGTATGTGGCGCATGATCGGTGGCAATAATATCCAACCTGTTATCCAACAAAGCCTCCCATAAAGCCGGTTTGTTATGGGCAGCTTTAATAGCAGGATTACATTTTATTTGATTACCCAATTGTGCATAATCATCTGCTGTAAAATGCAAATGGTGTACACAAACTTCGGCAGTAATTTTCTTGTCTTTTAGCGGAAGCATATTAGAGAACAATTGCAATTCTTTTGCTGTGCTGATATGAAGAATATGTAACCTTGTTCCGAACTTATGGGCAAACTGAATGGCTTTTAAAGACGACTCAAAACAAGCTTCGTCGTTTCTGATAATGGGATGATCTGAAGGTTCAAACTCGGCTTTTACTGCTTTTAGCGCAGCTAAATTTTTCTTGATAATGGCCTCTTCCTCACAATGTGTAGCAATCAACACTTCGCAGCCGGCAAATATTTTTTCTAACACCAATGCATTATCCACCAATAAATTTCCGGTTGAAGAACCCATAAATACTTTAACGCCACAAACATCATTTTTCCGATTGTTGGTTTTCATCACCTCGTCGTAATTATCGTTAGAGGTGCCCATAAAAAAGGAGTAATTAGCCAAAGCCGACTGTGTGGCAATGTTATACTTCTGCTCCAACAATTCATGGGTAAACGCCGGAGGAACAGTATTAGGCATTTCCATAAAACTGGTTACACCTCCTGCTACAGCTGCCTTTGCCTCGGTATAAATATTGGCTTTATGGGTTAACCCCGGCTCTCTAAAATGTACTTGATCATCAATAACACCGGGCAATAAATGCAGGCCTTTACCGTTTATTTCAGGTATGTTTTCCCCATTATTGATAATACCGCCTACTTTTTCAATACGACCGTTTTTTATCAACACATCACCATTAAATTGTTGTCCCTCATTGACTATGCATGTATCTTTAATAATATAATGACCCATAAGTTTCCAATATTTATCTTAAAGCAAAATAGCGATGCAAATTATTAAATCCGTATTCAGCTTTGCCATCTTTCTATCCCCATTAGCTATAATAGCACAAACCGGTTATTTAACTGCCGGTTCTAAAGAGTTGATTTTGCTCGACCGATTAGAAATTAAATCTCGTAATGAGCAGTTGAGTTTCTCTACCATTAAACCTTATGCCCGACGCAACACTGTTAAGGCAGTGGAGCTGATTGATAGTTTTCATCGTAACGGGCAAAGAGGTGGATTTCCACTTTCGGCTGTTGACAAATACAATATGCAACGTTTTTTGATGAATAATGGCGAATGGAGTAAACCAAGAGCAACATACAATAGCGAAAAGCCTTTTCTCAATACTTTTTACACTACTCGAGGTAATTTTTTCGAGGTGAATAACAAAGATTTTTTCTTGGCTATTAATCCGGTAATTAATTATCAGCAAATGGTAGAGTCTGATAATGATCAAAATATTTTCATCAATACCCGAGGTGTAAATATTAGAGGGATGTTAGATAAACGACTAGGCTTTAACATGTATATTACCGATAACCAAGAAAGAGCACCTGAATATGTGCAACAATGGGTATCTAAACACAGGGCTGTGCCAGGAAATGGTTTTTACAAATCATTCAAAACAACCGGAGTAGATTATTTTGATGCCCGTGGTAGCATCACTTTTAATGCAGCCAAATACTTAGATTTTCAATTTGGATACGATAAAAATTTCTTAGGTACGGGACACAGAAGTTTGTTCTTGAGCGACTTCTCAAACAACTACACATTTTTGAAAATGAACACTAGGGTGTGGAAGTTGAATTACGAAAGTATTTTAATGGAACTAATGCCGCAATTCATTCAAAAAAATGATTTACTACCTCGAAAATATGCCCGTGTAAATCATATCAGTTTTAATGCTACAAAATGGTTAAATATCGGCATTTTCGAGGGTGTAGTATTTGGCAGAAAAGACCATTTTGACTTTTCTTACCTGAATCCATTTATGTTCTTAAGACCACAAGAAAGCAATAACGGCAGTGCCGATAATGCCCTTGCAGGTATTGATATTAAAGCAAATATTGCCAAGAGAGTACAAGTATATGGACAACTATTGTTTGATGAATTTAAATTGAGTGAGCTAAGAAATAATACCGGATGGTGGGCCAATAAATACGGTTATCAAGCCGGCATGAAGTACATAGACGCATTTGGATTTAAAAATGTAGATGTACAATTAGAATCCAACAGAGTTAGACCATTTACCTATGCCCACTTTGATTCTGTGTCTAACTGGACACACTACAATCAACCCATGGCACATCCGCTTGGAGCAAGTTTTCAAGAATTTATTGCTATCATAAGGGCACAGCCGATGAAAAAATTATATGGTCAGCTAAAGCTGATACATTATTATCAAGGAAAGGATTCATCGGGTAAAAATACCGGTAATGATATTTTTGAAAGCTATCAAACCCGACCTCAAGATTATGGCTGGAACGTAGGGTCAGGTGCTAGAGCTACATGTACTATGATTTCTATATTACTGTCTTACGAATTAAAAGAAAACCTATTTATTGATTTTAGCGCCATGCAGAGAAATTATAAGCTAGAAGATTTACCATCGAACAGTACCACCATATCATTAGGTTTTAGATGGAATATTGGACGAAGAGAATTTGATTTTTAACGATCACATCAGCTAATAAAAACGGGCTGTTTCGTAAACGAAACAGCCCGTTTTAGTTTTATCAGATAAGGTATTAATCTTCCAAAATAATAGAAAAAACAATCATCTTACTTTGTAGCTTATCTAAAGCACTGCTGAATTTTAAGTTGGGGTCTCGGCTGTGTACATTGGTTAGTCCGTTACTGATTTTTAATTCAGGCGACAACGTTACAAACGGCAAATAAAAGTTGAAGCCAATACCCAATTCGTAGCCAATATCAGAAGGTTTTAGTTTCACTAAATCTTCGGCATTTCGAGAGGCAGAATTGCTGGCCAAATCAATATCGTATTTGACACCGGTTAATAAGTAGGTTCTAAAATTATTGATACGGTCGCTGTTAAATTTTATTTGCAATGGAAAGCTTACAATGGTAGAGGGCAATATTTTTTTCTCAACCGGATTTTCTCCATTTAGCGGATATTTTAAGCTATAGTTGAAATACTTGGCTCCACCAATAATCAATTGTGGGTTAAATCGTAAACTAAATCTATTAGAAAATTGTAAAGTTGCCATTAAGCCTAAGGCTACGCCACCGCTGCTGCCAGGTTCACTTACCAAAACACTATCATCTTGTAAAAACTTAGGATGCCGGCCGTTAGGATGCAGGTAAGAATGGCCATAAGATATACTCATGCCAAAATAATATGGCCAATCATCGTGGCCGGGACGATTTTGCTCAATTTGTGCCGATGCAGAAAGGGCTGCAACAGAGGCAATTACCAATAAAATTATTTGCTTCCGCAGTAAATGCAACATATACCAAGACTAAGTGGTTTGAAATAAGTATCCCTAAAAGCAACAGATTGCAGAATGTCTGTAAATGCTGCTCGTTCAGGAAATGCCTGTACCGAATCATTAAGGTAAGCATAAGCTTCTTTGTTCTTGGCAATCATCTTGCCAAAGCCCGGCGCCACAATGTTCATGTACAAATTGTAGAATTGTTTGAATGCGGATTGTTTAGGTTTTGAAAATTCTAATACCACTAATTTACCACCTGGTTTTAATACTCGGTACATTTCACTCAAACCTTTTTCTAAATGTTCGAAATTACGTACCCCAAAAGCCACGGTTATGGCGTCAAACGAGTTATCGGGAAAGTTTATTGTTTCACTATCCCCCGTTAACAATTCAATATGATTTTGCAACCCAAGTTTGGCAATCTTTTGTCGGCCAAAATCTAACATCCCCTCACTAATATCAATCCCAACAATTTTTGTGGGCTTCAACATTTTATAAGTCATCAATGCCACATCCGCCGTTCCTGTAGCCACATCTAATACTGTTTGTGGGTTCAGGTCTTTGATTTCTTTGATGGCTTTTTTTCGCCAACTAATATCAATTCCGGCACTTAAAAATCGATTTAAAAAATCATACCGAAAGGCAATGTCATTAAACATTGCGGCCACTTGTTGCTTCTTGTTCTGTTCACTTTCTTTAAAAGGCACTACTGTATCATGTGCAAACTTTGCCATAAGATGCGAAGATAAGGTTTTCAATTACTGTAACCCTTTACTAGGCTTATTGTTGAAAGCATTAACAAAAAAGCAACGCTTTAACAATATAGCATTTATGCTTTGCACTATTACTTGTATTTTCACCCCAAAAAGCAATATGCTCAAAAAAGTTGATTACTACGGTCAATTGACATTCACCATTTTGATTGTGCTGTCTTCCATCGCAGCTGCCATTTTTAAGGGTTATACTTTTGTTTATCCCATGATTGTTTTATTCTTTTTGGGTATTTGGCAACTGATTAGTGCCTTGGTGTACACATTTAAAGTTCCTAAAAATACACCTGCCTATCGACTTTTATCTAAGTATTGGATTTTATGTATTGGCGCCATTTTTATGCTCATTTTTTCTTTCTATATGAGAGATTTTAATGGCAATCAAGTGGCTATTGGCTTGTTTATGGCTACATTGGTGTATAGCTTGGGTATTGCTGTTTATTATTTATACACTTACAAAAAATATATATTGACTGATGTCTAAAAAAACTGTTGTTCTCGGTGCAAGTGATAACCCCGAACGTTATAGTAATATGGCCATGCATCGCTTGCAAGCACATGGTCACCCGGTGATTGCTATTGGTAGAAAAGCTGCTGAAGTAGCCGGTATTCCAATCATTACCGATTATCCGGAAGCAACAGATGTTGATACCATAACCTTGTATCTCAACCCAACGCTACAACAACCATTGTACGATTATATACTGTCCCTTAAACCGAAACGCATCATATTTAATCCGGGCACAGAAAACGATGAACTATACGATATAGCCAATGCCCATGGCATTTTACCGGTAGAAGCCTGCACTTTAGTTATGCTAAACACCGGACAATATTAGATGGCAAATTGTTAATGTAAAGGTTCAATGGAAGCGCTATTAAACCCTTAAATTTTTCAACACCCCATTTTCCATTCACACCTGTTAATAATTAGATAACCCCTTTTTGTACCTCGTACCATAAAGAGTAGGTAAATTACACAAACCTAATTTTTATGCGTTGGAGAAAATTTAATGGCGAAGGTATTAGCCTCCCAATCAAAGATGCGGTAGAAGAGGTCATCAAAAGGGAGACTGAAAAAGGCGTTAAGCTTAAAGTTTGCATTGGAACCGACAGTCAGGTGAAAGGTGCAGAAACAGAATTTGCAACTGTAATTGTCTTTCTTAGACAACACAATGGTGGATTCATGTACATCCACAACGAAAAAACCCGGCAGCAATTTCACATTAAAGAACGGATGTTGACTGAAGTAGCCAAAAGCATTGAAATTGCTTATGAACTTTGTGATTTATTCATCAAGTATCATGTAGAAATGGAAGTGCATGCTGACATTAACACCAATCCTCAGTTTAAAAGCAATGATGCCTTGAAAGAAGCCATGGGCTACATTTTGGGGATGGGTTTTGCTTTTAAAGCCAAGCCGGAAGCATTTGCCAGCAGCTGCTGCGCAGATAAAATGGTGAATTAATGCTTAAGTATTTACCCATCTTTTCCAGAAGTAATTTTCCGGCAGCAATTTCATCTCCAAAGGGCAATAAAAAAGGCCCGTTGTTCAAACGGACCTTTCTATTATTTTTCAAATAATTATTCTTTTACTCTTTCTACGTATTCGCCATTTTTGGTATTAATACGAATCAATTCGCCTTCGTTTACAAACAATGGAACCATAACAGTGGCGCCTGTTTCTACTGTTGCAGGCTTTAATGTACGTGTAGCGGTATCGCCTCTTACACCAGGTTCGCTATAAGTAACCATCATCACTAATTTTTCAGGTAATTCAGCGCCAATAGGTTGTTCAGTTTCGGTATTGATGAATACAAAAACCTCAGCCCCTTCTTTTAAAAACTGGGGTGCATCAATCATTTCCTCAGCCATGGCAATTTGCTCAAAAGTCTCATTATTCATGAGGTTGTAGCCGGTTTCGTCTTTATATAAAAACTGGTAAGTTTTCTTTTCAACCCTTACCGGAAAAATAGTTTCACCACTGTTCCAAGTTTTTTCGATGGTACGGTTATTATCAACCCCTTTCAACTTTGCCCAAACTTTGGCTGCTGCACGGGCTGTTTTATTTTCACCAAACTCAATTACACTGTACAAACTGCCGTCTAACTTTAGGATAAGGCCACGGCTCATATCGGATGTTGTTGCCATAATAAATGCGTTTTTGTTGTTTTGATAGTGCAACCAATCATTAAAATGGCTGCGGGTCGCAAAAGTAGGGATTGAAAGCGAAAAATAGCAATTTGAAGCCTGCAATAACCAACAGAATGGAAGTTAAATAAAATCCCGCCGTTGGGCGGGAATCTATTGTTCAATTTAAAACCGATTAAAACCTGCTGGTTTTTCTACACATTGGATATTTGGCTTTTCATTTATTGGATCTAAAAACAGGGTGTTTTTCGTAGAATAGTATTGGATTACTTTCTGATGTAAAATTACACCCTGTTTCAGCCATAGCCTATATACATTCGGTTGGGATAATAGCCCGATAAGACAAGTATTTTAAAACAACAAAAGAATTACCACAAAATAAAATCCCGCCGAGAAGCGGGAATTTACTGTTCATTTTTTCAACCGATTAGCAACGGCTTTTCTTAGCATTGGATTCTTGGTTTTTCATTTATTGGATCTAAAAACAGGGTGTTTTTCGTAGAATAGTATTGGATTACTTTCTGATGTAAAATTACACCCTGTTTCAGCCATAGCCTATATACATTCGGTTGGGATAATAGCCCGATAAGACAGAAAAAAATGGCATCAAACTTTTAGCTGATAACTATCATATATAATATATGATGAACCGCATTTTTAGCTTAAATATTTTCCTACAATGGGTACTCTTCTTCCCACCCCAAATGCTTTAGGCGATACCCTAATAATTGGACAGAACTGATTGCGTTTGTACTCATTCATATTCACCAGTTTCAATACCCTATCTACTAAGGCTGTATCAAAACCCATTGCTTTGATTTCTGACGGTCCCATTCTTTTTTCTATGTATTGGTACAAAATTTTATCTAGTACCTCATAGTCGGGCAAACTATCACTGTCTTTTTGATTAGGACGTAATTCGGCACTTGGTGCTTTGGTAATGATATGGCTAGGAATAATTTCTTTATTGCGGTTGATGTATTGCGCCAATGCATAAACCTGTAATTTGTAACAATCGCCCAATACGCCTAAGCCACCGGCCATATCACCATACAACGTACCATAGCCGGTTGCCAACTCACTTTTGTTAGAAGTGTTTAATAAGATATAGCCGAATTTATTGGCAATCGCCATCAATAAGTTACCACGGCTGCGGCTTTGAATATTTTCTTCTGCCAACGAAAAGGGTAAATCTTTGAAAATGGGTTTTAAAGTTGACAAGAAAGATTCGTACACTTCGTTGATACGAATTACTTCATACGGATTGCCTAAGTTTTTGCTTAATGCAATGGCATCATCTACCGAATGTGATGTACTATAAGGCGAGGGCATAAGCACAGCAGTTACGTTTGCTGCCCCTAAAGCCTCACAGGCTAATGCCAAAGTAACTGCACTATCAATACCGCCACTACTACCCAAAATTGCTTTGACAAAGCCCATCTTGGCAAAATAATCTTTGATACCCAAGATTAATGCCTGATAAATTTGATGAATATTTAATTGTTCATCCAAAACAGGTGGATTCAATTCACCATCAGTAATTCTACTAGCCGGCTCAACAATAGATGCCTCAATCGTTCCATCATGATGTAACACCACTCCCTCGACTGCTTCTTCAAATAAAGGTAAAGCTTTACAGAGGTTAGCGTCTTTATCAAAAATTAAGGATGCTCCATCAAATACGATTTCTGTTTGGCTGCCCACAGCGTTACAATAAAACATGGGCAATTTATACTTGAGTACGTTGGCTTTAATGGTGGCTTTTCGGTCTTCGTCGTGTGTATAATCAAATGGAGAAGCACTGAGGTTAATCATTACATCGGGCTGTTGTTCCATCAACTTATCCATCGGACAAATTCGATACAACGGGTTATTGCCTAAGTTCCAAATGTCTTCACAAATGGTGATGGCTAAATTTTTGCCCTTGAATGGTACCACTTGCCAATCGTAAGCCGGTTCAAAATATCGGTACTCATCAAACACATCATAAGTAGGCAATAAGGTTTTATGAATCTCGACTTTAATTTCTTTTTCATGTAGTAAAAAGGCTGCATTAAAGAGGTCTTTACCTTCTTTTTTGGGATTGATAGCAGGAGAACCGATGAGTACACCAATAGTATCTGCATGAGCTTTGATAGTATCAATAGCAGCATAACATTTATGAATAAAATCTTTGAATTCAACAAAGTCACGAGCCGGATAACCACAAACACTCATTTCGCTAAACACAATCAAATCGCCGCCTTGTGCTTTTGCGGCTTCAATAGCTGCAATGATTTTTGCCGTATTACTTTCAAAATTGCCAATATGATAGTTCTGCTGCGCTACAAAAATTTTCATGTGGCAAAGGTATAGTATTGTAAAAAACAATTGCGGCGCCTACGGCGCCGCAATAAAGAGACTAGATTGATGAGATTGGCTATTCAGCCGTTTTCTCTTCCGTCTTTTTAGTATCCATCATCTCCATCAACTTTAATCCCAACAAACCATTAATTCCACCATCCGTTCCATTAGTGCCACCACCAATTAAAATATCAGGAATCACTTTAATATTTCCTTTACCAATCTCTTCGGTTACTTTAAAACGGGTAAAGTTATCGCCGCCCATGGCTTTCACTTGTAATTCATAAGCTTCTGCGGTTGATTTACCAATGGCCATAATTTTTTCAGCCTCAGCCAAACCGGTTTTAGAGATTTGTTCCGCATCGGCAGCAGCATTTAGTTTTGTAGCTTCTGCTTGTGCACCGGCTCTTGCTTTTGTGGCTTCTGCCTCGGCATTAGCCCTCATTTTTGTAGCGGTTGCTTCCGCCTCAACCTGCAATTTCAAACTATTGGCATCACCCTCTGCTTTTTTCACGGTTGCATCTGCGGTACGTTGTGCAATTTCTACACTCTGTTGTGCTTTTACAATCTCTTTTTGCATATCTGCAATGGCAGTTTCTTTTTCCATACCCTGGCGTTTTTCTTGCGCCATACGTTGGGTGATATAGGTCTTCTCCTCTTCTTGTGCAATTTTTCTGTCGGTCAAGGTTTTCATCAACGCCTCCGGCGGAACAATGTCACCAATCAATGTATCTACTGCATTAACATTATATTCATCCAATACGTTTTTAATATGATTTTTAGCTGCTTGTTGTCTTTCTTTACGAGTACTTAAGAAAGAAATAACATCGCTATCCTGAGCACTATTTCGGAAATAGTTACCAATGGTTGGTTCTAAAACCTGACTCACCAAATTATTCATACTACCAAATCGAGCAATCACTTTTGGCGCTTCGTTTGCCGGTATGTGAATGATTTGCGACACGTCTAAATTGAACGGGAAACCATCTTGTGAACGAACCGTAATTGTACTCAAATTCTTGTCTAAAGAATGTGATTCACTTCTAGCATTCGCCCAGTTAAGTACCAAGTTGGTGGTAGGCACCATTTCTACTTTCATGGTGTACTTGTTGATAGGATATTTACCCGGACCAAGCGGTTCCATCCAAACACCTCTAAATCCTTTGCCTACAATATTGCCATGTTTGAACGATTCTCCCGTTACATCTTTTCCATCTTCACCGATATATGAAATCACTACACCAACATGACCAATAGGCACATCTGTCATCGGTATTTCTTCGATTTGAATAGCCCATGGATTTATAAAATAACTACCCGCCAACATTACCTGTGGCTGCAAACCTCTGTTACCACCGGCTGATAAAAAAGCATCAATATCCTGAAAATTATTATGACCATCTACTTGTTCACCTGCTATTTGTCCGGCACGAATGGGTCTACCATCCAAAGTAGTAACAATGCCAACCATATTTTCTTTGATATGTACCATATCTGCTATAGTAATAGTAAAGGCAAACGTATTGATACGGTAAGTACCGGCAGTAAGAATCGCTGTTTGACGACCCTTCTGCCCGGCATTATTCAAGAATTTTTCAGCATCCTGAAAATTGTCGCAATCTACTTTTCTACCTAATATATTACCGGTCGGTAATTCAGCACCATCATTAGATAATACTAATCCAATTTTACCTTCGGGAATAACTACAAACGGTGTCATATCTACACCATACTGCCAAGGCCACATGCCCCAATACAAACCGGGAGCCAATGCCTTTGCTTGAAAACCGGCTTCGCCTTTTGTAGCAATGATTCTGCCATCGGGCAGTTCTTTGTTGGCGCCAAATAGCACAAACTTTTTAGTCACTAATCCAATTCGGTTTTCGGGTACAATCACCATACCAAAGAAAACCCTAAGTATAAATTTGTAAAATAATAAGGAGAGTAATAAAACCATTACCCACCAGTAATCTGCAAAGAAAGTTAACATGTCCATTGTTGTTGTTTATTGATATTAAAAATAAGGAATAATCATTGTTGCTAATCAAGCATTAACCCACCACATATGCATTGTGCATAAATGGTAATTTATCTGAATAAAAGCTGCATAGAGAACCGCTGTGGAAAGTTTTCTACAGCATCTGATTGAAAAGCATGCTTCACTGTAGTCTTCTTACGAAAAGTAGTTTTTGCAGTTGTAATTCGAGTTACAGGTTTACGCTGACCTGCCAATAATAATACACCGGCAGCCAGTAAAACCAACACAAAAGGTTTCACAGTAGTTAAGTTTAAGTGTGTAATGGATTGTGATGCCCAAACGGCAACAAATTGGTTTGCCAAATGGCAGTTACGCAACGATTGTTACAGTAAAAATGCTTCGGGTGGTTTTACTCTCTGGCGAAAATTAAAGAGTAGAGAAGCAGTGTAGTTGTTCATTTTACATGGGGACGATGTCCCGTTTAAATTAGAGATACAAAGATATGTTACAAACAAATATGCTGTATGACTAATCCGTGACAAACGGGACTTGCGGTTTCACAAATGGTAAAGCATGTATTATGAGTGGTAATTTAACCTTGATTTAGGTCAATTACGTATTTTGCACCCCTTTTTACCGGTTGTTTGCTTGTCATATAAAGTCAATCAATGACAATAGGCTTAGATATAGCCAAGTTTTAGAGGCATCTTTGCTTTCAACCGGCATATAAACCAGCAATATGGAAAAACAAAAACAGCTACGAAAAGAACAAGCCTTGGAGTATCATGCCAAAGGTCGTCCGGGAAAAATTGAAGTTGTACCCACCAAAGAAACTAAAACTCAGCGTGACTTATCATTGGCCTACAGCCCGGGTGTGGCCGAACCTTGTTTAGAAATTGCGGCTAATCCCGAAGATGTATACAAGTACACTGCCAAAGGAAATTTAGTGGGGGTAATCAGCAACGGAACAGCAGTATTAGGATTGGGAGATATTGGCCCCGAAGCCGGCAAACCTGTTATGGAAGGCAAAGGCGTATTATTCAAAATTTTTGCAGACATAGACGTTTTTGATATTGAAATCAATGAAAAAGATCCGGTAAAGTTTGTAGAGATTGTAAAGGCTTTAGAACCAACATTTGGTGGCATTAATTTAGAAGATATTAAAGCACCGGAATGTTTTTATATTGAGCAAGAGTTGAAGAAGCAGATGAAAATTCCGATCATGCATGATGACCAGCATGGTACGGCTATCATCAGCGCAGCGGCACTACTCAACGCTTTGGAACTGCAAAAGAAAAAGATTGAAAAAGTTCAGTTTGTTGTAAACGGCGCAGGTGCTGCAGCTATTGCTTGTATGAACTTGTACATTGCCTTGGGTGCAAAAAAAGAACACTTCAAAGTATTTGATAGTAAAGGATTGATTCATGAAAGCCGTACCGATTTGGATGAGCTGAAAAAAGCATTTATCTGCGGCGGAAAAATGATGACACTTGAACAAGGTTTAAAAGATGCCGATGTATTTGTAGGCTTAAGTAAGGGTAATGTGATAAGCAAAGAGATGGTGAAAAGCATGGCAAAAAATCCTATTGTTTTTGCGATGGCTAACCCAGATCCGGAAATTACTTACGAAGATGCAACAGCTGCCAGAAAAGATATCATTATGGCAACCGGCCGAAGCGATTATCCTAATCAAGTAAACAATGTATTAGGTTTCCCTTATATTTTTCGTGGCGCTTTAGATGTTAGGGCAACTACTATCAACGAAGCCATGAAATTAGCAGCTGTAAAGGCTTTGGCAGATTTAGCAAAATATCCGGTACCCGACATTGTGAACATGGCTTACAATCAAAAAAATATTTCTTTTGGTCCGGATTATATCATTCCCAAACCAGTTGACCCTCGGCTTTTATCTACCGTTGCTCCTGCCGTGGCTAAAGCAGCTATGGAAAGTGGTGTAGCTAAATATCCTATTCAAAATTGGGATCAATATGTGGTAGAATTAAACAAACGACTGGGCTTAGATAACCAATTGATAAGAGCTTTGGGTGCAAAGGCTCGTCGTGACCCTAAACGATTGGTTTTTGCCGAAGCAGATAATCAGAAAATTTTGAAAGCCGCCTCCATCATTTATGATGAGGGTATTGCTTATCCGATTTTATTAGGAGTGCCCGAAAAAATTCAAGCCATTGCCGACGCTAATAATATAGACATCAGCGATTTACCTATTATCGATCCTCGCAGTAACGAACAAGATGAAAAACGCAATTTGTACGGCAAATTATTCTTCCAAAAAAGACAACGTAAGGGGTACAACCAATATGAGAGTTATAAAATCATGAAAGACCGCAATCATTTTGGTTGTATGATGGTTGAAACCGGCGATGCAGATGCCCTGATCAGCGGATTAACTAGAAACTATGATGAAGCGATACGTCCGGCATTACAAATTATTGGCACTGAAGATGGCGTAAAGAAAATTGCAGGCATGTATTTGTTACTTACCAAAAGAGGCCCGTTATTTTTAGCCGATACAACAGTAAACTTTAACCCCACTGCAGAAGAGTTGGCAGACATTGCCGAGTTAGTAGCAAAAGAGGTAAAATACTTCAACATTGTTCCTCGAATTGCTATGCTTAGCTATAGCAATTTTGGCAGCAGTAAATCAGCAGAAGCACAATTAGTAGCCGAGGCAACCCGTATTTTAAAACAACGCAATCCAAGTTTAATTGTAGACGGCGAAATGCAGGCTAGTCTTGCTTTTAATAAAGAAATTTTAAAAGACAATTATCCTTTTAGCGATTTAGTGAATGAAGACGTAAATGTACTCATCTTCCCTAATCTTACTGCCGGTAATGTTGCGTATAATTTGCTGAAAGAAATTGGTGGTGCAGATGCCATCGGTCCCATTTTATTGGGCATGAAAAAACCGGTTCATGTATTGCAATTAGGAAGTTCTGAACGTAGCATTGTGAATATGGGAATTATTGCAGTGGTCGATGCACAAATCAAATGCAAGCAAAGTTCAGCCGAGGAAATTCATCGTTCTCCTTGGTGGAAACGATTAAAAAAACGCAAAAAATAACATGTCACAAAAGCGTTAATTTTAACAGGTTGTAAGATAAAAAACACATTCCAATACTACGGTTGTTTAAAAACTGCCGTAGTATTGTTTTTAAAATAAACGCTATGCAGCTTAAACAATATCGATGGTTACTGATTGCATTCCTTATTAGTTCCTGCAGCAGATGCAATAATGCAGTAAATGAAGCAAGCAATAAAGCAGGTGAAACCACCGGTAATATTGTAAAAAATGTTACCAACGGGGTAAAAAATGCTTTTGATGTTAAAGCACAACTTTCTGCTACCTTAACAGCAGGTGGCATAAGTACCGGAAAGCTCCAATTAAGTAGCGCCAATGGCGGAAGTGATAATGTACTGAGTATCTATCTTATCTTCAATAAAGATTTTAAAGGAAACATCACCACAAAAGTATTTGATGCAACCGGATTAGAGATGGGCCGTTCAACCGTTGCAGTTACAGGTAAAGCTAACGAAGCTAAATACATAGACTTTATCTTTGACAAAAGAACCAATATTGACAACGATAGTAAATTGATGATTGAATAACATATTATGAATTTTTTTACCCATTTAGGCACTTACTTACTCATGCTAAAAAGCATGTTTACCAAGCCCGAAAACTATAAAATGTATTGGAAAGAATTCATGCACCAATGCGTAGAAATTGGTATTGGGTCTTTGCCTATTGTCATTATCATATCACTTTTTCTGGGTGCTGTAACTACGGTGCAAACAGCATATCAATTGGTTAGTCCCTTAGTGTCAAAAGCCACAATCGCACAGATTGTTAGAGACAGCATGATTTTAGAATTGTCGCCAACCGTTGTGGGCATTGTGTTAGCCGGAGTTATTGGCAGTAAGATTTCTAGTGAATTAGGTAATATGCGTATCAGTGAGCAAATTGATGCATTAGAAATTATGGGGATCAATACTCATGCCTATTTGATTTTACCCAAAATAATAGGAGCACTAATTGTTATTCCTGGATTGATTGTTATATCTGCGGTATTAGGAATTTGGGGTGGAAGAATGGCAGGTGAAATGTCGGGCATCTTAGCAACAGATATTTTTGATATGGGCCTTCGGCAAAATTTCTCGCCGTACAATGTTTTCTTTGCTTTAAGCAAAGCTTATACGTTTGCCTTTTTAATCAGTAGTATTTCAGCCTATTTTGGTTACCATGTAAAAGGTGGTGCATTAGAAATTGGTCGTTCAAGCACTACTTCTGTAGTGGTAAGTTGTATTTTAATTTTAGTTGCAGACTATGTATTAGCTGCATTATTGTTATAAAACCATTGTCGTGATAGCATTACATGATGTAGAAAAAGCATTTGGAGAAAATAAGATTATCAAAGGTGTATCGGCCGAAATGCAAACCGGCAAATGCAACCTAATTATTGGTAGTAGCGGTAGCGGCAAAACGGTACTCATGAAATGTATGGTGGGCCTTTTTGAACCCGATAGCGGCCAAATCTTATACGATGATGAAGATATGGTGAGTATGCCCCAAGACCGAAGAAAAGAACTCAGACAACAAATTGGCATGTTGTTTCAAGGCTCGGCTTTATTCGATAGCATGACGGTAGAGCAAAACATCATTTTCCCGCTAGACATGTTTACTAGGCTTAGTTTCAGAGAAAAAAAGAAAAGAGCCAATGAGGTGTTAGAAAGAGTGAATTTAACTACTGCTCATAAAAAATTTCCGGCAGAAATTAGTGGTGGAATGAAAAAAAGAGTAGGTATTGCAAGAGCAATTGTACTCAATCCAAAATACCTTTTTTGCGACGAACCCAACAGTGGTCTTGACCCACAAACTTCCATGTTGATTGATAAATTGATTCAGGAAATTACCATTGAATACAATATTACCACCATCATCAATACCCATGATATGAATAGTGTGATGGAGATTGGAGATAATATCTTGTACATGTACCAAGGCAATAAGCAGTGGGAAGGCAGCAATAAAGACATCATTTTCAGTCAAGACGAAAAGCTAAACAGCTTTATTTTTGCCTCAGAATTCCTGCAAGATGCCAAGGCCATGCGTATGATTGAAGCTAAAAACCAACAGGGTCAATAAGTTTTTTTATCTTTGGGCAACAACAAAACACCAACCGGTATCTTTTCTCTAAAGAACCAAAAACCCTTCGTATGAAAAAGTGCTACCCCCTTCTTCTAACCATCATGGCTGTTTTCAGCAGTTTGCTACTTTTTGCCCAAAGCAATACTGTTATTGTTCAAGGTTATGTAAAATATGCCAACGCAACGCCTCTAGTTAATCATCCGGTTACTATTTCGGTAGACAGCCTTACATCAACTCCAACTTGTAATGTGGTACATGTAAGATATACCAATGCTAACGGCTTTTATAGAGATACGCTAACTTGTAATACACTGATCACTAAAGTTAGAATTAGCACACCCGGTTGTAATGGTACGGTACTCACAGAAAATCCTACAGTAAATCCAAATGGATTTGTTGAAAGAAACTTTACGTTACAGTGTAACCCACCACAGGTTCAATGTGTTGCTAATTTCAATTTTTCTGTTTCAGGCTTAACTGTATCATTTGTTAATACATCTACAGGAAGTATTGCCGGCGGATTGACGGGTTACTGGAATTTTGGAGATGGAAACAGCTCAACAATTGGCAATCCGATTCATACTTATTCAGCACCAGGTATATATAATGTTAC
The DNA here is from genome assembly GCA_943370285.1 of Methylophilus rhizosphaerae. Taxonomy (GTDB): domain Bacteria; phylum Bacteroidota; class Bacteroidia; order Chitinophagales; family Chitinophagaceae; genus CALRQJ02. The sequence goes on along the minus strand of CALRQJ020000007.1, from coordinate 138,766 downwards.
ATTATTGATTCAATCAGGAACAAGTTGTACCGATACCATCGTAAAAACAATTGCACTTACCAATACCAATGCAACTTGTACCGCCATCTTTACCAAAGAATCTGTTCCAGGGGCAGTAAGAACATTTGTATTCAACAGTAATCAGTCTTCAGCAGGCGCTAATGATAGTATTATCTCTAGAAAATGGATATTCTATAAACCAAATAGCAGTTGGAGAGATTCCATCATAGGAAATCAAAAAATTGTTACTTATACTTTCCCTGCAGATACCGGTATTTATAATGTTTGCTTAGTGATTAAAACCGCCGGTGGATGTACAAGAGATCATTGTCAGCAAATTTATATTGCACCGCCGCCGCCAACACCAACATGTGAGGCTACTTTTTATGCTAACCCATTATCTGCAACAACAGTAGGCGGATGGAATGTATATTTCAATAGTCAAGGTAGTCATGGCACTTCTTCTACCGATAGCATCATTTCAAGAACTTGGATTTGGGGCGATGGCACTACTACAACCGGAAATCAAGTAATTACCACACATGCTTTTGCTCAAAATGGCACTTATAATGTATGTCTGATTATCAAATCTGCAAGTAATTGTAGCGATACTGTTTGTAAAACAATCACGGTGCCCATGCAAGGACAACAATTCTGCCGTGCCCAATTCAATTACAACTTTACAACGAATGCTGCTAGAACAGTTAGATTTAATAGTACAGCTTCTATTGGCCAACCCGGCGATACTATCGTAAGCCGCAAATGGGAATTTGGCGATGGCACCGTATTAACCGGTAATGTAGTTGAACCAACCCATCAATACGTAGCTGTTGGGGTATACACCGTATGCTTAACCATTAAAACAACTCGCAACTGCGAAAATAGAATCTGTACACAAGTTGTGGTTCCGCAAAGCAGCGGCAATTGTGTGCCTTACTTTACATGGCAAAGAATTGCACCTAAGAAAGTAGCCTTCAATAGTAGCATGAGTTGGACTCCAACAAACGATAGCATTGTTGAACGCAAATGGAATTTTGGCGATGGTAGTCCAATCTTAGGCGGCAATGTGGTAAGTCCACAAAAAGAATATGCACAGTTTGGAAACTATAATGTTTGCCTTAAAATTAGAACTGCGTTGGGTTGTGTGAAGGATGTTTGTATACCAGTTCGGGTACAAGACAGCAATGTTATAGCACCAACCGCTAGCCCAATCAAAATACTTTCTGTTTATCCGGTACCATGTACCGTACAATTGACAACAGTTGTTTGGAGTCAACACAATAACGTACAAGCTACATTAGCCATTTACGATATCTATGGTGTGTTAAAATGGAGTACCAATAAATTACTATTACAAGGAAATAACATCACAGTCATTCCAACTGCACAATTATTATCCGGACCATACTTCTTTAAAGTAACCACTATGTATGGCACACAAAGCAAGAACTTCTACAAGCTCTAACATCTAGCGTATTAAACGCAACAAATCCGGGGTAAAATCCCGGATTTGTTGTTTATAGGATTACCGGAAAATGGGCATAAAAATTTTCCTACGCAGCAGTTTTGTAAATTAAATGTCTATATTTATGGGTACCATAATTACCCTAATGACAGAAGAAGCAATAATAGTTGGATGTCTACATAACGATGCCGCAGCGCAGCGGGAACTGTACAATAGATACAGCCCCAAAATGCTATCGGTATGCTATCGTTTTGCGTTCAACCGTGAAGATGCAGAAGACATGTTACAGGAAGGTTTTATTAAAGTATTTACTCAAATGCATACTTTTCAAAACAAGGGTGCATTTGAGGGTTGGATAAGAAGAATTATTGTACACACCTGTATCAATTTTCTGAAGAAACATAAAAAATTTAATGAAAGTGTTGATTTGATATATGCTAGTAGCATTCAGATAAAGGAGGAGAATATCCCTTCAATTATGCAGGCTAAGCAAGTGGTTGAATGTATCAGACTTTTGCCTTTTGGTTACAGAACTGTTCTTAACCTATATGCTATTGAAGGATATAGTCATAAAGAAATCGCTGGCATGTTAGATATTGAGGAAAGTACGAGCCGCAGTCAATACACTAGAGCCAAAGCAATGCTTGAAAATATTTTGATTAAGAAAAACATCCTAGAGAAACCGCAGGTGCAGTACAACTGGCTAGCGGCTATAAAAAAGTGAAATACGGAAACAGTAGATGGCAGATAATTTTTACAACGACGAATTTGAGCAGTTTTTGCAGCAGGAGGTAAAGCAGCACCGTTTGTACCCTAACGACCGTGTGTGGCAAAACATCAACAAAAATTTGCATGGTCATAAACGTTGGCCAGGACTTACCATCGCAGGATTATTTTTATTGGTAAGTGTTGTTGCTGTTTCTGTTTATTTTCAACCCAATCCATCCTTATTTGCTTTAAATCCCGTTGAGCATAAACCTAACAACAATGTATTAGTAACTACCAATGCTAAGACTAATCCGTTAATCATACAGCCGGGAAAAACCATTGCATTTGATGCTACAGAAAATTTATTTGACGCTAGTGTAGAAACTGCTTTGGCTCAAATCAATACAAGCACTCCAACACTTGAAGTTGTAGCACCTAATGCTCCTTCTTTACCACTGATTCAACCAATCAACAATGCTAATGATTTTGTTGAACCGATAGTATCAGCAGCTAATGCTCAAAAAAATACTATCCATACAACTGTTGATGTACTGCCTGATAACTTTCAAACAGCAACTACTACTGCCTCAATAGTAACAGAAACAACAGTTACTGCCATTACCAAAAATGAGGTTGTAGTAAAACCAAAACGTACCGACGAAACAGGTGAAAAAAATGCAGTTGATAAATTTTTAGCAGAGCAAACTGATCTTGCTGCTATCTTAAAACAATCAAAACCTAACGACCATAAAAAGTGGAATTTTCATTTTTATGCAACGCCATCTCAAAGCTACCGTAGGCTAAATGAAGATCAAAATTTCGAAAAAGCTCATGCTGCATTAATAAATAGTGCATTCACATTCAACACCCCAGGTAATTTAAATAATGCCGCCAAACACAAACCTGCCTTAGGCATGGAAATAGGTGCAGGCATTTCTTACAACATCAATGATAGAATTAGATTAAAAACAGGCTTACAATTTAATCTGCGCCAATACAAAATAGATGCTTATTTGTCAAGTACCGAATTAACTACCATTAGCTTGTTAACCGATAATGCGTTAAATGCTTTCTCTGTTTACAGAACCAGCAATGGCAATCAACAAATTGAATTAACCAATAAGTATTATCAATTATCTATTCCAGTTGGATTTGAGTGGGATGCCATTAGTAAATCTAAATTCAGATGGACTCTTGCTGCAGCTATTCAACCATCGTATCAATTGAATAGAAATGCATTATTGATGTCAACAGATTACAAAAATTACACACAAAGCCCAAGCCTATTACGTACGTGGAATATCAATAGCAGCTTAGAAACATTTGTGAGTTATACCATTGGAGATTACAGATGGCAGATTGGTCCGCAAATACGCTACCAACATTTGCCCACCTTCAATAAAAAATACCCCATTAGAGAAAACTTACTCGACTATGGGTTAAAGATTGGTTTTTCAAAAGTCATTCAATAAGTGTTACCAATACTACCTGCTACAAGCTCCGACTAACCATCGGAGCTTTTTTTAACGGGTCTTTACACTTGCTTTCAGTTAATTTTGCGGCATGAAATACTTTCTTCCATTTGTACTGTGCCTATTCCTTTTTATTGGCTGTAAAGACAAACAAGCGTCATCAGCAGACAGAATCATTGACAACGATACGGTGCATTATTTTCAATTGAAAGAATTTTTCGAATCGGAATTAAGCGACATCGCTAAAACCCCATATTTCATCTATAAAATCACCGCAGAGGGTGCAAAGGAAGATTCCGCTTCCATTTCAGTCACCGATTTAATCGCATTAGCTAAACCATTTTTACAACCGGATATCAACGATAAAGCCATCAAAAAATATTACCAAGAATCGGTTTTTCACGACCAAACCATCAAAACCTACACCATTAGTTATACCGCTACTAAAAATACTTTGCAACTGCAAAGTGCGGATATCATTTTTCAAGAAGATGCCAAAACTGTAACTCGTATTTTCTTACGGAAGTTTTTTGAGAAAGATGGAAAACGCATTAGAGAACAATTAACTTGGAAACCCAATCAATCGTTTCAAATTATTCATTCGGAGCAAACAGCCGACAGTCCCGTTGAACAAACTGCCCAAACACTCGTTGTATGGAATAGTAATAATTAGTTTTTGATAGTATGACAGCCCAAGATTTTCAGCAATTGTCGCATACCATTCCCCTGCAACCGGGCATATACAAGTATTTTGACGATACAAAATCCATCATCTATGTAGGTAAGGCAAAAAATTTACGTAAACGTATTAGCTCCTATTTTTCAAAAACATTTACCTCGTACAAAACACATGAGTTAGTTCAACGCATTCATCATATCGAGTTTACAATCGTTGATAGTGAACAAGACGCATTCTTACTAGAAAATGCATTAATCAAAGAATATCAACCTAAGTTTAACATCAACCTTAAAGACGATAAAACCTACCCTTATCTTGTTATAAAAAAAGAACCTTTTCCGAGAGTTTTTTTAACAAGAAGAAAATACAATGATGGGTCTGAATACCTTGGTCCGTTTACGTCGGTAGGCAATGTTAGGGAATTGCTTTCTTTTATAAAACAGCATGTGCCCTTACGAACTTGCAATCTTAACCTTTCTGCAGCTAATATTAATAAAGGAAAATTTAAAGTGTGTTTAGAATACCACTTAGGCAATTGTAAAGGTCCTTGCGAAGGGTTGCAAACACTTGAAGATTATGCCGAAGGATTACAACAATTACGCAGTATTGTAAAAGGTAATATTTCACCGGTGATTCAGCAATTAAAAAAAGAGATGCAAGTAAATGTAGAAGCATTGGCTTTTGAAAAAGCCGAAGCTATTCGCAAAAAAATTGAAGGATTAGAAAACTATCAAGCCAAATCTATCATTGTTAGCAAGCATCTTTCTAACCTCGATGTATTTTCTATTTTGAAAGAAGAAGACATAGCGTATGTGAATTATTTGATGGTTAACAATGGCACCATCATTCAAACACATACGGTTCAACTAGAAACTAAATTAGAAGAAACCGAAGCTGAAGTACTTGAATTTGCCATAGGCAGTTTACGAAAAACTTTCAATAGTTTATCGAAAGAAATATTGGTTCCATTTGATATAGATTACCCCGAAACCGGCATAGCTGTTTCGGTACCAAAGGGCGGCGATAAAAAAAAGTTAGTTGATCTATCGCTTAAAAATGTGAACTATTACAAAGAAGAATTGCGGAAGAAAAAGACCTTACAATTAGAAGGAAAATCTGATTTTACGTATAAGCAAGTGTTGTATCAATTACAAGAAGATTTGCAGTTGCAAGATTTACCTGCTCATATAGAGTGTTTTGATAACTCCAATTTTCAAGGTAGTTATCCGGTTAGTGCGATGGTTTGTTTTAGAGATGGTAAACCAAGCAACAAAGAATACCGACATTATAATGTGAAAACAGTAAAGGGTATTAACGATTTTGCTACAATGGCCGAAGTGGTATACAGGCGCTACAGCCGACTTAAAAACGAAAACCAGCCGTTACCTCAACTGGTGATTATTGATGGTGGTAAAGGGCAATTGGGTGCTGCCATGGAAAGCATTAGGGCTTTAGACCTTGTAGGTCAACTTACTTTGGTTGGTTTAGCTAAGAATGAAGAAGAAATATATTTTGCCGGCGACCAACAATCCATCAAATTACCATGGAACAGCGATAGCCTGTTATTCATTAGAAGAATTAGAGATGAGGTACACCGATTTGGTATTACATTTCATCGGCAACAACGTTCAAAAGGTACATTTAAAAACGAATTAGAAGGTATCGAAGGCATTGGTAAACAAACAGCAGATAGTTTGTTACAAACCTTCCGTTCGGTAAAAAACATTAAACATGCATCTATTGAAGAAATTACTTCAGCTGTTGGAAAAGCGAAAGCCAAATTAATATGGAATTATTTTCATCCCGATCCGGCTTAAAATAAAAAGGGGCCCGGATAAACATCCAGCCCCGTTTTTAAAATCCAATATCCTATGAAAAACCGTAACGAAGATAGTTATTAGTTCCAATTCACCAACAGTTAAAAAAGGTATTTTTTCTACTTTTTACAAAAAAATAGCTTTTATAAGCCGCTTTAGGCAAGGTTTTGCCAAAAAAAAGAGAGGCTGTTGGTACAACCTCTCTTTTCTATATCTTATTTGTAGTTAGATTAATAAGCCCACAAATCTTGCTCGTAATTGAATATTCTTTCTTTGATGTTATCGCCTTCTAACAAACGGAATAAAGGATCTTTAATAAACTCTTTTAACTCCCGGTCAAAAGGATTATCTAAAGTTGACTTTACGATGTAGCTGCTGAAGAAACGGCTTTCGAACAATTCTTCCCAACTCATTCTTCCACCAAAGTTTTTACCATTGTACACTTCGTATTTTGCTAATGTTGGACGAACATCTGGATAATAAATCCAAAATAATATTTCATCACCTACAAAAATACCGGTTGAAGTGTAGCGAGGCATAATAGGTGCAATTCCTAAAATTCGAACAAACATTCTAGAAGATTCTTTATCAAAAATCCATTCTTCTTTTAAACGGAAACGATAGATAGAATCTGGGTTAACTTGCTTTTGACGAATTTCATATTTGATGATATCACCATTCAAATCTGTTACCGGAATAGTATCTAAACCACCTGTAATTTTTGAAGTAACCATTTGCTTGGTCATTGGTGTAGTGAAACGATCATCATCACCATTGAAAGCGGTTACATTACCTGCTTGGATAGCATCGAACAAAATAGAAATAAAGCGTTGGTTACCATTGTCTTCATTAGCTGAATAACGGAAAGGTAAATTGATTTTTTCTCGGGTATCAATTTCACGCCATACACGCTGCTTGTACACCGCATCATCTTCACGAATATGCTCATAAGCCAAAGGAGAACGGTCTTTTACCAAATTTTTTTCAATGGCATTATCTGCTCTTAATGAAGGCTTAACCGTATCACCAATACCGGAACCGCCGCTAGACTTTACATATTCGTAAGGAACAGCTTTCTTTGGTGTATTGGTAGCAGGTGCCGTTGATCCTGCCGGAGTATTATAGCCGGAAGTATAGCCACTAGCTGCTGCTTTCTTTGTAGTATCTTGTTTGTTGGTAGTAGCCGGTGTACCATAACCAGAGCTATAGCCGCTACTGTAACCCGTATTGGTTTTTGGGGTACGAGTAGTGGTCGGTTTGGGTTTTGGCTTTGGCTTTGGCTTGGTTTGAGCGGTAACATCAACAGTTGCCACGGCCAACACCAACAGGGCTAAACTTAAAGATAATAGTTGCTTATTCATAACTAACGCTTTACATTGGTATTAATAGCAGTTAAATACTAATGGTTGTAATTTTCTAGTTCCCCCAGGACCTACCGCTTTAATTTCATCAATTACAAGGGTACTACCAGGTTGAAGTTTATTTAAAATTCGCTTTGAATCTTCATTAAAGTATGCACCTGCATTAGGTGAAATACCAGGATTAGGAAAACCTGCACCTGTTGCATAAACCGTAAATCCAACTACATCAAACTTAACGCCTTCAAAAACAAAATCTCTTAAATCGGCACGAACACCCACCTGAGCTTTGATAACATTGGCTGGTACTCGACCACCTTCATTTGCACCAACCATTGCAATCGGGCTTGGTACATTCTTCACCCTAAATTCAAATGGTGTAGCTCTTCCATCAACAGTTACATTGATGGTGGCTTTACCCGGTGTTTCCGGACGAGCTGTGTATTTACCATTACCATTGTTAGCTAAGCTACCATTGTTGATATTGGCTTGTACTCTTTCCGCACCTACACCGCCACCTTGAATAGAAATAGGGTTATCTAAGTCAATGTATAATACTTTAACCGCATCGGCACTTACAGAGATACCGGTTGGTGAACCTACAGTATATTGTACATCTTTGGTTTCTGTACCTTTTGTACCATCGGGCTTAACAAAGTTGATGACCACTTTTTTGGTATACGAACCTGGACCTCCAACAGTTGTTTTGTATAAAGCTGCGCCATCTTGTCCTATAGAAACTGAAGCACCATCAACACTTACACTTGGCTGTGCTTTTGAAGAGAATGAACCAATACCTGCAGTGATTTGCAATTCTTGACCCGGCATTAAATACTGAGAGTTAGTACCTGCAAATACTTTGAATTGGTCATAGATTACTTCAACTTCACCCACTTTACGGTGGCAAAAATCAACCACCATGGCTTCACTATTCTTAATGTCGTTTTGAAACTTACTTAACATTGTGATAGCCGCAATTGCAGGTGTCATACGGAAATAAGCCGAAGCCCAATCATTATTACCGGCACTTTCTGTTTTTGGAACAGATACATCAACAGGCAAGATTTTACCATATTCAGCAGCAATTTCAGGATCAATAGCCAGTAATTGAGCTTTGAAATCAGTTAATTTCTTTAATAACTCAGCCCCTTTTGCTTGTCCGCCATCCGCTTTAGATTGAACAAAGTAACGAGTAGGAGCATCAATATCATCCATCCGGAAATCACCGGTTTTAGGATCTAATTTAGCTTCTACTTTCAACCCCTGCTTCAATTGTTCGATATAGTCAAACAAAGTTTTAGTCAGCGCTTGAGCCTGTTGTGCTTTAGGCATCCAAATTTTAGCTTTATCGGCACTTTTTGGATCTTCTAATTTCTTTTGGAATGATTTAAATATAGATGCGTTCTTATCCTCGATGGTTTTGTTGGCATTGCCAAGACTACCATCTACGGTTTTGAAGGCATTTAAAATTTCGGCAGACACATTCAGCGCCAGTAGTGCGGTAAGCACCAGGTACATCATGTTAATCATCTTCTGCCGCGGCTCTTTAGGTAGAGACATTGTGTTTACAAAATTTAAAGATTACAGATAATGTTTTCAACCCACCGAAACTCTTGGTATTCGGTGTAAACCAATTAGGCTCTTCCTTGCATTGCAGCAATCATATTGCCGTAAATGCTATTTAGTTTACCTAAGTTGGTAGCCAATGCAGCAATTTGCTCTTTTGCTTTTTGAGCATCATCAGCAGTTGTTGTCATGGCAGCAGCAGCCTGATTGAGTTTACCATAAAACTGGTTCAACGCTTTCAAGTGGTTGTTGCTTTCCTGTAATTCCATTTCATATATTGTATTCAATGAAGTCAAGTTTTTGGTCATTACCTGTACTTGATCATGAAACTGTTTAGTACTGTCAGATGCATTATTGAAAGCCGCCATTGAAGTTGCAGCATGTGTGTAAGCATCTTTCACTTGATTTAAAGCAACTGCTGCTTCTTTTGTTTTTGACGTATAATCGTTGGTAGCTTTTACCGCATCACCAATTTCTCCAATTTGACCAACTGTTGTTTCTAATTTCTTGAAACCACTGCTCAATTTAGATAAGTTAGCAGGTGTGATGTCTGCTTCTTCCAACATTTTCTCCATGCTCTTTAAAGCAGGATTTCCACTTGGTGTAGCAACAGCAGGAGCTCCGGCATCTGGTGGTGGCAAAATAGCATAAACTAAGAAGATAGCAGCCTCTGTAAGCAACCCTACAGTAAGCATAATATCAGCGAATGATTTGTGAAGAATTTTGGCCCATGCACCAAAAATTACTACTGCAGCACCAACACATACGATGACGTTTACGAGACGATTGGTTGCGGGGGATACACCTGAAGACATAAAATAAACTGTTTAAAGGGGTTAACGTTAATGAAAATTATGGAAGAGTTATGTGGGGACAAGGTACATCATCCCCACACTAAGTTTTTGTTAAATGAGTTGATACAAGAGCGTTTGTCGTTTTTTTAAGTTTTCGTTAGAAAACATAAGCATTAACGTCTTTTCATCATAGCCGGTAAATCAATGACACATCTAAAGCCAATGTAGCTTTTTGCAGTGTCTTGATATTCGTAATTTCTTGTGCCAGACTGTAGGAAATAAGCCACATCTTTCCAACTACCACCACGTACTACTTTACGTTTCATACGGGGAGGATCTGAATCTTTGGCATCGTAACGAATGTCTGGATTCATATCATGCTGAAAATTATAACCGCCTTCATAATATAAAGAGGAAGTCCACTCAGATACGTTTCCGGCCATATTGTATAGACCGAAATCATTAGGCCAGTAAGCATCTGCTCTAACAGTGTAGAAACCACCGTCTTCGGCGTAGTTACCACGACCCGGCTTGAAGTTAGCTAACAAGCAACCTTTCTTATTTCTTGTGTAGTAGTTACCCCAAGGATACATAGATTGTGTACGACCACCTCTCGCAGCATATTCCCACTCGGCTTCTGTTGGAAGACGGTAATCACTTTCTACCGCTTTCTTTTTCTTTTCGAGGTAATCATTCATGTATTTGCTTCTCCAACGGCAAAAAGCCATGGCTTGTTTCCAACTTACACCAACTACCGGGTAGTTACCGAAAGATGGGTGAGCAAAATATCTTTTTGTCATTGGCTCGTTGTAAGAGTAAGAGAAGTCTCTCATCCAAACCAAGGTATCAGGATATACTTTTTCGTCGTAGCGTACGATAAATGTTTGACGGGGTTTGCCTTTATTTTCCAGCTTAGCAGCTTCTTTAAGGTCAAAATACTCCACTCTAAACAATAATTTCTCCGGGTCAACCTCATTTTTACCATACAATCTGTTGTCTGGGGTAAGGGTTAATTTAGAGATTTTTTCCAAGGTAGATTTGTCAGCGTACTTAATAGTCTTGGCTTTTTTCCAATCAACTACAAAAGTTCCGTCTACTTCTTTACCATAGTTCAATTCTTTGGCGGCAAGAGAATCTCTCACCCAACCAATAAACTGGCGGTATTCGTTGTTGGTTACTTCTGTAGCGTCCATCCAAAATCCGTTAATAGACACTTGCTTATTACGAGCTGTGAAGTTAAAGTTAACGTCTTCGTCACTAGGACCCATGTGAAAGGTTCCGGGTGGTACATAGACCATTCCTAAGGGCTTGCCCATGCTTGCCCTAGAACTAGGTGATACCCCTACTAACTGACCGTTATCGGGAACTCCCTTTACTTTACCTTTTTTACCACAGCCGGCAAATCCCAAGGCCAGAACTGATAATGCTGAAATTGCAATTAATTTACTATTCATTCTATCTAGATGATTAGAGGGTATTGAGCAAATGTAGCGAAATAATTTATTTGACAAAGCCATACAGAAGTTATTAAAAATTCTAAACGGAATTAGCTAAAACTCTCTAAAACGGTCTATGCTTCGGTATATTGTGTTAACAGAAGCCTAAAAACCAAAGTATCGTAAATGTTTTAATGTAGCGGTCTAATCATGCAGAAGTGACTGTAATATTCAGCAATTCAGACGATATTTTTATCCATAAGGACGCCAATTAACGCATATTTAACGGACTTTCTTTTAGCTACCGAAAGTGCAACATAAGATTTATTCGGTTTGTAGAATTTATTCTACCCAGATAAATATTTGTCACAAGAGTGCTTTTAATGCTTCAATGCTGTACACCGGTTGCGAACAACGGTAGTTTTTACATACATAAATTGCTGTTTCTTCTTGTGCTACTTTGCCCGCCAGTAAAGGCATTGATGGATTTTCATTCTCCGAAGATTGCACAATTTTATTTGGAATATATAAACCTAAAACTGCATTGGTAACGTTTGCGTAATTTTTTCCCACAATGGCAATTTCTTGCAGCCCAACAGCCAATATTTGCAGTAAAGCAGCCCAAACACCAAAAGATGTCGGGTATTTTATGGCTCCATTGCCGGTTGCCGAAATCATTGATATTGCTCTTTTTGTCCATTCACTATTATCCCAAATCAATCCCAAGTAATATAGGTTTAATGCCATTATTGCATTGCCGCTTGGTGTTGCACCATCATACACTTCTTTTTTGCGTACGATTACATCTGTTTGTTGTTGATGAGTATAGTAAAAAAAGGAATGATCTTCTGTTGAGAAATGCAGTACAACATACGTTGTTAAATCAATGGCTTTATGGATATAATTGGCATCTCCGGTAACTTCTTGCAAGTGAATGTAGGCTTGAATGAGGTAAGCATAATCATCTAAAAATGCAGGGTATTTTGCTGCTTCATTTTTATAGGTATGATGCCATTCTTGATGCTCTTGATTAAAGAATTTTTCCTCAAGAAAAGCAAGTGTATTTACTGCTAGTTCTTTAAATCGTTCATTGCCTATGGCAGCATTGGCTTTACAAAGTGCTGTAATTAGCAAAGCATTCCAACCGAGTAAAATTTTATCATCTGTTTGGGGTCGAATTCTTTTGTCTCTTTCAGCTAGCAATTTGTCTGCACATACTTTGAGTAGCACGGTTAAATCAGCCTCAGTTACTCCCTTTTTAATTGCAAATTCAGCCAATGGTTGTTGAACCCATAAAATGTTGGTATGCTCCCAATTGCCCGATGCTGATACATCGTAATAATCGCAGAAAATGGCAGCATCTACGCCTAAAATTTCTTCTATCTCAGCCTTACTCCAAGTATAAAATTTTCCTTCAACACCTTCACTATCAGCATCTAAAGCACAATAAAAGCCGCCATTTGCGTCTAACATTTCTCTTTCAAGAAAAGCTATGGTGTGTTCGATGGTGGCTTTATATAACGGCAGTTTGGTCAATTGAAATGCCTCTGCCATGACGTTAATTAGCAGCGCATTGTCGTACAGCATTTTTTCGAAATGGGGTGCTAACCATTCTTTATCGGTACTGTAACGGGCAAATCCGCCACCTAATTGGTCATAAATGCCGCCATAAATCATCTTATCCAAACTCAATAAAGCTTGTTGTAGTGCCACTTCATCTTTAGTGAAGTGATAATGCCGCAGCAAAAATTGAATGGAAAATGTTTGCGGAAATTTTGGAGCATTTCCAAATCCACCCCAAACAGTATCGGCTTGTTTCAGCATATTGGTTGCAATAAGTTCCAAGCTTTCGTTGGTAAATAAACTATCTGCCCCCGCATTACTCAATGCAAACTGATTGGATTTGAAAATATGTGCGGTCAAATTCTCTGCTTGACTTACAATTTCCGTTTGCCTTTCTTTCCATGCCTGATGAATACCTAAAAGTACATCTGTCCAACTTTGGCGGTTATATGCTTTCACCGGTGGAAAATAAGTACCGCCAAAAAAAGGTTTTGCATCGGGAGTTAAAAAAACATTCAGCGGCCAACCACCACTGCCAGTCATGGCTTGAACAGCATCCATGTAAATATGATCTAAATCAGGCCTTTCCTCTCGGTCAATTTTAATGTTGATGTAATGCTCATTCATCAATGTTGCGGTGGCTTCATTTTCAAAACTTTCTCTTTCCATTACATGACACCAATGACAAGCCGCATAACCAATGCTTACTAAAATAGGTTTTTGCTCGGCTTTTGCTTTAGCCAAAGCTTCTTCACCCCAAGGATACCAATCCACGGGATTGTGGGCATGCTGCAACAAATACGGACTTGTTTCTTGAATTAAGCGATTGGTAAATGAATGTTGAGCCATAATAATCTGTAAAGTGGAAAGATACAATAGACCAAACTACAACTCTAAAACTATAAAAAAGTTTTTGTGTATTATTTACACATTACATCAAAAAACCTTTATTTTTATCCAAACGATGCTTGCATGAAAAAACTGCTGCTAGCAATAGTCTTACTATTTGCATGTGTACCAACCCTTATTGCACAAGTTGATTTTAGAAAAGAAACCATCTATTTTTTATTAACGCCAAGGTTTTTTGATGGCGATAGTACCAATAATGCCCCTAATGAATGGTGCTCTTATATTCCGGGAGTGAACAATGCGAATATCACCGACCCAAAAGATGTGACATGGCGTGGTGACTTTAAAGGACTAATTCAAAAATTAGATTATATCAAAGACATGGGCTTTACCGCTATTTGGATTAACCCTGTGGTGCAGAATAGAAGTCCATTAGACTATCATGGCTACCATGCTTGGGATTTTACAAAAATTGATACGAGATTAGAAAGTCCGGGTGCTACTTTTCAAGATTTGATTAATGCGGTACATGCCAAAGGCATGAAATTGGTGTTAGATATTGTAACTAATCATAGTGGAAGATATGGTATAAAAGGCGTATCGGAATTGAAGTACAATACTGACCCCACTAAACCTTGGGGCAAAGATTTAAATGGCAATGTTTTACAAGATAATCCGAATTGGGAGTACGATGGTTTAACCCCAAACCCCGATGACGGCAAACGTTGGAGCAGGGCTAATTTGGCTAAAATGCCTGCGCCATACAATCAAAATTTAGCGGCTTATAATTGGCCCGGCACAGAGGCGTTTGTTAACACCTCTGACCCAAATTGGTTTCACCACAGCGGCAATGGTTTTGTACAAGGTTGGGATGATACCACCAACTGTTATCAAAGAGGCATTAGCGATGATTGTCCTGATTTACATACCGGCTCTACAGTGGTTAGAGATTATATGTATAATGCTTATGCCCAATATATTCAAATGGGAGTAGATGCTTTTAGATGGGATACTTGGAAGCATATGAACAAAGAAGATATTATTCATTTAACCGATAGGTTTAAAACACTGAATCCCAATTTGTTCATTTTTGGAGAAGTAGCACAAAAGCGTTTTGAATTGCATCCGGTAACAGAACTAAATCCGCATTGGTATACCTGGCGTGGCGGTGTGGGAACATCTGCGCCGCTAAATGTTGGTGTATTAGATTTTTATGCCGAAGCTACTTTCCATAATATTTTTGAGAATGGTGGAGGATTTAGCGGCGTAACAGATGCTGCTCGTTATGATAACTTATATGGCGATCCATCATTATTGGTTACTTGGTTAGACAATCATGATTTTGGTCCAAATAATGACTGGAACAGACGCTTTGGCGGCAGCGATGAAAACTTAGCTGCTTGCATGAATTTTATGTTTACCTGGAGGGGAATTCCTACTGTGTATTATGGCACAGAGTCTCGTTTTAAAGCGGGGCAATATGCTGATATTCATGAACCGAGTAGTATTCAAAAAAGTTTGGATTTAACAGGTAGGGCTTATTATGGTAATGAATTTACGAATGCTCCCAATCACATTATTTATCGGCATTTAAAAAAATTAAATGCGATCAGAAAAGCAATTCCCGCTTTACATAGCGGTACATGGCAATGGGGTGGAAATTATCCCGGCAACGGCATAGGCTTTACCCGAACATTAAACGGCACCACGGTAGCAGTAGGCTTAGCCAAAGATGGTAGTGCCAATTTTAATTTTACCGGCTTGCCCAATGGTGTTTATAGAGATGCAGTTACCGGCAGATCATTTACGGTTAGTTCCGGTTCATTGTCTTTTACGGTAACATCAGGTTCTGCCGGCATTTATGTTCAAAACGGCCCGGGAATGATTGGCGGTAGTGGCGGCGGTTTTTTTGAAGCTTGTGCAGCAGGTTGCAGCAATGTTCCGCCAACGGTAAGCATCGCTCCTATTGGAGATAATTATACCGCCCCTATATCAGTTAGCATGAATGTAACAGGTGGTAATGGCAGTGTAAATATTTATTATACTATCAATGGCACAACACCTACTGCTGCCAGTACTTTGTATACAGGTCCATTTAATGTTTCTGCCACAACTATTGTAAAGGCTATTGCTATTGATGCCAATGGAAACACTAGCGATATGGATGGCGAGCAATATACTTTTGTATTACCCAAACCAAAACTGACAATTACTCCAGCTTCGGGGAATTATTATAATCCTATTAATGTAAGTTTTTCTGCCACCACAGGCACAGCGCCCTATACTTTTTATTATACTACCAATGGCAGTACACCTACTACGGCAAGTACTTTGTATACTGTGCCATTCGCAGTTAGCACTGCTACTACAGTTAAGGCAATAGCGGTTGATGCCAACAACCAAACCAGTGACATTAAAACCAATAACTATACATTTATCATTCCTAATCCTACAGTGAGTGCAAACCCTGCAGGAGGTAATTTTTATTTGGGAACGGTTACGGTAAGTTTAACGGCATCATCTCCTAGAATGCCGGTTACCATTTATTATACTACCAATGGTTCAATGCCTACTACTTCATCATCTGTGTACAGCAGTCCATTCGCTTTTAATGGACCAACACCAGTTACATTAAAATATTTTGGCGTAGATAATGAAGGAAGAATTGGCGATATTATTACACAGACTTACACTTTTGACCCTATTCCTGATATTTGGGTATACTTTAAAAAACCGGCTAACTGGGCTAGTCCTGTTAAAATACATTATTGGAATGCAGTACCATCGGGGGCTGTAGCCAATACTACTTGGCCGGGTATCAATATGACCCAAGAATGTGCCGGTGGCGAATGGTGGAAATTTAGATTTAGCGGTGTAACAAGTATTAATGTAATTTTTAATGATGGTGCAGGCAAACAAACCGCAGATTTAGTTGGTGTAAATAGTACAAGATATTACGATAATGGTTGGCTGAACTACACACCCGACCTTGATGAACCTATTGCCCGTTTAACGGCATCAGCTTTAACCGGTGCAGCGCCTTTAACCGTAAACTTTAACGCCTCAACTTCTACAGGCTGTACACAATTGGGTTATTTCTGGGATTTTGGGAATGGTAGCAATTTACAAACAGGCATTAATCCTACTGCATCACAAACCTATACTAATCCCGGTATTTACGCCATCCGCTTAATTGTTCAAGATCAAAATAACCAAAGAGATACCATCATTCAAAATATCTCGGTTACCGCAGCAACATCAAATATGATTGTCCATTTTAAACGGCCGCCAAGTTGGACCAATACGCCAAGATTATATTTCTGGAACACCACACCAACCGGTGCCGCTTCAACTACTTGGCCCGGTATGCAAATGGTTTCGGAAGGAAATGGCTGGTGGGTGTACACTATAAACGGCGTACAGTGCAGTAATTTGATTTTTAATAATGCCAATGCACCGCAAACAGCAGATTTGTATAATTGTAATGAGTGTTGGTACGACAATGGATGGATAAGTCCCTTGCCTTTGCAACTACTCCATTTTGATGCACAACAACAAAACGATCGGGTGGTATTAAATTGGAAAACGGCACAAGAAACAAACATGGATTATTATGCAATTGAAAGAAGTACAGACGGAAACAATTTTAATGTATTAGGAACAGTAACTGCCAATAACGGTACTAACAATCAATATTATTGGAACGATGAGTCATTGCCAAATACCCATCAATGGTATTATCGCATAGCAATGTATGAAAAAGATGGTAGTATAAAATACAGTAAAGTAGTTAACGTAAAATCGTCTAGGAGTAGCATAGTAAGTATTTATCCAAATCCTGTTAAAACTAATTTCTTCATCAAAAACCATTCAAACAAACAACGCCATTATCAGCTTACTATAACAGATATCACCGGTAGAATAATTATGCTACAAAAGCTTGATATTAAAGCAGGTGAAGTAAAAAGCATTCAGCTTGAAAAATACATCAGCAAAGGAAATTATCTAATTAAACTGATGACCAAAGCAGGTGATATGATAGTAGAGAAAATAATAGTAGAGTAAAATCATGTATAGTTATAACAAGAATATACCTAAACAGAAAACCCCGCTGATTGCGGGGTTTTCTACTATAAGAACATCAATTTATTTTCTTGGAGATGAAACAGTTGCACTATTCAACAACAAACGAACACTTTCGCCTAAAATGACCTGTTTCTTGCTTTCAAATAACGCTATTTTATCCGATGGCAAACGCAGTTTATAGATAACCCCGGTTACGATTTGTTGGTCAAAATCGGGATTGTATTGATTAAACTGTGCAATATCCATTGACATGTGTGTAGCAATGACAACAGCATTGTATTTGCCTTTAATATCAACCGTACTAGTGTTACTAAAATCGGTTGTTTCTTTTTGTTCGGGTCTAGTTAAAAGATTGGCTTTATGATCTTCTGTTTCTGCAGCAGTCATGGTTACCCAACCACCTGTACCTTCAAAAATGTAATGTGTAGCAATAAATTTCTTTACATGATTTCTGGTTTCTAAGGGTAGAAAATATTGCAACTTCCAAAAATCTCTACTTCCGCTTTTTCGAATGGCTTGCTTTACTCTACCGGCACCGGCATTGTATGCAGCAACTACCAATAACCAATCATTAAACTCAGTATACAATTCATTCATTAACCGAGCAGCAGCATGTGTGCTTTTGTAATGATCTGTTCTTTCGTCGTTATAACGGGTAACTTTTAGTCCTAATCTTCTTGCTTCGTAAGGCATAATTTGCCAAGGACCAACAGCCCCGGCCCAAGAAACCAAGCCTGACTTTAGATGCGATTCAATCACCGATAGGTATTTCATTTCTTTGGGTAGATTGTATCGAGCCAAAATACCATCGTACATATCAAAATATGGCTTTCCCCAAACCTTCATTTTCTCCATTTCTTTTCCTTGCTTGCGGATATATTCCTGCACAAAGGAAACAGCTTGTGGATTGAGTTGAACGGCATACGGTTTAGCGGGGTCGAAACCGCCGGTAAACAAACTTTTGAAGCCCGATTTATCGGTAGCTGTTGAATCAGACTTTGACTTATTGCTGCTTCCATCATTTTTGGCCATTGCGGTAAATGAACTGAGCATCCAATGTGTCAAAACAAAGAGTAAAGTAAGGCAGAGTGATTTTTTCACCCGTGCTGGCCTAATTGTTATGGGTAAACCCTTAATAGACATAATATTTGTTTCGTTAACAATCAGTTTAAAGAGCCAGTTGGTAGTTGTTTGCCTCTCGGCTGATTACTTTTTTAAAGTCATCAGTTGGTTGGAGAGGCGGAGCAAAGATAACTCGTTAAACTGAGAAACCATCACCTGCAGCCCAAAAGGCAAGCCAGATGCGGTTTTGAACAAAGGGAGGGAAATACCCGGTATTCCAACCAGGTTTGCATAGACTGTATATATGTCAGCCAAGAACATAGCGATAGGGTCATCGGCCTTCTCCCCCACTTTAAATGCCGGGGAAGGTACGGTGGGCATAATCAGGGCATCGTATTGACTAAAAATAGCCTTGGTTTCTTGTACTAATAATTGCCTAACTTGTTGAGCCTTAGTATAATAAGCATCAAAATAACCGGCAGACAATACAAAAGTGCCTAACAAGATACGGCGCTGTACTTCTTTACCAAATCCCTCTGACCGAGATAGTTTATACAGGGCTGTCAAATCGTCAATTTTGGAGGTAGTACGGTAGCCAAATTTAACCCCATCGTAGCGAGAAAGGTTACTACTTGCCTCTGCTGTAGTTAATACATAGTAGGTGGGAACTATGTACTCAAACAGTTGAAAATCAATGGGTTCTACCGAATGGCCTTGGGCTGTTAAAGTTTCTATAAAAGCCTTTGTTTGGGCCTTAATTTCGGGGTCTAAGGACGGATGTTCTAGTGCCGGCTTAAAATAAGCTAGCTTATATTTTTTAGTTTCGGCACCGGATAATTGCGTAAAATCTTCTGGTATTTGTTGCGATGCAGTACTATCATATTGATCCGGTCCGGCAAGTACTTTCAGTGTAATAGCAGCATCTTCAACAGTGTTAGCAAAGATGCCAATTTGATCGAAAGAGGATGCATAGGCAATCAACCCGTATCGAGAAATAGTTCCGTAAGATGGTTTCAATCCAATCACACCACAAAAATCTGCAGGTTGACGAACAGACCCTCCGGTATCGCTGCCCAAACTTATCATGCACATACCAGCTTGAACAGCAACTGCAGAACCGCCAGAAGAACCGCCCGGCACACGGGTGTTATCTACAGCATTTAAAACTGGACCAAAGGCCGAATTTTCATTACTACTACCCATGGCAAATTCATCGCAGTTTTGGCGACCGATGATGATAGCTCCGGCTTCCAATAAACGTTCCGTTGCGGTAGCATGGTAAATAGAAGTAAACCCATCTAACATTTTAGATGCAGCCGATAACTTGTGGCCTTTGTAAGCAATCACATCTTTTAATCCTACCACCACGCCATGTAATGAGCCCTTTACTGGTTGATTATCGAGTTGTGCAGCTCGCTGTAAAGCCTCATCGGCGTATACTTCTAACCAGGCATTAAGGTGTTGTTGTTGCTCGATTTGTGCCAAATAAAAACGGACAGCCTCCGTACAGGAAGTTTGTCCGTTTAATAATTTATCTTGATAGTTTGAAATAGAGGAAAAACTAAACAAATGCCAACGTTGAATTTACAGGTGTAAGAAGCGGTTAGATTAAGAAGTTTGCTTGTCTTTTTCAGTCATGCCTTCTTCAATCTCTTTTTTCACATTGTTTTTAGCATCGTTAAACTCACGAATGCCTTTGCCAATACCTTTCATGAATTCAGGTATTTTACGACCACCGAATAAAATCAATACAGCTAAGACAATTAGTATCCATTCGCTGCCACCGGGTAAACCAAGAAGTAAAGTAAACATGAGCTGTTGTGTTTAGAATACAAATGTATTGCTTAATTGCATGAAAGACTGCAATCAAAAGCAAAAACAAAAAAGTAAAAGATTTACAAACAAAAAATGGAAGCCGTTGAGCTTCCATTTGTATGATTAAGTTGGAATTATCTAACTCTCTTCTCTTGAATTCTAGCGCTTTTACCGCTTCTTTCACGAAGATAGAACAATCTTGCACGACGTACTTTACCTACTTTGTGCAATACAATTGACTCGATGTTTGGAGAGAAAACAGGGAAAACCCTTTCTACACCTACACCATCAGAAATTTTGCGTACAGTAAAAGAAGCAGTAAAACCAGTTCCTTGACGCTTAATAACATCGCCTTTGAAAGACTGGATTCTCTCCTTACTACCTTCCTGAATTTTATAGTTCACAGTGATGTTATCACCTGCTTTAAACTTTGGGTATTCTTTGCCGGCAGTTAACTGCTCATGCACAAAAGCTACAGCATCCATATCTTTAATTTTTTGCGGAGTGCAAAAGTAGGGTTAATGATTTAAACAGGGAAATTTATTGACTTTTTTTCCTTAAAAAATCTCAAAATCGGCTTTTTGAACCTATTTAAAGATAAAATAAGGGCCATGAGTGAGTGAAAAATGCTGCATTTGAATACCGGCATTCATGAAATAAGTATTCACGGCAAGGGTTTCGGCACCTAATTTATGGTAATTGTCTATGATGATAACACCACCGGGAACTACCCTTGGGTAAAGGTATTCTAACACCGTTAAAGTGCTTTCGAAATCGTCTAAATCAATATTAAGTAAAGCAATTTTAGCCTCCGGATGTTCAATTAAAAAATCGGGAATAGATGCCCCAACATTACCCGGCAAATAGGATACATTCTCATTTTGGCCAAAAGACTTCAATGTCTCTTTTAATTGTTTAACCGGTACACCGTCTTTTTGCTTAACGGTCATATAGGTTTGATTGCCATCTTGTACCAGTTCGTATTCCGGTTCGTATTTTTCGAAAGCAATCATGGGCTGGTGGTGGTTATCGCCAACTAAACTGCGGAAAGTGGCAAATCGGGCAAAACCTTCGCTTGCCGTAATACCACATTTTACAATGGCACCATCTAAATGCTTGATACGTTTGAATAATTCGTAGTGGGCAACCAAGTTGCCATTATGTGGAGCTTGCTGATTACGGGTTAAAATCTTTTGAATCTCTTGGGGAAATGCAGGTGTAGGATTTGTCATAACACAATTGTTTTGCTGTTAATGGTTTGATTTAAACAATTGGTCAACAGAGAATGATTGGCTGTAAAGGCTTTGCCGTATAGAAAATTGGTGTATAGGTGAACTACTAACTTTTTCTAAGACTGAAAGCAATAGAAAGAGGTTGCAAGGTGTAACAGAAAAATGGGGCATAAAAAAACCGCCCTGTTTTAACAAGGGCGGCAGTATAAGAGATTGATAGTAAATACGATAGCTTAAGCTTCGGCAACCGAGGCTTTTGTAACATCGTCATAAATTTTTTGCGACTCATGGGTCAACAAATCGTAGTTGATTGGTAGTTCGGGGATAAGCTCTAGTAAAGTATTGATTCTACCTTCCATATTCAGAAACTTATTCACCACCACTACCTTACGCTGTTCTAATACGCAATAGCCACTTTGAAAAGTGCCTCTTTCGTAACGTATGGTGTAACCCGATTCGCCTAATATATCTTCTAATTTATTTACTGTTGACTGTGTGTACTTCATAAGTGTGAAACATAATACCTGTTACGCAAATGTACCATTGCAAAATCGCTCTGCCCCAAACAGTTATTCACTATTCACACTGCCAAAAGTTATTTGCTTACCATTTTAATGATAGGTACAATCATTTCTTCTAAACTTACACCGCCATGCTGAAAAGTATTGCGGTAATAATTTACATAATGGTTGTAGTTGTTGGGATAACACAAAAAGCCATCTTCCTTAGCAAAAATGAAAGAGGAATTGACAGTTGGAACCGGCAGACCAATTTCTCTAGGATCTCTAAACGCCAATACTTCTTTCGGTTCATAATTTAAATTACGACCATGCTTGTACCGTAAATTAGTAGTGGTTTGTTTATCGCCAATTACTTTATGGGGTGTTTTTACTTTAACTGTGCCATGATCGGTAGCGACAATAACTTTAATATTTTTATCTGCTATTTTTTTCAATGCTTGGTGTAGCGGACTGTGTTCGAACCAACTACGAGTAATGCTGCGATAGCTAATTTCATCACTGGCTAATTCTTTCAATACTTCCATTTCGGTTCGGGCATGACTCAACATATCGACAAAATTGTACACGATAATATTTAAGTCATTCGATAATAAGTTATGAATATTATTCACCAACTGTTGTCCATCGTTATTATTGACAATTTTGGTATAACTAAACTTAATATCATCTTTTTTTAATCGCTTCAATTGACCTTTAAAAAAGGTTTCTTCAAATAAATTTTTACCACCTTGTTCATCATCATTTTTCCACTCTAACGGAAATTGTTTTTCAATATCTACCGGCATCAAACCGGCGAAAATGGCGTTGCGACAATATTGTGTGGCGGTGGGCAGAATACTGTAAAACGTTTCTTCTTCCAGTATTCTAAAACTCTCCGCAAAAATGGGCTGAATCGCTTTCCATTGATCAAATCGAAGATTATCAATGAGTATAAAAAATGTAGGCGTCCCTTTTTCTACATGTGGCAACACTTTAAATTGAAATAAGGTATGACTTAAAATGGGTGCTTCTGTACTTTTAGGATGTAACCATTTGGCATAATTCTTCGAAATGAACTTGAAAAATTCTGTGTTGGCTTCCTGCTTTTGAGATTGTAACACTTCCTGCATTTCAGGACTGTCACTTTTCTCCATTTCTAACTCCCAATAAATTAGCTTTTTGTAAATATCCATCCACTCATTATAATCTGGATTGCTGTTGAGTGCAGTGAATAAATGCCGAAATTGTTGTTGGTAAGCTGTAGTTGTTTTCTCGGCTACTAAACGTTTGTTGTCAATAATTTTTTTGAGGCTTAACCAAACCTGATTAGGATTCACCGGCTTAATGAGGTAATCACTTATCTCACTACCAATGGCTTCATCCATAATATTTTCGGTCTCATTTTTTGTGATGAGTACAACAGGCAGTTGCTGGTTTATTTCTCTGATTTTTGCCAATGTTTCTAAGCCGGTTAAGCCGGGCATAGATTCATCCATCAACACAACATCTACCAAATTATCTTTAATATAATCTATTGCATCAAACCCATTGGTTAGCGTTTGAACTTCATATCCCTTGTTTTCTAAAAACATTTTTTGCGATTGCAAACTTTCTATTTCATCATCTACCCAAAGAATTTTTGGTACGGCCATATTATTAGTTTTAATGCCCACTCATGGCAGGCAATCATCCATCAAATAAAGGTGAAAATTCGAAAATAACGGTTGTGTAGCATTCAACGCAAAGGCGGTCATTTTTGGATAGAATGCATCAAATATAATTATTCCTATTTGGCTTTGTAGCTTTGCTTTTTCATTTATCAAACATTAACAAGACCTTTAGCAGATGTTGCCCAACTTAAAACGTAAAATTATCAACGATCCGGTATATGGATTTATCACTATCAATCACCCCTTAATTTTTGCCATTATTGGCCATCCGTTTTATCAACGGCTTCGCCGTATACATCAAATGGCGATGGCTTATTTAGTGTATCCGGGTGCAGTGCATACGAGATTGCATCACTCTTTGGGTGCTTATCATTTAATGGGTTTAGCAGTAAATGAATTGCGGTCTAAAGAAGTGGACATTACCAAGGAAGAAGAAATTGCCGTTAAGGCTGCTATATTATTGCACGATGTAGGTCATGGCCCTTTTTCTCATACCCTCGAAAACAAATTAATACCGGGTGTACATCACGAAAGTTTGAGTTTGCAAATCATGCATAAGTTGAATGAAGAACTTGGCGGTCAGCTTGATTTGGCTATTGCCATTTTCACCGATCAATACGAAAAACCATTTTTACACCAACTAATAAGCGGCCAATTAGATGTTGACCGTATGGACTATTTAACAAGAGATAGTTTTTTCACCGGTGTGAGTGAAGGAGTAATTGGCTATGACCGCATTATAAAAATGATGGCGGTACAAAATGGAGAATTGGTGATTGAAGAAAAAGGCATTTACAGTGTAGAAAAATTTTTGATTGCTCGGAGGCAAATGTATTGGCAGGTGTATTTGCACAAAACCGTAATGGCTGCCGAAAAAATGTTGGTAAAAATAGTAGAAAGAGTAAGGGACATTTATACTACCGATGATAAAGCAATGTATACCAATTCGCCATTAGATTTTTTCTTGGGGCAATTTGATGGCAATATGGACGATAGGGCTTTAGATCAATTTTGCTTGTTAGATGATGTTGATATTACAGCTGCAATTAAAATATGGAGTAGACACGCTGACAAAGTGTTATCAACCCTTTGTTATCATTTACTCAACCGCCAATTATTTCATTGCCAATTGCAAGCAGCACCTTTTGATGAGCAATTGGTAGTGCAACAACAAGCAGCGATTGCTCAAAAAATGGGCATTTCGGTTGAAGAAGCCGGTTATTTT
The DNA here is from genome assembly GCA_943370285.1 of Methylophilus rhizosphaerae. Lineage (GTDB taxonomy): Bacteria > Bacteroidota > Bacteroidia > Chitinophagales > Chitinophagaceae > CALRQJ02. Next base: position 113,469 of record CALRQJ020000007.1, on the reverse strand, counting down.
GTGTTTACAGGCGAAGCAGTAAATACCACCTACCAATTGGGCGATGAACGTATCAATATGCTTTTTAAAGATGGCAGCGTAAAAGACATTTCTCAAGTAGATAACCCATTAATTCATCAAACCCTTTCTACCCCTGTTAAAAAATTCTACATTTGTTCATTGAGATAATTGGATTGGGTTTGTTTATTATAGCTTTATCATGCAGCAATTTGTTACTGATATTGGTCTGATAATCGCCTAACACCCAACAAAATACGTACATTTAATTACCACCAATGACCTTTTCAGCACAACAAATAGCATTACTAATTCAAGGCAGTGTTGAGGGAGACCCAACTACAACTGTAGCCTCTTTTTCAAAAATTGAAGAAGCCACTGCAGGTCATTTAGCCTTTTTAGCCAATCCTAAATACGAAGATTATCTCTATACCACAGGTGCATCTATCATTATTTTAAATGAAACACAAGAGTTGAGGCAGCCCCTTTCTGCCACCATTATCCGTGTAAAAGATGCTTATACCGCATTTGCTACTTTATTACACAAGTACCAAGAATTAATGACACAGCAATTAAGCGGGGTGCAACATCCCAGTTATATTGCTGAAACGGCTAGCTTAGGTCAGCAAGTATTTGTAGGTGCATTTGTTTATATAGGCGATAAAGTAACTGTTGACGATAATACCAAGCTATTTCCGGGGGTGTTTTTAGGTAATAATGTAAAAGTGGGTAAAAACTGTTTGTTTCACCCCGGAGTTAAGATTTATAATGATTGTGTGATTGGAGATTATGTAACCATACATGCCGGTACTGTTATTGGTGGAGATGGATTTGGATTTGCACCACAACCCGATGGTAGCTACAAAAAAGTGCCTCAAATTGGTAATGTTGTGGTTGAAAACAATGTAGAAATTGGCGCCAATGCTTGTATTGACCGTGCTACCATGGGTTCTACCCTTATCAAAGCCGGTTCTAAATTAGATAACTTGATACAAATAGCCCACAACGTAGAAGTGGGTAATAATACCGTCATTGCTGCACAAGCTGGCGTAAGTGGCAGCACCAAATTGGGTAGTAATGTGTTGATTGGCGGACAAGCTGGCATTGTTGGTCATTTGCAAATTGCCGATGGCAGTAAAATTAATGCTCAAAGTGGTGTTAGTAAATCTATCAAATCGCCTAATACGGCTGTAACCGGTTCTCCGGCATATGATTATACTAGTGCATTACGTAGTCAGGCGGTTAGCCGAAACCTCCCCGATTTAGAAAAACGCATCACCGAATTAGAGAAAATGGTGCAGCAATTATTGGCCGAAAAAGTGTCTTAAGGCCACTTTTAGTATATCCAACTTCAAAATCTTACTTTTGCAGCGCTTCTTTTAGCCTTTGGCATCTGCTACCCCATTAAGGATTAGCTTGATTAATAACGGAGGCGAAAAAGCCTTTACTAGTTTTATAGCATTATGACAAAACACTTCAACCCCGATAGACAGCATACTTTAAGTGCAGAAGCCAGTATTAGTGGAACCGGCTTACATACCGGCATTTTGGTAGATATGACATTGAAGCCCGCCAATCCCGGCTTTGGTATTCAATTTCAACGTATTGACCTGCCTAATCAACCCATTATTAAAGCCGATTGCGATTTAGTAACAGATACCAGTCGTGGTACCACCTTACAAGTTGGTGAAGCCAAAGTAAGTACGGTTGAACACCTTTTAGCAGCCTTGGTTGGTATGGGTGTAGATAATATTTTGATTACCCTCAACGGACCTGAAATTCCGATTATGGATGGTAGCTCAGAACCATTTGTTGAATTGATTCAGGAAGTTGGCGTATTAGAACAAGATGCAGCAAAAGCTTGGTACAGTATTGACGAAAATATTTTTCATTACGATGAAGAAAAAAGGGTAGAAATGGTAGCCATGCCTGCTGTAGAATACCAAATAACTACTTTGATTGATTTTAATAGTCCGGTGTTAGGCACCCAACATGCCGGATTAAAAACGATGAAAGATTTTGTTACTGAAATAGCTCCTTGTCGTACGTTTTGTTTTTTACATGAGTTAGAAGCCTTGTTAGACAATAACCTTATCAAAGGTGGCGATATCAATAATGCCATAGTGGTGGTAGATAAACCGGTGACGGAAGAAGAAATGGCTCGATTAGCGAAAGCATTTAAGAGAGATAAAGTTGAAGTAAAGAGCGAAGGCTATTTGAATAACTTAGAACTACGTTTTTCAAATGAACCGGCACGCCACAAATTGTTAGATGTGGTGGGTGATTTGGCCTTGATCGGCTATCCCATTAAGGCAAGAATTATTGCTAACCGACCGGGTCATAGCAGCAATGTGGAGTTTGCTAAGAAAATCAAGCAGTACATCAAAAAGAATAAGCATGTAAAAGATGTTCCGGTTTACGATCCATCTTTACCTCCGGTGTACAGTTTAGAACAAATTGAAAAGACATTACCACATCGTTTTCCTTTTTTATTGGTAGATAAAATAACCGAACTTACCGATAAGCATATTGTAGGCTTAAAAAATGTTACTTTCAATGAGTGGTTTTTTCAGGGCCATTTTCCGGGCAACCCTGTTATGCCGGGTGTGCTACAAGTAGAAGCCTTGGCACAATGCGGTGGTATTTTAGCCATCAATTCAATGGCGGAAGGCAAGTACGACACTTATTTTCTGAAAATTGACAATTGTAAATTTAAACTGAAAGTAGCACCTGGCGATACCATGTTATTGAAGCTGGAATTAACAGCACCAATTAGAAGAGGTATTTGTGAAATGCATGGCACCGTGTATGTAAATGGCAAAGTAGCAACCGAAGCAGATTTAGTAGCTCAATTAGTAAAAAGAAATTAAACCCTTTCTGTCAGAAGCGGTTTAATCAAAATTCAAACAATAAAAACATCCCTCAGGGATAATAAGGTATGATTCATCCACACACCTACATACACCCCAATGCTAAATTAGCAACCAATGTAAAAATTGACCCTTTTACTGTTTTACATCAAGATGTAGAGATTGGTGAAGGCACTTGGATTGGTAGTAATGTTACCATTATGGAAGGTAGCCGCATTGGTAAAAATTGTCGCATTTTTCCTGGTGCGGTAATCGGTGCCATGCCGCAGGACCTAAAGTTCAGTGGCGAAAAAACAACCGTTGAGGTGGGTGATAATACCACCATCCGTGAGTTTGTCACCATCAACAGAGGTACCAACGACCGAGGCAAAACCAAAGTGGGTAGTAATTGTTTGATTATGGCCTACAGCCATATTGCCCATGACTGTGAAATTGGGAACAATTGTATTATGAGTAATAGTACACAGATGGCAGGCCATGTGATTATGGGTGATTGGGCTATCATTGGCGGCGTAAGTGCAGTGCACCAATTTGTACATATTGGTCAGCATTCATTTGTTGCCGGAGGAAGTTTGGTGAGTAAAGATGTTCCACCCTACATTAAAGCGGTACGTAATCCGTTAAGCTATGGTGGGGTGAATAGTGTGGGATTGAAAAGAAGAGGATTTTCACTGCTGCAAATCAATCATATTTTAGATGTTTATCGCACTATTTATAACAAAGGTTTCAATATTAGTCAGGCATTAGAATATATTGAAGAAGAATTAGAAGCGACTGATGAGAGAGATGAAATTGTCACCTTTATTCGTGAAAGCGGTAGAGGTATCATTAAACGCTTCACCAAAGGTGGTGGAGATGATGAATAGCAGCCCCTTCTAGCCTCATCAGAGAAAAGGAATTTAATACAACACAACAATTTTATGCTTCTCCCCTGCCACAAAACAAAACCCGACGAAGTCGGGGATTGATGTATATCTTGTATTGACCCATCACTTTTTTAAACCACAACAACACTTACGACGCAACGATTCACTACGGGCTATTTGCCAGTAAGTCTCGAAAGCTTTTTTCACGCAAAGTCGCAAAGGGGCAAAGTTATTTAGCACAAAGACCTCTAAGTTTTTTCACGAAGAACACAAAGCAAAAACCCCGACACATGTCAGGGCTTGATGTATATGTTTTACTGACTATTCACATGTCATTTTTAACCACAACGTCACAAACGGCAATTCGATTCACAACGTTGAGAAAGAACGAATTGCCCAAATTACTAATTACCAATTCCTTGCTTAGCATTCGGCGTCTTTCCCTTTTACTCCCCTTTAGGGGTTGGGGGTTTCCTCATCCGCTTCACCCCATATGCTGCACCTGCTGCGAGGAGTACACTTAAGCCACCATCGATTGGTGCACCGGGGTCACCTTCGGGGTCGGGGGGATTTGCGCCGTCGTCATTGGCTGCACTCCCTGAACTTGGAGAAATATAGTAGTGGCTGCGGTTTCTATCTTCCTCTTCTTGTTGTTTTCTTATTCTATCGTCATTGTCTTCGCCTATGCTGCTCGGAGCATCTTGGTATTCCACTTCATCTGTTTCTGTTTGGGCAGTAGCAGTTGTTGTATATAGCACAAAAACCATGAGTAAAACAGTTATGGGCTTAAATGATGGATTAAATATTTTCATCTTTTTTTTGTAGTGGTGGATAAGTGATTGCTTGTAAAACCCATGTAGGCAATCGTACCTACATGGGTGGTTTTTCTTATTCTTTAATCAATTTTTGGGTGATTACTACCTGTTGATTACTTAAACACAACTGATACACACCAGTCCTTATTTTGCCTAAGTTGATGGTTTGTATTGCATTGGTTTCATTGTGCTGAATAGCCCTTGTTAGCACAATCTGACCCAATTGATTGTAAAGCGTTACGGTGTAATTTCCTTTGTCTAAACCGTTTAATTCTAGATTGATATGGTCTCCTTTTAAAGGGTTAGGGTATAAGTTGATGGTTCTTACTTTAGTATTCCATCTAATTACTATCATACTGCTGTACTTCACATCACCATTTATGCTGATGGCTTTAATGCGGTAATAGTTGGCTCCACTAAATGGTGTAGCATCGAAGAAGTTGTAACTATTCGTTGTACCAGGCTTAGCGGCTGTCGTATTTACTTTTACGAAGTTGGTGCCGTTGGCAGATTTCTCTACTTCGTACTGTTGCATACCGCTTTCGCTTTGGGTGTTCCACTCTACAGCAATACCGCTGTTTTGTTGGAAAGCTTTTACATTGGTGAGTGCCACCGGTAGGCTGCTTGTACTTCTAAATACCACCATGAACCTATCAGCCGCCTTACTGTTTACATCGGCCGTTACGGTGAAGTTGTATTCGGTTGCACCACTTAAACTAATAGCTGTTTCAGTACTTAAGAACTTATCTTTTAAGTAAGCACTTAAATTAGCGTCATTGGCAAAGTTGCTGCCGTTGATGGCAAAGCGATACGCTTGTTGTTGCATACCACTCAAGGTTAAGAACAAGGTATCATTATTGTCAATCAGCTTTCTGCCTTCGAGCATTAATGGTTTGGTGTTTCTAGTTAAGTAGAAGTTCTCTCCACTGCGGAAGAATTTTTGTCCGTCTTCTGCAGCTATGCCATTGCTGAAGTTGTTGTTGTACTCGGGTAAAATACCATCAATCACTAAACCATCATTCGGGTTAATCATATCAATACTCAAACGTTCAGTTCCTGTTCCTGTTCTAAATACCGTATTGATATTGCTGGTTGATTTATCATCTTCATTAAATACTAATGATGCTCCGGTATTATTCACTTCTACAAAGAAGGCCTGACCGCTTTGAATATGTTGGGTTTGGGTGCTGCTTGGGATTACAGAATAATTACCATCATTATCAATATCAGATAACAAAACATAGGCACCTAATCCTGACAGCTGTGGATCCCATACCCAGAAACGTTTGGTTACATTGGTTCTAGTTAATAAATTAAAATCTACCGGACTAGCATAAGGATTACCAATCAACTGCAATTTTTCACTATTGCTAAATGCTGCATTAGGTATCGCAAAGGTTTGTGTGCCTGTTTGTAAAGTACCAGTTGCTAGTAGGGTAGTGGCAGTTGCACCATTTACAATATTCCCACCACCATAAGGCGCCGTAGGGAAAATTAAAAACGCATTGTTGGCTGCACTACTGGCTGAGGTAAATAAATTAGTGGTTTGCGTATTGGTAACCGGTGTCCAAGTATTGTTGGTAGTGTTATAGGTTCTTAAGTTGCCGTTCAATGTATTACCACCACCGGTTACGATACCGGTACCACCGCTAGGGTGAAAAATCTCTACCCCAGTATTGGCTATCACACTACCATTGTTCTGCCAACTGCTGTAAACACTGGTATTGCTTCCTCTAAGTGGACTGGTTAATAATCGCCATGCTCTTTTGGCGGGGATATAGCGTTCTACCGTTACATTACCACTGATGCTGCCTGCACTATTGGCTACTCTGGCTGTATTGGTGGCATTGCTGCTTAGCGTTAACAAACCTCCTGTGGTTAATGTTGCGCCGCTGTTAACCGTTAGTACGCCATTAAAACTAATGGCATTACCACTAATGGTAGCGTTTGCAGCAATGGTAAGTCCGCCTGTGCCAGCAATACCATTGCCATTATTGGCAATATCACCGTTTACTGTTGCTGTAATGCCTGTGGTAGTTAGGGCAAAAGTACTATTGATGGTTAAGGCTTTGCAAGTAAAACTTGATGGGGCTGTACTGCTGGCGATGATGGCATCTAGTGTACTGTTAGGTGTGCCGTTGCTCCAAGTGGAGCCATTCCATGTGGTATTGGAACATATAGATATAGCAGTACCAACTGTATATGCTGTAGAATTCTGTACATCCCAATTTGCAAGATTGTTAACAATAGCCAAATCGGTTGCTTGATTGCCTGTTAAACAAACCGTTGTTTTTAATCTGCCGTTATCAACCTCATTGCTGCTTCCATCTAAAAGTACAATACAGTTAGTGCCTACTGTTAAACAAGCAGGTTTATTTGAATTGTTGGAACTTTGGCAAACGTCTACAGAAATGTTAGAGGTACAATCATCCCAACTACCTGTTGAAAAAGAGCAACCCACTGCAGTAGCTTTATTGGCATGTATCGCAGCCAACATAGTTCCCCCGGCTCCTCCTTGTAATGCAAAAATTTGGTCTCCTGCATTGCTGAGATTTAAAACAGTACCACTTGCAGAGCCATTAGAACAGGTAAATGTAGTTGATGTACCTGCACCTGTTATTTTAACCTGTGCTCCATAAGCAAGTGCAGAACCTGCTGTCCAGGTAAACTCACTACCTGATTCTGGAAAACTTGCGTTATCAGATGTAGTACAAAAATTATTTGTTCCACATGCGTTAGATTTCCATCCTCTATCAGTAAAATAAATAGTTGTGCCACTCGTAATTCCTCCTGATTTTAAAATAACAAAACTGAATTCATCAGAATTCGCTGAAGGTGTGCAATTGTACCCTGTAAAAGCAATGTCACCTAGAGCAAGGGTGGTTTGAGCATTTGCGTTTATTAAAAACAGGCTAAATAATAAAGACAGTAAAGTCTTTTTGTTGGGTAAATATTGCAGCATAAAAGTTTAGGTTTAATTCTATACAATAAGAATCAACTTCAATTTCAATTGCAATACTGAATGTAATTACAACAAAAGGTTATACGGTAGCTATCATTTAGGATTTGGTGGTTCTTTTTTAGTATCTAGAACCTTTGGTGGTTAATTTTTCGAGCAGTTCTATTTTTTTTCTTCTTGATACCGGGAGTTCTGTTCCATCATCTAACACCACATAGCCGCCTTCTTTGTGCAAGTATTTTTTGATGCAGGCAATGTTGATTAAATGTGATTGGTGAATTCTCTCAAACCCAAAAGCAAGTAATTGTTCTTCTAAATCTTTCAATGTTTTAGAAGTATATAATTTTTCTGTGGCAGTGTAAACAATACTGTAATTACTATCGGCTTGGCAACGTATAATTTCATCTACATAAAACATAGAGATACCTTCTGATGTGCTGAAGCTAATTCTTTGTTTAATGTGTTCGTTTGAAAGTGAATTAATCAATTGCGTATGTTGATTGGGCAAAACAGTAGGTGCTGTTAACAATTTTTGTATGCACTGTTTCATATCATCTGCATAAACGGGCTTCAATAAATAATCGGCAGCATTTACTCTAAATGCGTTTACAGCATAGGTATTGTATGCTGTTACAAATACACAATGAAAATTTTTATACACTACTTTTTGCAGTACATCAAAACCACTTCCATCTTTTAACCTAATATCAAGAAATATTAAATTGGGTTTAAGTGTGTCAATAAATGCTACAGCTTCTGTTACACTGCCAGCAGTTGCAATAATTGATAGCAAATGACTAAATGGTTTAAGTTCATCTGTCAATGCATCAATAGCCTGAGGCTCATCATCTATAATTATACAGTTTAGCATTTTTTATGTATTGATTAAAGGTATGGTCAAAATAACTTTTGTGCCAATAGCTATTTGGAGATTGTCTTGTTTATCTTCAACAACAAATCCAAAACCAGCTTTACCTTCTGCCATTAAATGGATTCTTTGTTTCACCAATTCAATGCCCTTCTCATTATGGTTGGTATAACTATTCATTCGTTGGGATTCTTTTCTGCCAATACCATTGTCATCTATTATTATCACCAATTTGTTTTCTTCTGTATCAATTGAAATAAATAATTCTCCTTGTTTTGTTAAAGGCGTTAAACCGTGCAACACTGCGTTTTCTACAATTGGCTGTAGCAGCATAACAGGTATTTTGAGCATAGATGAATTAATTGATTCGGCAATTGAAAATTGATAGACAAAACTATTATTATAACGTAGTAAACAAAAATCGAGATACTGCCTTGTAAACTCAATTTCATGCTGCAAACTATGAATGTTAATGCTGCTAATATCCAGCATAGAACGCATTAGCTTAGAAAAGGCATTGATAAAATCTTTTGCTTTCTCTTCATTGCCGGCTGCATAAAAACCTTTAATAGAATTAATTGCATTAAAGATAAAATGTGGGTTCATTTGAAGAGTTAAAGCCTTTTGTTGCAGCTCAGCTAATTGCTTATCAAAAGCAGCTTTATCGAGTTTCATTTGCATAGATTGCCTTTCAATCAAAAAAGTTTTTTTGGCATTGCCAATTATATAACGAACTGCAAATACCAATGCTACAATTACCAATGCAACAAACCACCACTGTAACCAAAATGGTTTGTTTATGTTGAATGCAATTCGATGTACATCGGGACAACAATTTTCTTCAGCATTTAAACCTGCAATTTCAAATGTATAATTGTTGGGCGTTAGAAAAGGATATTCAACAAAAGTATTAGTGGTATACTGCCAATTGGTATCAATAGGCAATAACCTGTAACGATACACTAATTTATCATGAGCGGCAAAAGACAAGCCAATAAAATTAATGCGTATTCTATTTTGCTGATAGCTTAAACGATAAACTGGTTGAAACTTATATACACTATCATTTACCTGAACAGATTCGATGATGAGTTTAGGATGTATTGGAGTTGGCTCTTTTATATCACTGTTGTAAACATATACACCATCTTCGGCAGCAAAATAAATTTTATTCCGCTGGATGTATATATCATTAATATTTTTATAGTCTAAGTGAATTTGTTTATTAAAATCAATGACAGTAGTAGATATAGATTTGTTTACTGAAATTTTATAGTTTATTTTATTGATGCCTTTAGCAGTTGCCACCCAAATTACAGAATCATTAGCGGAAAAAATGTTATTGCATTTGTTGCTTAATAAGCCATTGCTTTTATCAATATGATACATGGTATCACCATGAATTATACCTATGCCCAAATTTGCAGTTGCAAATAAAATATCCTTTGAAGTGCTTTGCGTAATGGTTGTAATATTTCCATGTATCACTTCATTTTTCCAGGGAATTTTTTCAACCAATTTATCTTTTACAAATAATTTTAAACCTAAAATTCCCCCAGCCCATAAAGTATCTTCATTGTTCATAAAAAGTACAGAAGCCCTTTGAGCATAAATTAACTGTCCCTTTTTAGTGCCATAATTTAGATCATCTAAACCAGCTATTTTTTTATAGAATTTTTCAATGGCAAAATTGGTGCAGGTATAAAAAGCCGATGTATTTTCAGCAATATTTTTTGTGGTTTCTGATACCTTTTTAAATGTTTGTTTCGTAAGATTAACTACAGCATTTGACGTAACAAAAGAAATAGTATTCTTGTGTTTATACAATTGAAGCATCTTAGATTGGCTATTGGTATAATTGAGTTTTTGAATTTCAATTGTATCATTGATTATTTTTCCATAGTAGCCTTCAGTAAAACCAATATAAATAGTAGAATCAATAGGTTGAATTACCCTGCTGATGACATCCAGACTACTTCCCACTAATGCTAATTTTTTAAGCTTGTATGTTTTCTTTGGCTTGCGTATAAACAACCCCTTGGTTAATGACGCAACCCAAATATTAGATTCCTCATCAGTTAAAATTTCACTTATAAATTCAGCGGGAAATTCATTAGTGCTTGAAATAGTTTTTGTTTTTTCATTCAATGAAAAAACTGCTGACTTTGTTGTTACCATTACATCGCTGCCCAGTTGATGCTTTGTAAATACAATAAATTTTTCACGATTCAGTTTAGAATCTATTTTGTAAGAAATACCTTTTTTTAGGTTATAAACAAAAATTTCATTTAAAGAAATATAATACAACTCGTCACCTTTTAGCAAAACCCGGGAATTTACAATACGAATTTGTTTATCTGCTTCAAATTTAATTTTTGCTTGGGTATTGACATTATATATTCCACTATTAGAAGTAAGATAAATACAACCTTTATACTCAAAAGCATATTGCAAGTTATCTGCCACACCCCAAATATTTTTTACTGCTATTTTATTTACTACTTTATCATTTACAATTTTATATGCAGTATCTAAACAGGTAAACCAAATATTATAATCAGCATCTAATAAAAAATCTTTTGCCATTTTTGTTGGCTGAATATGCTGTAACCACCCAGTATTTAAATCATTTAATATTTTACCATTTTCATACAAACATGGCTTTCCATTGTTGGTAAGAAACCAAAGCCTTCCTTTTTGATCTTCATGTATTTGAAAAACATCATTATCGGTTAGTCCATCATCAATAGTATAGTGCGTAAACTTATACCCATCGTATCTTGAAGCACCAGCTTCTGTACCTACCCATATATAACCTTTACTGTCTTGCATGACGCAATACACCACATTGCTATTTAAGCCTTCCACTTTATTAAAGCCAGAAAAATTTTGGGCAATTGTAGTATTGCGATGGAAGAAGCATAAGAATAATATGAATGGTATAAGCCGTTTCATGCTTTAAAAATAAACTATACTTGGTAAAACAGATTATTCTTTAGTAGAAAATGGAGAAGATAGAAGTGCAGTAATCCTTCACTATTGTCTATTGACTTTTTTGCCAAGAAGGGACGAAGACGGAATATAGAAGACAGAATGTAGAATATAAAAAAATGGGCGACAGACTACGACGATAGTCTAGGTTGTAACACAAAGACATCAAAGTTGTTTCGCAAAGAAAAACCCCAACATTGTTGAGGCTTTATGAGATAGAGTCATGAAGTTATTGTATTGACCATTCAGCATTCACTATTCACTTGTTGTAGATCCCTCCTTCGTCGGGATGACATTCACTATTGACTACTCACATTTCTTCTTTTCACTTCTAGGAGGAAGACCTCCCAACCCTACCTCCGCTTTAACCATTTCTCCGGATCTAAAAATTGATTTTTATCGTTCGACACCATAAAGGTTACTTCGCCTTCGCCATCTTCGTTGGCTAATGCTTTTCCTAAAACAGTACCTGCCTTTACAGTTTGTCCTTTAACAACAGATACATTAGTAATATGACTATAAGTAGTAAAGTATTTACCATGACGAACAACAACGGCTTGCTCTCCACCTAAATCAAAAACAGAAGCAATCGTACCATCGGCAATTGCTTTTACAGCTGAGCCGGATGTGGTGTTGATGATGATACCATCATTCACTCTTTTAATTAGTGTACCGGGAATCAATTGTGTACCAAAATTACCAGAGATGACACCTGCATCAATTGGCCAAGGCAATCGACCTCTGCCATTTTCAAAATTAATAGATTGATTTTTTCCTTCATCAGTAGATTCAAAAGCACTATATGTTCTTTGCTCTTTTGTATTCGTCGTTACTACACCTGACTGTCCGGTTGTGGTTGGCTTTGTAGCAGGTTTATTAGCCGTTACAGGTGGCGTTTGCGTCGGTGTAGTGGTTGTTCCTCCATTTGTTGTTGGAGTTGTTTGTGTTTTGGGTTTGTTTTGTGCTGCTGCGGCTGCTGCTTGTTGTTGGCGCTTTTTTTCATCTTCAGCTAATTTAGCCAACCGTTCTTTTTCCTTTCGTTTAGCATCCTCAATTTCTCTGCGTATAACAGCTGCTAAAGAAGAGGCCAATTTTTGTCTTTGCCTTTCTTTATTTCTTACTTGAGAGGCAATATCTTTTTCTCTATTCTTCAAATTTTTAACTACCAGATCTTTTTCTTTACGGTCATCTTCTAACACTTTTAATTGCTTGCCTTGCTCTTGTAACACTACTGTTTTTTGATTTTTCGTATTACCTAAAGCAGCAATTTTATCTTGTACTACACTTTGCGTTTTTGCAATATTTGCCGCTTGTGTTTCTCTGTAATCTCTATAACTTTTTAAATAAGAAACCCTTTTTAAAGCATCATTAAAACTAGAAGAAGAAAATAAAAAATTAAGGTAATCGTAGTTGCTTCTATTTTTATAAGCATACACCACACTTTTGGCGTATTGCATTTTTAAAGTATCTAATTCTCGATTGAGTTTATTAATTTCTAACTGACTGAGATAAATATTATCGTCAATCATTTTCATGTCTCTACTTATGTTATCAATTAATTCCTCTCTTGCTTTTATTTTACGTTGTACTACCGCTAACTTACTCAACGATTCTTTTTTATTCTTTCCAATCTCTTTAAGCGATGCTGTTAAAGCTGCAATTTCTTGCTGCAATTCCTGCTGTTTTTTTTGCAACTCTTCTTTGGTTTGCTGTGCTTGACTAAATAAACCACTAGCTGCAAATACGAGCAATAAGAATATTTTTTTCAACATGCGTAAGGTTTTTTCGATGTACAATATGGGATAAGAATCAATATTGCCTTAACGGCTAATGCAATAATAAATTATTGCTTTTTGAAATTTTTAGGAATATTAAACGGAAATGTTAACGACGGGTTAAAGGAATACTGTTTAAACCGAAGGTCTATATCTAGTTTAGATTTTTCAGCCACTGAAATTTTTCGTTGCGTAGAAAACATAATGTCGCCATTGGTTTCATAATCGCTAAATGTAATATCACAAGTACGATTACGCATCGGATCAACATCATCTAATTTACTATGTGTAACCCTTAGGTTGCTGTTATCTAAAGTAACCAAGTGCTTAAACATATCTCCCACCATCAACACCAGTAACTCACTATTATCATTAAACTTATATGACACTACATTATTATTAGTGTATACCGGATTGCCCACAATCATATCTTGCAAGGTGGTAAAATCAAACGGAATTTGTGTAATTTCTTGCAAGTATCCTATACTTCTAAACTGTACATATTTTTTACGCATATTCAGTAAGATGACACTGTCAGGTGTAATTTTAACCCTCATACCTTCTATGCCAAGTAATGATAACGACACCCAAATGATGCTGTCTTTTTGAATTCTGATATTAGCAGTGGCTTCACCACTTTCTTCTTTTCCCTCAAAGTCCACCTTCACTTTTGCAGAGAATGTATTGAAATCAATTTTATGCTGCCCCACTTTTTGTAGAATATCTTTTACCAAAGCAGCCGAATCAACTTTCGGTACATCTGATACTACCACAACATCTGTTGTATCTTTTTTGGCAAATGCCTCTTGAATTTTCTGCACTTTTTTAGCCGGCCTGCAACTCATTGCAAACACCATTGCACAGCTTAATAACAAAACAATTATTCGCATATCATATGTTTAACTTAACGAACACCGGTATGTCCAAATCCGCCGGCTGAACGTTGGGTATCATTCAAAACTTCTACTTCAACTAAATCTACCATGGCTACTTGTTGAATCACCATTTGGGCAATCCTGTCTCCGGGCTCTATTGTTTGTACTTCATTAGATAAATTAATAAGGATGACTTTCAGTTCGCCGCGGTAATCTGCATCTACCGTACCGGGAGAATTTAAGCAAGTTAAACCTTGTTTAATAGCCAATCCGCTACGAGGTCTAATCTGTGCTTCATAGCCCTGCGGCAATTCGATGAATAAACCGGTTGGTATCAATTGTCTTTCTAAAGGCTGTAATTGTATTGGAGCTGCTATATGACAACGTATGTCCATACCACTGCTACCGCCGGTTGCATAGCTCGGTAATGGATTGTTAGACTTATTGATGATAGATACTGTTGTTTTTACCACGATTGCAAATGTAAACCATACAACGAGTCAGTGGCTACATAGTTTCCCCTCATAATGTTAAAATCTTTGGGCTAAAGAATGGTGTAGACAGTTTATTTTACATCCCATTAAGTAACCCTGATGCTATTTAATTCGTATACATTCCTGCTTTTTTTCTTTATTTTCTTTGTGGTGTATTGGTTTGTGCTGGGCAAAAACCGCAAACAACAGAATATTTGGATAGCTGTAGCAAGTTTTGTGTTTTATGGTTGGTGGGATTGGCGCTTTCTTAGTCTCTTGTTCATCAGCTTACTGGTAGACTTTTTTTCAGGTATTTGGATTGAAACTGCAGCCACACCAAAAAGAAGTAAATCTATCCTAATCATTTCGCTGCTCGTTAATATTGGTATTTTATTTACGTTTAAATATTTTAATTTCTTCGCCGATTCACTAACACAATTATTAGCCCTTTTTGGTTGGAAAGCCGATTTTGTAACACTACAAGTAATACTGCCGGTTGGCATTTCTTTTTACACCTTTCAATCAATGAGTTACACTATAGATGTGTATCGAAAAAAATTATTGGCTTGTAAAAGTATCGTTGATTATTCGGCTTATATCAGTTTCTTTCCGCAGTTGGTGGCTGGCCCCATTGAAAGAGCCACTAACCTTTTACCACAGTTTGCCCATGCCAGACAATTTGATTATGCCAATGCAGTAAGTGGGATGCAATTGATTTTATGGGGATTATTTAAAAAAGTAGTGTTAGCTGATAGTTGTAGCCAAGTTGTAAATGTGGTATTTGATAATTATGAAACCCTGAATGGTACAGTATTACTTTCCGGGGCCATGTATTTTGCTTTTCAAATTTATGGAGATTTTAGTGGCTATACCGATATAGCTCGGGGGGTATCTAAGCTTTTAGGGTTTGAACTAATGGTAAATTTCAACTATCCGTATTTTTCGAGAGATATTGCTGAATTCTGGCGGCGATGGCATATCTCTTTATCCAGTTGGTTTAGAGACTATGTGTACTTTCCATTAGGTGGTTCTCAAAATGGTAAAGCAGCAGCAATTAGAAATACTTTCATCATCTTTTTGGTGAGTGGTATTTGGCATGGTGCTAACTGGACTTTTGTTTTTTGGGGATTACTAAATGCCTTATATTTTATGCCATTATTGCTCTTGAATATCAATCGAAAACATGTAACGATTGTGGCAGCTGATAGTCGTTATCCTTCAATATCAGCTATATTAAGTATGCTATTTACTTTCTTACTCGTATGTATAGCTTGGGTATTTTTTAGATCAGAAAATCTTACCCAAGCATTTGGTTACATTCGAAACATGGCTAATGTAAAAATCAGCTTCATACCGGGTTTACCATTTGAATTATTGTTTTGTGTTTTTGTTGTAATACTAGAATGGATTGGTCGAAGAAACACAAACACACTACATGGCGTAGTAGAGCGATTTCCAAGCATCAAATATCCATTGTACTTATTGTTGTTTGCATTAGTATTTACTTATTTCTCCAGAGAACAAAGCTTTATTTATTTTCAATTTTAATGATGCCTCAACCACCATATCAATCTCAAGAAATGATCCTTTTTTTTAAAAAAGGGTTCCGCTATTTATGCTATGGATTTTTGGCAATTATTTTGTTTGCCATCCTTACTTCACTGTTAGCCTATCCATTCAATAAAAATATGGGCAGGGCTAGTTACATAGATAAGAAAAAGCGATTAGATAGTATCCACACACCAAAAATCATCGTCATTGGGGGCTCGAATGCCAATTATGGTTTTATTTCAAAACTATTACAAGACTCACTACACATGCCGGTTGTAAATATGTCGTTGAATGCTAATGTAAGTTTCCTCTTCTTCTGTAATGCCATTAAGGATAATATAAACCCAGGCGATATAGTATTAGCCTTGCCGGAATACCAGTTTTTTGATCCTTCACAAAATGTTTATGGCAATCAGAATTTGTATCAGCTGGCAACAATTTTTCCAGAAGTAAGCCAATACTTTACATCCATGCAATTGATTAGAGCCCCACTTTATTTGGATGAAATTTGTGCAGCCAATATTGAAAGTATCGGTTATTTACTGCGTAAACAACCAACAGAAAGCAGGGCATATTATAATGCGATGGGAGATTTTATTGGACATCAAAATAAAACAACAACTATGCAACGGTCTGCCGAGGTATACAGGGATTATAAAACTAAAAAAGCAAGATATCAAACGATAAATAAGGTTACAAAAGAACATTTAATCGCTTTTCATGCAGAGGTAAAAAACAAAGGCGCAACACTTTTATTAGATTGGCCGGTATATTCGAACCAATTAATTGATGCCGACTTTCCAAACATCATCGAAAGGGAACTACACACATTGAACTGGATTGGCAAATACTCCGACTATGTGTATCATGAAGCTGCATTATACGATTCGCCGTATCACCTCATTTACAATTATCAAAACGAAAGAACCTTAAAAGTGATAAAAGACGTACAACGTTGGATAAATACTCGTTAACTGGTTTTTTGAAGCAGCACTGTGGCATAAGCTACTAAACCTTCTTCTCTACCAACAAAACCCATTTTCTCAGTTGTGGTGGCTTTGATAGAAACATCTTTTATAGTTAGCTGTAAAATATTGGCAATGGCTGCTTGCATTTCAGGTACATACTTTTTAATCTTAGGTGCTTCTAAACATAAAGACGAATCTACATTTACAACACTATATCCTTCCTGCTGAATCAAATCACAACTTCGTTTCAACAAAATTTTACTATCAATATTTTTAAACTCTCCTGCTGTATCCGGAAAATGTACACCAATATCGCCAAGGGCTAAAGCTCCTAGCATAGCATCACAAATGGCATGCAATAATACATCTGCATCGCTATGGCCTAATGCACCTTTAGTATGTGGTATTTTAATGCCGCCTAACCAAAACTCCCTATCTTCTACTAATTGATGAAAGTCAATACCAAAACCAATTCTATACATAAAAGCTCATTTACAAAAGTGAGAAGCAATAAAAAAGCGAAGGTAATCACCTTCGCTTTTTAAATCTATTTCGAGTTCAATTATTCTGCTTTAGCATCTAAATCAAACACTAAGCTAAAACGCAAAGTATTTGATAATGGATTACGATTTACACCATTACCAGAAGGAATGAGGTAAGAAAAATTCAAACCAAATACATTGTATTTGATACCTGCACCCATAGTAAAGAACTTACGATTTCCTTTGTCTTTGTCTTCGTAAAAATAACCGGCACGTAGCATGAATTGGTCGTTGTAAGAATACTCAGCACCAATCGATGCTTGGAACTCCTTTAACTCGTTACCAAAGCTACCGGCATCTCCAAATGAGCTAGCCCAGCTACCAATAACACTTTTAGAACGATAGTTAGCCAAGGCAGCGCTATCACCTAAAGATGGAGGAGTTGGAACCAATAATTTATTAATGTCTAAGCCAAAAGTTAGTTTGCTTGTTTCGTCGAATACAGAAGTGTGAGCAATACCAATACCTAGATTAGCAGGGATATAATCTTTCTGCAACGCATCGCTAGTGTAAGAAATTTTAGAACCCAAATTGGTTAATGTTACGCCCCAGTTAAGGCCTTTACCAGAAGCATCTGTTCCGTTATGAAACAAAGAGATATCACCAGCAACAGCGTTACCTGCTTTATATGTAACCCCATTTAAAGCTTGACCACCGGCCAAATTAGAATTGATATAACGTAGCGCTACACCTAAAGCTAATTTATCTCCCAATTTACGGCTGTAACCGAAGTCAATAGAGAATTCTCTAGGACGGAAAGCTTGTAAATCGTTACCTGCAAAGTCGGTAAATTGAATATTACCCAAAGAGAAATAGCGGATGGAAGAAGACAAAGCTTGTTCATCGTCTAGTTTGTAGTACCCTGCCAATGAAGCTAGATAAACATCGTTTAAGCCAAGGTCTTTTAACCATGGTGTATAAGTAGCGGTAATAGACTTATTGCTTTTTGCAAATGGTGTTTTGGCCAAGTTCCAGAAAGAGGCATTAGCATCAGGAGATGTAGCAATACCTACATCACCCATTCCACCTGCTCTAGCATCTGGAGATATGCGAAGGAAAGGCACAGCCGAAGTAACCACATTAATCCTGTCTGCATCTTGTGCCTGAGCTGTGGTAAAACTTAAGCCTAAAGTAAGCAAAGCACCCAGCTTCAATGATAGTTGTTTCATCGAGTCAATTGTTTAGTTAAAGAATTGTAAAAATAGCAGATTTATTCAATCAGCCAAATCTGACATTAAAAAATAAAAATTAGCGTAGAAATTTTACCATCAAAGCAGTTTAGATCAAAGTAAGTAGAGCTTTTGAACCGTTTCAGCCCTTTCGTTTTTGGTATTGGTTACAATTATACGATAAATATAGACACCTTTTCCTAATTTTTCGTTGTATGCATCCCTTCCATCCCAAAAAATTTCTGTGAAACGGTTACCATCATCGTTAAATTGACGACTAATTTGATGAACAATTTTACCCGAAACGCTGAAAATTTGAATCAAAACCGATAATGGTTCTCCGGCTTGGTTGTGTTCGAACCAGAAATTAGTTTTGGTAGTGAATGGATTTGGATAATTCAAAACCCTGCTAATTTGTAGCTTTTGTTGCTTGGCTACTACAAAGTCGATTGTTATGGTGCCAGAATTATTAGCAACGTCCCAAGCTTTGATGGTAATGGTATGATGCCCTTCAGTCAAAACAGGTAATTGGTAGCGAATTTGTCCGCTTTGGTAACTATCTAATGCTGCTTCGTAAAAATCATTCAAGACGATAAGATTTTTTTCATCGCCATCAATCACAGCTGTTATATCATGGCCAATACCGGTGCCGGAAGTGTTGATGCCGGATGAATCACTCAACTTCAACAATAAAATGGGATTTTCATTCACCAATCCGCCGTTTACAAATTGATCATTGTTTAAATAGGCTTTGATAATGGGACCATTATTGTCGGGAAAAGCTGAAGTAGAAGCACCACCAATTAAAAAGTTGGTAAAAACTCCTGTAGCATCTCGGTTATTATCGTTGGCATATAAACTCAATCTGCCATTGCCCGGTAAATAATTTATGTCTTTTGGAACGATAAACTCTACATTAAATTTACCTGCAGTAACGGTCGCTTTTCCTTTGTACAATACATTGGTTTGTTGATTAAAATTAGTAACCGTACTACCGGCATCGTTGCCCAATGTTTGTACTACTTGGGCTTTGTCAAATAAGGTTGAATAAACAGTTCCGTTTAAATTTGAAATTGGATTTCCGGAAGCATCGGTAATCTCTCCTGAAAACAGGTATTTAGACAGCGCTTTTAAAGTATCAGCACCTGATGGAATATTGCCATTAATGGTATTCACTTTCACCTTCCATTCCGGGAAGCCCAAGGTTAATGCAGGATCGCCTAATAATGTGAATTTTCGATTATTGTTAACATCGCCAAATGTAGTGTAGGTAAAGTTTTTGGCGACTTTAACCGCTTCGCCTAATGAACGATACTTTCCATTTGTTAAAGGCTGTAAAGCAAATTGCAAATAATTATTATTCATGATGCGATTGCTGAATGCAAATACCACTCTTGTAGTGGTCATCAAAGCAATGGCCCCTTTATCATTTTCAAGTAATAAATTTTCGCCAATTGATACTTGTGTGGGATCATCGTATGGTGCAAAATCGCAGGTAGCAGTAATGAATAAGGGTAGCTTATTAGGGTTGTTGAATTGCTTTACTACATCTTGGTCTAGAATAGCTTCATCAGCTAATCTTTTACTACCGCCATGGCCACTATAATTGAAGATTAAATTGCCATTGAAAACTTGACTTGCAATAGCTTGATTGACCGCCGGATAGCGACTACCGCCACTGCCACTTTCTTGCCGATAAGCATCAAGAAAAATTTTATTTTGATTGAGGATTGGATTCACTTGTTTAGCAGTGAAAGCAATTAATTCTGCATCATTCAAATGAATATTTCCATCTTCATCATCTGCTACAAAACTCATTTGATTACGCCATGGACCAAAGCTTGCTACATTGTAATAACGAATTATTTTGTCTACCATAATTGTAGCTTCAGCTAATGATTTAGCCGGAATTCTACCAATACCAATATCTAATAAACTGGGCGGCGAAGTAAGATTTACATCATCGTCATCATCTAATAAACCAAAAAAATCATCACTGGTGTAAGTAATCAGCGGATCTAAACTATTGTTATTTTGATAAGCAGGCACCCAATTGGTATTGTTTTGAACTCTTGTTTTATAATCAAAACTGGCATCACCAAAAAGCAACAAATATTTAGGTTGTTTGGCACTATCACCGTCGGCTTTATCAAAGTACATTTTGGAAAAATCTCTCAAAGCAGTGGGGTCTGGCGAACCGGAGGCAAACTCATTGAAAATTAGTTCCGTTGTGGCCACAACTACCCGTAAACCATTTTGCTGTTGGTGAAAAGCAGCCAATCTTTGAGCTTGCGGTAACAGGTTTTTATGGGTGATGATGAGATAGTCTGCTGTAGCAGATTGATGAAGGTTTTGATTATCCGTTCTACCTACAGCGCTTGGTGTAAAATAACTGTTACCACTAAAGGCGATGTATGTTCGAAGCCTAGCTGCATCTGCATTGAAGCTCACAGTATTACCAGAAAAATTAGTCGCCACCTGAATGGGTGATAAAGGATTGGTTATATCCCAAACCTGCGTTTGTGCAGTAGCATTATTGATGGTAAAGCCTGCAATATTTCCTGCTCCAACCGATGCCCAATCACTAAATATTAATTGCGCTACACCTTGCATAGACAAATTTCTAGCAGCAAAAACTTCAAACCAATTTAACCAACCTTGGCCATTGAATGCACCCGGACTGTAAGAATAATTTAATGTAAGTGAAGCAGAAGTTACATTTACAATTGCAGTTTGTGACACTTGAATTCCAAAAGATTCTAATACGTTTCCGCTTACAGGCGGAATGGAAAGCGGAGGAAAAAATTGACCATTTAATCTAATGTCAAAACTGCTGCTGCCACCCACACTTCTGCTCACTACATTTGATGTTACCGTTACAGGCCGAGTGGTAATTAAGTTGGGTATATTCAATGTAAAAGATCGATTTACACTATTGCCGGGGGTATTACTAAATTCTTCGCCATACCATTCTTTACCACTCTTTAAAAAGTTGATGGTATCTGTTTCGTGAAAATATTTATCTGTAAAACTCGTAACGGCAATATTGGCGGTGGGCAAACTGTTTTGCGTGGTTATTCTTTTTCCGGCTGTGCCGACATGTATCCAATAAAAACTCTCTTCGCTGTACAAATTTTTTCGATGGCTAAATCGTTGGTTAACGCTGTCTTTCTCCCAACTATGTGGCCCGGCAGCATAAAATAAAAAGTAATCGTTACCATTGAAAATGCCATCCCCGCCATCTACCATTTGAAGCGGATTTTCAACAACATCATCGGGTCTAGGAGCTTGGTTATTTTCGGGCAACATTTGCCCACCATTTCCATATAATTTGATAGATGTTGAAGCCAAATTTGTTACCGAAATGCCAAGATTGCCGAGCAATGCAACATCTACCCTATAAATTCCATCATTTTTAACGGCTATTTTGTACCAATTACCGGTAGCAAACACCGATTGGGCAGTATAGGTTCTTTGAGCTTGCAAACGACCGCCAAAAAGCACCAAAAACAGTGTAAAAAGGTTGATTTGCAACAACAAACGCATGATATTCAGCATTAAAGTTTACTAGCTGCCCATTACCGGCAATTCGTTTTTAACAACTTTTTTTATTAAAAAGTTACAGGCTAAGATATTCTTAATGCGGCTATCTAACTAATTCCTTTATATTCGCAGGTATTAACAAATCAGAAACAATAACAGAAAGATTTGGTCGTTTCTGTCAAGCTAAAACCCTCTCTACATGCACTACGTTTTGAGATTAAAACAGGCAACATTAGTCTTAGGAGCCATAGTTATGTTGGCTTCTTGTAAAAACGGTCTTTTTGGTGGCAAGAAGAAACCAAAATCTGACATGACCGGTTGGAACTACAATGACAAAAACATGGGCGGCTTTAACGTAGCCAAACCAAAAGATGTAAAAGTTGGTCCGGGATTGGTATTTGTTCAGGGTGGTACTTTCACAATGGGAGCTACTCAAGAAGATATCATGGGCGACTGGAATAATATTCCTCGTCGTGTAACAGTGAACTCTTTTATGATTGATAAATCGGAAGTTGCCAATGTGCATTACCGTGAATATTTGTATTGGGTAGAGAATGTATTTAGCGACCCGATGTATGAAAACGTAGTAAACGGTGCTAAGCCAGATACCTTAGTTTGGAGAAGCGAATTGGCTTACAACGAACCTTATGTAGAATATTACTTCCGTCACCCTTCATACAACTATTACCCGGTTGTTGGTGTAACTTGGAAACAAGCTTACGATTTTTGTATGTGGAGAACAGACCGTGTTAACGAAATTGAATTGATTAACAAAGGCTATATCAACAAGCAAACACTTAAAAATATCAATGGTCAAGGCCAAGAGAATTTTAATACTAAAGCTTATTTGATGGGTGAATTCACTCCTCAGCCCGGCAAAACTGCTACTTCAAAAAATAACCCGTTGAAAAATGCTAACGGTACACCTCGTACACAAGTTAGATTTGATGATGGTATCTTGTTCACCGGCTATCGTTTGCCAACAGAAGCCGAGTGGGAATATGCAGCCTTGGGTTATGTGATGGAAAACCCTAATCGCCGTAAAAATGAAAAGAAGCGTGGTGAGGAATTAATTGCCAACAAACAGATTTATGCTTGGAAAAATGATGGTTATGATAACCTTCGTGCAACCAAGCGTGGTTCATGGCAAGGTGCTTTCTTAGCCAACTTTAAGCGTGGTAGTGGTGATAACATGGGTGTTGCCGGTGGTTTGAACGACCGTTCTGCTATCCCTGCCCCTATTGATGCCTTCTTGCCAAATGGTTTTGGCTTGTATAACATGAGTGGTAACGTAAATGAGTGGGTCGCTGATGTGTACAGACCAATTGAAATTGACAATGACGACTTTAACCCATACCGGGGTAACCGTTTTAAGAAAGTAGATATGAGCGGTGGTCAAGGTAATTTAAGAGATAGCATTGGTAGAATTAAAGAAGTAGATGAAGTAGATTCTACTTTACGTAACCGTAGAAACTACCAACGTTCTTATGCCGTTAACTATTTAGATGGTGACTCTTTGAGCACTGCTAATTATGGTTATGGTCTTACCACTTTGATTTCAGATAAATCAAGAGTGTATAAAGGTGGTAGCTGGAATGATAGAGCTTATTGGTTAAGTCCAGGCACACGCCGCTTCTTAGAGGAAGATCAAAGCAGCAATACATTAGGTTTCCGTTGCGCCATGACTTACTTCGGTTCACCCGAAGGATCAAAGCGTAAAACGGGTAACTTCTTCCCTAAGCGTAGACAAAAGAGATAAGGAAAAGGTAAATACAAGAAAAGCCCACCGGAAATCTGGTGGGTTTTTTATTGGCCATTATCACCTACTTTTTGGCTATAAAAGAATTACGTTTTAAAAAGGCTGTTGATTTATTTTTGACAAAAGTTACTACTGTGAACATAGCCGACCTATACCAACTGTTTTTACAATACCCATCGGTACAAACCGATACTCGTAAACTACAAAACGGTGATATTTTCTTTGCCCTCAAGGGTCCTAATTTTAATGGCAACTTATTCGCCACTCAAGCTTTATCAGCAGGCGCTGCTTATGTGGTAGCAGATGAAGCCATTGCCGGAACGGATGACCGCATTATAATGGTAGATGATGTTTTGACAACGCTACAACAATTGGCTAAATATCATCGCCAACAATTCAATATACCTGTAATTGCCATTACCGGCAGCAACGGTAAAACAACAACCAAAGAATTAGTGCATGCGGTATTATCGGCACAATATAAAACCTACACTACAAAGGGTAATTTGAATAATCATATTGGCATACCGCTAACCTTATTACGCATTCAACAAGATGCAGAAATGGCTATTGTAGAAATGGGCGCCAATCATCAAAAAGAAATTGAAAGTTATTGTACCTATGTTTTACCTACACATGGTATTATTACCAATTGCGGTAAAGCCCATTTAGAAGGTTTTGGTGGTGTAGAAGGCGTGAAAAAAGGAAAGGGAGAATTGTATGACTTTATCCGTTCTACCAAAGGCATCATTTTCAGGAATAACGATTATGATTATTTGTGGAAGATGAGCACCGGTATTGATCAAGTCATTAGTTATGGAACTGCCAATGCAAACGTCATCGGCGAAGCCAAACAACATCATACATTTCTGTCTGTAGCGATGAACAATGTTGAAGGGTTAACTACTATTGATACACAATTGGTGGGAGATTATAACCTACCCAATATTTTATGTGCCGTTGCCGTAGGGCAACATTTTAATGTGCCGGCATCCAAAATAAAAGCGGCATTGGAACATTACCAGCCCGATAATAGCCGAAGCCAAATGGTGCAAAAAGGCACCAACCATATAATTTTAGATGCTTATAATGCCAACCCAACAAGCATGAAAGCTGCTATTGAAAACTTTGCTGCTTTACAAGCCAATAACAAAGTTTTAATGTTGGGTGGTATGATGGAGTTAGGTGAAGAAAGTTTGGCTGAACACCAAGCTATTATTGACCTGATTCACCAACACCAATGGAAGCATGTAGTACTAGTAGGCGGCGATTTTGCCCAATTACCGCATGGATATTTGTACTTTACAAACGCTACCGAAGCTAAAGCTTGGTTTGTGCAAGCACAATTGGAGCATACCCATTTTTTAGTGAAAGGCAGTAGAAGCATGCAAATGGAAAAAATACTTGAACCTTAGCAATTACGATGAAACCACTATTTAAAATATTTCCGCAGTTAGAACCCGAATTAATCGAAGCATTAGAAACGGTTGGAATGGTAAAAACATTTGCAGCCGGGGATACTTTAATGCGGCCGGGGCAATTCATCAAATCTTCTATGTTGATACTAGAAGGTATGGTAAAAATTTATCGAGAAAACGAAGATGGTGGCGAATTTTTGATGTACTATATTCTACCCGGAGAAGCCTGTGCTATCTCTTTTATTTGTGCTGCTAAAATGGAAGCTAGCCAAATTATGGCTAAAGCCATGGAAGACACTACCGTACTCATGGTTCCCATTCAGTTGATGGATGATTGGATGAGTAAATACAAAAGTTGGTACCATTTTGTGTTAGAAACCTATCGCAATCGCTTTGACGAACTGCTTGTACTCATTGACAATGTAGCCTTCCGTAATATGGATGAACGATTAGAATTTTACTTACAAAGACATACCAAAGTAAAAGGCTCAACACTTATTGAATTATCACACCAACAAATTGCAGATGAGTTAAATTCATCAAGAGAAGTGATTTCTCGATTATTGAAAAAAATGGAGCAACGTGGCTTGGTTTCCTTGCATCGAAATGCAATAGAATTAATATTGCCGACTACATCTGCTTAAGTACAGATATATTGCCTTCATCATCAATACTAAAAATACCTCTTCCTTTTACAAGGTAAAGTTTAAACACATAGCCGCTGTTGTTTTGTACTAACTCAATAGCTTCTGTTGGCACGCCATCTATAGTTATAGTTTTAAACTCAGCCGTACATGCAATTTTTCCACCATCTAAAGTATAGGTCCAAGTAACAGGTTTGTCCTTGTTAGGCATTTTTAGAAAAGGATAACTGTTGCTATATCGAGTATATTTATCAGAACCGGGTTCAGACTCTAATAAATAACTCACCACTTTTACTTCATTATTATAAAAACGAAGTGTTAATACCAATGTTTTGGCATTAGGTAGCGGATGAATAATAGTTCTCAATTCATATAACCGGACTAATGTATTTGGAAACGCATTAGCGAATGATAATGAATCGTTTCCACCGCTTGAATTGCGATACACATAAAACCCCTTAGGCCTTGGCAACACATACTGACGGGTTTCATAATCTATAGTATCGATAATGTTATAAGCTTTTATCCATTCAGGCAATTGCGGCAACTCAACTTTGCCGTATTTTTTTTCATAGTCGATCAAAGTCATTTTTTCTTGAATAGCATTAGCTTTCCATAAACCTTCGTCTACTTTTCCATCTACATAAATTCGTTTGCCATAGCCTTGAAAACTGCCCGTTCCTTTTTCCATCATCCCTTCATAACTACTGCCATCTTCAAAAATAATTTTTCCTTTAAGTAAGGCAAACATACCATTGGTGGTATCAATAAATCCTTCGCCATACATACCGGTTGAAGTAATTAGTTTGCCTAAGCCATAACGTTCATCATTAGCATAATTGCCCACATAAATTTCGCCATTAGCTGCTTTGTAAATTCCGTAGCCATTGCGTAAATCGTTGGCCCATTCGCCATCAAAGGATGCACCATCAGGCCAAAGCAATATGCCTTTACCATGTCTTTTACCGTTGAGGAATTTTCCGGTGTAAACAGCGCCATCGGCACTAGTGTATTTGCCATCTCCCGATGCATTACCATTATCCCAGTTGCCTTCAAATACTTCGCCATTTGTTTTTTTCAAAATGCCAAAGCCATGAAATTTCTTTGCTTTCCAATTGCCTTCATATTCGGCACCATCGGGTAAAATAACTTTTGCGAAACCGGTATCTTTTCCGTTTGGAATAGTAGTAATAGGCTGCGCCGTAAGTTGTAGCAACGAACAAGAAAACAACAGCATCATCAAGTATTTCATTCCAGCAAATTTGTGCTAAAAATACATGGCTTTAGCACAGCCACAAAACGTTGGGTATAATTAAAAAAGCCACCTCGATTAAGAGATGGCTTAGTATTTAAACAATACACATTTGAGGTAATCGGAAAATATATATTAACTACAGCCCATGCTGTTACCGCAGTTTAAGCACTTGTAGCAAGTACCACTACGGATGGTGATATGTCCGCAAGTATTACAAGCAGGAGCATCGCTTTGCATGTTTTTTGCTGCAGCATTTACCATATCCATACTGCTGTCATTCTTCATAGCAGCAGCAGCACGCTGTAATTTTTGAGGCTGAGCAGCAGGTGTAACATTAGCACTTGGTGCAGTAATTCTTACGCTGCTTAATTCAGGCTTGCCTAGCGGTGTGATGTCGCCATCATCTTCGCCGGTGTTGCTTACTTCGGGTTTATCCAACACATGTACTAAATCTGTACGACCAAGGTATTCATAAGCCAAAGCTCTAAATACAAAGTCAACTAAAGAGGTAGTTGTTTTAATGTTTGGATGATCTACCATGCCTGATGGCTCAAACTTGGTAAATACAAACTTATCTACAAACTCTTCTAAAGGCACACCATATTGTAAGCCAACAGAAATAGCGATAGCAAAGCAATTCATCAAGCTACGCACTGTAGAACCTTCTTTGTACAAATCGATGAAGATTTCACCAATTGTTCCATCGGTATATTCACCTGTACGTAAGAAAATAACTTGTCCGCCTACTTTTGCTTTTTGTGTAAATCCACGACGCTTAGCAGGCAATGATTTGCGTTCTACAATTTTTGATAACTGACGCTTTAAAGTAGTATCAGATGAAGCTGCCATGCGGCGAGTTACTTCTTCTAATAACTCTTCCACCGTTAATTTACTCAAATCAACAATGGTTGATTCTTGTGGTGCAACTTCAGCAACAGGTTGTGCTGCTTCGGCAGTAGTATCGTCAGTAGCTTTTTTCTTTTTGTCTGATTTGTTGCTTAATGGTTGAGATAACTTAGAACCATCACGATATAAAGCACAAGCTTTCAAACCTAACTGCCAACTTAATAAATAGCTTTCGGCAATTTCATCTACCGATGCTTCGTGTGGTAAGTTGATGGTTTTTGAAATGGCACCACTTAAGAAAGGCTGACAAGCACCCATCATACGAATATGACCATGTGCATGAATATAACGTTCTCCTTTTTTACCACATTTATTGGCACAATCGAATACCGCTAAATGCTCATCTTTCAACAATGGAGCACCTTCAATGGTCATGGTACCGCAAACATAATCGTTGGCTGCATCTATTTCGTCATCGGTAAAACCTAAAGCTTCTAATAGATTGAAATTCCAATCGCTGAACTCCGCTTCGGTAAAGCCAAGTCTTTGTAAGCAAGCATCGCCTAAGGTAAAGCGGTTGAAGATAAAGTTGATTTCGAAAGCAGCTTTAGCAGAATCATTAAGCTTAGCTATTTCTTCCGGTGTAAATCCTTTAGCCGCTAAAGTTTGATTATTAATGAATGGTGCATTTTCAAAAGAAGCTGCACCTACGGCGTACTTCACAATAGCATCCATTTCAGCTTCGTTGTAACCTAAGTTCTTTAAAGCCTGTGGTACACTTTGATTGATGATTTTGAAGTATCCGCCACCAGATAATTTTTTAAACTTCACCAATGCAAAATCTGGTTCAACACCTGTAGTATCACAATCCATAACCAAACCAATTGTACCGGTTGGTGCAATTACAGTTGTTTGTGCATTGCGATAGCCATATTGCTCACCAAGTTGTACGGCATCATCCCAAGCTTTGGTAGCTGCTTTCAACATATAGTCAGGACAATATTGAGCCTTAATACCTTGTGGTTTAATTTGAATGCCGGTGTAAGCACCTTCGGCATCATAAGCAGCGGCACGGTGGTTACGCATTACACGTAACATATCTTCTTTATTTTCTTCGTATTTAGAAAAAGCACCTAAGAAGCTAGCCATTTCTGCCGAAGTTTTATAGGCGATACCCGTCATGATAGCAGAGATAGCGCCGGCAATGCCTCTAGCTTCTTCACTATCGTAAGGAATACCACTTACCATCAATACAGAACCAAGGTTAGCAAAACCTAAACCAAGGGTACGGTAATCATAAGATAATTGTGCTACTTCTTTTGATGGAAACTGTGCCATCAAAACAGAGATTTCTAATACGGTAGTCCACAAACGAGTAGTGTATTCAAAACCTTCTACATCAAAAACGTTGGTATCGTCGTTGTGGAATTTACGTAAGTTAACAGATGCCAAATTACAAGCAGTGTTATCTAAGAACATATACTCACTGCAAGGATTTGAGGCATTGATACGGCCACCTTGTGGGCAAGTATGCCATTCGTTGATGGTTGTATCATATTGTGTACCAGGGTCAGCACAACGCCAAGCAGCATAGGCAATTTTATCCCACACTTCACGGGCAGGAATTTTCTTCATTGTTCTGCCATCGGTACGGGCTTTCAATTCCCAATCTCCACCTTCTTCTAATACCTTGAAGAATTCGTTAGGAATACGAACAGAGTTATTTGAATTTTGACCTGAAACGGTCAAATAAGCTTCGCCTTCGTAATGAGAATCGTAACCGGCATCAATCAAGGCCCCTACTTTTTTCTCTTCTTCCACTTTCCAGTTGATGAAGTCCATAATTTCAGGATGATCTAAATCTAGACACACCATTTTAGCAGCACGACGAGTAGTACCACCACTTTTGATGGCACCTGCAGCACGGTCACCTATTTTTAGGAAACTCATTAAGCCAGATGATGTGCCACCACCGCTTAATTTTTCACCTGCACCTCTTATTTGAGAAAAGTTGGTTCCAACCCCAGAACCATATTTAAAAATTCTTGCTTCCCTAACCCAAAGATCCATGATACCGCCATCGTTCACCAAATCATCGCTAACACTTAAAATAAAGCAAGCATGTGGCTGCGGTCTTTCGTATGCCGATGTAGATTTTTTTAACTTACCATCCACAGCATCTACATAGTAGTGCCCTTGTGGTTTTCCTTTAATGCCATAGCTTTCATACAAACCGGTATTAAACCATTGCGGACTATTAGGTACACAAGCTTGGTTTAAAATACTATACACCAATTCATCGTAGAAGACTTCTGCATCTGTAGCAGAAGCAAAATAATTATACCGCTCTCCCCATGCTTTCCAGCAATTAGCCATACGATGTGCTACTTGTTTGGCAGATGTTTCTCTGCCTAAAGAACCATCGGGTTGTGGCACCCCGGCTTTACGAAAATATTTTTGAGCTAAGATATCTGTAGCAATCTGGCTCCATTGTGAAGGGACTTCTACATTATTCATTTCAAAGACCACTTCTCCATTTGGATTACGGATGATGCTGGTGCGGTAGTCGTACTCAAACATCTCAAAGGGACTTGTACCCTCTTTGGTGAAGCGACGCTGAAACTGCAAACCTGGGTTAGTTGCTGGGGTAGTCATGCGGCAGTAGTTTTTTTAATGTGTTTTCTAGAATGATGTTTTCCCGGTTAAATAATTGTTAAGCGGTGAACGAAAATATCTTTACCAAACCACAATTCAAGGTGTGAAATATCAACAATATGTGGAAAATAGATGTGCAAAATCTGAAGGTTCAAACCCACGTTGAATTTGCTTGAATGTCCACATGTGGTGAAAAGATTTTTTGGAGAAATAATAGGCAATCTTATTGCAAATCACTACTTTAAAAGGGTAAAAAGAATTTGCTCAAAATGTTGGAAAAATGAGGTTTCTAAGCCCTTTTTTACATAAACAAAAGCTTTGAACTATTGCCTTTGGCCACAAAACCTTACTTTTATACTTGTACAAGTACAATTAATACGCTAAACAAGGCTTATTAGCTGGTTTAATGCCTGCTACTGAGAAAATAAACATATTAGACAAAAAACTTTTTGCATTTTTGCAAAGTCAACCAATTGCATGAAGCAGGCTTTATATCAACGATTTAAGGAAAACAAACAGCTGGGTAAGAAATCTTTCACGGTACTGATTGACCCGGACAAAGTGGACCAACATAGTATTGACCACCTTGTCAAACTTGCGTTAGACGCAAGGGTCGATTATTTTTTTGTTGGGGGAAGTTTGGTGATTTCTACCCATTTAGATGAATGTATCAAGCAAATAAAAGCGGCCTGCAATATTCCTGTTATCTTATTTCCCGGTTCTCCTTCTCAAGTAAGTAAATATGCAGATGCATTATTGTACTTGTCGTTAATCTCGGGACGTAACCCAGAGTTATTGATTGGACAGCATGTGGTTTCTGCCCCATTTGTAAAAATGAGTGGTTTAGAAATCATGCCTACCGGTTATATGGTTATTGATGGCGGGGCACCAACAACGGTGTCTTATATCTCTAATGCTACACCAATCCCCGCCGATAAAAATGAAATTGCCATGTGTACGGCTATGGCCGGAGAAATGCTAGGAATGAAACTAATTTACATGGATGCCGGTAGCGGTGCCAAAAGACCGATTACCGAAAGCATGATTGAAAAAGTTGCTAACCATATTGAAGCTCCATTAATTATTGGTGGTGGCATTACCAACCCCGAAAAAGCTTATTTGAATTGTAAAGCCGGCGCAGATGTAATTGTAGTAGGCAATGCGATTGAAAAAGATCCGTCTCTAATTAAAGAAATGAGTGATGCGGTACATAGCGTACCGGTGAATGTGTAATAGCAACAACTAATCTTATTAAAACGGCTATCTAATGCAGATAGCCGTTTTGTTTTACAAGGCGTGAATATTTTATCGTAAGTCTTTTGTATCTACCCTTGTTGGTGTTGCTTTTCCGTCAACAATTGCTTTTGAGCTAAGCGCTATCGCTTTAATAATCATCGTCATATTATCTAGGTCTAATGTACTCACTTCGTCTCCTACTTTGTGATAGAAAGGTTCAGCATCCATTTTTGCGGTAGAAATGGTATGTGCCGGAACACCCAATGCAGCTAAAGTAGCATTATCTGAACGATAAAATAATTGCTGATCGGGATAAGGATCAGCATAAAAATTAAAGCCGGTGCCTGATAAATTTTGTTGCAAAATATTCCCCATATCTGTTTTATCAAACCCGGTGATATAGGCTGAATTTTTTCCCCACTTACTTTCAGTACCAATCATTTCAATATTAAACATGGCCATTACTTTTTCGGGGACTAATTGTTTAGAAAAATACTGTGCCCCATAGCCACCGCTTTCTTCAGCTGTAAATGCAACAAACAAAAGGGTACGTTCATTATTATTTAACGCTTTGAAATATTTAGCTAATAGCATCATTGCTGTTGTACCGGCTGCATCATCGTTTGCGCCGTTGTAAATAGAATCGCCATTTACCGCCTTGCCAATACCCAAATGATCGTAATGACCCGAGAAAATTACATATTCTTCTTTTTTTGATTTTCCGGGCAACATGCCAACCACATTAAACAGTTTATCTTCTTTTATTTCATGTGTACTTTTTACTTCATATTTCGTCGGATCTTTATCGGTTAACACAAACACCAAACTCGTTTCTTTTTTAATGATAGAACGCTTTAAAAAACTCAATCGTTTAAAATTACTAGCGAAACTTCTATCTACTAAAACCAAAGTATTTTTTCCTGAAGCATTAATCTGTTGAGCAGTACCAAATAAATCGCCGCCGGCTTTAATGCTTATTTTTTCGTAACCCGATTGTTCGTTCATGCTGAAATTGGCTTTGCAGGTTACTACCATAATATCATCTTGCACCAATGCTTCACCATCAAAATTGCCGGAGGCATTAATAAATTTTGGCCTAACCATCACAAACTCCTGACGATAAGTATCACCGCCCCAAGTTTTCAAGCCCATCGCTTTAAACTCAGCACTAATAAAATCAGCCGCTTTTTCAATACCCGGTGTAAATACTTTACGACCTTGCATTTCATCTGCCGCCAATGTGCCAATAATTCTTGACACTTCTTTTGGCGTAACAATGGCATCAAAATTTTGTGCCATACTTACAAACGACTGACACAACAACAATAAAATGAATAGCTGCTTCATGAAAAATTGATTTAATGCTTACAAACCTAGTTTAAAAAATTTGCCATCGCTTACCGTTAAGAGAAACATTGTTCCAATCAACACAAAAAACAAACAAACAGAATCAGTAACAACCTACAATAGTTCGTACTTTTATAGCATGAAAATTACATTCTTTTCTACCCAACCTTACGATAAGATTTTCTTTAATCGTTACAACGAAAGTTTTGGTTTTGAGTTAGAATATTTTGAAACAGCATTGAACCACAAAACAGTGAATTTGGTAAAAGATTCAGCGGCGGTTTGTGTGTTTGTCAACGACAAAGTAGATGCTGCCATGATTGCACAATTAGCTGCGCAAGGTGTTAAAATGATTGCTCTACGCTGTGCAGGCTTCAATAACGTAGATATACATGCTGCCGAAGCCCATCAGATAAGGGTTTGCCGTGTACCGGCTTATTCTCCTGAAGCAGTAGCCGAACATGCTATTGCCATGATACTTACCCTTAACCGCAAAACTCATAAAGCCTATAATCGGGTAAGGGAACAAAATTTTTCTTTAAATGGATTATTGGGATTTGATTTACATGGTAAAACAGTAGGCGTAATTGGAACCGGCAATATTGGTAAAGCATTCTGTAAAATAATGTTGGGCTTTGGTTGTAAAGTGTTGGCTTTTGATTTGATAGCCAATAAAGATTTGGAGACGATTGGTGTTAGTTTTCATCCGTTGGTAGAAGTGTTGCAACAAGCAGATATTATTTCGTTGCATTGTCCGTTGAATGAACAAACCCATCATTTGATCAATGCCGATACATTAACCCTTACAAAAAAAGGTGTGATGCTCATTAACACAAGCCGAGGTGGACTAATTGACACCCCTGCGGTTATCCAAGCCTTAAAATCGGGGCAAATTGGGCATTTGGGTATTGATGTGTACGAACAAGAAGAAAAGCTGTTTTTTAGGGATTTATCGAGCAGTATCATTGAAGATGATACCATTCAGCGGTTATTGAGTTTTCCTAATGTTTTAGTTACTGCCCATCAGGCCTTTTTTACCGAAGAAGCGTTGGGTCAAATTGCCCATACTACGCTAAACAGCATTCATGAATTGCAATCCAATAACAATTTAACCAACCGGGCAGCGTTATTGGTTTGATAAAAATCTATACGGCAGCAATAGTTTTATTAAAAAAACATTTCTTTGTTACATGAAATTCAGCAAAATCCTTAGTACCCTCGTTTTAGCCCTGATTTTTTTGACCGCTTGTGAAAAAGAATTAAGTGTTGAAAATGGAGGTTCATCTACCGCCACAGCAGTAGGAACATTGAAAGATTCTTTAGGTGGCTGTAAACCGGCAACTATTGCTGGCAGTTATATTATTGACACTGCCTTGAAGAGCACCAATTTTGTAGAAGTACAAGTTACGGTAACCACAGGCGGTTATTATAAAATTTATACCGATACCGTTAACGGCATGTACTTTGCCGATTCTGGTTTTTTTGCCAGCACCGGCGATAAAACCGTTAGACTTAAAGGTTACGGCAAACCCATTTTACCTTTTAACAGCAGTTTTACCGTAAGTTTTGGCTCAGATTTTTGCTTTTTTGATATTACCGTTTCCGGCAGTACAGGCGGTGGCGGTGGTACCGGAGGTGGAGGAGGTGGTGGAAGCACTAACCCAAATATTTCTGATTCAGCTTGGTCTTTTGGAGAAGGCACCAATAAATTTAACGGACCTATTGATACCGCTTTTGTAACTAGTATATTAGGATTTAATACTTTGGTCATTGGCGGTACAACAGCTAATCCCGGCGATTCCATTTTAAGTCTTGGGGTTATTCTACCTACGTCAACGGTACAAACCGGCACTTACAGCACTACAACGGCTTCTGCATTCTTTGATTTTTCTGATGCAGTTGGAACCGTAGTATACGAAGCCGATAATACCGTATCCATGACCAACTTCACAATAGTTATTACCAGCTATAATGCTACTACAAAAATTATTGAAGGTACATTTAGCGGCACTGCCCGAAAAGTAAATGGCAATACCATTGTAACCATTGCCAATGGCAAGTTTAAGGCAAGGATGTAAAGAAAATCGAACCACATAATTATCAATAAAAATCCCCTTAGTTGTAATTACTAAGGGGATTTTTTTATCAATAAATCAAATATGTTAAAGTAAATAGAAAAACAAAATTGTTATTCGTATGCTGTTAACTGCTACATCACTTGTGCATCATCTGTAACCGGAGTATTGGTTTCGATGGTATGATGTTCTGCTTCAGTTTCTTTTTTAAAGAACCGATTTTGAAAAATGATGATGATAAAAATGCCGACAGAAATAGAAGCATCCGCAACATTAAATACAGGTCTAAAAAATTCAAACTCTTCTCCACCCCAAAAAGGTACCCAACTCGGAAAATGTACCCCACTTATGATGGGGAAATAAAACATATCTACCACTTTGCCATGTAAAAATCCGGCGTAGCCACCGCCTGCAGGAAACATTTTAGCCACGTTGTTAAACGGTTCGCTGTGCTCAAAAATCAACCCGTAAAACATGCTATCAATCAAGTTACCCAAAGCACCGGCATACACTAAAGCAGCACAAATAATAAGGCCTTTGTGTTGCTTTTTCTGAATCATGTTACGCAAATAAAACGTACCAATGACAACTGCAATCAATCGAAATAAAGACAAGGCTATTTTACCAAAGCCGCCGCCAAAATTCCAGCCCCAAGCCATGCCCGGGTTTTCTACAAAATGTAGCCTGAACCATTTTTGTCCTAAGACTAAATGTTCTTGTCCGGCATAATAATGCGTTTTAATATAGATTTTGATGGCTTGATCAATCAGCAAAATCAGCAAAATAATAATCGCTACCTGTCTTCCTTTCACCTTGTCAAATTTTTGAAGGGCAAATATAAGGATATGAGGGTTGGATTATTTAAGTGAAAGTCGCTGTAATAGGTTCTTAACCCAATTTTATGTTGAACGGACCGGTTAACGGAGTTATTCTTCCATGTACACCCTTTTAACCCTTTGGCTAATGCCGGTCATTATTTCGTAGGGAATGGTATTGCACCAATCTGCCACTGTAGTTACAGATAGCTGTTTGCCAAAAATTTCCACTTCATCCCCTTCTTGCACCTGTTCAATGTCGGTGATATCTACCATAATCATATCCATACACACACTGCCCACCACAGGAGCAGTTTTTTCGTTCACCAATACATAACCCACTTTATTACCCAATCTTCGGCTAAAACCATCGGCATAGCCAATTCTTACCGTTGCAATAGTACTAGGTTTCTCCATTACACCATTTCTATTGTAGCCAACGGTTTCACCGGCAGCCAACTGTTTAATTTGTGCAATAGTGGCTTTTAAAGTGGCTACGGTTTGTAATTGTTGTTGTATGGCAGGATTATTATCTACCCCATACAAACCAATGCCCAAACGCACCATATCGTATTGCAACTTCGGATGCCGAATAATGGCTGCAGTATTTGCTAAATGACGAATGAAGCAATAACCGATTGTGGTTGCTATTTGCTCACAACAAGTTTCAAATTGAGTGGCTTGTTGTTGTGTAAATGCATCATGTACTTTATTTTCTGCCGCCACTAAATGACTAAAAACAGATTTAATAATTAATCGATTTGATATCTTGAGTTGATGACACAAAGCTTGTACTTCTTTTGGTTCAAAACCCAAGCGATGCATACCGGTATCTAATTTAAGATGTACCGGAAATTGTAGAATACCTTGTTGTTGCAAATACGCATCAAAGGCATGTAGAATGGTAAAGCTGTAGAGTTCAGGCTCTAGATTATATTCCACCAATGCATCAAAACTTACCATATCGGGATTCATGACCATGATAGGCAAACTGATACCTGCTTTACGGAGTTCAATGCCTTCATCGGCATAGGCTACAGCCAAATAATCTACTTTATGAAATGCCAACAAACGAGCCACTTCTGCACTGCCACTACCATAACTAAATGCTTTAACCATGGCCATCAACTTTGTACTAGGCAACAAATATTGTTGGTACACTTTAAGATTATATGCCATAGCAGAAAGATTGATTTCCATCACGGTTTGATGTACTTTCTGTTCTAACCATTTGTCTATTTGCTCAAATGCAAACGACCTTGCTCCTTTCAATAAAATATACTTATGATGGAAGTGATTGGTAGTGCTGTGTTGTAAAAAATCGGCTGTTGTAGCATAACATAGAACATTACCACTACAAGCTTGTTGCAAATGATATTGTTGGTGTAGCATTTGTTCGCCAATGCCAATGAGTTCGTTAATGCGATGTTGATTGAGCAAATTAATGATGGCGGAAAACAATTCATCTGTACGATGTGCAGATTGAATGATATCGGATAAAATTACTGTAGTATGATGGTCTCCGGCTTGTTGTTTTAAATATTGCAACGCTATACTCAGCGATACCAAATCATTACTGTAACTATCGTTGATGATATAGCTGTTGCCAGCACCTTGCTTCAGTTGCATCCGCATATCTAATGAATGCAAATGCTGAACACGGGCCGCAATAGTTGATGGTTCTATGTTCAATACCAACATTGTTGCCACGCAGCTTAGTACATTTTCGATAGAAGCCGCATCGGTAAATGGAACTGTAATAGAAAATGATTGATTGGCATATTGTAGCGTTAACGCTGTATGGTTATTCTGTTGTGATTGTTTAGTGACAACCAATGCCGCAGATTGATGTACAGACCAATCTATTACTTGATAAGATGTAGATTGTTGAGGAGCATTGCTTGAATTACAAACCAAAGTTTGTACGCCAACAAACAACTTCATTTTCTCTTCTTGCTTTTCTGCAATATTTGAAAATCCTTCGCTATGTGCTTCACCAATATTGGTAAAAATGCCGATTGTTGGTTGAATGATAGTGGCTAATTTTTCCATTTCTCCAACGGTAGAAATACCGGCTTCAAAAATGGCTAATGTATGACTGCTATTCATTTGCCACACACTCAGTGGCACACCTATTTGAGAATTATAACTTCGTGGACTTCGAACAATAGTAAAATCAGGCGACAGTAATTGGTATAACCATTCTTTTACAATTGTTTTTCCGTTACTGCCTGTAATACCAATAACGGGAATATTAAATTGTTTTCTATGATAGGTGGCTACTTGTTGTAAAGCAGTTAATACATTTGGAACAATGAGAAAATTGGCATCGGGATGATTGGCCTCCGGCAATTTACTTACCACAAAATTTCTAACACCTTGTTGATACAATTCGCTAATAAAACTATTGCCACTACGACGTGGGCCGTCTAACGCAAAAAATAAAGTATAAGCCGGAAAAACTAGTCTTCGGCTATCCGTCAGTAAATAAGAAATGACAGCACCAGGAGCAGCAAGTACAGCGCTGCTGTTGGTAACAATCGATATTTGTTGAATGTTATAAGACATGAAAACCGATTGGCTTTGAGCTGGTATTCGAATTATTTTACACTGTCATCTATCACATCTTGTGGTACACCTTTTTTCTCCATAAATATAGAGTAGAAAATAGAACCGCTGATACAAACTAGTATCACTGCTAAAGAAACCACCACTTGTATATTCTTGCTCATCACCATACTGATATAATGTTCTCCCAACATTTTAATACCAATAAAAATCAATACAATAGCAATACCCTGTTGCAAATAATCGAATTTAGAAACTGCACCACGCAATAAGAAAAACAAAGAACGTAATCCCAATACCGCAAAAATATTTGAGGTATAAATCACCAATGGATCTTTTGAAATACCCATCACCGCAGGTATAGAATCAAGTGCAAAAACCAAATCGATGGCAGCTAATAAAACAACCACAACAAATAGAGAGGTGTAGGCTGGTTTACCATTTTCTCTCACAATATACTTTCCATCGCCATCATGATTGACCAATGGCAAAAAGCTTTTTAAAAACTTGTAGATTTTTGAGTCATGTGGGTCATATTCATGGTCTTCGTTTGCAATAAACATTTTATAACCGGTGTATAACAGAAAAGCACCAAATATGTATAACACCCAAGAAAATTGTTGTACCAACACCACACCAACGGTAATAAAAATGATGCGGAACAAAATAGCCATTAAAATCCCAATCAATAAAACCCTTGGATAATGTTTTTCTTTTACGCCAAACGAAGTGAAAATGAGAATGAACACAAAAATATTATCAATACTCAAACTCCACTCCATCAAATAAGCACTAATGAATTCTAATGCCAATTGAGCACCATCCACTTTACCACCTGCGGCACCTGCATTTTCGGCTGCTAGCATCGGGCCTTCAATCCATAAAAACACAAAGAAAACAAGTGCCAAACTCACCCAAAAAAAAGTTTGGTACAGCGCTTGTCTTATCGTGATGCTTTTATTTTTCTTACTCAATAATCCCAAATCAAACGCTAAAGCGATGATAACTACTATACCAAAAACCAAATAAACCAATTGGTGTGTATTCATTATGTACTGTTAAGGCTGCAAAGATAACGAAGCAGGGATGGATTAGACAGTAGTAGGATTATTCAAACCCGGAATATTTACAGATTATACAAACAACGGCCGAATCATTTGTTGGTGTAATTGAACTGCTAATGCCTGTTGATAGTGTTGTTGACCACATTGTTTCACCCATTTAATACCATAAATAGCGTTGGTGAGAAAAACTTCGTGGGCCTCGAGTAAATCAGCCACTTCAATTGTCGTTTCTGCAATAGGAATACCTTCAGCTTTCATCGTTGTAAGTAAATGTCTTCTCATGACACCTGCCACAGCGCCTTCCGTTAATGCCGGCGTTTTAACTATACCATTTTGTACCATAAAAATATTGGCAATGGTACTGTCTGCTAGACGATTGTGCTGGTTCAACAGCAACGCATCATTCAAATGTTGTGCTTTGGCCCATAAGGCAGCCATGACATAAGACAAATAATTATTACTCTTTAAGTGACTATAATCATCACATGCTTTTCGGGCTTTAGTAAAAACATCAATAATTAATCCATTATCGTTTAACTGATTACTAGCGGGGTTGAGTGCCCAACTTTGTATCATGCAATTGGGGAAATGATTAGCAGCGTCGTATAAACCGCCATCGCCTCTAAATACCATTAGCCTAACCCTTGCCAAAGCTTGATGTCCATTTTTATTAACAAGCTCAATAATCTGTTGCTTCAAATAATCGGCAGTAAAAAAACCAGGTGGTTCAAATTGCAACAATTGAAGTGAAGCCAACAAACGTTCGAAATGATAATCAGCTAAAACCACTTTACCTTTCACAACTTTGATGGTTTCAAAACAACCATCGCCATAACGAAAGGATCTGTTATTGGGCGAAATACCAATATGCTCCTCTTTCAGCAATTTACCATTTAGAAAAGCGAATGTGGTCATGGTGTAAAAATAAAAGCCGGAAAGGCTTGATGGATAAGCGGTTCACCCAAACATTCCTTTCCGGTACAATAAAAAATTAGCCTTCTACTAAACCGTGTTTTACTGCATATAAAATTAATCCTGCAGTTGTTTTAGCACCGGTTTTCATTTTCAAACGATCACGGATGGCTTCTACTGTTCTTGGGCTGATGTCAACAATATCAGCAATTTCTTTGGTACTTTTTTCATCGCACATCAACTTCAACACATGAATTTCTTTGTCGCTGAGTTCTGCATCTTCAGGAATGGATGATTCAAGGGTACGCTTGGTTCTTAAGCCACTCAGCATGGCTTTATTGGTGTACTCATTAAAGAAAAATTCATTTTTATAACAAGTAACGATGGCTTCATAAATGGTTTCGCTATCCGAGTTTTTGGTGAGGTAGCTATTGGCGCCAATTTCCATCAGTTTACTTATCATACTTACATCATCATTCATGGTAAGCATGATAACTTTAACATCGGGAATGATTTTTCTGATTTCGGGCAAAGTAGCTATACCATCCATGATGGGCATTTGAATGTCGAGTAAAATCACATC
Organism: Methylophilus rhizosphaerae; assembly: GCA_943370285.1. GTDB lineage: Bacteria > Bacteroidota > Bacteroidia > Chitinophagales > Chitinophagaceae > CALRQJ02. The sequence goes on along the minus strand of CALRQJ020000007.1, from coordinate 72,030 downwards.
GGGCTGTAAGAACTTAATCAAGTTCAACAATTGCATACCATTCTCAGCTTCGCCTAAAAATTCAATATCAGGGTAGTGACTTAAACTCGATTTAACACCGGCTCTAAATAGGGCATGGTCGTCCGTGATAATCACTTTTATTTTTTGTACCTCACTCATAGCGTATTGATTAAATGTGCATCATTCAAAAAATGTATTGGTAATCACATCATTTTTGAATAACAACGTAAATATACGATGCTTATTTAACCGCAAAACTATTAGAATTTTTACTATGCTAGGGGTAGAATTTTTGCTATGCTAGAAGTAATTGCTGATGGCAGAAAATAGGGCAGTTTTGCTCTTGTACAGGGTGCTCACTGTATCTACTTTTACAGTGTTGATTGATAACAAATAATCGACACCCCGTTTTGAAAATCCAATAAATGAAAAGCTCCGGCCAATCCACCGGAAAAACCAGAAAAGTACCAGACCCGTAAGTTTGGGAAAGAAAAACAGAATCCGTACCAGAAAATCCAATGTCCTGAAAATCCAAAGTTCTTAACGACAATTATCCAATATCCAGCTCTTTTTAGAGTGGAAAAACCAACTATCCAACATTCCCGGGAAACTAACAGACCAGGGAATCAATAACCTGGCCTGCTGCAAAGCGGGCCTTTTTTGTGCCATAAAAAAGCAGTCTCTTAGGAAACTGCTTTGGAATGTTTTTGTCTAATGTTTAATTAAACGCCTCTCTTACCCTATCAAAAAAGCTTTTATCCGATTTGTCGGGCTTTGGTACAAAGTTTTCTGACTGTTGCAACTTTTCTAACATGGCTTTTTCTTCGCTGTTTAGGTGTTGGGGTGTCCAAACGTTTACATAAATCAATTGATCGCCACGTTGGTAACCTTGTACTTCGGGAAAGCCTTTGCCTTTTAGGCGGAAGATTTTACCGCTTTGCGTACCTGCGGGAATTTTAATCTTGGCTCTACCATCAATGGTTGGTACTTCTACTGATGTACCAAATGCCGCATCGGGGAAAGAAATATGCAAATCGAAAGCTACATTTAAGCCATCTCGCTGCAATTCTTTATGTTGTTCTTCTTCAATTTGAATGATTAAGTCGCCATTAGAACCACCTCTTTCGCCGGCATTACCTTTACCACTCATGCTTAATTGCATGCCTTCTTGTACACCGGCCGGAATATCTATGCTAATGGTTTCTTCGCCATACACCCTACCCTCGCCTTTACAAGCACCACATTTTGCGGTTACTGTATTGCCTTCGCCATTACAAGTTGGGCAAGTAGTTACGGTTTGCATTTGACCCAAGAAAGTGTTGGTCACTCTTCTTACTTGTCCGCTACCATTACAGGTATTACAAGTTTGAATACTGTTTTTGTCTTTTGCACCACTGCCATCACAAGTGGTACAAGACACATATTTTTTAACTTTTACATTCTTGGTTACGCCTTTGGCGATTTCCTCGAAGCTGAGTTTGATTTTGATTCTTAAATTACTACCTCGCTGACCACGGTTAGCTCTGCTGCGGCTTTGTCCGCCACGATTACCACCGCCAAAAAATCCACCAAACATATCATCGCCAAAAATGTCGCCAAATTGGCTGAAGATATCTTCCATATTGGTGGCATGACCACCACCAAATCCGCCACTGCCGGGTGCAAAAGCCTGATGACCAAAACGATCGTATTTGGCTTTTTTATCGGTATCGCTTAATACTTCGTAGGCTTCAGCGGCTTCTTTAAATTTTTCTTCTGCTGCTTTATCTCCCGGATTGCGGTCTGGGTGAAACTGCATGGCAACTTTACGGTATGCCTTTTTAATTTCATCAGCAGATGAAGATTTACTAACCCCTAATATTTCGTAATAATCTCTTTTACTCATAACATGCTTTATAAACCTACAACAGATGCTAATTATTTACCCACCACCACTTTAGCAAAGCGAATAATTTTATCGTTTAGATAGTATCCTTTTTGTACTTCGTCTACTACTTTACCTTGTAAGTCGGGTGTAGGTGCCGGAATTTCGGTAATGGCTTCATGTTTATCGGCATCAAATTCAGCCGCAACACTTTCCATTACTTTTAGGCCTTTTGATTGTAGATTAGTTCTCAGTTTATGAAAAACCAACGCAATGCCTTCTTTAACCAATGTTACCTCTTCGGTTTGTTGCATTTGCTTTTCAGCACGGTCACAATCGTCTAACACATCCAACAACGAAACAATTACATCTTTACCGGCGGTTTGCATCAAATCAATACGTTCTTTCGCTGTTCTACGCTTGAAGTTATCGAACTCGGCAAATAAGCGGATGTATTTATCTTTTTGTTCGGCTAATTCAGCTTTCAGCTTTTCCATCTCACTTTCTTCTGCTACCGGTTCGTTTAAATACGTTGTTCCTGCTGCATTTTCGTCAGTATTCATACCCATGCCTGCGGTATTGTCTGTTGATTCTATTGTTGTAGCTTCTGTTTCTGCTTGTACGTTGTTCTCTTCCATAATAAATGATTAGTGCTGGCAATCTGTCAAAATTGTTGCCAAGCTGAAAAAAAAGGAAAAAATGACAGCCGTTTGTTGCCTTAGGCTTGTCCGGTCGGGCCGCCAAAATGCAATGGAATCTCCACTTGTTCTAAGTCTTGCACCATTCCGTTAGCGGCTTCGTATCGGTTTAAGTTATCTTCTAATGCTCTCAAAAAACGTTTGGCATGCATTGGGGTGAAGATGATGCGGCTCTTCACCTTGCTTTTAGGTGTACCGGGCATTACATTGACAAAGTCGATTACAAATTCGGCATGGCTATGGGTAATAATGGCAAGATTGGCATAACTGCCTTCTGCTACTTCTTCACTGATTTCAATATTGATCTGGTTATTCGGTTGCTGATCCATGATAGTATTTTTGGCAAATGTATTTCAAAAGATGTTGGTTTTGGGCTAAAGCCCAGATTTTACTGAAAGCACAAAGCCGGCTCCAAGGAACCGGCTTTGAAAACTTGTATCAGCAAAGCTGAAATTATCTTGGTCTTACATAAGTAAGGGTATCGAACACTTGTAAATCTGGGCGACCAGGTTGTTTTAACAACACAGCTGCGTAAACAACTTTTGCAGTTGCATCATATCTGCTTGTAGTAAAAGCTGGATTCATTTCAAACGTACGACCGTTAGTAGTAGCTTGACCATTGATGCAATTGGTCATAGCATTGGTTGTTGTATTGAAAATAAATCTAGGCTTGGTTTGACCAAAACCAGTGTATGCAGTTGGTGTGATAGCAGGTTGGATATAGGTACCAAAGCCCCAATCATCAAACAAATCAACACTGTTTACACCCGATGTAATTAAAAATACATCACCAGGCCAAGTATAAGCAGCATCAGAAATGCCATAAGCAGTCCAACCTACATTCTTTCCTTTAAGTGAATACACGGCATCGTATTTGTTTTTTACACCTACAATAACCACAGTATTTCTAAAATTACCACTAATGGTATAACCGCCGGTTTCTATATTAGCAATAGAGAAGCCCCATGCATAAGTACCGGTGGCAAAATCAGATGGTTTACCTTTTACTTTTAAATATCCAAAGCGGCTACCTTTTTTAATAGTTACTTTTAATGGATCTAAAGAGTACAAACTTGTTGGCATAGCCGTATAAGTAGTACCATGAACATTATTGTAATCTGCCACTAAACTAGGCACTTGTGTCAAGTTTACTACTACATCTTCAGAAGCAACTTGATCGGTTGCCAAGTTAAGTGTAACAAGGGCAAAAGTGGTATCCACTGTTGCAAATTCTAAATTGATAACGGTAGCGTCATTCAATGGACCGGGAATCTCAACAATTTTGATTTCCTCAATGCCATTGGTACCATACACTTTATCCTCTACTTTCTTGTCTTTCAAGCAAGAGGTAAGCGTAACGGCCACAGCAGCAACACTTAGTATTTTGAAGAATGATTTTTTCATATTTCTACTTTTTTACAATTTAAAGTTAAGGTTATTTATCCCAGAAAATAGCTGAGTTAAATTGATTGATGCTGCCTTCGGCTGCTACGTTACCAGCATTGTAGTTATATTCTGCTTGAGGATATAACAAACGTACAGGTAATGTGTTTGAAATCTTTGCCGGATTTACTGAGATGAATGCAGCAGTGTTAGCAGGTATGCCTAATCTTCTCCAGTCTGTCCAAGCTTCCATATGGTTGATACCACATAGTGCTAAGTATTTTTGGAAAACAATAAACTTCACTTTGGCATCGGTTGTTCCGGTAGCTACAGTTGACCATGTGGCAATTGTATTACCAGCGTTGTTGTAATAAGCAGCAGCAGTTGTTGCACCACCCGGTACACCTAACCAAATAAAGCTTTCTGCAACAGCAGCTTCATAAGCAGTTTGTGCATTACCGGGTATCCAACCACGGGCAATAGCTTCGGCTTGTAAGAACATACTTTCTACAGAAGTTAATACCCACTGACCTTGGCTAACACTCTTCAATACACCAGGCCCCATGTTAGATGTTCTAACTGAATTGAAAGTAACATCCGGAGGGTTACCATAGGTTACACCGATGTACGGATTAGCAGGTGAACTTGGATTGGTTGCCGGTGCAAAAAAGAATTGAAAACGAGAATCTCCATTAGCATTTTTGTAAATATTCAGCACATAGTTATTCGCTCTGTAAAAATCATTAGCAGAAGTACCATTAACTAAGAATCCAAAAGCAGCCCAATAAGGATTTTGGCGACCATTATCGTTTAAATAACCAGGATTAACGGATGCACTTTCGCCAGTTCCCAAATAGCCGGCACCATCTACATTGATTTTTGCAATTTCTGCAGCAGCATTAAAACCAGGAACTTGTGATTGGTGAATCAACAATTTCAAACGTAATGTATTGGCAAATTTTCTCCACTTCAACTTATCACCTTTAAACAAGATATCGGCGTTAGCGATGTTAACACTTTTAGAAGCGTCAGCATTTTTAATCAAAGTAGTCGCCTGATCCAATTTAACTAAAAGGTCGTTGTAAATATCAGATCCTTTATCATAAGCAGGAGTAATGTTATTACCTAAGTCAAAAGCCTTAGAGTAAGGTACATTATTGTACATATCTACCAAGTGCATGAAGCCATTGGCTTTCATGATCATAGCTATGCCTTTGTAGAAATCCTGACCAGCTGCAGTTGCCTTAGCTTCCATAGCATGAAAATCGTTCAGGTTATCGTACCAACCACTCCACTGACCACCCTGAAAGTTGGTAGTAATGTTGTAGGTTGATTCTTCTGTGTTTGGAGCATAAGTACCAGATGGAGCCCAATAGCCCATCCAGTTACCTAAAAATCCATAACCCGTACCCATTCTGGCTGCAGATACATGTAGTGCGTTTGGTAACAGCAAACTTGCATCCATGTTGCCCTCTGTGGCTGAGTTAGGGTTCGTATTGATATCGGTAAGGAACCCTTTCTTACATCCTGTACCCGCAAGTACAGCTAATGCAGAGAGTATGATGATTGATTTTTTCATTGTTATATTTTTTTGTGTCAACAAGTTATTAGAAAGTCAAGTTAATAGTACCACCAAAAATTCTTGTTGGTGGAGTGATAGAACTACTGTTTACACCACTGCTATTTCCTGTGCTAAAGTTAAAGTCAGGATCGGTGTACTCGTTAGACTTTGGCAACCAGATAAACAAGTTACGACCAATGGCACTAACTGTAGCTTTCTTAATTAATGTTTGACGACCTAACAATTTGTTTGGAATTTCATAAGTAATGCTGATTTCACGAATTCTCCAAGAGGCAGCGCTAGTCAAATAGTTGGTAGCAACGCTTCTGTTAGGAGCATTTTGTGAGTAGAAATCATAACCACCATTAGCAACGGTAATGCTGTTATTAGGCACATACTTAGCACCATCCCAATAAGAAGAATTAGGGAATACAAAACGTTGACGGTTGTTTCTAGCACTACGTGCAGAAATACCGGTAAAGTCCATATCTGGTCCAATTCCATGGTAAGCATAGTGACCACCACGGTAATCAGCAACGATAGAAAGACTTAAACCATTCCAGTTTACAGTTGGTGTTAAACCCCAAATGTATAAAGGCATAGTACGACCGAATGTTTTTAAAGTTGGGTCTTGAGAAGGATAACCTGTTTGTGCATTTACAATTACACGACCCTCTGGATCTCTTAAGTAATCTGTTGCTTTGAAAACAAACGCAGGATTACCTACAATTGCAAAGTTAGAAGCATTAGCAAAACCACCGATAGCCAACTCATCTAAACCGGCATAAATACTTTTGATTTTGCTATCGTTGTAAGTGAAGTTGGTTCTTAACTCAATATTTCCTTTTCTAAACTTAACCAATGGAGTGATTTTTAAATCAACCTCAATACCACGGTTAGTGAAAGAAGCCGCATTTACCAAAGAACTTGTATAACCGGTAGCAGATGAAGTTTGAATAGAAATCACCTGATCAGTATTGTCCTGTGTATAAGCAGCTACTTCAAGATTTACTCTGTTTTTGAAGAATGAAATCTCAAAACCTACTTCTGTGTTGTTGATAAACTCAGGTGTTAACAACGGATTTAAAGAAGTGTTGTTAGCCGTAAAACCAGGCAATGAACCATAAGGGAAACCATTGGCCTGTGTAAAAGTTGATTGTAAACTGTATGGACCTACAGGTACAGAACCTGTTTTGTTCATACCGGCACGCAATTTTAAGTAAGAAACAGTGTTGCTGTTTTTGATACCTTCAATAGCATCAGATAATACCACTGATAAGTTAGCACCTGGGTAGAAATAGGAATTATTACCCGGAGCAAGAACTGAAGTCCAATCGTTACGGCCGGTTAATTCCAAGTTAGCCCAGCCCTTGTAGCTTAAACCAACTCGGCTAAATGCACCAATCAAACGCTGACGAGTATTGCTTTCTCCAACACCTGGTTCGCCTGTTCTGTTACCTACGTTAAATAATGTAGGAACAACCAAGTTATTACCACTTACCGATACACTCTTCGCATCGCTTTGACGGTAGTAATGACCTACTAAAACATCTAATTTAAAATCACCCATTGACTTGTTCCAAGTAGCAAAGAACTCAGAAGTCAATCTTGTGCTGATATTTTCGCCATCAGCTACAGCAGCATTTCTGTCTTTGTACAAAGTATTGTCTCTATGACCTTTTGTATAATCAGATACTTTAATAGCTCCTGAAGTATTCTTAAATTGACCAAAACCTAAAGTATAAGCAGCACGGTAAGTTAAGGCCAAGTTTTTAGTAGGCTTTAAGTTCAACTCAATGTTACTTAACACATCTTGTGTTTTACCTAGAGAGCGGTAGTTGTCAATTACAAAATATGGATTAGGATAGTACTCGTTAAAATAACCATCGAAAGAAGCATATTTATTGTTTCTCCAATCTTTGTATTGCGTTAAAGGCACATGCATTGGTGTGTTGAAAACTAACCACTGAATGGGTCCCCACTCATTAGCACCTTGGTTAGCAATATTGTAATTGCCTTGTGTATATTGAACGTTGTAAGATGCTTTGAATTTGTTATACTCTTTAGATGAAGCAAAACGAATAGAAGTTCTTCTGTTTTCATCTTTTGGCATTACACCATCAATCTTAACATCCTGTACACTCATGAAGAAATCTTTAGCTTGGAAGCTGATGTCATTTTGAGAAGTAACACCGGTATTCCAAAAATTCTTCTTTTCATCAGGACGAGCAATATATGGTACACGCTGTATGCTACCATCTTCTAACTCAGTACCCAAATCAACTAAAGATCCGTCAAATTCAGGACCATATTGCTGGTTCTCATAAGCAGTATATAAGCCGTTACCAAAAGCATCTACGCTAGAACCACTTCCAAAACGAGTTTGAAAATCTGGTAAAAACGCTACTTTTTCAATTTGAGTAGTATGGCTGATATTAATGATAGGCTTACCATCTCTTGTACCTCTTTTTGTAGTAACAATGATAGCACCGTTACGAGCATCAGGACCATAAATACCGGTTGCAGAAGCACCTTTTAGAATGGTTACATCGGCAATATCATTAGGGTTTAAAGAATTCAAATAACCAATTGGCGTAAGCACACCATCTACAATTAATGCAGGGTTGTTATCGCCGGTTAATGAACGAATACCACGAAGGTTAATTTTTACATCGGCAAATACACCGTTGTTTACTGTAGTTACGTTTAAACCAGATACTTTACCGGTTAAACCCGTAGCAATATTAACTGGTTTAGCTTGTGTTAATTCTGAATTGGTAACACGGGCAGTAGAGTAACCCAAGTCTTTACGTTGACGCTGAATACCCAATGAAGTAACGACTACTTCATCAATTACAGTAGACGAACGGATCAAAGAAATGGTTAGGTAAGCTTCTCTACCTAGTTTAACTTCTTTTGTACCAAACTGATTGGCAGAAAAAACTAAAACATCGCCAGATTTGGCATTAATGCGGAAGTTTCCGTCTGCATCGGCAGAAACACCGTTAGAAGTTCCTTTGATGGTAACACTAGCACCTGCAACGGGTTCTCCCCTATTATCAGACACTTTACCTGTTACCACACGACTTTGTCCAAATACCATAACTGTGCTTAGCACCAGTATGGATAGCAAGGATACAATTTTTCTCATGTGACTTTTGGTTTTAGAAATGTTTTGGTTGTCAAATATAATGTCTCTAACTCGAAATGTTAAATAAAATTAAACAAGACGTTAAATTTTATAACCTCAGGATATAGAGGACAAGCGGCAATAAATGAATGCTGCATAGCGAAAAAAGTAAAAAAAGAGAAAAACGGCTACACTTATTGAGCCTTATTGTTAAAAATTAACCTGTATTTGCAATTTTACCTCGGTACGACGATTTCCGTCAATTTCATCTAAACTGCTACCAACAGTAGATTGATTATTGTAAATAGTTTGTGCCCAACGAAACCAGCAGGTAACTTTTTTGCTGATGTCATAATTGATGTTGGCATAATACCGCAATCCCTGACCCGACAAGGCCGGAATGGAGAAGCTATACAACACATCAGACTCATAAGCATACACCCTACTATCGTATCCATCGGTTTCAAAGTATTGTAATCGGGCATTAGCAGCATATTTTTTACCAAATGGCTTGTAGCCGAATTCGGTATAAGCGGTAAAGCCTTGTTCAGATCGGTCTTTTGCCCTTGGGTCGAACCATAAATTTTCTACCCTACTTTTTAAAGTAACTGTTCTACTTGGTTTGTAAACTATATGTGTTCGCCAAATTTGTCTAGGCCTACCTACCAAAGAACGAAATGGTAATTCTTGACTGGAAAGATTGATTTCTTTGGTTTCGTTTCTGTAGCGACTGTAAACCTCTACTTGCTTGTTGGGTTTATAGTTGATTTGTACCAAATAATCTGCACCTCGAGATGGGGCATCAACCCTAAAACGCAACCAAGGAAAACTAAATACATCTGCGTAAGCATTAATCGTTATACCAGCCGCAGGTCTTAAGCTAATACCGGTGTACAAACCACTTTCGTTGGTCGGAAACGTATTTTCGGTAAAAGCAGTTGCGTATAATGCTTGATATTCTTTTGAAATATTGCGATACACCAAAGACATATCAACTCTTTGGTCTACACTAACCAATAATCCGTTCAAAAAAGCTTTACCATTGTTTTTTGACATGGCGGCTTCGCCGAAGACATGCAAATTCTTATAAGTATAACTATAATCTATACTTGCATTATGCCAACTTTCGCCTTGAATGCTGTATTGATTATAAGGTTGAATATTTCTGATAAATGGATCAGAGAATTGATGTGCAACTACATTTGCACCCAAATGCAATCCATTACCATTAAAAGCTATATTTCCACCATAGGTAGTTTGCGTAATGGTATTTTTATTTTCTATTTCTGATGGCGTACGGTGGAAGCCCGAGTTAATGATAGAGGAAAAGAAATCATCTTGATTTTGTAAAGTATCTGCTTGAAAATTGGCATCCAATTGTCGGATAGAACCAAAAGCGGTAGCTTCAATTTTTGGCGCTACTGAAACGGTAATACCTACACCACGGTAAAAATTATATTCTCCCGCCGAATTATAGGGCCTTAATACAGACGCTTGTCGCTTAACGGCAGTAACATCAGGACTTTTACGAAAAGCCAAACTTTGCCATTGTATCAAACCTTGGCCCATATTAACCGTAAAATCGCCTAAAGCCAATTCCTTTATTCGTCCTAATTTTCGAATGAATAGATGAAACGAATAAAAATCGAACCCTTTGTTTTGACTGCCTTTTAAAAATTGTTCTCCGGCATCTTTATCACCCACAATTCCATATTGTAACAAATTTCGATAATTATACCTGTAACGTGTAAATATCCGTTGACGACTGCCAAGGTATCGGTTGGTGATAGAATCGGGTCTTGTAAATCCTTCGCTTTCTTCTAATATTTGTTGAGCCCTAATCACCAATGAATGTTGGCCTTGAGTGAAGCGTTGATTGATATCATCTTTCATAGACACGGTTTCGCCGACAGTAATAAATGGAAATATGTTTCTGATAATATCAACATTCCAATAAGGAACGGCTTGTAATTCATAAATACTTACCAACTTGCCCAACAATTGGCGATAACGCAACAAACTTTGTATTTGTAAATCGGTTAAAATCTTTAGTTCTCTTAATTCTCTAACATCAGCTGTATTAATATTCAGTTTATTTTTTTTGAATATTTCTAACGACTGCAAATAGCTATCATCTTCTGTTTCAGATTCATTGGCTTCGGCCAAATTTTCTAGCTGCTGTTCACGGTTTGTAGTTTCCGTTTCTTCTTGCGCCATCAATAATTGACTGCAACAGATGCTCAATATCAAAAGGAGTTTTTTCAACGGGTAGCAACTTTATTGAAGTTAAATAACAAAAGCAAACCTGGCGTAATACCCAATTGTGGATGATAGGCAGCATTAATATCTAGCCTTAACTGACCAAGTTTTAACCCAACTCCGGCATAACTATTATTGGTTTGTGTTGATATGCCGGTTCGTAAAAATATTTTTTCTTGCAGATTATATTGCAGGCCCAAATTAACATTCACCGGCTGCTCTTCTTCTTTTACAATTTCGCTGCTGATAAAAAATTTCTCCGAAGGTTCATATCCAAATCCAAACTTATATACCGAAGCTAATTTTTCGTTACTGTTCTTGCTGAGTTTTCCACCAACAGGATTATACACATGAAATCCTGTATGAAATTTATCTGTCAGGTGAAAAATAGCACCGGCTTCTACATTTACGGTACCTGTATTGCCATATCCGGCAATTTGAATGGTGTGGTAATTGAGTTTAATACCGGCATCTACTCGTTCAGTAATTTTTCGGCCGTAGGCCAAACCCAACTGCGATTCGTTATATCCACTAAATCCAAAATAATCTGCTTGCAATGCAAAAGTGCCGGATTGGTTGGTAGGCAAAGCAACAATAGCAGAATATTGGTTAAATTCTTCTAACATAAACCTACGTTCAGAATATACTCCAAAGCCTCCACTTTTTAGTTGTGCCAATGCAGCCTGATTGGCCGTTCCAGAAAATGCATCTACAAAGTTATAACTGTAAGCACCCAAGCCGGGATACCTTACGCTAATGGGTTGTCTCACCGTTTGTGCGGCACTACAAAAAGGAGCAAAGAGCAGCAGCCATCCTATAATTTTTCTCAAACCAAATTAGTTTAAGGCTGAAATTAGCCACAACCCTGCAACTGAGCAAAAATTAATTTTGCGTTAAGTACGGTTAATGCGGTGGTCACAATAACTTTGCCGCCATGTTACTACTCGATGGAAAGATAGCTGCACAAGCTGTAAAAGATGAATTGAAGGTAAAAACCACTGCCCTTAGTGCTGCCGGTAAAAGAGCACCACACCTTGCTGCTATACTGGTAGGCAATAATGGAGCAAGTGAAACTTACGTAGCCAGCAAAGTAAAAAACTGTGCCGAAGTTGGTTTTGCTTCTTCTTTAATTCGTTTTGATATTGCCGTTGATGAAGCTACTTTATTAGCCAAAATTGAAGAACTGAATAACGATGATACAGTGGATGGCATTTTGGTACAATTGCCTCTACCCAAACATATTGCAGAACAAAAAGTAATCAATGCCATTAACCCGGCTAAAGATGTAGATGGTTTTCATCCGGTGAGTGTAGGCAAATTGGTACAAGGTTTACCCACTTTTGTACCTGCAACGCCTTATGGCATTATGTTGCTATTAGCCTATTTTAATATTGAAACAAAAGGCAAACATGCTGTTATTATTGGTCGTAGCAATATTGTTGGCAGACCAATGAGTGTCTTACTCAGTAGTAATCTGCCACAAGGCAATTGCACGGTAACCATTTGTCATTCGCATACACCCAACTTAAAAGAAATGTGTTTACAAGGCGATATTGTAGTAGCAGCCTTAGGCAAAGCCGAATTTGTAACGCCTGATATGGTGAAAGATGGAGCTGTAGTGATTGATGTAGGCATCACCCGTATAGATGACCCAACCAGCAAAAAAGGCTATCGCATAAAAGGCGATGTTCAATTTGATGCCGTTGCACCAAAAACGACTGCCATAACACCTGTTCCCGGCGGTGTAGGATTAATGACCATAGCCGGATTATTAAAAAATACATTAGCAGCTTACCTGCAAAACAACGAAGCGTAAAGCTGCAATTTTTATCATATATATGGATTTGAAGGAACAACAAGAGGAACAAACACTTCCGGTGATGGAATCTTTTTACACCTTACAAGGCGAAGGATTTCACCAAGGCAAAGCGGCTTATTTTATTCGTTTAGGCGGATGTGATGTAGGTTGTGTGTGGTGCGATGTAAAAGACAGTTGGGATGCGGATAAACATCCAACTTTTACCATTGAAGCGATTGTAAATAAAGCGATTACCGAAAGCAACCATCAACCGGTGATTGCCGTTGTAACCGGCGGCGAACCGTTGATGCACAATTTAACTGCTTTGACTGCAACATTGAAAGCTACAGGCTTTCAAACCAATATTGAAACATCAGGTGCTCATGCAATAACCGGAGATTGGGATTGGATTTGTGTATCACCCAAAAAATTCAAAGCACCATTACCAGCAATTTTGCCTTTGGCCAATGAATTGAAAGTAGTAGTATTTAATAAACATGATTTTGCTTGGGCCGAAACCTATGCAGCACAAGTAGCCCCGCATTGCAAATTATACTTACAACCCGAATGGGATAAAGCTGCGGAAGTAACACCTTTAATTGTAGATTACATTAAAAGACATCCGCAATGGCAATTGAGTTTACAGGTACATAAGTATATTAATGTACCGTAATACTTTGAAAGAAAAGAAATTTTGAAGATGGCCTTATTAGCCAACTTTACCTAATACTTGTAATTGATCTAAATGTGGAGTGAGACTACCTCCTTTGGCTTCGAGGGTGATGGCAAAACCTTGTGCCTTTTGAATATTTTTCAGTTTACAAACTGCTGTACAATTAGGGTCTAATAAACCGGCATCTACAGGCACACCATCTACCAAAGCCCAAAGTTGGTATTGTTTATTGGCAGTAGCTTGTGGTAATTGCTTGGCCATTACGTAGACGTCTTTAGTACGGGTATCCCATAAAACAAGGGCTTCGTTATTGGTGGTTTTACCGGCCGACGCAGCATCCATTTTAATTTTAAGCATCGCCGGATCTGCCATCATAGATAAGCTGTTTTGGTATTCTTGCAACTTGGTTTGAAAACGATCGTTATTGGCTTGTAAAGTAGATTGCTCATTCAACAAAGCTTGGTACTTGCTATCGGTTTGCTCTAACTGATTGTAGAGGTATAAATTAAAAGCAGCACTTGCAATGAAGAAAATAAGTGATGCAGCTACAGCATATCGCATCCAAATCATATTACGAACAATACCTTTGGCTTCTTGCACGGTATGATGACCGGATTGTGGCATAGTATCAATAACAGGCGCAGCAAACTCATCGGCTAGTTGAGCCATTAAAGCAGCTTTGATACCAGCAGGTGGTGGCACCGCAACAGCTAGCGCTTGTTGCTCTAATGCAATTTCAAATGATGCTATGGCGGATGCCACTTCCGGATATTGCTGCTTCAACTGTTCGGTTTCAGCAGCTTCCTCAGGAGTAGAAAGGCCCATTATATAGCTTTCAATTGCCCCACTGTTAATATATGCTTGAATATCTACCACTTAATTTACTATTGCTTGATCACTTGTTTTAATTGTGTTAATGCACTTCGCATTCTTGTTTTTACAGTACCTAACGGAATGTTGAGCATTTTTGAAATCTCGTCTTGGGTAAACCCTTGGAAATAAGACAACTCAATCAACACCCTATACTCCTCTTTTAAATTTTGCACTATTTTTCTCAACCCCATAGTATCCGTATTGGTACTCACTGTTCCTCCTGCTTCATATACGTTCTCCGTCAGTTCTCGGTTTTGTCTGCTATTTTGAAACCCTTTGCTTCTGAGGGTATCAATGCTAGCATTTCTAGCAACATTCAGCATCCAGGTAAACAATCTACCCTTTGCATCGTCGTAAGATTCGATTTGTCGCCAAATTTTTACGAAAACTTCTTGTAGTACATCAGCCGCCAAATCTTCATCAGGCACTATTCCCGAAATAACGGACAATAATGCACCTGAATAATTGTCGTACAAATAGCTAAACGCATGTTGTTGACGTTGCTTTAGCAACATCACCAATTCACTTTCAGCGTATTTAGTAACTGCAGTCAATGACAGGGTAAATGGTTAATGAACAATGGGGTATAATCAATTACGTATAACGCTCTATTTTGGATTTAGTTTAGTTCACTAATTCCTTATACGCATCTGCAGTTAACAATGCATCTACATCTGCCGGGTTAGAAACGGTAACTTTTACCATCCAGCCTTCGCCATATGGATCGTTGTTTACTAATTCGGGCTGACCTTCTAAAGCAGCGTTCACTTCTTCAATAGTTGCAGCAATAGGCAAATACAAGTCACTCACTGTTTTAACGGCTTCCACTGTTCCAAAAACAGCTTCAGCGGCTAGTGATTTACCAACTGTATTAATATCAACAAATACGATATCACCTAATTCTTGTTGAGCAAATGCGGTGATGCCGATGTAAGCAGTATTTCCTTCAAGGCGAATCCATTCGTGGTCTTTAGTGTAGCGCAAATTGTCTGGGAAGTTCATAATGGTAGTTTTATTAGTTGTGATTACAAAGATTGCTCAAAAAAATGATATGCTATTAGTTGAGCATTCTAATTTTCATAATGATATTACTGAAGGGTCTGTCACTCCCATTCTTAGGGGCTTTAGCAATTTTATCAATCACCTCTAATCCACTCACTACTTCGCCAAAAACGGTATAATTCTGATCAAGGAAAGGTGTGCCACCTATACGATTGTAAATTTCTTTTTGTGCTTTACTGTATTTGAAAAACGGATTTGTTGGTTTGATACTACGTTCTTGAATGCTTTCTAATTGCTGGTCGTTTTGTTTTTGACCTTGCACAATATAAAACTGACAGTTACTACTTGCTTTTGCCGGATTACCATCTCTTGCAGCCGCCAATGACCCTTTTTTGTGGAATAGATAAGGCTTAAACTCTGCGGGAATACGATCACCCGGTGCAGAACCTGCTCCCAACTGCGCCAAACTATCGGCATTGCGGCTATTTGGGTCGCCACCCTGAATCATAAAACCATCAATTACCCGATGCCACAATAAGCTATCGTAAAAACCGGCTTCTACCAGTTTTACAAAATTATCTCTATGCAAAGGGGTTGAATCGTACAACTTAGCAATCATCGTTCCGTAAGTAGTGGTGATTTCTATCATCCGCTCTTTACTTTTCACTATCGGCTTTACCGGTGCCACCACTTTTTTGGTAGTAGTTGTTTTTTTTGTTGGTTGAGCCTTGGGAGTTTTAGGTTGTGCAAAACTCAAGGTACTAAAACTCAATGCCAAAACTAATATCACTAATTTCTGTATCATATCCGTTGAATCGTTTTAAAATGCTTGTTGTTCGAAGTACAATAAAATATGGTCTTTCAAAAAGCTTTCTTGTTCGGGCAAATGATAATCGGGCAATGGCTTTACCTGTGTAAAATGGGGCCACCCTTCCTCATCATGCAATTCTTTTACATAGTAGCCACTTTGGCTGAGCAACGTACATACTGCTACATGCATTAAATCTTGCTTTTGTTCTTTGCTGATTTTTTGCTGCACAAATCCGGTCTCATTCATCCCAATTAAAAACAAAATCGCCTCCATATCGGGCTTTTTACCAAAGCGGTCCATCAACTTGGCTTCTAACTGCCACCAACGTTGTTGTAAATCATCCTGAATATTCATAACGGCGCAAAGATAATGGTACAGCCTGTAAACTTATCTTTGCCGCAAACAGATTACATTATGTTGCAGGTACAGGTACTGAGAAATAATCCGGAATGGGTGAAAGAAAGGTTAGCGGTAAAGCATTTTAAACAACCCGAACTCGTTGATGCCATTATAGCTTTAGATGATGAAAGAAAACGCATTCAAGCGGCTTTTGATAGCGCACAAGCCAGTATTAATGCGGCTTCTAAAGAAATTGGTAAGTTGATGGCTCAAGGCAATAAAGCCGAAGCCGAAGCCATGAAAGCAACCGTTGCCAGCAATAAAGAAAAGACCGCTCAATACAGTGTTGAACTTACCGAAACAGAGCAAAAATTAACAGAAGCTTTGATTCAATTGCCCAATTTACCTGCCGCCGAAGTACCATTAGGTAAAACTCCTGAAGAAAACGTTACGGTCAAAACTGGTGGTACTATCCCCGCTCTTTATGAAGGAGCTGTACCGCATTGGGATTTAGTTGAAAAATATAAACTCATCAATTTTGAATTAGGCAATAAAGTAACCGGTAGTGGTTTCCCATTTTATACGGGCAAAGGAGCAAAATTGCAGCGCAGTTTGATTCAATATTTTCTGGATTTTAATACAGCAGCAGGTTATCTTGAATACTTACCACCTTTTATGGTAAACGAAGCATCGGCTTATAGCACCGGACAATTGCCCGATAAAGAAGGGCAGATGTATCATGCTACCGCAGATAATTTTTATTTAATTCCTACTGCCGAAGTGCCTGTTACCAATGTATACAGAGATACGGTGTTAAAAGAATCTGATTTGCCCATCAAGATGACAGCCTATTCTCCCTGCTTTCGCAGAGAAGCCGGCAGTTACGGCAAAGATGTTAGGGGATTAAATCGTTTGCACCAATTCGAAAAAGTTGAAATCATTCAAATTGTTGAACCTTCAACCAGTTATGCCACTTTAGACGCAATGGTAGCACATGTAGAACAGCTGGTTTCAAGTATGGAATTACCTTATCGCATTTTACGTTTATGCGGTGGCGATATGAGTTTTACCAGTGCCATCACCTACGACTTTGAAGTATTTAGTGCAGCACAACAACGTTGGTTAGAAGTTAGTAGTGTAAGTAATTTTGAAGGCTTTCAAACAAACCGTATGAAATGCCGATACAAAAACGCCGATGGTAAAACTAATCTTACCCATAGCTTAAACGGTAGTTCATTAGCATTGCCTAGAATTGTAGCAGCGCTATTAGAAAATAATCAAACAGCGGATGGTATTAAAATTCCCGCCGTTTTACAACCGTACTTTGGCGCAACACTCATCAGCTAACTCAACAATAAACAAGCATAAAAAAAGGCATCTGTTCGATGCCTTTTTTTATTGAAGTAACTTATTCTTCGATTAAGGTTGAGCGAAAGAATTTCTTCCACCACCGGTTGCAAACGTAGCTAACATTCTAGACTTTTGTCCGGCACTAAACATATACATACAAGCATCGTTTGTATAGTCCATGTAATTCATAGTCATTTCAATTGGTGTTCCGGTGCAAGTACTTCTATGACCTGCAGCAGGGCAACTGTAGTTAGCCGTATTGTGTAATGGTGTATCACCTACAAAATCGTTTCCGCAAGTTGCATCTCCCCAAATATGACGAAGATTTAACCAATGTCCCACTTCGTGTGTAGCTGTTCTTCCTTTATTGAAAGGAGCCGCAGCCGTACCTGTACTACCTGTAGCATTATCATCTAAAACAACGCCATCTGTAGCAGCGGGACCACCAGGGAATTGAGCATAACCCAAAATTCCATTTGATAAATTTCCAACCCAAATATTGAGTTTTGTAGTCGGGCTTAATGGATCTAATCCACCCTGAGCAGTTTTCTTAATAGCATCGTTGGTTAACCAACTGTTCTTGTTCGTTTGCTTACGTCTTACAGACTCCAAAACAAATCTTACCCCAATATTTCCTGAACGTACACTTTGAAAAGTGCTTGGTGTAAGGTTATAATCAGCATTGGTAGCGGCAAAGTCTGCATTCAATACATCAATTTGAGATTGAATTTGTGCTAAAGAAATGTTTTGAGCAGTTGTTTTGTATAACACACTTACTACAACAGGAATTTCAATCGTTCCATCGGCCAATAAACGTTGTTGTGCAGCCGGTGAATTGATGAAGTTAGCAGTGAATGCTTCAATTTCATCCATGCGTTTTTTCATAGCAGGATTTGTTTTCAACATATCGTTCAATACTTCCATTGAATTACAGTTCCGCTCAGTTGGCATCGCTGTTTCTTCTTCTTGAACCACTTCATTTTTAAGGTCTTTTTGTTTGGTACAAGCAATCAGTACCACAACTGCGGCAGCAGCAGCTAAAAGTGTTTTTCTCATGCAATTAATTTTTTGGTTAACGATTAATAACAAACAGGAAATTAGTAGAATTATACATTACACTAATCAAGATACAGCAAATTTTTTATTGTAACATAGTTGCATAATGGCTTAATGCAAAGTATCAAATACTGCAATCAATAACGGGTTTTGTTGTATAACTAAATGCTACCGCTTCAATTGCGTTATCTTGCAGGCTTTAATAGATTGATAAGTATGCAAACAGATTTCTTAGTGATAGGCTCGGGTATTGCAGGATTAACCTATGCATTAAAAGTTGCTGAAACAAAACCCAATGCAGTTATCACCATTATTACTAAAACACAAGCCGACGAAACCAATACTAAATATGCACAAGGTGGCATTGCCGGAGTATGGGATGAAAATAACGATAGCTTCTCTAAACATATAGAAGATACTTTGATTGCAGGCGACGGTTTATGCAATGAGCAAGCCGTTGAAATTGTAGTAAAAGAGGGGCCCGAACGTATTAGAGAAATTATTGAGTGGGGAGCTAAATTTGATAAAGATGCTGATGGAGATTACGCCTTAGGTAAAGAAGGCGGACATAGTGTTCACCGCATTTTGCACCATAAAGATGTTACGGGCAAAGAGATGGAAAGAGCCTTGTTAGAACAATTATTATCGCTACCCAACATCACACTGATTAAACATTGTTTTGTGGTTGACTTAATTACCCAACACCACTTGGGCTATTTAGTCACCAAATCTACACCCGATATTGAATGTTATGGCGTGTATGCACTCAACTTACAAACCAATGAAATTGAAACCATACTTGCTAAAGTAACGGTATTTGCTACCGGCGGAAATGGGCAAGCTTATCGTACCACTACAAATCCAAAAATTGCAACCGGAGATGGTGTTGCGATGGTTTACCGAGCCAAGGGCCGTATTGAAAATATGGAGTTTATACAGTTTCATCCCACCGCATTATTTGAGCCGGGAGTTTCTCCATCGTTTCTGATTACCGAAGCGGTTAGAGGCGATGGTGGTATTCTTCGCAATAAAGAGGGTGAAGCTTTTATGGAAAAATATGACCCTCGTAAAGATTTAGCTCCTAGAGATATTGTTGCCCGTGCTATCGATAATGAAATGAAAAAAAGCGGAACGGAACATGTGTATTTGGATTGCAGACATATGGGGAAAGAAAAATTCATACACCATTTTCCTAATATTTATGAAAAGTGTTTGAGTATTGGAATAGATGTAATGCAACATTTAATTCCGGTAGCACCGGCTGCACATTACAGTTGCGGTGGTATAAAAACCGATGAATGGGGAAGAACATCCATTAAGTATTTATATGCCTGTGGCGAATGTGCCAGCACCGGCTTACATGGCGCTAATCGTTTGGCCAGTAATAGTTTATTAGAAGCTATGGTGTATAGCCATCGTTGCTTTTTAGATAGTGTTGATAAGCCTGAAATCATGGCATTTCAACAAGCCATTCCGGATTGGAATGCAGTAGGCACATCGGCCCCAAGAGAAATGATTTTGATTACGCAAAGTTTGAAAGAGTTACAACAAATCATGAGTGATTATGTAGGTATTGTTCGTACCGATATGCGTATTGAAAGAGCCATGAAGCGATTAGATTTATTGTTTACAGAAACAGAAGAATTGTACCGCACCACAAAATTATCGCCACAACTTTGCGAGTTGAGAAATTTAATTACCGTAGGTTATTTAATTGTAAAAGGTGCTCAGTTTAGAAAAGAAAGTAGAGGACTACACTTTAATACCGATCATCCTAACAAAGGTAGTTTGGTACAAAACACCATTTTATAATTGCAAAAGCTTGATACTATAAATTAATTTTATGTATTATATTTTATACAGTTTGTTTTATCTGCTCTCTTTATTACCCTGGCGGGTGATGTATATTATTAGCGATGGCATTTACGGCATATTATTCTATATCATCAAGTATAGGAAAGACGTAGTTTTTAATAATTTGTCCATCGCTTTTCCGGAAAAAACCGATGCGGAACGTTTGGTTATCGCCAAAGCATTTTACCGAAATTTTACTGATACATTTATTGAAACAATCAAACTCATTTCTATTTCTGAAAAAGAATTTCATAACAGAGTTTCCATTAATGCTGAAGTAGTAAATGACTTATACGAAACAGGTAAAAATGTGCAAATTCATACCGGACATTTTTTTAATTGGGAAGTAGGAAACTTAGCCATGTCTTCGAACATGAAAAACTATGTTTTTCTTGGTGTGTATGCTCCTCCAAAAGGCGAAGCCATGCATCGCATCATTAAAAAGCTACGTTCAAAATTTGGTACTGTACTTATACCATCTACCACTTTTAAAACCACATTTCACAATTATACTAAACAGCCATATGTGGTAGGATTAGTAGCCGATCAAAATCCCGGTGACCCCAACTTTGCAGTTTGGTTACCTTTCTTCGGAAAGATGACCCCATTTGTAACCGGACCGGAAAAAGGTGCGAAAAGAATGGACACAGCTGTAGTAATGATGGATTTTTACAAAGTGAAAAGAGGATATTATAAGATTGAATATACCCTACTCACCACTGAGCCAAAAGCAATGCCTGATGGTGCAATTACCCGAGAACTAATCCATTTTATTGAAGCTGCTATTCGTCAAAGACCGGCCAATTATTTATGGAGTCATCGCCGCTGGAAATGGGAATTTGACGAAACCCAGCATGGGCATTTAGTGTTGAAGGAAGTTTAAGAGGTTGAAGAAGTTCAAATGTTTAAAAGGTTCATTTTATTCATTGTTACTTGAGTGAGGATTAAACATTGAAACTTTGAACTCTGAAACATTGAAACTTTGAAACTGTTAAAACAAACTCTTCCTTCTACTACTTCTTCCACCCAAACCCAAAGCACCTAACAAACTTCGGGTGATGACACTTGCTGCAGTTCGTCCAATTTGTTTTACGGTAGGGTTATCAAAAAAGCTTTCCTCTTTCTTTTCTTTTATAGTGGTTTTTGTTTCTTCTACCTCAGCCGACTTTTCTGCCGCTGCTTCTAACTTCGCCGTTAATATTTCATACGCACTATGGCTATCTACTGCTTCATTGTATTTTTTAACGAGTTTACTTTTGGCATTGATGGTATCAATTTCAGCATCGGCTAGTACATCCATTCTACTACGTGGTGGACATAACATCGTATGCACCAACGGTGTTGGTATACCTTTTTCATTTAAACAAGTGAACAAGGCTTCTCCAATACCCAACTGGGTAAGCAATTCATCCGTATCATAAAATTCCGTAATGGGAAAATTTTCTGCAGCTTGCTTAATGGTTTTTCTATCGGCAGCCGTAAAAGCCCTCAAAGCATGTTGCACTTTCATACCCAACTGACTCAAAATTGCAGCCGGCACATCTTGCGGATTTTGTGTGCAGAAAAATATACCAATGCCTTTACTCCGAATGAGTTTAATCACCGTTTCAATTTGTTGCAACAACGCATCACTTGCTTCATTAAATACCAAATGAGCTTCATCAATAAACAAAACCAATTTGGGTTTGTCCATATCACCTTCTTCCGGACAAACAGCATACAATTCCGCTAATAATTGAAGCATAAAAGTGGAAAATAATTTTGGTCGGTCTTGCATATCGGTAACCCGTAAAATATTCACCATACCCCTACCATCATCGCTAATCCGCATTAAATCTTCTACTTCAAAACTGCGTTCGCCGAAAAACACATCGGCGCCTTGTTGCTGTAATTCTACTACTTTACGTAAAATCGTTCCTGTACTAGTAGTAGAAATTTTACCGTATGCTTTTTCAATTTCTGCCTTGCCTTCATCACCCACAAATTGCAACACTTTAATAAAATCTTTCAAGTCTAAAATCGGCATTTTATGGTCATCGCAATACTTAAAAATCATGGCCACTAATCCGCCTTGCGTATCATTTAAACCTAAAATTTTACTCAACAATACAGGTCCAAATTCAGTAACCGTAGCTCTTAGTCGAACACCTTTTTCATTACTCAAAGTCATTAACTCGGCTGGGTAAGCAGCCGGATTAAAACTGATGTTGAGTTTTTGGCAACGGTCTGTTAGTTTATCGTTGGTTGTTCCTGCAGCAGCAATACCGCTCAAATCGCCTTTAATATCCATCAACAACACCGGCACACTATTATCACTCAGCATTTCGCTGATCATTTGCAGGGTTTTGGTTTTTCCCGTACCCGTAGCACCGGCTATTAAACCATGACGGTTCATGGTTTTTAAGGGTAAAAAAACATCGGCACCACTCACTACTTCACCATTTAACATGGCTACACCTATTTTCACTTTTTCACCTTTAAAACTATAACCGGTTTGTACGTTGCTTAATAGTTGCTCTGCCGTTGCCATGATTGAAATTTTAAGGTTGAAAGATAAAAGTTTTTTTAAGGTCAACATCCACAAAAACAAATTGTGCCATTTCATTCCGCCGAAGGCGAAATCTTAGTATCACTATCTACAAAAAATCCTTATCTTGTTACATAAATAATTGTATGCAGGTTTTGGCCTATATCATATTTGCTTTGGTATTGTATCGTATTATCGTCATGTACAGGCGGCATAAAAATTATTATCGTACAAAAGCAATTGTGGTAGACAATGAAGTGGTTACAATAAACGATCCATTGCAAGGCGATAAATATTTTTATCACCCGATTGTACAATACACCGATGTAGCCGGCGAACAACACACCTTAGTGAGTGATGATGACAACCAAGGCAGGCCGGTATATCAACCCGGTGATAGTATTACGATATTGGTACACCCCAATAAAGATGGTAGATTTATGATTCAAAATGTGATTGATACTTACGTTAATCCCATCATTTGGTTGGCAGTAGGTATCTTTTTATTGGTGGTTACCCAAATGGAGTAAACCAATGATTAACAAAATATTACAGCCACGTTATGCAGCGTGGCAAATACTAAAAGCGTAATTTGTTTAATAAATTAATAAATACAAATATTATGGAAGGAAGAAAATACAGAATACTGCTTTGCGAAGATGATCAGAACCTAGGTATGGTATTAAAAAACTACTTAGAACTGAACGATTATGAAGTAGTGTTGGAAAGAGATGGTCGCTTAGGACTAGCCGCATTTCAGCGTGAAAAATTTGACATCTGTTTGTTAGATGTTATGATGCCAAATATGGATGGCTTTACATTAGCAGAAGAAATTCGTGATATTGATTTAGATATTCCTTTGTTTTTCTTGAGTGCTAAAACCATGAAAGAAGACATTATACAAGGCTACAAATTAGGTGCCGATGATTATATCACCAAACCCTTTGATAGCGAAGTGTTGTTGCTTAAAATACGAGTAATTTTAAAACGTAACGAAGAAGAAAATAAAATCAACGAAAATATAGAGTTTGATTTAGGTATCTTCCATTTCAATCCTAAGTTGAGAGAATTGATTCATAACGGTCAAACCCAAACTTTATCACCAAAAGAAAATGAGTTGTTGAAAATGTTGGCCGAACACAAAAATGATTTGCTACCTAGAGAAAGGGCTCTAAAGAAAATTTGGGGCAGCGATACTTATTTCAACGGTCGTAGTATGGATGTGTACATTGCCAAACTACGCAAGTATTTAAAAGACGATACGAATATTGAAATTGTAAACATTCACGGCAACGGCTTTAGATTAGTTGCGCCTTAATGAACGGTTTTGAAAAAAAATAAAAACGCCTCTTTCAACTGAAAGAGGCGTTTTTAATATAAATGATTTTCAAATTTATAATTAATAATCACCCAAAGTTTCGGGTAATTGTGCTAAGGCTTTGGCGAGTTGTTCATCATTAGGGGCGATGCCATGCCACTCGTGGCTACCTTCCATAAAATCTACGCCTTTACCCATTCCTGTTTTCATGAGGATGACAATGGGCTTCCCTTGTCCTGTTAAGGCTTTGGCGTTGGCTAATCCGGCAACGGTATCATCCATATCGTTACCATTCATTTCTAATACCAACCAATCAAAGGCTTCAAACTTGGCTTTAAGGTTACCAAGGGTCATTACTTTATCGGTTGAACCATCAATTTGTTGGCCATTCCAGTCGATGGTAGCAATTAGATTATCTACTTTATGATGGGCAGCAAACAAAATAGCTTCCCAGTTTTGGCCTTCGTCTAATTCGCCATCGCCATGTAGTGAATACACCAACTTATCGTCTCCATTCAATTTTTTAGCTAAAGCCGCACCCACCGCCACACTCATACCCTGCCCCAATGAACCACTTGCCATTCTTACCCCCGGCAAATGTTCATGTGTAGTGGGATGACCTTGCAAACGGCTGTTCAACTTTCTAAATGTGGCTAATTCTTTTATGTCAAAATAACCGGCACGGGCTAAAACGGAGTAAAAAAGCGGTGAAATATGGCCATTTGATAAGAAAAATAAATCTTCACCTTTACCATCCATTGAAAAGTCAGGGTTGTGGTCCATTACCTTAAAATACAAAGCCGTTAAAAAATCGGCACAGCCTAAAGAACCACCAGGGTGACCACTTTGTACAGCATGTACCATTCTAACAATATCTCTACGTACTTGGCTAGCGATGTCGGTAAGATTGCTCATAAAAAAAATTATGGTCGCAAAACTAATCAATTTTAAACCCGAGGCAACAAATTTCATCTAAAGCTTATCTAGTCAGCAAATGCGAAAAAAGAGCGGGGTGAAAATTTGTATTTCTTAATTTGAAAACCTATTTTGCAGTTACATCACATTAATTTCAGATGAACTTCATATCCAATATTTTAAAAAATCATTAAAAAGACCGTATATTTGCCAAGCCTTTGCCCCCACTGAGCTAGTTAGAACATATTGAAAACCAAATGCTAATTGCATGGAACAAATTATTATTGGTGGGATTGTCTCATTTCTGGTCACTTTTTACGCTATTCCGATTACGATTAAAATAGCTAAGGCTAAAAAATTATACGACGAACCCGACGACAAAAGGAAATTGCACAAAATGCCCATCCCATCTTTAGGTGGTGTAGGAATTTTTGGTGGTTTTGCCTTAGCATTACTATTAACCGGTAGTTTTTGGGAAGGATCTCCCGAGTTTCAATACTTCATGGGTGCTTTTCTCATCATTTTCTTTGTTGGGCTGAAAGACGATATCTTAAACCTATCTGCACTCAAAAAATTTGCCGGTCAATTAATTGTTGCCGGAATATTGATGTTCAAAGCAAACCTTGTTATAACAAACATGAACGGTTTTTTGGGCATTTATGAATTACATAGCAGTTTGAGCTATATTTTTACTTTGTTTACGATGGTGGTAATCATCAACGCTTTTAATTTAATTGATGGTGTTGACGGACTTGCTGGCAGCGTAGGTTTGCTAACTGCTGTAACTTTTGGAACCTATTTTATGGTTACCGGCAATATTGCTTATGCAGTGCTTGGTTATGCCATGGGCGGAAGTTTATTGGCTTTCTTGATCTACAATTTCCATCCGGCTAAAATATTTATGGGAGATACGGGTTCTTTATTGCTTGGATTAGTGAATACCATCTTGGTGGTAAAATTCATTCAGATTGCCCCTTCTTCTGCAACATTGCCGATTGCCGCTTCGCCTGCTGTTGGCTTTGGCATCATGCTATTGCCTTTATTGGATACACTTAGGGTATTCGGGATTAGAATCATGCATGGTCGTTCACCTTTTAGTCCGGATAGAAACCATATTCATCACTTATTGCTAGATAGAGGACTTTGCCATCGTAATGTTACATTAACCGCTATTGCTGTTAGTATTACCTTTACGGGTATAGCTTTTGCTGCACAAGGTTTAGGCACAACTTGGTTAATTGTGTTGATGACAAGTTTATTTTTCAGTGCTATCTACATATTATATTTAACCAGAGCTAAGTCAAGAATGAGAGTGATTCGTGGTAATGAATTAACAGACGAAGCTACAGATGAAGCTGTAATAGGAAACTCTAAACGCATTAGATTGGTTTCTTTATTTGAAACAAAAGCTACTGCTGAACAAGATTAATGGAATAACTGATCATATTAAGGGCAACCAATGGTTGCCTTTTTCTTTTAATCACACACCAACTTTTTTTCAATTGCCGCTATTTGTTAGATTTGCGGCGATAAACAAACAATTATGTCAGAAGAATTAGACTTGATAATAGAAGACGCTGAGGCTTCCATGAACAAAGCCATTAATCATTTAGAAGCTGAATTGGTAAAAGTGAGGGCCGGCAAAGCAAATCCCAATATGCTTGATGGTTTAACGGTTGAGTATTATGGTAGTCCTACTGCCATAAGTCAGGTAGCTAATATTACTGTGCTAGATGCCAGAACAATAAGTATTCAACCTTGGGAGAAAAATATGCTTGCACCAATAGAACGTTCCATTATGCAGGGCAATATTGGTGTAACACCACAAAATGATGGCAATCAAATTCGTTTATTCATGCCGCCACTTACTGAAGAACGAAGGAAAGAAATGGTAAAAAAAGCTGCCGCTGAAGGCGAACATTCGAAAGTGGCTATTAGAAGTATAAGAAGAGAGGCTATTGAAGCAATAAAAAAATTACAAAAAGATGGACTAAGTGAAGATTTAGCAAAGGATAGTGAAAAAACAGTACAGGAATTAACCGATAAGTTTAGTGCTTTGGTTGAAAAACATTTGGTACAAAAAGAGAAAGAGATAATGACCGTATAATCAACGAACAATTATTTTATCAAGCCCCGGTTTCCGGGGTTTTTAGTTTTTATTCGCTAGGTAAACACCTAGTAAAATAATACCTAGACATCCTACTTGCAACATAGTTATAGCTTCTCCACTTCTGATGCCCCAAAATACCGCAACAAAAGGAATACCATAAGTAACCAACGAAGCAAAAATACCACCGGCCCTTTTCACCAACATGTAAAAAATAATAGACGCTACCGCCGTGCCAAAAATGCCTAAAATAGTACTGGCACCTGTTGCATACAAAAAAGCACTATTGCTAAAATCTTCTTGAAAATATCTGGTAACAATCAATACAATCAGAGACGGAGGAATTAAAAATCCAAAAGCCAATGCTGCAATATTAATAGAACCTACTTCTTTTAAATGCCGACTAACCATATTTACATTAATGCCGTACAGCAGTGTAGCTAATAAAACCATCGCCGCATAAGACAAATAGCTGATGGCAACATTTCCCCTTACGATAAACAGCAAAATCAATCCAACCAATCCTACAATAACCCCAATCCATTTTATTTTGGTTACAGTTAATTGAAAAAATGAAACACCCACTATAATGGTGAAGAGTGGCGTTAATGAATTTAGAATGCCGGCAAAAGAACTATCTACTCTAGTTTCAGCAATACAAAATAAAAAAGCAGGAAAAAAACTGCCCAATAAACCGGAGAGTATAACCAGTTTTATTTTGCTTTTATCAATTGCTTTAATGGCTTTGGTTATGAATGGGAGTAAAACAACACCGGCACTAATCATTCTAATCGCAGCTACTTGGTAAGGAGATAATTCTTCCATACCCACTTTCATTAATTTGAAAGAACTCCCCCAAATAAATGACAGCAGAATGAAAATAATCCAGTTGAAAACCTTGTCGCTCAAATTTTAAATTTTGGGCAAAGTTGTGCTTTTCACCATTTAAAAAGAATAATTTTATAGAAACTAAGTCAAATGCCTGCCATAAAACTTTCTGCCATTAGTACAAGAGCTCCAAAGAATACCAATAAAGAGAAAACAAAAGTAAAAACTGCTAAATTATTAACTGAATTAGATGAATTGCAAAATCTGCTTTTTGCAGAATCTAAACATAGTGTTTTAGTAGTTATTCAAGGAATGGATGCAAGTGGTAAAGACGGATTAATCAGAAATGTGTTTGGCAATTTGAATCCTCAAGGGGTGATGGTTAAATCGTATAAAGCACCAACTGCCGAAGAATTATCACATGATTTTTTATGGCGAATACATCATCATGCACCGGCAAAGGGAAGTATTCAAATATTTAATCGATCGCATTACGAAGACATCCTTATTACAAGAGTGCATAAATGGTGCGATGATGCTACTGCTAAAGCTAGAATGAAAGCCATTAACGACTTTGAGGAAATGTTGAGCAAACATAACAACACTCAAATTATTAAACTGTATTTGCATATTTCACCGGAAGAACAAAAACTTCGGCTCAATGAACGTATTCATGATACCACCAAACAATGGAAGTATAATGAGAAAGATTTTGATGAAGCTAAATTGTGGGATATCTACAGAAACATGTACGAAGATTGCTTTAACCAATGCAATAAAATTCCATGGCATATTATTCCATCCGATCAAAACTGGTATAAAGAACACTTGGTTACCAATATTTTATACAGTACACTCAAAGCATTAAATATGCAATATCCCGGCCTAAAAAAATAGTTTTTCTCAAAACTTTACTACTTTCATAATAATCAAAACAATCAAACATGAGTATGCTGAAGGAATTTAAAGAATTTGCTATGAAAGGCAATCTGGTAGACATAGCCGTTGCTTTTGTAATGGGAGGAGCATTTGGAAAAGTTATTACCGCATTTACAGAAGGTATGATTGCTCCAATTGTTGGTATGTTGACCGGAAAAGATTTGAGTAATAATGTTTGGGTACTTAAAGATGCAGTGGCTGAAGTAAAAGACGCCGGAGGTACCATTATTACAGCGGCTGCACCTGAAGTAGCTATAAAATGGGGGGCTTTTGTTACGGCTACTATCGACTTTATTATTGTTGCCTTTGTGATGTTCTTGGTTATAAAAGCACTCAATAAATTGAAGAAAAAGCAAGAAGAACTACCTGCTGCACCTCCAGAACCCTCCTCAACAGACAAATTATTGGCTGAAATCAGGGATGCTCTTAAGAAATGATAATTTTAACATTATATTTGCTGCATACCCTGCCTGTGACAGGGTATGCTTAACCAAATTTTGACAACTAACATGAGAAAATTATTACTTTCTGCCCTTTTAGTAAGTACAGTACTCGGTGCAATGGCACAGCAGAATAAAGACAAGAAGAAAGCAACCAAAACAAAAGCAGCTAAAACAGCTAAGGCAGCTGTAAAAGGCACTTGGCAAAAAGGCGGAATGCTGAATGTTGCTATCACACAAGGCGGTACTCGTAATTGGGCTCCCGGTGGCGATAGGTTTACATTGGCTGCAAATGGTTTCTTTAAAGCTTATGCCAACAATACTAAAGGTCGCAACCATTGGGATAATAAAGTTGAAGCGAATTATGGTTTACAGAATACCAACAAATATGGTATTGTAAAAAATGATGACCGTTTTGAATTGTTTACGAAGTGGAGCCATGAAATTGGTAAAGGCGACAAACGTAAATGGAGCTACGGTGTACTTGGTAATTTGCGTACTCAATTGTTTGATGGCTACGACTTTGATGGCGTTAACAAAAAGCGTATTTCGTCGTTTTTTGCACCTGCCATTGGTGTTATTGCCCCCGGCATGACTTACAATAGCGGCAATTTTAATGTACATATGTCTCCTATTGCTGCTCGTTGGGTGATTGTTGCTAACCGTCCTTATGAGTTGGCAGCTAATTATGGCGTAAAACCAAACAGAGAAGTAAAAATTGAAGCCGGTATATTCACTTCTATGAATTACAGCAGAGAAGTTTGTAAAAACATTACCTACACTACTCGTTTAGATTTATTTTCTGACTTTGTTGTAGGCAATCCAGGCGCTATTGATGTATTTTGGAACAACATGTTCTACATGAAAATCAACAAGCATTTTAGTGCTATTTACAATTTCGATTTACAATATGACGATGACACTCGTATTTTTGGTTACGGCAAAAACAAAGCTGCTACGCAGTTAAAATCTGTTTTTGGTGCCGGTTTAGCAGTTAAGTTCTAAATATCATTTCAAATCATAGATTTGCAAAATCCCGGTAAATCCGGGATTTTTGCTTTTCACTCAACAAACAGTTTCGTTGTGAATACTACCAGTTATCAAATTAAAATAGACCAGTTCGAAGGACCTTTCGACCTGTTACTTTTCTTTATCGAAAGAGATGAGTTAGATATCTATAATATTCCCATCACAAAAATTACTAACGATTTTCTAGCGTTCATTCATAGCCAAGAAAAGTTGAATATTGAACTAAGCAGTGAATTCATTTTGTTTGTTTCTACGCTGATGCGGATTAAAGCCAAAATGCTATTACCTCGCAAAGAATTAGATGCTCAAGGTAATGAGATTGACCCTAGACAAGAATTAGTTGATAAAATACTAGAATACAAACGCTTTAAAGAAGCCGCTGCTCAAATGGCCGAAATGGAAGCCATGCGTATGCTGATGGTGAAAAGAGGAAACCTGCAAAAGGAATTATCTGAAATTGGCGAAGAAGCATCTGAAGGCACAGAAATACAGCAGGTTACTTTATTTAAGCTGATGAAGGCTTTCGAAAAAGTAATGCAACGGGTACACGACAGACAAAACAAACCTGTACACACTGTAGTGCGTTACAACTATACCATGGAAGGTAGCCGTGAGTTTATGTTGGGTTATGTACAACGCAACAAAAATGTATCGTTCGAAAAGATTTTTGACGAATGCCAAGACCGGATTCATGCCATTTTCTTGTTTCTGTCTTTATTAGAATTAGCCCAACAACGCTACATGAGTTTATTGGTAGGCGAAGGCAGAAATAATTTTATTGTAGAATGGAATGAAAACAGGGCCGAAGAAGTAGGCACTGAAGAAATACCCACCGATAGCGGATTTGATGATGTGCCACCACCAGTTGATGATGTGGACCCGATACTAAATTAATGGAATCACCCCGCCCAACCTTCTCTGTCCAAACTACGGTATTGAATGGCTTCAGCTAAATGTTCGGGGCGAATGTTTTCGCTATTGGCTAAATCGGCAATGGTTCGGCTTACTTTTAAAATTCGGTCGTAAGCCCTTGCCGATAAATTCAACCGCTCCATCGCTTTCTTCAACAAGTTCTCTCCAATGGTATCAATCACACATATTTCTCGCAGCATTTTACTGCTGATTTGTGCATTGGCATATACCCCATTTTCACCTTTGTATCTTTCGGTTTGAATTTCTCTGGCTTTAATTACTCGTTCTCTAATAGCCGCAGAGGGTTCTCCTTTTGCATTGTTATTACTCAATTCACTAAAGGCAACCGGTGTTACCTCTACATGCAAATCAATTCGGTCCAATAATGGTCCGGAAATTTTGTTGAGGTATTTTCCAACAGCACCCGGCGGACAAGTACATTCTTTCTCCGGATGATTATAAAAGCCACAAGGACAGGGATTCATACTAGCAATCAACATAAAATTAGCCGGAAAATCTAACGCTACTTTTGCTCGAGAAATAGTTACTCTTCTTTCCTCCATCGGTTGACGCATGACCTCTAAAACCGTACGTTTAAATTCAGGTAACTCATCTAAAAACAATACCCCATTATGGCTTAAAGAAATTTCTCCGGGCTGCGGAATGCCACCGCCGCCAACCAAGGCTGCATCTGAAATAGAATGATGCGGACTGCGAAAAGGTCTTTTACTAATCAGTGAAGCATGTTCGGGTAACTTACCTGCCACACTATGAATCTTGGTGGTTTCTAATGCTTCTTGTAAACTCAAAGGCGGTAAAATACTTGGTAACCGTTTGGCTAACATGGTTTTGCCGGCTCCCGGCGGACCAATGAGAATGGCATTATGTCCCCCAGCCGCAGCAATTTCCAATGCTCTTTTAATATTCTCCTGTCCTTTAACATCACTAAAATCTATATCAAATTCATATTGATTATTAAAAAATTCTTCTCTTGTATTTATAACAATGGGTTGTAAGCTCTCAGGATTTTTGAAGAATTCAATCACTTCATTGATATGCGTTACGCCATACACATCAAGGTTATTAACCATGCCGGCTTCCCGTTCATTTACTTTGGGTACAATCAATCCTTTAAATCCTTCTTTTCTAGCTTGTATAGCGATAGGCAATGCACCTTTTATGGGTTGAATAGAACCATCTAAACTCAGCTCACCCATAATAATGTAATTAGCAATAGTTTCGGCATTTTCTAATTGCTCACTTGCTGCTAAAATACCTATGGCAATGGGTAAGTCAAACGCAGAGCCACTTTTTTTAATATCGGCTGGCGCCATATTGACTACCACTTTAGTACGGGGCATTCTAAAGCTGTTGGATTTGATAGCACTGTCAATCCGCTGCTGACTTTCTTTAATAGCGCCATCGGGCAGGCCTACTACAAAATAACCTTGACCCTCACTCACATTTACTTCAATGGTGATTGTAATGGCTTCTACCCCATAAACAGCACTGCCAAATGTTTTAACTAACATATCATAATTTAATGCAGTAAAATAATCATTTGTTTTTTATGATGTACCAAGCACTCCCTAAAAAATAAAAAAGGGCTGCTTTTGGCAACCCTTCTTTTTGTTTCTTTATTTGATTATCTCAAGAATAACATTTCACGGTATTTTGGCAAGGCCCAATGGCTATCATCTACCAATAATTCTAATTTATCGATATGATAACGCAATGCATCAAAATAAGCTTCTTTAACCTGACTACCGTAAGCAATAGCCTTGGTACGGGTATCGGTCATATTATTGCAAATTTTTCTAGCACTAATCATTTTCTCCACCATTTCGCTAGCAGCAGCCAAATGCTCACTAATTTTTGTAAGAATTTGTAGCTGATTAGAATAGGCGGCTTCGGGCAAGCCCAATTCTTTTAAGCCTTTGATATTTTGAATCAGTTCGTTCTGGTATTTTACTGCAGAAGGAAGAATAATACTGGTTGCTAATTCAGCCATTACACGGCTTTCGATCTGAACCATTTTAATGTATTTCTCCAACTCAATTTCATGACGAGCTTCTAATTCATTATGGGTATACACACCATTGTGCTCAAATAATTTTTTAGCTTTATCTGTAATCATCGCATCCAAAGCTAAAGGCGTAGTTGGCACATTCGGCAATCCACGACGATTAGCTTCATGATGCCATTCGTCGCTATATCCATCCCCTTCAAACAATACTTTTTTACTTTCAACAATATAATGTTGAATTACATGCATGATAGCGATTTCCTTCTTCTCTCCTTTTTCTATTAAGCTATCCACTTCTTTCTTAAAGTTGCGCAAGGTATCGGCCATGATGGTATTTAAAACCGTCATTGCATTAGCACAGTTTGCTGAAGAACCTACCGCACGGAACTCGAATTTATTACCGGTGAAAGCAAAAGGTGATGTACGGTTACGGTCTGTATTGTCGAGCATCAATTCAGGAATACTGCGGTGTAAATCTAACTTCAAGATGGCTTCATCTTGTTCATCAAACTTATCACCAACTCTTGATTCGATATCTGATAATACTTTAGCTAAATACTGACCAACAAATACAGAAATAATAGCCGGTGGCGCTTCATTGGCACCTAAACGGAAATCATTCGCAGCACTAGCTATAGAAGCTCTTAATAAATCGGCATGGTCATGAACCGCCTTAATGGTATTAACAAAGAAGGTTAAGAACATGAGGTTGGTCTTAGGCGTTTTGCCCGGAGCCAATAAGTTTACGCCGGTATCGGTAGCAATACTCCAGTTATTGTGTTTACCACTACCGTTGATGCCAGCAAAAGGTTTTTCGTGTAGTAATACTTTGAGTTTATGACGTTTGGCCACACGGGTCATCACATCCATCAACAAGGTATTATGATCTACTGCTAAATTGGCTTCTTCAAAAATAGGGGCACACTCAAATTGTGCAGGTGCTACTTCATTGTGACGGGTACGTAAAGGAATACCCAACTTATAACTTTCAGCTTCATAATCTCTCATGAAAGCATATACTCTTTCGGGAATAGAACCGAAATAATGGTCTTCTAACTGCTGACCCTTAGCTGAACCTGAACCATATACTGTTCTTCCGCCTAGTACTAGATCGGGTCTGGCATTGGCTAATGCTTCGTCGATGACAAAATATTCTTGCTCCCAACCTAATGTAGCAGTAACCTTAGTTACATTTTTATCGAAATAATTACAAACATCAACCGCAGCTTTGTCTAAAGCAGCTAGTGCTTTTAATAATGGCGCTTTGTAATCTAAAGATTCGCCGGTGTAAGAAATAAATATGGTGGGAATACACAAGGTTTTACCTTGACCAATTTCAATGATAAATGCCGGTGAAGAAGGATCCCAAGCAGTATAACCTCTAGCTTCGAAAGTAGCTCTTAAGCCACCATTGGGGAATGAAGATGCATCAGGCTCTTGTTGAATCAAGGCTGCGCCGTCAAATTCTTCAATAGCAGTGCCGTCTCCTTTTAATGTAAAGAAAGAATCATGCTTTTCGGCAGTAGTGCCGGTTAACGGTTGAAACCAGTGAGTGTAATGGGTTACACCTTTGCTCTCTGCCCAAGCACGGATGCCATTTGCAATTTGGTTAGCAACGGCACGGTCAATTTTTTTACCGCCTTTGATACTGGTAACCAAGCTTTTGTACGCTTCTTCACTCAGGTATTCACGGGAGGTTTTTAGTGTAAATACATTTTCTCCAAAAATGGCAGTGATTTTTTTACCGCCTTTGACATCCACTTCTGTGGTACTGTTAGAAAGGTTTTTAATGGCCTGTAATCTTAATGACATAGCTAATGCTTTTTTTGCACCACAAAAGAACGACTAAAACGCAAAAAAGAAAAGTTTTCTAGGCCTAAAGCCTCAAAAAACAAATCATTAGATAGAAAATGTGCAAAAAAATACAAATTAAGCTCCCATTTTTGGATAAAATTGAACCAAAACGAAAATATTTTAAAAATATCTATTTGTTAAGGGGTTGGGTCTTTTTGCTCCATTTTTTCCAATCGATTAATCCAATCATCGGAGTAAAAAGAAAGGGCAGTACCAAACTTTTATATCGCACTATTGCCCCCAAATAGGGTACGGTATAACCAATTACGACTAAAATAATCAAGGCTACTAACCAACAAAAAATTACTACGTTGGGTAAGTAAAATGGTTTTATTGGTCGGAACAACATCAAAACAAATAATATCCAAAACAATACAACTTCTAATGCTGCTGGCCAGTAGAATAGGCTTTTGGCTTCACTTAAGTATGGCCTACAAAAGCCATGATTGAATGCTTGTGGCAAATTGTTCAGAAAACTACTAAAAGTAGGTTCTAATATGGTCATTGGAATAGCAGAATTAGCTTTCAATTTCATGAACTCTTGTTGCCGAGTAACAATAGACATGGGCAAATTCAATCGATAGCTGATATAACTGGCACTGAAAAAAAGCACTACTCCACCCAATACAATTCCTGCAAAGATCCACCACCGTTTAGCAGGAAATCTTTCAGCCAACACCCATGCCATAGCAGCCGGTAAAACACCGATAAATAGGGCATTGCGAAGCGGTAACACCAATAACAAAGACAGCATCATAACGATGATATTTTTGGCATGAAACCCACCGCCGTTATTGGCTTTATGAAACAAATAGATGAAAATAGCTAAGCCGGCAAATATCAATCCGTCTTTATGAATACCATTACACCAAAATGCAAATGAGGGCAACAAAGCCACACTGGCCATGATTAAGTAGGGATTGGTTTTAAAAATGGCGACCATAGTTTTGATAAAGGCAGCCATTCCGAAAAAAGTAAGAAATGAATAAAAAATAACATTGGTATAATAATTGCCAAAAGTGAATACATTAAAAATGGATATCAACTTTGTAAAAGAGTTAAACTTTAAATCATTCCAATAAGAGTCAGATGTACTAAAGAATTTAAAATAACCACCTTCATATGGATTATGAAATAAATTGGTGAAGTATTCCCAAGGCTGATGATACAATAGCTGTGTTTCTTTCAAACTTTCGGCATGAAATTTCCAGGTATCAGAAATCGTTTGATAGTAGTTGGAACTACTCAACACATAACCATATGCAATACCCGCCGCAACCTTAAGTATAAAGAGTGCAATCCAAGCCTTGTTATTGATGCCTGAAAGCTTAAAAAAAGACATTCGGCTTACTAACCAAGTAAAGAGGAAAAGATAAGCTGCAAATAATATCCAAGCCAAAGCCAAGGGTTTTTATCTGGCAAAATAATTAAAAGCATTGGGCTAAAGCCTACTATTTTTTGTAAAAGCACTTAAATAATGAATCTTTGTTTTTTCACTGCGGCATGATTCAACCAAAAGAGACCAAATCGTACAACGAAAGATTATTTAGCGGAGGCATTCGTACTTTTTTTCATGCTGCCCGTTTTAGATGGTTGTTCCATAGTATGCAACAGTTGAATTTAAAACAAGGAACTGTTGTAGAACTGGGTTGTTTTGATGGTAAAACCCTATCCTATATGCCTTTCGCCCCATCGGCCTATGTTGGTTATGATGCCAATTGGGAAGGTGGTTTAGACCTCGGCAAACAACAATGGGCTCATCAACCCAATTTTCAATTTAATTATTGTGATACATTGAAGGCTTTTAATCCGGAGCAAAAAGTATTTGATTATAGCATTGCCATGGAAACCTTGGAGCATTTGAAACTAGCTGAACTAGAGGCTTATATTCAACAACTTGCTTCAGCCACTAAAGATTATTGTTTTGTTTCTGTACCTAACGAGATGGGTTTGATTTTTTTACTGAAACATCTAACAAAAAAACTTTTTTTAGCGGTGGACGAACCTTATACAGCTAAAGAATTATGGTACACCTTATGGGGCAAACTCAACAAAGTAAAAAGACTAGAAGAAGGACATAAAGGTTTTGATTATCGACAATTGATAAATCTACTACAGCAATATTTTGAAGTGAAAAGTATTACCGGCATACCTTTTACTTGGCTACCTATTGTATGTAATTTTTCTGTGGGAATTGTTTTGAAAAAGAAAGCTTAGTCAATCAAATTATTTTTTACTGCAAAGAAAACCA
This sequence comes from Methylophilus rhizosphaerae, assembly GCA_943370285.1. Taxonomy (GTDB): domain Bacteria; phylum Bacteroidota; class Bacteroidia; order Chitinophagales; family Chitinophagaceae; genus CALRQJ02. Next base: position 34,233 of record CALRQJ020000007.1, on the reverse strand, counting down.
ACCCGGCGGTGTTTTTTAGGTTCCAACGTTCCATCAATCTTTCTTTTATACTCTCTACGGTTCTTGGACTCACATTCATTTTTTCGCCAATTTCTTGTGAAGTAAATTCCATACAGATATACCTTAATACATCTCTTTCTTTATCTGATACTTCGATTTCGTTGGTAAGCGATGGCATTGTTCTTGCCCTGTTATGAGAACGTTTTAATAAAATGCGATTCACAAAATTATTGAGGTAATAGCCTTTAGCCATTACTTCCATAATGGCCTTTTTAATTTCAGCAGGTTCGGTACTTTTTAACAAATAACCGTTGGCGCCATTTTCCATGAGATGGGTAACAAAACGTTCATCTTCATGCATGGTAAGTACAATAACGAAAATATGAGGAAAATGTCTGCTGATGTATTTTGTAGTTTCAATGCCATCTTTCACCGGCATACGTAAATCCATCAGCACCACATCGGGTTTTTTAGCTTCTAGTTGATCAATTAATTCTTGACCGTTATCGGCTTCTGCAACAAATTTAATATTGGTGTAATGACGAAGGGAAAGCACTACTCCCTTTCGAAAGATTTTATGGTCATCGGCAATTGCTACTTTGATATCAGCCATACTGACTCAAAGATAAAACAGATTTGCGAGGTTATGTGGGGCTTATTTCTCGTCGTTGTCTTTAGGAATATCAATCGTTACTTTATAGAAAGATTGAGAAGCATCTTGTTCAAACAATATGTCCCCATCAATTACCTTTAAGCGACTTTGAATATTTTTTAAACCCAAACCAATATTGCTTTTGTTGAGTTTGACAAAATCGTCTTGTGTTAAACCTCTACCATCGTGGTGCATACGAATGATCATATTGTTTTCACCATTTTGTTGGGTCAAATGAATGAAACTGGCATTACTATGCTTGAGAATATTATTCACTAATTCTTGAATCACTCTAAAAACAATCAATTCTTTATCGGGCTTTAATCTGATTTTATAATCATTAAAGCGACAGTTTACATTTAATGTACCTGAGCCATTTATCTTTTGAAAAAAATCATTCACCGCACTTTCTAAACCAAAATTTTTCAATGTTGGCGGCATTAAGCTGTGAGAGATATTTCTAATTAGCTGAATGGTTTCATCAATAATTTGTTTGGCGTTAAAGATGGATTGCAATTGCGTTGCTTTATCCAAATTCACCATATTTTCGGTAAGGTATAAACGAGCTGTTGCTAATAGCGGACCTGCATCATCATGTAAATCGGCAGCAATGCGTTGTCTTTCTTCTTCCTGCAATTTAATAGATGCTTTCAACAACAATTGCTGTTGCTGTGCTTCCATTTGCTGCATTTTTAATTGATAGCGAATTACCCTTCGTTGATGAAAAATAATGAATACAATCAGCGCTATAGCCAAAAAAAGCATACCAATAGTGCCGAAAAAAAGCACATTGGAGATGCCACCCGTATTTCCTTGTAATAATATCATAGACTATGCCTTACCAATAAAGATGAAAAAAAAGTTTAAAAGTTGCTTCAAGTGATTTGTTTTTCATTGAAAATCAACAAGATAGTAAAACCACATCGTAAAAATACGCAGACAAATCCTCTTTAATATAATTCAAACTTCTTTGGTTTTGGCGGCGTATTCTTCATAAACATGGCTATCGATAAAAATATAGTTTTGATAATCAAGAAGATAGAATTTAGCACAAGGTATTTGCTTTGTTCTTGAGCACTCAAAGAATTAAGGAACAAGAAAAGGAAAAAAGTAGCCGCCATATAAATAAAGTAGGCAACTACCACCCAAAAACGAGGTTGTGTATAAAGAAAAAAAGCTTGAGGCTTAATAATTTGTTCGAAAAGGTAATAAACAGATAAGGAAATGATAATGATTGCTTCTAAAGCAATAGAAGTATCGTCGAACGTATTAAAACTTGTTTTGAATTTGAGCAACACCCATACCAACAAAAAAAAGCCGGATAAAATACCAACTACAATTTTGGCTTTGGCGTTTTTTAAAATTTTTGAGAAAAAATAGAGCAGTGCAAGGGTTTCTAATAGTGTAAAAAAATTAAGAATACTGTAATTAGCACCATTATCCCTTGAGGTTTCCCAAGTACTATACAAATCAAAAACAAATCCCGCAGCTACTATAAAAACAATTACCCGTAGTACTTTATCTTGTATCTTTTTTTGAAAGATGAAGTAAAGCAGTACGGGTAACGCTTCTGTGATAAAAGAAATGTTGGCAATTAATTCGAACAAAATTTCATGGGGGTTTTGAACTTCAAATATACTAACATATTGAAATTAGGACCCTCCCTACTTTCTATGTTGATTACAATGTGCCACTATACCAGCCAATGTCTCCATTGCTGCCATCTCCGTCTCCACAGTATGGGGGGCAAATTTTTGCTCTATCGGCTACAATACCTTTTTTCTTGATAATCTCACCATTGTCGCCAGTGGTAGTGTAATGCAAGATGTTATTGCCATTGGCATCTACACCAACCAAAACCAATTGTTTAATACCTAAATCATTCATGGCATTAAACATTCTAATACCCACTACGCCGGGCTGTGCCAGAATAGCTTCGATTTGGTTACGGCCCATGAAATAAGCCAATACATCATCTTGATTTTGATCGAAATAAGCTTTGATCATTTTGGCACCTAATTCATAGCCAATGTCTTCGCCTACTTTTTCGTTGAAGGCCTTCTTTTGTTCAATGACCTTTCCTTTTACAACGATTAATTCTTTGTCTAACATAGTGTTTCAGGTTACGAGGTTAACGAATAGGAAATATTCAGTACATAAATTTCATCTATTGTAAAGTTTTCCACAACAGGTACGCCTTATTCAAAAGAATGCGTAATTTGAGTAAAGTTCTTATTGGATAAGGGTTTCAAGGTTTTTAACAGTTGTGGACAACTATTAAAATATAGTAAAAACACCTGCGTTTTACCGTAAAATTACGGTAGTAAAAATCGTATTTTTATGATATGATTACCCTATGCTGTGTAGAAAAACTACCAAGTAAGGGTACGAAAATGTGGAAATGTGGAAAACTTTGCCCCTTTTTGGACCATGTTATGAATTGAATAGAGATAATCATCAAGAACGCATCAAACCCTATTATGGAAGACAAAACGATTAGAGTAGCACTAGCAGATGACCATAAGATTTTTAGAGATGGTATTAAAATGGCTATTCGAAACAGAGATTATATCAAAATACTTTGGGAAGCTGAGGATGGAAAGGACATGATGCACAAGTTAAAAATCAAAATACCTGATGTATTGTTGATGGATATTCGAATGCCTGAAATTGATGGTGTGAATGCTATTCAGTTGATTAGAAAAGAATATGAAGATTTGAAAATCATTGTATTGAGTATGTATGATGACCAAGAAATCATTACAAAAATGATGGAATTTGGTGCCAACGCCTTTCTTTCTAAAACTACTGAGCCCGACGAAATATATAAAGCCATCCTCACCTGCATGAACGAGGATTTCTATTTTAACGACCTCGTTAACGCAGCCGTACTGCTAAAGCTGCAACACAAAAAAGCAGTTCGTAAGTTTTATCCTAATACCATCAAATTCACAGAAAAAGAATTGAAGATTTTAAAATACATCAGCGAAGACAAAACAACTGAAGAAATTTCTCAAGAAGTGTTTCTTAGCCAAAGAACAATAGAAACCATTAGGCAGAATATGAAATCTAAAGTTGGTGCTAAAACCATTGCCGGTTTGGTCATGTATGCGATGCGTAATAAAATGCTAGACTAATCGCTTGATATTTCAACAACAAAAAGCCCTGCACTATTACGGTAATGCAGGGCTTTTAAATATTGTTCTAGCCACCAAAATCTCAACCAGAACATTGGATTTCCCTTTTCAGGGTGTGGTTTTTCCCCTGCTAAGTCAGGGTAATGATATTGGATCTTAGAGTGGTTTTTTACAGCAATTGGATTTTTTCAAAGTTGTTGATTGACAATTACTAAGGCTTTTAAAACGGTATCGGGTTTTTGTTTTACCTGGCTTACGGGCTAGGTTTGGATATTGTCCGGGGGATTAGGCCGGTATGGTTTTTCAAGTATTGGATAAAAACGGGACTTGCTTAATTGATTGTCAATCAACAGTGTAAAAGTAGTATCACACCCATCCCTGTACAAGAGCAAAACTGCTCTATTTTACACCTTCACAATCATGCTAATGCATCGTAGTTCTACTAAAACCCTATATTCAAATGTTGCAGTAATTCAGTTGAGGGTTTTACTATTTTTTCTCCCGAAATGGGAAAAATTTGTCCCGTTTTGGGCAAATAAAATATAGGGTCATTAAGCTGAAATGCTTGTCAACACTAGTTATTAAACCATCAATCAAAGTGGATGACACCTATTAATCAATAGCTAGTAAAAACACTTTGTACAAATGATGCCACTAAACAGTTAACGGTAATATTCCTATAAAATAACTACCCGGCTGTTTGCAAAAACATAACCGGGTAGCACATTTTGAAAGCGGATAAATGAATTATTCACTGGTATTTTCAGTAAAAAAAGGCTGCATAAATTCGATTTGTTTGAGCTCTTCTATACAAAACTCATCTAAAGGTTTATTGATGAAATCTAGAATGATATCGTATCGTTGGGCTTTAGCAAAATCGCCGGGATCTACACTAGAAGAAAGAATGACAATTTTAGTGTTGGGTAGTCGATCGGCATATTTCATAATAAACTGCTCTAAAAAATCCCAACCATTTAATACCGGCATATTTAAGTCAAGCAAAATCAAATCGGGTAAAATCATCGACTTGTCACCTGCTTTTACTTTATTGAAGTAATCCTTAAAATAGTTTACACCTTCTTCACCATTCATTACCGTATCAACTATTTCGGCAAATCCATATTTCTCTATAACGGCTGTGCAAATCTTTAACGTAATTAAATCATCATCAATTATCAATACCTTCTTAAGCATGAATTCCTTTTTTATAAAATTAGCTGATTATTTCATTCTTGACCAATGTATAAAATCTGTCTGCGGTATTTTTTCTACCCCTAATTGACGAAGTATAGTAACCACTTGACCTCTGTGGTACGTACCATGATTAAATACATGTAATAAAATATGCCAAACCGGCTGTTTAAACTGTTCTTTTTTTGTATTTTGATAAGCAAACACATGCTGCAATTGTAATTCAGAACTATTGCTAACCCACTCTTCTATCCATTTACTTTGTTGAATGAGCTGCGTTGCAATTTCTGATAATGTATAGCTATTATTACTGCTCGGAAAAATAGTATGTTCGGCTAGTTTTATTCTTTGCCACCAACCACTTTCTGCATCCCAAATATGTTGCCATGTAGCGGTAAGACTAGGAAAACTACTTATCACCGCTTGTTGTTGCAAAACTTCTGACACTGATAATGAGGTTTCGAGCAACTTTCCATTGGCCCAAACGTTGTAAGCGGCAAAAGACAACAGCAATTCCTTCATGGTTAAATATTACTTTTGGCCGAAAGATACGCTGCAAAATATTTCAACCATTTTCTAAATTATTCACATGAGTAAGTTTCCACTTTCAGGTATTAGTTCTGTAGCCATGCATACATCCGGTCATGACAATGCTGAACATGCACACCTCACTCCTATTTTTGCTACATCTACATTTGTATTTGATACGGCACAACAAGGCATGGAACGTTTTGAAACTGTCGATAAAGAAAGAATTTACAGCCGTTGGGGCAATCCAACTTTTAAAGCTGCCGAACAAACCATTGCTGCACTCGAAGCATTTGGCTTAACAGATGATCAAGGCAATCCATTGCAATTAAAAGCCCTCTTACATGCTAGTGGTCAAGCAGCTATGACAACCATGTTTATGAGTACACTACAAGCAGGTGATGCGGTATTGTCGCATTATTCATTGTATGGCGGCACTTACGAATTGATGCACAAAGTATTGGCACAAACCGGTGTAAGAACCATCATTGCAGATTTAAGAGATGTAACTGCGATTGAAAGCATTATTAAAGCTAATCCCTCCATTAAGCTAGTACACATTGAAACGCCGGCTAATCCAACCATACAATGTGTAGATATTGAAGCCGTAACCAAAGTAGCCAAACAATATAATTTGATTGTTACTGTAGACAACACATTTGCCACACCATACTTACAACAGCCATTTAAATATGGTGTTGATTTTGTGTTCCACTCTACCACTAAATTTTTGAATGGTCACGGTTCTGCCATTGGTGGTGTGTTGCTCGGAAAAGATATTGAATTCATGAAAACGAAAGCTTGGAAGTGGCATGCACTATTGGGTGGCAATAGCAATCCATTTGATGCCTTCTTGTTGATTCAAGGTATGAAAACATTAGAACTACGAATGGATCGTCATTGCCATAATGCAATAGAAGTGGCAGGCTATTTAGAACAGCATCCCAACATCGCATATGTAAATTATACAGGTTTGGCTTCTCACCCCGATCATTATACTGCGATGAAACAAATGAAGCATCCGGGTGCATTAATGAGCTTTGAAATAAAAGGCGGATTGGAAGCCGGCAAACAATTTATAGATAAACTACAGATGTGTGTTAGAGCAGTTAGTTTAGGCACTGTAGATACGTTGATTTCTCATCCGGCAAGTATGACACATTATAGTGTGCCTAAAGAAGAAAGGTTGAAATATGGCATTACAGACGGATTAATTAGATTAAGTGTGGGCATAGAAAATATTGCAGATATTTTGAATGATTTTGAACAAGCTTTAGCCAATTAAATGGCAATTGTAATATTTTGTTCTTTTTGCATACCAATTACACTAAACCAAACAATACAACTATGAAGCAATTATTTTCAGTAGTGCTGTTTTTTGTTGTTGCATTGGCCAATGCACAAAAAAACAAGCCGGTTACCGATCGCTTTTCCGGTCTTGATGCCGAATTGCAACAATTGTTAACTACTTGGCATGCAGCGGGATTTGCTGTAGCGGTTGTAGAAAAAGACAAAGTGGTGTATGCAAAAGGATTCGGCTACAGCGATTATGAAAAGAAAATTCCGGTTACACCAAATACTCTATTTGCAATTGGTAGTTGTACCAAAGCTTTTACTGCTTCTTTAGTTGGATTATTAGAAGCCGACAAAAAAATTGAGTTGGATAAACCCATCAGAAACTACTTACCGCAACTTAAATTCTTTAATGCAGACATGAACAATCTGATTACCGTTAAAGATTTGATGACGCATAGAACCGGCTTACCACGGCATGATGCATCTTGGTATTTGTTCCCCACTTCAAACAGAGATAGTATTATTGAACGCATTCAGTACATGCAGCCCACTTATGGCATAAGAGAAAAATGGCAATATAATAATTTTATGTACACCGTTCAAGGCGTATTAGCAGAAAAAATGTGGAACAAATCTTGGGAAACGATAGTAAAAGAAAAAATATTTGACTCACTAGATTTTAAACGATCTAATTTCACCATTCAAGATTTAGCTAAAGCTTCAGAAGCGGCAAAGGGTTATACGGTAAGAAAAGATAGTATTATTAAAAAGCTTGATTATTATGATATTAATGCGATGGGCCCTGCGGGAAGTATCAATAGTAGTGTTGCTGAAATGGCCAATTGGGTAACAGCATGGATCAATGGCGGAAAATACAAAGGCAAACAAGTATTACCCGCCGCCTATGTTAAAGAAGCGGCTTCATCGCAAATGGTTGTTTCAGGTGGCTACCCCGACAAAGAAAAACCAGACATTCATTTGGCTAATTATGGTTTTGGTTGGTCTGTAGGTAGTTATCGTGGTCATTATAGAGTTGACCATGGTGGCAATATTGATGGCTTTAGTGCCAATACCAGTTTCTATCCAACCGATAGCATTGGAATAGTGGTATTAGCAAATCAAGATGGCAGCAGCGTTCCAACCATTGTTCGCAATATTATTGCCGACAGACTCTTAAAATTATCTTATATCAATTGGAGTGCCGACAGAAAAAAATTAACCGACAAAGCCAAAGAAGCGGCGAAAAAAAGTGAAGGTACTGCTAGTATTAATCAAAAACAAAATACTAAGCCTTCACATCCATTAGCTGATTACGAAGGTATTTATACTAGCAAGGGTTATGGCAGCTTTGATATTGTGGTAAATAATGATTCCTTACTATTCATCAGTCAAAACAAACGTTTGTGGTTGAGACATTACCATTACGATGTTTTTGAACCTTTTGAGTTAAGCCACACAGAACCTTTAGACACAACAGAAAGAAGTGCGATAAAAATAAGTTTTGTGTTAAACGAAGGTGGAGATATAGATCATGCAACAATGCAACTTGAAGCAGGGTTAGATGCTGAAAAATTCATCAAAACTGAAAAAGCAAAAGCCATACAAGCAGATGAATTATCTAAATATGTTGGTGATTATGACCTGGGAGGTTTAACGGTTAAAGTATATGTTCAAAATGAAAAGACGTTGTTTGTTTTGGTGCCCGGTCAGCCTGATTATGAATTAGTGCCATTAGGCAAAGATAAATTTGGTTTAAAAGTAGCACCCGGTTATTTTGTTCAGTTTGATGTAAATGACAAGACGGAAACAACAGCGCTTACGTTTCAGCAGCCGAATGGTAATTTTAAAGCAAAGAAAAAATAACAGCTTTAGGAGAAATGACGCAACAAATTGCAATCATAGGCGGTGGCATCAGTGGATTGTCCACCGCTTTTACTTTACTACATGCCGGCTACCCTGTTACTGTAATAGCCGAAGATTTTTCTACCCATATTGTTTCGTTTAAAGCAGCGGCATTTTGGTTTCCGTATCATGTTCGCAACGATAAACGAGGCATTGATTGGTGTCAAAAAAGTTACCATACATTCAAAGCGTTAAGTGCCAATGCAGCAACGGGCATCAGCATGGTTAAACTTATGAAAGTAGCTAAAGCTGATGTTGTTAATGATGATAGTTGGCTATCATTCATGCCTGAAAATTCGTATAGGGTATTAGCTGGGGATGAAATACCAAAAGGTTATGCTTTCGGCCATGAAGCTATTGTACCGCTGATTGAGACACAAATCTTTTTGCCTTGGCTGCTCCAACAAGTACAATTATTAGGTGCAACAATTATTGAACAAACAATTACAGATATAACTACACTACAAAATGAATTTGATATGGTAGTGAATTGTACAGGCTTGGGCGCTGCTACATTGTGCAATGACGAATCCGTTATCCCCGTACGAGGACAAATTGTATTAACAGAACCAGGCATTCCGAAAAATATATTTCTAGATAACCAATCATCTATATATATCGTACCGCGAAAAGATGCCACCATCATTGGCGGCACTTACGAAGAAAATATCGGCGAAGCCATTACCGTTGCTGAAACATTGAATGAAATACATCAAAAGGCAATGGCAGTTTTACCGGCTTTACAACAGCAACAAATTATTGGCAATTGGGCCGGCTTAAGACCATACCGAAAAGAAGTACGCTTAGAAAGAGTGGCTAATATTATTCACAACTATGGACATGGTGGCAGTGGCTATACCTTAAGTTTTGGCTGCGCCGAAAATGTTTTAGCACTACTTCAACAAAACTAAATACCGTTCTTTATTTTTACGACAAAGCAACCAAGATGATTACTGTTAGACCCGCTGAAAGAAAAGATTGCAAACGATTATTAGAACTGATTTATGAATTAGCGGTGTACGAAAAAGCACCCCATGAAGTAACGGTTACCCTAACACATTTTGAGGAAAGTGGTTTTGGGGCAAACCCGGTATGGTGGGGTTTTGTAGCTGAAGAAGATGGAATTATTTTGGGCTTTACCTTGTATTATATTCGTTACAGCACTTGGAAAGGTCAACGCATGTACCTCGAAGATTTTTTAGTTACCGAAGCAGCAAGGGGCAAAGGTATTGGTACGTTATTATTTGACCGATTGATTGAAGAAGCCAAAGCCAAACAATTAAATGGCATTGTATGGCAAGTGTTGAAATGGAACGAACCTGCTATTAATTTCTACAAAAAATACCATGCTAGTTTTGATGGTGAATGGTATAATTGTGCAATTGATACTTCCAAATAAAAATGGGGTTAATTAACCCCATCTACTACCGCTTCCTTATAAATTTTTTGTACTAACCCTTGTAATACTTTACCCGGACCAGCCTCGGTAAAATGGGTAGCACCATCCGCTACCATAGCTTGCACACTTTGTGTCCAACGCACAGCACCTGTTAATTGTGCAATTAAATTTTGTTGTATAGCTGCTGCATCTGATACAGCTTGTGCCACCACATTTTGATATACCGGTGCAATGGGTTGATGAAATGTTATTGCAGCAATAGCCGCTGCCAATTCTTCACGGGCCGGCTTCATTAACGGACTATGAAATGCACCACCAACAGGCAATACCAATGCTCTTTTTGCTCCAGCAGCTTTCATTCTTTCACAAGCAATTTCAATTCCTTTTATACTCCCACTTATCACTAGCTGACCCGGACAATTATAATTAGCTGCCACTACAACTTCACCGGTTTCGGCAGTTACTTCAGTACAAATAGCTTCTACTTTATCATCGGCTAAAGCTAACACAGCAGCCATGGTACTTGGGTTAACTTCGCAGGCTTTTTGCATGGCATTGGCCCGAATGCAAACTAATTTCAACGCATCTTCAAAACGCAATGTTTGATTGGCCACCAATGCAGAAAACTCACCAAGGGAGTGCCCAGCAACCATGTCAGGAACAGCGTTTTCCAGCGTTTTAAAAGCAATCACTGAATGCAAAAAAACAGCAGGCTGCGTAACATTGGTTTGCTTTAATGCTTCATCTGTTCCATTGAACATGATATCGCTAATGCGAAATCCAACTATATCATTGGCTTGTTCAAATAAATCTTTGGCTAAATCATTGGTTTCGTAAAGCTGTTTACCCATACCGCTAAACTGTGACCCTTGTCCCGGAAAAACATAAGCATGTTTACTCATACAGTAGTTTTAAAGTTCCAAAAATAAGGTAAGTACAGTTGGCAAAAAAACATCTTAGTTAATCAACCAACGCAACTATAGTAGTAAAGTCAGGCGTTTTAACCACATAATCTGCCACCACATCAAGCATAGTATAAGTAGAACAAAAAGAAATTCCAATACCCGATTTCTTAATAGTACACACATCATTTTCGCCATCGCCAATTACCAAAGTATTTTTAATATCAACCCCATAATTATGACAGATATCAACCAAGGCATTCAATTTACAATAATCATGTTTACATAAACTGTTATCATTAGCTAGAAAAAAAGAAGGAATTTTTACTTCGCCGGTGGCAAAACTTTTCGAAAACTCCAATTCATTGGCTAGCGAAAAATCAAAGCCCATTTTGTTTTTAAAGTGATTGGTAATACAATCGTAACTATCAGACATTAAGCCAACAATAAAACCCTTCGCCCTTAACGTAGCTATCGTTTCAATGGCATGCTCCGTTACAGGAATTTCATCAGCAACCGAAAGTAACTCGGCAATAGATTTACCTTTTAGCAACCGAGCAATATGTTTAGTACGAATGAATGGATTGGTTTGGGTTGTAGCAATCTCTACTAATGCAGCAGTAAACCCAAATTTGGCAGCAGCAGTTTGTATAAAACTGCCTCTCAACAAAGTGTTATCCATATCAAAAACAGCAATTTTCTTTAATGAAGAGACACCTTCCTTAATGGCAAATTCCATTTGCTCTCTAATAACTTGTATGTTTTCATAAGTCTCTAAGTTTTGTGTAAGGTTGCCGGATTTTTTGATGATTGTTCTGGCTACTTCTTTACTCATTTTACCCAACTGCGCTAACTGTTGCATTTGGTTTTCAATGTTGCCAATATTTACTTCCTTAATCACGGCTTGCATTTGATGCATGTCTATCAAAACACCGATATCTACACCATAACCTTCTTCAAATTCTATTTTTTGCAACAACGATTTTTTACCTGCAATCATGCCACTTAATGGCTGAATAAAATTGGGAAAATTAGGATTCAAAATAGACAACAATGGCTTAGCTACTAATTCTGTAACCCTACCTGCTTGCCTTGTAAAATAAGACTTTACAAAATCTGCTGATCCGGCAATAATTGGTGTAGCTAACACATCAACCACATCATCCGGATAAGTCAAAATATCAGCATCTAAAAACACCAACACTTCATTTGTTGCAACCAATACACCATCTTTCATAGATGTACCTTTACCCAATTTTGTGCTGGTAATAATTGTTGCACCGGCTTTTTTTGCTTTGGCAACCGTATCATCCACCGACTTATCGTCTACAACTATTACTTCGGTTACATGACTACTGTTAAATGCTTTTGCAACAACAGCTTCAATGGTTTTACCTTCATTTAATGCAGGAATAATTACACTAACCATATTTCGTTGTTTAAAGTGAATAATGGCAGAGCGGCCTGTTGGTGAAACAACGAATGAAGGTGAAGATAGAGAAAAATAATATCGCCGTTCATCACAGCAATGTCAAGATTATGTTATGACAAACAAAAAAACGGGTGACCAAAATGATCACCCGTTTCTACAACACTTCAACTAATTTAAAAACTAGTGTGTAATTCTAAATATTTCAAAAATTCAGATTTCTTATATTCGTCTTTAAACGCACCGCCATAAAATGCAGTAATGGTAGAGGATGTATCATCTTCAACACCACGGCTAGCAACACAAAGGTGTTTAGCATCTATCACAACAGCAACATCATCTGTGCCTAAAACTGCTTGCAAATCTTTACCAATTTGCATAGTTAGTCTTTCTTGCACTTGCGGACGCTTAGCATAAAACTCAACTAATCTATTCAACTTGCTTAAGCCAATTACTTTACCATTGCTAATGTAGGCCACATGTGCTTTTCCAATGATGGGTACAAAGTGGTGCTCACAATTACTATAAAACGAAATGTTCTTCTCCACCAACATTTCATTGTATTTGTACTTGTTTTCGAACAAGGCCATCTTAGGTTTATTTTCAGGATTTAATCCACTGAAAATTTCTTTAATATACATTTTAGCAACACGGTGCGGTGTCCCCTTCAAACTATCATCGGTCAAATCAAGACCCATAATGTCCATTATGCTACGGAAATGTTGTTCAATCGCTGCTACTTTTTCGGCGTCAGACATATCAAAGGCATCCGGTCGCAATGGTGTATCAACACTTGTGCTAACATGATTATCTCCCATTTCATCTATCATAATATCACTTAATTCAATACGGTTATCGCCATTAAGCTGGATATTCAACAAAGTTTCGTTCTGTTTCATATAATCTTATTTTAAGTTCTAAACGTTCTTCTAACTTGGCCCTCAATAAATCGTAAATCACTACGGCAATATTTTCGGCTGTCGGATTCAACTGTTTGAAAACTGTGGTATCTAAGTTTAAATTTTTATGATCAAATTGATTTAATACTTCGACCTTAATTAAATCGCTTAACACTTTCATGTCAATCACATAACCCGTTTCGGCATCCGGCACACCGGTTACCTGAACAATTAATTCATAATTATGCCCATGGTAATTGGGATTGTTACACAAACCAAATACCGTCTTATTTTTTTCGTCGCTCCAATTAGGATTATGTAATCGGTGAGCGGCGTTAAAATGTTCTTTTCTAAAAACTGCTACTTTTTTCTCCATAATGTGTAAGGCTATTTTGGTAGCCAACGGTAGAACATCCATTAAGCTGCCGTTGCGTCGCACTCTTCAACGCCAACAACTCATTGTTCATTCATTTAGAAAACAATTTTTTCAAGATTAGAGTATCAACTGCCGGCACTGTTTCAGAAGTGTGCTGATCAAGTGGCCGACATATCTAGAAAGCCAGGCGATTGATACAATGTGCTTGAACTTATACTACACCAAATGCGTACCAAAAATAATCTGTCAGTTGCACTTCGGCATATTGTACACTATAATAAACGAGATAGACAGTCGTTTTGTTTAGAATTTTTTTAAAAAAATTAAACGTTTACGCAAAATACCTCGTTGCAGCAAGATATTTTAAACAAAGTAATACTGCCGTTTTGGCTGCTAATCGCCAAAGTATTCTACATAAATGCGGGGAGTCTCATATAACTTAATGCAATGCAATTGCACAGAAGCAGGTAACTGAGGTTGCAATTGCTTCCAAATGGCAATCACTAAATTTTCGGTGCTACACATTTGTTCTGTTAAAAAGTCAACATCTAAATTCAGGTTTTTGTGGTCTAATTTCTTTACCACATACTCCTGGATAATTTGGCTTAACTTTTTAACGTCCATAATAAATCCGGTATCGGGGTTGGGCTTGCCTTTTACAGTAACAAACAGTTCAAAGTTGTGGCCATGCCAATTTTCGTTGGCGCAAACGCCAAAAACTTCCTCATTCTTCTCTCTACTCCAATTAGGATTGTATAATTTATGAGCAGCGTTAAAATGTTCTAATCGAGTCAAATACACCATCACTACAAAAATTCAATTTTTTGCAAAGTTAAGGGTAGCTGGGGCAAAAATCGCATTTTGAACAGGCACGCCGTATTGCTATCTTCGCCGCCTATGCAAAAAGAAATAGTCGTAAGCGGTATTAGGCCAACAGGTTTTTTGCACCTGGGCAATTATTTTGGTGCTATGCAGAATTATGTTCGCATGCAAAACGATTATAACTGCTACTTTTTTGTAGCCGATTGGCATAGCCTTACCACTCACCCCGATACCAAACAACTACAATATAATGTTACAAGGGTGATTGCAGAAAATATGGCTTGCGGATTAGACCCCGAAAAAGTGGCCCTGTATGTTCAAAGCGACATAACGGAGATTGCCGAATTATATTTGTATTTAAACATGTTAGCCTATAAGGGTGAACTGGAGAAAACAGCCACTTTTAAAGATAAAGTTCGTTTACAACCGGAGAATGTCAATGCCGGCTTATTAACTTATCCGGTATTGCAAGCTGCCGATATTTTGATTCATCGGGCATCTAAAGTACCGGTGGGTAAAGACCAAGAACAGCATTTAGAAATGAGCCGCAATTTTGCCCAACGCTTCAACCATCGTTATGGTGAAACATTGGTAGAACCTCAGGCTTTTAATTATGGCGACAACTTAGTTAAAATTTTAAGCTTAGATGGCAATGGTAAAATGAGCAAAAGCGAAAACCAGTTAGCTACCATATACCTGGCAGATGATGATGAATTGGTTCGGAAAAAAATAATGAAAGCTAAAACAGATGGCGGTCCGCAAGAACCAAACGCTATAAAGCCTGACTACATTGAAAACTTGTTTACTTTAATGAAATTGGTAAGTAGTGCTAATACGGTCAAAAAATTTGAGGATGATTTTAATGCCAGTAGTGCAGGCAACTGCATTATCCGCTACGGAGATATGAAAAAACAATTGGCAGAAGACATGGTACAATTTATTGCACCAATTAGAACCAAAGCATTGGAAATAGAAAACGATAAAGCGTTATTAGCCAAAACAATGAAACAAGGTGCCGAAAAAGCAAGGGTAAGTGCCGCCGCTACTTTACAAGCTGTAAGAAAAGCGGTTGGCGTACAATACTTTTAACCAAAACAATCAACAGTTCGCATTTATTTGAACACTGTCAAAATTGTTAGCTATACTTATCAAACTTTAAATTAAGTTCGTACTTCGTACTGCTTAAAACCAACAACGGATGGCAAAGACAAGAAAACCAAAACACATCGCCATTGCCGGCAATATTGGCGCCGGTAAAACTACACTAACAGAAATGCTGAGTAAACATTACAAATGGATTCCTCAGTTTGAAGATGTGGACCACAATCCCTACCTCATGGATTTTTATGAGGATATGCCTCGTTGGAGTTTTAACCTTCAAATCTATTTTCTCAATAGTCGTTTAAATCAACTGCTTGAAATTCATCGCGGTACAGAAACCGTGATTCAGGACAGAACCATTTTTGAAGATGCCAACATTTTTGCACCCAATCTGCACGAAATGGGTTTGATGAGTAAAAGAGATTTTGATAATTATTATCAGTTTTTTCAAACGCTAAAAACAATGGTGCAACCGCCAGATATGTTGATTTATCTGCAAGCTTCTGTACCAACATTGGTAGCTCAAATTCAAAAAAGAGGTAGAGAATATGAAGAAAACATTCGACTCGACTATCTAAAAAAATTAAATGAATTCTACACCAAATGGATTGGCAACTATAAAGAAGGCAATCTCTTAATCATTGATGTAGACAAAAATAAGTTTGCCGAAAACGAAGAACATTTTGGAGAAATCATCACTAAAATAGATAGCCAGCTGTTTGGACTTTTTTAAACATGGTTGTTAAATCCAATCTATATTAGTAGTTTTACGGTTACTAACCCAAACCTTATGAAAAAGCGTGCCTTTTTGGCTAGCCTTTTGGTGGTTGCCTTTGTCACACATAATGGGTTTGCACAACCACCTAAAACTAAGGTGGATGCAAAAAAAACAACTGTAGCAACGGATACTTCATCCCGTAATGCTAAAAAATCTACGTCTACTGTTGCCAATAAAAATCAAATTACTTTACAACAGTTAGCAGACAGAATCAAAAAAATTGAGGCGGAGAACAAGTTATTAAAAGAAGAAATTATTGATTTAAAGAACACAGTTTCTTCTCAAGCACTGCTTGTTAATTTGTTAAATACTGACCATCGATTGTTAAAAGATAATTTCAGAAATCACTACCATACCATTCTCACTGGTGCATGGGGCAATAGTACGGTTAAACAAAAAGATGGCAATAAAGTGTACTATGTAGTTACGGCCGACCCTAAAGCACCAAAAACCAAGGAAACTTCTGTGCCGGTCACCAACGGAAATAAAGAATAGTTAATCAACAAAAACGGCATCAACTGCTGAATTTTGTTTTCCGTTCAACGCAGCATGCACATCTAACAATACTTTGACAGCCTTTCTTCCTTCGGTTCCTAAGTGCAAAGAATAGTCATTCACATACAAATCAATATGCTGTTTCATTACCGCTGTACTCATGGTTTGGGCATATTCACATACATAATTAGAAATAAGGGGATATTGCTCAAAGGCATACTGCAAACTTCTGTTAATCATACGGTCAATTTGCTGGTGCATCGCTGTTCCCAAATTTCTTTTTACTACAATGCCGCCTAATGGAATGGGTACTTGTTGCTGCATTTCCCAATGTTCTCCCAAATCAATCAATTTAATTAAGCCTTTTTGTTGATAGGTAAATCTGTTTTCATGAATAATAACACCAACATCAACGCCACCATTCAATACGGCATCTTCTATTTGATGAAATACTGTAAACACTTTGTTTGTACAATTTGGAAAAGCCAAAGAGAATAACAGATGAGCAGTAGTATTTTCCCCGGGTATAGCAATCGTAGCATGTTCTAATTGCTCTAATGCAAAACCAGGCTTAGCAATTAATAAAGGGCCAACACCTTTACCCAATGCACCGCCACTGTTCAACAGAATATAATCCTGCAACACCAATGGCAATACACCATAGCTAATTTTAGAAATAGCCAACTTGCCTGCTTTAGCCCATTCATTCAAAGTTTGCACATCTTCTAAAACAGGTTCAAATTCCAAACCCTCGGTATCAATCTTGTGATTAACCAAAGCATCGAAAATAAACGTATCGTTGGGGCAGGGAGAAAATCCTAAACTCAGTTTCAACAGTGGACAATTTATTCGTATTAAAAATTTAAGCAAGCTTATACAGCGTATCAACATACTTAAGTAAGGTTTGGTTTAATGCGTCAATTGCAGGTTTAATTTGCCATTGACTTTTATCTCTTACACCAACATAATTACTTACTGCTCTTAGCTGCAAAAAAGGAATATTAAATGCTCGGCACACATAATGTAAAGCTGCACCTTCCATACTTTCTATTACTGGATGATATTTCTTTTGCAATTGTGATATAATCCCCGTATCGGTAGAAACTTGATTCACTGTAATGGCCGAAACAACAGGCAGTTTGAGTAGATTATAATCTTTCAACCAAGGGTTAGGCAGTTTCCGCCTTTCATAAGGTGGGAAACTGCTTTTCTCTAATTTCAATGCAAAAATATCTTTCCATTTTCCGGCTTCCATAACCCCTAAATCGCCTATACACTCATCACCCACTACTACTACTTTGCTCAGTGGCATTTGTTCATCAAAACAACCTGCAATACCGGCCTGGATAATAAGGTCAGGCTTTTGTTCAAATACCAAACGAGTAAGTGAAACTGCCGAAGCCAACATCCCAACACCCGATTGATGAAATATAACTTTAGATTGTTTACGCTCTGAAGTAAAGTGTGGATTAATCCCTAAAGAAGCAGGCATCCATTCGCCGGTTGTTGCCGCTGTAATGATTACTTTCATACGCTAAAGGTCGGAGATTTTTGCCAGTAATGTTTAGGCATTCACTACACCTGCCAAAGCCAAACTTTTTTTCTTAAGGTTTCTAATCTCTAAACTTTCTACAACAGCATCCGGCAACAAAATCAATGAAATGCCTTTTTGCTTCCACCAATCATGCTTCACTAATTGTTGTATACTAATGATGCCGGTTAAATAACTTCTGTTTACGCCATTATGCCATTCTTCAATGTATTCAAAATCATCTTTTTGAATATGTTCTAATTGATCAAAACTTAAGTACACTCTTAGATAGTAATCAGTAGCCAAACTAGCAGGTTCGTATGCATTTTTCTTGCGGTATTCGTATTTGTAATCGTATCGCAATGCTGAAATATCGCTTAACACAGCAGATGCTGTAGGAAAACTGCCGGCTCCTTTACCATAAAAGAATTGCTTGTCGGCAAAACCACTTTCAATCACCACGCCATTGTACTCATTAGCCGTATTAAATAACTGAGATTGTGCAGTAACAAACTGTGGCAATACATAAGCTGCCACTTGACCGCTGTTGAGTTTTACCGCATTGGCTACTAATTTAATTTGATACTGCCGCTCAGCAGCAACTTTCGCATCACTAGATTGAATACCTTGAATGCCATTGAACAATAAATTGGTAGGTGTAATTATTATGCCATAAGCATGTGCTAAAAGAATGGTGAGTTTATTCACCGCATCAATACCTAAAATATCAAGGGCCGGATTGCTTTCGGCAAAACCCAATTGCTGTGCTTGCAATAATGCTTCATTAAATTCTAATTTTTCTTCAATTATTTTTGTGAGGATATAATTGGTAGATCCATTTACAATACCATGAATACTGTGCAACAAATCGTTATCATAATATTCTTCCAAATTACGAATTACCGGAATAGAACCACAAACCGAAGCCTCATATAAAAATGGTACATTGTATTGCTGTTGTAAAGCAATTAATTCCTCTAAATGCTCTGCAATCAATTTTTTATTGGCGCTAACTACTGCCTTACCTTTTTTTAGTGCATTGGTTACAATGTAATAAGCTGCATCAGCATCATCAATCAATTCTACTACAACATTAATACTATCGTCGTTCAAGACTTCATCTGCTAGTTGCGTAAAAATATTTTCTGGAGCATTTCTTTTTTTGTCGGGATGTTTGATAACAATTCTTTTGATAGAAGTATTCAGCGATGGTGTTTGCTTTAATACTTTGTAGAGGCCTTCGCCTACCACACCAAATCCAAATAAACCAATTACTAATGGGCGACTTGTTGTTGTTGTGTTGTTGTTTGACATGTGTGATTTGTTGAGTTGATTAAACAATATTCAACAATCCTATATCAAGATAGTAGAAGCAAAAGGGCATAAAAAAACCCATCGGAAAAGCCAGATGGGTAAGAAATTATGTGGAGCAAAAATGCTATGAAAAAATCTTATTGATCTGACTCATCTGTCCTGCTAGTAGCAGGTTGGAATTGGCACCTTTCCTTTAATTTATGCAGTAAAACTAAAAGAGGTTGCCAAGGTTTCATAGGGCCATTACCCTCCACCTTTCTTGATAAGTATTGCTGAAAGAACTGCAACAAAATTAGGGTGATGTAACTTGAAGTGCCAAATAAATTTTATAAAATTATTTGTTAACAGCCTAAAACCCTTTACTACAAAGCATTTCAAGAGATAAAAAATTATTAGACTAAATTTTTAACCCAACAGGTTTTGCCTAAATAGTTTTGTGGTGTAAAACCCATTACTTTTAAAAATTGTAGGTGATTTTTGTTATGAACAGCTTCATAAACAATGTGTTGTACTCCCATCGATAATAAATAATCTCGGCTTCTATTAAAAATAAAGCGGCCTACTTTATAATCTCTGTAGTGAGCAACAGTATAATTAATTTCTACCACTGCATAACCATCGTTGGTGCGTTTTGCAACAAACAAATTCGCTAACACAATATTACGCAGCACTACAAAACAAAGCTTTTGTTCATCTTCTTCAAACTTAAAACCCGGGAAATAAGCGGCGATATCTTTTTGGTAAAAATCAAGAAATTTGGGTATCAACTCACCGCCTTTAGTAAAGGTAATGAGGTCAAATTTTTCTGTATTTGAATACAGTTTAAAGGTTTGATAAATGTTGATGCACAACAAAATTGAATTGGCCAATATCACCGGAAAAGCGCCAATCGTAATACCGTAAATGATAAAAAAAATACCACCACTCATATTAAACCACCTGAAACGAATGGCATTGGTTTGCATCAATGAAATAGCCAAAGCTACTGAGGCGAGATATCCTAAAATTTCATACATAGCGTAACAATCAATTGTTACAAAGGAAAGCATTCTGCCGAAAAATTAGTATATGGTAATAAGTAATTTAAAGTATAGCATTTCGATCCAACCATTCTTGTTGGCTTTTAGCAGTTTGTTCAACAACCAATTGCTTTTCAATTTTTTCTTGTGCCCTTTGTATAGACTGTGAAATATAAGGATGCTCCATGGATTCACCCTCAGCCATACCCATCGTTTTCATGATGCTGCGAATGCGGTCTCCACCAAACAACTGCAACAATGGCTCTTGTAAAGAAGAAAATATAATCGCCTCCAACAAATTCAATTGTTGGTACACAGCAAGCTCTTTGGAGTGAAGTGGATAATGTTCTACAAAAATTACTTGATGACGAACAACAGAATGTGTACTTACCTGGCGATAATTCATCACCAGTGCCGTTTTACCTAAAGCAGTGAATCGCTCTTGTAAATGACGCATCGTTTCATCAAACCAAACCACAAAAATAGTTTCGGGGTCGTTTTGATATTGCTGTAAAATTCCACTCCACTTACCTTCGGCATTCATCCAAACCCTGTCCGTTATTTTTACAGATGCCGTCTTTTTCTTAAACAGGGACGAAAAAATCATGTCATTCATTTTTACAAATATCTTCTTTAAGGGCTTTTCCTGCAACTTATTGATACAGCAATTGTTCTACTTTTGAACACTACCAGTATAGTTATGGCAATCAGCAAGAAAGAGACGAGAAAAACTGCTACTGTGGTTGCAGAACAACAAGATTACATTGAAGTTTTTGGTGCTAAAGAACACAATCTCAAGAATTTAGACATCCGCATACCTAAAAACAAGTTGGTAGTATTTACCGGCGTAAGTGGTAGCGGAAAGTCTTCTTTAGCCTTTGACACCATCTATAACGAAGGGCAACGCCGCTATATGGAAAGCTTTAGCGCCTATGCCCGTCAATTTATTGGCGATATGGAACGGCCCGATGTTGATAAAATCACCGGCCTTTCGCCTGTTATTTCCATCGAACAAAAAACAACCAATAAAAACCCTCGGTCAACTGTAGGTACCGTAACCGAGATTTATGATTTTTTACGCTTACTCTATGCCCGTATTGGTGAAGCCTACAGCTATAATACCGGCAAAAAAATGGTAAAGTTTAGCGAAGAAGAAATAGTAACGAACATCTTTGAGCAATTTGCCGGACAAAAAATCACCTTGCTTGCCCCGCTCATTCGAGGCAGAAAAGGGCACTACAGAGAATTATTTGAAGATATGCGTAAAAAAGGATTTTTGAAAGTACGCATCGACGGCGAAATCACTGACCTTACGCCAAAACTGCAAGTTGACCGATACAAAATACATGATATTGAATTGGTAGTTGACCGTTTGTCCGTAACACCTGACATGAAAGTAAGATTGAGCCAAAGTGTACAACAAACGCTCAAAACAGGTAAAGATTTAATGTTTGTTGCCCCTCAACAAGGTGCTGTAACCTTGTACTCTAAACAATTGATGTGTGTTGATACCGGCATCAGTTACGAAGAACCTTCACCCAATGCATTTTCGTTTAACTCGCCTTACGGTGCCTGTCCAACCTGTAAAGGATTGGGCAATGTATACACCATTAGCATGGAAACTATTGTGCCGGATTATAATAAATCGGTGGCTGAAGGCGGCATTGTACCGTTGGGAGAAGAAAGAGAAGCAAGTGTTTACCAGCAAGTGGTGGCTTTTGCTAGAAAGCATAAAATAAACTTGAAAAAACCGCTAAAAGAATTAAGTACCGAACAAGTACAGTTATTCCTGAATGGCGATATGGGCATTAATGCTAATGTGGAATTGAATTTGTCTGATGATACGATTCCTGAAGAATTTACCGGTAGTTATGAAGGTATAATTCCGATGTTGAAGCGATGGTTTTCTTCGCCCAAAAGCAATGATTATTTGAAAGAATGGGTAGAGAAATTTATGGAGCTAAAAACTTGTGGCACTTGTAATGGTGCCAAGCTCAGAAAAGAAAGCTTATGGTTTAAAATCGATGATAAAAATATAGCGGAATTGAGTGATCAAAATTTAGATCACCTGATGACTTGGTTCTTAGCTATTGAAAAAAGATTAAGTAAAAAACAAAATACGATTGCCAAAGACATACTCAAAGAAATTAGAGAAAGATTACAGTTCATGCTTGATGTTGGATTGACTTATTTAACATTAAATCGATCGTCTAAAACCTTGAGTGGTGGCGAAAGTCAGCGCATTCGATTGGCTACACAAATAGGATCTCAATTGCAAGGTATCACCTATATTTTAGATGAACCTTCGATTGGTTTGCACCAAAGAGATAACCATCGTTTGATAGAAGCATTACAAAACCTGAGAGATATTGGCAACAGTGTTTTGGTGGTAGAACATGATAAAGATATTATGCTAGCTAGTGATCATTTGGTAGATATTGGACCAAAAGCCGGTAAGTATGGCGGACAAATTGTTACAGCAGGCACACCGCAAGAAGTGCTGCAATCAAACACTGAAACGGCACAATATTTAAGTGGTAAAAAATCGATTGCTGTGCCTACAGAAAGAAGGAAAGGCAATGGAAAAAAAATTGAACTGAATGGTGCAAAAGGAAATAACCTAAAAAATATTAGCGTACAATTTCCTTTGGGCAAATTGATTGTAGTGACTGGCGTTAGTGGCAGCGGAAAATCAACCCTCATTAATGAAACACTCTACCCACTGTTATCTAAACATTGTTACAACAGCAGAATACCGGTACAAGATTATGATAGCATCAGTGGATTAGAACATATTGATAAAGTGATA
The DNA here is from genome assembly GCA_943370285.1 of Methylophilus rhizosphaerae. Lineage (GTDB taxonomy): Bacteria > Bacteroidota > Bacteroidia > Chitinophagales > Chitinophagaceae > CALRQJ02. The sequence continues at coordinate 10,653 of CALRQJ020000007.1, read as the reverse complement.
GAAATTGACCAAAGCCCTATTGGTCGTACACCAAGAAGTAACCCAGCTACTTATTGCGGATTTTTTACAGAAATCAGAACTTTGTTTGCATCGGTACCCGAAGCAAAAATAAGAGGCTATAATGCAGGTAGATTTTCGTTCAATGTAAAAAGCGGTCGTTGCGAAGTGTGTGAAGGCGGTGGCATGAGGGTGATTGAAATGAATTTTTTACCCGATGTATATGTACACTGCGAAAAATGTAACGGCAAAAGATACAACAGAGAAACATTAGAAATAAGATATAAAGGAAAATCCATTTACGATGTATTGAATATGACCGTAGATGAAGCTTGTGAATTCTTTCAGCCCGTACCTTGGTTGTATAGAAAAATTAAAGTGTTACAAGATGTGGGCTTGGGTTATATCACTTTAGGTCAATCTGCCGTAACCCTTAGTGGTGGCGAAGCGCAGCGGGTTAAACTATCCACTGAATTAGGAAAAAAAGACACCGGTAAAACATTCTATATTCTCGATGAGCCTACAACAGGGTTACATTTTCAAGACATTAAATTACTAATGGATGTCATTAATAAATTAGTGGACAGAGGTAATTCTGTCCTCATCATTGAACATAATATGGATGTCATTAAATTGGCAGATCATATCATAGATATTGGACCCGAAGGTGGTAATGGTGGCGGTCAGGTTTTATTTGAGGGTGTACCCGAAGCACTCATCAAAGTAAAAAATAGCCATACCGGCAAATTCTTAAAAGCTGAGTTATAACATATGAATAGTACTACTAAACGCAGATTATGGTATACCATTTTGTTTTGTATTACTATACCCATTGGTTTGGCCACTCGTAAAATGCCTCAATATTTTCCGGCTATTATTTCCACTTACGGTGGAGATATTTTATGGGCTGCTTTGTTCTTTTTCTTGCTGCGAGCCATTTTTCCCCAGCAATCAAAATACAAATTAGCACTCATCAATTACGCTTTTGGACTATTGATTGAAGTCTCTCAACTCTACCATGCCCCGTGGATAGATGATATCCGCCGAACATTTCTCGGCAAAATGCTCCTAGGCTTTGGCTTTATGTGGAGCGATGTACTCTGTTATGCCATTGGAACAGTCTTAGCTTGGCTACTTGCAACCCTTTTTGAGAAAAGCCCGTCATAGAGACAATAAAACCGTCTGCCGGAGCGTATTAGTTACAAATCCGGTTTACTATGAAGAAAGTATTTTCATCAGAAGAAACAGCACAGGTATTTTACGGTGTTGTGATTACTGTTTGTTTAATGTTGGCCCGCCTATTGTTCGAGTTTTAAACTCCAACAGCCAAAAAACAGCAGGTTCTGGTAATAATCACATCGGCAGAAAGGTGAACAATGTTCTAGTCTAACCAACCCTCCACCTATTTAGAGGGTATTGTGTATGAGCATTATTCGCCTTAACCATGAACCTAAAACGTTGTACTACATATTTATTTCTATTGGGGACATTGCACCTCAGCATTCCGCTATTTTCCCAAAGAACAACCGAACAAGAAAAACTCGACTCCCTCAATAAATCATTTGAAAAAGGATGGAACCAAATGGGTTTCATGGTGGGTGGCTCCGGCTATCTAGGTGACATTGGTGGCAACCTCGGCCGTGCAGAATATTATCTTAAAGATTATGTGTACAGAGACTCCAAAGGTTTGTTAGGCTTTTATGGCAGTTATGGCGTAGCCCGTGCCGTTGATGTAAGAACTACTTTAATGGTCACTCAATTACAAGCTGATGATGCAAGCATCAAAAGTAACGGTGGTGAAGAAAGATGGCGTTTGTACCGCAATCTTAATTTCAAAAGTTTAGTTGCCGAACTGTCTATGTCTTTCGATATTAACCCCATGTATATTTTCAAAAGATATGCACTCAGTGAAAAAAGAAAAAGCACCCATCCTTATTTTTCTATGGGCATTGGTGTATTTATGTTTGAACCCAAAATGTTGGTAGATGGCGAATGGCATAAGGTGCGGCCACTAAGTTTGGAAGGTCAGGGTTTTGAAGAATACAAAGACCGTAAACCGTATAGCAACATACAATTTTGCATTCCGGTAGGATTAGGTGTTCGACATAATTTCAAAAACTCCATGTCAGCTTCGCTGGAATTTGTGTATAGAAAAACGTTTACCGACTACTTAGATGATGTAAGCAAAACCTATATTGAACCTGACCGATTCGACAACCACCTTTCGGTCGAACAAGCAACTTTAGCAAAAAAAATCTACAAACGACATAGAAAACCCACCGGCACTACTCCCGGCCTAGACCGTGGTCATAGCAATGATTTCGATGCCTATTTCTCTGTACAATTGAGACTAGGCTTTTTGATTGAGTAGCTTTTATGGTTGAGGATGCAATAACATTTCTACATGCGGAATATCATCTTCCAAATACATATCGCTGCATACAACAAAGCCAAACGATTCATAAAATGCTTGCAAATACAATTGAGCCCCAATGCGTATGGGCTGCCGACCAAATAACAAGTAACACTGCCGAATAGATTCTTGCATCAACAATTTACCAAAACCAAATTTGCGAAAGGCCGGTAAAGTAACTACTCTACCAATCGACACTTCAGCAAAGGAAACACCGGCAGGCAATAATCGGGTATAGGCCACCAAATCATTATTTTGCCAACCCATCAAGTGAAAAGCTTTCAGGTCTTTGCCATCAGCATCTTGGTACACACAGTTTTGCTCCACTACAAATACTTCACTCCGCAATTGCATAATAGCATACAACTCCAAAGCACTCAGTGCTTCAAACGATTTGAGATTAAATGCGATCATTATTTTACATGCAAGCTGATGAATGCAGCCATTTTACTATACGTATCATTAAGGTTAGCACCTGCCCAACCATGCCCCTCGGCAGGATAAACCACATACTGTTTGGTTACACTGGCATTAGCCAAACGATTATTTAAACTATCGCTTTGGCGAATGGGTACCGTAGCATCAATGCCACCATGAAAAATAATAGTGGGCGGCGAACTACTGTTTACACTGTACAGCGGGCTAGCACCGGCATAACTGGTAGGATTGGTGGCAGGTGTGCCAGCCATAAATATGGTGAGTAAAGGTTGAAAACTGGCATTGAATTGATACAAATCGGCCATTTCTGTAGGACCAAACAAATCAACAACAGCTTTAATGTTTCCGGTATTGTGTTTGTATGCTTTGAGTAAAGCCAAATGCCCACCGGCACTTGCACCACCAATGCCAATTTTGTTGGTATTGATTTTATACTCCGCACTTTTGGAGGCAATAAATGTAAAAGCAGTATTGATATCATTCAACTGCGTAGGCCATAAATTGCTGGATGGCAAAGTAGCCAAACGATAATTCAAATTCACAATAGCATATTTAGGCAACTGGCTTTTTAAATAGGCGATATTGTCGTTAAAATCGGCTTTATCGCCAGATGCCCAAGCCCCACCATGTATCAGCACAATCACATTGGTACTGTCTGTACTTCTGCCGGCAGGCAAATACACATCCATTTTTTGGGCAGCATCTGTACCGTAAGGCACATCTTTTAACTCCAAAGCAGTTGCAGGATTTGGTGCAGGTGCTGCATCATTTACACTTTTGTTACAAGCCACTGCTGTAACAACAAACAAGGTTACAATGATGAGTATTTTTTTCATATCTATGGATTGAGTGCTAAAATTAAGGATTCAACCCGAACCTTATCGATTATTTGGCACCGGTACTACCGGCAAACTCTCATTGCCATTTTCATTTACACTTTGTACCGCAAAAAAGTAATTGTCTTTGCTGTAAGGCAATTGAATAGTGGTATTGGTAGTATAGATTTTCTTTTCCCAAAAGGCGCTGGTAGTGGCCCGCATCAACACATAAAATCCTTTGGCATTGCCGCTTACCGGCTGCTTCCAAGTAATGGTAGTGCTGTTGGTCAGGTTCTTTACATCAACCCTAACTTCTTGTGGCATGCCTGGTGCTTTAGCCAAATTAGCAAGATTGGCAAGGTTGACAGCTGTATTTTTTCTCAAATATTCAAAGTCCATAAACTCGGCCAAGTCGCCATATTGTATGCCTTTTTCTTTACGTACATCTTGGTGTTGGTGTTCGTAGTTTTCATTCATCTCAGTTAACCTAACCGCTGCAAAGCCACGCTGCACATAAGGTGTATGGTCGCCGCCCCGTAAAAAACGATCGTTGCGATAAATTAAAACTACTTCTAAATTATCAACATACCGTTCGCCTATTTCTTTTACATAACGAGCCAACTGACGGGTTTTCCCATCATTTTCTAATCCTAGATTACGAATATTTAATGCTGCCCTGCCGGTATCTTGTACCGAAAATGCTTCGCTAAAAACCCGAAGTCTGGTATTATCTATGATATTGGTTTCATTGCTGTTATTGCTGCCCATGATATCATTATTCAACACCGCTTCAATATTCCAACCTTGTTTTTTGGCTTTATCGGCCATAAAATTAGCACCCAACAAACCTTGTTCTTCACCACTTACCGCCACAAAAATGATGGTAGCCGGGAATGCAGACTGGCTCATAATTCTGGCACATTCCACAACGGCAGCAACACCACTGCCATCATCGTTGGCACCGGGTGCATCAATAGCGCCATTCATTACATCACTTGCTCTACTATCTAAATGTCCGCTGATTAAAAAAATGCGATTATCGTTTGGATTTGTTCCTTTTAGCGTTGCTACCACATTGCCCAATAAAGTGGATTTGTTGATTCTTCTGCCATCTGCCGGTAAAGTAACCGTATCAATAAAAGCAGTCAATCTGCCATTGCTTTGCGCTGCAAAACGATTAAACTGATTCAGCACCCAAACCCTTGCTGCACCAATACCTCTTGTGGTACTTTGTTGATCACTCAATGTACTACGAGTGCCATAAGCTACCATTTGGTTGATGTAAGATTTCAACGTATCAGTGTTCACCATAGCTACCATTTTCGAAATATCTGCATCACGGTGAATGGTAGTTTGGGCCTGTACAGCTAATAAGCCAAATAATAGAATACTTAATACTGCTATTTTTTTCATGATTCTTATTTTATGGAGAAGCTAAAGTTAATAGGATTGCTGATGCACAAAAAAAAAGAATAGACTGAAAGAGACAGATAATCGGTAAAAATGTTCGCTTGGGTAGCCGCTACTTTTCTGTATCGCCATAGCCGTATTTGCCTTTCCAACGTTGGCTTAAAAATTTCAACAACTCCTGTTCTCTGGCATTAGTACCGGGCTGATAAAATGCAGTACCTTTTATTGCATCAGGCAAGTATTCTTGCGGAATAAAATTGCCTTCACCCATGTGTGAATACTGGTAATTTTTGCCGTAGTTCATCTCCTTCATCAATTGGGTTGGCGCATTGCGAATATGTAAGGGTACCTGCAAATCGCCTTGTTGCCTTACAGCCGCCAAAGCCGCATCTATGGCTACATACGAGGCATTGCTTTTAGGCGATGATGCCAAATACACCGCACACTGACTCAAGATAATTCTACTCTCCGGATACCCAATTTTACTGACCGCATCAAATGTTGCATTAGCCAATAACAAAGCATTGGGATTGGCATTACCAACATCTTCACTCGCTAAAATCAATAACCGTCGGGCAATAAATTTTACATCTTCGCCACCTTCAATCATTCTGGCCAACCAATACACTGCACCATTGGGGTCGCTACCACGAATAGATTTAATGAAGGCCGAAATAATATCGTAATGCTGCTCTCCTTTTTTGTCGTACAACGCAATTTTTTGCTGCGCTACTTGCATCACCAACGCATCGGTAATAGTGATGGTTTTGCCAGTAGTGGGTTGTTGCGATTGTACCACCAACTCAAACAGATTCAATAATTTTCTGGCATCACCGCCAGAGATAGTAATTAATGCATGGGTCTCTTGTAGTACAATGGTATAAGTGCTGAGCAGTACATCTTGCTGCAGGGTTTGCTGCAACAAAGCAACCAATGCCGATTCATCCAAAGATTTCAATACATACACTTGGCTACGACTTAATAATGCCGAATTCACTTCGAAAGAAGGATTCTCTGTTGTTGCACCAATTAAAGTGATGATGCCTTTTTCTACCGCACCCAACAAGGCATCTTGCTGCCCTTTGTTAAACCGATGTATTTCATCAATAAATAATATGCTTTTTTGAGTAAGCCTAGCTTGTTCTATCACTTCTCTTACTTCCTTTACCCCACTGCTAATGGCACTCAGTTGAAAATAGGGCACTTGTAATGTATGGGCAATGATGTTGGCAATAGTTGTTTTGCCTACCCCAGGCGGACCCCATAAAATCATGGATGGGATAGTACCATTTTCGATGGCAGTACGTAAAATACTTCCTTTGCCGGTGAGGTGCTGCTGACCAATCAATGCATCCAATGTAGTAGGTCGCATTCTTTCGGCTAAAGGAGGTAGATGAGTGGCCATTTTAAACAATCAAATGATGAGGTTACATTGAAAAATACTTGCTGATTTATTCCGGCAAAATCAAAGCCTTGTTTTTACGCAGTAGCATATATGTCCAGCTAACATGGCTAAGTATGATAACGGCAAAAAACAACAATACTTTCAGCATACTGCCCACATATTCCGGTGGAAACTCAGGATTCATTTTCAGCAAAGCATCGGTGTACACTGTAGGGTTGTAAAAAAGATAAATAACCTCTGTCACTAAAATCAATCCAAAAATAAAAGTGACAATGCCGTTAACCAGTAATAGATCTTTGGTACGCTTTTTTATCGGCTGTTGTTTGATGATGACCTTTACAAAAAACACATTGGAAAACCAGCCATACAATACCACACAAATAATGATGAATAATGGCAAGTAAAACACCGGATTACCAATCAAGGCAAAAAAGGCAACAAAGGTTTGCAAAGCCAATAGCAAACAAAAAAAGTTGAGCACAAAGCGTATGATTCTGTAGAGCAATAAACCTTTCATGCAACGAAATTACAGTATTGCGGCAGGAAAATGGGCGGCTTATTGTTGGCGTTTTACCCATGAGATAATGACGCCACTTACAATGATACATGCAATGCCTAACCAAGTCATCCAAACGGGGAAGGCATCACCCAACACAATACCAATAAAAACTGCAAAAATAATGTTGGCATAGCTAAAGACCGATACAATGCCCGCCTTATCTGCCCCATAGGCAAGGGTCACAAAATACTGACCAAACAATGCGGCACCCCCTAAAATAAAAACGTACAACCATTGCATGCCATTGGGCCATTGCCAGTCCACAAAAAACAAATCATCGGCCGGTAAGGCAAAGCAATATTTGACCAACATGGCTACAAGCGGTACAGCAAGGCCGGTAGCAACAAATGAAAGTACAATAACCCTGCTATCGTAATATGCCGCTAGCCTGCCCACTGTTAAATAAGCCATAGCCGAAGTGATGCCCGAAACCAATCCCGCCAAATGATAATACCAGGCAAAATGCATATCGGGTTTATAAATCAATAACATGCCAACAAATCCTAATACAACAGCAAATACTACTTTTTTTCCGTGGTACTCTTTAAAGACCAAAAAAGAAAAAACAGCAATGAATAAAGTAGAAGTGAGGTTATAACTCATGGCCGTACCCAACGGCAAATGCAAAATACAATACAGCAGAGTGTACAAGGCGGTCGTGCCCATCAAACCCCTAAACAACAACCAAACGGTTTTACCAGCTGTTTGAATGGGTGGCTTAATGAACAAACCGGGCAACAGCACCAATAAACCAACGGCGTTACGGTAAAACACCAACTGCCCGGCATTAAAACTCTCTTTCAGCAATTTTGCAGCACCGCCCATGATAGAAAACCCCAATGCGGCCAATAACATATAAGCAATTCCTCGATATTGATGGGGGATGTTAATCATGCGATGCAAGATTACGACAAATAAAAAACACCCATCCGAATCAGAATGGGTGTTGCTATTACAATGAAGTTTTTTATTGCGGATTGCTATCTGTAGTTGGGGTTTCAACTACTGGTGCAGGAGCCGGTGTTTCAACTACAGGTGTTACTACCTCAACAGCTGGTGGTGGTGGAGCCGGAGCAGCGACTACTTTTTTCACCACTTTTTTAGCCGCAGGCTTTTTAGCAGCTGGTACTGATTTAGGTGCAACTGCTTTTTTTACAGGTGCTGCTTTTTTAATCACTGCTTTTGCAGCTGCCGGCTTTGCAGCAGCAATTTTTTTCGCAGGTACTGCTTTTTTAGCAACGGGTTTTGCAGCCACTGTCTTTTTAGCTACTGCTTTCTTAGCAGGTGCTACCTTTTTAGATACAGGTTTTTTAGCCACCACTTTCTTAGCAGGTGCTGCTTTTTTTACCAATGCTTTTTTTGCCGGTGCTGCCTTTTTTGGTGCTGCTTTCTTAGCAGGAGCAGCCTTTTTAGCTACAGGCTTTTTTGCCGCTACTTTCTTGGCGGGTGCTGCTTTTTTTACGACTGCTTTTTTGGCTGGCGCTGCCTTTTTAGGTGCTGCTTTCTTAGCAGGAGCAGCCTTTTTGGCTACCGGTTTTTTTGCCGCTACTTTCTTGGCGGGTGCTGCTTTTTTGGCGGGTGTTTTTGATTTAGATGACTTTGCCATAATGGTTTTGTTGTAGTGTTTTAGATTGGAATCGTAAGTTATACATACTTATCGAAATAAATAAATACTCACTCAAAAAAATATAAAACCCATGTCAATAATGGTAAAAATATCCAATCAAGGAATCAAAATATACAAACATTCTGCTATTTTAGTCCAATGAAAAAAATCTGTTGCCTGCTACTGCTTTGTTGTACGTTGACTGCATTAGCCCAAAACAAGAAGGAACTATTCTATTTGTTAGATGCCGATTTTAAATCGGTTACCGATACAAAAGCTGCGAGTTATTTTACAAAAGTTGTAAAAACTGCCGATACGGCTTATACCAGTCGGACCTATAACATGTACGGACCCATGCTAACATGGGAAACCTACAAAGACAAAGATCTTACAGTACCGCATGGTCTATTTATTTGGTATGGAAGCGATGGCAAAGCCGATTCTGTTGGCGAATTACAAAACGGTTCAAAACATGGATCTTGGTATTATTTAAATGCTGAAGGAAATTGTTACTTGGAACAACAGTACGATGCCGGAAAGAAGATAAGTGAACGCCGTTTTACACAATGGGATACATCCGTTAGAACCGATAGCAGCGATCAAGCAGATGCCGATAAATTTAAGGCCGAAGATGAAATGCCGGCTTTTTTCAAAGGAGGTATTCAAGGCTGGATCAAATTCTTGCAGAAAAACCTAAAAATACCCGAACGAACCACAAATCTTAAAAAAAATGGACCTGTAAGAACCATGTTTACCGTGAACAAAGAAGGCGTAGGTGAAGACTTCATTGTACTGACTTCTTTGGAATGGGCTGCCGATGATGAAGCTTTACGAGTCCTGAAAAAAATGCCCAAATGGACACCGGCACAACAAAAAGGAAAAATCGTTAACTATACTGCCACCCAATTTATCATTTTTCAAGCATCAGAATAAATTTTCAATATTTTTTGAAAGTTTAAGAACTATCTCCTAACTTTGTGTCATGAAACTCACAGAAGCCAAATCACAATTCATCAACAGTTGGGGCGTATTGGGTAGCCAATGGGGAATTAACCGCACAATGGCACAAGTACATGCTTTATTGATGGTAGCCCATCAACCCTTAAGTACGGATGATATTATGGAACAACTGAGCATCAGCCGAGGCAACACCAATATGAATGTGAGGGAATTGATGAATTGGAACTTAGTAGATAAAGTGATTGTTGCAGGCGATAGAAAAGAATATTTTACGGCAGAAAAAGATATTTGGAAGGTAGCGACTTGCATTATGTATCAACGCAAAAAAAGAGAGTTGGACCCCATGCTGAAAGTCTTGAACCAACTCAGCGAAATTGAAGGCGATAAAAAAGATGCAGAAGTAAAAGCGTTTACCGAAACGGTGTCCAACATTAAAAAATTTGCCGGACAAGCAGAAAAAACCTTGGATACCATCATCAAAGCAGAAGAAAATTGGTTCTGGAGTAGTTTTATGAAGTTCTTTAAATAACGAAATGTATCAAATACAGAACAGCCTTGAAAAAGGCTTTTTTAAGAATTCAATCTTTCATTTTTTATTGAAAATATAATATACTTAATAATCAAAATCAACAATCATGAACCACACAATCACCACCTACGCCATTTACCTACCCGTAACAATTTTGTTAACCATTTGGGTAGCCAACACTTTGTTTAAAAACGGAAAAGTGTTTTTGATTGATATTTTTCATGGCAATAAAGAATTGTCAGACAGTGTCAATAACCTCTTATTGGTTGGATTTTATTTGGTCAACATTGGATATGCCGTTTACACATTGCAAATAGATACCAATGTGGTATCGGTACAAGACATGTTAGAGCGGTTAAGTGTAAAAGTGGGCTTTATCATTTTACTGCTCGGCGCCATGCACTTCTTCAATCTCTTTGTATTTTTTAACTTACGTAAAAAAGCAAAAGCCGCTGAAAAATTCAGTTTACCCGCTAACAGTTTTACTCAAACCAAATAAGTAACAGTTGCGGCCGGCT
>CALRQJ020000006.1:0-221409 GCA_943370285.1 Methylophilus rhizosphaerae | reverse complement strand
TTTTTTTCCATAATGGCAAACAACATATTGGCATCGGCAAATTCTTTTACCTGTGCATTGTATTCGGTGTTATAATCTTCTAAATGATTGCGGTAGTATTCTTCAGCTGTTACTTTTACATAGGCTTTTAATAAAGCCGGACGGTCTAAGGCTTTATAATCATTGCTGCCTGAGGTATTGACTGCCCTTGCAAATCTTGCCCAATCATTAGCCCTAATTTTTTGTTTGGCAAAGCTGAAAATGATGGTTGAATCATTGATTGATTTATAGGCAGTAGTGTTGTTGTTCTGAATAAAACTATCGGTGTACTGCCACAGTTCACTTACATTATAATTGGCAGGCTTGTATTGTATCAAACTCAATCTTTTATCTACCAACGACTTTCTTGCTGTCGTTAATCGATCATCTTTTTCTACTTTCTCTTTAATGGCTGCAGCTACAATGGGGTCGGCCAAATCTTTGCCCACCGGTAATACCGCTATTAATTTTAAAATATGATAGCCGTAGCTGGTTACAAATGGTTTTGCAATTTCGCCCTGTTGTTGCAGCGCAAATACAGCTTGTTCAAACGTTGCGTTATACTGACCAACCACAATATCTTTTAACTGTCCATTACTGTTTGCGGTACTAATATCATTGCTGTAACGTTGTACCAAATCTTCAAAACTTGCACCTTTAATGGCCAACTGATAAATAGAATCGGCTTTGTATGCCAATTGCTTTTTATCGGCATCGGTACTATTCGGTGGAAAGGCAATTAAAATCTGTGCTACTCTTCTTCCGCCAACGGCTTTACGTTCTTCTATGTTTTTGAAAATATGATACCCAAATCTTGTTCGTACAACGCCACTGTTTGCGCCGGGCTTTAAGCTATACGCAATACTTTCTACTTCATAAGCCAAGGTAAAAGCAGTCATCCAACCCAAATCTCCTTTGCTGGCTTTGGTGTCGGCATCAGAAGAAAAAGTGGCCGCTACTTCTTCAAAACTTTTACCGGCTTTTAATGCGGCATTGGCTTTTTGAATGGTTTGATAGGCCGTTAACGTATCTGCCGGACCTGGAATTTCTACAAACACATGTGCCAAATGAATATCTTTTTGACTACGGCTAAATGCTTCTTGCACCAAGTCGTTCACTTTGGCTTCTTCATTAATGTAATTGTCTGCAATTTGCTTTTTGAAGTTGGCCAATTCGCTTTGCAACATCTCATCGTTTTGCAAACCTTCGTCGTATGCGGCTTGAACCTTCAATTTAAAACGAGTGTATAAATCGAGGTATTCCTTCAGTGATGCCTGCCGATCGGTAGTGGTAGTAGGATTTTTATTGAATGCTTTTACAAACTCCTCTTTGGTTACTTTATTCTTACCATAGGTAAATAAAACCTGGCCTTGTGCTACTGCGGCACAGCATACTATGGTAGCTGCCAATACAAATTTCCTCATGCCTATCTTGTTATTGTTTGGTACTCGTATTTTTTATTTTTGCTTGCAATACATCATCAAACTGCTCTACGCTTAATTTTTTGGCAATGATGCGTTTGTCTTTATCCAACAAATATAAAGTGGGGGTTTGAAACACATCGTACAATTGTCGAAAGTTGGGCTTGCCGGTTTTGTTTTCTTCGTCACGTTGTGCTTTGGGTTGATAAGCATGTACCCATCCACTCAGGTCTTTTTCTACAATAAATTTGCGCCATTCTTTCTGTAATTCTTCAGCCACATTTACGGCAAAAACAGCCACCCCTTGTGCTTTCCATTTGGCTTTGTAAATAGAATCTACCCGAGGCACAACTTCTTTACAATGACCGCAGTTGGGGTCCCAAAAAATGACCAAAGTATAGGGTGACAGTGTGCCGTGTAAACTAGTAGCTTTATTAGCCGTATCTAGCAATTGCATATCCCAAGCCTGTTCGCCTAGCTGATTTGCAATCAAACTATAGCCACGGTCGAAGATGTACTTTTTCTGCTTCTCATTTAACCAAGCGGTATCGCCTTTACTGTAATAATTATTGAATAAGAAAAGGAATACTTTGTCTTGCCCCATGTATTCGGGATTAATGTATTTATCGGTGAATTTGCCCAGCAAGTATTTAAAGATTTCTTTGCCATTACGGGCCATCAACAACATCAGGTTTACTTCGCTGATGATAGAATCGGGATTGGGATCGACATAATACTTGTAAAATTCCTCCAACTTAGGTTCAAAAAATGGCGTACGAACCAGCCCATCTTTTGAAAAATCTACATCATCCCAAAAATGATCTTTTACATAGCGAAATGGATAAGTGCTGTCTACTTTTCCGTTGGGCAGTGTAGGCATAGGCGGCGTATCGGGCCTTTTCATCGTATTAAAAAACATGGCCAACATGCTGTTGGATTTTGTTTTGATGATGTTTTCCCGATACTGTTGTAATTCTTTATTGGCATCGGCCAATTGTTGTTTGATGGCGGTGCTGTCGGCTGCGGTTCTAGCTGCTTCTAACTGTCTTTGTAATCCGCTCAAACGAGGGGTTTTAACGGCTAAAAATTTGGTATACGCTTGAAAAATGGTATTTTCTTCTGAGCCGGTGATTTGTACTTTATCGTAAGCAGCTGTATCTGCTTTTATGCTGAACTGTTGTTTTTGATCAATTAGAAATTCAAACAAAAACACTTTCTTTTCTGATATGGCGAAGTAAATACCCGGCGGTAATTTTTCCTTTCCCTTAAATACGCCTTGACTATTGGCGTTGAGGTAAGCACTATCAACCAAACTCTTGTATTTACCATAATGGCAGCCCAAATAAATCCAAGTATTTTTAAGTGGCGTTAGCGTAATGGGAATATTAAACCCTTTAGCAACGGGTGCCGACTTAGTTTTTGTTGGTACGGCTTTTTTAGTAGGGCTTTTAGGTGGTGCTTTTTGTGCCGATGCTTGTGACAATACCATAAAGCCTACCAATAACAAAACAACTATCCTCATATCGTAAAATTGGAGGGTAAAAATATTCTTTAATTTGGTATTAATGCACGGTGAAGTGTTAAGAGGGGATTAAAGGGTGAAAATGGCAAAACAAATTTTGTTCAAAGCCCGGATATAACGTTGTATAACCCCTTTTTGGGCTTATTCACATGATACCAGTACATCATTTTGACGAATAAGGCATGGCTTTAAATCTCTCAATTCATAGCAATGCAATATTTTGAATTGATTGTAAAGGTTTAAACGTAATTTAGTTTAACACCCCTCCTCAAATGATTCGAGTTATTCTATTCCTTTTTGTACAAATAATTCCCTATTTGTTACATGCACAAAAAAATTATACTCTTTCCAAAGCATTTACAACAAGCGATGGATTACCTAGTAACCATATTTATCAAGTTGTAGAAGACAATAACGGGTTTTTATGGGTAGCTACCGATGCTGGTATTGCTAGGTTTGATGGCAAATATTTTCAGGTGTTTACTGTGCAAAATGGTTTGCCCGATGACGAAGTGCTAGAAATTGCCAAAGAAAAAAATGGCCGTATTTGGGTTAACTGTTTTAAACAAAGTCCTGCTTATTTTGATGAAGTAAAAAACCGATTCATCAATGCAAAAGAAGATTCAGTATTGGCTAAAGTAAAAGGGGTAAGCATAATGCATATATACGCTTTACCAGAAGGTGGTGTAATGTATCAAAATGAAAAGGGTAACTATGTTTTTAAAGAGGGTAAACTCATCGAATACTCTATAGCACAATACAAAAAATTGGCACTTTTAATAAAAGTATTTAACAATGAGCAACATATATTGCAATTAGCCAACTATGGAAATAATGCTTTTACTGGCTATAAATTTATATTAACCCAAAATAGTAAGGTAGTTGATAGCCTAATGATATACCCTCCAAACAAACACCAATTATCGTATGGTATTAATAATAACAAATTTTATCTATTGGAACGTCAAGTAGGCAAAACCTATATCTACTCAAATTTTAAAATAAATCCCTTTCGTTTTTCTATTGATTCTGTCAGTATACCTGAGCCCATTTTTTGGTTTGGATTTACACCTAATTATCTCAATATTATCAGTACAAGTGGCAAAATATACGTTTTTGATAAAACAAGTTTACAACAGCAAATGCTGATTAGTGGCAACTATTCGCCCAACTACATGTTCAACGACCATACCCAAAATATTTGGGTAAGTACCATTGACAAGGGACTATTATTATACAAAAAACAGCAAATAGAACATTTGACCCTACCTGAAAATTATACCAATACCAATTTTTTAAGTATTGCCAAAAGCCATGATGGATTGCTATTAGCAGGCAATTTTTACAGTGAGGTTTTTACAAGTAATGGCAAATCATTTAATATTAATAAACTACCTATTAATGGCAATACGGCATGGCAGAGAAAAATTATCCTCTCACAAAACAAAATCTTTACATTTTCCGACGGAGGTATTTATGTAAATTATCAAAAACTACTTTTTAATGCTATAACTAATCAAAAGAGTGCTGCTAAAACAGCCATTAGTTTTAATGATAGTACCATTATTGTAGGGCATTCCGGCGGTTTGTATAGATTAAATACAATTACAGAAAAATTAAATTCCACTTTTCCCATTAAAAAAAGAGTAACCGCTTTAGCAAAAGCGATGAATGGCATTATCTATTTTGGTTCAACCGATGGTTTGTATAAATATGATGTTGTAAAAGATACCGGCATCGCCTATTTGCCCAAACATCCATTGTTTGAAGAACGGGTAATGGCATTAACATATACCAAAGACAACGTATTATGGATTGCTACTGCAGGCAATGGTATTGTAGCAGTAAAAGACGATAAAATAGTACAGCACATTACCAACCTCAATGGTATTATCAGTAATGTTTGTAAAAGTATTGAGGTAGGAAAAGATGGGCAGGTTTGGTTAGGCACCAACCAAGGTATTAGCATTATTAACTACCAATTAGTAAATGCTAGCTTACAATTTACCGTTCAAAATTTATCGGTTAATGATGGGTTAACCAACAATAGCATTAATGAAATGCTGTACCAAAACGATACGGTTTATGCAGCAACGGGCAATGGTATTTCTATTATACCAGCCAATATTGCTATTGCAAAATTTAATATTCCCGTGCAATTAATTAGTGTTCGAATTAACCAAAGAGATACAATACTCTCTAATGAATATCAACTTCATTATAACCAGCAAAATATTCAATTACAATTTGCAGGAATAGAATTAGGTGGTCATTTCAAAAACCTGCAATACAGCATCAACAACAGTAAAGATTGGATTACCCTCAATGAAAATGTATTGAGCTTGCAACTCAATAGTGGCAAACATATTGTTCAGTTAAGAGCTGTAGATGTTAACGGAAATGTAAGTGACAAAATATTGACTTTGCAATTTACCATTGCCACACCTTTTTGGAAAGAAGCATGGTTTTGGTTGCTTAATACAGCATTGGCATTTGCAATCCTATTTTATTTTGTTCAAAGAAGAAACAAACAAAAGCAGCAGCAACAAATTGCAGTAATTGAAAACCAGCAACGCATCACTGAAATTGAAATGCAGGCCATCAAGGCACAAATCAACCCTCATTTTGTTTTTAATTGCTTAAACTCCATTAAAAGCTTGAACTATCAAAAAAGATATGAAGAAGCCGACAAATACACTGACAAGTTTTCGCAGTTATTAAGAAGCACTTTAGAATTTTCGACTGAGGCAAAAATACCTTTGCAAGATGAGCTTGAGTATATTGTCAATTATGTACAATTAGAGCAACTAAGATTTGGCGAAAAATTACAATTTGATTTACAAATAGCTGAAAGCCTAGATACAAATACCATATATGTGCCAGCATTAATTTTGCAACCTTATGTAGAAAATGCCATTAAGCATGGTATTGGGAATCTTGTAAAAGAAACAGGTTTGCTGTCTATTCGTATTCATCAAAATAATAATCTGTTGGTAATTATTATTGATGATAATGGTGTTGGCATAGAACAGTCTACCTTAATTAATGAGTCTAAGGCAAACTATCATCAATCGAAAGGTATGGAGCTAAATAAACGTAGGGCTACTCTTCATAATATTGAACTCGATATAGCAGAAAAGAAAAATACTGGTTCCGGAACATGCGTTACGTTAAAAATTCCCTTAACTTAACTTTTTAAAGGCTTTGGAAGCTACTATGTTCCAATACAGCTTACTTACCGAAAACAACAAATAACCTAACTGCTTTAATAATGATTAAAACAGTACTGATTGATGATGAACAAAATAATTCTATTTACCTAAAGGGTTTATTGAAAGAACATTTTGCAGCTGTGGATATTGTAGGTGTTGCCACCAATGCCTCAGATGGCGAAATATTGGTAAGGAAATTACAACCACAATTAGTTTTTCTAGATGTTGAAATGCCTGGCATAACAGGATTTGAATTGTTACAAAAAATGCAGCCCATAATTTTTGAAGTAATATTTGTTACTGCCTACAACCATTATGCACTACAAGCTTTTGAAGTAAATGCTGTTGGCTATTTAACCAAACCAATTGCAGTGCAAAGTTTTAAGCAAACTGTACAAGCAGTCATTAACCGCATTAAAGAAAAAAACATTAACCAAGGATTGCTGCAAATTTTAGAGCAATCCCAACTACAAAATAGCGATACAAAAATTCCTTTGGCCACACAAAACAGTTTGGTGTTTGTGAAGCAGAACGATATTGTGTATTGTGAAAGTAGTGGCAACTATACTCAATTCTATTTGACCAACAATAAACAAATATTGGTAAGCCGCCAATTGGGTGAATACGAAAAATTGCTGCCCGAAACACAGTTCATACGCATACACGATAAGCATATCATTAACCTGCAATACCTTGCCGAATACATAAAAGGCAATGGTGGCGAAGTAAAGCTAGACAATGGAAAAACCCTGCCTGTAGCCACTCGTAGAAAAGAAGAACTGCTCAACAGGTTTGAAAAATGGTTGAGAAGAAAATAAGTATTTTACTTATCAAACATTACTACTCAAGTTAAATTACTTACACCTATACAATTAACTCCTACGCTTATACAATGTGGCTTGTAATACTGTTGCCACTTCAGCAATTTAGGTTTGTAGATGCTATTTGCTTAACACCATACCAGCAAGAAGCTATCGCCCATTACAGGCAAAGCCGAAAACCTGAAACAGAGTAGGCACAAACAAAATTATTTTATCATGAAAAAGTACATCAACTTATTTTTAATTATCATTTCGCCTACTTTAACATTTGCACAAACTCAAAACTCAAACTCAAAAAAGGGTACAAATGTTATTCCCATTTACAAGGATACAATAATCCCATATAATCCCATATCAAATGATAAGACTGTTTTTTTTATTCCAAAAAAAATTGAGTTATCACTGCCGCCCAAAACCACATACAATGACTTTGTGAAAAATGCCATCGTAGATGGTGGTTGTATAAGACCCTTCCCACCTCGAATCAAAGGAGGTAAATCCAACTATCGGCTAACTAGGCAAATTAAAAATACTTCCGGGCAAACTATAAATCTGGATTGTACTTTTCCGAATCTAATTTCAATTTATCCACCAAAAGACAATACTACAGTACCAGAAGAAACTGAAAGATTTATTCTTAAAATAAAAAAAGAGAAAAAAGGGTCAGTAAAATATAAGCCTAATGATTTTATTATTTTAGGAACAATTACTAATATGAAGACTGCGCTAAAGCCCTTTATTAAAGATAAATTTATTCCGAATGCAATAATGATAGAGCTTTATGCTGCTGATAAAAAGACTCTATTATCTCAAACAATAACAGATTCACTTGGAAATTACGATTTTCAACACTTTCCAATTAATTCAAAGACTCATCCAAAAAATCTCTGGATGAAATATAAATCAATTATGGTGAAATTCGATTTTTCCAGTAATCAAAGTATATTAGTTCCAGGGCCAGACTTACATAATAATAACGGTTGCGATTTTCCAATTTTACCAACAGATAAAGTTACTCTGCAGTTACTTCCTGAAGAAGATGCACCTTTATGCATTAGAAACCGAGGCTGTAAACTAATTCTTACTCAGCCTACAATCAATGAGCTTGATAACAATGGCTCAATAGTAGCTTTTGCTTTAATCAAAAAGAAAAATCAAATTAACGATGATTCAATTTGGGATATGTATAATAGTTTGCAGAATGAAAAAACAACAATGTTATTTAATAATGGCCAATTGATAATATCAACTCCTGTGGAACTAAGTGGGGGTTCTGGGAAAATAATTATTACAGGAAATTTAATTTTGCCACATATGTTTAATCCACAAGATCCAGATAAACAGCAATCAAAGCGACAAACTGAGAACAATTGGGACTGGAGTAAAGGCACAATATTTGACCCTTTCGGCCCAAAGCCCAAAGAATAAGTTGAATTACAAATATTACTTAAAAGAAGCCATTGAATCAAGTAGTTTAATGGCTTCTTTTTAAAAATTATAATTAACCTTTCCCATATTAAAAAGCTTAATATAAATGGTTTTGAAATTATTAATATTATTTTTCGGGTGGGTTATTTTCATAAATGGAAAATCGTTTAACGATGAAGTTGCTCAAGGCACTTTTATTTTCAAACAAGCCCTCAAAAAAGAAAATACTGTGCTGCTGGAATTTTCATCCAACAAAAAGTTGTACTATTTTGATGCTGCAAAAAGCGAACTCAAGCCTTATATTTTCTATACCACCGATGCAAGCGGCGGCATTGTAACCAATGAAAAAGTAAGGAATTTGAAGTTTATTTTGAGGTATAGCAAATGGCCATCTAACCCCGCTATTGTTTATATCATTTCGGTAAAGGAATATTAAACCCTTTTCCATTTCTTGACCACTTATCTATTATTTACACCTTCAACTATCCTCCCTATCCCCACTTTCATCTCCCCAAATCCACCGCTAATCCAAAAAAACTTCGCTATTACATCATAATTTTTCTACTTTCGTTTTACTGTTGCACAAAATAACGCAATAGGCATCGTTTACAAAAGATACGAATATGAACAGCTAAACCGGACTTCGGTTTGCCCACTTCGCTTCCGGGTCCACATTTTTAATTGGTCGTTAGGCCTTGTCTTTCTCCGCATACCCGGAGTATTTTTCATTATATTTCAATTTTATCATGACTTCAATTCAATCATCCCGCAAGGGCATAAAGGGAGTTTTATCCCTACTTAAATTATCACTAACCGGCGAAAATCAAGATTATACTACCGGCAGCATTCGCCGAGCTATTTTTTTATTGGCCATTCCAATGATGTTGGAAATGCTCATGGAAAGCCTGTTTGCTGTGGTAGATATTTTTTTCGTGGGCAAATTAGGCAGCGAAGCAGTTTCAGCCGTAGGCTTAACCGAGTCTATGCTTACCATTGTTTATTCTGTAGCTATTGGTTTAAGTATGGCAGCAACAGCAGTAGTTGCCAGAAGAGTGGGAGAAAAAAATCCTGAACAGGCGGCTCGTTCTGCAGCACAGGCCATGTTAATAGGTGTTGCTATTTCGGTGCTTATTAGCTTGGTAGGCATATTTTTTGCCGCCGATTTATTGCAACTGATGGGTGCAAGTTCGTCCATCATCGCCACAGGCACAGCCTATACCCGTATTGCATTGGGCAGTAATGTGGTAATCATGCTGCTCTTTTTAATCAACGGCATTTTTAGAGGTGCCGGAGATGCTTCTATTGCCATGCGTAGCTTAATCATTGCCAATGTGTGCAATATTATTTTTTGTCCCATTTTTATTCAAGGTTTGGGACCAATTCCTGCATTGGGTTTAACCGGAGCAGCGGTTGCCACACTCTGTGGTAGAAGCCTTGGTGTATTGTATCAATTGTACCATTTACTGAAAGGCAATGGCGTTATTCATTTGGTGAAAAGCTATTTTGTGCCGGTAGGTAGTATTATTAAAGCGATTCTCGATATTGCTTGGACGGGTACTTTGCAATTCATCATTGCATCGGGCAGTTGGATTTTTATGGTTCGGATTATTTCAGGTTTTGGGGAAACGGCTATCGCCGGATATACTTTAGCCATTCGGCTGATTATTTTCTTCATAATGCCGGCTTGGGGATTGAGCAATGCAGCCGCAACCTTAGTTGGACAAAACTTAGGGGCTCAACAACCCGAAAGAGCCGAGCAAAGTGTTTGGCAAACCGCTAAATACAGTACGCTATTTATGATTGGGGTATCTTTATTGTTCTGGTTTGGTGGAGATACGATTTTAAGTTGGATGAATAGTGACAGCGCAGTGGTAAAAGAAGCATCTACGGCATTGAGAATCATCAGCTTAGGATATGTGTTTTATGGTGTTGGCATGGTGGTAACCAGTTCGTTTAACGGAGCAGGTGACACTAAAACTCCCACTTGGATCAACTTTTTTGGATTTTGGTTATTCCAAATTCCGATGGCTTATCTGTTTGCAAAGACCTTTAATGGTGGTACAACCGGTGTTTTTTTGGCCATTTTATTGGCCGAGACAGCGATTGCCATAGCAGGTATCATCTTATTCAAAAAGGGAAAATGGAAAAAAGTACAGTTATAAGTGTGGATAAGTGACTCAAGAGGGCCTTTTTGTAACCAAAAAGGCTCTTTTGATATTATTTTTTCCTTTATTACAATATTATTGTCAAATTGAGCATTATATAATCCATTCTATTAGCTAATAACCGATGCAATATTTCAACAAGACCTATACCAAAAGTATAGTGTGGCTCCTCTTTATCCTATTTAGTAGCAATTCGTTACTGAAAAGCCAAACTATTACCATAGACAATACCAATTTTTTTTCGGGCATTTATGGACAAGGCTCTGATGTTGCGGTGCCTTTTAAAGTAACTGGGTGCTACAACACTGGAAACGTATTTCAATTGTGGTTATCGGCTGATGATTTTGCAACAGAAACCATGATAGGAACCTATAATGGTTTTTTTGCCAGCTTTGTTAACGGTATTGTTCCTGCAGCAACAACACCGGGCACTAATTATAAGTTGCGAGTTAAATCCACCAACCCGGCTATTATTTCAGGTGCTACTGTAGCTTTTGAAGTACAAGCAACTGGCACAGCAGTAAGGGCAAGATCAAACCCTTTTCCAACAAGTAGAATTTTGAGAACCGACGAAGCTTTTGGTTACTGTAGCGGTCAATTAAATCAACCCATAAGACTACAAAACCAAAGTTCTGCAGGTGCTACCGCTACGGCAACCATTAAAAATGAAATTACCGGAAATGTACAAAGTGGGCTTACATTCAATGGAAGTGGAGATTTAGATTATTTTTTAACCAGACATTATTATACCTATATCGTAAAAGCTACCAATGGTAGCATCAATAGTACTAGGGCATATTTCCTAATTAATTCACCCAATAGATTGGGTTTATCTACCGATGGTGAGCAACAAGGTTGTTTACCAACACCATTAACTTTTGTTATGGGTTTAGATAGTATTACCGGCATAGCTAATAATTTTCCGGGTACACAATATCAAATTAGTTGGGGGGATGGAAGTGCCGCATCAGTTTATAAACACTGCGAATTACTTGCCCTAAACGGTAATCTTTCCCATACCTATACATTTACATCTTGTGACAGTGCAAATGTGTCGTTTAATGTAACTACTACGCTATTAAACCCTTGGTACTTAAGCAGCGCTATGGGGGGAACAGTAACTCAAAATAATTGTGACCAGCCTCAAGTAACTACTAGAGCAAAAATTTTCAAACAACCAATTGCCAGATTCAGTGGAATAGACACTACTTGTATTAATACATTGGTTCGTTTTACAAATACTAGTGACCCCGGTCAAGCCTTTTTAGGAGGTGTTTGTACAGTTAATGCAGATTATTACTGGTATGTAGATGGCGTACTAATTTCAGATAGTTTACAACAAAGCCCACCTCCTCATTTTGATTATACTTTTACAACTGCCGGTACCCATATCATTAGATTAGTGGTTGATAATGGTACCTGTGGATTAGCAGAGCATGTTAGGACAATATGTATTGAGCCTGTTCCAAATCCTGATTTTAAAATCAATGGCAGAGATACCATTGCCGGTTGTGCCCCTTTAACATTTACGCCTACGAATCTTACTATCGCTAACCCCTGCCGCCCAATGGATTTTGAGTGGTTGGTGTATAACAATATTACCGGGGCACTTATTCCTGCCGGTACAGGGATTTACACAGTTACTCCAAGTATCAATGCACCCAATCCTACTTTTACATTTTTAGTGCCGGGTGATTACAGGATGCGTTTAACAGCTGCTAACAGTTGTGGTGTATTTCAAAGCAATTGGCGCTATGTTGAAGTGATAGATGAAGCAAATGCTACTATCCCCGGAGCAGTTACTTATTGTAATATTCGTACTATAGACTTTGCTACACATGGTGCTCACCGACCAACTTTCAACACTAACCTAGGTAATGAAATTTACCAATGGGCCGTTACCGGCGGCACTTTTGGATATATTGGCGGCACTGGACCAAGTTCTCAATACCCCAATATCGAATTTTTAGACTTTGCTACTTATAATATTCGTTTGATTTTTCAAAATGATTGCGGTAGCGATACGGTCTATCAAAACATTACATTTAATAGGCCTGTAACAGCTAGTGTAGGTCCGGTTAAAGATTCTACGATTTGTTACGACATCAACAGCTTACAACTCAATGCTGCTTTCACCGGTTTAGCAGCAAGTACAGTTTGGTCAACAACAGGAACTGGAAACTTTACCAGTACTACCAGTTTAAATCCCATCTACACCTTAAGTACACCAGATAAAAACTCAGGCTTAATCAATTTGATTTTTACGGTTACTCCACAAGGTCCAACGGTTTGTCCGGTAAGAAGAGATACCTTAATTGTTAGAATTCAACCCAGAAATACCGGTGTTACAAGTTCCAAAACCATTTGTAGCGATGCCAGTGTTGCACATACACCAATATCTACGGTTAGCGGAAGCAGTTTTACTTGGACTTCAACACTTTTAGCCGGTGCCGTTACCGGATTATCTGCCAACGGCAGCGGAAATATTGCTGATATTTTAACCAATACTAGTGCTACTACAGATGCCATTGTTAGATACACAATTACACCAGCCAGAGATGGTTGTATTGGTGAGCCTTTTGAACTCAATGTTACCATTAAAGCAAAACCGGATTTAATCAGCGTTTTGCCGCTAGATACCATTTGCAACAATTCGGCCATTGGCATAACTTATAGTACCAATGCAGCAGGTGTAACTTACATTTGGACAGCAGCATTAATTTCCGGCACAGCTACCGGCTTTAGCAGTCAAGTTACTCCGGTAACAACTACTTCCATCAATCATACTTTAAACAATACCGGCACTACAAATGCTAGGGTTAGATACATTATAACTGTTACCGGACCAACCGGTTGTATTGGCGAAATAGATACTTTGTTTGTGGTGGTAAGACCAACTCCTACTGCACCCAATGCCGGGCCTGACCAAAGATTATGTAATGCAACATCTGCTTTATTGAATGGCAATTTACCAATGGTTGGTATTGGCACATGGTCGCAGATTGCTGGACCGGCAGCAACAATTAGTTTCCCGGGATTAAACAGTACATCTGTTACAGGTTTAACAGCAGATAATGTCTACACTTTCATATGGTCAATTCGTGGTAGTAGCAGTTGCCCACCGAGAAATGATACGATTGTTATCTACAACAGACCAACTGTTACCACTGCCAATGCAGGTGCAAATCAAGTGTTTTGTGATTTAGAAACCACCGGTTCAATTAATCTTGCTGCTAATAATAATCCTGCAAGAACGTATGAGATTGGTCAGTGGAACATTTTCAGTCAGCCTACCGGCGGAAATGGAACATTTGGTAACAACACCGCTGCCAATACCACTTTCACTTTTGCCCGTTCGGGTACGTATCGTTTAATCTGGACTATCAGTAATGATGCTTCGGCTTGTGCTCCCAGTAGGGATACAATTGATATTGTTGCATATGATAAGCCGGTTGTAGGTTCCATCACCGCTAGCAATCCTAATGTTTGTAAAAACGATAATGTGACCATTACTTTAGGTTCGTTTACCGGAGTAATTCAAAAATGGCAGTACAATTCAAACCCCATCAGCGATAATATTTGGGTAGATACTGCAGTAACCGCAGGTTCCATCACATTCAATAATATTCAAGATACGTTTGCCGTAAGGGTAATTGTACAATCTGCCGGATTAGCCGATGGTTGTTTATCCACTGCTACATCTGCTCCATTAACCGTAAATGTTGCGCCACCAACCAACTCCGGCACTACCGGACCCAACGCAACCGTTTGTAAAAACCTCAACAGTGGTTCCATTACCTTAACCGGTTTTGTGGGCAATATTGTTCGTTGGGAGTTTTCGACCAACAACGGTACAACTTGGACGCCAATTGTAACTACGGCAAGTTCTATTGCCTACAATAATATTAGCACTACCACTTGGTATAGAGCAATTGTTCAAAGTGGTGCTTGTTTAGGTTCACCCTCTACTACTACTGTAATTACGGTGATTGATCCGGTTACAACAGCCAATGCCGGACTTGATCAAAAATTATGTTTTACCACTACTGCTAATTTATCGGGCAATACACCGGCTACTATTGAAAATGGAACTTGGTCTCAAGTGAGTGGTCCAAACACTGCAACACTTTCTGCTACCAACACACCAAACATTACCGCTTCAGCTTTAATTCCCGGTACCTATATTTTTCAATGGAGTTTAGCAAACGGCACTTGTCCTGTATCAACCGATAATGTTGAAGTCATCATTAGACCAACCATCACTGTTGCCAATGCAGGTGTAGACCAAGTGGTATGTGATTTTTCTGCTACCGGCTCTGTAAACCTTACCGCAAATATCAATGCCGGAAGAACATTTGAAAGCGGCATTTGGTCCATTGCCAGCCAACCTGTTGGCGGTGCCGGTTCTTTTGTAAATGCCAACACAAATAACACAGCGTTTTCATTTGCCCGTTCGGGGATTTATACTTTGGTATGGACGATAAGTAATGATGCCGGTTGTACACCTTCAACAGATACTGTGCTGATTAAAGTGTATGATTTGCCGGTTGCAGGTACTATCACTGCAAGTAATCCTAATGTTTGTGTAGGAGATAATGTGACCTTTACGTTAAGCTCTTTTACCGGAGTGATTCAAAAATGGCAGTACAATCCCAAACCAATAAATGATAATATTTGGATTGATACTGCAGTAACCAATACCTCCATCACTTTTGCTGGTGTAACCGATACATTTGCTGTAAGAGTCATTGTACAATCTGCAGGCTTAGCAGATGGCTGTAACACCATTGCTACAGCGACTCCTTACACCATTAATGTTGCACCTGCTACTATTGCCGGTACTACCGGACCGGATGCTTCCGTTTGTAGAAATTTAAACAGCGGCTCCATTACTTTAACTGGATTTATTGGTGCTATTGTTCGTTGGGAATCTTCTACCAACAACGGTTCTACTTGGAATACGATTGCCAGCACCAGTACTTCTATTACCTATACCAATCTTAGTACCACCACATGGTACAGAGCTATCGTACAAAGTGGCGCTTGTTTGGGTTCACCATCCGATACAACTATCATTACCGTTATAGATGCGGTTACTCCTGCCAATGCCGGGGTAGATCAATTGTTGTGTAATGTTACCAATACTTCTATTACAGGTAATACGCCATCCACCATAGAAACAGGATTGTGGACACAGCTCAGCGGACCCAATACTGCTGTATTATCTTCTAATACTTTACCAACCATCAATGCCACTAGTTTAATTCCGGGTACTTATACTTTTGAATGGCAAATTGCTAATGGAACTTGTCCGCCAACAAAAGATACAGTTGCTGTTACGATACGTCCGGCTATCTCCATTGCCAATGCAGGTGCAGATAGAGTGGTTTGTGATTTTGTAACTTCAGGCAGTGTAACCCTTGCTGCCAACAATATATCGGCTAGGCCATTTGAAACCGGTGTTTGGACTATTATCAATCAACCAACAGGCGGTAATGGAAGTTTCAGCAATAACAACAATTCAAATTCAAGTTTCAGCTTTGCGGCAGCCGGTAATTACCAATTAGTATGGAGCATTACTAACGATGCCGGATGTACGCCTTCGGCGGATACGGTAATTATAAGAGTGTATGATTTACCGGTTGTAGGAACCGCTACTGCCAACACCACCAATACTTGTCAGGGCAACAATATAACTTTCACTTTGGGTTCTTTTACCGGAGTTATTCAAAAATGGCAATACAATCCCAAACCAATTAATGATAATATTTGGATTGATACTGCCGTAACTACACCAACGCTCAGTTTTGTAAATGTGCAAGATACTTTTGCAGTAAGGGTGATTGTTGTATCGGCAGGCATAGCAGATGGTTGTACTACATCGGCAATAAGTGTTCCGGTTACTATTAATGTAGCACCTGCAACTATTGCCGGAAATACCAATCCCGATGCTACCGTTTGTAGAGGATCGAATAATGGAAATATTACACTCACCGGGTTTGTAGGTTCCATCGTTCGTTGGGAGTTATCTACCAACAGCGGTGCATCTTGGTCACCTATCGCTACTACAGCTACTACCATCGCTTATACCAACTTATTGGCCACTACTTGGTACAGGGCTATTGTTCAAAGCGGCTCTTGTAGTGGTACACCATCTGATACCACCATCATAACCGTTGTACTTCCGGTAACCAATGCCAATGCCGGTAGCGATAGACAATTGTGTAATCAAACCGGTTTAATTCTAGCAGCAAATGCTACAGCTATTGGCGAAACAGGAACATGGGCTCAAGTAAGCGGACCATCCGTTGCTAATTTTTCATCACTAACTATTCCTAATCCAACCGTTTCTAATTTAGTGGTAGGCACTTATCGTTTTGAATGGGTAATTGCAAACGGCACTTGTCCGCCAAGTAGAGATACTATTGAAGTCATCAACTATCCATCCATCATTAATATAATTGATACTGTAACCAACACGTATTGTACGGGTCAAACGGTTACGCTAACCGGCACACCGCCAACGGGTGGAAATGGTGCATATACTTACCAATGGCAAAGAAGTGTCGATGGTATTACTTGGGTAAATCTTACAGGAGCTACATTGCCTACTTATAATTTTACAGCAGCTACAACTTTGTACTATCGCAGAATTGTAAACTCTACTCCTTGTCAAACGATTAGCCAACGAATTTTAGTGATTGTACAACCACCGCTTGGTAATAATTCTATCAACAGCAATCAAACGATTTGTACCAATACGAATGCCGCTATTATCAATGGCTCTATACCAACCGGTGCAGATGGTTTGTTCATTTACAACTGGCAACAAAGTATTGATGGTGGAACTACGTGGACCAATATCCCTGGCGGAAATGCTCAATCTTACAACCCTGGTATATTAACACAAACCACTCGTTTCCGTAGAGTTGTTACCTCACAGTTTTGTACTGGTGCTCAATCAAGCACTAGTAATGTAGTTATCATTACCGTTAATCCGGATGCAGAAGCACAGTTTACGGCATCAACGTATATTGGCTGTCCACCATTCAATATCACATCAACTAATATTATTACTACACCTTATCCCGATAGAAATAATATTTACAGTTGGTATGCCAATAATGTATTGATTGGAACCGGCATCAACTTCCCGGGATATACCATAACCAATGATGGCGATTCGGTTACTATTAAATTAGTGGTGACCAGCAGCTTTGTTTGTAGAAACGATAGTATGGAAGTTAAATTCTATACATTCGATCAGCCCGAACCGGCTTTTGCAGCCAGTGATACGGCTGCCTGCGGTCCTTTAACCATCAACTTTACCAATAACACACCCAATGTAAATGCCTTTAATTACTTATGGAATTTTGGTAACGGACAAACCTCTACTGCCATCAATCCACCTGGTATTAACTATGCTACTAGTGCTACTTATGGTGATACGATTTACAACGTAACATTGAGAGCATTTACCATTTGCGATACCCTTACTGCAACAAAACAAATACGAGTAAAATCTAAACCAAAAGCGTTATTTACGCCGAATCGTTCTACAGGTTGTTCACCATTTACGGTAACGTTTACCAATAATTCATTGGGCAGTAATGTAACGTATGATTGGAGTTTTGATGACGGCAGTACTTTAACTACAACAACCACCGGACAATTACAACATACTTTTATTACCGGTGTGCCGGATACATTCTTTGTTAAATTAAAAGCTACGAATGAGTGTGGTGTAGATTCACAACGCTTTGCCATTGTAGTAGCACCAAACACCATCAACATTAATTTTGCAGTGAATGGAAATGAGGTAACAGGCTGTGCTCCCCATACTGTAAACTTCATCAATAACAGCAGCGGCGCATCTTCGTTCCGTTGGGATTTTGGTGATGGCAACACACTCAATACTTTCAGCAATATTGATACGGTAACGCATACTTATAATTTGGCCGGCACCTTTAATGTGATATTGCAAGCCACCAATGGCTGTAGCGATACCACAGATACAGAAACCATTCAAGTATTTGAAAAACCTACGGTTAATTTTTCTGCTAATCCATTGAGTGCTTGTATCGGCGATAGTGTTCGTTTCACCAATCAAAGTACACCAACGGGTATTGGTTATTTATGGCGCTTTGGCGATGGTTCAACATCTACCCTAACCAATCCTGCAAAAATTTATGCTACCCCGGGAGTATATCCGGTTACATTAATTGCAAGCAGACAGTATAATCCCGGTAATGCTTGTGTAGATAGCATCACCAAACAAGTAAGTATTGTGGC
This sequence comes from Methylophilus rhizosphaerae, assembly GCA_943370285.1. Lineage (GTDB taxonomy): Bacteria > Bacteroidota > Bacteroidia > Chitinophagales > Chitinophagaceae > CALRQJ02. The sequence continues at coordinate 202,530 of CALRQJ020000006.1, read as the reverse complement.
TACACAGCCCGGTGTATTTGATATTACAGATACTTTGGGCGGATGTCATCCCTTTACTACTACTTTCATTAATCGCTCTAGACCATCTATTTTAACCACTTGGAATTTTGGTGATGGCAATACAGCAACCGGAGATTCGGTAACGCATACTTTCACGGCATTAGGCAACTTTACAGTTACCATGATTGCAAGAAGCGCCGGCGGTTGTACATATCAAAAAACAAGACAAGTATTGGTGCAAGGCCCAACCGGAACCTTGAGTTATGATAATGGTTTCATTTGTAATCGACCGGTTCGTTTGCAAGTAACAGCGGCCAATACAGATTCTATCCGCTGGAACTTTGGCAATGGCGTAAGTATTACAAGTACCAACAATGTTATATTCTACACTTATCCATTACCTGGCAGGTACATACCTTCGGTTGAATTAATTGGTACCGGTGGTTGTCGCATTACCTTAACCGGTACTGATACCATTAAAGTTGATAATATCAATGCCGGATTTACAAGTGCTCAACAACGGTTCTGTGGTTATACTACAGTTGGCTTTGCAGATACTTCAAGATCATTTTTCGGCATCAATCAATACAGCTGGAATTTTGGTGATGGCAATACAAGTACACAGCCCAATCCGCAAAATAACTATACAGCTACCAACACTTGGCCAATCCGTTTAATTATCACCGGTAACAGTGGTTGTACCGATACCGCTTATACACCAACATTTGTTAAAGTAGACAACAAACCGGTGCTAGGCATTATTAGTGATACAGTGGCTTGTATTAGTCAGCCTATCACATTTACATCTTTGGTTAATTCAGTTGATACAGTAAATTTCTACAGTTGGAATTTCGGCAACAGTGCTACCGCATCTACACCGGTGGCAACGTACAACTTTACAATACCGGCAACTTATATTGTTCAGTTGATTGCAGGTACTACAAACGGTTGTTTTGATACCACAGAACAACGTGTAACCATTCACCCAAGACCAAATGTTACCGCAAGTACAGATGTGTTGATTTGTCGTGGTCAAAGTACACAACTCAATGCTAATGGCGCAACATCTTATGCTTGGACACCTTTCCAAGGATTAAGCAATCCTGCTATTGCAAATCCAATTGCAAATCCAATTATTACAACGCAATATGTGGTTACCGGCTTTAATAATTTTGGTTGCAGCAACAGAGATACAGTTGTGGTAAGTGTAGCACAACCATTTAACATTCAAGTATCAGGAAATGATTCTATCTGTATTGGTCAGCAAACAAGATTATCGGTAAGCGGTGCAACCAATTATACTTGGTTCCCTGCTACAGGATTAGATAATGCTACAAGTGCTAATCCAATTGCAAGTCCAACCGTTACAACTATTTACCGAGTGATAGGTACCGATAACTTTAGCTGCTTTGCTGATACTGCTTATGTAACCGTTGCAGTTGGTGGTTATCCGGTGGTTAATTTAGGGCAGGATAGAACATTAGCAGCTGGTTCAACCTTTACTTTAAATCCATCTATTACTAACGGACCAATCCGCAATTACATCTGGAGTCCGATTACAGATTTAAGTTGTAACAATTGTCCAACACCACTTGTCAGCGTTAAGAAAAATGTATGCTATAGTTTACAAGCAATTAATGCATACGGCTGCGCCGGAAGTGATACCATGTGTATAAAAGCGTTCTGTGAAAGCACACAAGTATTTATTCCAAACACCTTTACACCGGACAATGATGGCATCAATGATTTGTTGGTGGTAAGAGGAACAGGCATCAAGTTGGTGAAGTCTTTCAGAGTATTTAACCGTTGGGGTCAAGTGGTTTTTGAAAGAGCCAACTTCCCACCAAACGATGCATCACATGCATGGAATGGTAGAATACGTGGTGGCAATGCTGCTTCGCCTGATGTATATGTGTACACTTGTGAAGTACTTTGCGAAGATGATACACCTTTTGTGTACAAAGGCAACGTAGCAATTGTAAAGTAAAGGCGTGAACGATTAAGTCAGTAAATAATACCGTTAATCGGTTAAAATATATTGGTATGAAAAAAATGGTATTAATGATAAGTTTGGTGTTGTGCAACGCAGTTGCTGTGTTGGCACAAGACTTAACTTTTTCGCAGTTTTATGAAAAACCATTGCTGAGAAATCCGGCATTAGCCGGCGTTTTTGATGGTGATATTAGAATGATTGGCATTCACCGCAACCAATGGGGTAGCATTACCGTTCCTTTTCAAACTTCAGCGGCAAGTATCGAATATAAATTTCCTATTGGCAAATGGGATGATTGGATTACCGCCGGTTTACAAATGTCTCAAGATGCAGCGGGAGATATTAAACTAAAACGTACACAATTTTTTCCGGTTATTAATTTTCATAAATCATTGAGTTCAGATATTGATCGTTATATATCCGGTGCATTTATGTTTGGTCCGGTAAACAGTCAGTTCGACCCAACAAAAGTGCAATTAGGCGATCAGTTTATCAACGGTTCTTATAACCCCAACAATCCAACACAACAAGTATTTAATAGAACAGGTTTTACGTATTGGGATTTATCAACCGGACTTACTTTTAGCAATGGCTTTGGCGATTATGGTAGATATTATTTCGGCATAGCCGGATTTCATTTGCTTAAACCTAAAGTATCTTTTTATGCCGATAATGGCGACAGCAGTAGATTGCCCCGCAAAATGGTATTGAATGCAGGTTTGTCTTCACCCACAAGTGATAATAACAGCATTGTAATGTTTGCCGATTATTTTAAACAAGGCGGCAACGAACAATTTTTGGGCGGCGTATTGTATGGTACCGAATTGTCTCGCAATTATGATGATGGTTTAGCCACTACATTGTACTTTGGAGGTTTTTACCGTTGGAACGATGCTTTTATTCCGGTAGTAAAATTGGACATTAAACGATTCAATATTGGCATTAGTTATGATGTTAATGTGTCTAAATTAAATACTGCTTCTCAATGGCGTGGCGGATTAGAATTAACCATGTCATACATTGCCAAATTGCGTAATCGTTCTTACGAAGGAAGCAGAGTAGTTTGTCCTCGTTTTTAGAAACTGGTATTATTGTTGTACATTAGAACAGAATAAAAACTAGTTATGGCTTACGTTAATGCCAATAGGCTTAGACAAATTACCTTTTATATACTGCTCATTTTTTTAGGTGTATTTCTATTTATAGAATTATCTGAATTTTTACCGGCTTTGTTAGGAGCACTTACATTTTATATGTTGATGCGTAACAGCATGGATAATTTGGTTCGCAAACGCAAATGGAAAAAATCTTTGGCTGCCGGATTATTAATGTTTGTTTCGTTTCTCATTGTACTAGTACCAATAGGATTGTTGCTAACTATGCTTACGTCTAAAGTGAGCTATGCCGTTCAAAACTCATCAGAAGTTATTAATGCAGTTAATGTATTTGTTAGCAAGTTAGAAACAAAGCTAAATATGGAGATATTGTCTGAAGGCAATATCAACAAAATAAGCATGTCATTAGCGGAGAGTTTACCCAATATTGTGGGTGCTACATTCAACTCTATACTCTCAGTAATTATTCTCTATTTTATGCTCTATTTTATGTTGGTGAATAGTAGAGAAATGGAATATTGGCTGTACGAATATGTGCCACTTAAAGATGAAAACACCAACCTTATAGGAACCGAATTAAAAAGCTTGGTTATTTCTAATGCATTAGCAATACCACTAGTTGCCTTATTACAAGGCGTTGTGGCATTAATTGGATATTTTATTTGTGGTGTAGATGACCCTTGGTTTTGGTTTGTCATCACTTGTATTGCAGCAATGCTACCATTTGTTGGTGCAGCTTTAGCTTATGTGCCAATTGCCATTCTGTTTTTTGCCAACAGCGAAAATTGGCAAGGTGTATTTATTTTGGTGTATGGATTTGGTATTGTGGGTACAGTGGATAATGTATTCAGAATTATGATTCAGAAAAAATCCGGCGATGTACATCCACTCATCACTGTATTTGGTGTTATACTCGGCTTGAATTTGTTTGGCTTTATTGGATTGGTATTCGGGCCCATTCTGATTGCCCTGTTTCTGCTACTGGTTCGTATTTATATCAATGAATTTGTAAATAGACGAACACCTATTGTAATGAATTCGGTAGAGGAGACAGAACAACCTGCCACCCAAAATCAATAATTATTGTTTACGAAGCATATATAAATACAAGCTTTCTACTTTTTTTCTTGCCCAATCTGTTTTGCGTAAAAAAGTAAGGCTCGATTTTATACTGGGGTTACTGTTGAAACAATTGATGTTAATGCGTTTGCCTAATTCTTCCCAACCAAAATATGCTACTAATTCGGTTAAGATGGCTTCTAATGTTTTGCCATGCAAAGGGTCTTTAGAAATTGACATGATAAAGATGATTTCAATTTAATACACAAACCAAACGCCAATCAATTGACAAATAATACCGGTAATTAAGCCGGCATAAATTTCCACCGGCGTATGGTCACTAATCAAAAAACGGGCTGTACATACCAATCCGGTTATGATTGCTGCAGCACTGATGTAGATGCCAATTGGCATACTATAGATAAATGCCAACACAATCATAAAGGTTAATGCCCCGCCAACACCTAAAGCATGCATACTGATTTTGAAGAAATTATTGAGTGTTAATGCTACAGAAGCAGAGATAAAAATACCAAAGTAGAAAGCTTTGAACGCCTCGGGCTGATCAGTGAAATTGCGGCTGAGGTAATACATCCACCAATAAAAGAATGTGGTGGTGATATAAGGTATAATGCGTTCTTTCTTTTCATGTAAATAAATACTAGAAATGAATTTTAAACGCCACAATAAAAATACCACCAAGGCAGGAAAAAAAGCAGTTGTCCAAAACATGCCAAAAAACTTCAGTTGCATACCTTTTGAAGTAATACCAGCAAACTCATACGGTATTAAAAAAGCCACAGTTAAAAAAACATAGCTCGGTATAAATAACGGGTGAAAAATATAGGACAATAATTTTGCCGGTATGCTCAAATATTTTGGATAAGCAGTAGGTAAAGAGTGATTCATGTTGATTACAATTCTTTTCTCAATCTTGCTACGGGAACATTGAGTTGTTCCCGGTATTTAGCAACAGTTCGTCGTGCAATATTATAGCCTTTTTCTTGTAACATATCGGTTAATTGCTCATCGCTTAACGGCTTATGTTTATCCTCAGCTTCTATCATATCGCTCAATATTTTCTTTACCTCACGGGTACTCACTTCTTCTCCGCTGTCGGTGCTTAAGCTTTCGCTAAAGAAAAATTTAAGGCGATAGGTGCCAAACTCTGTTTGCACAAATTTGCTATTGGCTACCCTACTTACTGTGGAAATATCAAGGCCCGTCATTTCGGCAATATCTTTCAGAATCATAGGCCGTAGTTCTGTTTCATCGCCGGTTAAAAAGAATTCTTGTTGATACTCCATTATAGAACCCATAGTTCCCAATAAAGTTTGTTGACGCTGCTTAATCATGTCGATAAACCATTTCGCAGAATCAATTTTTTGCTTAATAAACATAACGGCTTCTTTTTGCCGCTTGTCTTTTTTGCTGCCTCGGTCATAGTCTTTCAGCATATCTCTATACCCTTCGCTAATTCGCAAATCGGGAGCATTCTTACTATTCAGCGATAGCTCTAACTTTCCGTTATTATTGATGATATAAAAATCGGGAATTACATAACCTTCATTAGTGCTATTCACTTCACTATAATTACCGCCGGGCTTTGGATTGAGTTTAATGATTTGATTGATGACTTCTTTTAATCCTTCATCAGAAAGGTTTAAACCCCTTTGTATTTTTTCGTAATGCTTTTTGGTAAACTCTTCAAAGTATTTGTCTAATACTTTGATGGCGGTTTCTACGCCCTTGCTTTCATGTCGCTTACGATCTAATTGCAGCAATAAACACTCTTGCAATGTTCTGGCACAAATTCCGGGTGGATCAAATTGCTGAATTAATTTGATCAAGCCTTCAATTTCGGCTTCGGTACAACTAATATTTTGTCTAAATGCTAAATCGTCAGAAATGGAAGATAACTCACGGCGCAAATATCCATCATCATCAATACTGCCCACAATTTGTTCAGCTACTTTACGGCGGCGGTCATCTAAGTCTAACAAATTCAATTGCTCCACCAATAATTCATGAAAGCTGCGTTCTACTTTTACAGGTATCACTTGCTTATCATCTAATTCGGGATAATTATCATCCTTCATTTTATAATCGCCGGGCTCATCATCATCATCACTTACATATTCGCTAATATCAATACTATCATATTCATCTTCACTGCCATCTAGTTCATAATCCTCTTCACTATTTTCAAATTCATCTTTAATCTCATCTTGTAAACCATCATCTGCACCTTCATCTGTAATTTCCAAAGCCGGATTTTCTTCTAATTCTTCTTTAATCCGCTCTTCTAAATTAGCCGTAGGCACCTGCAACAGTTTCATTAACTGAATCTGCTGTGGCGACAATTTTTGTAATAATCTTTGTTGTAATGATTGACTTAATGACATATCCTTTTCTGGTGACTGTTGTTAAACAATCTATATTGGTGTTTACGCCGTAAATTTACATACAATTAACGCTACGATGAGGGTTTCAAGTATTTGTTTGTTCCATATTTTATTTGTATTCAACGGCTTTGCACAAGCTACCGATACTACTATTATTAGACCTTCTATCATTCCTTTAATTAATACTACAGTAAAGGATGCTACCCCATTATTGTACTCCGGAAAATTACCGGTAACCGTTTATACCATCAATACTATACAAGCTAATTATTATAACAGTACTTTAGGCTTTATTTGTAGAAAAGAATGGTTGGCGGAGAAAAAAACAAAAGTTCCTTTGCGATTAAGATTAGGTAGTCTTGCCTACACTGATGCGATGGAACAAAAAGCAGGAGCTAAACCATTGCTGCCTGCCACTACTATATATTAATATAAACTGCGTTGCAGCAACGACTTATTATACTGTTGAATATTGGCTTTCACTATTTGTTCTAACTGTTGCTGTGCCGTTTTATAGGCGGCTGTATTACAAAGATTTTTTTTGAATGTACTATCGGTTTTGTATGAATAGAGATATACGGTTTGATTTTGTTGTTCGCTAAAACCCAATACCCAATCGTCTGTAATAATTTGCACTACCTGTCCGGTATAACTCAAGACATAATGTGGACTGGAATTTTGTCGCAACAAACTTTTGCCAAACCCGGTATAAGTACCCGAATAGTGTAACCAATCTAAAATGGTTGGCACAACATCTACTTGCGATGCAAGGGTAGGAATTGACTTTGCCGTATTATCTGACGGATCGAAAATGAAAATAGGAACTGCTGATGAATTGGTATAGGAGTACGGTGTTGTATCGGTTGGACTAAACCAATGATCGGCAACAAAAACAAAGACAGTATTCTTGTACCAAGGCATTGTTTTAGCGGTTTCAAAAAACTGTTTGAAACTATAATCTACATAACTAATAGAACGTTGTGCCAGTGATAGGCTAGGATGAGCAAATTGCTTTTGTAAAGATGTTGGAATGGTAAATGGCGGATGCGAAGAAATATTATACAAGACTGAAAAAAATGGTTGTGGCTTCTTGTTTTGTACCATTGCGGTATATTGAAAAAAAGGTGCATCAAAAATGCCCCAATTACCATCGTAATCGGCTTCGTTATTGTAAGTGATGCGATTGTAGTGACTATCGATACCGGCCATTTTTGCCCATTTACTAAAACCAAAATGATCTTCTCCTGCACCTAAAAAGAAATTAGTGTTATATCCTTTTTGTTTGAAGATCTTACCGATAGATTCAAACTTAGTATTGTTATAAGCGGAATAAAAATAAGGCTCATCAATCAACGTGTACATGCTACCCAAAATATTCACCACTCCTTGTGCAGAGGTATAAGCATTGCCATACGCATTGGGAAAATTAGTACAGTGTTTTTGTATCAATGAATCGAAAAATGGCGTGATGGCTTTTTGCGGATGACCGACTTCGGTATAGCATCTTGAAAAACTTTCCAAGATACAAATCATCACATTCTTATGTTGAAAGCTATCGGGTAAATTATTGATAAGATAATTAGTGTTTACAAGGCTATCTACAACTGCAGTAGTGTAATACTGTTTTTCTTTTAAACGATTCTGTTTTTTGACGAGTGAATACACAAAGCTGTGAAAACTGTTTTGACTGATGGGCAAATACTCATGGCTAATATGTAACAATGGCGATGTTGGCATGATAGTTTTTTCTCCCCAACCTCTAATAGCAGCCGTCATCAAAACCACTAATAGCAATAATTCAACTACTTGGCGTTTAATGGTAACTGCATGAATGGCAAGTTTTTTTGACATCCACACTAATACAATAAGTAATACAGCAAAGAGTAAAAACAATACAAGAAATGTGGTGAGTAAGCTTGGTAATGAACCTAATGAATCTGAAAATATATAAAACAGTTCTGCATTTGTACGATGCTTAGTGTATTTAAAATAACCGATATCAATTACGTTTAATGCAATGGCTAAGGTATTCATCAACACAAAAAATACTCGTAAAAATGTAACAACAAATTGCGGCCTATTTTGCCACATCCGTAACAATAGATAAGCCACAAAAACCGGAATATTTGCAATGGCCATTGCAGCAATATCTAATCGCAAACCCCAACCCAACACAGGCACTACATCTTGATGCGCTGTTGAAAAAAAGGAAAGATTATAATAGTAAAAAATCAATCGAAGCAACGCAAACAGTAAGAGCAGCCAAAGACACACCGTTACTAATACGGCATAGCTTTTCCAAAACTGCTTTAATAATTTCATGGCAGCAAATTAGCGATAGTTGGGAGATTTTACATTAATCATACAACACAGTATGTGCTTATTATTGGCAAAGTCGGCCAACTGTTTACCGCTATGCGATAGGGTAAAACCAATTTCCCAAGTTGCTATTGGGTGGTTCGGAAATTTTTCCTTGAGCTGTGGCAACAAGGCATATTCTTGCGACACCAATCCATCATAACCAATGGCAGCTGTAGCTAATTCCGACATTGTCTTTTCACCATAAACAGGAACATAATAACTCGTTAAATAGCCTTGTGCTGCAATTGTTTTGATGGCAGATAAATCAGATGATTCAATAATGACTCTTTGCTTAAGTTGATACACTGTATCTAATTGTGCTAATGCCAATAAAAACGGTTGCACATTGTTACTGTCAATGTTTTTTACATCTAACCAAAAGCATTTTTTATCAGCATCTGCCATTAAAAAATCGGGTAATGTAAGATCGCTGATGTCTTTTTCATCATGACCGATGTATAAGAATTTGGTAGCAGTATTAAACCGAATATCACATTCAAATCCTTTGAAGTGTGGATAGAGAAATTGTAAACGCTGTATTGAATTAACCCGATGCGGAATTAGTCTTTCAGTTCCTTTGAGTTGATAAATAAGATGTTGTTGATGGACTGAATCTTTTGCTGCAAATTGTTGGTTATCTACGGTTGCAGCTGTTGAAATACTCGACAATAAATACTGCTGCCACCGAAACACCAATTGATAGCGAAAATAAAAAAACACCATTGCTGCCATTACCAAAACAATCAGAACAAAGCGTAGTTTTTTTGACATGGCTGGTTGTTAAACTCAAGTGTTTGTAATAGCGTTCCCTTCTTTATCAACCAATTGAATGTGATGTTGTATCAACATTGTTGTAATCCGGTGATGAATCTGCTCCACATCTTCCGGCTTAAAATCTTTCAGCGGCAACGTATTTCTAAAACTGCTTTGGCTAAAAAAATGGATAGCTAAGGCTTCTATTTTTACCCATTTAATATTTTTCCATTGCAGGTCTCTGCTTTCAAATCTTGCCGGATTGTTGTAATGAATACTTTCGTCAGTAATCAACAGTTCTACTTTGGATAGTTTATTCATTCGCCAAATATCCCTAGCAAAATTTAACGCCACTAAAGCTATCGCAGTCCATTTCAGCCAAAGACTTTCCGCTTCTTCTAAAAACCATTTTGACAAAGCCAATAACAAAAACAGTAGTCCATAAACAGCAATAGAAATTATTTTGCCTTTTTTGCTGTAAACGGAAATGTAATTTTCGAAATGCTGATGCATAGTTTATGCCAATACCGTTTCTGCTGCTATCACTTTACGAATGGCTGCTACCATTTTTTCGCCTTTGTCTTTAATCTGTTCTTCGGTCCACAATAAACTAATGGCAGTAGAAACACAACGACCCATAATGGCATCGCTTTCGGGGAAAGTAGTATGCTTCAATTGCTGCAAAGCTGCTGTTTGCACTTCGTTCAAACGATTCAAAGTAGTAGCATTTTTTAAATGATCCCACTTGCTGATGTAATGCCAATTGTTGACAAACCAATAAAAGTTACCGGCTAAAATACCTTGTTCTTTCATCTCCGCCACAGCGGCTTTAGTCAATGCTTCGGTAGGTAAAAACCAACTGAGGAAACTACAACTGTCGCCACTTTCGTCGGGCACTTTACGGAAACTGATTTCAGGAATTTGTTCTAAGTAAGAACGTAATAGTTTATTGTTTTTACGTTGGATGGTAAGAAAAGTATCAAGCTTTCTAATTTGTGCCAAACCAACTGCTGCATGTAATTCGCTGATGCGGAAATTATAGCCAATAAAAGGATGCAAATCTGCCCCACGGTCAACACCTTTATGGTCATGGCCATGATCGGTAAATCCATCAGCCTTTGTAAACACTTCTTCGCTATTGGTCATCACTACACCACCTTCGGCACAAGTAATCATTTTTACAAAGTCGAAAGAAAAAGTACCGGCATGACCAATGGTACCCAAATGTTTTCCTTTGTAGGTTCCACCAATACTTTGGCAAGCATCTTCTAATAAAATTAAGTTATGCTCATCGCAGATGGCTTTTAACGCATCTAAATCTGCCATGCTACCGCACATATGTACGGGCATTACACATTTTGTTTTTGGTGTAATAGCCGCTTTAACCGCTGCAGGATTTAACGTCAGTGTTTCATCAATATCAACTAAAACCGGTATAGCACCAACGCTTAATACCGCTTCGAAACTGGCCACAAATGTAAATGCCGGCATAATTACCTCATCGCCGTAACCCACACCCAACGCACTCATAGCTGTAGTTAACGCTGCTGTTCCACTGCTCGTTAATTGAGCATATTGACAGCCAAAAGTTTCTGTAATGGCTTTTTCTAATTCTAACGACTTCCAAATGCCTTTACGAGGACCATCAAAGCCATAACGCATCAAAATACCAGTTTCTAATACGTCGTTTACTTCTTTTCTTTCTTCGGCACCAAAAAATTCAAAACCGGGCATATAACTAGATTTTAGAATGGCAAAAGTAGCTAAATATTAGCTGTACGCAAGACTTGTGGCAGACCAAGCAGTCAATTATTAATGAAGCGCTAACAAACTAAGCTTAATGCAGTTCAATGGTTTCTACTTCGGGTATGGCTTTTAGGGTAAGTAGAATATGTTTGGCATGTGCTTTAGATTTGAAATCTTGAAAAATCTCCAACACATCCCTATCGATATAAACACTGTTTGTACCATTGATTTCGACTACAGCATAAGATGGTAGCTGGTCTAACATTTGCATGATTTTTTTCTTGTTGAGAAAGCTCACATTAAGTGCTAACTCAACATAATAACTTTGCAAATGACCTATTTTTTCTTCTCTTACTGTAAATCCGGCTCGGTAAGTATGTTTCACCAAAAAGTAAATGGCATATGCAATGCCTATCAATACACCAATCAATAAATCGGTAAACAAAATAGCAATCACGGTAATGATAAACGGTAGAAATTGTTCTCTTCCTTGTTTGTACACTGCTGCAATCATACTTGGTTTGGCCAAATTATAGCCAGTTCTTATTAAAATAACGGCTAGTACACAATAGGGAATGGTATTGATTAGTGGCACTGCCACTAAAACAGCAAGCAACAACCATAAACCATGTGTTAATGAAGCTAATTTTGTTTTTCCCCCCGCTTCCGCATTTGCTGCACTTCGTACAATAACAGCTGTAATGGGTAACCCACTTAATAAACCACTAACCATGTTGCCTGTACCTTGTGCTACTAACTCTCTGTTTTGTGGCGTTATACGATTGTATGGATCTATTTTATCAATCGCTTCTATGCTTAATAATGTTTCTAAAGTGGCAACAAAACAAATAACTACAGCTGTTTGCCAAACCGCTAAATTGTTTTGAATCATTGTAAAATTGGGCAGGTGAATGCTATCAAAAATGCTGCCTTCTATTTGTATGAATTGGCTGTTTTTCAATTGTAATGAGGTAAACAGTTGTGGTAAAACTATAGATAACAACACACCAAAAACAACAACCACAAAAGAAGTTGGCAAAAACGAAATGCTTGCAGCAAGCTTTCGTTTCCAAACAATCATTAAAGCGGCAGACAATAATGCAATTACAATTGCACCGGCAGAAATACTGTAATAGAAATTTTCTATCCGCTGAAAAAGATGATTGAAAGTAAAGAGGTTGAAGAATTCATTCGTCCAGAAATCAGGTTTATCATAGCCGAGTAGTAAAGGCACTTGTTTAGAAATAAGAATAATACCTATGGCTGCTAACATTCCTTTAATAACCGCTGAAGGAATAAAATGGGTAAATCCGCCTAACTTAAACAACCCTAGTAATATTTGAAAAAAACCGGCCAAACTAACTGCTAAAAAAAATGCTTGCAACGAACCCAAATCTTTAATTGCAGTTGCACAAATGGCCGTTAAGCCTGCGGCTGGTCCGCTAACACTTAACGCAGACTTGCTGAATAGCGTAACAATCAATCCGCCCACAATTCCGGCAATTAACCCGGCATAAACAGGAGCGTTTGATGCTAATGCAACACCCAAACAAAGCGGCAGTGCTACAAAAAACACTGTTATACTTGCTTTAAGGTCATGCTTTAAAAAAGATAGTAAAAAGAATTTGCTGCGCCGATTGAGGATAGCCATACTGTCCTAAAGGTCTCAAAAAAAGCAAGAAGAAAATCTGATTTATATCACCACCAAATCACCGTCTTTATAAATAGGTAAACAATTGGCCACATTTTCGGTAACACAGTATTGCAAATCTTTTTCTAAACCGTATGCTGCCAATCGGTGCCAATGAGTGGTATGGGTGATGAATTCGTACATATCATGTTTATGCAAATCGTACATCTGCTCGGCCATTAATGAAGCATCGCAATGAATAGTGAAATGTTCTTTTACCTGGTGTATAACCGCCCCAGCAAATAAAGAATCTTCGAGATTGAAGCGATCTTTCCAAGCAGAACAGCCTAAAATCACATTTTTGTTTTGGCCGATGATGAACTGACAAACCGCATCTAAATTGGGAAAAGAGCCGGTAACTACATCCGCAGCCCCATGTTCTAACGCCATGTGCAACAATTTGGTGCCGTTAGTAGTGGTTAATACCAAAGTTTTGCCTTCTATAAAACTACGTGGATACTCTGCCGGAGAATTGCCGTATTGCAAACCCTCAATCACTTTACCATCTCTTTCACCGGCAGTTATGGCGCCCAACGCTGTGCCTATCGACTTACATTTTTCTACATCCGCTACCGGTATTACCTTTTCTGCCCCATTGTACAAAGCGGTGCAAATAGTAGAAGTAGCACGGAAAACATCAATAATTACCACAACGGCATCTTTACAATTGTACAAGTGTAATAAGGCCGGAGATAAACAAGTAAAAAGCGTAGGTTTTTGCTGCATGGCCGCAAAGATAATGGCATGATGCCGATGGCGATGGTTTCGATTAACGAAAAAATGAGCTTTCTAGCGTTGGCTAAACCTTATCAGCACTGCATTTGTTTTATTTTTGTACCGATAAATTGCAATAACATGATTAAAACAGGTAATCCTATCATTAGTATATATACCGAGATGACGCCCAACCCGGAAACCATGAAGTTTGTGGCTAACAAACTATTGTATCCTGGTAAAAGCATTGATTTTGCTGACGAAAGTTTGGCCGGTCCATCTCCTTTGGCGAAAGAATTGTTCAGCTTTCCATTTATTAAAAGTGTGTTTATTGCCAGCAATTTTGTTACGCTGACTAAAACTAGCGATACCGAAGATTGGCAAGATGTGATTCCGTCTATCAAGCAGTTTTTGAAAGATTATTTAGAAAATGGCGGCGTAGTTGTAAATGAAGAAGAAGTAGCTAAAGTAAAACAAGAAGCTAGCAATACCGTTAGCGCCGATGATGATGATATTGTAAAAAGAGTGAAAGAATTATTGGAGAATTATGTAAAACCTGCGGTTGAAATGGATGGCGGTGCTATACAGTTTAAAAGCTATAACGAGGGTGTGGTAAATTTGATGTTGCAAGGTAGTTGCAGCGGTTGCCCAAGTAGCATGATTACGCTAAAAGCCGGTATTGAAGGCATGATGAAACGTATGATTCCTGAAGTGAAAGAAGTAGTTGCAGAGGCAGAATAATTGTTTGTTGGTTTAATAGAATTAAGGTTGCTGTTTAACATGGCAACCTTATTTTTTTGCTCGGCCCCAACAGCAATCTCCCCGCCAACCCAACCACATCAACCAATCAATGGTTGATGTGGTAATTAACCAATCATCTAAACCAATGTATTGTTCCAAATTCAGTTGCAATAATCCTTCATATCCAACGCTGATAACCGTTGATTCATAGGCGTTGCACAAATACAATTGTTCATCTGTAAAACCCAAGGCTGCTTTTGCTGCAGGCAATATAACAGCTAAAGGCTGATTATACATATCGGTTTGTAACGGTAAAGGTGGTGTATAGCGAGATGATCTTGACTCATCCGAAAAAACAGCATTCACCTTATTGGTAAAAGGCACATCGTGATGTTTGCCATATAGCATTTGTTCAAATGAAAAGCCCAACGCCGCCAATTCTGGCGTAGCCAATTGTTCTTGCCAAGCAGCTTCATCACCTGCTTCCATGCAAGATGCAATGATGATGGAATAAGCAACTTGTTTGGCCTTCAATTCTTGTAACAAAGGCATCCATTGTGGGGTAATCGTACGATGTATTTGTGCTTTAACTCGTAATGCCGATTGTAGTTTTTCTTTTTTGTCTTTCAATTTTTCCTGTTGCGCTTCGTTCATGGCTTAAAAATAAGATTTTACCCTTCAGGCTGTATATTTATCGTATGAAGGTAGTATCGCTCAATATCGGTCGGGCAAAAATGGTGGATTGGCAAGGCAAAACCTTACCGACAGGAATTTATAAACAATCAACTCCAGACACCTACAAGGTTAGTTTAACCGGAATTGAAACCGATGTTCAGGCAGATTTGAAACACCACGGCGGCATCAACAAAGCGGTATATGCTTATGACATCAGCCATTATGCATATTGGAAAACAGTATTGAAAAGAAACGATTGGCCCTATGGTTTATTTGGTGAAAACCTCACAACCGATGGGTTAACCGATGGTATGGTTTGCGTTGGCGACTGCTATCAAATTGGTACTACTGTATTACAAGCTATTCAACCTAGATTTCCTTGCTTTAAACTGAATATTCGTTTTGATTTGCCCGATATGTTGCAACAGTTTATGGCGGCCAAACGCAATGGTATTTATTTTAAGGTGATACAAGAAGGAACAATCTATGCTGGTGCTGATATTAAGTTAGTTGAACAATCGCCTTACAACATTACCATACAAGATATGGTAGATTGTTATGTGAACAAAGGAGCCGATGAACAGCAATTAGCCGATATTCTTGCTATTCCTTTTTTGCCTGATAGTTTGAGAAAAAGTTACACTTCATTTGAAGATTGAAATACTACCAGATGCTTACACCAATTGTTAGAACAGCTATTTTTAAAAGCCATCCATTTATCGACAATTATATTGCCGGAATGCAACAAGCCTATGGGGCAGATTTTAATTTTGACAACCTCAAAGAAGCGGCTAGGCTCAAAAAATATTACGATCATTTGTTACCATTTCAACCGATAGATACTTCAACAAACAAATATGGCGAAATGGCTTATCCTGCCGGTAGCAAAGCAGATTATGTGATTCATTTTCCGAAACAGTTAGCAGAACTATTAATCAATTTAGATATTACAGATTTATTTCTAATGCAATCCATTAAAATGGATTTTATTGCTGAGTTTCCATTTGAAAATTATAGCAAAAAAAATAGGTTTAAAAGAATGGGCGGAGTGAAAAGCGCTAATATTGGTTATCGCTTTAACGTAAACAACTTACCGGCTGTATTACCTTTGTTTTTGTTTGCTCGGCATTATGATACTCCTGTTATTTATTTATTTTCTGCCGATGCTGCTAAGCCTTTAGCCTTACGATTATGTGATGATGGCAACTTGCATTACAACATACCTGCAGCACAGCATCAAGCTTTTATTCATGCTGCCAATGCTAGTGGATTTGTAACCGATGGCGAAGACCTTTGTGGCCGCTACAGTGTGTATTATTTCAACAAAGCACAATTAGTGGGCAATACTTTACAACCTGTAAATCTTTAACAATGGCAGCACCAACCAAACGCAATATTGTTGATGGCGTAGAACATATGGGTAGTTTTTACCACGCTATGCCACATATTGCTGCTTTTATTGAAGCCGATTATAACCCCGACGATTTATCAACAGCTTATGAAGCGTTTACCAATATTGAACCTCCTGATGAAGATAACCCACTCCCCGAAGACCACGACGGCAAAGGTGTTTGGTGGGACAATTGGGTACTGCGAGGCAAACACCTCAGCTTTGTTATTTGTTTTGAAAAATATGAAATGCTATTTGGTTGGTGCATTGTTTGTCCCGATGAAGAAACTTATTACCGAGTAAAAGATGTTGTGGGGCAATGGTTGAGGGTGTAATTGAATTTTCAAAA
The DNA here is from genome assembly GCA_943370285.1 of Methylophilus rhizosphaerae. Lineage (GTDB taxonomy): Bacteria > Bacteroidota > Bacteroidia > Chitinophagales > Chitinophagaceae > CALRQJ02. The sequence continues at coordinate 185,539 of CALRQJ020000006.1, read as the reverse complement.
AATATATTTCGCTACTTCAATACAATCCACGCCAAACCTATCACTTAGAAATACATCACATTTCAAGCTATTCATACCAGCTTTTATTTACTAACAACAGTTCCATTCTTAATTAAGTAAGTTTAATTTCATTACTCACTTTTAAAGTAAAGCCATATGGAAACTGTAAAAAACCTCAATGCTGTTAATGAACAAAATGTGGCAATAGCAAAGTCTATATCTAATGACTTGCTGTACCAAAAATTTATAGAGGCGGCCTTTGCTTTAGATGCATCTATAGTAGAGCCCTACATTTCGGAGGATATGAAATTACAAGACTTAGATAAATACAGATTTTTATCAGACTTGCAGCAGCATTTCGATTATATCATGCACCATCACCCCGAAGACTTTCGTGTGGAACTTGCCAACTTTACTTGTGCCGGTTGTCAAAAAGGAAAACCATTAGCTGGTTTTGAAGTATTTGCCGGCGTATCGTTTGCTCCTTATTACAAATTTGGTTATGTAGTTTGCGCTGATGAAAATGGCAAAACAACCGATCTTTTCGTTTGTCGGTCTTTTAAACCAAGCTAACAAATCTGATAATCCATCAATACCTACCCACACCCAATTGTTGCAACATCCAACCCATTAATTTTTCGGTTTGCTCAGGATAAGTCCAGTGGCCGGTTGCTTGTACAATAAATAAATTTTTTGGTGCTTTAATTTGATTGTAAGCTGCATACATAGAAGTAGGCGGACAGGTTTCATCATTAAATCCTAATGAGTAATAGCCAGGCGTTTTAAGGTTTTTTGCAAAACTCACCACATCATAATACCCCACGGTGGCAATTTTTTCGGGCTTGTTCATTAAAGCAAGACTTTGTCCTGCAAACAAATGCGGCCAGCCTCCGGCTCTGCCTTCGAGATAGCCGGTCATATCACTCATTGCCGGGTAATAAGCAGTAAGGTATTTGATACGGCTATCTAATGTTGCGGTGATGATGGATAAAGCTCCACCTTGACTGCCTCCGTTAATTCCTATCCGTGCAGTATCGGTCTGTGGCAACTGACTCAAAAAATCTACGGCTCTAACACAACCTAAATATACCCTGCGGTAATAACTAGTTTCTTTACTATCAAGATTAAACCCGGGATAATTTTTCAAAGCTCCTTCAGCTAATGCCACGTACACATCGGGGTCGAGATTTACCGGAATACCATGAATTCCAATTTGCAATGTAATCACCCCTTTTTCAGCATTGGCAATATCACCGGTATAAGGTCTAATGCCGGCACCGGGCACATGTAGTAACGCAGGGTACTTGCCTTCTTTTTTAGGTATGCATAACATGCCAAACATGCGGGAATAACCAAAATTGCGAAAACTAACATGATATACATTCACCAAATCGGTGCATTTTTCAGGCACTAAAGTCAGCTTTGGCTGCAATGGAATTTTTGCCAGCTCTGCTTTCTCTTTTTCCCAGAATGCCATAAAATCGGCAGGTGTTTTTACAGTGGGCTGAATTTTTTCCGGCTCAAAAGCAGCAGTACCAATGCCCTTATAGATTTTACTGTTGTAATCGGCTTCCACTTCTACTCGTAAAAAACCCGGGGTTTTCATCGATCCTGCTTCGAGAGTGGCTACACCATTTTGGAGTTTGAGCATACCGGATTTTTCTTTTGGCATTTTTTCAGGCATCACAGCATAGCGAACATTGGTTACGGCAATCGGTACTCCCGACTGTGTTATGCTCACTGTAAAATTGGCTTTTTCGCCAAGGGTATATAACCAATCACTATGATCTGGGACCACACTAATATTGATAAATTTTTCTGGCGGTTGTGCAAGTGCAAAAAGTGTAGCAAATGTGGCTACTGTTAGCAAACAAATCAACTTAACCGTAGTGCTTAATTTTTTCATGGTAAAAATGCTTTAAGGAGTATGCAGTTTCAAAAACATGGGTACAATGCAATGTTGAACTACATAAAAGTAGGTTTGTTAAAAGAGATGGAATACAATTTTTTTATCTGAAAAGATATCCAACCAAATACGACTTATGATACACCCATTATTGGGGTAGCATATACTAAGTAAAGTTGGGCTTTTATCCCGCTGTTGATTTTCGGATGATTAACTCTGTAGTTAGTGTTTTAGTAATGGGCTTCCACTCACTCATATCAGAGTTAATCAAATGCAATAACATAGCTGCGGCAGTTTCGCCAATAGTTGTAACCGGTTGCGATACTGTTGTTAGCGAAGGTTCAATTAATGCGGAGAGTTGATCGTTACTAAATCCTATCACTGCAACATCTTCAGGAATTCGCAAGCCCCTTTTTTTAATGATTTGAATAGCTTCAAATGCTGTAGGGTCGTTGATAGCAAACAAAGCATCCGGCGGATTCGGTAAATTCAACAAATGATTCATGTAAATATTTACTTTCTCCATCGTTAAATCATAAGAAATAATCAATGACTCATCAATGGGAATATTGTATTTTCTCAGCGCCGCATAATAGCCGTTCAATCTTCTTCGGCTGATAGATAAATTGTCAGGCCCCGCCAAATGGGCAATTCTTTTTTTACCAATTTGAATGAGGTGTTCTACAGCCCTAAATGCACCTTCATAATCATCAACAACTACTTTAGGTACATCCATATCTTCACAAATTCTATTAAAGAAAACGATGGGAATACCCTTGCGTTGAAATGCCTTCAAGTGGTCGAAGTTTCTAGTTTCTTTCGTTACAGAAACAAGCAAGCCATCTACTTGATTGGCCATCATCACTTTTGCATTTGAAACCTCTGTTTCATAACTTTCATTCGATTGTGCAACGATCACATTATAGCCTGCTTTACAAATGGCATCCTGTGCTCCTACTATCACTTTAGGAAAATAAGAACTCATAAATTCAGGCACGATAATCCCAATTAAGTTACTCTTTTGCGCTACAAGGCTAGTGGCAAAATGGTTTTTTTGATAATCAACTTTCGCTGCATAATCAAGGATGAGTTTTCTCGTTTCGGCCTTAACCTTTGGATGGTCTGTCAATACTCGAGACACGGTAGATTTAGAAACATTGAGATGTTTGGCAATATCCTTAATCGTTATTTGATGTGATTTCATTGGTACCTTTTTAATTCGTCTTACTAAAGCAGACCCATTTTAATTGCCTTATTACCATCTAAATGGCTTTTGGAGCTTTATTTCCTTACGGGAATTGAATTTCACCGCCCCATTTTAGCTGTCTTTTTGTTTGAAACAATGAGTGCTTTTGCCATCGTTCCCACAAATTTATAGTAATACAAGCGTTTAATGTGGTGCATTTTAGTGGGAACGGTCCCTTTATTTGGGAACGGTCCCACTAAAAAATAAGCCTTTTTGAAAGTAAATAGAATTGAAAGGCTACTACTATTGCATTGTCGATTGCCTAAAGTAACCCGAAGCTTGCATATGAATCAAATAAAATGGACTGCATTTTACAGTGATATTGTAAAGCCAACAACGGCTGTTACATGCATTTCCAAAATGCCTATATCACTTCAAAACGCTTCAACATCCCTGCGTTATAGCACTATGTTTGCTTTTCTTCTACTTTTTATCTTTCCATCAATTGTACAATCACAAACCAATCAAGGAATTACTCAAGACAATACCCATCTCATTATAAATGCAAATTTTGAAACGGGCAATTTAGAGGGCTGGAAATATTGGAGAACCAAGAGTTCAACCATCACCAACGAATCATACTCAGGAAAATATGCCGTTAAGATTGGCCCAGAAAGAGGATTCTGTATTCAAGAAACAAAAGTAAAATCCAATAGCCTCTATCGAATTTCTGCTTATGTAAAAACCGAATCCGGTGCCGAAGAAATTCAATTTATGGTGAGTGATTTTGGTGGCACTGCAAAATCTATATCAAGTGCACTTACCACTTATACGCAATTAACAATCGAATTTCAAACCGCATTTAGTACAGATAAATTACTGATTTCATTCATACATCCTTCAGGAAAAGGAAGTGCTTATGCCGATCAAGTTGAATTAACTTATTTAGGCGAAGCACCAGAACCCAGCATTCAAGAGTTTGTAAACATTCCTGAAAGAATACTCAAAGAAGAAGATGGTGTTAAGCAACTTCCTAATGAAAAAATGAATTGGTTCCTCAACGATAAATTTGGCATGTTTATTCATTGGGGTGTATATGCCGCTATGCCGGAAGGTGCTGAATGGGTAAGACATCAAGAAGCTTGGGGTCATGAATATTATCAACGAAGAGCTAGAGACCCTCAGACTGGATTTACTGCTGCAAAATTCGATGCCAATGCATGGACAGCTTTAGCCAAAAAAGCCGGCATGAAATATATGGCACTTACTACTCGTCATCATGATGGGTATGCTTTATTTGATAGCAAACATCCTTTTAGTTGGACAAGCAAAAAAGATTTGGGACGAGATTTAATCAAAGAATATACCGATGCGGTAAGAGCAGCAGGATTGCATGTTGGGATGTATTATTCACCCATGAGTTGGCGTTATCCGGGTTATTATGACGTAACAGGAAAAGATTGTAAGCCCAATGTTTGGGGCTATAAAACAGCAGCTTGGCATAAAGCTGATGCCAGAGATATGAAAGAAGAAGTGTATGAACAAGTAACCACTATTTTAAAAGACTATGGAAAAATAGATTATATGTTTTGGGATGGTGGTTGGTTGGGTCAAACGGTTAACCCTGCATTAGAAAAAAAGTTTTGGGATCCCGGCCAATATCAAAATCCTAATAATGAATGGCCTGTTAACGAAAAATATATTACCAAAGAAGCAGGCACCAATAAGCCATTGGGCATTATGGGCTTGGTTCGAAAATTTCAACCTGATTTAGTGGTGAACGAACGTTTTGCATGGGTGGGTGATGTACATGCTGAAGAAGGTGGTAGTTCAACTTCTGGAGATATTCGTTTTGAACAATATGGAGAAAAATGTGTGAGCCTTCAAAAAGGAGGCTGGGGTTATAGACCGGGCAGAGACGTGTATAGCTTTGAAGATGTAGTCGTGTTTTTATCAAATTGTGTAGTAAGAAATATCAATTTGTTGTTGAATGTTGCACCGGATAGAGAAGGTGTTATTCCACAAAATCAGCAAGAAGTACTTTTTAAAACCGGCAATTGGTTATCGAAAGTTGGGAAAGGCATTTATGGTACAAGAGGCGGCCCATGGCAACCACTTTTTGGTGAGTTTGGTTTTACATTTCATGACAATAAAATTTATTGTCATGTCTATCAAGGATACCGTGCCTTTAAATCAGGAACTTTCACCACCCAATCATTAGGAAATAAAAAAGTGAGTAAAGTGGTGAATCTCTATGATGGAAAAGAGCTTAAATGGACGAACAATAAAAACAAAACCATCACCATTAGTGGTGTTGATTACAGTCTAAATCCGGCAACAACCATATTAGAAATTACACTAACAGAACCGGTGTATAAGCAGAAGTGAAAAAACTGAATGGGTGCCTATTTGACAATAATGAGATTAATACATAACAACCATGATAAGAGCAGAAAGCGTAGATAAACGCAATCTACATAGAATAGAACTTTCAACTGATTTAACCATTGTTGGCGGTGGTCTTTCCGGTGTTTGTGCCGCCATTACTGCAGCAAGAACAGGACTAAAAGTAGTGTTGGTTCAAGATAGACCTGTGTTGGGCGGCAACGCATCAAGCGAAGTACGGTTGTGGATTTTAGGTGCCACTTCTCATATGGGCAATAATAACCGATGGGCAAGAGAAGGTGGTGTGGTAGATGAAATTCTCGTTGAAAACATGTACCGCAACCCCGAAGGCAATGCATTGATTTTTGACAGTATACTGCTGGATAAAATAAAGCAAGCACCCAACATTGAATTATTGCTCAATACAGCAGTGTATGCCGTTGAGAAAGATGGTGCAGATAAAATAGCTGCGGTGATTGGTTTTTGCAGCCAAAACTCCACCGAGTATTTCATTCAATCACCTTTGTTTTGCGATGCTTCCGGCGATGGCATTGTAGGCTTTTTATCCGGTGCAAGTTTTAGAATGGGTGCCGAATCGAAAGAAGAGTTTGGTGAGTTGTTTGCCCCAGAAGCAAGCTATGGAGAATTGCTTGGCCACTCCCTCTATTTCTACAGCAAAGACACTCAAAAACCGGTGAAGTTTGTAGCCCCCTCTTTTGCATTAACGGATATCAAACAAATTCCTCGGTACCGAAATTTTAATACCAAAGAACACGGTTGCAAACTATGGTGGATTGAATATGGCGGAAGACTAGACACGGTACACGACACAGAAAAAATAAAGTGGGAATTGTGGAAAGTGGTGTACGGTGTGTGGGATTATATCAAAAACTCCGGCAACTTTCCGGAAGCAGAAACCATGACTTTAGAATGGGTTGGAACCATACCGGGGAAAAGAGAAAGCCGCCGTTTTGAAGGCGATTACATCATGAAGCAGCAAGATATTGTTGCGCAGCAAACTTTTGAAGATGCTGTTGCTTTTGGCGGCTGGTCCATCGACCTGCATCCTGCTGATGGCGTATTTAGCGAAAAGCCCGGCTGCAATCAGTGGCATAGCAAAGGCATTTACCAAATTCCTTATCGGAGTTTGTATAGTAAAAATATTGCTAACCTTTTTTTAGCCGGAAGAATTATCAGTGTAACACATGTGGCTTTTGCATCTACCAGAGTAATGGCTACAGCAGCCTATGCCGCACAGGCAGTTGGAATGGCAGCAGCACTTTGTCATCAAAAAAATCTATTGCCCAATCAGTTGGTGGCCAATCATTACATGCAAAAACTGCAACAATCATTGCTACAAATGGGGCATTACATTCCCGGCGTTGTATTCAACAATGGCAATGACCTTACACAAACAGCTAACATTCATGCATCGAGTGAATTGGCTTTAGATGCGCTACGGATTTCTGATATCAAGAAGCCTATCATTTCTTCCGTTGCACAAATGCTGCCAATCAAAAAAGGAAAAATACCGGCCGCAGTGATAGATGCATATGCTTCAGCTGATACAACGCTTGACATTGAATTACGCATTAGTTCCAAACCAAATAACCATACACCTGATATCACCTTAGAAAAGAAGACGGTGTCATTGCACGTAGGCAGAAATGTAATTCCGATTCAGTTCAACAGCGAACTCAAAAACGATGGCTATGTCTTCATCAGCATTTTAAAAAATGAGTTGGTATCACTGTATTACAGCGAACAAAGGGTAACAGGTATTTTAAGTGTGTTCAATCACATCAACAAAGCAGTATCCAACTTTGGTAAACAGAATCCACCCGACAATATTGGCATGGAAGCATTTGAATTTTGGTGTCCGCAACGTAGACCCGAAGGACAAAACATTGCTTTACAATTAAAAGAAAGCATTACTGATTTTGCTGCCAGCAATATTAGAAACGGTATCGACCGACCAACATCGGCACCCAATGCTTGGGTAGCAGATTGGAAGGATTCCAATCCATCTATCACTTTGACTTGGGAACAACCACAACAAATTGCAGTGATTGATTTGTTCTTTGATACAGACTATGACCATCCGATGGAATCGGTACTCATGTCGCATCCCGAACATGTGATGCCTTTTTGTGTGAGAAATTATACATTGAAAGATGATAAAGGAAACATCATCCATCAAGTGACCGGTAATTATCAAACCATCAACCATATTGTTTTACCAAAGCCGATTGTTACACAACAATTAGTGCTTGAAGTAGAGCACCCATCGGCTACTGTACCCGCTGCAGTATTTGCCATTCGTTGTTATTCGTAAACCAATTGAACCACTTAAACTACCCTATGGGACAGATTGATTTTATTGTGATGGCCTTATTTGCCCTGCTCATTTTTGCCATAGGCTTGGCATTTACCAGAATGGGAAGTAAAAATAGTCAGGCATTTTTTGAAGCCGATTACGATCATCCTTTAGAATCTGTACTTTTAGTAAACCCAGAAACTAAAATGGCATTTTGTGCCGATGAAGCGGCCATTTACGATAGTAACAATACACTGGTTGGTGCTATTTCTGGTAACTATTTAACACATCGTACTTTAACGTTTAATGAGCCAGTACTCACTACATCGTTAACAATAAAAGTTTCTAATTCCAACACCAATGCTCCTGTTTCATTATTTGAAGTAAGGTGTTATTAGTTCATAATTAGTAATTAATCATTACCCATTTAAAATACCTCATTTTGATAAAAAAAGTAAAAGGGTTACGTTGGTGGATAGTTGGTTTATTGTTTTTTGCAGCAGTACTCAATTATATTGATAGGCAAACATTATCGGCCTTGGCCCCAACCATTCAAAAAGATTTGGGCATGACTGATAGCGACTATGCCAATATTGTGAACATATTTCTAATAGCTTATACAATTGCCTACATACTTTCTGGAAGAATTGTAGATAAAATTGGCACACGAAAAGGCACCTTGTTATTTGTGGTATGGTGGTCTGTTGCAAATATGTTAACTGCAGCAGCAAAGGGTATTACATCTTTAGGAACTTACCGTTTTATGTTAGGGTTGGGTGAAGCTGGTATTTGGCCAGCAGCATCAAAAGCAGTATCAGAATGGTTCCCTCCCAAACAAAGGGCATTTGCTATTGGTTTATATACGATGGGTGCAACCATTGGAGCAACGGTAGCTCCTTATATTGTCATTCCATTGGCCACCTATGGCTATGCAGAGCATTTACCAGCAATTTCCAATTGGCTAGGCCAAGGCACTGGTTGGCGATTGGCTTTTATTTTAACTGGTTTAGTAGGTTTATTATGGGTTATACCTTGGTTGCTTATTTACACTACACCACGAAAAAATAAACGTATTACTACAGAAGAACTTGCATTTATTGAAGCAGGTAACGACACGAATAAGGAAGAATCGAATACCCAAAATCAAAGCTGGTCTTGGAAACAAGTATTAACATTTAAGGGTACTTGGTTATTGCTTTTTGCAAGATTACTTACAGATCCTGTTTGGTATTTCTTTCAATTTTGGTTTCCTAAGTATTTAGCAGCCGAAAGAGATTTAACACAAAACGATTTAAAAATTACTTGGGTAATATATGCAGCTGCTGGTGTGGGTAGTTTGTTTGGTGGTTGGTATTCTGGCAGGTTGATTAAGCAAGGTAAATTACCTGTAAATAGCCGAATGTATGTAATGCTGGCTTGTGCATGTATTATGCCTTTAGCACCCATTATTAGTAGGGTAGATAGCATTAATATATCATTGGCCATTTCTTGTATTGTAGTACTGGTATCACTAGCTTGGTTAATCAACATCAGTTCCATTATTGTAGATATTGTTCCCGGCCATTCGTTAGGTACCGTATTTAGCATCGTTGCAGCAGGTAGTACTATTGGTGGTATAATTATGAACATGATTATTGTATCTATGCTTTCTGGTACAACTACCAAAGCTTCTGGTTTTCTAGATCAAGGCTTGCATGCTGTATTATCGCCTATTTTAGATTTAGTACAAGGCAAAGGGTATACATTTTGGTTTTTTGTAATTGCATTTTTACATCCGGTTGCTTGGCTATTATTAAAGTTTGGTGGAATTGCTAAGTTGCAACCGAGTGTAAAAAAATAATATATATTCTTATAAATAAAAATCGTATGCTTTTTAAAAGGATTTCCAATATTGTTGTTGTAATTACCTTGTTTTTTGTACAATCAAGTATTGCACAAACACCCCTTACCGATTCGATATCACTTAACGGTATTTGGAAATTTAAAACAGATTTATATAAAGTTGGAGAGGAACAAAAATGGTTTCTACCCACCACTTCAATCAACAGCTGGGACGATATGACTGTGCCAGGCAATTGGGATACCCGAAATGAATATGATCACTATACCGGTGATGCTTGGTATCAACATACTTTTTTCATCAATGAAAAGCTGCGCAGTAAGCACATCAGACTGGTGTTTGAATCTGTTTACTACGATGCAGATTTTTGGTTAAATGGCGTTAAAATTGGTTCAAATAATTTGGGATTTCTAGCTTATGAAATGCAGATCAACAAGTACTTGAAATATGGTGCAAAAAATATACTCGCTGTAAAAGTGAATAATGGATTTAAGTTGGGTGCTGTGTGGAATTGGGGCGGCATTCGTAGACCTGTTTGGTTAGCTATTTCAAACCCTGTTCGGGTGAATCATGTTGCCATTGATGCAGTGCCAGACTTGGCTAAAGGAACAGCGAATATTTCTTTGGTAACTGAGCTGGCAAATTATGCTGGTAGCAACAAATCTGTTGCTTGTTCGATTGACATTTTTTACAAAGGTCAACTGGTTGGACAATCAACATTGCAGTCATTCAATAACATAACTTCAGGCGATACCGTTACAGTCAATACCACCATCTCATTACCAGCCAACAAAGTGCAGCTTTGGCATTTCGATCATCCCGAATTGTATCAGGCGGTTATCCGTTTGTATCAGGGCAAAACCCAAGTACATACACATCAGGAAACATTTGGCATTCGCAAGATTGAAGTGGATGGATATGCCCTCAAATTAAATGGTGAATCTATCAGACCGGTAGGTTTCAACATTGTTCCCGAAGACCGCATGTATGGCAATGCTTTACCATTGGAGCGGTTTAAAAAAATGGTGGACATGATGAAGGAATGTGGTGCAAACATGGCCAGGCTAAGTCATACCGCATTACCAAAACCATTTCTCGATTACCTCGATCAAAAAGGCATCATGACTTTTGAAGAAGTAACGCTATGGGGTAAAGATGATCATGCAGACCCCAATGACCCATTACCAAAAGCATGGCTACAAAAACTCATTCGTCAACAGTACAATCATCCATCCGTTATCGGATGGAGTGTAGGTAACGAAATTGGTTCTTATAAAAACAATCCACTGGTATATGAATATGTGAAAGGCGCAATTGCGATGGCTAAAGCACTCAATCCAAATCGCTTGGCAACCTATGCCACCAATACCGCCCAAAGCCAACCCAATGATGCTGCGGGCCTGTGTGATATCATTTTGCTGAATGCCTACGGTGGCTGGGGAAGAGCTGCTGAACAAGCACATAAACACTTTCCGGGTAAACCCATTTTCTTTTCAGAATATGGATGGAACCTCAACGACGAAGATTTGGATAAATCATTTTTAGGTGCTGAAAAAATGTTTGCAGACATGCGGGGTAAAGCCTATGTAGTAGGTGCTTCGCTTTGGACCTTCAATGATTACAGAAGCAATTATTGGTCTGCAAGAGCAGGATGGGCAACACCTGAATCCGAAAACCGAACCTGGGGAGTAGTCAACAGTTTCTTACAGCCAAAGAAATCTTACGCTGAAGTGCGGAAACAAAACCTCCCTTTTTTGATTACTAATTGTAACATACGTTTTGCAGGCAATAATTGCAGTGGCTCCATCAGTTTACAAACAAGAGCCATACCCAGTTTTCCTGCTTATATATTAAAAGGGTATATTGTAAGTATTTCTACCAAAGACAAAACCGGCAAAATTATTAATCAGCAATCCTATCCACTGCCCATTTTACAACCTGGAGATAGTGTAAAAAATCTTGCGTTCAGTTTACCTGTCAGTGCTTCATCTAACAACATTATGCTGCAGATAAAAGATGCACAAACCTATAGTCGATATGATACAACGGTGTACTTGTACAAACCAACAACGCCGGAACTGCTAGCTGTACACAGCAGCGACGTGGCAGCAAGAATTGTGTTTACAAAAGAGTCAGATGCAACAGCCTATTATTTGAAATATGGCAGTCATGATTTGAATACTACTTCACCCCAAACGACTAATGATTTTATTGAGCTCAGCAACTTGAACAGAGATAGTAGCTATCAGTTTCAATTGGTAGCGGTAAATAATGCCGGAGCAACCACAGCCGAAAAACAAACATTTGCATTAGGCAAAAAAGAATTGCCACCCATTGTTTGGAATGTACAAGCAGTGAAGCAAGGTTTCTTTGTTTCTTTCAATAGCGATCCATTAGATTTTAGGTATGAAATAGTGTATGGTGTGCAGCCAAATAATTATGATAAAAATTTGGTATTAAACACAAAAGGAGTGCTACAAGTGCCGGGTTTAGTAAGTGGTAAAACTTATTATTTTAAAATGAGGAGAATTCTGCAATGGGGCTATAACAGCGAATGGACACATGAGTATGCCATAACCGTTCAATAATCAAACAATTATATGTACCGCCTTGTGAAAATATCATTTATTGTTGCAATACTACTAAGTGCCTTCATGACGAATGCACAAAAAAAATCTGAAAATAGCACTGAAGATATTATTGCAGCAAGTCAGGCTGGAGCAAGTCCATTATTCTTTGATCCGAAAACCTATGCTGCTCCGCTTATTCAAACCAATAATTTTTCTCAACCGGAGGAATTCAATGTTCGTGGAGGTCTTCCTAATTTTTTCAACTCAATAAAAAAGGGCAACGCAGTTACTATCGGTTATTTGGGCGGAAGTATTACTAAGGCAGATAATCAATACCGTTTGCAGTCGGCGAAGTTTATCCAAAACATGTTTCCTGCAATTAAGATGACGGGTATCAATGCCGGAGTTTCAGGAACCGGAACAGACCTCGGAGCTTGCAGACTGTACGATCAAGTATTGCAATTCAATCCTGATTTGATTTTTGTTGAATTTGCAGTAAACGGAGCTTTCGCAGACGGAATGGAGGGTATTGTCCGTCAAATTCGGAAACACAATCCCAGAATTGATATATGCTTAATTTATACTATATCGGCGGGTCAAACCAAAGTTTATGCAGAAGGAAAAATTCCACAAGGCATCAAAAATTTGGAATTGATAGCCGAGCATTACGCTATTCCTTCAATTCATATGGGACTTCAAGCCGCCATGCTTGAAAAACAAAACAAATTGATATGGAAAGCTGATACTGCTACAATACCAGATAAAATTGTGTTTTCTAAAGATGGAACACATCCCCTAGAAGCTGGTGGAAACTTGTATGCCGAAGCCATTGCCCGAGCAATGATGAAGATAGAAAACATTGCCGAAAATCGAATTTATCGTCTCCCTAATCCGCTGATTGCCGATAATTGGGAAGATGCAAAAATGCTTGACCCAAAATCAATTGCCACATTCAGCGCTGAATGGGAAACTATTAATCCGAAAACTGTTGAGTCTTTAACACCATTCTCAGGATGGTTTCCCTATGTAATGAAATCAGAAAAGCCGAGTTCGTCCATTAGCTTTAAATTCAATGGAACTATGCTAGGATTCTTTGATATTGGTGGTCCGGAAGTTGGACAAATTGAATTGGAAATAGATGGTGTTCAAGTCAATTTGGAACAGAAGAGTCCCATCAATTATATCGCTACCCAAAACAATACTGATGTAAAAGCCATCAATAGGTTCAACAAATTTTGTAACAATCGTTACAGAGGACAATGTGTTTTTATCAAAACATTACCCGGACCTCATCAAGTTGTATTAAGGATCTCAGCAGACATTCCGGATAAAACTAAGATTTTAGAATCAACACAACTGTCAGATATTACATTGAATCCAAATAAATATAACCGTTCGGTTTTTTACTTAGGTAAAATTCTGATACGAGGCAATGCAATACAATAGAAAAAATGAAACAAATTAAATAGATGGAGTTATCGACGCAGTTTATTTTTTATTCGCTTAATGGACTGAATGGAACACTAGCCAAACATATACTGGTATTAGTTCTGTAAGCGGAAAGCTGTGTATTCTTATACTTGTCATTTTAAATAGATTAATCAATACTAAAGCAATATAGCAATGAGACAAATTTTAATTTTTACCATACTAATTAATTGTTACGATTTCGTACAAGCACAGCAATCGTTTTCAAAACAGACCAATTTCACACCCGGAAAAATTTGGTTAGATAATAACGGTAAACACATCAATGCACACGGTGGCAATGTGTTGTTCCATAAAAATAAATACTACTGGTATGGCGAACACAAAATAGAAGGAAAATCAGAAGCACAAATGGCCGATGGTGGTATTCATTGCTATTCCTCCAAAGACTTGATCAACTGGAAAGATGAGGGGATAGTGCTTTCTGTATCTTATACTGATACATCAGCTGATTTAGCTTATGGTTGCATTTTTGAACGACCTAAAGTAATTTATCATAAAAAAACAAAACAATTCATTGCTTATTTTAAGTATTACCCCAGAGGAACGGGTTATTTGAAAGGATATATTGGTGTAGCCACTAGTAAAAAACCAAATGGTCCATTTACCTATAAAGACAAATTTTTAGGCGGAAGTTCGCCATACGGTACCGGTGATTTTTCCATGTTTAAAGACGAGGATAATGCGGTATATCATTTAACGGTTAGAAAACCGGACAAAACTTTTGTTATTGGAAAACTGAACAAAAAATTACTAGAACCCGATGGAGGATACGAACCCGTAAAAGATATTACAAAGCATACAGAAGCACCGGCAGTTATTTTACATGAAGAAAAATATTATTTGTTAGGATCCGGTTCAAGTGGTTGGAAACCCAACAAGGCCCGTTCTTTTGTAGCCGATTCTTTAAAAGGCTCCTTTACCGATTTAGGCAATCCATGCATTGGCAGAAATCCACACAATGGTATTGGTGCTGATACCAGTTTTGGTGGGCAGCTTTCTTATATTTTACCGGTAAAGGGTAAGAAAAATGCCTATATCGCCATGTTTGATATTTGGAAACCCGACATGGCCATAGAAGGACTATACATCTGGTTACCATTACAATTTGAAAACGGTAAACCTGTGATTCGTTGGAGAGACAGTTGGGATTTTTCGGTATTTGACAAGCAACCAGCTAAGCAATCACCGTTTGTTGACCCACAAAGCCCAACAAATGCAGCGCCTTTGGTATTGCCCGATTCCAACAAAACTGTGATAGGCAAATGGAGACTGGATTTCTCTGATGAATTCAATGATAATATAATTGACACCAGTAAATGGACTGTTGAAAACACCTCACGAAAAAGAGTAGATATTACATTATTTGCCGATAAAAATCAGGTAGAAGAAAAAGACGGCAATATATTTATCTACTACAGAAAAGCACCTTACAATGATACCGCATATTTTGCAGGTAGGTTTAATTCTAAAGGTAAATATGCTCCAACCTATGGGTTTTTGGAATGTCGTATGCATATTGTGAAACCCAACGGCCATCAAATGGCATTTTGGATGATGCCTGAAGGCGATGGTATGAAAGCACCACAAGGTGTAGATGGCACAGCCAATGATGGTGCCGAAATTGATATTATTGAGGGCACCAAATCAAACGCATATTCGAATGGTTTACATTGGGATGGCTACGCTAAACCTGCCCATAAATCAAACGGGGCCCTTATGAAAACACCGGGCATTCATGATAAGGAATACCATGTATATGGCTTTGAATGGTCGCCAACCTACTTGCGATTTTATTATGATGGTAAGGTAATTAGAGAAATGACCGATCCAAAGTTGATACCACATGTAGCAGAATTTATTTATTTTTCCGGTAGCTGTTTTGGTGAAAACAATTGGTTGGATGGAGATATCCGTAAAAACGAATTCATACAAAAAGGTGGTACAGATAAATCATATATTGATTATATCAGGGTGTTTAAACAGTAAGCGACACATCTGTTTTTTAAACAAAAAATTCTCGAAGTGAAAGATGTTACTGAACTTGCTGCTGCCTAATTATACGATATGAAAAAGTGGATATGTCTAGTGCTGCTGTCTATCACAAGTCTGTCATTTGCACAATCACAAAATGCTTTGCAAGTGATGAGCTTTAATATTCGGTATCATACACCTGCCGATAGTTTAAACGCATGGCCATACCGTAAAGACAAAGTGGCTTCGCAAATACTGTTTCATCAAACTGAAATATTGGGTGTACAAGAAGCCCTACATGACCAGGTCTTAGATTTGCAGCAACGTTTGCCACAGTTCAAATACACCGGCGGCGGTAGAGATGATGGCAAAACAAAAGGCGAATACGCTGCCATTTTTTACGATACCACAAGATTAGAATTATTAAAGACCAATATGTTTTGGCTCAGCGAAACACCCACTGTACCGGGCAGTAAAAGTTGGGATGCTGCCATTACACGTATGGTGACTTGGGCTCAATTTAAAGATATCAAAGCAAATAAAGTTTTCTTTGCGTTCAATACGCATTTCGATCATATGGGTAAAATTGCCCGAAGTAAAAGTGCTACCTTATTGTTGCAAAAAGTAAATGAAATAGCCGGTACAACACCTGTAGTGATTACCGGTGATTTTAATGCAATACCTACTGATGAACCCATCAAGGTTATTGTTGACACAAGCAATCCGCTTCACCTAACTGATAGCAAAGCGTTATCACAAACACCACATTACGGACCAACAGGCACTTTCAACGGTTTTCAATCTAAAGAAAACGGAGACCAACCAATTGATTATATTTTTTTGAAAGGTAATTGGCGGGTATTTACCCATGCTACCATTTCACAAACATGGCAGGGTCGTTTTGCAAGTGACCATTTTGCGGTGATGGCGACGTTGGTGGTGCAGTAAATTGGGCTTAAAGCATTACAATTCATACTTCCATTTCGAACTAAACAATAATACACTAAGCTGTAAAGGACACAACCGTTTCACAAACCGCTAATAGCAAATTGAAGCTTGGATTACTTTTCAACTCATCGCTTCAAACACACTCTCAGCAAACACAAGCATAGAAGAATACAAGCAGTCAAATGCTGCGTCACATTTAATTATACAATAATCAGTATTAATTCTGTAATGATTGCGGCTGTAATAGTGTTGAACTTTACATCCCGGAAAATAGCCATTAAATCGGCTTGCTGCTTAAATGGTGTAGTTTCTTTGACAATTTATACAATCACTATTATTAAAAGTACAATAGAAAAATTGGAATCATCATTGATTTGAACATAGGGCTCCGAAAAAATAGATAAGGCAGTTTTATAAAAACAACATGCTATGATTACAGTTAACAAATTGGGTATTTTGTTACGCAAAACCACCAATGTTTTTGAAAGTGAAGGTGTGCTGAATCCTGGATTAATTAAAGTAGGTGATACCATACATATGTTTTATAGAGCTGTTGCAACAGACAACTACTCAACAATAGGATATTGTAAATTATCTGCTCCCATGGAAGTAGAAAGTAGAAATGATACCCCACTCTTGTTCCCTCAATCCCAATATGAATTTCAAGGTTTAGAAGATCCACGTATTGTAGCCATCGAAGGCACTTACTATCTTACTTATACCGCTTACGATGGTGAGAATGCATTAGGGGCATTAGCTACTTCAACCGATCTAGTACATTGGCAAAAGTTCGGCATCATTGTACCACAAATAACTTACGAAGAGTTCAAACATTTTACCGAAACAAAAGGTACTATTCACGAAAAATATAAACGCTTTAATGAATATCAAAAAAGCCACGACAAACAAGATCGCACCAGTTTTTTATGGGATAAGAATCTAATCTTTTTTCCCCGAAAAATTAATAACAAGTTTTGTTTTTTGCACCGCATTAAACCCGACATTCAAATTGTAGTGGCTGTTGAAAAATTAGAAGATTTGACCATAGATTTTTGGCAGAAATATTTTTCCAATTTCGATGAATACATTGTTTTGTCACCAAAATATGATCATGAGGTTAGTTACATTGGCAATGGCTGTCCTCCTATCGAAACGGCTGAAGGTTGGTTATTAATTTATCATGGCGTACATGATACTGTTAAAGGCTATGTATATTCTGCATGTGCTGCACTGCTCGACTTGAATAATCCGGAGAAAGAAATTGCAAGACTACCTTACCCCCTATTTTATCCGGAAAAAGAATGGGAATTAAAGGGTGAAGTAAACAATGTTTGTTTTCCTACCGGCGCTATTGTAGAAGATGATACACTCTACATTTATTATGGTGCAGCCGATGAACGCATTGCTGTTGCATCACTTAATGTAAAAGAACTTTTAGCAGAACTAGCATTGAACAAGCTTTAAAGAAAAATATCATGTCAACAGATATTATTATATATCATTCAGTAAGCAATTTAAATGGGAAAGACGTAAATAAAGAGCGGCTGTATGTAGACAATAGGGGTTTAGTAGAAAGAAATAACCCGTTACCGGAAATACTATTTATTACTTCTTACCCTCCTAGAGAGTGTGGTATTGCAACTTATTCGCAAGATTTAATCAATGCATTACAAGGACAGTTCGAGAACAGTTTTACTTGTTCAATTTGTGCTTTAGAATCAGATAACGAACAGCATCATTATAAGCAATCGCCTAAATATATTTTAAACACCGACTGCCGAAATTCATTTCTAAAAACAGCATTTATTGTTAATAAAGATGCAAACATTAAATTGGTGGTTATACAACATGAATTTGGTTTTTATGTAAACAAAGAAGCTGAGTTTGATTCTTTTTTGCATTGCATTACAAAGCCTATTGTATTTGTATTTCATACGGTATTACCAAAACCAAATGATGCATTGAAAGTTAGTGTACAAAACATGGAAAGCATAGCTGCATCCATCATTGTAATGACAAAAGATGCCGCAACCATTTTAAAAAATGATTATCATATTGCAGCGTTTAAGATAACTGTAATTCCACATGGCACCCATTTAGTACCACCACTAGAAAGAAAACAACTAAAAGAACATTTCCAACTATCCGGCAAAAAAGTATTATCCACTTTTGGCTTATTAAGTTCAAGTAAGAGTATTGAAACCACGTTAACAGCTTTACCTGAAATTGTCAAGGCTCACCCGAATGTGGTATTTCTAATTTTAGGAAAAACCCATCCAACCGTGGTTAAGCATGAGGGTGAACGCTACAGAAACGCACTAGAACATTTAGTGATTGACCTGAAAATTTCGGAACATGTTAGATTTGTAAACGAATATTTGCAACTGCCAATACTCTTAAATTATCTACAGCTTTCAGATATTTATTTGTTCACTTCTAAAGATCCCAATCAAGCTGTTAGTGGCACATTTTCGTATGCAGTAAGTTGTGGCTGCCCTGTAATTTCTACCCCTATTCCTCATGCTAAAGAGGTACTGAGTGACAATAATGGAATGATAATAGATTTTGAAAACGCAACACAATTAGGAGAAGCAGTTATTTCATTATTAAATAATGATACATTAAGAAGCGAAATCTCTTCCAATAGTTTTCATAAAATGGCATCGACTGCTTGGCAAAATTCGGCAATAGCCCATGCCATGCTTTTTGAAAAACTGACAACCAATACTGTACAATTAAAGTTTAGCATACCTGCTATTAACTTTAATCATATAAATAAAATGACAACTGAATTTGCAATGATTCAGTTTTCCAAAATTTCAAACCCCGATATACATTCAGGTTATACATTAGACGATAATGCTAGGGCTTTGATTGCACTATGCCAGCATTACGAAAGCTTCAATAACAAAGCAGATTTAACCTTAATTACAATCTATCTTCAGTTTATAAAATACTGCATGCAATCTAACGGCATGTTTTTAAATTATGTAAATGAACAAAAAGAATTTACCCAACAAAACTTTGCCGAAAACCTTGAAGATAGCAACGGCAGAGCAATTTGGGCTTTGGGGTATACTTGTTCTTTAATCAATATATTACCGCTTCATGTAACAAACGAAGCAGCAGCGCTACTGCAAAAAGCCCTTCCTCATGCAGAAACTATTCATTCTACCAGAGCAATGGCATTTATCATAAAAGGTTTGCATTATCAAAACAGCGCAGCTAATATTTGGTTGTTAGAAATATTTGCCAACCGTATGGTACAAATGTATCGACACGAAATGACGACAGATTGGTTTTGGTTTGAAGATTATTTAACTTATGGCAATAGCTTATTATCCGAAGCCATGCTTTGTGCTTACATCAGCACCAACAATGAAGTGTACAAAAACATTGCAAGAGAAAGTTTTGAATTTTTACTATCCAAGATATTTGTAGATGAAAAAATTAAAGTGATTTCAAATAAAGGTTGGCACTTAAAAGGCAACACCAACGAAAGCCCCATTGGTGGCGAACAGCCTATAGATGTTGCCTATACCATAATGACATTAGAGCAGTTTTATACCCTATTTAAAAAAGAAGATTACAAGCAAAAAGCCATCACAGCATTTAATTGGTTTTTGGGCCAAAATCATTTGCACCAAATTGTTTATAATCCTTGTACAGGTGGTTGTTATGACGGCGTAGAAGAACACAATGTAAATCTTAATCAAGGTGCAGAATCAACACTAAGTTATTTAATGGCTAGGTTAGCAATAGAAAGAATATTGATGATTGAAAATAGCGCTAGTTTTCCATCTATAAAGATTGAAACAACTATACAAGCTTAATGGCACTTCGGGCTAGTAGTATGATTACATGTTTCAAACTGTATAAACCTACTATTCTAACGGAAGCAGAACATGTGCTATCGGATAGTTACCATTTAGTTTTCTACATCCTCCACATATTCAAGAATATCTGCCGGCTGGCATTTCAGCACTTTACAAATGGTTTCTAATGTACTAAACCGTATGGCTTTTGCTTTGCCAGTTTTTAAGATGGAGAGATTAGAAAGGGTTAAACCAACCTTATCTGACAATTCATTAAGCGACATTTTACGCTTCGCCATCATAACATCTAAGTTTACAATTATAGGCATGGTTTATACAGTTAATTCGCTTTCGGTTTGTAATTCGGTTCCTTTTTTAAATACTTGTCCTATCACTATCAGTACTACAGCCATAAATAGCCAAACATCGGCACCGCCAATACCCATAAAATGAATATCGGGCATCGGCACACCTTTTTCAACAAGCCATTCGGCGTAGTTAGCACCCCAATAAGAAAAAATGCCGGCACCAAGACAGAGGTAGGCAATATTAAAAACAAAGCCCGTCACAGACGGATGAAACGGCTTAGCCATACTGAATTTTTTCTCGTAAAACAGTTTGATGATGAGGTAAAAAATGAGTGCCTTTAACACCGTAACAATACTCATTAAACCCGTTTGAGTCATAAAATAGCCTTTGTCGTAGGCATATAGGGCAGAAAAATCGGCGCCTTTCCAAAAGTATTTTGCTACAATAGGCTTGTAGAGTGCATAACCCGTATTGAATAACAGGCCGCCGGCTTCAATACATAAACCAATAAAAATGATCCAGGACAGAATCTGAAGCAGCTTTAGCATTTGCCGTGTACTAATTTTGATTTGCATTGTTTTAATGTTACGTTCACAGCAAAACTATAAATATTTATTGAAAAACAATAAAGATATATTTTTTAAGGGAAATTTAATTTCATTTACAACAATACCGATACAGCAAATCAGCAGCATAAGCAGCAATTCCTAATAAGAAAGGGTAACCAATCAAGAGCCAAAAATAATCTACTGAGCGGATACGACTAAACACCAACTTACCTTGATTTGATAATTGGGTGAGGAAATCGTACCAACTCATTAGCCCTATTTTGGCAGCAATACCGTTGAGCAAAATAGCAGCAATCAAAATGCATAAGCCAATTATATACAGTCTTAGCATAGGGTAAATATTAGTTGGTGAAAGCTACAATAAATCCAGTTGCGTTATCAAAGCTTTGGCGGCTTTGGTCACATAATAATTGCTGGTGCGTCTTAATCTACCGTTGCTAAAATCACAGAAATGGACAGCGGCTGGGTAAATATTTTGCTGTGTTTTGGATTTTGGACTTAACCAAAAGTCAGCATTATCAGCATTGAACTCAGAAAATAAAAGCTCGAATTCCTTTTTAATTAAACGACTGACTATCAAGCACTTACTATGTATTGACTTTTAAATACCTTAGAATGTTACATCTGCATTAAATTATGTTACGATTGTAAAGTACACTTCCCCGACGCCTAACTAATTTGTGCAATAATTGCTAAAGCCATATTATGATGAAACAACTTTGCGTTTTGTTACTGTTATTATTCGTACATGCTAATAGCAGTATAGCCCAGACCAATAGCCAAACTAAAAAAGCAAGCAAACAAAGTCTTAACCTTAAAGACCTCGGTATTGTAAATGCCAGTGACGCCACACCTATAGTTGTTGATGCAATAAAAAAGTGTGCTAAAGAGGGCATTAAGAAATTGGAATTTCCTAAAGGATCCTATCATTTTTACCCAACTTTTGCTCCAGACAGGTATTGTGCCATTACCAATAATGACAACGGATTAAAAAGATCCGCTTTTCCAATTATTGGTATAAACGGACTAGAAATTGATGGAAATGGCTCTGATTTTATTTTTCATGGTAAAATGTTGCCCTTTATCTTTGAAAACAGTAACAATATCACCATCAAAAACTTTAGTATCAATTGGCAGGTGGCATTTACCCTAGAGGGAAAAGTTGTAGCAAACAATCCCGAAAAAAATCGTTAGTCTAAGTTATGGTGCTAACAACTTTTTTACAGAATATCCAGATCCTGTGAAAACAGGGGAAGCTGTAAGAATCAGATTTTCAAAACCAGCGTATGGTATTTTTATTCAGTTAATAGATATAAACCAACGTGTTGTTATGCAAAAATCATATGATGGTTTACAAAATAACATAGAGTTGGTTACATCATTTCTGCAACCCGGCGTTTATATATTGAACATAAAGTCAGCTACAGGTCAATGTGTAAATAAAATATCTGTCATTAAGTAATATTAATAGTAAGCTATGAGAAAAGTAGTGTTCTGTTTCTTTTTGATATTTTGTACAATAACCCATGCTCAACAAAAAACATGGCCGGTTTTAAAACACTACGATCAAAATCATTTATTGAATATTGCTTTACCACTTGGAGGTATTGGTACCGGAACAGTTTCATTGGGCGGTCGTGGCGAATTGAGAGACTGGCAAATTATGAATAAGCCAGGCATCAAATACAGTACTGTAACACCGGGAAATGATGCCCCCTTTTTCGCCATCTATGTAAAGCCTGCAGGTAAAGCTGCAATGACTAAAGCGTTGATGGGTCCATTGCATGCAAGTGAATACCAACATTACGAAGGTCGCTCAGTTAATCATCATGGTTTACCTAGATTTTCTTCTGCTTCATTTGATGCAGCATATCCATTTGGTCAGGTTAATTTAAAAGATGACGTACTACCTGTATCGGTTAAAATAAAAGGCTTCAATCCATTTGTTCCTGCAAATACTGATGTTAGTAGCATTCCTATTGCTGTTTTAAAATATGAAGTAACCAATCTTACGAATACACCAATTGAGGTTGCCGTTGGTGGTAACATGCGAAACTTTATTGGACAAGATGGAAGTAACTACACCCGTGATTGGAAAGGTGATTTTATACCTGTTGGTGCAAAGAAAAATATTAACACATATAAAGAAGAGCAAGGTGTAAGAGGTGTTTATATGACAAGTGATAGCGTTTCTAAAGAAGACCAGGCATGGGGAACCATCGCTTTAACTACTCCCGAAAATGAAACAGTCACTTACCGTAGATCAAGCAGCCTTAATGATTGGGAAAACGCCATACTGGACTTGTGGGATGATTTTAGTGCAGATGGCGTTTTGACAGATAAGCAGGTATTATATGATAATAATCCAATGGCATCATTAGCAGTAAAAAAAATGATTCCTGCAAAGTCAACAAAAACATTTACGTTCTATATAACATGGCACTTTCCAAATCGACTGGATTGGAATGGTTCTCGTACGCCGGGATATAAAGGACAAGCGATCGGTAATTATTATACCTCAAAATATTCGAATGCATGGGATGTGATTCTAAGAGAATCAAAAAGTATGCAAACATATGAGCAGCAAACATTAGACTTTGTCCAATCTTTTTTAAGTGCAAGTTTACCGCCTGTCGTAAAAGAAGCTGCATTGTTCAATCTTTCAACTTTAAGATCTCAAACCGTTTTTCGTATTCCTTCAGGACATTTAATGGGTTGGGAAGGCGTTATGGACGAATTTGGCTCTTGCTATGGTAGTTGTACGCATGTATGGAATTATGAAACAGCAACTTCTTATCTGTTTGGCGATTTATCAAGAACCATGAGAGATGTAGAATTTACTTACGGCACAAGAGATAACGGTAAAATGTTTAATCGTGTAATGTTGCCGCTTGAATTAAATGAAAAAGGAAACCATGTAGCTGCAGCAGATGGACAAATGGGAACCATTATGCGTTTTTACAGAGATTGGATGCTTTCTGGCGACACTGCATTTTTACACAAATATTGGCCAAAAATAAAATTAGCGATGTCGTATGCATGGATAGAAGGAGGATGGGATGCCAATCAAGATGGTGTGCAAGAAGGCAGGCAGCACAACACAATGGATGTAAATTATTTTGGTCCAAACCCACAAATGCAGTTTTGGTATTTCGGTGCTTTAAAAGCTTGTGCTAATATGGCTACGGTTGTAAACGATAAAGCATTTGCTGATAAATGTGAGCAGATTTATAAGGGAGGAAGTGCATGGGTTGATCAACATCTTTTTAATGGAAAATATTACGAACATAAAATTACGGACCCTAAAACATATCAGTTTTTAAACTTAAATGATACAAGTGTAAAAGTACCAAAGTTTCAGTTGGGCAGTGGTTGTTTGGTAGATCAATTGGTAGGGCAATACATGGCACATGTATGTGGTTTGGGATATTTAGCAAAAAAAGAGAATATCCAAACGACACTTCAAACAATAATGAAATACAATTATAAAGACCGCTTTGAAAATTTGTTTAACAATCATCGATCTTTTGTGATGGGAAAAGAGGGAGGATTGCTTATGGCAAGTTGGCCAAAGGGAAGATTAAAAGTTCCTTTTCCATATTTTTCCGAATCTATGACAGGCTTTGAATATGCAGCAGCAGTAGGCATGTTATATGAAGGACAAACAGCAGCAGCTCTAAAATGTATTACCAGTATTCGCAATAGATTTGATGGAGAAAAACGCAATCCATTTGATGAGCCGGAATGTGGCCATCATTATGCTAGAGCCATGGCTAGTTGGTCGGCTATTTTGGCAATGAGTGAATTTAATTATAATGCTCCTGAAAAAACCATGACATTCACTGCTAAGCCAGGCACTTATTTTTGGAGCAATGGCTATGCTTGGGGCACTTGTTTGGTGAAAGGCAAAACCGCCACAGTAAAAGTACAGCATGGCAATATTGCCATATCTAAATTAGTTATTGCCGGCTTAGGTTCAAGCAAAACAAAAGCGTTGAATCTTGGCAAAAATCAGCAACACAGTTTTACAATACAATAATTTAAAGGAGAACAAGTTGAATAAGATACATCAACTTGTTTTTTCTTTTAAGTAGTCTGATGCTGTTTTACCATTCACTTTTTTAAACAGTTTGTTGAAGTGAGAATAACTGGTAATACCAACAGCATACATTGCTTCATTAACACGGTCACAACCATTGTCAAACATTTTGGTAGCGTTTATTCGATCACTGCATGGACCATTAAAACTTATGATACCATTCCCGGAAGCGGCATTTATTACGCAGCCTTCCGACAAAAAACACACTTACACCTTAACCGGCAATTCATTAAAAATTACTACAAATACTTATAGTGCTTTCAGCAAAAACAGAGTTGTTAATGAAGCCACATTCACCATACAATAAAACTATTTTTTCATCAATGAAAAACAGGTTCGTGTTGAATGAACCTGTTTTTTTTATATACAATCGAAGGCTTTAGTTAATGATCATAACTTATTACTCTTGAAATTTTCCAGTTACCATTATCGTTCTTCCAAATCATTAAAAATTTGAAAGTGCCCACTTCTAATTTGTCATTTTCAATATGCTTAAATTGATGGCTACCTACTTCTATAGCACCATAACCTTGAATGGGATGCACCTCCAGACTTTCTTTAACCAGACTTCTTGTTAGGTCGTAGTCTCGATTAAATATGGATTGAAAGTTGATGAACACCTTTTCGTAATTGATAAGGCCGCCATTGTCTTGATACCATTCTAGGTCTTTGGTAAAAAACGTTTTCATTAAATCCAAGTTCTTTGCATTATATGCAGCAAATAATAAACTATCGAGTCGGGCTATTTGGTTAAATAACACAGTATCAACAGCAGCTACTTTCTTTTCGGTTTGTTGTTGTGCAAATGAAGTCGAGTAAAATAGTATACACAGTAAAAGCAAGCTGATTTTTTTCATCATCAAATATACAGACTGGCAGATAGCCCTTAAACAAGGCTGTAAATGAAAAAAGCCATCATTGCTGATGGCTTTTTGCTCCCCCTGCTGGACTTGAACCAGCGACCCTCTGATTAACAGTCAGATGCTCTAACCAACTGAGCTAAGGAGGAATTTCCCTTTTGATGGGCTGCAAAAATAGGGGGCAACTACATGTCAGCAAAATTTTTTTGACAATTACCCCACAATGCCCCAAAAACTGTTGCGTTTAAACCCTACAAACAATTGTTCCTCCTCCGTTTTTACCGGATAAGTCTTTAAATAATAGCCTTCCCCGCTTGTATTTCGGCCATTATCTATACTAAACTGATAACGGTGTAGCGGACAAACCACCCTGCCCATGGCATTAATAAAGCCATCCGCCATGATTCCGCCGGCATGTGGACATTTATGGGCAAAGGCGAAAATTTTATCTAGATGTTTGCCCAATGTTATTTTTTTACCTGCTACCTCAACAATAGCCATATTGTTTGGATGCCAATCTATTGTATTGATTGGTGCTATCACATGCCATTCTATATCATCAACCGCCATTAAAAAAAGTATTCTGATTTATAAGGATATCGAATGCGATACAAATCCCTTACTTTATTCAATATGGTTTGTCTTAAGCCATCAATATTTCTTTTTTCAATAGCCGATACAAAAACGGCATTGTTATCGGTTTGTCGGTCCCATTTTTCTTTTAACTCCCTTAGAATATCTGTTTTCACTTCTTCGCCCAACCACTCATCAAAAGTTCGTTCTTCGTATAAATCCATTTTATTGAACACGGTAAGAATGGGCTTATCAAACGCTTTTAGTTCTTGCAACGTCTTATTTACAACACCAATTTGGTCTTCGTACTGCGGATGCGATACATCTACCACATGCAACAAGATATCTGCCTCTCTAACCTCATCTAATGTGCTTTTAAAGCTCTCTACCAAATGGTGTGGTAGTTTACGTATGAATCCAACTGTATCGCTTAATAGAAACGGTGTAGCTTCAAACACTACTTTACGGGTAGTGGTTTCTAGTGTTGCAAATAATTTGTTTTCGGCAAACACATCGCTTTTACTCAACAAGTTCATAATAGTAGATTTGCCTACATTGGTATACCCAACTAAAGCTACCCTAATAAATTCGCCACGGTCCTTCCGTTGGGTAAAAGCTTGTTTATCTATCTCTCCTAATTTCTTACGCAGTAAACTGATTTTTTCTTTTACAATTCGACGGTCTGTTTCAATTTCTGTTTCTCCGGGACCTCTAGATCCGATACCACCACCTTGTCTTTCTAAGTGTTTCCACATCCCTTTTAAGCGGGGCAAAATGTATTGGTATTGAGCCAATTCAACTTGTACTTTAGCCTGCGCAGTTCTTGCCCTTCGGGCAAAAATGTCTAGAATTAAATCGCTACGGTCTATGGTTTTTACATTCAGCTCTTTTTCGATATTACTGATTTGCGAACCGGTTAATTCATCATCAAAAATGACAAGGTTAATGCCCTTGAGTTGAACGTATTGTTTTATCTCCTCTAACTTGCCCTTGCCTACAAAGGTCTTACTATCGGGATGTGGTAATTTTTGCGTAAAACGCTTAATGGTTTGAGCACCGGCTGTTTCGGCCAAGAAGGCCAATTCATCTAAGTATTCATTCACCTGCTCTTCTGTTTGTAACTTATGTACTAAGCCCACCAACACAGCGGTTTCATTATCTGCAATTCTGTTTTTCTTATCTATCAAAACCAATCATTTTTACAAAGGTACGTTCAATAAAAAAGCCGCTGGTAACTTACCAACGGCTAAAAAGAAAATAAAGATACGATTATAAGCCACTTAGGCAAATACCTAAGGAGAAAGTACGCATTTCAGGCGCTACGTTCTCTTTAAATACGGTGTTAATTTGGTAAGCAGCCTGTAAGCTGATATTTCCTAAACCTACCCTACCGGTTAAGCTTAAACGAGTTGGTGATACATACTGCTTGTTTTTTTCTTTAACAATGGCAGTGTGTACGGTTTGACCATTTTTGTTTTGTAGTTCTTTACCCTTGGTATAAACAGACAACAATGTGCCGATTTTTACGCCAATAGCAGCTTTAAGGCCTTTGTTACCATTCTCCGGATTGGCTGAATACCGCAATTCAATCGGTGCTTCTAAATAAACTGAAGTCAATTTAAATTTATTAAAATGGTCTAATGAATCTGCACGGCGAATGGGTAATTTATTACTCACCGTTTTTAAATCAACATTCATTTTATCAAAGAAAATATTACTGCTTGCAATACCGGCACCAAAGCCTATGCTATACCGAGCATCGTTCTTAAATGGTTTATCGAGCATGATATACATGTTGAAGTGTCTCGAAAAGCCGCCTGTTCTGATAGAATCGGGCTTTCCGCTCCAACTATCACCTCCGTATTGCATCATAAAGTGGTCGTTAGCCCTATTGCTTAGGGTAACTTTGCTCCAATCTTTTTTAGGGGTTTTCTTTTTTTCCTGTGCCACTGCGCCAAAACCTGCAAGGGCTGCCACAAATACAAAGAGTAACTGCTTAATCATATTGTTGGTTTGAGATGCTACATCGGCACTTGTGCCAAATGTGCGGCAAAATAAAGTAATTGCCTGCATAGTATGGTTAAAAATTAGCCAAATCAACCGCTAAACCTCAAGTACATGCCCTTTCGGCTAGGTGAAAATAAAAACAGGTTACAAAAACTTGTCTTTTATAACCCTTCTTTTGTTGACCGTTACTGTATATTGCAATGCCGGAAACAATGTGAATGGTAGCCGGTATCTCATTCCAAACGTGTAGTATGAAAATTCTGATTGCAGAAGATGAAGCCATAATGCTGACTGCCCTTAAAAAAAATCTATCTGATGATGGTTATGATGTGATTGGTGTTCAAGATGGCAGCGAAGCATTAAAAGTGCTGGAAAATGAAACACCTGACCTTATTCTTACCGATATAATGATGCCTTATACTTCGGGCTTGGAATTGATTGGTATAGTAAAATCCAATAAAGAAAAACATATTCCCATTATTGTACTATCTGCGATGGGAGAAGAAGATGTAGTGATGGAAGCATTTCAATTAGGTGCTGATGATTTTATTACCAAACCCTTCAATCCTACCGAACTTACGGTTCGAGTTAAGCGGTTACTGATGAAGAAAAAATAAGTCTAGTCTTCCTGTGTAGTATTGCTGCCGATTAACGCTTCTAAGATTGAAGTGAAGATAGAAACGATGATACTAAACCATAGCGCCGACCACCAACTACTTACTTCAAAACCCGGAACCAAAGAGGCTACCCATTTAATCATCAAAATATTGATGAAGAGTAAAAACAAACCAAGGGTAACAATAGTAATGGGAATGGTTAATATAATGAGCACCGGCTTTACAAAATTGTTGAGCAAGCCCAACACCGCAGCTACCAATAATGCAGTTACACTATTGTCAATACTTACACCGGCTAACATATAAGCCGCAATCAAAGCCGCTACAGATGTAATTAAAGTTTTGGTGATGAACTTTCCCATGTTTTGCGTTTTAAATATTTAAATGACAACTAATTCATAGAACTCATCGGGATTAAGATACTTGTTAGCTAGCGCTTGAACTTCTTCAGCCGTAATGGTTTTGATGGTTTGTACACTGTTGTAGAAAAACTGTTCATCTAAATTATTCAAAATATAATTTTTCCAACGGCCAATCATTTGAAATGGTCCGTCTAAATCACCCAAAATACTACCCATCATATAATTTCTAACCAAATCTAATTCAGCATCATCTACCAAAGTAGTGCGAAGCAATTCCATTTCTTTATACGTTTCTGCAATGGTTGCTGCACAAACATCTTTACCGGCTTCGGTGCTAATCATCCATGCACTGGTGTGAATATGGTTTTGAATATAACTATGAATGCCATATGTATAGCCTTTGTCTTCTCTAATATTACTCATCAACCTTGAGCCAAAAAAACCACCAAAAATATTATTCAGCACTTGTACTCCGGCAAAGTCAGGATGATGTCGATTGAAGAAAGGTCTTGCAACACGAATAGCGCCTTGTACGCCATTGTCATCGTTGAGTACATTAACCTTTTTTTCTGCCGAAGGCGTAACTGTATACCCCGAATGTGTTGGCATAGATTGGTTAAAAGGCAAATGCCCTACTGTTTGATTAAGTTGTTGTTCAATATCTGCAGGCAGCTTACCGGCAACAAAAACCAAGCATTTTCCGTTGGTGTAAAATTGCCGATAGAATTGCTGTAGTTCTTCTCTTTGTAAGGCATCATAATCTATGGTAGAAGTGTATTTGCCATAAGGATGTTGCAAGCCATATACATATTCATCAATCAACCGGTTGGCCACAAAATCGCATTTCTTTAAATTAACTTGTAAGCGTTGTTTTTGATTTTGTTTGTAAATGGCAAGCTCCTCTTCAGGAAAAACAGCATCGGTTAATATTTCTGCAATAACCGGTAATAAATGCGGCAAATGTTTACTTAATGTATGCAATGTAAGGGTTGCCGTTTCGTTGTAACAACTACGATTTAGATAAGCACCATATAATTCAAAATGCTCATTAATAGCAAACGCTGTTTTATTGGTAGTGCCATTTTTTAGCATGAAATTAGTAGTAGCTGCAACAATGTTTTTCTCTTCGTACCAATTTCCGGCATAGAATACCAACTCTATCATTACAACCTCTTGTGCTCCGGCATTAATGGCATATACAGACACACCATTATCTAGTGTAAATTGATCTGCCAGCTTAAGTTGCAAGTCTAAATCAACCGAGTCTATTATTTGAGGCGCTTTTTTTCTATCGATCATTATGAAGTGATTTTAGTACAGCTATACTTTTTGTTTTGATAACTGCTTTTGCTTAACCTAACAAACTTATTGCTTACTGTAATAGTGAATGGTGTTGCTATTGTTCTCGTCAAAAATCTGTTGACAATAGTTTCTAATAGCTTCGGAAGTAATGGCTTGATATTTTTGCAATTCGGTGTTCATTAATGAAGCATCGCCTAAGAGTTCGTAAAATGCTAAACTGTTGGCCCTGCTCATCACTGCCATATCTTCAAAAGCAATCACACTTTCTGTTTTGTTGACAATTTTTGTGAGTTCAACATCGCTGATCAAATCGGTTTGCATGTGTTCAATTTCTTCTTGCAAAGCCGCTGCAGCATCCGCCATTTTTACGCCTTTCACCAATTTACCTTCAACGGCTAATAAACCCCTGTCAACACTACCAAAATGGTAGCAATCCAAATTAGAAAACAGTTGTTTTTCTTTTACTAGTTTTTGATACAATCTAGAAGAACCGCCACCGCCTAATACTTCAGTAATTAAATCAGCAATATAATATCCGGTGTCTAATCTTGCATCGATATGCCAGGTTTTGATAAAAGCATCTAGTGGAACATCGGCAGTAATTTCGAGTAATCGAGGAGCAGTTTGTTTCGGCTCCGCCGGAAGGTTTCGTTGGTATTTTTCTCCCATCGGAATACTACCAAACCATTTTTCGGCCAATACTTTTACTTGTTCCGTTTCAACTTTTCCGGCAACTACTAAAATGGCATTTACAGGACGGTAATGTTTGAAGAAGAAGTTTTTTACATCCTCAATTTGTGCATTTTCTACATGGCTCAGTTCTTTACCAATGGTCATCCAACGATAAGGATGTTGCTGATACGCCAATTCCCTCATCTTGTGCCATACATCACCGTACGGCTTGTTGATATAGTGTTCTTTAAACTCTTCGCAAACTACTTTGCGTTGTACTTCTAAACTTTTTTTACTGAAAGCCAAACTCAACATACGATCGCTTTCTAACCAAAAAGCGGTTTCAATATTTTCTGCCGGTAACTGACAGTAATAGTTGGTTAAATCGTTGGTAGTGTAGGCGTTATTTTCGCCACCTGCACGCTGTAAGGGTTCATCATAATCGGGTATGTTGATGCTGCCGCCAAACATTAAATGTTCGAACAAGTGGGCAAAGCCTGTTTGGGCCGGATTTTCATCCCTTGCACCTACATCGTACATTACATTTACAACAGCCATTGGTGTGCTGTGGTCTTCGTGTACCAATACCCTTAAGCCATTATCGAGCACAAATCGGTTATAGTGAATCATAGTAAACAATAAAGTGTTGCAAAATACAGCAATTGGTGGCTTGGTCAATAGCTCGGTATTGCTTTATAGGGAATATTTAGGATTGGGCTTCTTTTGCCACAAAAACACAAAGACAAAGAGCGGCACAAAAAGTGTTGGATTTTTAGCCCCGCCTTTTCTACCCGAAAAGGGGGACTTATACATGGAATATTAATTTTAACCGTCGACTTTGGACCGTCGTCCATGGACCAATCTACCACAAGTGATTTTCACGCCAAGGCGCAAAGCAGCAAAGATGATCTTAATTTTTATGGCTATCGACCGTGGACCGTCGTCCATGGACTTTATCTTGCTATCAATACCTTTTGAACATACTGTTCGCCATTGTACAACAAACGAATAACATACGTACCATTGGCAATAGCTGCCGTATTTAGATTGATGGTTCCGCCATTGGCTTGTTGTTGTTGTTGCAATACCGTTTTGCCGGTAATGTCTTTTAATTCGATGGTGACAGCGCCACTTACATTCGAGTTAAGTTGTAATTGAACATATTGATTGGCCGGATTTGGACTTACCGTAAACCTCGTATTCAACGGAATATGCAAGGTTACCACTTCGCTGTATTTGAAGCTGCCATCTTTATCAATTTTTTTCAATCTGTAATATACTCTTCTGCCTCTAATACTATTAGCATCATCATTGAAAGCATAATTGCGGCGGTTGTTAGCGATTACCGAACCAACCGTTTTATAATCAACCCCATTGCTGCTTCTTTGTACTTCAAATCGGTCGAAGTTGATTTCATTTTCAGCCAACCAATTTAAATTTACTTTGTCGCCATTTAGCTTACCGGTGAAGAAAATGATATCAACCGGCAATGTGCTTAATCCCGGGCAGGTGTTATTCCAAACCTGAGCTACAAATTCTGGTCTGTCAACAAAAGGATTACGGTTACCTTGATACGCATACGCTGCATTATTACGGTCTATTTCTTTCTGGCTAACAGGGTCTTGGTTATGCCATTTAATCATCAATCGTAAATAATCAACATCTATACTAGGGAAAGTATTAGGCTCTAAAGCTTGTAAACCATTACTGCCTGATAGGCTACCCCAAGTAGGCATATTGTTTTCGTAACGGGTAACCATGTACAAGAAGATTCTGGCCAAATCGCCTTTATAAACATTGATGGGTTCAAATACTGTTCCGCTAATTCCGGCAACTGAAGAAGACCCCAATTTACTGCCGTTGAGACTTGTCCAACTAGGAGAAGCTACTTCGCTGTATACCCAATTAGAGCGCTGTCCATTTACCTTACCATCTGTTGGTAATACTTGTATATAATCGGTACCCGGACCGGTAGATGTACCCGATGTAAACCAGTTTTGCGGAAAGGTGTGCTCTCTATTGTAGCAATCGCCTTCGCTGCTGTAATTGCCACATTGTGCCGTGCCCGGGGTAAAATTGTAGGGATCTGTTCCGGTTGGATTGTCAGAATACACATCCCAAATTACATTGCTAGAACCGCTGCCTACTTCTCTGGTTTTGATATCAGAAACTTGGTATTGGCTCCACAAATCACTATAAGATTTTAAGGTGTTTCCGGTAGTGATGATGTTTTTGAGAGCCGTTTTTAAAGCCGCACAAGACAAACCGGTAGCTGTACTGTAATAGCTTGGGGGTTCGCCGGAGCCGCCGGCAGTTGTAGTGGTATTGCCGGTGAGTGCTGTGCCAAAATACAACGGTCCGCCGGTGCAATTAAAGTTGCTGACTGAAAATACATACAAATAATAAGGCGTAGAAATGGTTAAGCCTGTAGCTGAGAATGTTGTGCCTGCGCCAAACTTTACAATGGTACCACCTCCAAAACTAGTGCCTACGGTATAACTGGTTCCGTTAGTTGGTGTAGCGCCAAGTGTGGCTGAAGTGCTGATTACGACCAAATAGCCATCTGCACTTGCACTTGCCGTAAACGAACCATTAATGCTGGTAGAAGAAGGGGTTAACACCAACAGGGTAGCTGCTGCGCTTGGCGCCACACAAACCGGCGGTGCCGTGGTAGCTGCATTACCCGTTAAAGGATTGGCGGTTAAATATTTTGGTCCGCCACTACAACTGTTGTTGACCGCAAAAACGGAGAAATAATACGTTGTGCCTGGGTTTAAACTATTGGCCGTAAAACTCAAAACATTGCTCATTTGTACAATAAATCCATTGCCCAAAATATCACCATCGCTGTAATCGATACCATCGGCTGGTATATCGGGTAAAGTACTGCTGGTGCTTGCTACCACCAAGTATTCATCAGCCGTAGGCGATGCAGCAGTAAAACTACCTGCAATAGAAGTATTAGTAATAGTACCGAAGATTAAATTAGAAGGTTGAGCGGTTGGTGTAACACAGGCAAGTCCGTTGTAGCCAATCCAGCTAACATTATCTACACTTATTCTTAAGCCCGGTGTTACTTGTTTGATTTCTAAGTTAAATGCACCGGCAATATTGATATTGGTTAAAGTGGTGGTTTGTGCGGTTAAGGTTGGGTTAACGGTACCTACTAAAATGCCATTGATCCTTACTTCTAACACGCCACCGGCGCCACCAAACTCTTGTTCATGCGTAAAAGATAAATTGCCCACACCATTGGGAATACCGTTACAAGTAATAGCACCATCTCTAATGGTAATGGCCCTGCTACTGTTGATTTGTTGGTCGGTTCTTGCATCGGTGGCAGACCAACTTAAGGTATTATCCCCCGTCCAACTGCGTAACGCATAGGCCGATGCGGCAGCAGGCATATTCGTAAAGGTTTCGGTTCCCTGAGCAAAAGTTAATGTAATAGAGGCCATTACAGCAATGGCGGCAAGTAAATATCGCTTCATGAAAAAAAGTTAGTCGGCAAAGATAGTAGGTTTGTTTCCTTCAAATAAACCATTCTTATTATAAAACGGTTAAACCTTATTGAGCTTTGCAAATACATACAAACTAATAAACTGTCCGTTTTTGATTTCACAATCTTGTAAAGTGCCTTCTTGCACAAATCCGGCACGGAGTAACACTTTTTTACTGGCATGGTTTGGGGTTTCTACCATTGCTTCAATACGATGTAACCCCATGATTTTGAATGCATAATCAATAATTAACGGTAATGCTTCGCCAATGATGCCCTTGCCTTGGTGTTGTGGCAGCAACCAAAAACCAATTTCGGCTTTTTGGTGTTGATGGCTCCAATTATTGTATCCGCAAGCCCCATAAAAAGCGGCATCATCCGGCGAACAGATGGCCCACCATTGTCCCGTTTTATCTTTTTCTAATGCTGCAAACCAATCCATTTGTGCTTGAGTAGCTGCTAAACTGTCGTATTGTACGCCGTAATATTTAATCACATCGGGGTGAGACAATCCCTCAAATACATATTCCAAATCGGTTGGCTTAAACGATCGCAATTGTAACCTATCGGTACGAATAGAATGATAATTGGTGCTTGCCATACAACACTATCGGGGTTTAGTAATATTCCTCACTTTTAAGTACAACATGACCGGTGTGCCGTTTCGCAACACTACAATTTTAAGTCTAGCCCCGGCACTTTGCAACAGGGTTTTATAGGTTTGTATATTGGACGAAAAATTATTCTCCACCCCCATAATTACATCGCCGGTTTTAAAACCTGCCTTTTCTCCCGGCGACCCTTCTACCACATCAATCACTTGTATGGCACCGTCTATTTGATAAATGCCCAAACCGCTGTACGAATAATCGAAGGGTTCATTGAAGTGTGTATTAGGTAACAAATGAATTTCTTTTTCGGCATAATTGATGACCACATTAAATCGGCG
Organism: Methylophilus rhizosphaerae; assembly: GCA_943370285.1. Taxonomy (GTDB): domain Bacteria; phylum Bacteroidota; class Bacteroidia; order Chitinophagales; family Chitinophagaceae; genus CALRQJ02. The sequence goes on along the minus strand of CALRQJ020000006.1, from coordinate 149,292 downwards.
CAGCAAATCATTACCAATCAATCCGCCTAATTGCGGATACGCCGTAACATTAAACTCATCATCAAAAATATAAACGGGTACTTTTTTAAATTTATACGGACCAAGTCTTACTTCATTCAACGTCGTTAGTTGCATGGCTTTTTTGCCCCCCAATCCTTCGGCTTGTGTTTCAACAATAATCTTATTCTTCCTTAAAACACCACTGTCTCTAACAAATTCTTGGCTCAATAAATAACACAGGCCGGCGCCGGTATCAAAGTAAAACTTAGCCGCTACAGCGGTATTATCTTTAATGGTTGAGCTTTGTACAGGAATACTGTTGATGATTGGCCGCAACATATAACCTCCACGAGGGTAACGAATACTGCCTTTGCTCCACACTTCCATGGAATGAGCATCGTAATCAAGTTTTACAATATAACGGCTTAAAAAACTATAACCAATAATACCATCAATCTGAACACCGTATACACTGCTTAATAATTCGTAATCGTTGATATGAAAGTCGAGGCTATCAACGGTAAGACCGGGCAATTGCAATTGTTGCTTCAATACAAAATCAACTGTTTTCATTCCGGCAATGCCTCTTATGGTACGGTCACTTTTAGTAATGGGCAATTTAAAATACGCTACCGTAGCCGAGTCTAAAGAAATACCGCCACTGCCGGTGTCTAAGACAAAATTCAGCGTATCGGGGAAGGGTGCAAGCTGCGCTTTTACAATAATGATGCCTCCTGTCAACAGCTCAAATCCAAACTTGGTAATGCGTTTTGCAGCAGGCGGCTCAAATAATTCTTGTGCCTTCACATGCGTCACAAACAACAACAGCACCAATACTATTTTGGTGATGGTACCTGCTTTGGTACTACTATAAAACTGTTGTTGCGACGCTCCGTTCATCGGTGTTACTACTATTGGGCTGATGAAAATACAAACTTATCCTTGCGATGGTTGTACCGTTTATCCATCTACAAACAATAATATAATGACACCCAACAACTATTTTTTGATGCAAACTAATATACACAACATCAAAATGAGCACCTATACAACTTATCTCTGTTACCTTTGTTTATCTCTTATCATCAATTTCATTTTTTCATGCAATTAGCTTCCTTATACCAAAAAGCCCTTGCCTTTGAATTTTTAACGGTAGAAGAAGGTATGTTTTTATTTGAACATGCCCCACTAACCGATTTAATGCAAGTTGCCGATACGCTTAGAAAACAACAAGTGCCGCATGGCAAAGTAACCTGGCAGATAGACCGTAATGTCAATACGACCAATGTGTGTATTGCCAACTGTAAGTTTTGCAATTTCTACCGCATACCCGGACATGAAGAAGCCTACATCACCGATATGGAAACTTATCGGCAAAAAATTACCGAAACCATTCAATACGGTGGAGACCAATTATTGCTTCAAGGTGGACATCACCCCGAGTTAGGGTTAGATTTTTATACCAACACTTTCCGTCAAATCAAGCAGGAATTTCCTACAATTAAATTGCATGCTTTAGGACCACCCGAAGTAGCTCATATTACTAAACTCGAAAAATCTACCCATTACGAAGTATTAAAAGCACTGAAAGAAGCAGGCATGGATTCTTTACCCGGTGCCGGTGCCGAGATTTTGGTGGATAGGGTTCGTCGCCTTATTAGCAAAGGAAAATGTGGTGCCGACGAGTGGCTAGAAATCATGCACCAATGCCATAACCTCAACATTACTACCAGTGCCACTATGATGTTTGGCCATGTAGAAACATTAGAAGAACGGTTTATACATTTGGTACGCATTAGAGAAGTACAAAGCCGCAAGCCCGATGGAGCAAAAGGCTTTTTAGCTTTTATACCTTGGACTTTTCAAGATGTAGATACTTTGTTGGCCAGAATACGTGGCGTACAAAACTTAACCACACCCGAAGAGTATATTAGGATGATTGCCATTAGCCGAATCATGCTACCCAATATTAAAAACATACAAGCTAGTTGGTTAACAGTGGGTAAGCAAACCGCACAAATTTGTTTACATGCCGGTGCCAACGATTTTGGTAGTATTATGATTGAAGAAAATGTGGTGAGTGCTGCCGGTGCTCCACACCGATTCACTTACAAAACCATGCAAGATGCCATTAGAGAGGCCGGTTTTGAACCGCAATTGCGTAACCAACAATACGAATGGCGAGACGTACCCGAAGCCATACAAGAGCAGGTGATTAATTATTAAAACCCATCTATCCATTGAATAACGAACCGCAGTAAACGCTGCGGTTTTTTTGGTTCGTCTTTTCGGGGTCTGCTGTAAGGGACCCCGAAAAGCGTTTGTTTCATGCCGCTCCGATGAAGCTGATTTTCTACAACCCAGATGTGATCCCAACGCTAGAAGATATTTCTTCAATTGAATTTTTTATCACAGCATCATAAGCAAAGGGATTTTGTAGTAACCAGAAGTATGAATTATCTAATTCTATCGTAGCTTAGATATATGCTTAAGCATAAGATTGTTTACCCTTTAACCATACAAACACATGAAAGCGCTAATATTTGCCTGTATTCTAATGATGGTATCTAGTATCGGCATTGCTCAAACCACCAATCCCAAACTGGATACTGCACTTGCCAGAAAGTTAAATGCAGATGATTTTGGCATGAAGAAATATGTTTTTGTCATACTCAAAACCGGCGATAATAAAAGCACCGATAAAGCTTTTATAGACAGTTGTTTCAAAGGGCATATGGCTAATATGGATAAATTAGTACAAGCCAAGCAATTGGTAGTGGCCGGACCGTTTGCAAAAAATGATGCTAGTTTAAGAGGATTATTCATTTTAAATGTACCTACCATAAACGAGGCAATTGTATTACTTGAATCAGATCCGGCTATTAAAGCCAATCTCTTAAAAGCCGAAACCTATTCTTGGTATGGCTCTGCAGCTTTACCCGAATATTTACCGGCACACGATAGAATTTGGAAGATTAACCCCTAAAACTTTACCAAAATAATCCGTTCGTCCTTTCGGGGCCCCCTTGCAGGAGACCCCGAAAGGCTTTAGCAACATGCCGCTCCGATGGAGCTCAATACATTTTATTTTCCATATTACTACCAACATATCACACCTACGGAGCTATTGCTTTTCATCCATGCTTACTTAAAACTTCACCAAAAACATTCCTTCGGTGAGGGTTACTTTAGCAGGACCAAGCCCTAAATTGCCATAACAAGCACCACTAAAACTACCTTGTATTTCTGTGCTGTTGAGTGTGGTAATATTTACTTGAAAGGCGGGTGTAGGGCTCATATTTACACCGGCAGCAAACAAATTTGAGCCGCTATTATATTGGGCGGTAGTGAAAAAGCTTGCTGTATTGGTTTCTATATAATTGCCGGGTACAATTGTAGCACCGGGTTTTCCGGTAATGACGATATTAATTACATCGGCTCCGGCCGTCGCTGCTGTTGTTCCGGCAATGCCTATTGCATGTATGCCGCCAGCAGTGGTATTTGTGGCTAGCATATTGGTATTAAAGGTTTTCAGCACACCGTCTACTTTGCATTGAATATGATACGTTGGCGGAGGTGGTGTTCCTCCACCTCCGCCGGTATTGTTAGTGCCGGTATCTATTGACAGTTCCTTTTGGCAAGCCATCAAACTAATGGCTGCAAATATCAACGGAACTAAATATAATCGGCGTTTCATATGTTGTAGTTAAAGCAGCGAATAACTTACACTGCCATCTTTTTCATCTTTTAATTGAATGCCCATAGCTTGTAACTCGTTGCGAATTTTATCGCTTGTTACAAAGTCTTTTTTTGCTTTCGATTGCTTTCGCAATTCAATCAACAATTCCAAGACGCCGGAAAGTTTACCATTGCTGTCTGCATTATCACTTTTCAATCCAAAAATAGATTCAATGTACAATTTCATTTGCTGTTGCAACAAGTGTAATGTATCAGCACTAATTACATCTGCCGCCAAATGTTTGTCTTTGATTCCATTGATGATGGGCACTAATTCAAACATATTAGCCAATACTTTAGCCGTGTTTAAATCATCGTTCATAAACACATCAAACTCGGCGATATACTGTTTTACTTTAGCTTCTATTTCAGGATAGGTTGCCACAGCGTTTGCACTTGTTAAATTGTTCAAGTTTTCGTAAGCCTCCCAAATACGTTTAAAAGCTTTTTCAGAAGCTTTCAACGCATCGTTACTAAAATCTAATGTACTGCGGTAATGCGATTGCAAAATGAAAAATCGTACTGTCATGGGGTGATAAGCTTGCTCTAAAATGGGATGTGTGCCATTGAACAGCTCACTCAGCTTAATCACATTATTATAACTTTTGCCCATCTTACGACCATTGATGGTAATCATATTATTGTGCAACCAATAACGAGCATTTAACTTACCATGATTGCAAACTGCACTTTGTGCAATCTCACATTCGTGGTGCGGAAATTGCAAATCCATACCACCTCCGTGAATGTCAAACTCTTCGCCCAAATATTTTTTACTCATGGCAGAGCACTCAATATGCCAACCGGGAAAACCTTCGCCCCATGGGCTAGGCCAACGCATAATATGTTCAGGCGGCGCATTTTTCCATAAAGCAAAATCTGCTTTGCTGCGTTTTTCTTCTTGGTTATCTAATGCTCTGGTAGATTCTAACATATCATCTAACACCCGACCACTCAACATACCGTAAGGCATGCCTTTGGCTGAAAAATCTTCGTGGTATTTAGCTACATCAAAATAAACCGAGCCATTCACCACATACCCATAACCATCTGCAATAATTTTTTCGATCATTACAATTTGCTCTACTATATGTCCGGTAGCGGTTGGCTCAATACTGGGTTCAACACAATTAAATTGCAACATGGCCCAATGAAACATATTGGTGTATTTCTGCACCAATTCCATAGGTTCTAATTTTTCGAGCAAGGCTTTTTTACTCACTTTATCTTCAGCCTCACGGCCTTCTTCTTCAAAATGTCCGGCGTCGGTAATATTTCTAACATAGCGAACTTTATTGCCCAAATAACTGAGATAACGATACACTACATCAAACGTAATATATGGTCTGGCATGACCTAAATGACTTTCGCCGCTAACGGTTGGTCCGCATACATACAAACCTACATGGCCGGGAGTGATGGAAATAAACGGTTCTTTTTTTCTGGTTAATGAATTATATACTTGAAGCATAATCAATAATAATAAAAGGAAAGAATGGGGTTTGATATACAGGCACAGACGGACAAGTGCCTCAAGAGGAACTCAATCAGCAACAACAACAAGTGCGGCGAAAAGAAGGTTTCATAATGGCGAAGATATTATTTTTTTAGACTAATATCAGCTACCAGCATAATATGGTCGCTTAAATCTTCATCTACCATATCCATTTGGTGTATAGTAAAGCGATTATCGGGCATGATATAGTCAATACGTAGGGTTGGTGCTAAAGCAATATAAGTGCGGCCAATGCCCAAGCCTTTGCTTAAAAAAACATCTTTACGGTTATTGCCTTTAATATGGGCATAAGTGTAGCTATTGGGCACATCATTAAAATCGCCGCAAATAATCGATGGGTATGGACTTTCATCGATGGTTTCTCTCACAATATTGGCTTGCTGACCCCTTTTAATGAAGGCGGCTTTCATTTTTTGCACCAATCCTACAGAAGCATCGATGGCTTCTTCTTTGCTTTGCCTAATTTGTTCCATGCCTTCATAATCGGCACGATTAAAACGGAAAGATTGTAAGTGTGTGGTATATATACGGATGGTATCATTACCATTAAAAATATCAGCATAAATAATGCTTTCGCTATATCTACCCGGAAAAACGACTTTGCCGGAATCAACGATTGGATATTTTGAAAAAATGATACTGCCAGATACATAAACACCATTACCCTTTTTAAAATCTCGGGCAAAATAGTAGTAGGGATAGATTTTGGTGAATAGCGCCAAGTTGTTGGATTGTTGCCCCTTGGTATAGGAATGATTAAATTCTTGCAAGCAAATCACATCGGCTTTTGTACCCTGAATACAATCGGTTACATCGTTTCGGATAAATCTTTTTTTATCTCTCGACACCAACCCTTCAAAACTGCGAATATTCCAATTGGCAATTCTAATTTGGTTGGGTTGAACTTCGGTACGGTAAGCAGCACTTGTCCGGTTGATGGCCATTACTACTTGCAATTGTTTAAAGCCAACTAAAAAAATAACAAAAAACGGTATGGCGTATTTTGGTTTGATGATTAACCAAAACAACATGCAAAAAAACAATAGTATAGCTAAATAAGGAAAGCCAATAGCCAAAAAACCGGTCATCCACCAAACAGATAAATCAAGATAAGGAACCAAACAGGCCAACAAATAAAAGAACGCTATCATACTTGTAGTAATGATAAAAAAACGCTTGGTGGTTTTGCGTAAGAAAGAAATGGCCATGGGTTAAAAATAAGAAAATAACGATAGTAAGCGTAGCTTAATCCGGCAGTTTAATATCGGCCATAACGGGGTAGTGATCTGAGCATTTGATATTGTCTTTATTAAATCGCTTGGTGGTAAGTGATGGAGAGGTTAAAATATAATCGATACGAATGGTAGGTAAGCGATTATCGTAAGTAGCGCCTAAGCCGCTGCCTTGTTGCAAAAAGGCATCCTTCAAGTTTTTACTGATGATGTGGTAAGGTGTACCTGCGGGTGTGGTATTCAAATCGCCACAGAAAATAAAAGGATATGGCGATTGTTTTAATATTGCTTTTGTTTTTTGTGCTTGTTGTACATGCAATTGATCGTAGCGGCGCAATTTTTCAAACATTGTAGCTCGGTAGATAAATCCATTGTCATATTGCTCCCAAGCGGTATCTCTCTCCACATCATCGGGAATAAATAGCTGCATAGAAGAAAGGTGAGTGTTGAAAATGCGTAGTTTTTTATTGTTCAAGAGAATATCTACAAAAGCTATTTTTTCATTATATACGATTTTAGGTAACTCTACTGAACCGCTATCTACAATGGGGTAACGAGAAAATATGGCCACACCTGAATTTACGGTTCCGTAAGGCGGCGATTTGCCAATGTTAACAGCAAAATAGAAATACGGATAATGTAGGCTGTCTCTTATTTCTACCACATTAGAATAAGTAGCCGGGGCATAGAGTTCGGTGAAATCTTGCATGCAAATTATATCGGGCTGGTACTGCTTGATATAATTCATGATTTGCCTGCGATTGGCATTGAGACTATCTGCAGCAACGGCACTATTGGTAAAGTCTTGTACATTCCAGTTGAGTATTCTTAAGGTGCCAGGTTCTTTTACAGTGTTTAAAGGTTTTGCATTGAGGTTGATGGCTAATGTGCTGAATAAGTTTTTATAGCCGAACAAAAGAACCAAACAAAGAGCGAATGCAACTTTCTTCTTAACAAAAAGCCATCCAATGATTGTAACAACCATTACCATGAAAATAAATGGATACCCTAAAGCCAAAAATGTCATAGGCCACCAATCAACCGACGAAATATAGGGTGTAAGCGAAGCTAACACATAAGCTAACGCCACAAGGGTTGTAAAAAAGGTACTAATTTTTTTGAACACAGATAATGGGGTTATTTACAGCTCTTCTCTACTGGCTTTTTTGAGGAAGGCTTTTTCTTCGTCGGTTAAAAAATGGTAGCCCTGTTGATTAATTTTATCTAACAACTCGTCTACCCTTTGTTGTGTAATGTTGGGGGTTTTGGTATACGGTGTTTTACCTGCTTTGTAGTATAACCTTGCTTTATCGGGGTTGTTTACATGCTTTTTGTCGGGGTTAAACAAATCATCTAACCAGTGCACAAAATTTACCATCCACTCACCCAAATCTGTTCCTTTTTTCAATTGCCAAACATAAAAAAGACCAACTGCGGCGCCGGCTAAGTGTGCTAAGGCATAGCCCGTGCTGGCAGAACCGACAGAAGCATAATCAATCAACACAAAAATTACAGTAATAATCCAAAGTGGAATACCGCCATTGAGCATTGGAAAAATGCGGTATTTCGGCGATAACATAGTTGTAGCAACAGCTACTGCCATAACAGCGGCGCCAGCTCCCTGCATAGGATAAATAGAGTTTACATTTCGACTGATAACAGGAATGCCATTGACGCTTAGAATAAAAACGATAGCCCCAATAAATCCACCATAAATATAGATGGGAATAATTTGGCGATTACCCGACAAATCTTGCAGAATGTAACCAAAGCCCCAAAGCCAAAGCATGCTGCTAATCAATCCCCAAACACTACTGTGGGTAATCATATAGGTTAACAATGTCCATGGCCTGCCGGCAAAAACATCACCTCTTGCAGGTACGGTAAACCAGTTCAAAATATCGTTATTGAAAACCGCCTCGTTGGAATCGCTGAGGAGGTAGATGATTTTAATCAGGTTAAGCAATACAAATATGACTGCATTAACAATGATAAGCATGTACAAGGCATTGCTGTCTTGGCCCAATCTTGGTCTTCGGTTTTGCTGATAGTATTCCCTTACACCCATAATTCAAAATTAAGTTGGCTTTTGTTTGTAGCTATTAAGCCGGTACTCATTTAATAAAACGTTTTACGGTTGCTTTTGTTCCAAGTTAAGACCAATAAAAAACCTACCAAGGCACCACCTAGGTGAGCCCAATGAGCAACATCATCACCTGCGGTGTTTTTTACAGCTAGGTATAATTCCATTCCGCCGTATAATAAAATCAACCATTTTGCTTTCATGGGAATGAAAAAATAGAGGTAGATATAAGTATTTGGAAACAAATACACAAAGCCGGCCAATACACCAAAAACAGCACCGCTAGCCCCAATAGTTGGTGTGCTGATTTTTTGATAGGTAAAGTCGGAGGCATACCGCAGTGCATCGTTTATCATAGTTGTGCCACCTTCGCCACGACTCAGGGTTTGAAATAAATAAACACCATTATCGTCTGTAATAATTTTATAGCGTAATGCGTAATCTACCAAGTTATCAGCTGTTGGCTGTTGCTTAAGGAAAAGAAAGTCTTGCAATAAATCTCTGTATTCAAACCACAAAGAACCCATATGTACTAGTGCTGCTCCCATTCCGCACAACAGAAAGAAAATCAGAAACCGTTTTGGTCCCCAAAGGTTTTCTAGCACAGCACCAAACATCCAAAGGGCAAATAAATTGAAAAATATATGGGCAAAGTTTTGGCTGCTGTGCATGAACAAATGCGTTATCATTTGCCATGGCTTAAACAGCGGTGATTTTACATAATGCAACGCCAAATTATCTAATAGTATAGCTTCGTTTCCACGGGCTGCAAAGGTTATTTGGGCTAAATACATCAAACCGCAAATGATTAAAATATTTTTAATCACTACAGGTAATATCTGAAATCGGCCCGGTCTAAATTCTGTCATATGTATTCAAATATCTAAAGGGATAATTTTAAATTTATGTTGATTTATCGCAACTTCAACTGTACTACATTTTCTATATGCAAGGTATGCGGAAACATATCTACCGGCTGTATTTTTTCTACGGTGTATTTGGCATCTAACAAGGCTAAATCTCTTGCCTGTGTGGCCGGATTACAACTTACATAAACAATGAGTGGTGCAGCAATATCTAATAGTTTATTGACTAATTTTTCATGCATTCCTGCTCTTGGCGGATCGGTGATAATAACATCGGGTCTGCCATGCTGTGCAAAAAATGCATCGTCACAAATATCAATCACATCTCCTGTGAAAAAACTACAATGCTCTAATTGGTTGAGCACAGCGTTTTCATGAGCATCGGCAATGGCATCGGCAACCACTTCTACACCTACAATTTTTTTGGCTTGCTTGCTAACGAAAATACCAATACTTCCGGTTCCGCAATACAAATCGTACACCGTTTGGGTGCCGGTTAATTCGGCAAAGTCACGGGTAATGCGATATAATTTTTCGGCTTGTTTGCTATTGGTTTGAAAGAAAGATTTTGGGCTGATTTTGAATCGAAAATCTTCGAGTTGTTCTATAATAAACCCTTTGCCAAAATAAACGATGGGTGTTTGATCAAACAAACTATCGTTCCATTTTTGATTGATGGTATATAGCAGCGTGGTGATGGTTGGTTCTTGCTGCAACAAATAGTTGAGCAATGCTTTACGGTCGGCTTCATCTTCGAAACCTAACACCACATTCACCATAATTTCTCCGGTAGTGGCAATGCGTACCTGCACATTTCTTAACCATCCGGTATGGTTTTTTATATCGTAAAATGGAAGATGGTGTTGTAAGGCATAATCTCTAATCAACAGTCGAACCCTGTTAGTTGGTTCTTCTTGCAAATGACATTTTTCTATCGATACTATTTTATCAAAAATACCCTTGGCATGAAATCCGGCAGCACCTTGGCTTTCAGGAATTACGCCGTCGTGTGCTGCTTTAAGTTGGGCAAACTTTTCTTTTGGTATAAATTCTTTGTTCGCAAAAGTATATTCCATTTTGTTGCGGTAACCGGTTGTAGCGTCGCAACCAATAATGGACTGAATTGGCGGCAGCGCCACTTTTCCAATTCTGCTTAAATTATCGGTAACCTGTTGTTGTTTAAACTGTAACTGTTTTTGATAGGGCAGCATTTGCCATTGGCATCCGCCACAAACACCAAAATGCTCACAAAAGGGCTGCACTCTTTCTTGTGAATAGGTAATAAAAGCTACAGGATAACCTTCGGCCCAATCTTTTTTGTTTTTGTGCAGTAACACATCAACTACATCTCCCGGAACGGTATTTTCAATAAACACCACTTTACCATCTACCCTTGCCAAACATTTACCTTCGGCGGCATAACTTTCTACTAAAACGTTCTGGAGAACAACTGATTTTTTTCTTTTCACGCCGCAAAAGTAAGCAATGCAGCGGGAAGATGTGTTAATGTTGGACTATACAAAAGGCATTTAGCAGCATATTGAAACAGCTACAACTTAGAAAATTGTTCAATAAACCCATCTTTTCTATTTCGGGCAACGGTTATGTGTTCGCCATCTGTCATCAGCACATAACCACCATCTGCTTTTACAAATTTTTCGATGTGTTGCAGATTTATGAGGTGAGAGTTATGAATGCGGTAAAAATGATACTCTTGTAATGTCTCTTCTACATCTTTTAGTGTTTTGGCGATGGTAACTTTTTGGTGTGTAGTTAAATAAATTTTGGTGTAGTTGCTTTGGCTTTCGCAGCGAATAATTTGGTCGGGTTTAATAAACATCATACCATCTGCTGTATTGAGTGCAATTTTTTCTGGTGGAGGCACTTTACCCATATGATTCATTAACACTTCTAACTGTTGTGTGGTTAATGTTGTTTTACGATTTTTAAAGCGTTCGATGGCTGCTTTTAAATCTGCGGCATCAATGGGCTTCAATAAATAATCAAATGCAGCATATTTAAACGCTTTGATGGCAAACTGGTTATAAGCAGTAGTAAAAATAACATCGAAGCGTGGCTGTTGAAAAGCATGCAATACCTCAAACCCACTTTTTACGGGCATTTCAATATCCAAAAAAATTAATTGCGGTTGTAGTTGTATGATGGCGGTAACCGCTTCATCTGCACTAGTGCACATCGCCAACACTTGTACATCTGCACAAAAATTCTTTAGTTGCCATTCTAATACTTCTAAAGCATTTTTTTCATCATCTATTAAAATGGCTGTAATCATGCTATAATGGTTGGTTAAATTTATATCAATTAACTGTTGAATGATATTTTAGCAATAAAAATATATCCTAAAGCCCGCTAATTGAAGTAGGCTTTAGGATTATCGACAACTATAGTTTTGCCATTACTGTTTAATAAACGTAGTAGTTAATTGCGTTTTATTGGTCAATATTTTGAGTGCTTAACTAATTGCGTGAGTTTTACTAAATTACATGGGTCATGTTTTGAATTTTTTTAGCATAGAGTAATTATTCATTTCCAAGTTCTCTTTGATATTGTTCAATCGCTTGTTCAACAGACAGACCTTCCATATGTGTAAGTACGGCTAAGTCTTCGTCTAACTCCGGTAAACCAAGGGCAGCAACTTGTTGCTTAAATTGTATATGCCAAGCTTCAAAAGTTTGTTCGTTTTGCATCATGGTGTTTTTTAGTTTGAAAATGGATTTTAGTATTTAACTATATATCTGAAAATCAAAGTGATGGTGTTCAACTGTGTAGCCAACCCATTGATGATAGTTGAACCATTTGTTTAATTATTAAGACCTCTCGGTCACTAATATTACCAACCACCACCACCGCCGCCACCACCGCCGCTGCCACTACTGCCACCGCCAAAAGAACTACCACCGCCTGATGAACTAGAGGGCGGTGAACTAGCTGAGGAAATGGCTCCAGAAAAACTATCGGTAAATGATGAAGTAAAACTGCTCCTACGCAAACTTTGATTCATCTGTTGCACATTGTTGGGGTCAATAGAAGCGGTATCTATAATGTCTTTAAAATGTTCACCCCATTCAATTTCGCAATCCAATGCAATTGCAAATGGCAGGTAAGCCTCGTACAATTCTATAGTTTTCTTTGGTGGGGCCATTGCATCTAAACGCTGCTCGTCTGCCGTTTTTAAATACATGCGGAAGCCCTCTATTTTGTCCATTGTTTTCCTTCCTTCGCTTGTATAGGCTTTTATTATCCTGTAATAAAAAGATTGCACGGCCATGCAAAGGATAAGCCCTATTACTGCATATAAGAAATGCCAAGGGTTTTGCATGCCAGGCCTTGTTAGCACACCAAACAAAATATAAAAGAAGCCCAATACCGTAAACAGGTTGCCTGGAGCCATGTACCAATTGTTAAGCACAAATAAGCCTTTAAAGAAATTTTCTTTTGAGGCTTTATACGTTGAATCGAGTTGCCGTTCAATTGTTCTTTTAATGCTTCCTAAGCCACTATTGTAAACCCCTTTGCTAATAGTAGTGCCGGTAATACTATCTGCTTCATCAGAAAAATCTTTGTACCCGGCTTTCTTTGCGCTGCCTCCGCCTACAGCGATTTTATAAGCATTGTGTTTAAATATCAGCCCTTCCCTTTCTATATCAATATGTATTTGTTTTTTTACGGCCCAGTCAGTAATGGTAGCAGCTACTAATTTATTGTCAAAGGATTGTCGGTATATATAGCCCATAGCTGCAGGGCTTAAATTTTGGGGCGGATAAAATTCTGGGTAAATATTGCCGCTTTTCGGATCTCTGCCTACCCGCCACCACATAATAAAATTGTAAATGGTAAACAGTAATGCAAGCAGCGGCATTAAAAAAACAGCTTGGTTGTTTTTAAACATCCACCACCAATAATCCCATTTCGGCATTGTAGCAACAACGCCTTTATTCCACGATGTGGCTACTGTAACCCCTTCGTAAGGCCTTAATGGCTTCGTTGATTTAAAAACAATACTGTTAGTTGCTTTATTGAATGTGATATTGCAATCCCTTGCGGTATCATTCATAGCACCTGTATAACAAGCCTTGGACAAAACAACAGCATTAGTTGGAAGGATAATCGTACAGGCAGATGAGTCAATCCTGAAATTCCAACCGTTGCCGTTAACGTTCCAAACCAATTCATCAAAATGTTTGAGTTGTTTTATTTGCTGGCTTGTTTCGTAGACAATTTTATAAGTGTAGAGTCCCGGTTCTAAAAAATGAGCGGCATTGCCTATGAAAAGTTGGTATCCATTTTCGTGGCGCTTCAATCGCCAAGATTCTTTCTTCTCGCCAAGCCTTTCCACTCTTAGCAGTTTAAATGTAGTGTTTTGAAAAAGCTGGTACTTGCCCGTGTACAAAACAGGGAAGGTTCTTACAATGCCCCTTTTTATTTCGTCATTGTTGCCACCGGCTTCCGTTATTTCGCTGTCTTCTTCATTAGGCCCTTTTTCGCCATCGCCGTTATAAATAGTAATCGTTTCTTCCACCAATAACTTGCCTGATGGCTGCACAGTTACTTTACTATGAAAATACGTAATGCGGTCGCTTGTATTAAAGCTTAAATATTTTCGCAGATCTTTATTGTTGAGAAAAGCCTGCTCTATTTCTCTTGTAAAATATTTTATGTATTGCCCCTTTACGGTATTGAATGGTTTTGCTCCTTCTTCTGCATCAACACCTGTTTCATTGTAATACTCAATTGTTTTAAACTGCTTTATAATTTGGGGCTTTGCCAATACCAATATTTTTGGCTTAATAATTTTGTAGTTGTTATCTAAAACAGAAATGGGTACTTTATTAAATTCAAAAACTTCTTTGGCAGAAGCGTATAGCAAATCATCTATTTCTTTATCGCTAAAAAACCTTTCGGATTTTTGTGTAAAAAAATATTTAGGTGAGGGTTGGCCAAATACAGCTATGCATAGGCATAAATAAAACAATGCAAAAAGTGTTTGTTTTTTCACTTGCGATTGTATTAGCACAATGCTATTGTTTGGGATGCTTTAATTAAAACTTACTTTTGGTGCTACTCTTGCAGCTTCATCTTCTGCAAAAAAGGTTTCCGGTTTAAATCCAAATATTCCGCCAATAACATTTTTTGGGAAAACCGCAACACTTTGGTTGTATTCTCTAACTGTGCCATTGTAATATCTTCTTGCTAGGCTTATTTGCTCTTCTGTTGCACTCAACTCTCCTTGTAGTTTTAAAAAGTTTTCGTTAGCCTTTAATTCAGGATAGTTTTCTGTTAGGGACATAAAGTTGAGTAATGCCTTATGTAAACCCACTGAGGCTTGGTTTTGTTCTTCCATAGTTGTAGCTGCAGCGCTTTGATTTCGCCATTTAATCACTTCAACTAATGTTTTGTTTTCATGACCGGCATAGCCCTTAACCGTTTCCACCAAATTGGGTATTAAATCGTTTCTGCGTTGTAGGGTAGTGCCCACTCCACTAAACCCTTCTTTTACCAGAATTCGTTCTTTGATTAATTCGTTGTAAATACTAACCGCATAGAAAAAGATGACTGCAACTACAGCTGCTACAATTAATAAAGGTATCATTTGAAATAGTTTTAAGGTTTATCTGATATTTTTTGATGCAGTTTCTGCTTGTTCCCATAATTTGATATACTGCTCCGGACCCATAAACAGCGGATTAAGATGTTGCGTTGTAAAGCCATTGTTTTTTAAATCCTGAATTAAATCGGGGAACATACCATAATGAGCTAGACCATCAAGATTAAAGTCAAAATCTCTACCGCCATTATAGGCATAGCTTCTGCGTAATGGTTGATTGGGGCCATTTTCAAATTGATTCCAGAGCGTAACAATTGGCTTAATTATATTATATAATTGCATTACCCTAGCATCTTCTTTCATATCGGCAGGCAAGGCATATTCTCCCTGAGGAGAAACAGCCATAAATGCTGCTTTTCTTTCTGCAGGACAATCACCTTTTAAAATATAATCAGGACAAGTAAGCCAGTTTAAATTGGTTGCTGCATTTCTAAATCCATGTGCGAGGTTTTTAATTTTTTGTTGTTGTATAAAGGTTCGCTGAACACTTATGCCACCTCCGGGTTGCCATGCTTGTTCTGGATCTACCCCAGATTTTGCAATGGCTAGTGCTTCCCAAATATCTCTTTCTTCTTGAGTTAAAAAAGAGGGTAGTTGAAAACGATGATAATGATACGTTGAAATAGGTTTATCATATTTAACGCCTTTCAATTGGGCAAAAGCATAAGCTCTTCTTTGGTTTTCCTCGTTTTTGTTGCCCAATTTGCGATTTCGAATTTCATCCCCTTCTATCATTGCGGCTGCATCAACACCAAACCGTGGTGCTGTTTGGGGTGCAAAACCATTAAAATCTGAACCAAATCCAATACCTATAAACCCACCCGTTTTTTGGTATGCATACCAGTATGCCTGCGCAAAAGAACTGCTACTTCCTGGAGCGTTGTTTGGTATTGGACAACCATCAGCATCTCTAATATCATCTTGCTGACTCATAATGCCAAAATAACCTGCTTTGCTGCCTATTAATGTTGCTTTACTGTCGCTAATAGTAAACTCCGTACGAATATTTCCTTCTTGTTTTGATGTTTCTGATTTCAACCGTCGTAAATCTCTAAAGTTAGTATGACCCGATAGTAAGGAGTAGTTGTTCGCTATAAATAAATCTGTTGTTTCTTGCTGTGCTAAGTCGCTCATATGATCTAGATCAATAACCACTCCTTTTTGCATTAGCTTTTTGATATAATTATTCCCGAATTCAGTCAATCCAACTAAATTTTTATGGGCATGGTGTTGATTGTATGTAGGTAGGTTTCTAAACTCAAAAAAGGGCATATCTCCAAAACCCAGCAAAGGAATATTCTTCATTTTTTGCTGCATAAACGATTCGGCAAACTTAAACTCGGTAAAATCTTTAGTACCATCATTGCCTTCTCTTACTTTAAATTCAACAAGCGAAAGGCCTAATCTTTTTCGATTTACTAAATCATTATAAGCGTTAAGTGTGGAGTTAAAAACCGCAGCGCCCCCTAATTTATTATCGATATTATGAATAGGAAAATAATGTCGTACGCCAAGACTATGTAGCCAATTAATTTCCTCTTCGGCAGAAGCAAATCCAAAATCACCAATTTCGGCTTGTTCTACACCAATAACTATAGCCATCTTGTTATTTAATATAATTTCTCTGGCTTGTTTTGGTGTGTACGCAATTTCTAGCCAATCATTGTTCATGGCTACTAATTGTTTTAGGAAAACAATTTGGTCTTCAATTATTTTTTTAACAGGTGTTGTATTACCGTCTGCCGTCATATTAAACTCCCAGCTTTTGGCTGGACTTGCCGGCACCACCATCAATCGCTGTCCACCTTCGTAACTTCGTCTAACCCATGATATATGCATTTGCTGATGAAATAATGTATTCCATCGAGGAAAGTCAATAAACCATTTAGCTTCGGGATATTTTGGATCATTGGGTGTATTGTTTCCATAATGTTTGAACGCATCTTTTAACAGCGGATAAGCACAAGCATGATTAACCGGATTCGAAACTGCCTGATTAAGGATGCCATCAATTAGACCATTCATACCTCTTGCTGCAAAGCCAGAACCCATTGCAACGCCATAATTTAATATAAATGGAAGATTACTTAGTGCTGTTAAAGTTCCGCAAACAAGATTTCCCGCATCGCCACCAATTCTTTCTCCTGCTCTTTTAAGGGCAGCATTTTCTACCATACCGATAATAAGTGCCGGAGTGAGTTTTGGAGCATTGTGTGCCGATTCGTCGCAAGGTGGAATGTCTTGTTTAACATTACTGTTTCGCCAATTGCCTCCTGTGCTTCCATGCATAAAGCCTCTACTGCCTACATGATTTACCCAATGTGCATGTGTGTCCGCATATCCCCAAACGGGCATATCCTTATCATATCGATTTTGACCTATCACAATAAAATCTGGTAATACATCTACAAACTGAAAATCATCTACATTAATATGGCCCCATCCGCCACTACTTGAATCTGCAATTACTATTCGGGCTGTTATATTTTGATCTTTGATATTGGTTGATTGATTTTTAAATGTTGTATTTAATGCAATGGATCGAAGGTCAAAGACCTGCCGTTTCATCACTTCTGAATTTTCGCTGTTGGTTATTTTTCTGATTGGGGCAAAACCATCGGCTGTAATGCTATTGGGCGGTGCATCAAAAGCCATTATTTTAGCATAGTCTTCTTTTTTAACTTCAAGTGCAACATAAATATTTGCACCCATGCCGCCGCCCATTAAAAAATGGATATACCGTTTATCTAATACAAATTCTTTGCTGGTTAATGTTCCCTGCGGTGCATCAAAGTTATTCCATTCATAAGTGCCAATCCATTGATTGTCCTTGAATCCGATTGGATAGGGAATATCTTGCCAATAATCGCCACCAATACCGTTAGCGTAATAATTCATATCTGGCTTAACCCTAGCTGTGGTAACCGTATGGCCTGCAACAGGCTGGTTGTCAAATGCATTACCCGTTTTAGTCCATGTACTTAAATTACTTTCGAAATTCCAATTAATGGTTATGGGGTCTTTGTAGGCTAACTTTTCTTGAGGAATTGTTTTAATGATGGGGGGTTGCGCCACAGCTACGCAAAAATGAGCCGTTGCAACAAGTAAAAGGATCCATTTCATGCTCAAAGTTTTGTTGACATGAAACTACATCGCCTAAAAACAGATTAATGGTCGATTTACATAATCAGTTATTCTTTTGAGTTGTTGGTCATTTAATTGAGTAACCTGCTACATCTATTGCGGCTTTTCTATCGGCAATAACAAATGCACCCTTGTACCAGCAGCCCTGCCGTACTCGTCTTTCAAATCTTCTATGTCACTGCTTGCCTGTAAGCCGTATAACTCGTTTACAATTTTAATTCTATCGCCGGTTATTTTTAATCCGTATGATTTTTCTTTTAGTAGCTGTTTGCTTTTTAGATCTGCTGCTTTTTGTCTGCCTATACCATCATCTTCAATCTCTACTTTAAGTAAGTCTGTAGTAGCTTGTTTAAATCGAATCGTTAATATCCCTTTTCCTTCTTTATGCAATAGGCCATGCCAGATGGCATTTTCAACATATGGCTGTATAATCATAGATGGAATATTAATGGCAGCAACATCTAACTCAGGTGCAATATCAATTGTAAAATCAAACCGATCTTCAAAACGTAAAGATTCCATTTCTACATAAAGCTGTAGTAATTGAATTTCTTTTTCTAATGGGGTATAATCAGCGGAGGAGCTATCCAATATCAACCGAATTAGTTTAGCAAACCTAGTAAGATAACCCGATGCGGTAACATGATCACTCTTTACAATATATCGGTTAATACTATTTAAACAATTGAATATAAAATGCGGATTCATTTGTGCCCTCAAGGCTTTCATTTCAATTTCTGCTACTTTCTTATTATAGGTAGTTTTAAGTTTTTCTTCTTTTCTTATGGTTTGAATACGATAGCGATATAGCCCAAATACTGAACAAACGAGTATCAACAGCACCAACACAATAAACCAAGTTTTTTGCCAAAACGGTGCATCAATAATTATGGTTAAGGATTTTCCCGTTTCATTCCATACGCCATCGCTATTGGCTGCCTTTAGAAGAAGCACATATTTACCCGGCTTTAGACCAGCGTAGGAAACAAAATTTCTATTCCCCGAATATATCCAATTGGCATCTACACCCTCTAATTTATAGGCATACTGATTTTGATTTGCATTTACAAAGCTTAAACCAGTAAATGCTATACTGATAAAATTTTGCTCATAAGCTAGTCGTATTTCATTGATGGCATTAATATCTACACTATCATTCCAAGGCTTTTCGAATAGATTAAATTGCCGAATCAATACTTTTGGGGGTACGCTTGTAGTTGAAATGGTTGTGGTTGACGTTTCTACTATTCCATTTAAAACACCAACAAACAAATTACCATTAGTTGCTAAATGACAGCCAAATACCAAATACCAATTTTCGATATAACCATTATCATCGTTATAGTTTTTAAAAACAGGTTTTTGAGGATTAAACTGCACCAAGCCTTTTCTGGTAGTTAACCAAATATGATGGTTTTTGTCTTGTACAATATAGTTAGTAAATAAATCCGGCAAGCCTTCTGCTTCTCCGTAATGCTTATACTTATATTTTCCATTGTTCCCTTGCCACATATGGTAAATACCAGAGGAGTAGGTAGTCATCCAATACTCCCCCTTACTCACTTGAATCATATTTTTTACGTCAAAAATCGTGGCTAATCCGCTAACCATAAAGTTGCTATCTATAGTATTGGTGAGCGGATTTAATTGAACAAGTCCTGTTTGTCGGCTCGTACACCAAACCAAACTATCAGCAGCATCAAAAACAATAAAACCATCATCAGCCAATGGAAAGCGTGGGTTGTTATCCTTACCACCTTTACAAATAACAGATAAACTTTTACCATCCACTTTGTAATAGGCGCCATTAGCATCACCTATCCAAAAATGACCTTTAGGGTCGGGGTTTGTAGGATAACCCGAAACCTGAACCGGTATTTGGTTGAACAGAATAACAGCGGGTTTATACTCTTGTGTTAGTGTGTTAAAATGATAGAACTGATTGGAAATGTGTAGCAGCAAAGTTTGCCAATTAACAGGCAAAATCATGTTGATACTATGATTTCCTGAAGGAGACGATGGAATACCACGAAAAGGAATGATAGAAACTTTACCTGTTTTGATATCTTTTTGCATTAAGCCTACAGACAGATCAAAACCTGCATATAGCTTTGAAGTAGCAGTATCATAGTACATGGCTTGTACTTGTCGTTCTGCTACAAACTCAGATTTTTGAACCGGCACAGCAGTAAAACTGAAACGCTGATTGCTTGGGGCATACAACGAAAAACCTTTGTCAAATCCTGCCCATAAGTTATTGTTATCATCGGCATACACTACCCTACACTCTCTTGGCAAAGGACTGTATTTATTTGTTGCTTGATGTTCAAAAAAGTTGAATTGTTGGGTTGTGATGTTGAAAATTCCTAAGCCTTTATCGGCAGATGCAATCCATAGTTCAGTAGCTGATTTGGGAAACATTTTTAATACAATGTTTCTATTTGCACCAAAAGGATTATTGGCTTGAAATCGATAACTCGTAAACTGTTGAGTACCGGTATTAAATAGTTTTAATCCGGCACCCCAAGTGCCAAGCCACAAAGTATTATCATCATGTTTGCGAATAGCAGTAAAAAGGTTATGATTTTCGGCATTGTAATCTTTATTATTATCAAAAAAAACTTCTACTTTATGGGTAAGTAAGTGTTGTTTGATTAAGCCATAGCCGCTGCTTATCCAAAGGTTTCCTTTTTTATCCGCTACAAATCCGGTGATATGATTACAGCTGTTTTGACCCCATCTATTAATAAACCTTTTACCCGAAGTAAAGTGTTGTATGGCTCCCGTTGCAATATGTAGCTTACTCCAACCTTGCGCTGAATAGCCTATCCAAAGATTACCTGTATCATCGGCATATAAAGAATTGATAAAATCTTCTTTTATAGAGCGGCTGTTTTGTGGATTGTGCCGAAGCGCTATAAATTTTTTAGTTTTCGGATTGTACATGTTCAATCCCCCGCCTTCGGTACCAATCCAAACATTATTTTGTTGATCTGCTGTAATACATAAAATGACATTGCTGCTGATAGTAGCAGTATTATTGGGATCTTTTAAGAACTTATCGAACACGGTGCCATCAAATCGATTCAGTCCAAAAGCAGTACCAATCCACATATAACCTTGCCTATCCTGATAAAAACAACGAATAAAATTGCTGCTTAAGCCCTCTTTTTCGGTAAAGTTTTTAAAGTAAGGGGTTGCATTACTTGTTTGGGCAAGCAAGTGCTTGTCAATAAACATTGATAGCACCATAGTTATTATTACAAGAAATGTACGGCCAAACATGAAACACTAAAATAAGTGTAATTGTCTGTTTGCTGTAAAACATAATAGCTGTTGACACATGCTTTGAGTCAACAGCTATTTTTTTGAGTGATAATAATATTACTTCTTTTCTGTAGGGCAAGTATTGATGCCCACCAAAGTATACAAAGGACAGAAACTGATGAACGATGTAGCTACAAAAACGCCGCCCAATACCAACAATACAATCCCAACTGTACCGGTTACAGTACCTGTAAAATAGAGTACTGAAAATACAATCGCTACAATAATGCGAATCAGTCTGTCTGTGTTACCCATGTTCTTTTTCATGCTAGTGTTAGTTTTAAGTTGTTATAAAAATGTAGCAATCATGAAGGCGATAAGTATTGCTGCGCTAATACAAATTAAACAAACAAGTAACAGCTTTTTCCACAATTGCTGCTTCATCATGTAAAACTATAGTTTCTCAAAATGGGAAACTATGACTTATGTCACATAAGAAAATCGAATAATTACAAGTCAATGCACCCTTTTTTATCTAATCATCGTCAAAATGTAAAAAGCCTTAAACAAATCGCATGGCTGCATTGCATATTTACAAGCCCCAATCTGCGGCATTACTATTGAGTGTTGTGTTGTGTGTAGAAATAGTATTGTTACCCGCCGAATTAGCCACCTTGCCGTTTTTATTACTATGTTATACGTCGTATTTACTACATAGAAGCGTCCATGTAGCATTACCATTACAGGTTAGACAAGCAGAGCGATTGTTGATTCTTGCACCTCACCAAGATGATTGTGTGATTAGCGCCGGAGGATTAGCCCTGCAAACCATTAAACATGGTGGAAGGGTAAAAGTGGTATACCTAACCCAGGACGAAGTAGAACAAAAAGATATTCGTCAGAAAGAATGCATGAATAGTTGGCGATTAGCAGGTGTACCTGCTGCCGATTTAATTCAACTAAATATACTGCCAGGGTTATTTGAGCAAAACAGCAGAAAAATCGATGCAACCGCCGAACGTTTACAAGCTATTGTTGATGACTATCAACCAACGACAGTTGTTTTTCCGTTGTTTGAAGGCGGGCATAGACATCATGATATATCGCATCATATTGCTACCCGTTTACTTCATTTTCACTATTCAGTTGTGTTGTTAGAAGCACCTATGTATAATCTTTACTACTCTATAAAAAATACACCACACAAATTATTGAAATTATTGACAAGGCTTTTTAGTCTTGGTTTTGCTAAATACCATAATCCTAAAGAAGGAGTAGATGGCAGACCGATTTTTGAATTAAAAATGACAAAAGCCGAAAGGATCACCAAACAACAAATGTTGAGGGCCTTTAAAAGTCAAGGTGGTGCAAGTTTAGCAACAGCCTTTGGTCATAACGACCGATTTTATCGTTATACACCTTTGCCATTTAAAGCACAAGCTTTTGACTATCAAAACAACTTGGCAGCTTATATAGAAAGGTTATATAATGTTCTCCCAAGGCCAATAGCAAAATTGGTATTTGGCGGAAAATATTGCTGCTTTGGTTGTACCACAGGCATTACCAATTTAACAGAAGAACTACAGCAACAAAGCATCATTATTCCGGGGCATTTTGAAGCAGCCGAACAAACAGCCGTTGCGGTATAATCAACCCAATTCCCTTTCCATGTACAACACTTCTTGTAAGGGATTATCATAGTAAGCCGATGTATCAGTAAATCCAAATTTGCGATACAACTGTATAGCCGGCTGTAATTTTTGTAGTGTGTCTAATCGCATTTTGTTATACCCCATTGTTGCGGCTGATGCAATAATTGCTTCAACTAATGCTTGACCAATTTTAAATTGTCTAAACGCAGGTTTTACATACAATCTTTTCATTTCACAACTACCCGCCTGCTGCATAGGCGTAAGTGCAATACACCCTGCTACTTCTTCCTTGTAATAAGCCAATAAGAGCAAGCCGTTTGGTGGTCCATATTTTTTAAGTGGTTGTGCCAGTTCTTGGTTAAAACTTTGAAAACACAAATCAGCATCTAATTCTTTTTGATAGTCAACAAACATTTGTCTAATGCTATCGAGTGCTGCACCTTCGGTGTTGATGGCTTTAATTGTAATCATACCAATGCTTTTATTACCTTAGACCAAATTACGATGGCTATGCGATTAATCCTATTTTGTCTGTTCTTTTCCGCTTTGGCTCAAGCTCAACAAACAGCCGACATACTTATCCGCAATGGAAAAATACTAGACGGTACCGGCAATAATTGGTACTACGGCGATGTTGCTATTAAGCAAGGCAAAATTATAGCAACCGGCAAACTGGGTCATTACACCGCACCAACCATTATTGATGCTACGGGTTTAATTGTTGCACCTGGTTTTATTGATGTGCATACCCATATTGAAGGTGATGAAAAAGCCAATCCCTTAGCCACTAATTTTATTTATGATGGTGTTACCACCGTCATTGCCGGCAACTGTGGCGCATCGAATGTGAGCATTAGTAAATATTTTAATTTTTTAGATAGTTTGAAACTGTCGGTTAATGTGGCTTCGCTGATTGGTCATAATGATGTACGTAAAGCAGTGATGGGCCGTGCCAACAGAGACCCCAATGAACAAGAATTACAACAGATGGAAGCCTTGGTGGCACAAGCCATGAAAGATGGCGCTGTAGGGCTTTCTACCGGATTGATTTATATACCAGGCACTTATAGCAAAACCGAAGAAGTAGTTCGTTTAGCTAAAGCTGCTGCCCAATACCACGGCATTTATGCCAGCCATATGAGAGACGAAGGCGACAGTGTTACTCAGGCCATTGAAGAAGCGTTGTTCATTGGTAAAGCAGCAAATATTCCTGTAGAGATTTCTCATTTTAAAGTAAGCGGACAACAGAATTGGGGTAGAAGCAAACAAACATTGGCGCTGATTAAACAAGCAAGATTAGAAGGGCTAGATGTAACCATTGATCAATATCCATACACGGCAAGTAGCACATCGTTAAGCACTTTATTACCCGAATGGGTATTGGCTGATGGTCAAGATTCTATTAAAGCAAGATTGGCAAATAGTAGTATTAGAGCTGATGTAAAAACAAGTATGCTGAAGCGTTTGAAGAAAAGAAAACTCAAACATTTTAGTTATGCAGTAGTGGCCTATTATAAACCCGATACTACTTTGAACGGAAAAAGTATTGAACAGATAAATCTCCTTAAAGGCAATAAACACCATGCCAAAGCAGAAGCCGAAACCATAGTGCAAATGATGGAGCAGGGTGGCGCAAGTATGGTATTTCATGGCATGAGTGAAGGAGACGTGCAATACATTATGCAATATCCGTTTAATATGTTTGCCAGCGATGCAAGTATAAGAGTATGGCAACAAGGCAATCCACACCCAAGAGGATATGGTACCAATGCAAGGGTGTTAAGCAAATATGTGAGGAATGAAAAAGTATTGTCGTTAGAAGAAGCGATACGCAGAATGACTTCATTGCCTGCACAGAAATTTCAACTGAAAGACAGGGGTTTGTTGCGTGAAGGTTTTGCAGCTGATATTGTGGTGTTCGATGAAGCCACCGTAAAAGATTTGTCCACTTTTGAACAACCCCACCAATACAGCACAGGCTTTCAATATGTATTGGTCAATGGTGTTATAACAGTTGATAAAGGCATACACAATGGTAGCAGAAACGGACAGCAGTTGCGGTTGATCAAAGATTGAGTGACGCAAAAGGAATGGTACCGGAATCGCTACATTAAAACGTTTTCATTATAGCTAATGCTTTCAATAGAAAGTTTTAGCCAGGTCCAAGGTGTGTTTTCCATTATCCAAGTAGCCGTCATTTTTGCAGGAACGCTGATTCCCTCAAAGGTTTTATAGTCAATAATTTGCATTATCCATTCCTGCCTTTTTGCTTGCGCTGTATTGTCCTTAAAACGCATAGCGGTAAATTTCTCTACCCTACCTTGTTTATTAAAATAAAATATTCCGCTACCAGAAGTGCCCTTGTAATGCATTGTAGCTTTTGCAGTAGTATCGTTTAGTTGTTGCCAACTGATGTATTTACTCAAAGCCAATGAAGGAAACCAAACCATCTCACCCAGATATCTTTGTAAAGCACCTTCATCAAGTTTAGGTCCTTGCTCATTGACAACATTTACCAATGCATTCAGTTGTATCAACATCCGGCCTTTTCCGTTTTCAAAACGGTCTATTCCTTTAAAACGCAACAAACTATTCATGTTTGCTTTAACTGTCCATATAAATGCAGGATGATCTATTGCTGTAAACTGAACGGCAGTTGCTGGCATCCAGTTTTCCTGTTCAGGTTTCATTTTCATGTCTGCGTGTTGCAACACTTTGCCCAAATGGGTAAATGGTTTTCCAACCGCTCCGCAATGGCGAAGCCAATTTTTTACCGGTTCGGGTAGCTGTGCGATATCAGTTTCTGTTACTATACCTTGATTAAAAGTATTGTTTGTGCTAATTAGTATTTGGGTTTCTTTCCGAACTGTTTGAGCAAAATGATAATTGCCCCATGCTGCAATTGATGCTACAGCAATCAGAATATTAGGTATCGTTCCAAATTTTGCATCTTTCCAAAACAGTATAATCAAAAGCTGAGAAATACTCAGGGCAATTGCTCCTACTAGCCAAGCATAGTTAGCATTGGAGGCATACATAATAGCAAAGGTTAACAAGAGTAGCGCAGCGATAAGCCAGGCAACTGCCATAGTTTGTGAGACAGGAGTCGTTAGTTCTTTAATTTCCTTTATTTTAAATCCCTTAACAAAGCCTAGCAAATGTATTAATGCATGCATCAACACTATAATCAAAAAAATAATTTTCATAGCTATGTAGGTTTTGAGTATTGTTAAACCTATGCCACTAACAAAGCCTAGTATTATTCAAAGATTGCTATATATTTCTGTAACTTACATGAGCGTTGTCATCCCCAGCAATTGTATTTAAAAATACCTTCGTTCTTTAGACTCGAAATCCTGCATATGATAATGTATACATTGCAATATTGTTTTGTTTTTTTGCTGCTGATATCATGTAAAAGCAAGCAGGAGAAAACAAATCCTATTGAAGAAAACATCACCGAATCGGTATATGCATCTGGATTGGTGAAAAGTAAAAATCAGTACCAAGTATATTCGTCCGTAAATGGAATTATAGCCGCAGTCTTGGTAACCGAAGGTACACTAGTCAATAAAGGCGATGCTCTTTTTAAACTAACCAATACAACCGCCCGGTTGAATGTAGACAATGCAACTTTAGCTGCTGATTATGCAGCGGTTAATGCTAATACAGAAAAATTAAATGAGCTAAAGGTAAGTATTGAACAAGCTAAAAATAAACTCGATAATGATCAATTGATGCTGCAGCGACAGCAAAATTTATGGGATCAGCAAATTGGAACAAAAAATGATTTAGACCAAAGAGCATTGGCTTATAAGAATTCGCTACACGCCTACGAAGCAGCTAAGTTGCGGTATGCCGAACTGCAAAAGCAAATCAAATTTCAAGCAAAACAAACGCAAAAAAATGTACAGCTAGCCAAAACTTTGGCTAGTGATTATACTATTAAGAGTGAAATGACAGGTAAAATATATTCACTGTTAAAAGAAAAAGGAGAGATGGTAAATACGCAAACAGCGATTGCTACCATTGGAGATGCTAATGGTTTTGTTTTAGAATTACAAATTGATGAATACGATATAACCAAAATACAACTCGGACAAAAAATTGTCTTGAATATGGACAGTTATAAAGGAAAAGTTTTTGATGCAACAGTAACAAAAGTTAACCCTATCATGAATGAACGTACTAAGTCTTTTACAATAGAGGCAATGTTTGTTCTACAGCCAACAACTTTGTATCCTAATTTAACTTGCGAAGCCAATATTGTAATTCAGCAAAAACAAAGAGCAATTACTATTCCAAGAAATTATTTATTACCCGGCGATTATGTGTTGCTTGAAAACAAAGAGAAACGAAAAGTAACCACAGGGGTAAAAGATTACCAAAAAGTAGAAATAATAAATGGCTTAACCATTAAAGACGTGTTACTTAAGCCGGCACCATGAATATTACACTCATCATAAGCATTGCTAAATCGCTGTTACTAGCAAGGTGGAAACAAACGTTGGTGGCTGCTATTGGGGTAACTTTTAGCATTACCATGTTTATTATTCTACTCAGTTTTATGACCGGGTTAAATGATTTATTAGATGGATTAATTTTAAATCGTACACCACATATTCGTTTGTATAACGAAGTAAAACCCAATAACAACCAACCTATCAATAATTCCATTGCTTATCAACAATCGTACAATTTTATACAATCAATAAAATCTGGGAATAGTCGCCAAGAAATTTACAATAGTACTTCTATTATTGAAACACTAAAACGAGACAATCGCATTTTAGGCATCTCTCCAAAAATAATTGCTCAAATATTTTTTAATAATGGAACCATAGATATTACCGGTGTGGTAAATGGTATTGATGTTGAAGCAGAAAGTAAGTTGTTTCACTTTAACGAGTATGTAACTACAGGTAATGCAGCAGATATCAGTAAGGTGCCCAACAGTATAATTTTGGGAAAGGGCCTTGCCGAAAAAATGTTGGCTAATATTGGCGATGTGGTGCAATTAACCACTACAAAGGGAGAAAGATTTCCGTTAAAAGTAGTTGGCTATTTTCAATCAGGACTACAAGACTTTGACAAAACACAGAGTTTTGCTTCTATTGCTACGGTGCAAAAATTAATGGGCAAACCCGCTAGTTATGTAACAGATATTCAAGTTAAATTAATTGATATCAATCAAGCACCGGCAATGGCGAAATCGTTTGCCAGCTTATTTGATACCGATGCCGAAGATATTCAAACCGCTAATTCTCAATTCGAAACAGGCAGCTTTGTACGTACCCTTATTTCTTATGCAGTGGGTATTACATTGTTGGTGGTGGCTGGTTTTGGTATTTATAATATTTTAAACATGATGATCTATGAAAAAATGGATTCCATCGCTATATTAAAAGCTACGGGCTTTGCAGGTAAAGATGTTAAGCGAATATTTTTAGTAATTGCTATTAGCATTGGTTTTTTTGGAGGTTTGGCTGGTTTGATTTTTGGGTTTGGCTTATCTGCATTTATCGACCAAATTCCATTTAATACAGCTGCCTTGCCCACTATAAAAACCTATCCCATTAATTACAATCCGTTGTTTTATGGTATTGGTGCTGTGTTCTCTTTAATCACTACTTATTTTGCCGGTTGGTTTCCATCGAGAAAAGCAAGTAAAGTAGATCCTGTCATCATCATAAGAGGTAAATAATATGCAGGACACAATATTAGAAGCCCGAAACATCAATAAAGATTTTCACGACCCTATAACCGTAAGGGTTTTAACAGACATTAATTTTTCTGTTAACAAAGGCGATTTTGTTTCCATCACCGGAAAGTCTGGCTGTGGAAAGTCTACTTTACTGTATATTTTATCTACCATGGATACAGATTATGAAGGTGAGCTCGTCATTGATAGGGAATCCATGCAAAACAAAAAGGAAGCTCAATTAGCCAAAGTTAGAAACGAAAAAATTGGCTTTGTGTTTCAGTTTCATTATTTGCTGAATGAATTTAATGTGTTACGAAATGTAATGCTACCGGGTTTAAAACGCAATGTCTATTCAGCCCAAGAAATAGAACACAGGGCTATGGAAAAATTGAAGATGTTAGGAATCGAACATTTGGCTTTAAAAAATGCCCAACAAATTTCGGGTGGCGAAAAACAACGGGTTGCCATTGCCCGAGCATTAATCAACGATCCACATATTATCATGGGTGATGAACCTACCGGTAATCTCGATAAAAAGAACAGCGAAATCGTATTTGATATTTTTAAACAACTAGCCGAAACGTTTCATCAAACGCTGTTAATTGTAACCCATGATCAAAGTTTTGCATCGAGAACGCATCGCATAATTACCATGGAAGATGGGAGAATTGTAGCTTAGTCTGTTTTTGTCTTTTAGGGTTCTCTTGTATGGAGCCCCAAAAATTTTTGTGATGTGGTTTTTTATAGAGGGCCAGTTATTTATTATTCAATGATTAGATAACGTGGGATTGCTAAAGGAGGCTCAAGAAAGTAAAAAATAAACGATTCGAGTATAATACAAGTTCAAATATGTGTTTATTTGTGACATGATTTATAGGGCAACTATCTTATCGTTTATAACGTTACTCTTTATGAGTTTTATTGGCTTAGAGAAAATTCCTACATGCTATGTTAGCTTTGAAGGGAATGAAAAATATATACTGGCCGATTCTATTAGAAAATCTCCTTTGGCTAAACCGACTTCTGATTTTACAATAGCAAAAAATAAAAAGATAAGTGTTCATCTGACTGATACATACGAAGGTGAGTTTGAAAATAGCAATGGCGAAAGTAATCTCACGATAGAAATCGAACTAAGTGAAAACAAAAAGTTTAAGGATTATGTATTGGCACATTATAAGCTTATTAGTGAGGAGAATAAAAATGATCGTAGTAAACCGTTACAGCTTGACAATTTTATGATTAATGGCATAAAAATTATCGGCTTTACTGCAAACGATATGAAGTATTCCAATCTCGGCAACTATGCCATGTTTCCCTCCAACAATATGGTGGTTTTCTTTCGCTTCATGCCACAAGAAGATGCTGCACTAAAAAATATCAAGGCATTTAAAGTGGAAAGAGATGCTTTGATTCGTTCCTATTTATTACATGTTGAAAGCTGCAAGAAAAAATAAATTGATGCTTGATGCACCTAATATCATCATGCATTTTCCTTTGTCCTTTCGGGGTCTCCGTTAGGAACCCTAAAATGGTTTTGTTTCATGCCGCTCCGATGGAGCTCAATTCATTTTATTTTCCATTTTACTACTAACATATCGATCCTACGGAGCTAATGGTCTTTATCCATAATTGTCATCCCGACGAAAGGAGGGACATCTTGAGCTTTTGTACTATTATTGAGCAGATCCCTCATACCTCGGGATGACATTTCCTTTATCCTTTCGGGGTCTCCTGCAAGGGACCCCTGTGTAGACAAAGTTGGAAAGTCGGAAACGAACATTATTTTCTTTTTTTCAGATATGACATTGGTCATGAGATAAAAGCGTTTTCTATTCTACTTTTAAAAAAATATTTGCTATGCTTCGCAAGATATTTTTCAGTACCGGCAGAAAAAAAACATTTAGACTCAGGAGCAAAGAGGTGTTTCGGGTTGAAGGGTTAAGTGATGCGGTGTTTGCATTTTCTGTATCGTTACTAGTGGCTTCGCTTGAAGTTCCTCAGACATTTGCTGAGTTGAATCTTATCATTCAAGGAGCTGTTCCGTTTTTCCTAACTGTGGCTTTAGTATTTCTATTTTGGTATCGGCAATATATTTTTTTCAGAAGGTATGGTGTAAACGATTTCACAACCATAGTACTCAATTTGGTTTATCTGGGTGTGATTGTATTTTATGTATATCCGCTAAAGTTTTTGTTTTCATTATTGATATCTAGCTGGACCGGCCTCAATCTATTTGAAAAAGCAAAAGAACAAGGGCTTGTGGTTTTATCCAATCAAGATTTTCCGCAGCTGATTATTTTATTCAGCATAGGTTACTTTTTAATATGGCTGGTTATTTATGTCATGCACCAACACATTTTGCTACAAACAAAGGAATTAGCATTGAATGCTTATGAGTTGCTGTTTACCCAAAAAGAAATTAGGGGTGCATTGTGGAATGCCACCATTGGTTTTGTTGCCTTGGTATTTGCTTTTTTAAATTGGGAAAGCATGGCTGGTATTACCTATTGCTTTATTCCAATAGTTTTGCTGATTAACCATTATTTGTTCGGGCATGCTGTTAAAAAAATAGCTAGCAGCGAACCAACGTTAACGGGATGATTTTTGTGTATTATTGGTTTGTTTTATGCACCGATAGTAGAATCATCTATGCTTTATATGTTGAAACGAAACGATTTATTTAATCATACTTTATTTGTACTTTACAGTTGTGACACAATTCCTTTTCTTCATCAAGTTTCATTTTCCCTTCGGCGTCCATCATAATACAAGCTTGATTGTCGCAATGTGGTAATCCAAAATTATGGCCCAATTCGTGTGCTACTACTTTAAATAATCGTTGTTGCAGGTGTTGATGTGATTTTGTTTCGCTTTTTAGTCTAAACGTAGAAATTACACTAGATGGGCCGGGTTTATAACCCAATCCCATTACACCATAATCTTTGAATTTGGCTTTTGTAGTAGATACATCAACTGTTGTAAGACCAACCATTGTTCTTACGCTATCTGGTTTTTGTAGTTTGAGCCAAGCAATAATACTATCTGCTCGATAACGATTTCTTGGAGCATAATAAGCATTTGTAGGCAATGGTTTGGAAGGGCATATTTGAATTTGTACCGGATAAAAATGTTCTATGCTGTATTTTAAAAATTGTAAATCGGTGGTTGAAAATTTTCCCAAGGGTTGCAGTTGAATAATAGGAATTGGTGTAGCTGCATTATGATGCTTTTCCAACCGTTCACAAGAAACTAATAAGATTACAACAAGCGAAAATAGATGGCGTTTTAGCAATGTATTTTGAAATTAGTTTTATAAAATTATAAATATTTATTTCGGAATCTCTTTACTTCATTTCGGGGTCTCCGTTAGGAACCCTAAAATGGTTTTGTTTCATGCCGCTCCGATGGAGCTCAATTCATTTTATTTTCCATTTTACTACTAACATATCGCTCCTACGGAGCTGTGGAATATTTTAAGAGCTATTGCCATCATAACATTTCTTATTTGGGGGCCTACTCTAGAGACTCGGTGTAGAAATAAATCGTTTTCCAACTCTGTATACGCCAATTTTGTTATACTCAATTACTTTACTGAAATGAATATCCCAAACCAAAAAGTTATTTGCTAGAATGTAGGTTTTAATTTGTTCAAGAATGCTCATTTTGTTTCCTTGTCTAGATTGATGTCTATCTGTTACTAAATAAAGCAATTGTTCATTAGAAAAAATATTATCAAACAACTGTTTTATTTCTTGTTCATCATTTCTAATAAAAACCCATTCAGATTCAGCACTCGCCATTTGCCATTGTACATTTTTCAAAAAAGCCTGTGATGATATAAATATGTTTTTAGAGTCCAAAGTTTTTAAATTATCGCTGAAATAAAGTATTCAAATCTAGTATCAATTAAGATGAATTGAAAGAATAGTTAATACTACAGGTCAGGCTGAATGAATCAACCAGCACCAGAAATTTCTTTAAAAACCAGTTGCATTCCATCAAATTGAAATACCCACCAAAGCATATGTTCACATATGGAGCTATCATTCTCTGCTATCTCGTCTTCCGATAGATTTTTAGGCTTATAATCCTTATTCGAATTTGTGCCTACCGTTAGTGTTACAATATCTTTTTCAATTGTAATATTGTAATAATGGTAGCAAGGTTCGGTTTTAATGATTGCATCATATGCTAAAGTACCCTTGTGTAAGAGGCTATCAACTTGTAGGCTTTTAAACAATTGATTTAGTTCGGCAATTTGCAAACTTTCTGAGATGTGCTGATAAAACCGGAGGAATAGGGGTTTTGAAATCTTATTTTGATTTTCTGCAAGCTGCGCATTGAAAGCGCTGTCGTCAATGTAAATTCCAACTGTTTCATTTGATATTGGAAAGTGGAATAACCCTGCTATTTTCTCTTTGTCATTTGACGAAAAAATTGCTTGAAGCCGCTTCAATTCCTCAATTACCATTTTTCTGTTTGTTGCTGTATCAACATGCTGTATTGTTGTATCTGTTGAAGCCTTATTGGTATCGTTGTTATTACATGCAAACAGTATTATCGAAAAAGTGAAGAGGAATAAAATCTGTTTCATGCGCTATTTGATTTATGGGGTATGTATCTAATGTTGATTTGATATACTAATAATTGAGGTAAATAAAATTACAAAGACAATTTGTGATTTTTTTGTCAATTCGGGTTCTCCCTTAGAGACCATATGACGATAATGAAGGTAAAGAATTAGAAGTGTTCTTTTATTGAAAAAGATTTTGAAAGGAGTAAAAATGTATTTTCAATTGAAAATGATTGAACAAAAATTAGCATGAACCAACAAAATCCCAAAAAACATCATTACGTACCAGAATGTTATTTAAAAGAGTTTTGCAACAAGAACAATCAGTTATTCAAAAGAAAAAAAGATAACTTAAAAACCACCGCTTGTTACCCTGCACAAGTTTGTTACGATACCGATTATTTTAAATTTAATCTAAATGAAGTCTCTAATCTTAATGACATTAAAGATGCATATATAATTGAAAGATCCGCATTTAAGAATCAAGAAAATCAATACAGAAAATTAGTCAAGAAAATTAAAGAAGTTGACGAACAAATTGATATAAGACTTTCAATTGATGAATATCGTCTCCTTTTAAAAACATTATTAACAATAAAACGTCGAAATCCATCTACAAGAAATCAACTTTTAAACAATCTAATAGATACTCATAAAAACGAAGCTATTATTCAAGAATATGTTAACGAACTTAAAAATCAAGCAACAAAAATTGGATATCAATTATCCCCTAATTTAATTGATAGAGTGAAAGAATATGTTTTAACTAAAGGCCAAAATGAAGAATATCAAAAGGGGTTATATTTAATGGGTTTTGTTGATCATAAAAACTATTTTGTTTTTGATAATATTATTGATGACATAATTAGTATAAAACCTTTTTTATTGTTTGCATTTGATAAAAATGAATTTATAACATCAGACAATCCTGGATTTTTTAGATTTAATGATAAAACAGTTAGCATTGGTGGATTAAATGGATCCTTTGAGTTTTTCTTTCCAATTACCCCTGAGATTTGTCTTTATTTAAATTCCGATTACAGAGAAAGGAGTTTAAGTGCTATTTGTTCATTCAAAAAAATATATTTACCAGAAATTGAAGTGCGGAAAATTAATATCAATACAAAAAACATTGCAAGCCTTAGAATATTTGGCCGTGACAAAATGAAATTAGAGTTAATATAAAAGCGTTTTCTTCCTTTCGGGGTATCCGTTAGAAACCCTAAAATGGTTTTGTTTCATGCCGCTCCGATGGAAGCTAAGATTTATTTAATATTCCATGTTTAGCTAACATACGGCCATCGAAAGAGAACCAGGCAAACAAGTGTTTCTAATATTTTGCGGCACAAGTTGTACAAAACAGACCATTCATCTCAACTTATATTTTTAAACTTTTCAAAATATTCATTTGCCAACTTGCATAAATCCTGGTGATTTGTTTTTAAACCGTTTGTTGAAATATGAATGGGAGAACCATAATTTTTTGAATTTGCAATCAATAATTTTCGTTTTAAAAAATTAGTCTCTCTGGCAATATATTTTTCCGGGTCTTCAACCGCTATTGTTAAGAAATATTGTTTTGATGCAATACCGGTTTGTATGGAGCTCTCATAAATAGCAGCAATGTCTACCCACGGAATAAGTCCAAAATTGAAAGCACTGGTATTATCCACTATCCCTTGGTCGCTTAACACAAGACCCGGTTTTTTATCCATCAATTTTTTGGTGAAAAAATAAATACCGAAAATGCCCATAATTAGGGCGCCATAAGATGCAACCGTCTTTACTGCAATACTGTTAAAAAAGGGATTACTGTTCTGTGGATTTGCTATTATAATCCATAACCCAGCTAGTAAAAACAAAATACTAAAAATCAAGAGTTTGGTTAACTTGGTTTTACTCAATGAAATTTCAATGCTGTTATTGTCTGACATATTTATATTGATTTATTCATTCGTTTTTGTCCTTTCGGGGTCTCTTGAGCTTTTGTACTATTATTGAGCAGATCCCTCGTTCCTCGGGATGACATTTCGTTAGACGGTTCCCTCTCCCGACTTGTCTGGACAATCGGGATGACAATGCGTTATTGTCTTCTTGGCACCGCCATTAGAACCATTGAAATAATTTACAATCAAATCAATACCCCACCAATCGTTCCATATATTCTCCCAATCTAGATTTTGCCATATAATTCTTTTCTAATTCGATGTTAAATGGAATAGGTGTATCTAAAGATGCACAACGCATCACCGGAGCATCTAATAATTCAAAGCAATGTTCGCTAATCCAAGCACTAATTTCGGCACCAATGCCGCCGGTTAAATTGGCTTCGTGCAGTATTAATACTTTGCCGGTTTTGGCTACAGCCGTTTGTATGGCCTCGTAATCTAATGGCAATAAAGAACGCAGGTCAAGTATTTCGAAACTAATCTGCGGATGCTGTTGTGCATACTCCACCGCCCAATGTACCCCGGCTCCATAAGTGATAATGGTGATATCATCACCTGAATGTACAGTGGCAGCTTTGCCAATTGGTAATTCGTAATAAGCTTCGGGCACTTGTCCGCTAACACTGCGGTATAAAGCCTTGTGTTCAAAATACAATACCGGATTGGGGTCGTTTATAGCAGCAATCAATAAACCTTTGGCATCGTACGGATTTGATGGATACACCACTTTCAACCCCGGCACATGGGTAAACCAAGCTTCGGTACTTTGGCTGTGAAAGGGACCGGCACCAACACCGCCACCCGTAGGCATACGAATGACCACATCGGCATGTTGCCCCCAACGGTAATGTATTTTGGCTAAGTTGTTTACAATTTGGTTGAAACCTACAGTTACAAAATCGGCAAACTGCATTTCCATCATTGCCTTATAGCCCTCTAAACTCAATCCTAATGCAGCACCAACAATAGCACTTTCGCATAAGGGTGTATTGCGAACTCTTTCTTTACCAAAATCGGTTACAAAACCTTCGGTTATTTTAAAGGCACCGCCATACTCCGCAATATCTTGTCCCATTAAAATAAGATTGCTATGCTGCTGCATACTTTGGTGCAAGCCTTGTTTTATAGCATCAATTAATCTTATTTCTTTGGTGTCGCCAATGGTGTTTGGTGGTAGCTGAATAGGTGTTACTCGTTTGGCATATACATCTGCTACTTCTTCGTTGGTATTAGGAATAATGTCTGCCGCCTGATAAGCCAATGCCAATTCTGTTTCAATATAATCTTTGATTTCACTTTTAATAATCTCTATCACACCTTCGTCTACTACTTGTTGTTGCAGCAAATAGGTTTCAAATTTTTTGACCGGATCTTTTGCTGCCCAAGTTTCGAACAAATGAGGCGGTACATATTTAGTGCCACTTGCTTCTTCATGCCCCCGCATCCTGAACGTCATACATTCTATCAAATACGGTTTTTGTTGGCTGATGCAATAATCTCTCACCCCGCTTATCGTATCCATCACTTCTAAAATATTATTGCCATCAATTCTCACCCCTTCAATACCATAGCCTTTTGCTTTGCTTACCAATGTATCGCAACGGTATTGTTCATTTACCGGCGTACTTAAACCATAACCATTGTTTTCGATGATAAAGATGACAGGTAAATCCCACACCGCTGCCACATTCAATGCTTCGTGAAAATCACCTTCGCTAGTGCCGCCATCGCCGCTAAAAGCCAGCGATACTTTGTTTTCTTGTCGCAGTTTATGGGCTAGTGCAACACCATCGGCAATGGCTAATTGCGGACCCAAATGTGAAATCATGCCGCAGATATGGTGCTCCTTGCTGCCAAAATGAAAACTTCTTTCTCTGCCTTTGCTATAGCCTTCTTTATTGCCCTGCCATTGCATGAATAATTGTTGCAAGGGCATTTGCCTTGTGGTGAACACACCAAGGTTGCGATGCAGGGGCATAATCCATTCGTCTTTGTCTAATGCCAGTGTTGCACCAACGGCAATCGCTTCTTGTCCAATACCACTAAACCATTTGCTTATTTTACCCTGACGTAGCAAGACCAACATTTTTTCTTCTATCATTCGAGGAAGTAGTAATGCTTTATAAACAGAGCGGAGGTCTTGATTAGACAAGTTTTTGCGGTTGAATTCCATGCTGATTAATATAATGAGCTAAGTTAATTTTTTTGTGTGGGTTAAACCGAATAAACTATGATGGAAGTCAATATTATAACGGTACCGAAAAGCTAATTTTGTATTCTTATGAAGCCGTTTACTGTTTTATTATTTGTAGTATGCATATTTTCTTTTACAGCTACCGCCCAACAAAAACGAACTACTGTTAAGCAACAATTTTGGGGAGCTTATTTATCCTCAGCTACCATCGCTAAAAAATGGGCCATTTGGAACGATTTTCACTACGTAAATAATGGTGGTTTTTTTGTTGCTCGTACCGGCATTACCTATCAATTACCACAAACGGCTATTACCTGTGGTTATGCTTTTTTGTTATTACCCGTTGGTGCTACAAATACTGCTTTAGAAAGAAAAGAACACAGGCCTTGGGCACAGGTGGTGTTTTCTACACCATTGGCTCCTAATTATGCCCTTACCAATAGAATTCGCTATGATGCTAGGTTTAGGCAAAAATCGGCTGATGGAAAATTGTTGGATGGCTACCAATTTAATCATCGCTTACGTTTTCAAACTACACTAAGAAAAACATTGCCCAAACTACATTGGGGTAAAAACATACCGTTTGTAACCATTGGTAATGAAGCCCTCTTCAACTTTGGTAAAGTGGTTCGTTACAATGCTTTTGATCAGTTTAGGGCTTCACTGATGTTTGGCGTACAACACGGTAATACGCAATACATGACGGGTTATGTGCAACGTTATGTACTGAGTGGTTATAATGCCGCTACAGATGTGTTTGATTATACACAAAACCATACGTTAGCGGTATGGGTAATTCAGAAATTAGATTGGCGCAAAGCAAAGCACCCACATTCGGCAACCAATTACCAGCATTCTGCTAATTAAGCTTCTTCATCAAAGTACAATTTGTAAAAATGTTTCCCGCTAAATTCATCGTAGCCTTTTTCAATTAAATCTCTGCGACCGTGAATGTACACATGAAAGTTTTTATCCAATTTTAATATGGATTTAAACACTTTGGCTTGCTTTTTTACCGCTGCCAGGTTAATGTCAAATTCATCACCTATTTCCACATGCCGAGCTACTTCATAATTTTTCTTAAACTGCATAAAGCTTTCCACTACTTCGGGGTGATGAATTACTTCATCCGTAAATTCTTCCAGTTTAAATTGTTCTTTGGTTTTAAAATAATCCATGCTGCGGTTCAGCAAATCAATTCGATCAGTTTTACTCACTTCAAACTTATCGGCATACTCATTGTCGATAAATAATTTGCACAAGCCGAGGTATTTGTCGGTGTAGTGATAACTATCGGCATACGGCGTTACTTGTAAAAAATCATTGATCCAATATTGGGCATCGTTGTTTTTATTGGTGGCATCTACTACACAAACAACATAGCCTTCGGCTCGGTTTTGTTTAAATACCAAACAGCCTTTGTCTAGCTTGTTGATGTTGATACCATCTTCGGCCATTACTTCCCAGCTTTGCCCATGGGGAAACACTTTCAAAAAAGTTTCTTTGGTTTCGCTTTTAAAAATACCAATGGCTTCTACATATTCGCTACCAAAAGGCACTTGCTCAAAACGAGCCACATACAATTCGCCTTCTTTCACTTTTACATGGGTGCTTTTGGCATATAAAAATTGAGCCAATAAAGCCGCCTGAGGCATAAACTGTTCACTGTTATCAAATATTTGCGTTACAAAATGATATACTTCATTCATGCCCACATCGCTAATATGGGTGAAATGGTATTGTTCATTTTCATTGAATGGTGCTAGAAAATATTTGGTCAATAAGCCCTTTACGATATCATCGTTTAAAGTAAGGGCATGGGTAGAAAGTTTAAGTGCTTCGCCACGGGTTGGATTACCCACTTTATGCACTACTACCTGTTGTAATTGTACGCTGTCGATACCTGTCATAATACAGCGAAGATAGGGGCAAGGTGAGGAAATTGGGGGGTGGGATATAAATTGCTGGAAAAATGGGATGAATAGGAATAGTAGTTTGTTTATCCCTTTTTAGTTCTCTTGCATAGACCTTGAAATTTTTTTATTTTATACTACCTCCAAATAGTTAATTGACATTGTAGGTTCCCGCATATTAGGCAATTTAATGTCAATCGCAAATATTCTTCAAAGTTTTGGAATCACTGAAGCCACAACTATTAACGCTATTTTGGTTTAAAAATAATTTTCACTATAAAGCCTGAATTAGTATTATTGTATAAAATATATTTACCTGTAAATTTCTTTTAGGGAGCCCTGCGCATCAATTCTTTCATCTTTTTCACCCAAAACTAAACTGTATGAAAAAAATTTATTTACTGTTTTTTTCAGTGCTATTTACTGCACAGCTTTTTGCTCAAATCAATCTTACTGCAACAGGCGGTACACCAGCTGCTTCTTACAGCACTTTAAAAGCTGCATTCGATCAGATTAATGCAGGTACGCATACTGGTGCTATTTCAATTGCCATTACGGCAAATAGTACCGAAACAGCCAGTGCTGTTCTAAACGCAAAAGACAGTGGTGCTGCTAATTATACTAGCATAATCATTAGTCCTTCCGGTGGAGCATCTAGAACAATTAGTGGTGATATTGCCGGTCATTTAATTGATTTGAACGGTGCCGACAATGTTACCATTGATGGGCTTAATGCCGGAGGAAATAGCCTTACCATCTCCAACATTTCAGGACAAACCGGTGCTTCCACCATAAGATTTACCAGTGACGCTAGTAATAATACCATAACCAAATGTTCAGTTTTAGGCTCAACCGGTTCGGCCCTTTCATCGGGATTTGGCGTTATTTATTTTGGTACCGGTTCGGTTACGGGAAACGACAACAACACCATAAGCAATAATAACATTGGTCCTGCTGGTACCAATTTACCCATTAATGGCATTTATTCTTTTGGAACAAGTACGGCTATTGATAATAGTGGTATATCTATCACCAATAATGCTATTTATGATTATTTTAATGCCAATGGCGCAAGCAATGGTATCAATGCTAATACTGCAAACTCCACATGGACGATAAGTGGGAATAGTTTTTATCAAACGGCAACAAGAACATATTTGACTGCTAATACGCATAATGTAATAACTATTACAAGTGGAAGTGGTTACATTATCACCAATAACTTTATTGGTGGCTCAGCAGCAAATGCCGGCGGAACTGCTTATGCCATGGCCGGTACTATTGCAAGCAGATTTGTAGCCATCAATGTATCAGCCGGCACTACAACTACAGTAAATAGTATTCAGGGTAATACAATTGCAAATATTACTTTAAATACGAGTAGTGGTGCTACAACAGTCAATGGAATTATTTGCGGTATCAATGTTACGTCTGGTAATTTTAATATCGGCAACGTAACCGGTAACACCATAGGCGCAACAACAGGCGTAGATAATATAAGGGCTACTTCCACCACAACCGGTGGACTGGTAGTTGGTATTAACTCCAGTTCAACCGGAACAATCGCTATTCAAAATAATACAATTGGTTCTTTAACCAGTTCGGGCATCACAGCTACAATTGCTGGTAGCGTTACGGGTATTAATGTTTCGGGTGTTGCTGCAGCAATGACTATTTCAGGCAATACCATTGGTAATACCACAACAGATAATATCCGCGGTGGTACCCTTGGTTTAACAACAGGCAACGCTTTGGTGGCCGGTATTAATTTACCTAGTACCCCTAGCACTATTACAATTTCAGGCAATACCATTCGTAACTTAGCGTCTTATGGTACCGGTACTTCTGGTTTTGTAAGGGGTATCATGACTGCAGCAGCAGCTGGTAACGCCGCAACTTATTCTATTACTCAAAATACCATCAGTAATATAGTTACCAACGCTGCGAATACTTCAATTGCAAATGGCAACACTGCAGTTACAGGAATACAAGTGGGTATCGGCACTAATAATGTCATCTCTCAAAATATTATTCATAGCCTTGCTAATATCAATACGACAACGACTGGTAGTTATGTTGCCGGTATTGCACATGGTAATGCAACAAATTCTACAATAAGTCGCAATAGAATTTACAATTTAACCAATGAAGGAACAAGTATAACCGCAACAGCTCCCTCTGTTGTTGTAGGCATTGTGGTACGTTCTGGTACTACGGCGGTAACCATTCATAATAATATGATTTCATTGGGTGTTGGCCAAACCACTAACACGGCTTTTCTTGGTATTCAGGCCAACAACGGTTCAACTCCTGACCCAACCAGTAAAATTTATTATAATTCTATTCATATAGAAGGTACAGTTGCTGCAGGCGCTCAACCAAGCTTTGGTATTGCCAGAACAGACTTTTCTGCTACTGCCAGAACAGCGCCTGTTGAAATTTTAAACAATATCATTAACAATAACAGGAGTGGTGGAACGGGCAGCCATTATGCCATTGCTAATAATTTTGGTGCTACAACTGCAACAGCAACAGG
Source organism: Methylophilus rhizosphaerae (assembly GCA_943370285.1). GTDB lineage: Bacteria > Bacteroidota > Bacteroidia > Chitinophagales > Chitinophagaceae > CALRQJ02. The sequence goes on along the minus strand of CALRQJ020000006.1, from coordinate 107,296 downwards.
CTGGGGCGCCAACGCTGCAAATTATAACGTATTAAATGCCAACGCTTCAACCACTGGTTTTTGGACATCGGCTCAAAACTTTGCAGGGTGGAAATTAGCCTCAAACGGTGATAATAATTCTTTATCTGGTATTACAACCACGTTTGTTAATACCACTTCAGGTGATCTACACTTGAATTTAGGTGTAACACCCACCCAACTAGAATCGGGTGGCACAGCTGTATCGGGCATCACTATTGACTTTGATAATGATGTACGACCCGGTCCTGCCGGTTCTGTAAATGGAGGAGGAACATTACCCGATATTGGGGCAGATGAATTTGATGGTGTGTACCTCGATTTAGTACCGCCAACTATTAGTTATACGCCTTTGATATTTACTTGTACGGGAGGAAATCGTACATTAGTTGCAACCATTACCGATGGATCCGGGGTTCCAACCTCTGGTTTGGGTTTACCTAGATTATTTTGGAAAATAAACGCCGGTGCCTACACTGCGGTAACAGGAACAAGCCTTGGGGGTGGACAATACCAGTTCAGCTTTGGTGCGGGGGCTGTCTTAGGTGATGTTGTGTCATATTATATCGTTGCTCAAGATAATGCAGGTACACCCAATGTGGGCTCATTCCCTAGCGTTGGAGCATCAGGGTTTGCAAGTAATCCACCCAATGCCACTACGCCACCAACCACTCCAAGTAGTTACACCATAAGCCCAGTGTTAAATGGAACATATACTGTAGGAGCTGCCGGTAATTACACTTCCCTAACCGCTGCTATTACGGCATATAACAACAGTTGCCTTGGTGGACCGGTTGTATTTAATTTAATAGATGCCGCCTACACCACTACATCTGATACGATTAGAACTAATCCTGATGCAAGTGCAACCAATACCTTAACCATTAAGCCAACCCTTTCTAATACAACTATTACCGGCAATACAAGTACTGCAACCCTTGTTTTATTAGGCGCTGATTATATTACTATTGATGGGGACATTGGTTCAACTGCAAATACCATTTGCCCACCTAGTACAGCAACTAGAAATTTAACCATAAGCAACTCCAATGCTTCAACCGCAAGTGCAGTAATTTGGATAACTGCAGACGGAGCAAATGGTGCAAATAATAACACCATAAAAAGCTGTAACATATCGGGTAATGCTCCAACCACTACCGGATTGGCAATGGGTATTGGAGGTGCTACAATTGGTACTGGCTCAACCTCTGCTCTTAATAATAATAATAGTTTCATTAATAATAATATCAGCAAAGCTCAAGTTGGTATATATACAGCAGGAATAAGTAATTCAATAAAAAATGAAGGAACAACCATTAATCAAAATCTCTTGAACACTGCCGCTCCTAATAATATAGGCAGAGGCGGCATAATGGCATTTTTTGAAAATAATATGACCGTAAATGGAAATAATATTTCAAAGATTATTAATACTACAAGTACAGATACTTGGGCTATTTCTTTAGGTTTGAATGCTTTTTCTACATCATCTACAGCTGGTGCCGAATGTTCTAATGTAACAATAAGCAATAATATTATTGATTCTATTAGACAGACTAATACCTTTTCGGCCATTGGGATTTTTTTATCCCCCGGAACAACAGGTACATCTGAAATATCTAATAATATGATTAGTGGTGTAGCTGCCAATGGTACTGCTGGAGATTTTTCTTGTGGCATTTTCATCTTACCAACGGCCGGCTCCACTACTAAAGTCTACCACAATACCGTAGCTATGACCGGTACACTAACCAGTGGTACTGAAGAAAGCTATGCATTGGCAGTTTCCGGAGGTACACTACCAACACTTGATATTAGAAATAATATTTTTGTAAACACACAAAACAATGGAACCGGATTAAACTACGCCATTGGTCTAACCTACACCGCATTTACCAATATTACTTGCGACAATAATAATTTATTTACATCAACAGGGGCTTTATATTCATTAGGGGCAACAGCTAGTATAGCTACGCCTACAAATCAAACAACCCTTGCTGCATGGCAAACGGCTACCGGTAAGGATGCAGCTTCGAAAAACATTGTGCCTGTTTTCGTCTCCACATCAGATTTACACTTGAGCAATGCAGCTGGCGTAAACTGTGTATTAGATGGTTTTGCTGTTCCCGTTTCTGTTACAAATGATATAGATTGTGGCACTAGAGATGCAGCGGCCCCGGATATGGGTGCAGATGAATTTACTGCTGTTGCTGCTGCAACTTTGGCTGCAACAACGGGTGGTGCACAAGTTTGTACAAATGCTGTGGTTAGTGCAGCCGGCACCCAGTATAAAGATTCTATTTGCAATGTTGTTGCCAGGATTTTACCCAATGGTGCTAGTCCTGTTACTGGTTCCATTAATAGTTGTGTTACTATTGATGGATCGGTTCAGCTATACGGAGGAAGGGCTTATGTACAACGTCACTTCGACTTTACACCAAGTGTCAATCCTGCTACTGCTACCGCTAGAATTACACTATACGTTTTACAATCTGAGTTTACCACATATAATTCAAATAATGGAACGGAACCAGATTTAATGACCGGTCCATCAGATATGTCTGGTATTTCTAACCTCAGAATTACACAATACTCAGGCACAGGAACTGCCCCCGGAAACTATACAGGTACTGCTACATTAATTGACCCCATAGATGGCGATATTGTTTGGAATAGTGTACAAGGGTGGTGGGAAATCAGCTTTAATGTTACTGGATTCTCCGGCTTTTATATTCACTCCGGAACAGGCGTGTTACCTGTTACCATTGTTAGTTTAAGTGCATATAAGGAAGGTAGAAATAACCAACTCATTTGGACAACAGCTACCGAGCAATCTAACCGTGGTTTTGAAATACAAAAATCTAAAGATGGTATAAACTACACCAGCATTGGATTTGTAAATTCCCGTGCTAACAGTGGCAATAGTAACGTTCAACTCAAATACCAGTTTACAGACGTGAATGTTAGCGGAACTAAACAGTTCTACAGGTTACTTCAAGTAGATGTAGATGGCAGAGGAAAGCTGAGCAATACGGTTATTGTTAAAGGTGATAAACCTAATGAAACGGTACTGGACGGTCTATTCCCCAATCCTGCGGCTTCAGTAGTAAATGTATTGGTTGCAACACCTAATCGTACAAGCATTACATTGTTGGTTACTGATGTAACAGGAAAAGTGCTGAGCCGTAAACAAGTAACCGCAGAAACCGGTACCAATACAATACCGGTTGAAATTAGTAGGTTACAAAGTGGTGCTTATTTGGTTAAAATGATTTGTTCAAGTGGTTGTGAATCTGCGCCGCTTAAGTTTATTAAACAATAATTAGACATATTAACGCAATAAAAAACCGACCACAAATTGGGTCGGTTTTTTTATAGCCCAATTACATATAACACTGCTATTCACATGCCGCTCCTACGGAGCTGACATTTGTATTTGATCATTTCCTCAGCAATTAGATTAATCCTTTTCTTTCAGCAAAATCACATGCAGTAGCCCTCGATTTGATTAAAAAAACAGTCTTACCAAACGATATAGGAAAATGTAGCTAGCCCCATCGGGGCGGTATGTTAATAGAAAAAAAATAGAGCCTCGTAGAGGCGATATAAAATCAAAAGCATCTAATCCTTTCGGTGGTCTTCAAAAGACGACCAAAATTGTTTTGCTACACGGCACTCCTACATTGTTGAAATTCTTGTCTGAAATTTTTTCGACTTATTAGTTAATGTGAGTCATTTATTCTTTTTACCCCGTCGAGGTATACATACGCTACATCATCATATCCCGAATATCCTATTGACATTTGTGCAATTCCAAATAGATCAGATCCTTGATGAAATGTAACTTTTCTTTTTCCAGTTGAACTATTGCTAAAATATTTGAATCCATTACCTATATTCTCAATCCCAAAAACTTTGGACTCCCTTTCCAGTTCCAGCGTAATACCTTTATCCCTAAATTGTTGATTGTTACCTTCAAAAAAATAATAAACATCGTAGCCCTCAATAGGTCTTCCCCAATCCATTTTTCTTGTTTCTTTTGGTTTTAACGAATACCAACCAATCAGTAAGTAATCTTTAATAACGGGATCATAGACCGCCAAAGCACAACTTAGAGGAAAACTTTTCCCATTCGAGATTTGTATATAATTGGACACCCAACCCCAACTACCTAGTTCCAATACTCTATCATAAATTTTTGAAAATTCTACCTTACTACCTTTTTTGTCTGCCTCTTTATAAGAAAATGCTGCTTTGGTTTCTATGAATAGGGGCTTGTCTCCTTTTGAATACGCTCCATTCGAAAGCGTTGCATAATAGTATAACTTATCGTACGCTATACCAAAACTGGCCTTAAATTCTTCATGGTGTTTTATTATATACCATCCAATTGTTCGCCAATCTTTTATCGCATCATCATACCAGGCAAAGCAAATGTTGATATCATAAAACGTAGTACCGTTTTTAACAATTACATCTTTTGTGGAAACAAATGGGGTGTTTGGATTGATGTTGATGTCATTGCCCTTAATAAGTTTAAATGGTTTTTTTAATTCTTCTTGATCAGAATAAGCATCAATTTTAAAATTTTCTGTACGAATTGGTATTGTCTTATAATTATAATAACTGTCAGAAACAGTATCTGTATATTTTCCCGTTTCTGTAATGCAATAGTAGTAGCAATTCTGTGTATAATCAGCCAATTGCAAAAAATTTACTTCGTTTGATGGTACAACATACCATCCTTTACTTAATGTCTTCCTTTCGTTAAAATCGAAATAAGATATTGCTATTTTTACAGACTCTTTATACTGATTATTAATCTTAATGGTTTTGTTTTTTTCTCCCACCAATAAATTTCCAAAAAAGTCAATTAAGTCATTTCGGTTATCATATTTAACCGATCTACCACTACTAATGGGTGGAAATTCTTTCATTTCTTCAAATACAAATGGCAGTATTACTTTACCTGTCTTATTTATACATCCCCAGCGATCATATTCCCTAACACTTGCAATACCATTTTCAAAATTATTGGCACCTCTATAAATTGCAGGAACCACTATTTCTCCTTTTTTATTCAAATAACCAAACAATGTTCGCATTTTAAAAACAGCTAAATCTTCTGAAAATGTTCTCAACTCTTCATAAACAATTGGAATGATAATTTTTCCTGTTTTATCAATACAACCTTTTTTATCATTTAATGTCACAGTAAACAAATCTTCATTGTTATCATCTATGTCGCTGTACATACATGGTACGATTATTTGACCCCTTGCATCCATTAAACCGTAAAGATTTTTCTTGTTTTCAACAATTGCTACACCATTAAAAAAACCACTTATATACTCATAATCAAAAGAGGTTATTTTTTCGCCTTTTTTATTCATTATTCCACAAACATTTTCTTCTTTATACACTGTTGTCAAACCCTCAGAAAAATCGTCAATCTCATAATATTTTAAAGGGATAATAATTTCGCCATTTGTATTAATACATCCCCACTTATTTTTCTTTTGTACCACAGCCATTCCTTCATAAAATGAATTTACCATATCAAACTCAATAGGAATTATTACTTTCTGTTCCTCATTTATAAATCCCCATTTTCCATTTTGTTTAACCGCTGCTAAACCATTTGTAAAAGCCATAAAGTTGTCATAAATCATTGGTATCGCTATTTCACCATGTCTATTTAATCCTATTGTTTTGTCCCCTAATTGAAGTTTTATTAAGTTAGAAGAAACAACCCTATAAAATCCATAACTTATTGGAATGACTACTTTACCAGTAGTATCAATAAAGCCCCAATTTTTGTTTTGCTTGACGGCAATAATGCTAATAAGATCGCTGATTTCTACATCATCCCACTCATTTTTGATGACCAAGTTTCCTGTTTTATTTATTACACCAAATTTTCCATTAAGCATTATTTTAGCATAGCCATTGTTTTTAAAATCTTCACAATAATTGAAAATACAGGGTATTATTTCTTTGCCTGTGCTGTCTGAATAACCCATTTTGTGTTTGCCTATCTTTACAAAGAGCTTTATTGATGTGTTATTGTTTGAGTTGAATATGTTTTTGTCAATATCAGCATCATTTCTTTTTATGGCATTATTAATGTTAAGGGACTCGATGTTTTCTAATGCGACAGTTTGGGCATAAATGATTTGAGTGGCTAATAAAAAAATAATAAAAGCAATCTCTTTTCTTATAAAAACAAGTAGTGTTTTCATAATTAGTAATTTAGTAGATTATCTAAAGAACTACTGACAATAATTTCACCTATGAAGGTACAAATAGTTATGCTGTTATTATAACTATTTCCTTGATTGTCGTTTCGGGGTCTCCTACAATGGTCCCCGAAATTCTATTGTTTTATACCGCTCCTACGGAGCTGACATTTGTAGTTTAACATTCAATCTGCAAATTGCTTTATTCATTTACTTGGCAGTGTCACTTGTCGTAAGTCAATATTTTACAAAGTCTTACCTCAACAACATCACTCAGATTATTTCTTCTAAGCATTTTCTATCCTCAATTACAGGGCTTACTTTTGCCGCATGTCAAACCCCATTATTTGCATTGGTGCCGCTTTGGTAGATGAATTGTACCATGCACAAACCCCCATGTTATTAGCCACCACCAACGATGCTTCCGTTCACCGCAGTGCCGGCGGCGTAAGCCATAACATTGCACATCAGTTGGCCTTGTTGGGTGTGCCGGTTCAATTGATCAGTGTATTTGGAAATGATGGCGAAGGCGAATGGATGAAACAAATTTGCTTAGAAGCCGGTATTAAATTAGATGCTGCCCTCAACATTAAAGGCAGAACAGGCAAATACACCGGCATTCTCAACCACGATGGTTCGTTGTTTACTGCTTTGTTAACCAACTCTTCTGAACACCTTATTACTCCCGAACACTTACAACAACACCAAGCTTTATTGGCCACCGCAGCTTTTATAGTTGCTGATGCTAATATTGCAGTAGAAACGGCTGCATGGATAGCCGCTTTCTGTGACCAACATACCATTCCGTTTATTATTGAACCCGTTTCTGTTCCGCCTGCGGCGAAGTTTTCAAAAATGAGCATGAAAGGGGTACACATGGTTACACCTAATGAAGACGAGTTGCCTGTAATGTGTGACGATAGCGCCTCCTACACCCAACAACAAGCCGAAGAATTGATGCAACGTGGCGTAGAAAAAATTTGGTTGCATAGTGGTGCTAAAGGGTCTATTTTATACAGCAAAGACAAAACCATTTCGCTTAAAGCACCTCATGTAGAAGTATTAGACTGCACCGGTGCCGGCGATGGCTCTTTAAGCGGATGGATTTTAGCCAAATACTTAGGCAAAAGCGATGAAGAAAGTTTGAAAATTGCCCATACTTTATCTGCCGAAATTTTACAAGTAAACGGTGCTATTGCCAAACACATCAACCAAGAACAATTATTGGCATTGGTGTCTAAATACTACTAATCTTATTGCATGCATAGCTTTCTCCATATTCATCCCGAAGTAGCCGAAGCATTAGCTACCGGCAAAGCGGTGGTTGCCTTAGAGTCTACCATTATTTCACATGGCATGCCTTTTCCGCAGAATGTGGCCACTGCCAAGGCGGTAGAACAAGCAGTAAGAAATCAAGGTGCCGTTCCGGCAACGATTGCCATTTTTGATGGCAAATGTCATGTAGGGCTATCTTCCGAACAGTTAGATTTTTTTGGGCAGGCGGCGGCTGTATGGAAAGTGAGTTTACGAGATATGCCTTATGTCATCAGTCAAAACTTATACGGTGCTACTACTGTTGCGGCTACCATGCGTATTGCTGCCATGGCCGGTATTAAAGTGTTTGTAACAGGGGGCATTGGCGGTGTACATCGTGGAGCAGAAAAGACAATGGACATTTCTGCTGATTTAACAGAGATGGCCACCACTTCAGTTGCAGTGGTATCTGCCGGAGTAAAGTCTATTTTAGATATTGGTTTAACATTAGAATATTTGGAGACAAAAGGCATACCTGTTGTTACAATAGGGCAGGATGAATTCCCTAGTTTTTATTCCCGCAGCAGCGGATACCCAAGTCCGTTGCGACTAGACAGTCCCGAAGCCATTGCAACACTCTTACACACCAAATGGCAGTTGGGTTTAGATGGAACAGTGCTGATTGCGAATCCTGTACCCGCTGCACAAGAAGTAGCTGCCGATGAAATAGAAATACATATTCAAGCAGCGTTGGCAGCTGCCGAAGCCAATCATATTACAGGTAAAGCAGTAACCCCTTTTTTACTGCAACATATTGCTGAACATACACAAGGCGAAAGTTTAGAAGCCAATATTGCCCTGATATTGCATAACGCAACAGCGGGTGCAGCCATTGCCGTGGCTTATGCTCAATTACAGGATTAATTTTACCCGTTAGTGGGTATTGCTTAAGGTGGGTTGACGAACTAATTTTACTGTTCTACAATCCACCCAACCATGAATGTATTTGAAGCCATTTTTATGAGCCAGTATGCCGAATTAAAAAAGAACGGCAGAGATACGAGTAAAGCAAAAATCAATGGCATTGTGCTTGTTGGTGTAATGCTGATGCTCAACTTTTTTACCATCGTTTTATTTATTGTTTTTCATATGCATGGTACGGCTCCGGCTAGATGGTTGGATGATGTGGGTGATATTTTTGGATCGGGGCGTAGTGGTGGTAGGTTGATGGCTTTAGTAAGTATGGCTGTTTTATGTGGCATTACTTACTTATGGATGGGCTCAGATAAATCGTATCAAAAAATGATTGTTGAGTTTGAGACCTTAGACGCAACTGCTCAAAAAGCAGTAGGTAAAAAAGGATTGATGTATTTTATTGTTTCGCTGGTTATTTTCTTGGCTGTATTTATTCCGGGTGTACTATAATTACAGCACAAAACGATAGCCCACGCCTTTAACGGTTATGATTTCTAAAGTTGGATCTTCTTTTAAATAGCTGCGCAATTTGGTAATGTAGACATCTAAATTTCGGCTGTTGAAAAAAGAATCATTGCCCCATAACAAGTTCAAGATTTCTCTGCGGTCTATAATATCATTGCGCTGTTGATACAGGAATTTGAGCAATTCACTTTCACGATAGGAGAGTTTTCTTTCTGCTGTGCCAAATAACAATACTTGTCTGTTGATATTGAATTGGTATTTGCCTAAGGCAATTTCTTCTGTGTTTATCGTGTTATCAACGATATGCTGTAATCGCAATGCATTTTCAATTCTAACAATCAACTCTTCCATACTAAACGGCTTGCGGATATAATCATTGGCGCCCAATTTAAAACCCTTCACCACATCTTCGGTTTGTGTTTTTGCCGTCAGAAAAATAATGGGTACATCAGCATCAATGGCTCTAATATCGTGGGCTACCTCAAAGCCGTTTTTGTTGGGCATCATCACATCTAACACACAAATATCGGGTTGGTAATGTTTAAACATATCCAATACCCGGCCGCCATCTTCTTCCATCAATACATCAAAACCACGGCTCTCTAAACTTTCTTTTACAATCTTGCCTAAAAACAATTCGTCTTCGGCATATAGTACTTTGATAACCGCCATAATTTATTTGGGTAATTGAATGATAAAACGACTTCCGGTTCCTAATTCGCTTTCTACTTGTATGGTGCCTTGATGTTGTTGAACAATATGTGCCACATAGCTTAAGCCTAAGCCATAGCCTTTAATATCATGTCTGTTTTGTGTAGGAACTCGAAAGAATTTGTCAAAAATTTTTGCTTGAAAAGCCGGTGCAATACCAATGCCATTATCGGCAACTGATAAGACAAGTTTATCGCCTTCGTCACTAATCACTACATCAATAACAGGTTGCTTATTGCTGTACTTCAACGCATTATCCAACAAGTTATAAATAACACTGGTAATGTGCAATCGATCTGCCTGCATTTCAAAATGAGTACCGGTTGTTTGAATGGTTACTTTGGCTTTGTGTTTATCGAATTGTAGTTTCAAACTGTTTGATACTTCTTGTACTAATTCATACAGGTTAAACCATTCTTTTTTTACATCCACTTCTTGCTTTTCAAACATAGATAATTTCAGCACTTTATCTACCAACAACGACAAGCGTTGCAATTCTGCCGCAGAAATATCTAAGTATTCTTTTGTTTTAGCCGGATCGTTTAAAGCATTGAAATTACGCATCGCTTCTACTGCCACATTTACGGTTGCTATTGGTGTTTTTAATTCGTGGGTGATATTGCTAATAAATTCATTTTTCATATCGGCTAAGCGTTGCTGTGCCCTTAGGTTGCGATACAAAAAAACAAATGCTGCCACTATAAAGAGTAGCATCAAAATAGACAATGCTACTTGTGGTACAATTCTACCCAACACAAAACGAATCGGATTATTAAACCCGGCTTTATAAGCCATATTAGATCCAATACCCACTGCTACTTTACCTGTACTAAATTGGTAGTTACTACTATCGGCCGTGGAATCTGCAGCTAGTTGAACAATGGTAAAAGGAATATTGATTTGTTCTTTTTTCAATACAGCTTTATAGGCTGAATCTATTTTACTGATGGGCAACGAATCTGTAAATGCTCTGTAAATAAAACTTTGGGTTTGTTGCCTTTTCGTTTTTTGTTTGACTTTGGGTTTGGGTGCCGGAGTAGGCGTCACGAATGAAGGAGCAATTTTTTCTGCCATCATTAATGAATCAATCATGTTTTTTCTAGCCGTATAATCTTGGTCTTCGGGACCTCTAATAATTACAGTTGAAGCTTGTCCGTTGCTATCTGTAGTAATGCTTCTATTAAAAATTAATCTTGGTTTAAAGGGCTGGTTTTGATGTGAACTATCTTTTTTGATGGTAATATTCATGAACGATTGTGGCGGTGTTGCAACGCTATCTTTCTTCATCTTCTTTACAACACTCAACAAATCGGCTACAAATAAATTGTTTCCGCCGGTAGCATTATAAATAAGCGTATCTTCTTTAATGCGTTCTAATTGCAATTTATACATCACATCTCTAAACAACACATCAGCTCTTTTAGCCACATCATTTTGTTGAGTTTGATAAAGCTGCGTTAGCCAATAGGTTTGAAATGCCGCTATAATGCCAATAGCAGCCATCATGATTACCAATGCCAACTTTAATTTAGTCATGTAGTTAAATTACAGATTCAAAATTAGTTGATGAAACCCTGTTAGTGGCTTTTCGTTAACCTTAATTAACAATGCATCAACCCTTATTAACGGCATAGTTGGGAGATGCCGTCTATTTTTGGGGTCAATAATTAAATATATGAAACACAAGTTTTTATTGCTCCTTACAGTTGCATCATCCTTGGTTGCACAAGCACAATTAAAGCAGGGTACGGTAACGTTTGAAAGAAAACAAAATATGCATCGCATCATGCAGAATGAAGAAATGAAAGCCATGGTGCCGGAGTATAGAACGAGTAAACATGTACTGGTGTTTAGCGACAGCGAATCAGTGTACAAAGTAGTGCCGGAAGATGAAACCCCCGATCCATTTAACGGCGGCGGAGGTGGTGTGTTCATTCGTGTTGGTGGTGGCGATGGCGGTATTATCTATAAAAATTTTGCAGCCAGTAAATCGGTAGAAGAGAGAGAACTAGGTGCAAAAACCTACATTATTGCAGATAGCATTCGTGGGCAAAAATGGAAGTTGACAAACGAGACCAAACAAATTATGGGTTTCAATTGCCGTAAAGCCACAACGACCACAGAAATGCGAAGAGCGGTTACTAGAACCATTAGTAATAATGGAACGAGTACAGAAGATACTGCCCGACCAGCACCAACGATGCAAGCTATAACCGCTTGGTATGCCGATGATATTACTTGCCCAGTTGGACCCGAAAATTATGGTGGATTACCCGGCGTTATTTTACAATTAGATATGGATAATGGATTGATTGTATTCAATGCAATTGACATCAAACAAACGGCCAATGAAAAAGAAGTAAAAGAACCTAAAAAGGGGAAGAAAGTAACAAGAGACGAATTCAATAAATTGATGATGGAAGCATTTGGCGGACAAGGTGGTGGCGGCGGTCAAAGAATCATGCGGTTTGGCAATTAAGTTAACCCATACGCTTACGGCATCAAACTAGGAATTATATAAATAGCACCAATAATTGTATAAATACAGGTTATCATTTTACCGCAATAGAGAATAGAACAGTATGGTACTAGTCTCTATTGCACATTTCCTTTCATAAACTTATTGGCCATCATCCAGGTAAAAACATGTGGTAACCAAGGCGTAGGTTCGGCTTTGTTATTTAGCCCAAAACCGTGACTTCCTTTTTGTGGTATATGTATTTCGGCAGGTACTTTATTTTTTAATAGCGCTTCAAAAAACAACAAACTGTTTTCTACTTTAACAGTTTTATCATCGGCGGCATGCATTAAAAAACTAGGTGGCGTTTGCGGTGTTACTTGCAGCTCATTACTATACCATGCTATCTTTTCATTCGTTGGATGCTTGCCTAACATATTGTTCCTAGAACCCATGTGTACTAAGCTATCTTTAAAACTGATGACCGGATAAGCCAACACTACAAAATCGGGTCTTAGGCTGGTATTTTGTGGATTATCAATAACCGGAGAATTATAATGGGTGGCAGTGGTTGCGGTTAAATGTCCGCCGGCCGAAAAGCCCATGAGGCCAATCAAATTTGGATTGATGCCAAAAGTTGCGGCTTCTGATCTTACTAATTGAATAGCTCGTTGTGCATCTTGCAATGCAACAATTTCATGATTCAAAAAGCAGGCACTATCTGCAGGAGTTCTGTATTTTAAAACGAACGCTGTTATTCCTTTTTGAGCAAACGCTTTTGCCACTTGAAATCCTTCGTGTTGTATGGCCAACATTTTGTAGCCGCCACCCGGACAAATAATGATGGCTGTTTGTAGGGAGTCTTTTACTGTTGGTTCCACCACAAATAATCGAGGTTGCGTAACGCCATATAAGTGACCTTGGGTATTCTTGGTTTCGACTGTATCACAAGGTTTGCTGTTCGGAATATTGGATGGATATAAGGGAATTTCTCGTTGGGCCATCGTTGTTAATCCAATACTTAAAGCCAATAAGAGTAGGGTTTGTCTAATGAAATTTTTTTGCTTATTCTTTTTCATTTGTTCTGTTTATGCTTTCCGTAATATCTTTTCCATTGGTTTTCCTTTTGCCAACTCATCAACCAGCTTGTCTAAATAGCGGACTTGTTTTGTAAGCAGATTATCGATCTCTTCAATGCGATACCCACAAATCACACCTTTAATACTTTCGGCATTGGGGTTTATTGTGGCTTTTTCAAAGAAGGTTTGAAATGTAGCTTTTGTTGCAATCAAATCTTGTAATTGATGGTCATCAAAACCGGTGAGCCATGTTATGATTTGATGCAGCTCTGCCACCGTTCTTCCCTTACGTTCTACTTTGTTGATGTAGTGCGGATAGACCGATGCAAAAGTCATGTTGGCTATTCGGTCATGATGTTCGGGTGTTGCTGTCATGTAGTCAATAGCTGATTATAGCGTCTTCAAAGTAAATCAATATCGGCGTTAAATATGTTGTACTTCATTCCAAACAAATGCTTCAATCGCATCAAATAAGGTTTGATTAGTGGGTTGCAGTTTTGATAATGACTCGTACTTATTGGTCAAATTCAACGCTAGGTTGTATAAGTTTTCGGTAGCCGAACGATCTACATATTCGGCGAAATTTTTGGGCTGTTCTATGGCTTCCAAATCCCTCATATAACAAAGCACTTCCACTACTTCGAAATGCGTTTTTTGCCAAGATTCAAATCCGTTAGGAAAATCAGGAATTGCCATAATGGTTGTTTTTAAGGTAAAATAAAAATAACCATTTGCAGCGATTGGTGGGGTTTATTTGTTGGGATGGGTGCCTATTAATGTTTTTGAGCAGGATTTGTATTATAAGTGCAGTTGACCGTTTTAAACCGCAGCCGGCTAAATGTTCCTAATAAATAAATTTAACCCAGTTTAGTGGAGGTTTTTTGACGCTGTTCTTGTTGGCACTTAGCCCTATTTATCAATGATATAAGCTTGATGCTTTTGTAAATTACCTATTTGCAATTTAAAGGATGGTAGAAAAGTAATTAGCTCTTCTATTTTACTGGTGAGGCAATTAAATACAACGATAGTAACCGGATACTGCTCAAGATTCTGCTGGTGCATTAAGTTCTTGTCAATAGTCAGTAAAATATCAAAATGATTTTCAACACAATAAGTCATCAACTTGCCGTTTTTAATGCCACTCAACCCCAATTCTCTAACAGTAAAAACTTCAAATTCTTCTAAATGCTTTTTAAGCCTTTTGGTAACGCATTCGTCAAGCAATATTTTCATGAAAAATATTTGATGAAGTTTCAATTAATTGCTGCGACATTTCAAGCACTTTTATAACCTGATTCCTCGAAACACCCTCAAAGTCTTCGAGAAAGATTTCGATGGTATCTCCGGATTCTAAATAGTCGAAAAGATTTTTAATTGGTACTCTCGTTCCAGAAAAAACGGGGGTTCCTCCCAAAATCTCGGCGTCTATATTAATTACTCCTCTGTCCATACGATTAACATTTAGCTATTCAAATTTACACGATTTATTTGGGATTATAGTTTCGTGAAATGGTGATGTACAATAGGAAAGACTTGGGGGTTTTTGAAATTTTTGAAAAGCCACCCAAAGAGTCGTTGTGATTTAAAAACTTACACTACCGGAATGCCTTGACTTGGTTAAGAGAACCCAGCAAGACAAAACAACAACCATTTAAAACAAGGGCTGAACCTAAATACTGTTATTTATTTGTTGTTAGATAAGAATAGTTTGTACACCACTACACTAAGTGGCGTAGCCAATCCGCTAAACGTAAAGGCGATAGCCCAATTAAATAGCTTGAATTTACGAGCTGCAATTTGACTGGTAATGATGGCCTGTTGTGCCAAGTCTTTTTCATAGCTGGCATTCTCTTCGGTGCATTGGTATTGTTGTTTGAGTTTTGCCAATAATGTGTCGTGGGTCATTTGAGCAACGGTGGCAAAAAATAGCAGGTTAGCCGTATTGGCAATCGATACTTCTTTTGTGGTGTGTTTAATGGTAGCAATTAAAGCCACCAAACTAATCAAGATGGCAATGGCGCTCATGGCAACAACAAACCATGCCAATACACAACAATAACAGTTTTGACAATCGGTGGCTAATTTGGTCATTCCGGCAACTACGGCTGCATTAAAAGCCAATAAAATAGCGTTTTTGGTTTCTCCATACTTCACCATATCAAAAGCATGGTTATTTAATTTGTCTAGCAAGGCTGTGGTGGTCATAAGCAAGTTTTGGTGATACGTTTTGTTTCTGATACGTATCAAATATATGTAATTCTTGTTACCGCACAGCTAACCCATCTCCGGTGCAAGGTTTTAGGACAATTGTTTCCATAAATAGGCGATTACAATGAGGGTGATTAAGAAACTAGCATTTCCTAAGATCCATGCCAATAATGATTTGACATAGTTGATGGGCTTATGTTCTCCAAAGAATTGGCCAATTGCCCAAATGGTGTAGCCGAAATAGGTAAAAACACCTATGGTGGCCAATATTGAGCTATTGAACAGGTTTGCCAATAACATGAATATTCCCAACAGTAAAATGGCTTCGCCTAAAGCAAAACACAATAAAACAATAATCTCGAAGATGTTATATTTGAATTTTTTGAAAAATATTTTGATCCAACATCCGATGAAAACGCCGATTAATAGATTGGTGTATCCAATATGGCTATTGGTCCAATCGCCAATTTCTTTTGCCCTTATTTTTCCTTGGAGTGGTGCTATTTTGTTGATGTTGAAGAAACTGTATTCTACATGAAAAAAATGAATAATTAATGAAAAGATAACCGCAGAAAATATTAAAAAAATTACCGGTTTTACACACTTGGTTCTGTCTTCCAACAAAAAAGCCCTGATTGTTTTTCCCGGTTTGAGCAGTAGTTCTCGAATGGTATATAAAAAGCCTTTTTCAAGATGCAACAAGTGTTGTATTTCATGTACTATATACTGTGCATCAATTCTTTTCAGCGGTTGTGCTGGCGCTGTATCGGCTTGATTGGCGTTTTGTTCCATTTGGTGTTGTTTGATGCTGTTGTTGATGTACTGCAGCAGGCTGGAGTTGCTTGCTCAAAAATAAGGTGTAATACGATTAAAATATTTGTTGGGACCTCTCCCCAAACTCTTCAGCGGTGGAGGGGGGTATTGAAAATGCTTGGTGCTGTCTCTGGTTTTAATAATCCCGTAGGGATGGTATATTAATAGTTAGATGAAGTAGTAAGGCCTGAGTGCCGTAGGCACGGCATGTTAACTTGTTGTAGCTGTTGAAGCTAAAGGATTAATGTTTTTTAGAAACACGGACCATAAAGAAGACCTGAGGCTATAAATAAATGCTAATACCAATTTTGATTTAATTAACGATACAATACAAAAGCACCCCATTTGGAAGGGTCTGTAGCATATTTTTTGCTCATATTTGATTGTGTCTTATTAAATGCTTGTTCCATTGTGTTACCACTTAGCCAATACTTATAAAATTGCTCCATAAATTCAACCGTTTCTTTATCCGGCACCTGCCATAAAGTTGTTATTTGATTGTGAACCCCTGCCATTTTTAATGCCCGTTGTAAGCCCATGACGCCTTCTTTACCATTTAGGTCACCAAGGCCGGTTTCGCAGGCACTTAAGACTACCAATTGGGTTTTGCTTAAATTCATAGTCGAGACTTCTTTTGCTAATAAAATACCATCCTCCTCTTCATAAGGATTGCTGCCGTTTTCCCATGCATAATTACCTCCTGCTAATATTAACCCAGACCGATACATAGGGTCTTCGGTGGCTTTATACGTATTTTCGTTCTGATCGGTATTTATTGCCTGTTTTGCTTCAAATGGAATATAAAAACCATGGGTAGCAATATGCCATACAGATGGACTTTGGAGTAACGCCTGTTTAATATTTTTCTCTGTAGCATTGTCTTCATTAAAATAAATGGGCTTTTGTTGAGCTGCCTTTAAAAAGGCTTCAATTTTTTGGGTTTCTTTTTTTGTGCCTTCCAAATAAGTCCAAGTATTTCCCCGCAATCCACTTCGGGTAGTAACACTAATGTTAAAGGTGTCTTTAATGGCTTTCTTACTGCCTGGCTGATAGTCATACTTTATACCGCCGGCCAATAAAAAAGAGGTTGGTGCTGTAGTTGTTTTTGCAAACAACAAATCGGTAAGACTCAACATATAGTTGATTTGATATTTTTGACTTAAGTATTGGCCTGTAGTATCTTGCATTGCAGCAAAAGATACTTTGCTTAAATACCCCGAAGGTGAAAGATAAATGGATCTAACACCTGATAAATAAGGGGTTAGTTTTTTCCACACCAAATCATACAAGTTTGTAGTTGAAAATTGATTGGTAATTAATTTAGAACCCCGTTTTAAATAGTTTTTATTTATAGCCGATGTGTTGGCTGTAGACATATTTATTACATTCAATAGTTCTTTTTGGGTAAATAAAACAACGAATTGCGGTTTGGTAGATTGTGGTTTAATAATATAAGCTGCATAATACGTGGTGTCTGTCCAGTTTTTTCTGTTAAAGACAAAATGGGTAAATTCAATCGCCGCTTCTCCATTCTTTAACCGTTTTGCCACATCTTCATACGTAGCTGATAAGCCCTCTTTTATTGCTTTAAAATCTTGAGATTTTGACAATAGTTGTTGCTCGGCAACTTTGGCTTTGGTTTGGTAATCGGGCAAAGAAGGGCTACGTTTATCAATGGGTTTGGCCATTTCTTTATTAACTAAATTTTGGTACAGCTCCAATTGCTCTAATGCATTTTGGGTTATTGTATCTGTAGATGCTAGTAATTTTTGCTTGAGCAAATTGCCACTTTTCAAAGCCAGGCTTTTATAAAATGACACATCTTCCCATGCCAAATTACTTGATAAAGAATCGGGAAATTGCAAGATTAGGCTTTGCAAAATATCAGTGAAATAACTGTTTTGTTTAATTAAGCTTGTTTTATCATCTTCTGATAAGCCTAAAATATTATTACTTAACAAACGTTTATTCGCCTCAATACCATTGTGAAAATTCAACATAGCTTTTGAATACGCTCCCATGCTTTGATATAATCCCGCTAGGTTAATTAAACGAATACTATATTCTGCATGGTTTTTTCCAAGGGTCTTTTCCACAATTTCAAGGGATTCCAAATACAAGGGTAATGCCTTCGAATACTCACCCATCTTTTTATACAATAATGCCAAGCCGCTTAAAAAAACACTATAGGTTGAATGATTTTTGCCAAGGCTCTTTTTCACATTTTCAATGGCTTCTATATACAAGGGCAGCGCTTTGGAATAGTCGCCCATGCTTTGATACAACCCTGCAATGTTATTTAAGCGAATAGCATAAGTTGAGTGATTTTTGCCAAGGCTCTTTTCTATGTTTTCTAGAGATTCTTCATACAAGGTCAAGGCTTTCGAATACTCACCCATCTTTTGATACAATAAAGCTAAGCCGTTTAAACAAACACCATAGGTTGAATGGTTTTTTCCAAGGTTTTTTTCTGTATTCTCCAAGGCCTCCAAATACAGGGGCAAAGCTTTGGAATAGATGCCAATGGTTTCATATAATATAGCTAAGTTGATTAAAAGAATACCATATTCTGAATGGTTTTTTCCACGGTTCTTTTCAACTATGTTTAGCGTTTCTACATACAAGGGCAAAGCTTTAGAATAGTCGCCCATGGTTTTATACAATAAAGCCAGATTGTTTAATCGAACACTATATTCTGAGTGGCTTTTCCCAAAACTCTTTTCTGCATTTTCTACAGCTTCCAAATACAAGGGCAAGGCTTTGGAATAGTCGCTCATGCCTTTATACAATCCTGCCAAACCGTTTAAAATTATTCCATATAAAGAATGATCTTTTCCTAAGGCATTTAAACAATCCTCCCTCAAGCTTAAATAGGCCAAAACAGCTTGCTTTGGGTTAATTTTAGCTTGAATTCTGCAGCCCCAAGTTCTAATTTCTAACCATTTTAATCCGTCCCATTTTTCTGCCTTTGCTAAAACAATGGCTTCGGTAATGGTTTTTTGTGCATCAACAAATTGTTGCTTATTGTACTGTGCAATAGCTTTATCTAAACTGTCTTTAGCATTTTGTGCATTTACAGCAATGGAAAACACAACAAATAATAAAAAGAAGAGGGCTGTTTTTTTCATTGCGCTATGTTAAGTTTAAATCAAAGGGAATAAAGACAGTTATGGTAAGCCTGAATAGTTTTGGGGTGGATTATGCATTAATAATTTTTGATAGCTATTTTATGCCAAACTAAATTTACAACATAAATTGGATTTAATGTAAAACGCTAATGAATCCTCTTTTTGAATTACTGCTGTTTCTTTTACAACTTGGGGTTTACACCATGTTGACTGCCGTAGGTACGGCATGTTATACAAATTTTTATGCCATTACCAATATTTACCTTTCGTACCTACGGCACTTTTGAACAACTTGTTTGTTTGCTGCTATTGCCATGGCATCCCTACGGGATTGGGGGCAGTAATGCGGTTATCTCGTTGTGGATTTGGGTGACGATTAATGGACCGATTTTGTGAGGTTTTTGTCTGTGTGCTATAATTGCTTACCAACCGTTATGGCTAATGCTTGGTCGCCTGCCTATTACAAAATAAAGTATTGATCCCAGAAACGGTAGCAGTAGAATGATTAAAATCCAAAGGAGTTTTGAGGTGCTGTCTTTTGGGGTTGATTTCAACAGGCTAATTATTGCCACTATGGGAAATACAAAAACAAGCAACGCAAGTATGGACCAAAAAACGAGTCCCGTGTCAGGTGAGAGTAATTCCATTGTTGTGCTGTTTATGGGTTTTTGAATAAAGCGGATTTGCTAGCAATAAAATTGGCCAGTAAAATTAATTTAGTTGAAGTATTATTTTCAACTTATCGTTTATTTCATCAATATTTTGGGTTGATAGTTTTCCTAAAAGTCCTTTTGCCAAAGTTTTATTCAATGTTGCCATTTTGCTGGTTCGAATGAGTGAATTTTTTCTAAGGCCGTTTGAGGGAGTAGGAAAAAGTAATAGGTCTGTATTTTCTTTCCAATCTATATTGGTAGTAATAAAACAAACCAAAAGATCAGTTTTTGTTTCGGCAAGAATTACTGCCGGACGAAGTTTTGTACCGCTCAGGTCGGTAAAAGGGAAACTAATCAACACAATATCTCCTTTAGCCATTGTAAACTTCTTTTACATCTGCTAAGGTATATAGCTCTTCTTCGTCATGTAAAAAAGCAAAGGCCTTTCCTTCTGTTGTTAGTTGTTGAATGCCTTTTGTTAGAACCGCCTCTTCATAACGTTTGGATATAAAATCGGCAAAATCAGCTATTTCAATCGCTTTATCTTCCGGAAGTGTATTGATGGCTTGGATAGTTTTATCAATAATGGCTTGACGTGTCATTGCTGAAGTTTTGAGCTTCGTAAAGATAGTATTTTATTGGTATTATACCTGTTGAACATCTGGGTTGATGCGATATGGTTTTAATCATCCCGTAGGGATGGTATATTAATAATAAGATGCAATGGTGAGGCATGAGTGCCGTAGGCACGGCATGTTAACAGGAGAAATATGCTAAACGTATTTATGTTTATGCAATTACCAACATTTACCTATCGTACCTACGGCACTCTAATACATATTGTTTGTTAGATGCTACCAATATGTCATCCCTACGGGATTGAAGGGATTTAAAACTCGGGTTATCTATAGGAGAACCCTGTGGGGACAAAAAAATAATAGAAAGTACATAGGTACGCTTTTGTTTTATTGAATATTTTATATTTACAAGTTCATGAGCAAAACTTCTCAACCATATTGTAAAGCAGCATTGTTTAGATGTACCTGCTGTTGTTATGAGGCTGAAATTTATGCTGCAGACGAATGGATAAAAAAGAGTGACATATTTATTTGCTCAACATGTAAGAAAGCATATAACAATCACTTTGATACACCAATTATTTATCGAAGTGATATTGACGACGAAATTCCCTTGCACTTACAAGTGGCAGAAATTCCTAGTGATTATTTATGCTGCACTGAATGCTCTGGTATAGAAAATTTACATTGGAAAGAATTGTTGGTACATTGTCCCAATTGCAATGAAGACTACAATCCTGAAATGCCTAATACAATGGTTTTTGAAAAGTATATTATTGGTAAAGATATAATTGCTTTTTACGAGTATTGTTGTGAAATAGCAAAACCATCTCACCCAATATTGCAATTTATTAATAGTAAAGGTCATATCCTTATGGGCCCATTTAGTGAATTTTCGGCTAGTTAATTTGTTTGTATAGTTTCAACATATAACCATTTAAGGTGTTTATAGGTATATAAGTGAAAAAAATATTTACAATTAAGAAGACTCTGATATAACTGGGAAAGCTCCCCCAAAAACAGTACGTTTTAAAAGTAGACAAAAGTTTTATTTCATTACGTCAATAATTGTCATATTAAATTCTTTGAGACCAATATAAATACAGGGCTCAATGGTTCCGATAATTGCTACTATGTATTCTGAATCAAGCCAGTAGCCATTTATTCTCATACAATCACTAACTTTATCATAATCAGAATATTGATATTTAGTAACATTTATATCTAGATGTGCTTCTATTTTTCCAATTACTTTTTGAACATTTACTTCTTCAATAAAAAAGTGTATTCCAACTAATTGTTCTTCACAAAATATTAGTTCAATACTTTTTACATCAAAATCTAAAATTTCAGCCTTTATAAATCTTTTTATGTGCTCAAATACCAGATAGCGTTCATAGTATGTAATGCCCTTTAAAAGCAGTTGGTCTTTGTATTCTGCTAAACATTTTGTAAATGAGTAGTTATGAAACAATGAAAATGAATGATCAATAGATTGCATTTAATTTATTTTGTTCATATTAAATAGGTATATCATTTTTTTAAAATAAATAATCTATTGATCCGGTTTAGTATCAAAGTGTTTTATGTTTTTAAATAGCTCTAATATTGAAATTGTCTCAGAATATTCAGGTCTAATCCATTCCGGAGGTTCATAATGTCCTTGTCTTTTATCTTCAAGTATTTTTTTGATTTTAGCTGGAAACTCAAATTTAATTTCTTTCAAGTCTTTACTATTTTTAATTACTTCTACCGATCCAATAGGAGTTGTACGAAGTTGAAAAGTAATTTTTTCTCCTGAAGATGCTTTCGTCTCTATTACATTATGATGAATGGTTGGGTTAGGAAGTTTTTCAAATTCATTTAGATCAATTTCAAATTCAGGAATATATTCAATTAGCCATTCAATATAAGAGGGCAAATACTGATAAATTTCAGCTAATGTATATCCCTTATTGACGCCAAATGGCATTACAAAATCCGAGTTTAATATCATATAAATACTGTTTTTGCTAATTTATGTATGTATGAAGGTTTTTACTTTTGCCGATAAATTCAATAAAAGCTCTAATTGTATTTTTATACAGCTTTATGTCAAGGTTTAGGAGGTTAATAGAAAAGTTAAGGGTTGAATTTCAACTAAAATAAGAATCCCTTAAAGAGAACCCTTATTGACAATAATTTTTTGTTAACTACTGTTTTTTCTTGCTTTATACTTTCTTGTTGATTCGTTTTCTCTTCTTTCGTCATGTAGATAAAGCAAGGCCCAGTTTGTCATATATTTTTCTTGCGTTACTTCAGCACAAAGACGATGGTCGTCAAGGATATGAGTTAATATATTTATTGCATTATTCAAAAAAATATGTCCAAGAATATCTATTGGTAAAACCTCGCCTTTTCGAAGGAAAAACAAAAATGAATTCAATTTGTCACTGTATGTGCAATAAATGAGTGGTTTCTTATAAAGATTTAAACTTCCAAAAAGTTCAGATTGAAAATAGAATTGGAGAATATTTGTATTCTCATTTTCGATAGCTCGTACAAATGCTAATGACAAGGCTTTGACTGTTTGGTTGTTGTTCAGTTGCTCTTGAAATAGTTTTAAGTCACCAAGTTCTGCAGCGAGTACAAGTTGTGAAAGTTTAATTGAATGAGAATGAACTTCAAATCCTTTTAAAGTTTGGTAAATTGAAAACCGGAATTTTGTGTCTTTTGAAAAGTCATAAAAAGAATAATGTTCTTGAAAAAGTATATCCTCAGATATAGTAGATATTATTTCTGTCTGTATTTGGTTCAAGTCTTGGGTTTTATTTAGAAAGAATTCCCTAGCTTCTTGTTCGGTATTGAATTCAACTTTCATATCAAAGTCTAGTTATTATATGAAAAAGCGGTTTGACATTATATGCTCTAAAAAAACATCTCTTTTTTAGCTGTAACCAGTTTTATAAGGATAATCTAAACTTTCGTCTGCCTCTTACTGTTAGCATTTGAGGTGTTGATATATCAGTAAAACCTAATTTCTCGGCAATATGAATTACGGTGTTATTAAAAATTGAGCAATTAAAGTCTAATTGTTTAGACTCTGCAAATTTTAAAAATTCAATTAGTTTTAATAAGACCTCTTGATTGTAACCATAATTTCTATAATCAGTTTTAATATAACCTTGAGTAACTACTGGGTCATGTGGAGAATCAATAAAAACGTCTCTAATTCCTATTACATTCATATTACGCTTTAAAACTATTGCCCATGAAAATCCCATTTTATTTTGGAAGTCCTCTGGGTATTTTATTGTTATTGAATCAAAAGCATTTTGTTTTGTCATTACCATATCGGGGGGAAAAAATTCCTTCATATAATCTACTTGATTACTGATATAAAAAAGCTCTTCTACATCTCTAATATTTAATTCTCTGAGTAATAAATTTGGTGTTTCGAATGTTGGAAAACTGTTGAATATGGTATTGTAATTTGTCATAAATAAAATTAGTTTGTCAAATTTTAAACCAAAGGTTAAAATTGCTGATATCTCTCAAATATACCCAATTTCCTCAACCATATACTAAAATATCAATATCAGTTTTTTCTTTTCTCCACTATCAATCTTCTCACCGTTTCGACCTTAGGGTCTACCCCTCTTTTAATATAAGCACTGTTGGGTGGTACGGCAATATCGGGCAAAATGCCACGGCCGTTTTGGGGTTGGGTATGGTCTATCACTACACGGTACATGGGTAAAATAATGCGTAGCTTACTATGGGGTAAAGTTATTTGGGGTAAGTGTATGGCCGAGTTGCCATAAGCACCGCCACCGGTTTCTTCGCCTACTACCGTTACACTGTCTTGCCCCTTTACGGCGCCTGTAAATAAGGTAGCGGCAGAAAAACTATAAGGCCCGGTTACAATGTAGGTTGCGCCATTAAAATGGTGTTTGCGGTAGGGCTTAAATGCTTTGCGTTCAAAATATCCAAAATGGATGCGGCCATCGCTGCGTTTTTTACTGCCAATATTCATGTTAACCCAGTAAAAAAATTTTGGTTTGATGTATTTGCCATAATGAAAGGTTCGGGTAATAGCAGCTACAGTATCGGCTATGGTATATTTTTTGATACTAATATATCTAACCAATCGGGTGCTGTTCATGATATTGCCGCCGCCGTTTTGTCGCAGGTCTATCACCAAATCGGTAATGCCTTCTTTTTGCAGGGTTCTAAACGATTGCCTGAAAAAGCGTTTCAACTTTCCACCACTAAACGAGTTGAGGTTCATATAAGCCGTACGCAGTGTGGTATCTATAGCTATATTTCTTTTTGCCAATAGTCGGCTTTGCTTGATTTGTTTTTTGGTTCGTTTTTCGGGTACTCGGGTTATGGTTCTTTTGTTGAGGGTATCGGTTACGGGATCGTAACTTTTAATGGTGGCGGTTTGGTTTTGTCCGGCACTGTCTATGTACGTTATTTGATACTGTGCTTTCAGCCCTAAAATATTGCGGTACCACAGCGGAAAATTACTGCTGATGATTTGGCTTTTGAAATGATCGGCATAACCATCGGTGCTTAAAAAGTTAAACATCGTATCCATCAATTGCCGATTGGTTCTTCCATCAATGCCGGTAATAATGGTGCCTCGTTTAAAAATAGAATCGTTTCTAAATGCACTGCCCAACACTACCATACTATCGCCCCAGGTTTTAATGGCTAGGGGAAATTGCGGCAACTTACTAAAGTCTGTTTTGCTATATGCGTTGGAATTGCGTACAGCGGTATGTCCGCAGCGAATTTTACTGAGCATAAAAGCCACTTTGTTTTTGAACTGTGGCTCGGTTAAAGAATCGGTTAATTGGGCTTGTACTTGGTTGAAATAGGCATCCATACTGTCTTTGGGTGTGTACCAATACAAGCTGGGATGATTGGCTTCAAGTATTTTTCTTAATAAAGCAAAGTCTTGCTGTAGCGCCGCAGGCGGAATTTTTTGATTGACATTGTACTTGGCGGTAGCTGCAGTTTTGCAACTGTATGTACCGATGATTAACAGAAGTAGGATGAGAGGTGTTGCAACTTGTTTCACTGCTGTAAAATAGTAGAAAAAGTTGAAAGGACCCCCTCCTAACCTCCCCGGTGGGGAGGAAATGTTTTGAGTGGGTGTTTTGTATTGTCATCCCGAGGTACGAGGGATCTGTTACTTAATTCTGTTCTAACAATGAATAGATTCCTCCTTCGTCGGAATGACATAATCGTTTGTCATCCCGAGGTACGAGGGATCTATTACTAAATTCTATTCTAACGATGAATAGATTCCTCACTGCGTTCGGAATGACATCATATTTTGTCATCCCGAGGTACGAGGGATCTGTTACTGAATTCTATTCTAACAATGAGCAGATTCCTCCTTCGTCGGAATGACAACCTTGATTGAAAAGATTCCTCACTACGTTCGGAAGGTGATTCAATTATAATGTGTCATTCAAAAAATTCCATTCCGGGTTTATAGTATTAATTAGTGCTTCTTTTTTACTACGTCTCCATCCTTTTAATTCTTTTTCTCTGTCAATTGCATGTTCAATCCATTCAAAGCGTTCGAAATACAATAAGTAGTGTGCATTATATTTTCCTGCAAATGATTGATTAATAGTGGTCTGGGCACTTTCTTCATGTTGTAAGATTCTTACTTTCAAATCATTGGTTACGCCGATGTATAAAACGGTTTTGTTCTTATTGGTGGTGATGTAAACATAGTAGTTATGGGTTCCAATCGGCTTCATTAGGCTGCTGTTTTTATCATGCCGAATTTACTAAAGAATTGGCTTTTTGTCAACCCTAGGGATGAGGAATCTGTTTCAATAATCTATTCTAGCGTTGAACAGATTCCTCCTTCGTCGGAATGACAGCTTTGATTGAAAAGATTCCTCACTGCGTTCGGAAGGACACCATATTTTGTCATCCCGAGGTACGAGGGATCTGATTATAAAGAAAAGATGGTTCTATCAATCAAAAGATTCCTCGCTGTGCTCGGAATGACATAATCCTTTGTCATCCCGAGGTACGAGGGATCTTTCACTAAATTCTATTCTAACAATGAACAGATTCCTCCTTAGTCGGAATGACAACCTTGATTGAAAAGATTCCTCGCTGTGCTCGGAATGACATTCACCACAATGGACCGTCGACTATGGACCTTCCACACTACCCTATCAACCCCGCAGCTTTACTAATCTCCAACATTCTTTCAATCGGTTTTAAAGCTTTCAGTCGAAGGTTTTCATCCATGGTAATTTCGGGGGTTTCGTATGCCATGCACAAATAGAGTTTTTCGAGGGTATTCAGCTTCATATGCGGACAATCGTTACAAGCACAACTGTTATTCGGCGGGGCAGGAATAAAGGTCTTGTTGGGGCTGCTTTGTTGCATTTGGTGTAGTATACCGGTTTCGGTAGCTACAATAAATTCGGTAGCCTCGTTTTGTCGTGAATATTTAAGGAGCTGTGTAGTACTGCCAATATAATCTGCCAGGTTTAATACCGCTTCTTCACACTCGGGGT
This sequence comes from Methylophilus rhizosphaerae, assembly GCA_943370285.1. GTDB lineage: Bacteria > Bacteroidota > Bacteroidia > Chitinophagales > Chitinophagaceae > CALRQJ02. Next base: position 80,175 of record CALRQJ020000006.1, on the reverse strand, counting down.
GAGCAATGAATTTAGCTTGTGGATGGCGAACTTTCAGCTTTACAATCTTCTCTAAACTAAAAATTTCATGCACCATACAGGCACCATTCCACAACAACATGTTGCGACCGGTTTTTTTATTGAGGAATCCGCCTAGGTTTTTATCGGGTGCAAATATGATGGGTTGATCTTTCGGTAAACTGTCAATGATTTTTTCGGCATTGCTGCTGGTGCAAATGATATCGCTCAAGGCTTTTATATCGGCCGTGCAGTTGATGTAAGAAATCACCACATGATCGGGATGTTTGTCTTTAAACGCTTTGAACAGCGGCGCCGGTGCTGAATCGGCTAATGAACAGCCTGCTTTTAAATCGGGTAATAAAACTTTTTTAGTTGGGTTAAGAATCTTAGCTGTTTCGGCCATAAAATGCACTCCGGCAAACACAATGATATCGGCATCGGTAGATTGTGCTTTTTGGGCAAGGCCTAAACTATCCCCGATATAGTCGGCCACATCCTGAATATCTGGTTCTTGGTAGTAGTGAGCAAGTACAATGGCATTTTTCTCTTTTTTGAGTCGTTCTATTTCCTGGAACAAATCTAACGAAGGATTTACGTCAATGTCTAAAAAACCTTTTGCGTTGATGTTCATTTTTGCCGCTTCAACCAATTGTGTATTACTCATGTAGTATTAATTAATAACTATTATATTTATAAAACCACTATTACTATTAGGAGTGTGTATATCGGGATAAGTTTGTTTTCCCCAAAGTGCCAAAGTTAACAAGGTTACTATTATCCACTGCAATCCACATTCATTTAACAGTAGTTTATTGTTCTGGTAGATTGAAATCTTGGTTTTATGCACAATGGAGGATTACTTCGTTCACAACATTGCTTTTTCAGTAATCCACAGCAATGCACTGTTATTTTAACAGCGGGTAATTTGTGCTGTAATCACCACTTTTAGCGCTTCGGTCCTAAACCCCTGTATTTATTATCCAATTATTCACCACCGAAAAGGAAAAAATCTAGGGTTTTCCACCGATTTGGTCTTTTTCCCACTTCGGGTTGTGGATTTCTTTAAACTACCCTTTAAAACCCTGTATTTCTATTTGATAGCCTTTCTTTTGAAAATAAGTACCATTCTTTGTTTGAATAGTTTTTCCACAATTTGTTCAAATGTTTTATTCCCCTATTTTTGCCATCCACTTTTAAAAGCCATATTATATTATGTCGGTAATTCAGAACATACGGGACAAATACGCAGCTTTTGTTATTGCGTTGATTGCGTTGAGTTTAATTGGGTTTATCCTGATGGATGCTTTTTCTAACCAAAGCCGTGGTGGTTTATTTGGTAATACCACAACTGTAGGTAAAGTTAATGGAGAGAAATTGCAGAAAGATGAGTTTGAAAAGAAGATTAATTTATCTCAAGCCATGTATGGTGGTCAGGCACAGCGTGACCAATTGATTGGTATGGTTTGGAACCAAGCTGTAGATGATATTGTTATGCAACAAGAGTATAAGAAGGTGGGACTTTCTTTTACTGCTAAAGAATTGAATGATAAATTATTTGGTGATAATCCACCAGACTTTATGAAGCAACAGTTTGGAGATCCTGCTAAAGGCGAACCATACCGTGTAGCTGAAGCTAAAGCTTATTTTGCTAATCTAAAAAAGCAACAAGCTAATCCTCAGTTTGAAATGTTTTACGAAGCGTATATCAAACAAGGAATTATTGATGTTACGTTACGTCAAAAGTTTATGGCTTTGTTAACGCAAGCTGCTTATGTTCCTAAGTGGATGGCAGAAAAGCAAATTGCTGATAATAATCTATTGACTTCTTTCTCTTATGTAGCTGTTCCTTATACTACAATTGTAGATTCAACCATTAAAGTTACTGATGCTGATGTTGAAGCTTATATGAGTAAACATCCTACTGAGTTCAAAGCCGAAGAAGCTACCCGTGGTATTAGCTATGTTACTTTCAATGCTTTACCAAATGGTACCGATAGTGCTGCTGCATTGAACAGTGTTGTTACATTACAAAATGATTTTGCCACAGCTACTGATGCTCCTGCTTATTTAGGTAGAGTTGGTACAGACTTGCCTTTCAGCGATGCTTATGTTTTAGGAAGTAAGTTACAAGTGCCTAATGCAGATAGTATTAAGCGTTTAGGAATCGGTCAAACTTTTGGTCCATATTTAGATGGTGCTAATTATACGATTGCTAAAATGGTTGCTGTAAGAAGCATGCCTGATAGCGTTAAATGTCGCCACATATTGGTAAAGTTTGGTGGTAGTGGTGCTGATGATAGCACTGCTAAAAAACGTATTGATAGTGTTGAAGCTGCTATTAAAGGTGGTGCTGATTTTAATGCTATGGTATTGAAGTACAGTGAAGATGATGGCAGTAAAACTAAGGGTGGTGAGTATGAATTCACCAGCACTCAATTCTCTAATTTGAGTAAAGAATTTGCTGAAGTTATTTTCTACGGTACAACCGGTGATAAGAAAGTAGTAAGAGTAAGTAACTCAAGTTATAGTGGTTACCACTACATTGAAGTAGTGCAACAAAAGAAAATTGAAACTGCTTATAAAATAGCTTATTTAGCCAAAGCAATTAGTGCTAGTGGTGAAACAATCAACAACGCTAATACACAAGCACAACAATTTGCAGCTGCTGTAAAAAACAAAAAATCATTTGATGAAGCCGCCGCAAAGCAAAACTTACAAGTATTGACCGCTGCAGATATTAAAGAGAATGATTTCTCTGTTGGATCATTAGGACAAAATAGAAAATTTGTTCGTTGGATTTATGATGCTGATTTAGATGATGTTTCTGAGCCGGAAGATATGGGTGATAAATATGTGGTTGCTGTGGTTACCGAAGTGTCTAAAAAAGGTATGATGAGTGTAGCTAAAGCTAGACCAAATGCAGAACCTTTTATTAGAAATGAAAAGAAAGCACAACAAATTATCAGCACTAAAATTAAAGGCACTACTTTAGAAGCTATTGCTCAAAGTGCAGGTGTTACTGTTCAGAATGCTGATAGTGTTAGTTTCCAAAATACTTTTATTGCCAATGTTGGTAACGAACCAAAAGTTGTTGGTGCTATATTCAACAAAACACAAACAGGAAAGGTAACAGATGCTATTGCAGGTGCAACCGGTGTATTTGTGGTAAAGCCTGGTGCTGTTTCTGCACAAGCTAACACATCAAATGTTGAGGATGTTCGTAAAAACATGGAAGCTCAATTAAAGAGTAGTTTATCTTACCGTTCCGTTGAAGGTTTGAAGAAAGCTGCTACTATTAAAGACAATCGTTACGAATTCTATTAGTAGATTATTCACAATAGTTAAAGCCTCAGCACTCTGCTGGGGCTTTTTTATTTCGATAGCAGGAAATATTAACGATTGACAGACTGCTTTAACACTGCACAATAGTAGTATTCATTAGATTTTCTACTTTTGCAATATGGAAACTGTTTTTGTAAATAAGGTGGCAGAGAGTGGTATCATCACGATTGATTTAGCAGAATTCTACCCAAAAGAAGCTGTTGCCGTTTTTGATATCAAAGACTATTTATTCATGGGTTTGATATTGAAAGAAAAAGATTTTAGAGCTGCTTTGGAAGCTGTTGATTGGTCAACTTATGCCGATAAAAATGTTGCAGTTACTTGTTCTGCAGATGCTATTATTCCGGTTTGGGCATATATGTTGATTACAGTTTATTTACAACCGGTAGCTCGAAATATTATTTTCGGTTCCGAAGAAAGCATACAAGAAACAATTTTATTAGATGCCATTAAATCAATTGATGCCTCGATTTATGAAGATCAACGAGTAGTTGTTAAAGGCTGCGGAGATATTGATATTCCTGCATCGGCGTATTTAAGCATTACTAACAAACTTCGACCTTTTGCTAAAAGCATTATGTATGGAGAGCCTTGTAGTACGGTACCTGTTTTCAAGAAAAAACGGGTTTAGCTATTGGTTATTTTACTTATAGGTAAAGTAATACAAAATACTGTTCCAATTCCTTCTGTGCTACTGATAGATAAAACACCTTCATTTTTTTCAATATAATCTTTAACGAATAAGAGACCCAATCCTGTACCTCTTTCATTATTCGTTCCACGTTTGGTAAATAGTGTATTTACATCAAATAGTTTTTTAGTTTCTGCTTCTGAAATTCCAATACCGGAGTCTTCTACACATATTTTTATCGTATTCGTTAATGTTGCACGAAGTTTTACATACCCACCATCATTAGTAAATTTTATAGCATTACTAACAAGATTTCGCAGTACCAAAAACAAATGGTTTTTGTCGAATTGTAAGTTTAAATTATTGGGTATATCATTAATTAAATTAATATTCTTTTGATTAGCGGTTGGATAGTATAAATCATATACTTCTGAAACTGCTTGGTGTAAGTTTATATTTATGGGTTCAGTATACACATCTCCTCTAATTTGCATTTGTGCCCATACCAATAAATTTTCTAACAGCATATCAATACTCTGAGTTGACTGTTGTAATTCTTTTACTATTAAAGCAGATTCTTCGCCACTTAAACTATTACTTTTCATATAATCCATCAATCCTTTTAAAGATGAAATCGGACCTCTTAAATCGTGACTGATGATGGAGAAAATTCTGTCTTTTACTTGATTTATATTGTCTAAAAATTCTGCCTGTTGTTCGATTTGATCTTTTTGAAGCTCAATAATTTTATTGTGTATCTCTAATGCTTCAACGGTCTTTCTTTTTTCTTTTACAGATTTTACCAATAATAGAATTACGATTAACATTAACAGCGCTGCACTAATAGCTCCTATTAAATACGCTTTTTTAAGTTGATTTTGATTTTGTAATAATTCTAATTCTTTGTCCTTCTTCTCAAGTCTATATGTTGTTAGTAAACTATCAACTGCTTTATACTTACGTTTGGTTAATAGTGTATCTATTTGTTCAGTATATTTTTCATAGTATGCTAATGCTAATTCAGGTTTTTTCCATTTTTTATATAATTTATACAATAGTTCATTGGCATACATTATTAAGTCATCCATCTTCATTTTCTCTCCAACCTTAATTGTCTTGTTTGCATAGTCTAATGCTTTTTCATTTTCGCCAACCGACATTGCAACAAATCCCTTTTGAATACTACAATACGCATAGTAATAATCATCGCCTGTTGCAATAGCAATTTTTTCAGCCTCTTCTATATATGGTAGTGCTTCCTGTTCTTTACCTAAATAGATATAATCATCTGCTAATCCCGATAGCGCCATCATTAATGTCAAATCTCTATCTCCCAATTTTCTAGCTAATGCAACTGCTTTTCTGTTGTAATGTATAGAGGAATCATACATTTTAGCCTTAAAGTAGTTATTACCCAAAGAGGAGTAAATGGAAGCTACGTCAATCTGTTTTCCTAATTTTTCATATATACTTAATGCATTGAAATAATATACTCTTGAAGTTTTTAATTCTCTTAATCCGTTAAACAAGTCAGCTATGTAATAATTAGCATCAGCAATTGCTTGTTCGTCTTTTATCGATTCACTTATTGATAACGATCGCAAAAAATAATCTAACGCAAAAGCTTGCTTGTTCAAATAGTCATAGGCAACGCCAACTGTAGTCAGTACATCAGCAATATATTTTAGATTTTTTTCTTTTTCGGCTAATAGCAAAGCTTTATTACCGTAAATGATTGCAGAGTCGGGTGAAACGTATAGATATGCAATCGCAATTTGGTTATTCCAACTAAAGCTTGCTTCTTCTTTATTATTTTGTTGTAAAGAATCTATTATTCTTCTTTGGGAATTTACGTTTATGACCAATAAAAGTGCTATGCAAAACAGTATGTTTCGTTTCATTGGGTAGATTTCTATAAGCAAGTTAGTAATCTGAATCTTTATTACAGAACTAATCTAATGTTTAGAACCAGTTTCTTCTTTTAAAAATAACAACCATCCAGAGAGGTACTAATAGCATAAATCCTACAGCAAAATAAAAACCCCAAGAATGATGTGCATATGGAATGACGTCGAAGTTCATTCCAAATATTCCTCCAATCACTGTTGCCGGTGCCAATAAGCAAGTAACAACGGCCATAACTTTCATCACTTCATTCATTTTCAAATTCACATTGCTGATGTATAAGTCTTGTAAACTCATCATCATATCTCGATAGTTTTCTGCTAAGTCTACAGCTTGCATGATGTGATCATAAATATCTTTAAAATATTTAATCGTTTTTTCTTCTAGTAAATGGTTATCACTCCGCATAAACCCGCCCACCAAATCTCGAACCGGTATTACATTTCGTTTTAGCACAATCAATTCTTTTCTCAAATTATTGATTCGAGCTAGACTTCTTGTATTGCTGTTTCTGATGATTTCTTCTTCTAAGACTTCTATCCTATCACCAATTTTTTCCATCACTACAAAATAGTGGTCAACTATCATATCAACTAAAGAATAGCATAGATAGTCGGCACCACTTTGTCTCAGCTTACTATTGTTGAATTTTAGTTTTTCTCGAATTGATGTAAATACGTCTCTGCTTGCATCTTCTTGAAATGTGATAACGAAATTTTCTCCGAGTACTATTGATATTTGTTCATGTTCTACAGCATTCTTGTGTTCATTGTAGTACAGCATGTTTAAGAGACAGAACATAACATCTTCGATTTCGTCCATCTTGGGTCTTTGACTAATCGAAAGAATATCTTCTACAATTAGATTGTGTACATCAAATATGCTACATATTTTCTCTACATCATTTTTTCTTAGACCGTCTATGTTAATCCAACTAATATTACTATTCCGCATAAATTTGGTGCAGTCTTCTATCTTCACCAATTCGTGTTCTGTAATAATTTCAGCATTATAATCGTATACAAAAATCTTTATATCCTTTGCATCTTCCCTTTCCGGAATAATTGTTGGGTTGACATGCAATATTTCTTTTGTCCTGCTTATATTAAAAGAAGGAAGAATATATTTTAGGAAATTAGTTTGTGGCATAGCTATTTTTTATCGGCCCATATAAACCATTAATATCTGCACATCACTGGGATTAACGCCACTTATTCTACTGGCTTGTCCTAAAGTACGGGGTTTTATTTTATTAAACTTTTGTAATGCTTCACTACTAATGGCCGCCAGTTTGGTGTAATCAAAATTATCCGGAATCACTAGATCTTCTAGTGAAGACATACGCTTCACTAATTCTTCTTCTTTTAAAATATAATGATCGTATTTAATTTGTATTTCAGCTTGTTCAATCGTTTCGGAACTATAAGATTGTAATGCGTCTTTTAGTTTTGGAATACTGTTACGCATAGCTTCAAGCGCTACGTTAGGCCTTAATAAAATCTTACTCACTTTTTGTTTTTCGGTTAAGGCTGCTGATGGAACTGTTGCTAAGAATTCGTTTGCTTCAGATGGTTCTAGACTTATTTGTTGTAGTAATGCTATAATTGTTGCTACGCCATCTTTTTTCTGCAATACCTTATCCATTCTTTTTTGTGATGCTAAACCACTCCGATAACTTTTTTCTGTTAATCTCAAATCGGCATTGTCTTGTCGCAACAGCGTTCTATACTCAGCTCTACTCGTAAACATTCTATAAGGTTCGTCTGTGCCTTTGTTAATAAGGTCATCTATGAGTACGCCTATATACGCTTCACTTCTTTTTAATACAAATGGTGCTTGATTTATGCTTTTTAAATGTGCATTCATACCTGCGACTAAGCCTTGACATGCCGCTTCTTCGTAACCTGTTGTTCCATTGATTTGTCCTGCAAAAAATAGGTTATGCAGTTTTTTAGTTTCTAGGGTATAGCTCAATTGTGTTGGTGGAAAGAAGTCATATTCTATGGCATATCCCGGTCTGAACATTCTTACATTTGCAAATCCTGGAACCAGTTTCAATGCTTCATACTGTACTTCTTCCGGTAATGAAGTTGAGAATCCATTCACATAAATTTCAACGGTATTCCAACCTTCCGGCTCTACAAACAACTGGTGTCTGTCTCTATCTGCAAACCGATTGATTTTATCTTCAATACTTGGACAGTATCTTGGCCCAACCCCTTCAATTCTTCCGGCATACATCGGACTTCTGTCGAAACCGCTTTTTAATATATCATGTACTTTTTGGCTAGTGTAAGTAATATGGCAGCTTCGTTGTTGTTGTGGTTGTATTCTTTCTACATCGGTAAATGAAAAACCTACTACTTCTTCATCGCCATTTTGTTCCTCCATTTTGGTATAATCTAAACTTCTTCCATCTATTCTTGGTGGCGTTCCGGTTTTTAAACGGTCGCTTTCAAAGCCTAATTCTACTAATTGCTCCGTAATACCCGTTGCTGCTTTTTCTGCTACACGACCGCCACCAAATCTTTTCTCCCCTATATGTATGATGCCGTTCAAAAATGTACCACTTGTAACGACCACTGTTTTAGATTCTATGCGGTGACCCATACCGGTAATGACGCCAAAACATTGGTCGCCTTTAACCAATAGTGATTGAACCATATCTTGATAGAAATCTACATTGGGTGTGTTTTCTAGCATTTCTCTCCACTTGGCAGCAAAGAGCATTCTATCGTTTTGTGTCCTTGGGCTCCACATGGCCGGACCTTTACTTCTATTCAACATCCTAAATTGGATGGTGCTTAAGTCACTGACTATACCACTATAACCACCTAAGGCATCAATTTCTCTCACAATTTGCCCTTTGGCAATTCCGCCCATGGCGGGATTACAACTCATTTGAGCAATGGTCTGCATATTCATGGTAATGAGCAAAACCTTACTGCCCATATTTGCTGCGGCTGCGGCTGCCTCACAACCTGCATGCCCTGCACCTACTACAATTACATCGTATTTTGGAAACATGTGGCAAAGATAATTGGTCTTTGGCTTATGCCTAACTACCATATTTTTTGAAGAGGGCTCTTTCTAGTACGATATCTTCCAAGCTTATTCCAGAATTGAATTTAGCAAACTCTTCAGCACACAAAGTTTGTATTTCCTCGAGCCATTTTTTATTGTTTGATACAAATGATTCTAACTGATGATTACTTTCTATGTTGCTGACTTCTAGACTTTCTATTTTTTGCAGCATTTTAGTGCAATAGCTATATCCTGTTTTTTGGAAAAGGTCTTCAAAGTACTTCTTCACGCCAATAACATCTATTCTATTGCTTCTATACTTAGTATGAATGATAGGCTCTACTCGAATATTGATAAAGTGCCAGCATAGTTTCAGGTCTTCTTCATTGGCAAAGTCAAAGTATACTTGGGGAACGATATGGTCGAACTGCCATTCTGTAGCATAGTTTTCCCAAGATAATCCTCCGGTAAACTGTAATTCAATCCATTTTCTGAGATTCTGATGATCTATTCCAAAGAATTGAGCATACTGTAGCGCAGGCGACCCCTCTAAAATGTACCTTCTTAATGCTATTTGCCATTTACGTTTTGCGTTATGTATAAACTTAGAATCTGTATTTCCCTTACTCATAGTTCAAAAGTACCAACAAAAATGTTCCACAAATCACTGTTCCTATCCGAAACGGTGATTTGTGGAACATGTGAACAGCTTTATCTGTGTTGTGTACAAGCAAAATCTTGTACTAAAAAGTAGTGCGTACTGCTATAACGGTGAGAGCCCACTCCAATTTCGATTAATTTGGGATTCAGCAATGTAACCCTGTGCCCAAGTTCGGGCAAGCCAATGTCTAGGTATAAAAGACTTACCGACATTACAATACCCAAACCAGCCAATGAAGTGTTTTCGGCAGCGCAATATTTGATTCCGGCTCTGTCAACCCTGGTTGAAAAAGACTCTCCATTGGTAGAGTTGTGTCCGGCTTTGCTTCTTTTGCCCGCAATATCCTTAGCGTGGCCCTGTGCTAATCTAATTAAAGTATCATTTAGGCGGAACATAGGTAGCGGTGGCGTATTGTATAATGCAGTTCTTAGACTAACGGCATAACCGCCATCTAAATTTGGAAATGCTTTAATGATGGGGGCTACAACGCTATCCCAAAAACGTTTGGGGTTGATGCGACTATAATTGGTCCAGTAAAGTAATTCTTGCGACTCTTTTGGAAGTTTGGAGTAGCTAACAAAGGATTTATTCCATTTATCAACCGTAGTGTCTAATAAAAAAGGCTGAGGTACCGGCTTAACGTCTAGCGTTACGGTAGATGACTCTTGACCAAATGAAGTTGGGCTGTACATCAAAAGACCGAAAAATAGGAAGGAAACGATCAATAACTTGCTCATTCTCCAAAGCGTTTCTCAAATAAACGCAAATACTGCTCCTCTTTGTTCCGCATGACGATACTTTCACTTTTCTTTTTGTCTTTATAGCCGCACAAATGCAGGGCACCATGAAAAATGACCCGCAGCATTTCATCTTTAAATGTGGTATTAAGTGCAGTGGCATTGTCTTTTACTCGGTCAACACTGATATATATTTCACCTTCTATCGGTGCTTTGGGTGCCGAAAGACCAAAAGTGATGATATCGGTGTAGTAATCGTGTTGTAAAAAATTGCGGTTGATGGCTAATAAATACTCGTCTGAGCAAAACACATACTGCAAATGGGCTAATGGTTGGCGCTCCTTTTTAAAGAGCTGAACGATAAAAGCCTGGATATTTCTTTTCTGTTTGAGACTTAATTGCCTATCGGCGTATGCAAATGCTATCATAATTGATTTTCTGACTCCAAAAATCGTAACAAAAAACAAGATTGGTAAACTACTTTTGTAAGATTGAATCAATTATGAAGAAACTATCAGAACTGGCAGTAGGACAATCGGCAATCATCGACTCTTTTTCAAAAGATGATTTATTCATCAAGCTGATGGAAATGGGTTGTGTACCTGGCGAAAAAGTAACGATTGACCAAATTGCACCGCTTGGAGATCCTATTTCTATTTCCGTTTCTGGTTATCATTTGAGTTTACGATTAAACGAAGCAGACCAAGTGCTGGTAACTGAAATCTAATCCACTCATTCTATCCGTATGAAAATTGGTTTGTACTTTGGTTCCTTCAATCCCATTCACTGCGGACACCTCATTATTGCTAATCATGTAGCTAACAATACCGATGTAGAACAGGTTTGGTTGGTTGTCTCTCCCCATAACCCGTTAAAAAAAGAAAACGGTTTATTGAATGAATACCATCGGTTGCACCTAATTCAAGTTGCGATAGAGGGAGATGTACGACTAAAAGCAAGTGATATTGAGTTTAAGTTGCCACGACCCTCTTATACCATAGATACGCTGATCTACTTAAAAGAAAAATATCCGCAGCATCATTTTAGTATTATCATGGGTTCGGACAGTTTTCAAAACCTCCACAAATGGAAGAACTTCCAAACCCTGGTACGAGATTATGACTTCATCATTTACAAGCGGCCCGGCTCTGACATCACCGCAACCCATGATGCCAAACTTCAAATTCTAGAAGCCCCCCTACTATCCATTTCTGCTACTGCCATCAGGACTTTAATCAAAGAAAAAAAGTCAATTCGCTACCTCGTACCCGATGTAGTTCGGAAAGAAATCGAAGATAATGGCTATTATCGCTAACACTATTAGTTAATATCTAATTAATAATAAATTGATTAATAGATAATTATATCAAAAAAACGTATTAAGCTAGCCATCCGATACTTAGACAAGCTACCACAATCAAAGGAGCCGGGATTTTTGTGGTTTGAAGTAGCATAAAGGTGCCGAAGATGATAATGATGTCAAAAATAGCTTCCGTATTTCCGGAAAAAGCCGATAAAATGGAGATATCGTTCATTAAATAAAAGATGGCACCGGCCATAATTCCAACAACAGCCGCATTGATTCCTTCTAAGGATCGATAAATAACAGCGTATTTTTTCAGGTTATTCCAAACCGGAAAAAAGAACAAGACCAATAGTGCACTCGGCATAAACAAAGCAACCATTCCAATCAAACAGCCTAAAAAGTGCATAAATGCCCCTTCGCTTCGCATCACCATTCCGCCGGTATAAGCACCAATAGAAAATACGGGTCCGGGTATAGCCCTAACAATTCCCGACCCGGTTAAAAATTCTTCTTTGCTCATTTTGAGCACATTGGGATTTGATTTCACAATTCTTTCAGACGATGGTCTTGCTACATATTGTTCATACATCATTGGCATTAACACATCTCCCCCGCCAAACACCAAACTACCAAAACGATAAAAGTTTTCGAACAGGTTGAATGCTTTTCGATTTTCCCACTCCCCTTTACGGGCAGATTCTGATAACAATGCTGCGGTGCCGAACAATGCAAAAAAGAGCAAAAGGTTACCCCATTTGATTTTCTTAGGAGGAAGATCTTTTTGAGGAATTCGTTTATCACTAAAATTGGTTGAAATTCCTGCTGCTAATATTAACACCGGAAATACCCAGGGAATTTTAAAAAACAAAAATGTACCCACCGCCGCAATCGTCATGATGAATCGGGTAATGGTATTATTAATCGCAATCTTGAACATTTTAAAACAAGAAAATGCAATAAAACCAATAGCCATTGGCTGTATGAAACGAAAGACTTTGGTGTTAAGCGCCGCTTCATCTACATAATCTATCAGAAAAGATAGACCACCCATAATTAAACAGGCGGGCAGAATCCAAATGAGTAAAGTAATGATGGCCAAACTTAATCCACCTCGTTTATAACCAATTAAGCTTAATGTTTGGGTAGATGAAGCCCCGGGCAACATTTGGCAAAACGATAAATAATCGAGTAATTCAGTTTCGGTAACATCTCTACGTTGGTGTACAAAGGTTTTCAGCATCATACCATAATGCCCTTGCGGACCGCCAAAGGCAGTAACACTGTGTAACAACACAGCTTTCAAAAAGGGGATATGTCTAATCCAAATCAAGATGCAGCAGTTTGGTGAACAAAAGCAGCAAGAAAACAGTACCTAAAAGCATCAACTGTAATAAACCTACAGCTATTTTATGGAAGGATGAAGATAATTAATGAAATTCGGGACATGAAAAATATATTAGTGAAGCAACATTTATGGTACTTGTTATTGATGGCTAGTATCCTAACATCATGCGGAACAAGTTATAGAACCCTGGCCAAACAATATCCACATGGCGGCAATAGTCCCATTCCGGATTATGCGAATCTCAATAATTGGGCAGCACATCCATGGAAAAAAGACCCGTCCGATAGTTTACCTACAAAACTTCGCCAACAAACAAATAACGATTCTTTAGTAGATGTTTTTTTTCTTCACCCAACCACATATACCCAAAAGGACAAGCCGTTGGGCTGGAGTGGTGACATCAACGATGCTTTACTCAATGCTAAAACGGATTATAGTACTATACTATATCAAGCCAGTATTTTTAATGAAGGTACACGGGTTTTTGCACCGAGATATAGGCAAGCACACTATGGTGCATATTTTCCAAAAACAGCATCAGATACTACATTAGCCATTGCTGCATTTGCCACCGCATATGAAGATGTAAAAAATGCATTTCAATATTATCTAGACCACTATCATAACAACAGACCCATCATTATTGCGGCACATAGCCAGGGAACAACACATGCCAAGCTTTTACTAAAACAGTTTTTCGATGGTAAACCACTACAACAAAAACTGGTGGTGGCTTATATTGTTGGCATACCGGTGGAGCCTAATTATTTTGCTTCAATTCTGCCTTGTGTAACACCACAACAAATTGGCTGTTTTTGTACATGGCGTACGTATAAAAATGGCCATAAACCCTTTTACGTAAAAAAGGAAAATTATACTGCAGTAGTAACCAATCCCATTACCTGGAATGAAGCAACGACTTATGCTTCCAGAAAAGCCAACAAAGGGGCTGTGATTAAAAACTTCAACAAAATTGTAACGCATGTTGCAGATGCTCAAATTGCAGATGGCGTACTATGGGCAAGCCGCCCCAGATTTTTTGGTAGCATTTTATACCGCACCAAAAATTACCATGTAGGAGATTTTAATTTGTATTACATGAATATTAGAGCAAATGTAAAAGAACGTATTGGCGCTTACATAAAACAATAAAGGCCTGCTTTTTGGCAGACCTTTATATTAAAAATTAATTCAAATTATCTATTCATGCTGGCCAAGAACTCATAATTGTCCTTTGTGCCACGCATACGTTTTAATAATTCATTCATTGCCTCTTCGGTGTTCATATCGTTGATGTACAAACGAAGAATATTCATACGGGCAAGAATATCTTTTTCTAATAACAGGTCATCCCGACGAGTTGAAGAAGCCACTAAATCGATAGCCGGGAAAATACGCTTGTTGGCCAAACGACGGTCTAATTGCAATTCCATATTACCGGTACCTTTAAATTCTTCAAAGATTACTTCGTCCATTTTAGAACCGGTATCAATCAAAGCGGTAGCAAGAATGGTTAAAGAACCGCCGTTTTCAATTTTTCTGGCTGCGCCGAAAAATTGCTTTGGCTTTTGCATCGCATTTGCTTCTACACCACCACTTAATACTTTACCACTAGATGGGGCAACTGTATTGTGTGCCCTTGCTAAACGAGTGATAGAATCAAGTAGAATAACTACATCATGACCACACTCTACTAAACGTTTTGCTTTTTGCAAAGCAATGGTAGAAACCTTAACATGTTTTTCAGCAGGTTCGTCAAACGTAGAAGCAATCACTTCTGCATTAACACTACGTTCCATATCGGTAACCTCTTCCGGTCTTTCATCTACCAACACCACCATTAAATAACATTCAGGGTGATTGGCAGCAATGGCGTTGGCCACTTCTTTCAACAAAACCGTTTTACCTGTTTTGGGTTGTGCCACAATTAATCCACGCTGGCCTTTACCAATAGGCGTGAATAAATCCATGATACGGGTGCTGTATTGATTAGGCGTAGTAAACAGGTTCAGTTTTTCAAATGGAAACAACGGAGTGAGGTAATCAAATGGCACACGGTCTCTCACTTCTTCGGGTCCTTTACCATTTATTTTTTCCACCTTTAATAAGGCAAAATATTTTTCTCCTTCTTTGGGTGGACGAACGGTTCCGGTAACGGTATCGCCGGTTTTTAAACCAAATAGCTTGATTTGAGATGGCGATACATATACATCATCGGGAGAAGACAAATAGTTATAATCTGATGAACGTAAAAAACCATAACCATCAGGCATCATTTCTAAAACACCTTCGGCACCAATAATGCCGTCAAACTCTATATTGAAAGCAGGCTCTCTGCGAAACTGCTGACGTGGCGGTGGCACATCATCGGGTAAACTATTGGCCGGCACATCATCGGGTGATGGCACACTAGCTAAAATTTTAGCTGCACCTTTTAGTTCTTCCGCAATATCTTCTGTTGAAGCTGCTTCGGTTGATTCGCCTTCGGCTTGTTCTTTTGGTTTAACAATCGGTTTCTTGGGCCCACGCTTCAATTGAATTTCCTTTTTGCCCTTTTCTTTAGGTTCGCTTTGTGGTGTTTCAGTGGCCGGCGCTATAACTTCCGCCGCCGGACTTGGTTCAGCATCATTCATTACTTCAGCCTCTTCAGAAGAATTAGAAGTGGTTGCTTTCACCGTTCTTTTGCGTTTGGTTTTCTCACCAGTACTAGCAGCAGGGCTACTTTCAACAACAGCTTGTTTGTCAAGAATTTTGTAAATCAGTTGTTGCTTGTCTAATTTTTTTGAATTGGTAATACGAAGTTGCTCGGCAATGTCAAGTAACTCTGGAACAAGCATGTCGTTCAATTGGAGAATGTCGTACATAAATACTTTAAAATGGATGTTCAAAAATCAACAGAAAAAAAACTTGTTGTGATTGAAAAAGATAATTGTTGAATGATTTGGGAAAGTGTAAAAACTGATCAGATGTAGCAGATTAAAAAACCAAATCAGTTTGTTTCCAATGCAATGTTACGCTACATTTTCCAAAAACTAAAAAATTTTGATTTTTGTGGTTATAATCCCCGTTAAATGGTTAATTGCCATTAAGGCTTGCTAGCGCAATACTTTATCAATATCTCAAACAACTCATCTGGATTAAATGGTTTAACCACAATATCTGTTATGCCTACTTGTTTAACTTCTGCTTCAATTTCTTTTGGCAAACTAGCTGTTAAAGCAATTATTGGGTGGGTGACCCCCCTTTTTCTGAGTATTTCGGTTGCTTCATACCCATCCATAACCGGCATATGCATATCCATTAAAATGAGCTGATGTTTGGTGGCATCAAATTGTTCTATTGCTTGTTGGCCATCATAAGCTACATCAACTAAAGCTCCCCAGCGCTCTAAAAATGTTTGTGCTACTAATACATTCATCATATTATCTTCTACCAACAAAATAGCGACACCCTTTAATGCTTCACTTTCTGCAATAGGGACAGTTGTTGCATTTGTAACTCCGGTATTTTCAGTAGATAATGGTAGCGAAAGCTCAAAATAAAACTCAGCACCTTTGCCCAATTCGCTGTTCAATTGTAATGCACTGCCCTGTAATTGTAGAATACGCTTACAAATGGCCAATCCTAAGCCGGTGCCGCCATATCCTCTAGAAGTAGACGAATCTGCTTGGGTAAATTGATCAAAAATCAGCTCTTGCTTTTCTTTGGCAATACCTATACCCGTATCGGCTACAGAAAATTTTAGCCGAATGCTATTTTCTTGTTTCTCCAACACGGCTATTTTGACCGTTACAAATCCTTTAGCGGTGAACTTAATAGCATTGTGTACCAAATTATTAAGCACTTGTGTTAATCTGGTGGGGTCGCCAATTTGTTTTTTGTCAATATTGGGGTCAATCTCTGCTTTTAATACAAGTCCCTTTTCGTTGGCGGCGGAATCAGAAGCCTTGATGATATTTTTGGTAATGGCTGCAACATCCATCTCAATATGTTCAAAGCTGATTTTACCGGCTTCAATTTTATTAAAATCAAGAATATCATTAACAATAGAGAGCAAGTTCTTGCCGGAAAATAATAACACATCTAGTTGCTCTTTTTGGTCGTCTCGAGGCTTGTCTTGTAACAACAAGTGTGTCATTCCAATAACCGAGTTGAGCGGCGTTCTAATCTCATGCGACATGGTAGATAAGAAATCGGTTTTTGCTCTCAAGCCCTCTTCGGCTTGGGCTTTTGCTTTTTTTAATACAAAAGCAAAGCGGAAAGAAAGAATTAATGATTGAAGGAAAAAGAATGCGATATAACCGAAAAAAATGATGGCTTTTTCCGGAACGATGATACCAAAATATTGGAGGTTGATGAGCAAAAACACCAACATTAAAACACCAATACTGATTAACGCATACTTTGAACCGACCCTTTTGTTTTTTGCTGCTTTTGCAAAAACGAAAAGCGTATATACAATACAAAAAAACATCACCACCAAAAAGGGATTAATGAGTTGTGTAAACCAAACAGCAGGAGTAACGATTGTGACAGCGCTAAACAACAAACACAAACCGGTCAACCACTTAAGTAATTGGTGATGCGTATCTTCGGGATATAAATTTCGAATGTATTGAACCAAAAAAACAATGCTTAAAAACAGCGTTACATACTCCAATCTAGTTGTTAAACTCCAACTTAAATCCGGAAAAATACTGTGCAATATATAACCGCTACTACCAATTGCCCGATAACTGTACATCATCGAAAAAAGCGAAAAGTAAAAAGTAGCTCTATCTCTAGTGCCAAACAAATAAAGGCTAAAAAAGAATAATCCACCCATAAACAAACACCCCGATAATAATAAATCTGCCGCCTGGTTGCGATTGAAGTTTAGTGTTAAATACTGGCTATCGCCAAGCAAAATTTGTTTATACGGTCCTCCTTTTGAATGAGAAAAGTTGGCTATTTGAATGAGTAATTCTAAGGTATCTACATTAGTTGGCAATGGTACGATGAGATTCTGCCAATGAGGAACGCTTTCGGCTTTAGAAGTAGCCGCTTTGCCATTTGCTGCAAACAGTTTTCCATTTACATACAATTGAAAGGAAGTGTACACATCAGGTAAAAACAAAGACAGCGGGATTCTATTTTTTGGCAATACAATTGTTGCAGCATAACTGGCATAACCTTGTGAAGACAAGGGCTTACCCTGCCAGGTTAACTCATTCCAGCGTTTGGGGTAAGCGATAAAACCATCGGGCTTTGCAGTGTCTGAAGGACTAATTAATCGCTGATGATAATAAGCCCATTGGCCATCTAAAGCTACAAATGTGCCTTGAAGGTTAAGCTGACTTAAGTCCGCCAAGCCATTATTAACTTGTAATGGTGGATTGGTTTGTGCTAATGAAAAAAATGGAAATGCCCAAAAGGTTACCAAAACAATAAAAAACCTACAATATTTTGTTGGTGGGATGAGCATAGGTGTTATCACAAATTAATGCATCTTTAAATCCAAAAATAATTAATACTATAACTTGCTATAATATTTTATTAAGTAACGTAAATTATGGAACATCTATTGTTGTTACATGGCGCAATTGGGTCAAAAGACCAATGGCAGCCACTCATACCATTATTAGAAGACCGGTTTGTATTACATCCGATTAATTTTCCTGGACATGGAAATACGACTATACCCGAAGCCGACTTTTCTATTCCACTTTTTGTAACATCGGTGCTACACTATCTCAACGAGCAGCAAATCGAAAAAGCTAGTGTTTTTGGTTATAGCATGGGCGGCTATGTGGCAATTAGCTTGGCCAAACAATTCCCGGAAAGGATAAATAGAATAATTACGCTTGGAACCAAGATAAATTGGAACGAAACGGAAGCTGGTAAAGAAATAGCCAAACTTCAACCCGATATTATTCAAGCTAAAATTCCGGCATTTGCCGAACAACTCAGCAACAGACACCAAGCCTCAGGCTGGAAAACAGTACTTGCTCAAACGGCCAACCTGATTAAAGATTTAGGTAACAACCAATATTTATCCAATACAGAATGGAGTGGTTTTTCGACACCAACCATACTCATGTTGGGCGATAAAGACAAAATGGTAACGCTAGAAGAAACAGTAGCGCTTCAAAAACAGCTACCAAACGCACAATTGGCCGTTTTGCCCGACACGCCACACCCTATTGAGCAGGTAAATCTGTCTGTGTTGGTATTTATGATTAAACATTTTTTAAGATAACAAACATTTCATCCACAAACCGCCATATTGGTTTTACAGTCTTAGTTGCTTTCCTTTACTTTTGCTGATTAACCTTTTTTATATCATTACGCTGCAGCTTGAGCAAGCTGCAACCGTTAACAGTACCGCAACCAACACATGGCTTTACCCCATTTAGTCAAACACATATACAACCATGCTACCGACGAAGTCATAAGACGGGGCAAAAAAATTTATGCTACCGGAAATGCCGAACTCGTTGAGTACGACGACTTATTGAGCACCGTTGCATTTAGAATAAAAGACGATAGTTACGCTACTTTTTACAGAGTGCATATTTTGAATTATAAAGATCCCAAAACATTATCGCTCCGATGCACCTGTCCTTATAATCTTTCTGAAATCTGTCGCCATAAAGCAGCTAGTTTATTTGCGTTGCAAGAAATGTTAGATAAAAACCAATTAGGCGAAAGAGAAATTGTGTACGACCAAAAGCATACGATTGTTAAGATGAAGTTGCTTGATTTAAAAATGATTAAGCTATTATCATCTGCTGAAAATTATTCATTAGCCGATACTTATTTGAACAAACAAAAGGCAATTATTCTTGAAGCAAAAGATGAAAGGGTTAAAGCAGAAGTTGAAGTAGATGGCCAAAAATTTAAATTGCTCCTTCAAAAAAACGAAGAAAGAAATTTTGATACTAGTTGTACTTGCGATAGTGACTCAAAACATCCGTTGTGTTTACATAAAACCATTTTGTTTTTGCAATTGCTGAATACATACGGGGTTAACTATTTTGACAGTATTCGAAATTGGGATAAAGAAAAAAACAAACTGCTACAATTGTACGGCTATTCATTAACCGATGATTTAACCGGAAAATTTGAATTTACTTATAAAGATGGAAAACCATTTTTACGTCTATTAGATCCATCCATTAAAAGAATTGTTCAACAGCCCACCGAACCCAAGTTTAGACCATCTTATGCACCGCCTCCGGTAGAAGAGCAAAAAGAAGAAGAAGAAAAATCGGCACCGATGAAATTGGGTATTGTATTTTCTTTTAATGAACGCAATTATCCTTTTTTACAAACAGAAGCCATACAGGGAGAGCCGGATGCAGATAAAACCAAGTACACCGGAAAAATTGATTTGCTCGATTTAGGCAAATACGTCAATACAGAAGTATTTGACGAAGACGATAAATTATTAGTGCAGGCGCTAAGAAAATTACAACCATCTGAAGTGGGCCGCCACTTAAGTCGTAACTCTCCATTTAGTGCTATTTGGGAAAACATCATTACACATAAAGATGATCAATTACCCGACGAAACAAAGCATTTGATGGTTGAGTATTTGTTGCCCAGATTACGAAAAATTTTCAACGATACAGAAAGTAGCGCCTATGTGTTTTTTTTACCATCCGGAAAAAAACTCAGCAGCAGCACCATTCAAACCATACACCTTAATACAACCCCGGTTTTACCAAGTTTTGTAATCAAATATGAGAATGGAAAATATGCAATGAGCTGCAAGGTTAAATTGCCGTATCAAGAAATTCCGTTAGATGAAAATAAGTCAGAAAGTCCGCTATTGTTTCTACATGACGATGTTTTATACATTTGGGAAAAAGCCGAAGATGTAGCATTGGTAGAAAAATTTGCTGCTAAAAATAAAATGGTATTTAGCGAAAGCGAATGGCCAACTTATTTACAACAGTTTGTGTTGCCATTGGCTAAAGATTATGATGTATCATTTGAAAATGTACGCCGAGAAGAAGTAAAAGATGTAAAGCCCGAAACCCGATTGTTATTGAAGGAAAAGGGCGACTATCTGTTGTTTCAGCCGGTGTTTGTATATAGCGATTATGAAGTAAGAGCTAACGATAAAGAAAAAATAATTCTGCCAAAACAAGATCGGTTGTTGGTGATAACCCGAGACCTTGAAGCAGAAAAACAATTTATAGAAAAGATTGAAGCACTGCATTCGCAATTCATTCGTCCGCAAGGAACCAATAATTTGGTATTGAAAGGTGCTGATGTGTTACGCAACAATTGGTTCTTCTTGTTTATAGATGCGATGAAGGAAATGGAAGTGCCGGTATACGGGTTCGATGCGTTAAAAAACTTCCGCTTTAATACGGCAAAGCCATCTACAAAAATTTATATTAGTAGCCATACCGATTGGTTTGACGCTAAAGTAGAAATTCAATTCGGTGAACAAAAAATTACTGTTGCCGATGTTAAAAAAGCATTGGCTAATAAGCAGCAATTTGTTCAACTGCAAGATGGTAGTTTAGGTATTTTGCCAGAAGAGTGGATTAAAAAATACTCGTTACTGTTTAGAGTAGGTGAGGGAAAAACCAATGAGGTTAAACTTAGCCGTTTTCACTTTAGTGTCATTGAAGAACTGTACGAAAGCAGAAATGAAGAAGAGCTGTTTTTTCAACTCGAAGAAAAATACGAGAAGATAAAAGAGTCACATGCCATCAAAGAAATTGAAGCACCCAAACACCTGCAACCCATTTTAAGGCCATATCAAACATCTGGATTTCATTGGCTGAATTATTTAAGAGAAATTCAGTGGGGAGGCATTTTAGCCGACGACATGGGTTTGGGAAAAACCATTCAAGCATTGTCTTTTCTGCAACACTTGAAAGATGAGCATACAAAAATTAAAACATTGGTTGTATGTCCTACTACACTCATGTACAACTGGGAAAATGAAATCAAAAAGTTCACCCCATCACTAACGTACTATATTCACCATGGTGGAACAAGAACAAAAGATACGGTACTTAATCCCGATATCGAAGTCATCATTACCACCTACGGTACATTGCGTAGCGATATCAAAATTTTTGTAGAACAACCTTTCGATTATGTGATTTTAGATGAAAGCCAAGCCATCAAAAATCCATCGAGTAAAGTAACTAAAGCAGCCGGTTTATTAAGAGCAAAAAACAGATTGTGTTTAAGTGGTACGCCGCTTCAAAACAACACATTTGATATTTATGCCCAAATGAATTTCTTGAATCCGGGCATGTTGGGCAGCATAGAATTTTTTAAACAAGAGTTTTCTATTCCAATCGACAAATTTGGTGAACAAGAACAGAAAGAGCATTTGCGCCGATTGTTATATCCTTTTATTTTAAGAAGAACCAAGGAGCAAGTAGCCAAAGATTTGCCCGAGAAAACGGAGATGATTTTGTTCTGCGAAATGGGAGACGAGCAACGCAAAATTTATGATGCTTACCGCAACGATTTTAGGGATAAAATTTTAGGTGTAGTACAAGAACAAGGCATTCAAAAATCGCAGCTTACCATTTTGCAAGGCTTAATGAAGTTGCGGCAGATTTGCGATAG
This sequence comes from Methylophilus rhizosphaerae, assembly GCA_943370285.1. Lineage (GTDB taxonomy): Bacteria > Bacteroidota > Bacteroidia > Chitinophagales > Chitinophagaceae > CALRQJ02. The sequence goes on along the minus strand of CALRQJ020000006.1, from coordinate 57,639 downwards.
TCCGGCTATCATGAAAGAAAAAGATGAAGAGAAGTTTCCTAATGTATCTATTAAGTTGGATGAGCTGACTAGAGAAATAACCGAAAACATAAGCAACCACAAAGCTTTAGTATTCTCTCAGTTTTTGGGTATGTTGGCGTTGATAAAAGAACGTCTGACTGAATTAGGCGTTAAATATGAATATTTCGACGGCAGCACGTCTGCACCAGACAGAGAAAAAGCCATTCAAAACTTTCAGAATCAGGAAGAGTGCAGGGTGTTTTTAATTTCGCTAAAAGCAGGAGGCGTGGGTCTTAACCTTACTGCGGCCGACTATGTGTATATTGTAGATCCTTGGTGGAACCCGGCTGTAGAACAACAGGCTATTGACCGAACCCACCGTATAGGCCAAACCAAAAGCATTTTTGCTTACCGCATGATTTGTAAGGATACGGTTGAAGATAAAATTTTGAAACTCCAGGAGAAAAAACGGTCCCTCGCCAAAGACTTAATTACTGATGACGATGGATTTGTAAAGAGCTTGACCAAAGAAGATGTGGAGTATTTGTTCTCTTAAGTTGTAATTCAAAACTTTTGGTAATTTTTAGCTGTCGGCAACAAAAGGGGTTGAGAAACGTTTACTAACTTGCGTTAGTTTTTGTACATCACCTCAAAAACCTGTACGATGATTGCTTGCCGTAGCTTGTTTTGCAGACTTCAACAGTGCTTTCTTATAGCAGTTTTGAGCTTATTTGCCACTTCCTGTAAAGTTTCTAACCACGCTTTCAGTAATCCGCAGTCGGTAAATAATATGAAAGCGACGGTTCATTTGAGCGATAACTCTACTGTAGCCGGATATTTGAGTTTGAATACTTTAGCTACCAATAAGGCAACCATTTGGCAGCCGCAACAAAGAAAAACGGTAGAATTACCCTTGCATCAATTAAAAGGCTATCAATTAGAAGATGACTTCTATGCTTTCCGCCTCATTCAGCCCAACTACAATAAAATTTACATTACCGGCAAACCACCGGCAGCATGGAAATTTGTAAAGCAATTGACTGCACATGGTAATGGTATTCAATTGTTTGAGTATGACGAGTTTGTAAAAGAAGAGAAAAGCTCACTTACCCGAAAAGTGAAACATTATTTTGCAGAGCTGCCCGGCAATAACGACAGTGTGTTGTGGGACATCAGTACCAGTCAGTTTAAAACCGCCTTAGTATCTTGGTTGGCTAACGCAGAAAAAGATTGCGAAACGATTCGCCAATTACATCAACAATCTTACAACAAAGCATTCACCGGAAACAACACAAGCAAAAGATTTTCCTTTTTACGATTATTGGCCGATGCTCAAGGTCGTTGCAACAAATAGAAATAATCTTACTCAAAGCAACGCTGGATAAAAATTATACCGAATCGTTATGGGTATTGGGTTTAAAACACAATATCAACCGTTTTAATATTAGGCTTCGCCGAATTAATTATTTTGTCTCCCAACTATCCGTGTACTTTACCGTTTATAGCTTTGTTAACAGTTTCTCACAGGTTTAACGAATAATTTCGTAGCCTATTCATCCAACAATTATTACATGAAATCATTCTACACGCTGCTTATTGTTCTTTTAATAAGTACAGTTTCCGCACAAGCACAAAGAAATAGTGGAACGGTAAAAGCAAAAATTACAGACAGCACCGGAAAAACACCTTTAAAAGGAGCTACCATTTCTTTGATGGACGCTAAAGACTCTACCTTATTGTCTTTTGCGCTGTCTAAAGAAGATGGCTCTTTTGAAATGACCGGCGTATCATATGGCGACCATTTATTGTTAGTTACTTATTCGGGCTTTGCTGAAGTATACAAAAAAGTAACGCTCAGCAAAACAATAACAGAAGCCGATTTAGGTGTAATTAAATTGGTGACCGAATCTAAAGATTTGGGAACGGTAACGGTAAAAACCGCACCGATTGTAGTAAAAGGCGATACGACAGAATTTACAGCTAATAGTTTTAAAACAAAACCAAACGCAACGGCAGAAGATTTATTGAAAAAACTACCAGGTGTACAAGTAGAAAAAGACGGAACTGTAAAAGCACAGGGTCAAAATGTTACAAGAGTTTTGGTGGATGGCAAACGCTTTTTTGGCGATGATCCAAAAACGGCAACCCGTAATTTACCAACCGATGTAATCGATAAAGTACAAGTGTACGATGCACAAAGCGACCAAAGTTCTTTCAGTGGCTTTGATGATGGCACAAGAGAAAAAACCATCAACATCATTACTAAAAAAGACAGAAGAAAGGGATTATTTGGAAAAGGAAGTATTGGCGCCGGTGAAAACAAAACTTATGCAAGCAGCTTAAGCTTCAACCGTTTTAATGGTAACCAGCAAATTTCATTTATTGGTCAGGGTAATAATATTAACCAACAAAACTTTTCCATTCAAGACTTATTGGGTGTGATGAATACCGGCGGCGGTGGTCGTGGTGGCGGTGGAGCAATGGCTGCAATAGCAGGCGGCGGCAGAGGTGGTGGAAGTATTGGAAATTTTCTAACTCAATCTGCTCCGGGCATTTCTACCACTTGGGCCGGTGGCTTAAACTACAATGATGTTTGGGGTAAAAAAACATCGGTAAGTGGCAGTTATTTTTATAATGATTTAGCCACTAATCGTGACCAAACAAGTTTCAAAGAAACGTTTATCAATAACGATTCTTCTATTTTTAATAATATCATTACTGATGCCAATAGCCAAAATAGAAACCATCGTTTCAATTTTGAAATAGACCACAAAATAGATTCTTTCAACTCGGTTTTAATTCGACCTCAATTTAGCCAACAACATAACGATAGTTACACCGAAAGCAACTCATTTACTACAAAAGGTAAATTGGTAAACTTAAGTGGGGTAAGACAAATCAACGAAAGCGTAAGTGATGGCTATAATTTTAATACGAGCATTTTGCTGCGCCATCGTTTTAAGAAAAGAGGAAGAACCGTTTCGGTAAATATTACTCCCGGCTTAAGTACCAATGCATCTGATCGTACCAATTTATCTTACAATGATATTTATAGCGGCAGCACTTTCGTAAAAGATACCGTAAACCAAATTAGTACTACCGATAGAGATGGTAAAAGTTTTAGTTCGAATGTCTCTTTTACTGAGCCAATCGATGCTAAAAGCCAGATGGAATTTAACTACGGGTATAACTATAACGAAAACATATCAGATCAAAAAACATTGCGTTATAACAAAGCTACCGGTCAGTACGATCTAGTGGTAGCAAACTTGACAAACAATTTTGAAAACTTGAACACCTCTCATAGAGTAGGTACAAGCTATCGCAGACAGGTTACCAAAGATTGGAGTTATACATTGGGCATGGCAGTACAGTTGGCCGATTTAACCAGCGACAACAGAACTAAGAATACGTTGCTAACGCAAAGCTTCACCAACTTCTTTCCTAACATGCAAATTCAATACAGCAAAAACAGAACAAAAAGTTTGAGAATTAATTACCGTGGTCGTACCAATGCACCTTCTGTTACACAGTTGCAAGATGTGGTAGACAACACCAATTTGTTGAACATCAGAAATGGTAATCCTGCTTTGAAGCAAGAGTTCAATCACAGCTTCAATTTATTCTTCTCTAACTTCAACATCTTTACTTTCAAAAACTTTTTTGCAGGTATCAACGGTAGCTTTACACAAAACAAAATAGGTAATAGTGTTATTCAAAATACCGGTACAACACCAATGATTGTTGATGGGGTAGCTTTAATTAACGGTGCACAATACACCAAACCAACCAATGTAAACGGGGCACTAAATGCAACCGCTTTTGTAAACTACGGGTTCCCCGTTAAGCGACCAAAATCAAACATCAACTTAACTACCAATATTTCTTACATCCGCGATGTCAACTTATTTAACAACGCCAAAAATTTCACCAATAACTATGTGTTTGGTGAAACCATTGGCTTCAATATGAATGTGAAAGACAAGTTTGATATCAACTTCTCTAGTTCTTCTACATTTACCATGGCTAGATATTCTTTGAACAAAGAACAAAATGGTGATTTCTTCACCCAAATATTATCTGTAGAACCAACATATAGCACTAAGAATGGATGGATCTTTGGCAGTGATTTTGATTACACCTTATATCGTGGACAAAGTGCCGGGTTTAACCAAAGTGTACCATTGTGGAATGCCAGCATTGCAAAAACGGTTTTCAAAAAGAAGGATGGAGAGATTAAATTATCGGTATTCGATTTACTAAATCAAAACCAAAGCATCAGCCGTACAGTTGAGCAAAACTTTATACAAGATACAAGAACACAAGTATTAACGAGATATGTAATGCTTACCTTTACTTACAACCTGCGTAAGTTCGGTGGCAATAATGCACAACAAGGCATGCCAAGAATTCCGGGCATGTTCCGCAACAATGGTCAGCCAAGAATGAACATTAGAATGTAATCAAAAGCTAACACTCGTTAATAAAACTACAGCCACTGTTCAAGCACAGTGGCTGTTTTGTTTCAAAAATTTTAACGTCGTTATTATTGAAACTATTATACATTTGCATCCAATCATTTATTGACTTGAAGACACAACAACTATATCATAGTTTTTTCCCGTGTTTCGTTCCTCGACCTCGACGTGGTTGCTGATAGGACGAGCAGTTGGCAATTGCCCCTATCAGTGAAAAAATCCCCGAACACCATTTTCATTCTGCCGACTTTTTTTTACTTATTTAATTTTTACCGTTGGATACACAAGATATTATCATTCGTGTGGCCACACACCTTGATACCCATTACGCTAAACGTATAACAGACGAGATGGAATCATCGGCCAAAGCCCGTGGTACCGGTATTGCCAAGCGTACACCCGAGTATGTTGCCGCAAAAATTCTGGAAGACAAAGCCGTCATTGCCGTTACAACAACGGGGCAGTGGGTTGGCTTTTGTTATATTGAAGCTTGGGAACATGGAGCATTTGTTGCCAATAGCGGCTTGATTGTAGCACCTGAATTTAGAAAGAGTGGTGTTGCTCGTTTAATCAAACGAAAAATATTTGATCTGAGTAGGCAGAAATATCCGACATCAAAAATATTTGGATTGACTACAGGCCTTGCAGTAATGAAGATTAATAGTGAGTTGGGTTACGAGCCGGTTACTTACAGTGAATTAACCAATGACGAAGAATTTTGGGCAGGGTGTAAAAGCTGTGTCAACTATGATATTCTCATGAGCAAGGGCAGAAAAAACTGTATGTGTACTGCCATGTTATTTGACCCCGCCGATCACTACGAGCCAAAAGAAACCACCGCATACTTTGAAAAAAAGAGCAAAGTGTTTGAAAGACTACAACGCTTAAAAGAGAATAATCTTTTAAAAAGAATCATTAAGAAAGATAAAGAAAATGGTGCAGGGGGCGGCGGTAACGTAAAAGCTATATTTAAATATTTTTTCAACTTTTAATAAGTAAGACAATACATTATGAGCAAGAAAGTTGTTTTAGGCTTTAGTGGTGGGTTAGATACTAGTTTTTGTGTAAAATATTTATCAGAAGATAAAGGCTACGAAGTACATAGTATTATTGTAAATACAGGAGGTTTTACCGCAGAGGAGTTACAACAGATTGAGGCCCATGCTTATACCTTGGGTGTAAAAACACATACAACTGTAGATGCAGTAAAATCTTATTATGATAGCATTATTAAATATTTAGTGTTTGGTAATGTGTTAAAGAATAATACTTATCCGTTAAGTGTTAGTGCCGAAAGATTAAGTCAAGCATTACATATTGCTGAACATACCAAAGCATTACAAGCTGATGCGGTTGCTCATGGCAGTACAGGTGCAGGCAACGATCAGGTGAGGTTTGATATGGTGTTTCATATCGAAATACCCGGTGTAGAAATTATTACACCAATAAGAGATTTAAAATTAAGTCGTGAACAAGAGATTGACTATTTGAAACAAAAAGGAGTTGACATGAACTTTGAAAAAAGCATGTACTCTATCAATAAAGGCTTGTGGGGAACAAGTGTTGGCGGAAAAGAAACATTGAACAGTAAGGGCATCTTGCCGGAATCTGCTTGGCCAACACAAGTTTCAAAATCAGTAGCAGAAGAAGTAAAATTAACTTTCAAAAAAGGAGAATTAGTTGGTGTAAACGAAACAACATTTGAACATCCCACTCAAGCCATTCAATACTTGCAAACAATTGCAGGTCCGTTTGGTATTGGCAGAGATATTCATGTAGGCGATACAATAATTGGTATTAAGGGAAGGGTTGGATTTGAAGCGGCTGCGCCGATGGTTATTTTGAAAGCACATCATACACTTGAGAAACATGTATTAACCAAATGGCAACTGCAATGGAAAGACACGCTGAGTCAGTTTTATGGTAATTGGTTACACGAAGGTCAAATCTTAGATCCGGTAATGAGAGATATTGAAGCTTACCTAGAAAACAGTCAGCAGTATGTAAACGGTGATGTGTTTGTAAAATTATTACCGTATCATTTTCAAATCATTGGCATTGAAAGCAAACATGATTTGATGAGCGCTAAGTTTGGTAAATACGGAGAAATGAATACGGGATTTACAGGAGAAGATGTAAGAGGGTTTAGCAAAATTTTTGGCAATCAAACTGCAATTTATCACCAGGTAAATACAAATAGCCATGAACATTAAAGTTGGAATAATTGGCGCTGCAGGATATACGGGAGGTGAATTAATACGCTTGTTATTAAACCACCCTTTTGTGGAAATTGCTTTTGTACAAAGCAACAGCAATGCAGGAAAGCCGATAAGCGCTGTTCATGCAGATTTATTGGGCGACACTGATTTGGCTTTTGATGCAGCACACCACTTTGATGCAGATGTCATTTTCTTCTGTGCCGGCCACGGAGAAGCAAAAAAGTTTATAACAGCCAACGATATTCCATCTTCCATCAGGTTAATTGATATTGGCAATGATTTTAGATTACAAGCCGATGCCATTTGTAATAATCGAACATTCGTTTATGGCTTACCGGAATTAAACAAAGCAGCGATTCAGTCGGCCCACAATATTGCCAATCCGGGTTGCTTCGCTACTGCTATTCAATTGGGATTATTGCCATTGGCAAAAGCAGGACTATTAACCGATGTTTATACCACCGGCATTACAGGCAGTACGGGTGCAGGCCAAAGTCTTAGTGCCACATCGCATTTTAGTTGGCGTGCCAATAATATTCAGGCCTACAAAACATTAACCCACCAACATTTAGGTGAAATTGGCGAATCGTTGTTGCAATTACAACCCGACTTATCAGAAAAAGGTGAATTGAGTTTTGTTCCCTGGAGAGGCGATTTTACACGAGGTATTTTTGTTAGCTCAACGCTAACTTGTGAAGAACCATTAGCAGATATTGTTCAACTATACAAAGACTTTTACAAAGCTGCTCCATTTACGCATATAAGTGAAGAACCCATTTTTTTAAAGCAAGTAGTAAACACCAATAAGTGTTTAATTCAAATTGAAAAAGCAGGAACCAAAGTAGTCATCCATAGTGTGATTGATAATTTATTGAAAGGAGCTAGTGGTCAGGCGGTACAAAATTTGAACCTCATGTTTGGACTAGATGAAGCGATAGGACTAAAATTGAAAGCCAATTATTTTTGAGAAAAGGGATAAGGTATAGGGCGTAGGGTTGAAGGGAAACATCCTTCTAATTAAAAAAAATTCTTGCTCTAATCCTTTAGACCTAAAGCTTAAACTACATTAAAATGAGAGACTATAAAAAACTAGAAGTTTGGAAAAAATCTCATGACATGTATATGTTTATAAAAAAACACATTGCTGTCAAACTTCCAAAAGAAGAGCGATATGAGTTAACATCACAATTGTTGAGGGCAGCATTATCTGTACCGTTAAATATAGTTGAAGGCTGCGGCAGATTTACAGACAAGGACTTTACAAGATTCCTTGACAACGCTTTAGGTTCAACCAATGAATCTGACTATTGTTGCTATTCAGCATTAGAGTTAAACTATATCACAAAGGAAGAATATCAAACGATAAACAAATTAATAAATGAAGTTAGGGCTATGCTAATTTCTTTTATCAAGTATTTAAGAGACGAGAATAACCCTACACCTTAAACCCTACACCTTATACCAATGATATTATTCGACGTCTACCCCCTCAATAACATTACCATTACCAAAGCAGCAGGATCTTATGTTTGGGATGATAAAGGAGTGCAATACCTCGACATGTATGGCGGTCATGCCGTGATTTCAATCGGTCATACACATCCGCATTGGGTAAAGCGAATAGAAACCCAATTAGAACAAATTGCATTTTATTCTAATTCTATTCAAATACCTGTTCAGCAGGAGTTGGCTACTAAACTAGGTCAAATAAGTGGTAAAGCAGATTACCAATTGTTCCTATGTAACAGCGGAGCAGAAGCAAATGAAAATGCCTTGAAGTTGGCCAGTTTTCATACCGGTAAAAAGAAAGTAGTTGCGTTTTCAAAAGCCTTTCATGGTCGAACATCACTAGCCGTTGCCGCAACAGACAATAAAGCTATCGTTGCTCCTGTTAACGAATCAGATAACATTATTTTCCTGCCGTTTAATGATGAACAAGCTTTGCAAGACTGTTTTGTAAAACAAGGCGATGAAATTTGTGCTGTGATTATTGAAGGCATTCAAGGTGTTGGCGGAATCAATATTGCTAACAATAGTTTTCTACAATTAATCAGAAGACTGTGTGACCAGTACAACGCAGTGTATGTGGCAGATAGTGTACAATGTGGCTATGGCAGAAGTGGTCAATTTTTTGCTCATGACCATGCAGGAGTAGATGCAGATATTTATTCAATGGCGAAGGGAATGGGTAATGGTTTTCCTATTGGTGGTATATTAATTGCGCCACATATTAAACCAAAGCATGGCATGTTAGGAACAACCTTTGGCGGCAATCATTTAGCATGTGCAGCAGCACTAGCAGTGCTTGAAGTAATAGAAAAAGAGAATTTGATACAAGCTGCTTCAGCAAACGGAAACTACCTTATGGAACAATTGCAGCAGATAGCGGCAATAGAAAACGTAAGAGGTTATGGATTAATGATAGGGTTTGATTTGCCGGATACATTAAAAGACTTGAAGAAAAAGTTGTTATTTGATTATCATGTATTTACCGGTGAAGCAAAGCCCAATGTAATCAGATTGCTGCCTTCGTTGGCCATTACAGTAGAACAGATAGATTTGTTTTTGGAAAAATTAAAAACAGCTATATCGAACTATTAAACTAGTTGCGTATAGATAAATGGTACAAGTGTGCGACGCAACCACAGCCCAATTGTAATTCAAAAGCTAAGTACATAATATTTATAACAAAACACAATAGTCCCCTTAAGGAGATAGATGTATGAAACAATTTATTTCTGTAAACGATGTTGCAAACATCAATGAATTGGTAGCAAAAGCATTGGCTTATAAAGCAAATCCTTTTGTTGACAAAACCTTGGGAGCTAATAAACGTATTGGTTTATTGTTCTTAAATCCAAGTTTACGAACAAGATTAAGTACACAAGTTGCTGCTAGTAACTTAGGTATGGAAGCTATTGTGTTTAATGTAGATAAAGAAGGATGGGCATTAGAGTTTGAAGAAGGAGCCATCATGAGTGGAACAACAGTTGAACACATTAAAGATGCTGCACCTATATTGGGAAGTTATTTTGATATACTGGCCATCAGAACATTTCCTTCGTTAAAAAACAAAGAAGATGATTACAGCGAAATGTATATCAAGCAATTTATTAAATACGCAGGAGTGCCTGTGGTAAGTTTAGAAAGTGCAACACTACATCCACTGCAATCTTTTACAGATATTATTACCATTCAGGAACACATGCTTCAACATCCCCCTCTAGGGGGTAGGGGCAAACCTAAGATTGTTCTCACTTGGGCTCCACACGTAAAGCCTTTACCACAATGTGTGGCCAATAGTTTTGCTCAATGGATGAATGCTTGGGGCGAAGCTGATTTTGTAATTACGCACCCAGAAGATTATGAACTGAGTGAAGAATTTACAAAAGGTGCAACCATTACCCATAACCAAGATGAAGCATTGAAAAATGCGGATTATGTATATGTAAAAAACTGGAGTACGTTTAATGACTATGGTAAAATTTATGAGAATGATCCACGTTGGATGATGACCAACGAAAAACTAGCTTTAACCAATAATGCCAAACTAATGCATTGTTTGCCAGTGAGAAGAAATGTAGAATTGAGTGATGAAATTTTAGATGGTCCTAATAGTTTGGTGACACAACAAGCTAGTAACAGGGTTTGGGCTGCACAGGCTGTGTTGAGTGAGATATTGGCCTCCCCAAACCCCTCCAAAGGAGGGGCTTAAAAACCGTTAATTATATGAATTGCACGACAAATAATTTCGAAGTTTCAAAGAACCCTCCTTTGGAGGGCAAGGAGGCTTTATTTATCATAAAAATTGGTGGAAATATTATAGATGATGAAAGTAAACTTGCGTCATTCTTACAATCATTTTCTACGATTGAAGGAAAGAAAATATTAATCCATGGTGGTGGAAAATTAGCCACCAAAGTTGCCGAAGGCATGAACATTCAGCAACAAATGATTGATGGCAGAAGGATTACAGATGCCGAAACTTTGAAGGTAGTTACCATGGTGTATGCAGGTTTTATTAATAAAAATATTGTTGCACAATTGCAAGCCAATAACTGCAATGCAATAGGATTAACTGGAGCAGATGGCAATGTTATCCAAGCTCACAAACGACCCTTAAAAAAGGGCATTGATTATGGTTTTGTTGGAGATGTTGATACTGTAAATGCAGATTTACTGCACAGTTTATTACAACAAAATATTGCTGTTGTTTTAGCTCCAATAACACACAATAAAGAAGGACAATTATTAAATACCAATGCCGATACCATTGCACAAGAAACAGCCAAAGCAATGAGTGCTTTATATGCAACTTCATTGATTTATTCTTTTGAAAAAGCTGGTGTATTGTTAGATGTGGAAGATGATACTTCTGTTGTTCCAACTTTAACAAAAGCATATTACGAAGAACTCAAAATTGGGGCGAAAATTTTTGCCGGTATGATTCCAAAATTAGACAATGCTTTTGCTGCTGTTGAAAGTGGTGTAAACAAAGTAATTATTGGCAAAGCAGAACGACTACAACAATTGATAGATGGTACATCTGGAACAACCATCATCAACAAATAAATATTATGACAACCTCTATTGATACCCTTTTTCAAGAATCAGTTGAACTGTTAAAACAACTCATTGCAAGACCTTCATTTTCTAAAGAAGAAAATGATACTGCCGAAATTATTTGTGCTTTTTTTGACAAGCACAATATTCCACATGCAAGAGTGGGCAATAATATTTATGCCAAAAACAAGCATTATGATGCAGCTAAAAAAAGCATTTTATTAAACTCTCACCACGATACTGTAAAACCCAATAAGGGCTATACACTAGATCCATTTACACCTATTGAAAAAGAGGGTAAATTATTTGGTTTGGGTAGTAATGACGCAGGTGGCTGTTTGGTTTCTTTAATAGCAACTTTTTTATATTATTACAATAGAAACGATACTGCATACAATGTTGTTTTTGCAGCAAGTGCCGAAGAAGAAATCAGTGGCGTAAATGGAATTGAATTGGTATTGCCTTACTTAGGTGCCATTGATTGTGGCATTGTTGGCGAACCCACCAAATTAGAAATGGCTGTGGCAGAACGTGGATTGATGGTCATTGATTGCACAGCTGAAGGCCGTGCTGGTCATGCTGCACGTAAAGAAGGTGAAAGTGCTTTGTACAAAGCTGTGGATGATATTAATTGGATTCGCAATTACAAGTTTGAAAGAGTGAGCAGCTTATTAGGAGAAAGTATGTTAACTGCAACAGTTATTGAAACAGATAACAAACAACACAATGTTGTGCCTGCACAATGCAAGTTTGTGATTGATGTTCGGGTGAATGAGTTGTATACATTCGATGAAATTTTGAATGAACTTAAAAACAATTTAAAAAGCAAATTCAAGCCTCGAACAACAAGAATGAAATCGACTTCTATTTCATTAGAACACCCATTGGTACAAGCCGGGTTGGCATTGGGCAAAGGGTATTATGGAAGTCCAACTACAAGTGATAAAGCGTTGATGCCTTTCTCTACTTTAAAAATGGGACCAGGCGATAGCGCAAGAAGTCATACAGCAGATGAGTATATTTATTTGGATGAGATAAAGGATGGTATTGAAACATATATACAGTTATTGGGAAAAGTTGTTTTATAAATTTGGTAGAAGGGATAAGGCTTAAGGTAAAAGATGAATCACCAACCTTAAACCTTAAACCCTACACCTTAAACCTTGAATCATGAAACTCTGGCAAAAAGATAAAGCATCGCTTTTAGAAGTAGAAACATTCACTGTAGGTAAAGATCCAGAATTTGATTTACTGCTAGCTCCATTTGATGTGCTAGGAAATATAGCTCATACTAAAATGTTGGCTACAGTTGGCTTGTTAACGCAAGACGAAGCAGAACAATTAACAGTAGAACTAAAAAGTATATACACACAAATTCCAAACTCCAAATTCCAAATTCCTCAAGGTATTGAAGATATCCATTCATATGTCGAGTTCTTGCTCACAGAAAAACTTGGTGACATCGGCAAAAAAATACACTCGGCCCGCAGCAGAAATGATCAGGTTTTAGTAGATGTAAAATTATTTCTACGAAATGAAATTGAAGCAATGGTAAACGCCATTCAACCATTCTTTCAATTATTACAACAACAAAGCGAAGCCTTTAAAAACCATTTATTACCCGGCTACACACATTTACAAATTGCTATGCCCAGTAGTTTTGGTTTGTGGTTTGGTGCTTATGCCGAAAGTTTGGTAGATGATGTTAATACTTTACATGCGGCTTATCGGGTAGTCAACAAAAATCCATTGGGCAGTGCTGCAGGTTATGGTTCATCATTTCCCATTAACCGAACATTAACCACACAATTATTGGGCTTTGCCGATTTGAATTACAATGTGGTGTATGCACAAATGGGCAGAGGAAAAGCTGAACGAATTACTGCACAAGCTTTAGCCAATGTTGCTGATACATTGAGCCGTTTAAGCATGGACATGACTTTATACTTAAACCAAAATTTCGACTTTGTTTCTTTTCCAACAGAACTTACAACAGGCAGCAGTATTATGCCCCACAAAAAAAACCCTGATGTATTTGAATTGATACGCAGCCATTGCAACAGAATAAAAGCATTGCCCAATGAAATTATGATGATGACCACCAATTTGCCAAGTGGTTATCACCGTGATTTACAATTATTGAAAGAACATTTATTTCCAGCCTTTCAAACTTTGAAAGATTGTATCAACATGGCTGCATTAATGCTCAGCAATATTGCTGTAAAAGAAAATATTGTAGCCGATGAAAAGTATAAATACATTTTTAGTGTAGAAGAAGTAAACAAACTGGTTTTACAAGGTGTGCCATTTAGAGATGCATACAAGCAAGTGGGTTTGGCAATAGAAGCCAATCAATTTACTTATTCAACAGAAGTAAATCACACACACGAAGGCAGTATTGGCAATTTATGCACAGCAGAAATCAATACAATGATGCAACAAACTATCAGCAAATTTGAATTTGAAAAAGTACATACTGCTATTGAAAAACTATTAGCCGATTAAGCCGTAGTATTCAAAGTATTCCACAGCATATCTTTTAATTCTGCTAAACCTTGCGTAGTTACAGATGAGATAAAAATATGTGGCACATTGGTTGGCAATTCCTTGCGAATGGCTTCCTTCAATTCATCATCTAGCATGTCGCTTTTACTGATGGCAATGATGAAATCTTTTTGCAACATTTCCGGATTGTATTCCTCCAACTCATTCACCAATATTTCAAATTCTTTGCGGTGGTCATTGCTGTCAGCAGGAATCAAAAATAGTAAACAACTGTTTCGTTCAATATGTCTTAAAAACCGATGCCCCAAACCTTTACCCTCAGCAGCTCCTTCAATAATGCCGGGCAAATCGGCAATACAAAAACTTTTATTGTCTCGGTATGCAACCATGCCCAATTGTGGTGTTAGTGTGGTAAAAGCATAATCTGCAATCTTTGGTTTTGCAGCAGTGATGGAAGATAGTAAAGTTGATTTTCCTGCATTAGGGAAGCCAACCAAACCAACATCGGCCAATACTTTTAATTCTAGGTTTTTGTAACCTTCAACACCGGGCTCTCCGGGTTGTGCATGTTCGGGTGCTTGATTGGTGGGTGTAGCAAAATTAGCATTGCCTAAACCGCCTCTACCGCCACGCAGCCAAATTACCTCTTGTCCGTGTTCTAGAATTTCTGCTTCTACTAATCCGGTTTCTTCATCTCTAGCCACAGTACCTAGCGGCACTTCAATGATAATATCTTTTCCATCATGCCCTGTACATTTGTTCTTGCTGCCATTTTCTCCATTCTCGGCCAATACATTTTTGTAATAACGCAAATGCAATAAGGTCCATAATTGGGTATTGCCTCTAAGGATGATATGACCACCTCTGCCACCGTCGCCACCATCTGGTCCGCCAAAAGCCGTTAGCTTATTGCGTAAAAAATGCTTAGAACCTGCCCCGCCATGACCACTGCGACAAAAAATGCGGATATAATCTATAAAGTTTGTTTTTTCAGACACGATGTAACCGATTATGCGTTTGTAATGAGCTTCAAAGGTAATCGTACTGAACCAATTGGCTGTAATTATCCATTTTGCCGCTTTCTTTCATATTTAAGTTGAACCAGTCCAGTTTCGAAAGATTGGCTTGAAATGAGGGAATACAGTTGTTCCGGTCTATTGGTGGCAAACAAACGAGTACCATTGCCTAGCAAAATGGGAATTACCGAAATAATCAATTCATCAATTAAGTCATATTGTAATAACAGATTAACAATGGCTGCGCCACCATCGCAAAAAATATGTTTACCGGGGCTTGATTTTATCTGTTGTATCAATGCTACCATATCGCCATTGTAAAATTGAATATTACCCTCTGCCGGCCGTGGTGTATGTGTAATTACAAAAGTTTGTTTATCAGCATGCGGAAACGCAGCATGTTGCAATACCCAATCGTAGGTTTTTCTACCTACAATAACGGTATCAACGGTGGCAATAAAATCGGCGTAGCCATAATCTTCTCCTGCTTTTTCAACCACCGATAAAAAGCTTAAATCATCATTGGGTTTAGCAATAAAACCATCTATGCTTGCGGCTATATAAACGATCAGTTTTCTATTGTTTTCCATCATTTTATTTTTGGTGAAATTAATAGCATCAACATAAAATCAGGGTGAGAATGGTATGAATGAATTGAGATATTCCAATGCAAAATTGAAAATCAGCTACTTAGCTGAAATGATATAAAAAGATTAACACCATCAATAAGGAGGAGCGGTTGCTTTACGCTATTTTCACCGCTTGATACCATCTTTAATCGCATTATGTATTTGAAAATATTAACCGTTGCCGGATTAGCCACTTTTGAAATTTATGCCGCCATTCCTGCGGGCTTTGCCTTCGGCCTTTCTCCTTGGGTGATATTTGTAGCTAGTTTGATTGGTGGAATAACGGGTGTATTTGTAGCTGCATTTTTAGGCGATAAAATAAGAGCCTTCTTTCATAAGGGCAAAGCCGTAAAAGAAAAAAAACCAAAACACCCTATGCTTGACCGAATTTGGAATAAGTATGGCATCATTGGCTTGGGTTTTTTAGGCACATTTACGGTTGGTGCTCCCGTTAGTATTGCGGTGGGTGTAGGTTTTAACGCCAACCTTAAAAAATTAGTAACCTGGTGTTGCATAGGTGTGCTAGCTCGTTGTGTCATTTTTACAAGCGTTGGTTATTACGGGTTACAATTGTTTTAAATCGGCCTTCAACAGGCTTTTTATTTACCCCTTCAATGGCTTACCTTCGCCGCAAATCAGGTGAAATGGCCAAGCTAAGTCAGTTAGCCGAAACGCTTATCGGCAGCGAAATTGTAAAACTGGGAAATGAGATTAATGAACGCATTCGCCAAGGCGAAAAAATCTACAACTACACCATCGGCGATTTCGACCCCAAAGTTTTTCCTATTCCTACTTTGCTCGAAGATTTAATT
Source organism: Methylophilus rhizosphaerae (assembly GCA_943370285.1). Classification (GTDB taxonomy): domain Bacteria; phylum Bacteroidota; class Bacteroidia; order Chitinophagales; family Chitinophagaceae; genus CALRQJ02. The sequence continues at coordinate 41,417 of CALRQJ020000006.1, read as the reverse complement.
GTTGAAGCTTACCGCAATCATTTTACCAATTATCCTCCGGCAGATGGTGTGCTAGACTTGAGACAAGCCGTTGCACAATTTTTAAAAGCGTGGGAAGGATTAGATTATGCCCCCAACGAAATTCAAATTGCATCGGGCGGCAGACCATTGATATATGCTATTTTTAAAGTATTGGTAGATAAAGGCGATAAAGTCATTTATGCTTCACCCTCTTGGAACAACAATCACTATGTACACCTAAACGATGGTGAACATTGCATGATAGAAGCCAGTGTAGAAAATCATTTCATGCCTACGGCATCAGAAATAAAACCTTACATCAACGGTGCTACCTTATTGTGTTTGTGTACACCACAAAATCCTACCGGTACAGTATTGCAAAAAGAGGCATTGGAAGAAATTTGCGATATGGTGTTGGCAGAAAATGAACGTCGTGGTGAAGATGAAAAAAAGCTATATGTGATGTTTGATCAAATGTACTGGACCCTAACCTTTGGCGATACGGTTCATTATAATCCTATCACATTAAGACCAGCCATGAAACCGTATACCGTTTTTGTAGATGGCATTAGTAAAGCCTTTGCAGCTACAGGAGTAAGGGTGGGCTGGAGCATGGGCCCCGCTGAGGTGATTGCTAAAATGAAAGCTATTTTAAGTCATTTGGGGGCTTGGGCACCCATGGCAGAACAAAAGGCGGTGGCCAAATATCTGGTACAACAAGAGGCAGTAGCACAACACCTTTCTTCATTTAAAGCGGCAATTGAACATCGATTAAACCGCATTTATGCAGGCATCAAAGCATTGCACAACGAAGGTTATGCAGTTAATGCAGTTACACCACAGGCCGCTATCTATCTTACCATTCAATTTAATTTGTGCGGCAAAACCACTGCCGATGGTAAAGTATTGCAAACACAAGCCGACGTTACCCAATATATATTAGATGAAGCCAAATTAGCAGTAGTGCCTTTCTATTGTTTCGGGGCTTCCAAACAAAGTAGTTGGTACAGATTGAGTGTGGGTGTTGTAAAAGAAGAAGATATTGATGTAATGCTCGATGGCGTAACTAATGCTGTAAAGGCATTGAAATAAGATTAGTTTTTGCAGAACAAGAATTGGAATGGCTTTAGGCTATGTTCTCTGATTTTCTGCTGAATAAGGTGTTGCTTCTGAATGATCTTGTACTTATTTACATCAATGATTTCGTGGGAAATAGAAAAATGGTGCAACTTTTCTACAGAGAATAGCATTTGATTAAGTAGCTCAATCTCATGCTGCAAAGAGTTGGAATCATAGACCAAATCTCTGTTTACAATTAATAAGTCTCTGTTATTTTGCATCAAAACATTACTTTAAAGTACGTTACCGGGGCAGCCACATTTCTTTTTATTAGACTTTTGAAAGACGCTGCAACCAGTAAATGACATGCTTAACAAGGCAATCAATAACAAGACGACACTGATTTGGTTTAGTTTCTTCATAATTTCTTGTTTGGAAAAATAGGAAATTTTACTTTCCACACCTTATAATCATCCATTTGCAGGAGAAATTTAACATAAGGGTTTTAGTAGCACCGCTAGATTGGGGGCTTGGGCATGCTACCCGCTGCATACCTATCATTAAAGCATTAGAACAACAGGGTTGTACTGTTATCATTGCAGCAGAAGGTGCAACGGCCGCTTTACTATGCACCGAGTTTCCAAGCCTAACCATACTTCCAATTAAGGGCTATCGTATTCGCTATGCCAAGTCAACATGGGCATTGCCTTTTACTATACTGTTTCAAATTCCCCAAATATTAAGGGCTATCCGAAACGAGCAGCGGTGGCTGAAACAAACCATTCAACAACACGGTATTCAACTGATCATTAGCGATAACCGATATGGCTTATACAGCAAGCAAGTGCCATCGGTTTTTATCACCCACCAACTTACCATTAAAATGCCTTTTGCTTGGTTAGAAAAGCGGGTACAACGCATCAATTACAATTACATTAATCGCTTTGCTGCTTGTTGGGTACCTGATGTGCCTGATGAAAAAAATGTGGCAGGCCAATTGTCTCATCCTGCACAACAGCCAGCCATACCCGTTCATTATTTGGGTATATTATCTCGGTTTAACACCACTGCTCCGCAACCGATAGTTTATGATTATTGTGTGTTGATTTCTGGTCCCGAACCACAACGCAGCTTATTTGAGCAAAAGGTTTTGGCGCAGTTATCGGCCGTAGGCGGAAAGAAAATAATTGTACGGGGCAAGCCCGGAATGGTGGATGAGGTGCAAGATGCGGCAGATATAACCATACACCAGCATTTGAATGGTGAGCAATTGCAACAAGTGATGCAACAGAGCCGATATATTATTTGCCGAAGTGGCTATACCACCGTGATGGAAATTTTGGCGCTGCAGAAAAAATCAATTCTTGTACCTACTCCAGGTCAAACCGAACAAGAGTATTTGGCTGAAAGGTTGATGCAGCAGCAATGGGCATATTCTGTTCAACAAGGCCAACTCAATGTAGCAGATGCAATTGCTACCGCCGAACAATTTGAGTTTGTGTCACCCGGTTTGTCAAACTCAAATATGGAAATGACTATCACTAATTTGTTGAAACAAATTAGCTAATGCTGCTGTTACTTTGTACCTATGAGCAATAACCTTAAAGCACATGGCGCCGTTTTATTGGGCAACTTTTTCTTTGGCGCCGGTGTGGTGGCAGTAAAACATGTAACACCTTCGTTAATGCCACCGTTAGGGTTAAATGTAATTAGAGTTTTTACCGCACTGGTGTTGTTTTGGTTGTTGTTTGCGCTAAAACCAGGTAAGGCAGCCATCCAAAAAAAACATATTCCATTGTTTGTTTTGTGTGCCTTAACGGGTGTAGCTATCAATCAAATATTATTTGTGAAAGGCACTTCCTTAACCAGTCCGGTACATGCTGCACTGTTGGCATTAACCACACCAGTCGCCATCACGGTTATTGCAGCTTGGTTATTGAAAGAAGCCATCACAGCATTTAAAATTGCCGGATTAATCTTGGGCATCAGCGGTGCTGCTGTGCTCATTATTGTAAAAGCAAAAGGAGATGTGGCTAGCGACACCTTGGGAGATATTATGATTGTATTAAATGCCATTTCTTATGCTTTTTACCTGGTATTGGTTAAACCATTGATGGACGCCTACAAGCCATTGCATGTAATACGTTGGGTGTTTTTGTTTGGCGCAATGATTATTATTCCTGTTGGCTGGAATGATTTTACACAAGTCAACTGGACTGGCTTTTTATGGCACCATTGGTTGGCGTTGGCCTTTGTAGTATTGGGCGCTACTTTTTTTGCTTATATGTTTATGGTATATGGCATAGCACAATTGGGCTCCACCGTAACAGGAACTTATATTTATACGCAACCCGTTTTTGCTACTATTACGGCGATGTTGGTTTTTGGCGAAGCCTTGAGTATTGCTAAAATAGCTGCGGCTGCTTTAATTTTTGCAGGTGTTTACTTGGTAAACAGAAAGAAGAAACTAAGCGTTGCGGAAGGATTAGAAAATGCGGATTAATTAAGCTTTTGGAAAATCACAAAACCAGAATTTTTTTACAGCAGTTTGAAAATCTTTCCAATCAGTTATCTCTGCTTTAATAGCAAAAATGCAGCAGGTTGGCATATTGTCGATATGAGCATTGGTTAGGCTATTTGCAAATTCCGTGATACCTGGGTTGTGAGAAAAAATAGCGACCGTTTCCCAATCGTTGTTTAAATCAGCAACCACATCATAAAAAACAGATTTGGGTGCATGATATAATTCAGGAATTTGAATAATCTGTTCTTGCGTTTGATGAAATGCTTCGGCAAAGTAGGAGGCAGTGGTAAAAGCCCTGTTGGCCGGACTAGATACAAAAGCATCTATCGTAGCTGTTTTGTCCATTAAACGCTTGGCCATCTTGGGAGCATCATTATGGCCACGAGGATTTAATGGCCGGTCAAAATCTACCGGACGCATAATATTCCATTCACTTTTTGCATGGCGAATAAGGAGTAAATTTTTCATGATATTGTAATCCTTTACGCATTAATATCTTCTGGAATTTGGCCTGACAGAATCCCGGCATATTGCTCAGTAAAGGAAGCCGTTTTTTTAAACTTTTGCTTTGGATTTGATAATTGCGATAAATAATTATCTACTAACTTAGAAACAGAAGTATGGTTTTTTGCAGCATATGCCCTTGCCTTTTTCGCATTCGATTCTTTTACAGTAATGCTTATTCGGGTTGTCATTGCTATTTCTTTATTCAAATATAAACATTACTGAGATAAAAAAATGCCAACATAATTGTCATGCGACCTAATACCCCCTCACATTTTTTCCGTCCAGAAAATTCAAAAATGCTTTGTTCACCACCTTGTTACCACCCGGTGTAGGATAGTTGCCGGTAAAGTACCAATCGCCTGTATTAGTAGGGCAACTGTCGTGCAAATCTTCAATCGTTTGGTAGATTACTTCTACCGGTAAAGTGACATCAGCGGGGGTGATTAATTGGGCGATTTTTTGGCTGATTTGTTCGGTAGAAAAAGGTTTGTACACTTGCCTTACTACATTCTCTACATGCAATTGATTGTTGCGTTGCAGCTCTTTTATTTTTTCTAATACTTCTGTTAATACATGTTCCATTTGGTGTTCTTTCAACAAAGCAATGGCTGCTCTAAACGCAATAAAATCGCCTAGCTTACTCATATCAATACCATAACAATCCGGGTAACGAATCTGCGGTGCAGAAGAAACAACAATGATCTTTTTAGGATGTAATCTTGCCAACATACGCACAATACTTTCTTTTAATGTAGTACCACGAACAATACTATCATCAATCACCACCAAAGTATCTTCATTTTTACGAACGGTACCATAAGTAACATCATAAACGTGTTGCACCATTTCGTTGCGGTTGGCATCTTCGGTAATAAATGTTCTCAACTTCACATCTTTAATCGCAATCTTTTCTTGCCGAATTTTTCTCGTAATCATTTCCTCCAACTTCTCCGGCGTAACATCGCCATTCCAACTCAAAATTCTTTCTACCTTAATTTTATTCAGGTATTCTTCCATGCCTTTCACCAAGCCGTAAAAAGCCACTTCTGCTGTGTTGGGGATGTAGGAGAAAATGGTATTTCTTAAATCGTAGTTAATGCGTTCCAATACCGTTTTGCTCAAATGATGACCAAGGGCAATACGTTCTCTGTAAATTTTTTCATCGCTACCACGACTAAAATAAATGCGTTCAAAACTACAAGCCCAACGCTCTAATGGAGCAACAATTTGCTCAATGGAATAATCGCCTTTATTGTCAACCAACAATGCATTCCCGGGCATCAATTCCAACACTTCGTTTTCCCCTACATTAAATGTGGTACGAATGGCCGCCCTTTCACTTGCCGCAACAATAAATTCATCGTTGATAAAATAATATGCCGGACGAATACCATGTGCATCTCTCATCACAAAACTGTGACCGTTGCCAATTAAGCCACCAATGGTGTAACCGCCATCAAATAGCGGAACTGCTTTCTTAAGCACATTAGCTATGTTGGCATTATCGGGGTTAGCATCGTCTTCTTTCAATAAAAAATGATGCACCGTTTCCATCATTGCCGCTAAATCGCTTTGCTTTTGAAACTCACCGGGATTGATATTGAGCAAATCATACAATTCATCGGTATTCACCAAATTAAAATTCCCCGCAAGGGCAATATTTTTTCCAGGTTCGGTATTTCTTTTAATGAAGGGATGGCAGAATTCAACATTGTTTTTGCCCTGTGTTCCATACCGCAAATGGCCCAACAACAATTCGCCCAACATGGGTAAATGCCCTTTGAGTAAGCCCGGATGATTTTTGATATCGGGCTGGTATTTTTCCAACTCTTTTACTTCTTCGCCAATTTTAAAAAAGATATCGGCAATAGGCTGGGGTGCATTGCTGCGTAAACGATGCAAGAACGGATAACCCGGTTCTACATTCAACTTTACCGCTGCTACACCGGCACCATCCTGACCACGGTTGTGCTGCTTTTCCATCAACAAATACAGCTTGTTTAAGCCATAAGTAGCGGTACCGTATTGCTGTAAATAATAAGAAAATGGTTTACGAAGTCGAATGTAGGCTAGTCCGCATTCATGTTTAATGGCATCACTCATGGTTGGAGCTTGGAAGGGTGTATAAAAAGAAAGAGGCGAAGTTACATCTTCGCCTCTTTTCTACATATTAATTCAATACTTCTTGCGGTACCAAAGTTTCGGCTAACCACAAAAACTCACGGGTAAAATTGTCAACGCTTTTTCTAAACGTTTCATCTACCAAATTACCTTCTGCATCAAACTTCTTATCTACAAACGGCGTAATCAGCATATGCGGACTAGCAATACCAAACAATGCAGGCACCAATAGCAACAATTGCTGCGAACTTCTCATACCACCCATTGCTCCGGTGCTTGCTGTAACCAAGCCAAATGCTTTTTTGGCTTGCTTGAGAAAATGGTCCATCAAATTTTGTAAAGCCGGGGAATAGCTGCCGTTGTATTCTGGTGTAACCAAGATAAAAGCATCGGCCGCAAACATTCTTTCTGCCAAAGGCTTAAACTGTTCTGGTGTATTGTCAACACTTGAAAACACATTTTCTAACAAGCCCAAATTCCAGTCTCTAACATCTATTATTCCTATGTTGTGGTTGGTATTGGCTTTTAGTTCTTGAGCTAAAAACAAGGCTAATCTGTTGGTAATGCTGGCAGACCTTGGGCTACCGCTGATGATTTCTATGTTCATGTTTATCTATTATTTTCCCTTCGGGAATATGATTAATGATTGATGGGCACTTCTATAACCACAAAGCGGCTTTCTTGTTTAATCTGGATAGATACATTTTCCGTTTCCCATAAACCAATGGCATCTCTTGTGGCCAAATGAGTGCCTGCTATGTCAAGTTCACCTTCCATCAAAAAAACAAATACTGCTTTATTGGTAGGGTTGAGTGTGTAGTTGATGGTTTGTGACGCATCAAAATAACCCAAACTGATTTTAGCGTTTTGATTGATCCAACAATGTGCAGCGCCTTCTTCGTTGCTTACCACGGTAACCAATTTGTTTTTTCTATTGGCTTCTGGAAAATACCTGCGTTGGTAACGAGGGTTGATGTTTTGCAGTTTAGGTTCAATCCATATTTGCAAAAAGTTCACGGTTTCATCGCCTACATTATGTTCTTCATGTCTTAAGCCGCTGCCGGCACTCATGAGTTGCACCCAATCTTTTTCTACTACATCGCTGTAGCCCATGGTGTCTTTATGGTTCATTTTACCGGCCAATAGGATGGAAATAATTTCCATATTTTGGTGCGGATGCAAACCAAAGCCACCACCTTGTTGCACAAAATCATCATTAAACACTTTCAATAAACCAAAACCATTGCGGGCCGGGTTTTGGTAACTGCTGAAGCTGAAAGTAAAATTGCTTTGTAGCCAACCAATATCTTTCAGACCTCTTTCTTCTTTTTTAAATAATAATTGTTGCATGGTATTTTATTGAATAGTGGTGGTAATGGTAGAGCCTGCGGCTAATGTTTTACTTACCGGACAAGCTTTGGCAATTTGCAATAACCTATCTTTTTGTTCGGCATCAACTTCGCCTTTGATGCTAATATTTCTGGTGAACGATGTAATGCCTTCCTTGCGTTCTAATGAAACTTGTACATCTATCTGATGTACCGCCCATTGTTTTCTATCGGCATACATGCGTAAAGTGATAGCGGTACAACTAGCCAGCGCTGCCTCTAGCAATTCGTCTGGAGCAGGGGCAGAATCTGTTCCACCCACTTCAACAGGTTCGTCTGCAAAAAATTCGTGTCTTCCATTGTTCAAGGCCAATCTGTATTTGCTATTGGCAATGCCGGCTGTTGTCATACTAATAATTTTAAGCTTGCTTAATCATTTGAACACTAAGGTGAAGTTTCACTTCATCGCTTACTACAATACCACCTGCTTCGGTAGTAGCAGTCCACTGTAAACCAAAATCTTTACGGTTGATTTTACCACCAATTTCAAAACCTGCTTTGGTTTGTCCCCAAGGGTCAACCATGGTTCCACCATATTCAACTGCTAATGTTACTGATTTGGTTACATCACGAATGGTTACATCGCCTACTAAGGTAAATTCACCTTCACCAACTTTATTGAAACCGGTTGATACAAAACTTAATTTGGGGAAAGATTCCGCTGCAAAAAAGTCATCACTTTTTAAATGTGCATCACGTTGTTCGTTGTTGGTGTTGATGCTGTTGATGTCTGCCTCGAAGCTGATGCTAGCATCGCTAAAATCTTCGTTAGCGGCTTCTAATGTGGCATCAAATTGTTTGAAATTACCAGTTACATTGGTAATCATTAAGTGTTTCACTTTAAAAGTGATTTCGCTGTGTGCTGCGTCGATTTTGTACGTTGCCATGATGAATTGTTTTTTTTGCCCCCATCCCCTAAAGGGGGGTGAGGCGTTTAATTAAGAAATGTTTATTTTTTATTATTCAATACTTGATTAAGTTTTTCTTTAGTTCTAACAAGTGCTTTTGCAATGGATTATTGACTGTGGAATGTCGACTGTTCCTCAATCAGCACTCCCATTTTACCCATTTGATAATCTTTAAATGCCTGCATGATTTCGGTTTGGGTGTTCATCACAAACGGACCATGTTGTGCAATTGGTTCATCAATCGGTGCTCCACTACCAACAAACAACAAACTGTCTGCTGTTGCAGTTATGGTAAAGTTGTCGCCATCTTGATGAAACAATGCCAACTCCTTGTTGTTCAATGTTGCATTATTGTTGATGTTAATGCTTCCGCTAAGCACATATACAATCGTGTTGTGGATGGCAGGAAATGCAAATTGGTATGAGCCACCTTGTTTCATTTCTACCATTGCTGTTGTTACATGGGTAAAAGTTGGAATAATGCCCTTTGTACCGTTAACATTACCGGCAGGAACCCGAACAATAGTCAATCCATCTTGTGAAATAATGGTAGGCGTTTCTTCAGCCGTTGCCGGATGGTATGCCGGTTGGTCCATTTTATGGGCAGCCGGAGTATTTACCCAAACCTGCAATAATTCTTGTTCGCCATTACTTACTTCAAAAATATCTTCGGGTATTCTTTCGCTATGGATGATGCCCATGCCGGCACTTGTCCATTGCGTACCACCGGCATAGACTTTATGGTCATTGCCCCTGCTGTCACGATGATGCACACCGCCACGATAAATAAAACTTACCGCACTAAATCCACGGTGTGGGTGTGGTCCAACACCTTGATCTTTTAATGGTATTTCGGTATTTGCTTTGGCAACCCCATGGTGAAATACCAAAAAAGGATTGGCATTTTCGCCATCATTAGGCAACAGCTCTTGTACTTGTATGCTGCCTACATTGATGGGTCGGCCGCTTATTATTTTGTTTACTGTTTTCATGGTGTTTGATTTAAAGCGACATCGGAACATCAATCAATAAAATTTCAGCATTTGATGAGGCTTCAATGTTTAGTGTATCTGTTTCCCAAATGCCTATAGCATCTCTGCGGTTTAGGGCAATGCCGTTAACCGTAGCTGAACCTTCTATTAAGAAAGCATAAACGCCATTGCCATTTTGTTTGATGTTGTAATGGGTTGCAACACCTTGTTCCAAACTTCCAAGTGTAAACCAAGCTTGTTGGTTAATCCAAACGGCTTTTTCATCATCAGGTGCCACAACGGTTTGCAATTGGTTTTTTCTGCCTTCGGCAGGAAAAGACTTTTGGTCGTACCTAGGCTCAATATCTTTCTCCTTTGGAAACACCCAAATCTGCAAAAACTTCACTTCCTTATCTCGGTTGGCATTGGTTTCGCTATGGGCAATACCGCTACCGGCACTCATAATTTGTACATCGCCCTGTTTAATAATCTTTTCTCTGCCGGTTGTATCTTGATGGTGTAAATCACCTACTAACGGAATGGAAACAATCTCCATGTTATCATGTGGGTGTTTGCTAAAACCAAATCCACCTTTAACGGTGTCGTCATTCAACACTCTTAAAGCACCAAAATGTACTTTATTGGGATCGTAAAAACCGGCAAAACTAAAACTGTGGTAACTGTCTAACCAACCGTGGTTGGCATGACCTCTTTCTGCTGCGGAATGAAATATTGTTTTCATAAATTTTTGTTTAGTTTGTTATTACAATACGTGTATGTACATGTATTTGTTCAAAAAAATATTAGCTTTCGTTGGTTCTTAATTGTTCGAGTAAGTCATTCAATACAACGGCCTGATCTTCGGTTAAGTTAACAGCATTGGCATGTGATGCCTCTAACTTCACGGTTGCGTTTGTCAGTACAGCAATGCCGGTTTGCGTCAAAGCAATTACAGTTTGTCTGGCATCTTCTTCACCCTGACTTCTAATTACCCATTCCTTATCCACCAATCTATCAATGATACGAGGCACATTGCTGCTTTTTTCAATCATTCGGCAAGCAATATCTTTCACACACATTTTTTCTGGGTGTTTGCCTTTCAATATTCGCAACACATTATATTGTTCATGGGTTAGGTCAAAGTCCTTCAATGCTTTGCTACTCATGCTTTTAATCCACCAAGCAGTGTACATAATGTTTAATGCTGCTTTTTGCACATTGCTCTTGAATTTGTTGCTTTGTATGGCTTCTTCTAACTTCACGACACAAAGATACATGTATATACATCTAATTTCCAAATTTTATTTTTCGGCATAAAAAATCCTGTTCGTTTTGCGAACAGGATTGGCAATAAATAATTGATAATTAATTAGATGCGGCAGTAGCACTATTTGAAACCGCATACCAATCTTTTAGATTGTCGCAGTTGGCAAACTCCTTATCAACTAAAATATAGTATTTGGGCAAATGCACTTTAAACCATTTAGCCAGCGATTCTTCTTTCTTTTCGTCCAATGCTTTTTGAGCAATTTTGTTGTAATCGTCCCGCATGTTTTCACGGTGTGGTTCTGTACGGGTTTTAAGCAAAATTAAACGAACCGCTTTTCTATTTCTTTCATCGGTAAAGGCAACGGGTTTGGATACTTCACCAACTTTCATGTTTTTGATGGCCAATACCATGTCTTTGTCTAATTGGTCGATAGTTACATAAGTAGAACCATCTCTATCTTGTACGGCGCCGCCGTTGAATTTACTGTTATCGTCTTCGCTGTGTTTGTTTACTGCTTCGGCAAACTTGATGGTACCCGAAACAATTTTTTGACGCACCGAATCTAATTTAGCAACTGACTCTTTTACTTCATCATCGGTTACCGGTGGAATACGTAAAATATGACGCACAACTGCATCATCACCGGCACGACTTACTTGCTGAATAATGTGTAGGCCGAACTTACTTTTTACTACGTTAGAAACTTGTCCTTCTTTTAAACGAAAAGAAGCGGCTAGAAAAGCAGGGTCCCAAAACTTATCGTTACGGTTGATATTGTACTGTCCGCCATTGTCTTTACTGCCCGGATCTTCTGAATATTGTTTGGCTAACAAATCAAATTTGCCGGTGCCATCTTCTATTTGCTTTTTGAAATTGTTGAGCTGCCGGGTCACATAGCTTTCAACATCTCTGTTGGCCTTAGGATAAACAATGATTTGGCTTACTTCGATTTCGCTTTCGTAAAAAGGTAAACTGTCTTTTGGTATTTTATTAAACCAAGCTTTTACTTCGGTGGGAGTAATTTTTACGGCACCTAAAATTTTGTTTTGCATCTGCTTGGCCAACTCTCTTTCTCTAAATGGCTCACGGAAGTCTTCTTTAATTTGATAAATTGATTTGCCGGCAATTTCTTCCAACACTTCTTTACTACCATATTGTTGAATAAATCCACGTACCTGATTATCTAGCAAAGCATCTAATTCATCTTCGCCAACGGTTAAAGAATCTTTTTCGGCCTGCAGCACCAGTGCTTTTTGAATCAACAAGTTTTCCATCAATTCGCATTGTGGGTTTGGTGGCAACTGACCACCTTGGCGTTGTACGTCGGCAATAGCATTATAAACATCTGAACGTAAAATAACACGGTCACCAACTTGGCCAACAATTTTATCGGCAATCACTTTTTTAACCTGCGTTGGTTGAGCATTAGCGATAGCAACAGTGAAAAGAGTACAAACAAGTACGAATACAATCCTCATAATAAACAACTTAATAGCACCAAAAATAGGGTTTTGAGGCTGTACATACTGTGTAGACTTGATATTTAACCCAGTTTTTGCAGTTAAAAGCGGCAACGGTGCAAGGTTATGCCGGTAAAATGATGTGAACGGTTGTTCCTTTGCCAATTTGACTTTCAATTTGAATGGTTGCACCCATCATTTTAATCAAATCTTTAATGATGAGATAACCCAAACCATGCCCTTTTTTGTTGTCTACGTTGGCTGCAGATATTACAAAGCGGTCTTCTACAATATTCTGAATTTGTTCTTGCGACATGCCACACCCATCATCTTTTACGCTGATAATAATGTTGGCGTCGTTTTGTTGACTGCTGATGGTGATATTACCCTGTGCCGTAAAGTGTATGGCATTGGTTAAAAGATTGTACACTAATATTTTAAGTGGCTCAAAATATTGAGTGACCTGAATACCCGGTGTTACATTATTAATGAGCTGTAGGTTTTTTTGTTTGGCTAATGTGTTCAAAATACTTTGTACTTGTTTAACCACTTCAAAAACATCAAATGTTTCTTTAACCATTCGTCGGTTTTCGTTTTGGTATTTTATCCAGTTTAGGATATTGGTAGACAACAATTGCAACTCTTGAGCAGTGTTGGTGATTTCTTGAAGCGTTTCTTGTTGCAATGCTTCGTTCATCATGCTTCTTTTTTCCAATAAATTTTTTCCGGCAACAGTAACAAATTTTAAAGGCGTAACGATATCGTGACTAATAATAGAAATGAGCCTAGTTTTTATGGTGTTGTTTTTTTCCAACACTTCATTTTGTTGTTGAAGTTCTTTGGTTTTTTCGCTTACTTGTTTTTCTAGGTTACGTTGCCTGAGTAAGAATTGTTTGGTTCGCAATTGAAAATATAACACAATTAAGCCAAATAATGTTAGCGCACTGAGTGCATAAAACCACCATTGTTTATACCATGGAATGGTGATGTAAAACTCAATCTGTTTATAAGAATAGTTGTTGATGCCAAAGCCATTGAGTTTTCTAATTTGTAATTGGTATTTTCCGGGTGGAAGATTGTTGAATGTAATTTCCATTCCTTTTTCTATGTTGAGTGCAGACCAGTTAGCAGCATTATTCAATTTATACTCGATGTAAATATTTTCTTTGTTACTCCAACCCGCAATAGCAAGTTTAATTTGAATTTCACTTGTTTCGGCCGGTAGTGATTGTAGGGCTACAGCATTTGGGTAATACTGTTTATTATCGATTAAAATTTCATCAATATAAATATCGCCGCCGGGCATTACTGTATTTGCTTTTTCGGGATCTACCCAAAGCAATCCATCCATGGTTGGAAAAGAAATGGTTTTATTTTTTAGTATCAGTGCACAAGGCGTACAGCCGCCGTTAAGCTCCGTCATTTCCATACCATCATTTTTACCGAAGAAAAAATAATAGACTGGTTGATTATCTTGCTCAAATGCATGAATGAGTTGTTCAATATTGGCTTTGAATAAACCGCGGTTGGTACTTAAAAAGCAATAGCCTTTATCGTCAGGCACAAAACAATGGGTGTAGAGTAAATAATTGTTTTTGTCGAGTGGCATTTGTTTTACCTTGCCATTTTTATACATATAAAATCCGGCACCGTAGGTGCCAAAAAATAAATAATCTTTATACTGCCAAATACTTCTTACACAAAAATTAAGTTTTGTAAATAAAGTATCTAAGCTATTTGAATTGGCATGGTATTTAAACAATCCACTGCAAGTAGCAAACACTACAACTCCCGGTTCAACTTCTAGCGATTGAAACACCATATTAGACGTTGCGGTTCTTTTAAATCGTATAAGGTATCGCAAACTGTCTCCCTCTAGTACACCTATACCACTTTCAGTTGTAATGCTTAGGCTACCATTTAATGTGGCATAACCTGCACCATCAAATAACCTAATCTTAGGATACGGGGTAGTTTTTTTAGTAAGATAGTTATAGGTGAAAAAATGAGAAAATCCCAAAGTAGGATTGTATTTCACATAACATAGCAATGTGTCATTATAAGTGAAAACTGCAAAATTGAATTTGTCGTTTATTGGTAAATCGGCTTGATTAAAAGCTGCATCTCCAATTACATCCCCTTCGTTGGTGAGAATATTTCCATTAGGCAGTTCTACTTGAGCATATACCGCATTTCTGTTTTTAATATCTTCTTTTTTTCTTTTTTTTGAAGCAACACGATTGGTATAAAAAACAGATACACCTTTAGAATCTGTACCAATAAATAAAATTTTTAATTCCTCGCTGTATTGAGCCGAACGCAGATAATTGTCAGTTGGGATATTGGTGAATAATAGTTTAGCCTTCAACTCATTTTGTTCAACATGCAATAAATACACATTACCACTTTGAAATAGCAGCGGATTCTTCATTCCGTTTTCCCAATAAATAATCCTGTTTTTGTCTACTGTTGATTTGGTATCGAATGTAATGTTAGTTGAAGTTGCCGAACCGTTTTTAATATCTAATTGATAAGTTTGATTGAGCGAATCGGTTATGAAATAATTATTGGCAATTTTAAATAAATATCTAGCCATAACATTCCCCGTCTTATACAGTACCGGCTTCTCCATGCTGATAGAGTAATAATATAAACTTCTTTGATTTCTGATGAAACAAGCGGTATCGTTGATAGAGGCAACTTTACTATAAATCATAGAAAAATCGCCACTCATGTTCTTGTCTTTTTTAGCTTTAAAAAAGGTATCAGAAACGGCAATCAAGTATAATCCACTAAAGGGGTCCTTCTTATAATTTATGGTATCAAATGCGGCTATTCTATTTTGCATTACCGTTACAAGATTTCCGCCGGCATCTGCACTATATATTTTTCCATTATGATTTCTGATAATAAACATCATACGCTCAGTGGCTATTGATGGTGTATTTTCTTTATTGAAAGTTTTAAAGTTTATACCGTCAAACCTAGAAATACCGGCTTCGGTAGCAATCCATAAAAAACCGGTGGCGGCATCCCATTGAATACCTTTTATGCCATTAGAGGGCAAGCCATTTTCGGTAGTAAATTGCTTAATGGTATAATCTTTTTGTGTTTGCCCGTTGGCAATTTCAAAAAAGATAAGCAGCAGTAAAAGTATTAGTGTGGTTACTTTCATATATTCAGGCAACAAGATACTCATCTTGTTCAAAATGTACAATTGCTGTTTCGGTCTTTGGGTATTATCGCAGTAATAAAACAGTTCCGGCTAATTGTTCCTTAAATGGATTGTTCAAGTATATAATATAGGCATAACTACCCATAGGTAAAGGGTTGCTGTTTCTATTGCCATTCCAAGGTTGGATAGTGTAATTGTTTGATTCAAAAATTTTTTGTCCTGAACGGGTGAAGATGGAAACTGTTGCAGCCGGATATGCTTCCAAGCCTGGAATCTTCCAAGTGTCATTGATGCCATCGCCATTTGGCGAAAATGCATTGGGCGCCACCAATTTGTTCACCACTTTAACAAACACTTCATCGGCCGCTGTACAAAAATGTGTTCTATCTATTGCTGTTATTTGATAAGTAATAGTAGATAAAGGGGTTGCTGTTGGGTTTAGGGTAAAAGCATTCGATAAAAATGTAGCAGGGCTCCAGCTAAAATCATACAAATTAGGATTGGCAATCGTTGCGTCTAACACAATACTGCTACCGGTGTAAATGATTTTATCTGCTCCGGCATTAATAGTTGGTGTTGGATGAATTTGAATGCTTTGCGTATAAGGTAAAGCATTACAACCATTTTGTGTTTGTACAACTAGAGACACATTGAACGTACCGACAGATTGGTAGGAATGTAAAATTGAAGTATTGCTGGTTAAACTATTAGATTGTCCATCGCCAAATTGCCACTGCCGGTTTTTAATATTACCCGATGTTGCAATTGAACTATCAATAAATTGAATAGCATTTCCAACACAAAGCTTACCAACAAAACCAAAATTTGCCAAAGGTTGTGGTAGAATTGTGATTGTTCTAAAACAGGTATCGCTTTTACAGCCTTGGCTAGATATGGTTTGCAGCGCTACCGTATAGTTTCCCGAAGTGGTATAATTGTGTTGAATAGGAGAATTATTAGTTGAGATAACAGTTACACCATCACCAAATTGCCATTGCCAACTAGCAATCGTTCCGTTAGCGATAAATGAACTGTCTATAATCGCCACATTGGTATTGGTACAACTAGAATCAGCAATGCTGAACAAAGCAATTGGCAGTGAATTGATACCAATCGTTTTCGTTGTATCTGCTACACAGCCATTTGTTGCATATGCTCTAAATCGAATAGTTTGACTACCTACGGAAATAAATTGTTTTATTGTATTGATGGTTGATGCAGTGCTATTATCTGTAAAATCCCAACGGTATTGTTGTATGGCAAAACCTGCTGCATTTACAAAACCGGTGAGCTGTAAACTATCGTTTACACAACTAGTGCCGGCATAAGTAAAATCAGCTATGGGACTAGGTTTTGCTACAATATGTATTGTTGTGGTTTCTGATTGATTACAGGCATCGATATCGGGAGCTGAATAGGTTACAGGGATGCTATAACCACCAACACTATTCACACTAATATCTTGTGGTAATGTGTAAGTGAAATACATTCTACCATTAATCATCCCAGAATCTATGGGGATAGGTTGTGGTACAGTAACATCTGCTGATGGCGAAACTCCGTTGGTTGCTTGACTTAATTTCCATTCTAATTTAGTTGCCCTGTAGGCTAATTTCACAAATAAACGAAGTGGCGTTTTTGGGCAAGTAAAGCTGTCGGTTGTACCAATGGTATTGAGTGTGTTTTTGATTTCGCTGTAAGCGTTAAGGTTATTGACAAATGTGCCAACATTATAACCGTAACTTTCAAAAGTGCCAACGCCATATGCAGTAGCAATAAAAGTTGAATCGGCAGTAATACTATGTTGCGCAGCAGGCCCTAACAAACGTTTTACCGCTACAGTGTAATTACTGTTATTGGGATGTAAGATATAATCTGCTGCTGTTAATAAAGAACCATCAATTTTAACTGTGCCAATTGCTGTGGTTGGAATAATGACATTGATGAAATTATAATCTATAGCTTGATTTCGGGTAGTATAAAAATATGCCGATGTTACACCTTGCTCTATCGGACTTAAATAAATCATCTCCGGATCACCAAGTACATTGCTGTTGCTATTCACACATTCATTTGAATTGACAGTGTATTGTGCAACAAGTACCGGCTGATTGGCTTCGATATCATCTCCGCTACCACTTGAAAATTCGTAATAACAATTGTTGATGAGTGAAGTAAGGATGTTGCCATTCCTTTTTACTATGGTAGATGGATTGCTTACCAACACTCTGTAATGATTTAAGAATGGTGTAAAGGTTGGATTGTTGATGCCATTTACATTATGAAAAGTAACATAACGAGTACCCCAAGCATTGGCAGGAAAGATTTGTTGTTGCATTACTTCTCCGCCATTGCCATCGCAAATGACATTTCGGCTACTACCAGAAAATACTGCAATAGGATGACAATTGCCATCGGCTCCGGCAACAGAAACGATTTTACTTCCGGTCATATCCTTACCCGTAAATGTTCCGGTTAGTTTACCAAACACATTATAAATTTGTCCTTTATTAAGTGCAATGGTATAGGTTTGATTGTTGAGCCATCCACTTGCCGTGGTATCAGCAGGCGTGATTTCAATTTTGGTATTGTCTTCTGCTGCAACAATATAAAACCACGAATAACTATCGGGGTAATTAGAAACTTGTTTGTAGTTGAGGGAGTAGTAAGTGTAACCAAATGTTTCAACCGGCATTAACATGGTTGCAGCAGATGATACCAATCCATGTTGATGGGTGTATGCTACAATCGGCACATTACTTTGTACATGAATACCTCTGTTGAATAAACCTTCGCCGGTTAAACGAGCATCTGTTGCACCAGCTTTTGGAAGTATTACACTTGCATCAACTGTATTCGCAGCAATGTTTACGGTTTGAGTCCAACCGTTACCAGGAATAGAAACCGTAACTGTTGCAGCTTGCTCAGCACTTAAATATAAGACTTGGGTTTGTGTGTTGCCCGGAGCTTCTTGTGTAAACAATACGTTATGACCATAACCGAGCCAAAACTCTTTTCCTTTATTGGATTTATTTTGAGCAAAACCAATAGCTGTAATCAGAAGTAGCGCAACAGCGCAATAATATTTTAAGTAATACAACAAGTTGATGTATTTGATATCAAGCTAAAACAACACAGCTTAATAGTTAACATTGTACAGCGTAGCTAGCTCCATTAATTCTTTAATGTTATTGGCATTGGTTTTTTCGTAGATGCGATTTTTAATAGTAGATATGGTGCTCATTTTTAAGTTGAGTGAATCAGCAATATCTTTTGTACCAATACCCTGTAACACATAATGTAAAATTTCAAGCTCTCTACCTGCCAAAGCCTTAAACGGATTGTTTTGTTGCATAATGCCGGCTTCTTTTTTTGCAGGTAATTCGTTTTGCAAAAATTTACGCAAGGCTAAAATTATTTCTTCTTCGCCGGTTGTTTTAGACAAATAATAACTAATGCCATATTGCTTTAAAGCTTCGCCATACACTTCGGCCGGTTGCATCGAAAATACCATGATACTTAGGTCTGGATAAACACGACGAATGTTTGGAATTACTTCTAATGTACTTCCGTCAGATAAAATAATATCCAATATAAGGTGTGTATATTTTTTCTTTACCAATTCTTTCATCAATTCATTACAGCTGCCTGCTTCATGAATATCTGTGTAGCCAAGGTTAAGTTGTAAGTACAACTTGAGTCCTTTTCGTATCATGCTATGGTCGTCTGCTAACAATATACTGGGTTCCATATTGGTAAAGTTCAATGTCAATATTTATTTTGGGTTACCTTAATAATGTAACGGTTCCGGCAACTCTTTCTTTGTTATCGTTATTCAGTTCAATGATATAGGCATAAGTACCAACCGGTTGAATTTTTCCATTTTTAGTACCATTCCATGGTTGAGTGCTATAGTTAGCCGATTCCCAAATTTTTTGGCCCCATCTGCTGAATAACATTACAACTGCTTTGGGATATAATTCCATGCCATCAATTCTCCAAGTATCATTGATGCCATCACCGTTAGGCGAAAAAGCATTCGGCACACTCAATTTATTTACTACCCTTACCAATACTTGATCGGTAGCGGTACATAAACTAAGTGTGTTGGTGGCTCTAATAGTGTAAGTAATATCTGCCGGAGGCGTTGCAACCGGATTCAGCACATTGCCATTTGATAAATAAATAGCCGGTGTCCAAGTAAATTGATAAGCCAATGGATTTAGGATACTAGCATCTAATGTAATCGAGTTACCCGGATTGATGATTTTATCGGTACCTGCATTTAGCACAGGTGTTGGGCTGATGATAAGATTTCTCGATGCAGCAGCAGATGTACAACCATTATTATCAGTAACCGTTAATTGAATATTGTACGGTCCTGATGTAGTGAAACTATAATTGAAAGGCGGAGGCGTTGTAACCGTAGTGGTACCAATTTGCCAATTCCAATTGGTGATTGCAGGATTGGTTACTGCATTAAACAGTAATGGTTTTTGAACGCATAACGTATCACCAATAATTGTAAATGATGCAGTAGGAACAGTGTTGATGCTTGGAATAATATTGGTAACCGTATCGCTAACGCAACCCGGACCAAAGCTTACCACATGCTTTACCGGAATATTTGTTGCACTTGTAGTGTAGGTATTAGTAGCGATATGTGTAGCGCTTGAATTAATGGTTTGTCCGTTACCAAAACTCCAATACCAACTAGGGTTTGTTGTGCCAACAATAGGAGCAACTGAAGAAGTAAATGTGAATGTACTGTCAACACAAGCTTTGCCATTTGTGGTGAAATTAGCAATGGGTTTACCGTGAACAGAAACGTTGGTTCTAAATGTATCACTTACACAACCGATTACCGGTGTGGTTACTAGTGTAACTGTAAAAATTCCCGCAGTTGTATACGTATGATAGAACGGTGTATTGTTGTTGAAAGTAGCGGTGTTACCATCGGCAAAATTCCAGCGCCAAGTGCTGATTGTACTACCAACGATGGTGGAGTTGTCTGTAAATCGTATAGAATCGTTAATGCAAATATTTCTGTCGAAACTAAAATTAGCAACAGGCTTTGGTGCAACACTCACCGGAATGCGGAAGGTATCACTTACACACCCGTTTGATGGTGCTGCTATCAACGCAATGGTAAAATTGCCGGGTGTTGTATAGGTATGATAAAACGGATTGTTATTAGTGAAGTTGAACACATTACCATCGCCTAATAACCATTTCCAATTATTGATATTTCCTTGAGCAATCGTTGAACTATCAGAAATTTTGATGGAATCTCTTAAGCATATTGCTGTGTTGCTAACTCCAAATTTAGCAATGGGTTTATGACTAACAATGACGTTGAGCCTGAATGTATCGGCACAACCGGTGCTCGGTGTAATTACTAACGTTACAGGGAATGTTCCGGCGGTATTGTAAGGATGATAAAAAGGAGCACTACTGTTGGTGTTGATGATAGTGCCATCGCCCAAATCCCATTTGCGATTGATGATGGTGCCTTGTGAAATGGTAGAACTATCGCTAAAGCGAATAGAATCATTCACACAAATATTATTGGAGTAGCCAAATTTGGCAACAGGTTTTGGCGACACAGTAATGGCGATTCTGAACGTATCTCCTGCACATCCGATTACCGGAATAGTAACTAATGATATGGAATAATTTCCGGGTGTGTTGTATGGCTGATAAAAGGGGGTATTATTTGTTTTGATAATGGTATTGCCGTTGCCAAAATCCCATTTCCAGCTAGCAATTGTACCGGAAGCAATCGTTGAACTATCTGAGATTAAAACAGAATCTCTTTGACAAAAGGATGTTTTGTTGACACCAAATTTGGTAATAGGTTTTACACCTACTGTTACCGGTAGCCTAAATGTATCGCTAATGCAGCCGTTCGTTGGGCTAACCACTAAAGATACATTATAGCTACCTGGTAAAGTATAGGTATGACTCAAGGGGGAGTTATTATTTAAAGTAGTTGTTACGCCATCACCAAAACTCCAACGCCAAGTTGTAATCGTTCCATTAACAAGCGTAGAACTATCTGTAATACGAATCGAATCGCCTAGGCAGATGTTTGGATTTTGTATGCCAAATTTTGCTAATGGTTTATGGTTTACACTTACTTGTAATTTAAAGGTATCGCTAACACAACTATTGTTAGATGTTACAACCAACGAAACCCAATAATTACCGGGAATGCTATAAGGATGATAGAATGGATTTGCATTGGTGAAGGTTGCGGTAGTGCCATCACCAAAATCCCAGCGCCTTGTAGTAATTGTACCTGTTGCTACGGTTGAACTATCACGAAATTGTATAGAATCTCCTACACAAATATTGCTCGAGTAACCAAACTTGGCAACGGGGTTTGCAACAAAAGCTAAAGGCTTGGTCGTATCTGCCGCACAGCCATTATCTGCATATACTCTAAAACGTACGTTTTGGGTTAAGCCCGAAGTAAACTTCTTAACCGTATTGATGGTGTTAGCTGTGGTATTGTCATCAAAATTCCAGAGGTATTGGTTGATGTTAAAACCGCCTGCATTTACTACACCGGTAAAATACACACTGTCTTTAGCACATCCTGTACTAGTATATGTGAAGTCTGCTGTGGGTCCGGGTTTTACTACTATCCTAATATTAGCAGTTTCACTTTGGCTACAATTTTCTATGACTGCAGCACCATAAGTAATGGGAATATTGTAAGTGCCCGAATTAGCGAAGGAAAAATCTTGTTGTAAGCTGTACACATAATAAGTTCTGCCATTAATAACTTCTGTTCTTATAGGTGTTGGGTTATTGATGATAGAATCTGTATTGGGTGTAATGCCTGTTGCTTGACTAAGCTTCCAATGAATATTAGTAGCAGGATAACCCAATTTTACAAAAACTCTAAAAGGTGTTTTTGGACAAGTAACGGTATCTGTTGCATTGAGCGTACTTTGAGTATTTTGAATTACACCATAATTATTAAGGTTATTAATCAGCGTACCAACGTTGTATCCATAACTTTCATAATTACCTAAACCATAAACGGTAGAAGTAAAAGCAGAGTCGCAAGTAATTCTGTGTTGTGATGCAGCACCTAAAAAACGAACAAGTGCCACTGAGTAAGTCGGATAGTTTGGATGTGTAACAATTTGTGTGGGCGGTACTGCATTGCCATTAACTCTTAATGAAGATAAGCCCGCTGTTGGCACATGAATATTGGCATAAACATAATCAATAGATGATTTTCGGCTAACATAAAATAGAACCGATTTTTGTCCTTGTTCAATCGGACTCAAATAAAACATTTCAGGGTCACCGTATGAAGGTGGTGATGGACTTGTGGTAGGGAAGTTCCAGCATTGGTTTTTATTGGGAGTGTATTGCGAAACCATGATAGGTTTATCAGATTCAAAATAATCACCACCCGTAGAATCCATATGTTCGTAAAAGAAACCCTTTATTAAACCTGTCATAGGCACACCATTCTTTTTTACAACGGTGGTGGGGTCAAGCACACAGATTCTGTAATAGTTGCGGAATGTCTCATTAATATTAGTGCTAATATTATTGATGGTGTGATAGGTTAGATATCTAGTGCCCCAGGCTTGTGTAGGAAAAATTTGTTGGTGCATGAATTCGCCACCATCGCCACGACATAAGCGAATACCACCCGAACCGGAGAAAGCCCCGATGGGGTGACAATTGCCATCTGCCCCCGGAACAGACACCGCTTTTGTACCCGTCATATCTTTACTGGCAAATGCCGGATTGCCGTTAAAAGTCGCTTTTCCAAACACATGATACGATTCGCCTCTGTTTAAGTTAACGGTATAGGTTTGCCCAGGCAACCAACCGTTTTTTGTAGTATCAGAAGGGGTAATATTTATTCTGGTATTATCTTCAGAAGCAATCACATAAAACCACGAATACCAGTCGTTAGGGCTGCTTTGAGAAGTAGTTTGGTAGTAGTTAATAGAGCGATACGAATAACCATAAGTATCAACCGGCATTAACATTGTTGCGCCGGAAACCTGTGTAGCATACACGTGGGCATAAGCTGCTACAGGCACATCGCTAAGGATATGAATATTTCTGTTTTGTAAACCATCCGTCAACGTTCTGGCATCATCTGCACCTGACTTTGGAATGATGATTGTGGCATTCACCGTATTGGCAGGAATGGTTAAGGTTTGAGTATATCCTGTATTGGTAACTCGTACCGTAACGGTAGCCGCTTGTTGTTCGGTGCTGATATAAATGGCAAAGTCTTGTGAGTTAATCGGGCTTTCGTTGAAAAACGTATAATCAAAACCATAAGCCAACCAAAATTCTTTGCCTCGATTAGATTTATCTTGAGCATAAGCATAGCTCAAAGAACATATTAGTATTGATAAACAGACAATTAAACGCATAACAAATTTGATGAAACAATATTGAGCATTAAAGTTACTACAGCATGTAGAATTAATTCTACAAACCCTGTTTGGCAATTCGATTAATCTTGTTGCAGAATTTAAACTAAAACTTAAAGCAACATGTTTATGAACAAGCTCTTGACGGGGAAAATTTTCAGTTTTCTCATTTTAATGTTGTGCTGCGCTTCTGTCGCTATTGGACAGGGGTCGTACAACACTACCACTTGGAAATTCAGCAATCCTAAGCAGTTTGGTTTTACTGTGTTTGATGTTGATTTTTTCGACAACAATAATGTAATTGCTGTTGGTGCTGATGGTGGTATTGCCAAAAGTACGGATAGTGGTGCCAACTGGACCTACGGAGGTTTTACTTATGTAAATAATGTAGGACTAACTACGAAAGCTACATTTTATGATGTACACTATATCACTGCAAATATTGCGTATGCTGTAGGTACTGGAGGGTGTGTAGCTAAAACAACAGATGGTGGTACAACATGGAGCTTGGTAAACAATCCGCTTTTTGCTAACAACAGAATAATTAATACTTGCTGGTTTATTGACCAAAACAAGGGATATATCGCCGGTCAGTGGAATACCGCTGACTCTATTCCTAAAGTTTATGTAACAAATAACGGTGGTGCTACTTGGGATTCATTAGCTACACCTGCCGTAAACGGTACTACCAAAGTAGGCTTTGTAAATAATGCAACCTATCCGGCTACCGACTTCCCAATTACAGGAAAAGCGAAAGAAATTTATCGCATACAATTCTCTAGTAACAATATTGGGTATGTAACAGGTGGGGGATCTTCTTTGTTTCCCAATTTAGGTATACCAAACATTACAAGTACCACTACTTGTGCATTCACAAGTACACAAACTACAGGTTCTCATAATGCCAGTTTATTGTGGAAGTTTGATAATGGTACTTTAGTCGACTACTCTTTAAGTAAAGAAAGATTAGGTTACTTGGGTTATAATCCAACAGTAGCATTAAACTGTACTTCAAAATTTGGTACAGTTAGCCAAAGCGTTCAATTGTATAGAGCGTTTAATATTATCAATGATTCAATGGTAGTGCTAATGTCATCTAACAACAATGTGGTGGTTAGGGTTAGAACCGGTAGAAATGATAGCACACCAAACATCAACAAACCCGGTTTTTTTGAAAAGGGAAAGTTTGAAGTATTGAATACAGGACCAAGCGGCGCTCCTGCCGGTTATCCTGCTATTCCAGCGGTACAGGTGTTGAATGCATCTAACCCTTACGTTATGGTTAGAGCAAGCAATGGTAAATTATTTGCTAGTTCAGGCTCTAGCAATTTTGCTCCAGCTAATAGAATGTGGACATCGGTAGATACCGGAAGAAACTGGGTTGAAGAAAGAAATTTACCTACCGGTAGAACCTATAGTACCGCTACCAACTGGGCGATTGATATTGCACCTAATGGCAAGTTTATTGCTTTGGGTAATAATGGTGTGGTATCTGATTCTATCCCCGGTGGAAGCTGGCAGAGTAATTATATTAGCAATCCTGTAGCTGTTGCTCATTTATCAGCAGATTTCGCCGATTGTAACAACGGTATTTTGGCAGGTAGTTCCAGCATTACAGTTACAGAAGATGGTGGTGCAACCTGGCAAGATAAAGCAAGGGCTGACTTTGCTAACTCCAACTACAGCATCAATGGTATTGCTTATCCAACGCTTACCAAATCCTATTTTGCGGTTAGTAATGGGGTGTTGTATTTTTCTGCAGATAAAGGAACCACTTTAGACCCGCTTTACAGCAACTTCGATTATCAAATGCAGGGTGTTGCTACAGTCGGAGATAGTATTTGGGCAATAGGTTATAGTGCATTCTCTGTGCCTGCCGCTTCAAGAACTTCGGCTATTTTCCGTTCATTTAATGCCGGTGCAACTTGGCAAGTAATTGGCGGGTTCCCGGTTAATACATTGAATGAGCAATTGTCTAAGATTGCTTTTCCAAGCAAGAACATTGGTTATATCGCCGGGGCTAGAAATGCGGTTTACAAAACAACAGATGCCGGCTCTACTTGGACAAAAATTAGTCCGTTCCCGTCGTTAAACGATGGCCCAACCGGTTTCCCTAATGCTAGAATCACATATCAAGAGATTCAGGCAATAGATGATAATACCGTGTTTTTAATTGGCAATATGTTTACCAATACAGGTGTAAAAAGGGTGTACAGAACTACCGATGGCGGTGCCACTTGGGTAGATATTACTGGTAATCTTGCTGCCTTATTGCCTGTGGGGAATATAGTAGGGATGACCTGGCATGATGCCAACAGCGGGTATGTAGCAGCAGGTTCTGCATTATTCAGAACAACTGATGGCGGTGCTAACTGGACAATGGATATTGCCCCAACCAATAGTATTTTTGAAACGATGGCCTTTGCTCCACGCAAGGTGCCTGCAGGGATAACATTTACCAACAGAAAATTATTTGTTACCGGTATTGCCGCACCTACTGCTAATGGAAGCATTATGGAGTATGGCAATCCTTTAAACATCAACGTTAACTTTACACAAACTGTAGTTAACGCTACTTGTACAGCGCCCAATGGCGGAAGTATTACAGTTGCCGCATCTGGTGGTTTACCTCCTTATCAGTACAGTATTAATGGTGGATCTTTCCAATCTTCTAATGTATTTAGCGGGTTGAACCAGGGTCCCAAAACCATTACTGTAAAAGATGCTTTCTGCGGCGTACTTACTAAAACTGTGACCGTAGGCTTCACAGACAATCTTACTTTAACAACTACACCAAATACCGAAACAACAGTTTGTGCCGGAGTGCCTGTTCAATTAACTGCAACTAGTGCGGCAACAAACTATAGTTGGACACCATCCTTGGGAGTTTCAAGCACCACAATAAACAATCCAACAGTAACCATCAACAGTACTAATACTTATACCGTTACAGCTACATTAAATGGTTGTGTTAGAACAAGTACGGTTAGAGTATTTGTAAATCAAAATCCAATTGTTAGTGCAGGCCCTGATAAAACAATTGTTGAGGGGGATGCAGTAACTTTAAATGGTGCTTCTAATAACAGTGCTTCTATTGTGTGGTCTCCTTCCGCAACACTTACTGGATTTAATTCTTTCACCCCGGTAGCTAAGCCCAGCACTACTACTACTTACACCTTAACGGTTAGAGACAATAACAATTGTGTTGGATCAGATAATACAATAGTTACAGTTGTACCGGTTTGTTTAAAGGTAATGGATGCCTTTACTCCAAACGGGGATGGCACAAACGATAGATGGTTAGTTACTACAAGTGCTCCTTGTACTAGCAATATGTCTGTAAATGTTTACAATCGTTACGGTAATATCGTATATAAGAATGGCAGCTACCAAAACAATTGGGATGGCACTTATAATGGTAAGCCCGTACCGGACGGCACCTACTACTACAACATTGTTTATACTTTAATCAATGGCAATCAAATTACACTTAAAGGCGATGTAACAATTCTGCGATAATCATTAAAAAACTAAAAAAATGAAACAACATATTTTATTAGCTGCCCTTTTGATAGGTGGAATTACCGCAGAAGCACAGCAGTTACAAACATCATCCATGTACGAATTACAGGGTGTATTGTATAACCCCGGCATGGCTGGTGTTCAACCAAATAATATGGTAGGTGTAACCTATCGTTCTCAATGGAGCAGCATTAGCGGCGCTCCAAAAACAGCTACAGTTTTTGGCTCTTTTGCCATGCCAAAGCATAAAATGGGCATTAGTGCTTTTGCCTATAACGATAAAACCGGACCAACCTCAAGAACCGGCGTATCGGTTTCTGTAGCCAAGCATATTATTGGCGATGATGGTAGCAAACTATCGTTAGGAATCGAATCAAGATTTCAGCAATTTGCTATTAACCGAGCCAAGTTGACTCAAACACTTGGTAACGACCCTGCCCTAGGCACAAGCGATAATACATTTAAGTATGATGCCGGTTTTGGAATGTCTTATACCAAAGGTCGTTTACAACTTGGTGCTTCAGTTGCACAGTTGATTCAATCTAAATTGAATATGTACACCGGCAATTTAAACCGTAGCGAAGAAGGTCGTTTGTACAGACATTTCTATGCTCATGGTAAGTATAAGTTTGATATTGATGAAGTAACTACAGTTACGCCTAATTTCTTGGTAGTGTATTTGCCAAATGCCCCAACGGAGTTTCAGGTTGGCGCAAGGGTAGAACACCATGAAATGTTTTGGTGGGGTCTTGGTGTAAGATCTAAAGCAGATGTTATGCTTTCTGCCGGACTAATCATCAACAAAAAAATCAATTTGGGCTATTGCTTTGATATTTATAACAACCCATTGAGTATTTATACCGGTGGCGCTAATGCTCATGAGTTTGTGTTGAGATACGAGTTTTTAAAGTAGGTTTCTCATAGTTAGTTTTTGGTTATACTAGCTTTTAATTCCCCAAGCCGTTCCAATTTTTTGGAACGGCTTTTTTATGGTATGGCGGTTCACAGATGATGGTCAACCCCTAGCTTATTAAAACAAAGAAGCCGCTTCAATTACTTGAAACGGCTTCTTTTGTATCGAGAACGTATGTATTACAACGTACGTTTTACTTCTTGTTCTTCGTATGCAACTAAGGTATCGCCTACCTGAATATCACCGAAGTTCTTCACGGTTAATCCGCACTCATAACCGGAGGCTACATCTTTAACGTCATCTTTATAACGCTTCAAGCTGCCCAATTCTGCCCATCCGCCTTCACCTTTAGGATATACCAAGATACCATCTCTGAACACCCTGATTTTACTGTCACGCTTCATCTTACCTTCTGTTACGTAACAACCGGCAACGGTGGCTTTATCAAACTTGTACACTTCACGAATTTCAACGGTAGCTACTTCCTTCTCTTCTACTTTAGGTTCTAGCATACCCTCCATCGCACTCTTGATTTCTTCAATAGCGTTATAGATGATGGTATATGTCTTGATTTGTACACCTTCTGCTTCTGATAAGCGTTGTGCTTGAGAAGAAGCTCTTACGTTAAAGCCAATTAAGATGGCATCGGATGCGGCTGCTAACAATACATCACTCTCTGAAATTTGACCAACCGCTTTCAATACCACTTTCACCGCAACTTCTTCAGTAGACAATTTTTGTAGTGAGTCACTCAAGGCCTCTACTGAACCGTCCACGTCACCTTTGATGATGATGTTCAATTCTTTAAAGTTACCCAAAGCCAAACGACGACCAATTTCATCTAATGTAATATGCTTTCTTGCACGAAGCCCCTGTTCTCTTAATATCTGTGCTCTCTTATTCGCTATTTCTTTCGCTTCTGCTTCGTCAGAATACACCTTGAATTTTTCACCGGCTTGTGGTGCACCATTTAAACCTAACACCAATACCGGTGTTGAAGGCGGCGCTTCACCGGCTTTCATATTACGTTCGTTAAACATGGCTTTGATACGACCGTAATGTTGGCCCGATACCATTAAATCACCTTGTCTTAACGTACCGTTTTGAACAAGTACAGTGGCCACATAACCACGACCTTTATCCAAAGTAGCTTCGATGATGGTACCGCTAGCTTCTTTTTTAGGATTGGCTTTTAACTCCAATAATTCGGCTTCTAACAATATTTTTTCTAGCAACAACTCCACATTTAAACCTTGTTTGGCACTCAATTCCTGACTTTGGAATTTACCACCCCAACTTTCCACCAATATGTTCATACCGGCTAATTGTTCGTAGATTTTTTGTGGGTTTGCGCCGTCTTTATCAATCTTATTGACTGCAAAAATCATGGGTACATTGGCGGCCTGAGCATGGCTGATAGCTTCTTTTGTTTGCGGCATCACGGCATCGTCAGCTGCTACAACAATTACTGCAATATCTGTAACCTTAGCACCCCTTGCCCTCATGGCCGTAAATGCTTCGTGACCCGGCGTATCTAAGAAAGTAATGTGTTTACCTGTTGCGGTAGTTACCTCGTAGGCACCAATGTGCTGGGTAATACCTCCTGCCTCGCCGGCTACCACATTGGCGCTACGGATATAGTCAAGCAAAGAAGTTTTACCATGGTCTACGTGACCCATGATGGTAACAATAGGTGCTCTTGGCCCTAAATCTTCCGGTGCATCCTCTTCTTCTTCCTCTTCAATTTCTAGTTGAGCTTCCATGTCAATAAACTCAACATCAAAACCAAATTCACTAGCTACCAATTCAATTACCTCGGCATCTAAACGCTGGTTAATGGATACCATGATGCCAAGACCCATACACTTACCAATCACTTCTGCAAAACTTACATCCATCAAATTAGCTAATTCGCTAACGCTGATGAATTCTGTTACCTGCAGTTTATTATCTTGTTCGCCGTCTCCCATAGACTCGGCTGCCTCTTCTCTTTTAGCACGGCGGTATTTTGCTTTTAAGCTCTTACCACGGCCGCCGGAACCAGCCAGCTTAGCTTGGGTTTCACGGAGTTTTTCTTGAATTTCTTTTTCATCAATAACACGGTCTTCTCTACGTCCGGTATCTCTAGCGCCGCCTTTATTGCCACCGGCACGGCGATCGTTGCCGCCACGCTTATTGCCACCGCCTTGCTGGCCAGCACCTGGATTTTTATTAATGGTGATACCACCTGCTCTTGGAGCTGCCGGAGCTTGTGGGTCTTTAACAGGGGCTTCGCCACTTTTTTTGTCGATAGGAATACGTTTGCGTTTCCGCTTCTCGTCTCTTTTAGGACGGGTATCATTGTCTACCGGCAAATCAATTTTTCCTAAGATTTTTGGACCTTCTAATTTCTCTGCCCTAATATTTTCAATAACCGGAGGTGCATCGTCAACCGGTGCTTCCGGGGTAACTTCTACAACAGGGGTCTGAATTGGCGCAGCTGGCTTTTCGGCCACTGGTTCAGCAGCCGGTGTCGGAGCAGGAGTTTCTTTCTTTTTAGCAGATTTTTTAGGTCTGGTCGAAGAATCGATAGCCGATAAGTCTATTTTGGTAACTACTTTAGGTCCTTCTATTTCCGGAGCATCAATTTTTACGATTGGAGCTGCAGTTGCTTCTGCTATTTCTGTCGGAACATCAGCCACAGGTGGTGGCGGAGGAGGCGGTGGTGGTGGAGCTGGTGCTTCAACCACTACAACCGGAACAGGTTCTGGCTGTTTTTCTTCTTTAACAGGCTTTTTCTCTTCTTTTTTGAAAACAAACTCTTCTTCGTCTTTCTTTTTCCTGGCTTCCTGTATGCCTTTAGGAATTTCGATTTGGTCTGCCTTGTTTTTGGCTACCTTATCGCCCTGAAATTCACGCTGTAGCGCAAGGTACATGTCCTCGGTAAGCTTAGCGGTAGGTTTTAAATCGTCTTTGCCAAAGCCTTTACTGGCAAGGAAGTCAATAAGGGTGTCCTGCCCAATATTAAACTCTTTGGCAGCAGCTAGTAATCTTGGTAATTTGAGTTCTGACATATCTGATTTTATACCTGCTACCATATTGAATGTGGCAGCGGGCTCCGGTTTATAATTTATGTGCCTGCCTTTATAACTAACCTCGCCATGTTTATGCTCAAAGCCACAAAAAGTAACCTGTTTTGAGCTTTAGAACACTGCAAAGTTGGCTATTCGGCAAACTCGGTTATTATTCTTTTTCAAACTCTTCTTTCAACACTTTTCTAACCTCATTAATGGTTTCCATTTCGAGATCAGTTCTTCTTTCTAATTCTTCAGCGGTTAAAGCTAAGACACTACGAGCAGTATCACAGCCTACACGTTTAAATTCATCAATAATCCAGCTTTCAATTTCATCGCTGAATTCTTCTAAATCAATATCAAATTCATCTACTTCTCCTTCATTATCACGGAATACATCAATCTCTAAGCCGGTTAATTCACAAGCTAGTTTAATGTTTACTCCACGGCGTCCGATGGCCAAAGACACTTGGTCTGGCTTAAGATACACTGATGCTCTTTTGTTTTCTTGGTCAATATCCATGCTAGTAATCTTAGCTGGTGTTAATGACCGTTGAATTAACAAATTGATATTGGTAGTGAAATTAATAACGTCAATATTTTCATTTTTCAACTCTCTTACGATACCGTGAATACGGCTACCCTTCATACCCACACAAGCACCTACCGGATCAATTCTATCGTCGAAGCTTTCAACAGCCACTTTAGCTCTTTCACCCGGTTCTCTAACAATTTTGCGGATAACGATAAGGCCATCAAAAATTTCCGGCACTTCAATCTCCAATAGTTTGGCTAAGAAATCTGGACTGGTACGGCTCAAAATGATAACCGGCGCATTGTTTTTAAGGTCAACTTTCTTAATTACGGCACGAATGTTTTCGCCTTTTTTGAAGAAGTCGGATGGAATTTGTTCTGATTTTGGCAAAATCAATTCATTGCCTTCTTCATCAAGCAATAACACTTCTTTTTTCCAAACCTGGTACACTTCTGCACTAATGATGTCGCCAATGCGGTCACCATATTTCTTAACCAATGTATTTTTCTTTAAATCGCTGATACGACTGGCTAAAGTTTGTTTAGCGGCCAAAATAGCACGGCGACCAAAGTCTAGAATATCTATTTCTTCGTATAATTCTTCACCCACTTCAAAATCTGGTTCAATTTTAATGGCGTCGGTATAAGCAATTTCAGCTAAAGGGTCCATTACTTCGCCATCTTCTACAATCATACGGCGACGAATAATTTCAAGGTCACCTTTTTCGGCGTTTACGATTACGTCGAAATTATCATCACTGCTATATTTTTTGCGAAGCAATGTTTTAAACACATCTTCTACCACTTTCATCATCGTGGGGCGATCAATGCTTTCTGCATCTTTAAACTCCTGAAATGCTTCAATCAAATTAATACTTGCCATACCATTTTCGATTTTGATGTACGGTTAATAGCACCTTTATTGCTATGTTGCCGCATCTGTTATTTAAAATTTAATTTGAACGGTTGTTGATTTTATATTGTCAAAAGGAATTAAAAACTGAGCGGTTTCAAGCTTTTTGCCTTTGCCGGTGGTTTGTTCTATTAAAATATCATTTTCGGTTACCTCTATCAATTGCCCTTCTTTTTTGGTATCGTCTAGAAATACCACTTCTACAAATCGGCCTTTGTTTTTGGCGTATTGACGTAACATTTTAAGGGGTTCGCCAATGCCCGGAGAAGAAACTTCTAATGAAAAATCGCCTTCGGGA
Organism: Methylophilus rhizosphaerae; assembly: GCA_943370285.1. GTDB lineage: Bacteria > Bacteroidota > Bacteroidia > Chitinophagales > Chitinophagaceae > CALRQJ02. The sequence goes on along the minus strand of CALRQJ020000006.1, from coordinate 8,381 downwards.
TAAAATCCGGCCTCTTCAATAAGCTTGTACAAGCTTCTATTGTAGCGTACACATTTTTCAATGGGCAAACCATTATCCCCATCAATAAATACTTTGATATTGTTGGTGGGCTTGATTTTGATGCCAACTAAAAAATGCGATGGCTCGGCTGCTAACAGCCCGATGACCATGTTTTCTATCTGTTGTAATACTGTTTCGGAAGTCATAGTAAAAAGAGAAGGGAACGGTAGCCGTTCCCTTCTGTTATTCTTTTGTCCGCTGCAAATGTAAAGCAAAGAATAGGTTACTTCCAAATTTGTCTTTATTGATAGCAAATTTGGTATTTGCCGCATATCATTTTAACACTATTAGAAAGCAGCTAAGTTTTAATTTTGCAGCATTATGTTCAAAATTATACTGTGGGCTATTGTTATTTATGTATTGTACCGTTTTATCATCGGTTTTGTATTGCCGGTTACCAAAGTGGCTAGTCAAATGAAAAACAAGGTGAAGGAAATGCAAGACTTGCAGCGTAGGCAGCAAGAGCAATACCAACAACAGCATCAACCTGTAAAAGAAAAGATAACACCTACTGCGCCGGCATCTTCAGGCGATTATATTGATTTTGAAGAAGTGAAATAAGTACTCTTACAACGACAATAATTCTACTTTTTGCGGAGCCACCAAATGAATGGTTTGTAACCCTGCTTGCTTTGCCCCTTCAATATTAATAGCAGTGTCATCAATAAATAAAGTTTCGGCTGCTAGCAAGTTTTCTTTTTGAAGTAATGCTGAGTAAGAATCGGCATAAGGTTTTCTTAAACCAAAGGTGTGAGAATAATAAGCGGCTATAAAATAATCATCAAAACTTTTTTTACCCGTTTGTTTGGTGAACGCTGCCGAAAATGCTTTATAATGAATGGCATTAGTATTAGAATAAAGGAAAATGCGATACTGTTTACTAATTTTCTCTAACCAGTCTAAAGCAGCGGGAAAAAAATCGCCCAACATGGCATTCCAGCATTGTTCAATATGTTCATCAGTTAAATCATGACCGCTAGCCAATCTAAATTGATCATAAAATTCATGCGGCGAAATTTTTCCGGTCTCTAAATGTTCGAATAAAGGACCGGCATGATGTTGTGAATATAAACCTGTAAAATCGGTTACTCCGGCAGCTATAAATGCAGTCTCTGTTTTAGGGTAATCTATTTGAATAAATACACCGCCTAAATCAAAAATGATGTTCTTTATTGGTGACATAATGCAAATATGGTGTGTAAATCGTATAACTATCCCAAAAGATTTTTTTAGTAATGAATTCGGACAAATACACAGCTAATCAACATCTAATCAAGTTATTACACCGTATGTTTGTTAGGGATTTCAGCAGCAGTCTGATCAACTGCAGCGAATTGCCGATTTAAAAACATCCAAGAAAAATCCAAAAATCCAAAGGTTATGAAATCTATGAAAAACCTCCTAAAAGGGTTGTGCATTGTGCTATCCCTCACCTTGGTAGTATCCAAGACAAGTGCACAGTTAAAAGTTGGTACTAATCCAACTCAAATTCAAAAATCTTCTATACTGGAATTGGAAAGTGATCGCCAGGGTTTCTTGTTGCCTCGATTAACAGATACCGCAGCTATTAACACTCTTACTCCTCCGGATGGAATGTTGATTTACTTTACACCGGGTAATAACAGTGGTAAAGGCTTATACATTCGCAAGGCGGGAATTTGGCAGCGTATTACTACGGATTCTGTTGCATTAGACAAGTGGTCTAAAACCGGCGATAATTTGGCCGGTACCGAAAAGTTGGGATCGTTGAATGCTCAAACTCTTCGCATCATTACCAATAGTATAGAAAGAATGACGATTGATGGTACAACGGGTGATGTGAGTATTGCTAATTCAGCCACTGTTGGTAACACATTGACTGTAACAGATTCTACTACTACCGGCAGATTAATTGTACAAGACAGTATTCGTTTTCAAAGCTTAAACAGTAGTAGCGGCTTAACCGAAGTGTTGGTTATTGATACCGCTAACGGCGGAGCTGTCAGAAGAAGAACTATTGCAACAGATGCCTTTAAAAATTGGTTTGTAGGAGAGTTTAAATTAGCGGGTAATGCCAATGGTTTATCTCGAATTACAGGGGCACTAAGTGATAGTTTGGTATTACATGCTGCAAGTGTAACCACACCGGGTGGTGTGTCTACTGTAGCACAAAGCTTTGGTGGTAATAAAACATTTGTAGATTCTGTTGCTGCTGCAAAAACAGTATTAATTGGTAATACCGGTAGTGCTAATTCTAACTTAGAAGTACAGGGTAGTTTGTCTTTAAGTATAAGAACAATTACAGGCAATACTACATTAGGCAATGGAGATTATACTGTATTGGCTGATGCATCTGCAGCAGCTATAACCATTACATTACCAACGCCTTCTACTGCAATTAACGGTAGAACATATATCATTAAGAAAATTGCAGGGGGCTTAGCCAATGATGTAATTATTAGTGGTGCAATTGAAGACGGCACTTCAATGAGTATTTACAACGATTGGACCGTTGTTAAAGTACAAACTAATGGCAGCAGATGGTATGTGATTAAATAGTGATACGATTAATTGTAACAAGCATTGGTATGAGAAAGTATCATGTAATACTATTGGTTTTGCTGCAAGCTTGCTTGCAGCAAGCCAATGCTCAAATAAAGATTGGAGATCAACCTACCAATAGAGAAAAATCGGTAGCATTAGATGTGAGGGGAACAGACGGTAAACAAGGCTTGTGGCTTCCTCGAGTTACAGATACTTCGGTTGCCGGAGTAAGAGCATACAATCCTCCGGATGGTTTGTTGTTATTTCATTCACCCTCTGGTAAAATGATGTTGCGTTCTGGTAGTCAGTGGATTACTTATTTAAATGAGGCAATTACAAGGATTAGTGCAGGGGGTCAAAGTCTTAATGGGTCAACTGTTACGCTTACTACAGGTTCGGCTGTCGGTGCCGGAAACGATATCAATATTTCGGCTAATGCTGTAACCAATACTGTTACATTAAATATTCCAGATGCATCTACAACGGTAAGAGGCGTAGTAAATACAACAGCACAAACGTTTGGTGGTGCAAAAACATTTGCAAATGGCGTTACGGTAAACAATGGTTCCACATTAAATAATGGTACAACGGCAAATGGCGGTTTAACAGTGAGTGGGGCAACAGGATCTACGAGTAATCTTAATCTAGGTATTACATCGGCCATAACCGCTGCAGCTACAACTGATAAATACTTATCTGTCAATGCTAGTGGTGCGGTTACACTGAATGCAGTAAATGTTATTTCAAGTAGTACCATTAGAGTTAAAACCTATACATTACAAATGGACGATATGCCGAATAACCTAAATGCAGGGTCTTCTTTTGTATATACATTTACTGTAGCCGGGGGAAACCTATCAACTACCTCAACAGTAGCTGTTTCTCCTCAAAGTGCTTTAGATACAAGTACAAAAATTAATTGGGCAAGAGTTTCAAACGCTACCACCATACAAATGAGTGTGTCTGCCGGAACCACAAAACAAAACTTTACACCAGGAAACAGTTCAACCTTTAATATTACAGTAATTGAATTTTAGTGCTAAAAAAAACAACATCATATTACATAATATTTTTACTTCTCGTTGTTATGCCATCAACAGCACAAGAGGCTGTTTACATTGCAACTGCTTCTACCATTGGTGTTGGAGATAATAAGCCAATAGGTGTTTTTGGATATTTTTTGAACGATGGAAACTTAAGCTTGAGCAAAGACAGCAAGCTTTACTTCATGGGTAAGATTTTTAGAAACTCCCCTACAGGAAAAATTACAGACTCCTCTGCGGTTAATAACTCCAGACAAGGCGGCACTGTTATTTTTAGACCGCCAACTTCGGGTCATGCAAGTCCGGGTCAACAAATTCTAGAAAGTAATTATGTAGATAGTATTAATCGAGGCGCTGCATTTGCCAACCTCACGGTTGATAATCCAGAAGGTATTAGATTGGTGAGTGATGTACATATTCTTCAATCTGTGCAATTTAGCCGAGGGCATATTTTTCTGAATAAATACAATGCCGCTTTAGGCGACTCTACAGGTTTTGCCAACATCAACGGATATGATAATACTCGTTTTTTTGTTACCGGTACCGATATTAAAGGAGGCTATGTTAGAATCAAAAGCGTATCGGCAAATCAGCTAGTGGCTTTTCCTATAGGGATATCTAGTACAGTATATACTCCCTTGCAGTTAAAATTAAATAGTGCAAAAACCGATATGTTGGCCAGGGTGTTTTATAAAGTGTACACCAATGCGACTTCCGGCCAGCCGGAAACGGATAGTTTACTCAACGCCACCTGGGATGTTTTTGCCAGCAAAACCTTTACTAGCGATGCAGAGGTAATATTGCAAAACGATCCAAGTGTAGAAAGTAATGTGTTTAAATCGAATAGAGGCGGCAGTTATGTTTCGCTCTTCAAAAATGAAAAATGGGATAAAGTGCAGTATTTTCCGCAACCACAAATGCCCGGCACTATCACTTCAACTTTTTCTATACCCAATGCTATCATGAACAGCAGAAAAGTATCGATAACGCATAAACCCTTGTACCTGACTAAACGAGTTGGCTTTGAGAAAATTAAACGATTTATTCCTAATGTGTTTAGTCCTAACGATGATGGCATTAACGATGATTGGCAGGTTAGGTTTTTGGCACAGTACCCCAATTGTAGGGTAGAAATATTTAATCGTTCCGGGATAAAGCTATTTGAATCTAAGGGCTATAACAGACCGTGGGATGGCACCTACAAGGGTAAGCCTGTACCTGTTGCCACGTATTATTACCTCATTCATCTTAATAATGACGAGCCGCCGTTAAGCGGATTTGTTGCCGTATTGCGTTAACCCTTAACTGCCCAACAAACTAAGTTGGAAAATACACGGATTTACTTATTTTTGCCGCCCATTATGAATACCAAATCAAATTTGGCATTCAGGGCCTATAGCTCAGTTGGTTAGAGCACCTGACTCATAATCAGGGGGTCCCTGGTTCAAACCCAGGTGGGCCCACATAAAGCGAAGATGAAAGTCTTCGCTTTTTTATTTTGATGATAAATTTTGCTACGAAGCATCATTTTTCCGCTTTTCTCTTTCCTTCGCTATCATTATCTTTCAACACAATTCTTTAAATGGCATCAACGAATTCTATATTTGATACGGCGGCTAGTTTTATTCATCATGCCAACCGTTCTGTTTTTTTAACCGGTAAAGCAGGTACGGGTAAAACTACATTTTTGCGACATATCAAATCCACCACAAGCAAACAGACAGTGGTGGTGGCACCAACAGGTGTAGCCGCTATTAATGCCGGCGGAGTAACCATACACTCTTTTTTTCAATTACCCTTTTCGCCATTTATTCCCGGTAATACAAAGGGATTTAATACCACCTCCGGTGGATTCAATGACAGCAGTAGTTTATTAGGTCGTATAAAAGTGCAGCGTGAAAAAAGAAAAATTTTTGAGCAATTAGAATTGTTGATTATTGATGAAGTAAGTATGGTGCGTTGCGATGTATTAGATGCCATTGATGTGATATTAAGGCATTTCAGAAATCGCCATAACGAAGCATTTGGTGGTGTACAAGTGTTATTGATTGGCGATATGCATCAACTGCCGCCGGTCATACCTGATGAAGAATGGCAATTATTATCACCGTATTATCAAACCCCTTACTTTTTCAGTAGTCATGTTATTGAAATTGCACCATTAGTATATGTAGAGTTAGATAAAGTTTATCGCCAAAGCGACGAACGGTTTATTGATGTGCTTAATCAGGTAAGAAATAATCAATTGGATGAGTACGGGTACGAGTTGCTGCATAGCCGTTATCAGCCCAACTTTCAGCCCTCGGCTGCCAACAATTATATCACACTCACTACGCATAACCATCAAGCCAATACCATTAACAGTAGAGAATTGGAGTCCTTGTCAGAAAAACTATTTTCGTTGCCTGCAAAAATCACAGGCGACTTTAGTGAAAAGGCATTTCCGGCAGATGAAGTGTTGCATTTGAAAGTAGGTTGTCAAGTGATGTTTATAAAAAATGATACCGAAAAAGTAAGACGGTTCTTCAATGGAAAAATTGGTGTGGTAGCATCAATTGAAACAGATAAAATAACCGTAAAATGCCCTGATGATGATGCAGCCATTGAGGTAGCTAGATTTACTTGGGAGAATATTAGGTACAGTGTTAACAAGCAGACCAACAAATTAGAAGAAGAAGTAATTGGATCGTTTGAGCAGTTTCCGCTGCGCTTGGCATGGGCTATTACGATTCATAAAAGTCAGGGGTTAACATTTGAAAAAGCAGTAATTGATGCAGGTGCTGCATTTGCACCCGGTCAGGTATATGTAGCATTAAGTAGATGTACCAGTTTAGAAGGTATGGTTTTACTCAGCCGTATTACGCCTCAAAGTCTAAGAGCTGATGAACGGATTGCCCGATTTGCTCAATCGCATAAAACACAGGCATTGCCGCAAGCATTAGTAGCTGCTCAACAAGACTATTATCAAACAGTATTATTGTCATTGTTCAATTTTGCACCATGTATTAAACTATTGGCAGCAATAAAAGATACCATCAACGACCATGAAGCGGCATTCAATCCTGAAACCAAAGAGTGGTTGTTGGCACTAGATATACAATTGAATGAAGTGCAGCAAGTAGCACTCAATTTTCACCAACATTTGCAAGTGTTGTTGCAACAAACTGAAGATAAATTGCAACAACGGATTAAAGCTGCCGCTGATTATTTCCATCAACAGCTAGAGGGTTTAATTGGCATCATAAAGCAGTGCCCGGCTGTTACCGATAGCAAGCAATATGCTACAGCCCTTAATGAAGATTTGAAAGATTTATATACAGCGTTAGCGCTCAAGCAACATATTTATGCTGCAAGTAAAGATGATTTTTCGGTACAAGTATTTCATCAATTAAAACAATCATTTGTACCGCCGCCATTTGGCATTAATGTATATGCGTTGGCGTCTACTTATCAACGTAAGGATAGTCTGCACCCTTTATTGTACAAACAATTAAAAGCATTAAGAGACAGTATTGCCGGTGACCATAACTTGCCTATTTATTTGGTTGCCGGTGCTCAAACCTTGGATGAAATGGTGCGATACTTACCACAAACCAAGGCAGAATTGTTACAAATCAGTGGCTTTGGTAAAGTGAAAGTAGAACAGCATGGTGATAGTTTTTTAGCCATCATTCAAGTGTATGCAAAGCAACACGGGTTGCCTTCGTTGATGCATGAAAAAAAGCAGAAACGAGAAAGAAAAGAAAAAAGCACCTCACCAAAAGTTGATACCAAATTGGTTTCGTACAATTTATATAAAGAAGGAAAGACGGTTGCGGAAATAGCCGCCATCAGAAACTTTGCACCATCTACCATTGAAGGTCATTTAGCCCATTATGTTGCTACAGGTGCTATACCTGCAACAGAATTAGTAAGCGAAGAAAAGATGGCGCTAGTAAATAAAGTAATAGCAGCAGACGGCGAGGAATTATCATCCGCCGATATCAAAGAAAAACTGGGAGATCAAATCAGCTACAGCGAAATCAAAATTATACTCGCTGCGGTTGAAGCAAAGCAACAGGCTTCTACCAAGATTTCAGATTAAAAATAATTTACAGTGGTTTAGTATGCGATTTTAGCTACTCAAGAATGTCATTTAGATGAATCATTATTGCACTAATTTTTGAAGTGCTTCTCCAAATTTTACTGTCGAAACATCAAAGTGCTTGCTTAAGTTTAATTGCTGTACATTTTTTCTAAATCATTCAAATGATTAATAATTTCTTGTAAAGCTTTTTCATCTTCTAGTTGCTCAATAGCTCTCTTTTTCATTTCTGAAACACTCATTCGCTAAATTTTATACATCGAATTTACCGCTTTTTACTCAATCGTATTGCTGTATACCAAGTGAACATACACAAAGCAATCAATTGCCGCTTCGGTAAATATTTAACTTCTCTTATTTAGATTCCTTTTTCCCGTTCTGGGAAAGATTGCTGTTGGATGCCCAGTTTTGAGCGACTAGGACATTGTGGTGTCACAATTTTTTTTGAGAATTTTTATCTCCACAACACATTGTTTTTCAATGGTTTAGCGCTTAGCGTAAAAACTATTTTTCGTTTTACTGTTGCCCTATGCAACCTTTTTGGCACGCTGTTGGAATAATAGTTAGCAATCCAATAAAAAAAATCAAAACCAATAAAAATCAATTTTCTATGAAAAAGTTCATCTTCGCTACTATCGCAATCTTCGGTTTCTACGCAGTATCTAACGCTC
>CALRQJ020000005.1:0-265112 GCA_943370285.1 Methylophilus rhizosphaerae | reverse complement strand
ATTGTCATAGATTCTCATTCCATAATCCTGCTGGTTTCCTTCCCCCTTTACCTCACTATCATTCTCCTTCCCATTAAACCCATATCTATACAAATTACTGCTGTAATTTCTGCCTGGCATGGTCATGCCAAAAGAATACCACTAATAAGCGTAATTGGCAACTGACTTACAATTGCAATGCTCAAAGAACTTTCTAATTTTAGATTACCTAAGATAGTAGTTTTTATTTTTCAATTTCAAAATAAATGTATTTCATGCTGGGGTCATTAAGATTATACACTCGGCATATTAAGTATCTCCCAGAAAGTCAAAAGACTAAGAACATCAACCGCTAAACAGTTGTTGAGTGGACAGGAAACAAGGTGAAAAAACTACAAGGATCTTGGAATTACCTTGATGGTTCTATAAATAGTATCCCTTTTAATAACAGCCATTGTAGTTGAATTTTTTAGCTCCCCAGCAATACCAATTTTATGTACAATAGAATCTTTGAACTTCCAATTGAATGATGCTAAATAATTATTGATGGGCAGTGAATCGATAATGCTAATAACATTACTTTTTGAATCGAAAAGAGCAATCTCAATTCGGGTAGAATACCCCCTAAATGCGACCGTTTTTATCTTAATTTCAAAATCGCTGTCAATTGATATTGAGTCTAGTGGTTGGTTATTAATTAGATCTCCTGAAAAAACATATCCATTTTCACTAATTTTCTGACCCAAAGAATCAAACTTGATTGCATAATATGGATAGCCGTTACTCATAAAATTAATAAGCTTAAACTGACCATTTTCAAATAACCACTTATTAACTAAAGGGCTTCCATCAAAATAAAAAGACTCCATTTCTTTTTTCCCATTTTTACCAAAAAAAATAGCCTCGCCATTAGCTATGTCATCGATGTACATTATCTTCTGTTCTACTTTACCATTAAAGTCATAAGAAATATGCCAACCGTTTTTTAATGATTTTTTATACTCAATTTCCTCTTGTAAGATACCAAGTTTCGAATAATACTGCCCTTTACCTTCAAGTATAGTATCCCCATTGACAATTTTGAATGGCAAAATCGCATAGCCTCCGTTATTTAATAATATTTTCTTTACACCGATTTGATTTCTACAACTAAAAAAAATGGCGAAGAAAAAAACAGTCATATAAACTTTCATATACTAATAAATTGCTTGTATTTGTTTTAATGTTTTTGGAGGCGGGGGAGTTGCTTTGCTTTTTGGGTTGCTTCTTTTAAAACGAGCCCAAGAACTATCAGCTGTTGATTTTAATCCACTCCAAGACTCTATTTTTCCATTAGAATTTGGAGCATGTGGGTACATGATTGTTGAAGGGTCAAATTGCTCCGATCTATTTTCCTTTATTGGTGATTGTATAGGAGATATTTTTTTCTCATTTAGCAGGTTATTTAATTTATCAAAAAAATCTGTTACTTCTTGACCTTTAACCCAAGATGTAACTGTCTTATTTACTATCTTATAATCCTCTTGAATACTTTTGGAACTAAGCTGAGAATGTAGACTTGAAGTAAGTTCAAAAAATTTCCCTAAATCTAATGATTCACTCCCATCAGAAGCCTTGGGAAGCTTATTTTGCCAGCCCTCATCTTTTATACCACCTCCATAAATATGAAATCCATATTTAATTGAAGCACTTTCATCTTTACCCAAAGACCAATCAGAAAATACAGAGTATTGCCACCATGTGGTTGTAGAGTAAGCTCCTACAGATTCTTTATAAGAATTTTTATCTGGATTCGCCTCATCAATAATAATATTGGTATACACATCTGCTTTTTCATATTGCACAGTCTTATTCCATGCATTTGTAGCACTTATAGTAACCTTATATTTAAAATAATTGGCCGTCGTTTTCCTCAATTCAATTACTTTACCGCTTTTTGTATGAATAGTTATAGTTTCATATTTATCCCTTCCATCTATGTCTTTAAAAAATATAGGGCTATTGCTTACAAAATTATAGTGTGATTCACCAGGGTATTTGGCCTGCAAAGGGTCTAAACTTAACCATCTTCCTAGCCTTGTATCATAGATTCGGTTCTCATATGCAACACTGTTTCCTTCCCCCTTTACCTCACTATCATTCTCCTTACCATTAAACCCATAACGGTACAAATTACTGCTGTAATTTCTGCCCGGCATGGTCATGCCAAAAGAATAACACTATATGGAGAATTAGCAACTCCCTTACAATTATAATACTCAAAGAACTTTATAGATTATCTTAGATAGTTGTTTTTATTATTCAACTTAATTTCAAAATAAATAAATGTGATTGAAAATACTACATTTATTTATTCAAATTGTTTGGAAATTAGATGCTGAATGGGGTACCATGATTGTTTATTAACGGGTCGTAAAAGGGAATATTATTTATGATAATTGATTTTCACGTAGAACTTTCTTCTATCATTGTTTACTTTAATGATCAGATTCTTAAAAAGCAGCCATTACCTTTTTCCGTGAAAAGTATTTATGCAATTGCTCAACAAGTATATATAAGTGCAGATTTGCGCCCTTTTTTAGAAAAGCCCTCAAATGTTAATACTAGCCTTCCAGCCAATCAGTACTATCAAAAGTATAAGCGGTTAGCAAAATATTGGCATTTTGAGACGATTCCCGATTTTTTCGAAAAGGAAGGTGATTTTTATGATTTGCAAAGACGTTGTTATGTCAGTAGAGAGGATTATATAGAAGATGATTCTTTTAGTGTTCTATTTTTAATTCAATTATTTCAAATTTTTGATTTTTCTGAAACTGAAGTTAAAGTATTTTTTGATTTTCAGTTGTATGATAATTTCTATGGAGATAGAGATATTTATGTTTCTTTTTTGCAAGAATTGCCAACATTTGCTAAAGATTGCCGGCAATTGCCGGTAATTGTCAAGATTATTGAAGAATATATTTCTGAAAATTATCAAAAAACTTTACAGCATTTATCAGAAAAAAAACTTGCAGAGCTGGAAAGCGAACAATCAATAAAATCAGAAAATTGGCAGATTTATTTGAAGAAAAAAAGAGGATTTGCTATACCTTATTCTTGGACATCTGATGAAATGCTTCGTTTTTTTTCGTTTTTATATGATCGACTTGCTTCAACAAATGAAGCATTATTATCTAAAGAACAGTTTGACATCATTTTTCAAAATGGTCTCGTTATCCCAAAAGATGAGAACATTGCAAAATTTATGCTAAAAAAGAGCAATAGATCTCCTAAAAAATTACTCGACGCAGCTATTTATAAATTTTGGTATACTCATCAAACTCTTGGGTGGCAGAAACAAGATTTAATATTGTTTTTTGCTTTCTATCTCGAAGATTATAATCGTTCTTTATTGTCTAAAGAAGAACTTAGTAGAGTTGCTTCAAACATAACAAGCAAGCTCAATTCATACACTAGTAAACTAAATAGATACCTGCCCTAATTGTTATTATTAAAAACAATATTCAGTATTATTTTTAAAAATAACAGACAGTACTAGTAGTACTCAACTTTTACAAAAAGAAGTTGAAATCATTACTTGTAGCAGTTTTCAGTAATAGCTTTGGAGAAAATTACTTCCAATGAATCACTGTCTAGATTGTTTTTCGCCAATACCGCTACACCGACGGTCCGCCTTTTATTGCTCAGACTTGTGTTACTATAATTCCAAATTGAAACGTGAGAAGGAACGTAGTAATCATAAGCGCAAGCAGCTTGCTTTGCTATCAAATGAATTAAATCTTCAAGAGTTATATCAGCGATATGGCAATAATATTTTTTCTGCCATGGAGTTACTTAACCGTGATTTTCATTGGTTAGTATTTTCGAAAACAATTGAAATTGAAGGTCTAAAAGTTCAACGAGTGTTTACTTATGGGTATACGCTATTCGAAAACCAATATGTACGAATATGGAAAATTTAACTAGACTACTATCAACAAGGCCTGATTATTTATTAGCTCTTAGGTCAGGTCCTCCAATGCCAACCCCATCTCCCATGGCTGACTTGGTGATTGAGGAATCTTCATTGATTATTCCCACAGAATGTAATAGTAATAACGGCTTAAGGGCTTTAAAAAATTTGGCTATTGCGGCATGTATTGGTTTCTTGATTTTTGGTGTTTATAGGTATAATGAATTGAAACGGGAGAAAAAAGTTTCCAATATTGACTAACCCTACAATCATATTGACTGGAATTACCCCTGAGGATTTGGCCAAAGTACTTGAGCCTATGATTCGAACTTTTATTCAGGAGGAGATTAAAGCTGCTTTAGAGTTGAAGGATGATAAATTGCTATCGCCAAGGGAAGTTTGTGAAAAGTTTGTTCCCAAAATATCAAAAACTACTCTAGCAGACTGGACAAAAAAGGGCTTAATAGAAAAAAAACAGATAGGCGGTAAGGTATTCTATTTATTTTCTGAGATTGTAGAGAAGTCAAAGACCTTAAAAAGGTATGAAGTCAAATGACGATTTTATCCGAATGAGGTTTGTTTTTTTAGGAGTTTCTCTCACTGATATGTTTAGATCACAATAAAGGAATGTCTTTGATCTTACTAAACATTTAGCTATTTAGTAGTTTACTCTTCCAAGTTAGTTTGATATGTTCGTTCAGTCTTTTTGCGGTATCTAGTTTGCTTACACGGATATATTTTAAAAAAGATCGCTCTGTTTTATGGCCGGTAATTTTCATCAAGTCAATAGCTGGAAATCCCTGTAAATAATAATTGGTTGCAAATGATCTTCTGGCAGTATGAGAAGATACCAAATCACATATTCGGAGTTCAGGGCTCTTATTCAGCTTACCCTTTTGGTGCAAACCGGCCAATTCACATACTTTTTTTATGTACTCATTGAATTTTTGATTACTTATGGCTCTTGGTAGCATATTGGCATTTCGCTCATATTTTTTAAAAGTTTCTAAAATAATCGGATTACAAGGAATAATAACCAACTCCTTAGTTTTTTGAGTAATCATCTTAATGAAATATCCATCATCAATTTGTACAATGTGATGCGGTTCAATATTGCTAAAGTCCGAGTATCGTAAACCTGTCCATGCTCCAAATAAGAACAAATCTCTAACCCTGTCTAATTTTTCATTGGCAATCTCTGCCCGCTTTAGCTGGTTTAACTCTTCTTCATTCAAATAGATTTGTTCAGTTTCTTCTTCATTAAAGGTGAATTTTTTGTGCCGGAAAAGCATATTCTCTGTATAGCCGAGATCTACAGCTTCCCCCATAAATACTTTGACGATAGCAATATCTTTAGCAATAGTGTTTACACTCAAGCCTATTTTCTCGAGGTAAGAAACATAAGCATAGAAGAAATCGAGGTTGATATTATCAAAATCAACCTTCCGTTTACTATAGGCTTGAAACGCTTTCAAATGTTTGGTAACAGCATGATAATTTTTTAGACTACTCTTACTTTTACTTTTCCCTCTAAACTTAATCTCTCCATTAATAAAGCGGTCTGCTAATGTAAATAGGGTGGGTTTGGTTGCGTTTTCTTCTTTTGCAAAATGATTTTTATCAATAAATGCCTGCATCGCTTCTTTCAGCACTTCGGGTTCAGGAATACCATTTTTTAAGGATTCTGAATACGTTTTTATACAAATTTTTTCTAAGTTGTCTAAGAGATCGTTTAAGGCAAACTTGCCATCTGCTGTTGTGGCTTGTTTATTTTTTACACGCTGTTTTTTTTCATTCCAGTCTTCCGTCTTTACAGATTGCCCAAAGGAATAAAAGAGGCGTCGCCCCTGATAAATAAATTGAAGGTAAATGATGGATAAGCCTTTGTTATCGGCAGGTTTAAGTCTAAAATGGACAACTGGTTGACGTGGCATGGTGGAAAGATTCAAGCAAAAATAATTAGTTTCACTAAAAGTTTCACTAAGACTGGTCTTATTTGTTATTAAGATTTACAAATTATTTTTTAAAGCATTGAAAATCATTAGTTTAATATCATTTTGATATTTTTAGTATCAAACTGAAACAATAGGTTACTGTACTCCCCCTACAGCTTTATAAGTTCTTTTCGACTCTTTTGTGGAGTCTATACTGTGGAGTGATGAAATGTTTGGCAGACATGCCCTCTTGTCTCGGGGGTGGAGAAACCTGGATAAACGTAACGTAGGGCAGCAATGCCGGGGTTGACCACCAACCATGCGTTATGGCTAACTGCTCCGTGAAGGTTCGATCCCTTCCTCTACAGCTCTCTTTCTTTTCTCATGTTTTTAGCTGAAAGCCTTCGATACCACTCATCGAAGGCTTTTTGTTTTGTATGCTGTTGGACTTACAGGTAATGATTAATCCAAGAATTTAATTTAAATTTGGAATCTATATGTAGTTGAATTTATTTGACCAATGTTTTTTGTGCATTTAATCAAATACCTAAGACTAATTTTCTACAATTCTATCCGCTTTAATTGCACAACATGAAATATTTCCCTTTCAAAAAAACAAAACTGCGTTTCGTTGCTTCATTGGTAATTGTTTTTTTACACAGCGCTTTCTTTGCTCAAGCTCAAATTTTAAGAGATAATTTTGAAGGAAATAGAACCATTACTTCGTGGTTTGGTGATGATTGTGCAATTGATACCACTTTTAATAATCCTGTTCAAACCGGTATTAATACTTCAGCAAAAGTATTACGATATGCAGATGTTGGCGGCCTTTATGCTAACCTGCGTTTTGATGCCGGTTTTAGTTTTAACTTGGCTACGAGTTCTACCTTTTCTTTAAAAATTTATGTGCCATCTAGCGGACTAACAGGCAGCCAAACCAATCAAATAGCATTAAAACTTCAAAACGGTTCATTGGGAGCACCTTGGTCAACACAGTGTGAAATCATTAAGCCGATTGTATTAAACCAATGGCAAACGATAACCTTCAATTTTGCGACTGATGCTTACATCAACTTAAATCCTTCATCGGGCAATCCTATAAACCGCTGGGACTTTAACAGGGTCTTATTACAAGTAAATGGCGAAAACAACAATGCCAACGTATTGGCATATATAGATGATTTTGTATATGCCGGTGCTATTTCTACCTTCAATAGTTTGGTATGGAACGACGACTTTGATGTAAACGGTGCGGTCAATGCTACCAAGTGGTTTCATCAAACACAATTGCCAAACGGCGTAAGTTGGTACAATAATGAACAACAACATTATACCAACCGTACCGTAAATTCATTCATCAATAACGGATTATTAAATATTGTTGCGAAAAGAGAATCGTTTACGAGTCAAGGGCAAACCAAACAATTTACATCTGCCCGATTGAATTCAAAATTTGCTTTTAAATATGGGAGAGTAGAAGTCCGTGCCAAATTACCAACAGGTGCCGGAACATGGCCTGCCATTTGGATGTTGGGCAAAAACATCAATGAACCCGGTGGCTATTGGACACCCACTTTTGGCACTACCAATTGGCCGGCTTGTGGCGAAATAGATATTATGGAGCATTGGGGAACCAATCAAAATGTGGTGTCTAGTGCCGTGCATTTTCCTGTAAATGGAAATTTGAATGCTGGACAATATGTTACCAATGCACAAAACATTCCGGGTGTTTCTAACAATTTTCATGTGTATGCGGTAGATTGGAATGCACAACGCATTACATTTAGTGTAGATGGGATAAATCACTTCAGCTATAACCCTGCAACCAAAAACCAATACACCTGGCCTTTCGATGCCGAGCAGTATCTGCTGTTAAACGTAGCCATTGATGCCAATGTTACCGCAGGTTTTATGGAATCGGGTATGGAAATTGATTATGTACGAGTTTATCAAGAAAATGCACCACTTCCCCTTCAGTTTACACATTTTAGTATCTTTTCCAGAAACGAAAAAACAGTAGAAAATAGTTGGACCACTGCCAATGAAGTCAATGTGTCTCATTTTAATATTCAACGTAGTACCAATGGTACAGACTTTTTTACCATAGGTACAATGGCTGCCAAAAACAGTAGTACAAACCACTACGAGTTCCTAGATAATCTATTACCAACAGCCAATGAACCTAAACTTTACTATAGAATACAAAGCATAGATAAAGATGGTAAAGTGCAATATTCTCTCATCAGGCAAATCAATACTAAGGGCTTAACACCAAGTTTTGTCATTTACCCCAATCCTGCAAAAGACTACATTAATATTGTAGCGCAGGATGACATGAAAGAAATTAGAATTATCAATCAGGGTGCACAAACGGTAAAACAGGTTGTAGTGTCTGCCAAACAAGCAACCATACCGATTAAGCAATGGACAAAAGGAACTTATATTATTCAAATTACATTAGCCAATGGTAAGACAATAGCTGAGAAAGTTGTTGTTGACTAATTAAGCTTCATCATTTCTATTCAAGCGTTTTCTATCCGCCTTAGCATTAATTATTTAATAAAACCCTTCAATGCTGTTTGCATCGAAGGGTTTTTTGTTTCCTACTATTTGCCAAAAAAATATTTTATCGTATTTGTACGATGAATTGAATTTCTCCCATATCTTTGCCTTATCGTACTAAAACGATAAAGCATATGGCCATACAAAAAACAGAAGCGTTCGACCTTATAGATCAAGATTTAGCCAACTTTGCCAAAGCAATGGCACATCCTGCACGAATCGCCATTTTAAAAATATTAGCACAACGTAGCGAATGTATTTGTGGCGAATTAGTAGACGTGTTGCCCCTAGCACAAGCAACCGTAAGCCAGCACCTAAAAGCATTGAAAGAAGCCGGTCTCATTAAAGGCACTATCAGTGGCCCAAGTACATGCTACTGTATAAACTGGCAAGCTTTTAATCATTTTAAAACCACTTTCAGCAACATGTTCGATTCCATACAAGCAAAGCAAACCAGCTGTGCTTGCTAGATAATTTTTAAACTATAATAGTATGCAAACAGAAGAAGCATTAAAACAGTTAGTCAAAGAAAAGTACACCGAAATTGCCAATCAACCCTACGCTCAAAATGCAGCCAGTTGTTGTGGTGCCGGAGGGTGCAGTACAGAAGTATATAATGTCATGAGTGAAGATTATGCTTCGCTAGAAGGGTATAACCCAGATGCAGATTTGGGTTTAGGCTGTGGCTTACCTACCCAATTTGCACAAATAAAACCCGGCGATACGGTAGTGGATTTGGGTAGCGGTGCAGGTAATGATTGCTTTGTAGCTAGAAGCATTGCCGGCGAAAAAGGCAAAGTAATAGGTATTGATTTTACCGAAAAAATGGTTGAAAAAGCCAGAGCAAATGCAGATAAGTTGGGGTTCAATAACGTAGAATTTCGCTTGGGCGATATTGAACACATGCCACTTACCGCTAATGTGGCAGATGTAGTTGTAAGCAATTGCGTACTTAATTTAGTACCCAATAAATTTAATGTGCTACAAGAAGTTTTCAGGGTTTTAAAACCTGGTGGTCACTTTAGTATTAGTGATATTGTATTAGAAGGAGCGCTGCCCGAAAAATTGCAACAAGCAGCTGAAATGTATGCCGGTTGTGTTAGCGGTGCCATTCAAAAGCAAGTGTATTTGGAGTTGATTGCTGCCAACGGCTTTACCAATATTACCATTCAAAAAGAGAAGGAAATTATTTTGCCTGATGATATTTTGCAGAATTATTTTAATGCCGATGAAATTGCCGATTTTAGAAACAGCGCTTCAGGCATTTATAGCATTACCGTGTATGCCGAAAAGCCAAAAGTAGATTCAACTTGTTGTACACCCGGCGGCGGATGCTGCTAAAATGTATTGTATATGAGTGCCACTAATTGTGCCCCTACCCATCAAAGAAAGCAGCTCAGTTTCTTAGACAGGTATTTAACCCTTTGGATTTTTTTAGCCATGGCAATTGGTGTTGCTATTGGTTATTTCATTCCATCTTCCGCTACATTTATTCATTCCTTTTCTAGTAGAACAACCAATATTCCATTGGCAGTTGGGTTGATTGTAATGATGTATCCACCATTGGCAAAAGTTAATTATGGCCAAATGGGTAAAGTATTTGCAAACACCAAAATATTGGGTGCTTCTTTGTTACTCAATTGGGTGATTGGTCCTATACTGATGTTTGTGTTGGCTATTGTGCTGTTGCCCAATTACCCCGAATACATGGTAGGATTAATTTTAATAGGTTTAGCTCGATGCATTGCCATGGTTATTGTATGGAACGAGTTAGCCAATGGCAACCGTGAATATGCTGCCGGTCTGGTAGCACTAAACAGCATTTTTCAAGTATTCTTTTTTAGTATATATGCTTATGTGTTTATTACTGTTTTGCCGCCGCTATTTGGGCTAAAAGGCTTAACCGTAAACATTACTATTGCCGAAATTGCAAAATCGGTTGGTATCTATTTAGGTATTCCATTTGCGGCAGGTATAGTAAGTAGGTATGCTATCATTGCCTGGAAGGGACAAGATTGGTTTCAGCAAAAATTTGTGCCTTTCATTTCGCCTTTTACTTTAATTGCCCTGCTCTTTACCATTGTACTCATGTTTAGTTTAAAGGGAGAGTTGATGGTACAAATTCCAATGGATGTTGTACGTATTGCCATTCCATTAGTGATCTATTTTGCTATCATGTTCGTAGCCAGTTTTTTGATTGGCAAATGGTTAGGAGCCGATTATAGTCGCAACACCGCTATTGCTTTTACAGCTACCGGCAACAATTTTGAATTGGCCATTGCCGTAGCTATTGGCGTGTTTGGCATCAATAGTGGTCAAGCTTTTGCCGGTGTTATTGGCCCCTTGGTAGAAGTGCCTGCATTGATTGCCTTAGTCAACCTAGCTTTTTGGTTTAAGAAAAAATGGTATACGAAAGAAGCAATGGTGGAACAAGCTTAAGTGCTACTATTAAACATCGTTGTGTCACTCACTTGTACTTTTTATTCACTACGCACCAGATAAATAAATGTTATGTCAACACCTAAAAAATTATTATTCGTTTGTATCGAAAACAGTAATCGTTCACAAATGAGTCAGGCCTTTGCCAAAATTCATGGCGGCGATGCAGTTGAAGCATACAGTGCTGGCAGCAAACCAAGCGGTATCGTTAATCCCAAAGCCATAGCTGCTATGAAGGCATTGGGCTACGATTTAAGTACCCATGATAGTAAAAGTTTAGACGAGGTAAAAGCATTTGCTCCCTTTGATGCCGTCGTAACAATGGGCTGTGGCGATGCTTGTCCTTGGATGCCTGCCAAACAATTTGTAGATTGGCAAATCCCCGACCCAAAGCATATGGAGCCGGAGGAATTTAATGCTGTAAGAGATTTAATCAGTAGTAAAGTACAAGCGTTAATTAATGCATTATAACAAAGAAGCCACTTCATTCGAAGTGGCTTCTTTGTTTATGTGTTCTGACAACTTAATTAATTCTTTGTCTGCCTAAATTAATGCTTGCCTTTAAGCTAAAGGTAAGAAAACCATCTTTGGTATTAAATCCACCACGTGGTGCTGCACCTTCGGCATAACCATTCGCCGATCTATCTGCCAAAGCTTCGGCCAAAGCAGCTTTCTCCGGACTTAAATAGTTATAAAACAAGGCAGAATTAATATAAGGTTTACTTGCATCGTCTAAGTAATCTGTAAAGGTGAAACGATTTAAAATTTCAAATCTTAGGTTAAACATTTGAGATAACTCGTATCTAACACCTAACCCAATGGGAAAGCTAACTTGAGACAGCTTGTAAACTTCTCGGTCTTTATATTCTGCAAAACCTTGTCCTTCTGTTCTTAAAGGTCTTAAATCAACCCATTTGTTTTGGTAATATGCTTGTGGATTGAATGAAAACCAACCAATACCGGCAGCAACATAAGGTGAGAATTGAGAAGGTTCTTCTAAATTATTATTAAGCATGAAAGGGTGGAACTCACCTATCAAAGCCACTTCGTTTATTTTACTTCTGTAACTGAGATTTTTATCAGCATTTAGACCACCAAGGCTATCTGCGCCACTAATTTGTCCAAAACTCACTTCTAATCTTGCGCCAACATAGTTTTGGTACATTGCACCAATAAAAATACTTCCACTTGAGTGTACTGATTTTAAATTAGTATAATCTGCAATAACTGATTTTTTTCTGCCTACGTCGGTGATTCCCTTCATGCCGCCAAAGCCGCCACCAAATTCAATAATTACATCTTTATCGTAATAATTATTGTTATAGTAATAATATTGAGCTGAAACCGGTTCTAAGATTATCAAACTTATACTAAGAAGAATTAGACCAAGAAATTTGTTCATTGTAATATAATTTCAGTTTGTGCCTGCAAATAGCGTTAAAAATTTGGCTTTATTGTGTTTCTGATTATAATTAATTGTTCTTTAATGCTTTTTTGTAGTAATTACAGACCTCTTGGAGTCCGCATTGGTTGCATTTTGGGCTTCGGGCTAAACAAGTGTATCTGCCATGTAAAATTAGCCAGTGATGAGCTTTGTACACCAATTCTTCGGGAATATGTTTAATTAACTGCTTTTCAGCTGCCAACACAGTGGTAGCTTTTGTAGTTAAACCAAGTCTAGCCGATACCCTAAAAACATGGGTATCTACCGCCATATTAGGTTGACGATCAATGACTGATGTAATTACATTAGCTGTTTTTCTTCCAACACCCGGCAATTGAACCAACTCCTCAACAGTCATCGGAACTGCTCCGCCAAACTTTTCTAACAGCATGTTTGCCATGCCAATAAGGTGTTTGGTTTTATTGTTGGGGTAAGAAATGCTTCTGATTAACGGAAATAACTCCTCAAAACTGGCCTTGGCCATTTTTTGTGGGTTAGGGTATTGGGCAAAAATAGCCGGCGTAGTGAGGTTTACCCTTTTATCGGTACACTGTGCCGAGAGAATCACCGCAACGAGCAACTGAAAAGGGTTATCGTACAATAGTTCTGTCTCTGCTTCGGGGGTATGGGCTTGAAAGTATTCAATAACAAACCGGTATCTTTCTTTCTTTGTCATAGTTGTTATAACACGAAATAAAGATACCGGTTTAAATAATGTAGAACAGCAGATTAATGCTGCGCAACTTCCTGAACTGTACTTGCGGCATAGTTGAGCAAAAAGTCAACAGCTTTACGACGAGGGGCTTCAATAGATCCATCTAAACGTCTCATAGAGTCTTTTAGAACATCCATTTTTTCGCGAAGCGTCCAGTTTTCTGCTACCGCTTTTTCAATGGCCAATGCTTGTGGTATAGAAGTATCCTTGTACAAATATTGTATCAAGTCTTCTGTAGTAATAGTAGACATAGTAAACCAGAATGTGATTGTTATAAAATCCAAAATCCGAACGACAATTCTAAAACGGCTTTACTAACAGAATATTGTACTGGATGAATTAGTTTTTTGTCTTTTTGGATTCTTCTACTAAGTATACATCTTCATTGCTTCGCTTCATGTAAAACTGCTCACGGGCCTGTTTTTCAATGGCTTTTGCACTGTTTTTGAGGTCTGAGAGCTGCTTTTTCAGTGCTTCATTCTCCCTTTGATAATACATTTTGGTAGCAGTGAGCTTTTCTAGCTCAGTATTTCTTTCATTTTGCGTAAACAAATCATTTCTATCAAAAAATAGTAAGAGCACCACAAAAAAAATGGTAGCAATCACATATTTATTACGCAGTATCTTGAAAAAAAGCATCATAAAGATTCAAAAACAAGATAAAGATAGCAGAATTGGACCTGAATAAACAAAACTGCCACACCGTTACAGTGTGGCAGTAGTATAATTATTTACCGAACTTAATTTTTCCTTTTGTTGGGAAAACACCAGTGCTTCCTAACATTTCTTCGATTCGAATTAGCTGATTGTATTTAGCAATACGGTCGGTACGGCTAGCGCTACCTGTCTTAATTTGTCCGCAATTAAGGGCTACAGCTAAATCAGCAATGGTAACATCCTCAGTTTCGCCACTGCGGTGACTCATAATGGTGTTGTACCCATTGTGTTGTGCCAAACTTACCGCATTGATCGTTTCAGTAATGGTACCAATTTGGTTTACTTTAACCAATAGTGCATTACCAATGCCCTTATCAATACCGGTTTGTAAACGGTTGACATTGGTTACAAATAAATCATCGCCTACTAATTGGCATTTTTTACCAATGGTGTCGGTCAGCATTTTCCAACCGGCCCAATCATCTTCGGCCATGCCATCTTCAATAGAAATAATAGGATATTTTTTAACCCAGCTTTCCCAATATTTCACCAACTCTTCGCTACTCATTACTTTACCGCTACTCTTATGGAACACATATTTTTTCTTTTTTGCATCCCATAATTCGCTATTGGCAGCATCCATTGCAATGGCAACTTGAGAGCCGGTTTTGTAACCTGCAGCTGTAATTGCTTCTAATACTGTTTCAATGGCTTCTTCATTGCTTTGAATGTTTGGAGCAAAACCACCTTCATCACCCACATTGGTACTGTAGCCACGCTTTTTCAAAACACTTTTTAAGGCATGAAAAATTTCAACACCCCAACGCAAACCTTCGCTGAAAGAAGGAGCACCTATAGGCATAACCATAAATTCCTGAAAATCAATTTTATTATCGGCATGAGCTCCCCCGTTTAAGATATTCATCATTGGAACAGGCAAAGTCTTTGCATTGGTTCCGCCAATGTATCTGTATAAAGGCAAACCTGCTTCTTCAGCAGCAGCTTTGGCTACAGCCATACTAACAGCTAACATAGCGTTGGCGCCTAATTTGCTTTTATTCTCAGTACCATCTAGGGTAATTAATACTTCGTCTATCGCAGTTTGTGCACTCACATCAAAACCAACAATAGCTTCGCTGATGGCAGTATTAACATTTTTAACGGCTTTTAAAACACCTCTACCCAAGTATTTCTTTTTATCTCCATCTCTTAATTCTACTGCTTCGTGAATACCTGTACTAGCACCGCTTGGTACAGCAGCACGGCCTGTAGCACCGTCATCTGTCAAAACATCTACTTCTACAGTTGGATTGCCACGGCTGTCAAGAATTTGCCTGGCATGTACTTCAATAATGTAACTCATGATTTTTGTTGTTGCTTGTTAAATAATCTAGTTTATTTCGGTTGCGTTGCAAATATCCGCTTTTTTATAGTGTATATAGCTTTAAAAAAGTATTTATTGGTACTGATTTTTGTCATCTTATGCTTTAGTAAATCGATTTTTAAGCAGTTGAAACAATAATGCACCAACAAATGGCATTAAGAGTATAAAAAGCAACCATAGTATTCTATCTCGTTGGGTAACGAAAGTACTATTGAGCATTTGCCATAGTGTAGTAATCCAAAATACAGCAAAACAAATTAATCCAATAGTTAGAAAGGTATCGGCATTTTGCCGATGTAATATTTTTTGAAACGCACCAAATGTAGTAGCAAAAAAACTGAGTACAGCTAATGTAATGATGAGTGTTTTTTGTTTCATATCGCCTATTGAGTTAGTTGTCTAAACGTTTGTTCTAAACTGCGACCATTACTAGTAAGGTTTTCTAAACGGTCATCCGCAACAATTTTTCCTTTATGAATGATGATTACTCTTTGGCAAATCGCTTCTACTTCTTGTAAAATATGAGAGGAAAACAAAACGGTTTTGTCTTTCCCTTGTGCTTTAATTACGTTTCTAATTTCAATGATTTGATTAGGGTCTAAACCGCTGGTTGGTTCATCGAGAATAATTACTTCGGGTTGATGAATAATGGCTGCGGCTAATCCAACTCTTTGCTTATAGCCTTTAGAAAGCTGACCAATTTTTTTATGTTGTTCAAGGGTTAAACCGGTAGTTTCAATCACTGTTGCAATAGCATTTGCTTTATTGGTAATTTGATGTACCGACGCTACAAAATCAAGATACTCCTTCACATACATATCGTAATACAAAGCATTTGATTCGGGTAAATAACCAATCTTTTGCTTTACAGCAATGGCATTTGTTCCAACATCAATACCACAAACTTCGGCTTTGCCGCTATCTGCTTTAAGATAGCCGGTAATGATTTTCATAGTGGTACTTTTTCCTGCACCATTCGGCCCCAAAAATCCAGTGATTTCTCCTTTGTTAAGGCATAATGAAATACCATCAACGGCTTTTTGGTTGCCATACAACTTCACCAAATCAGTTACTGCTAAAGACATGTATTATTTTTTGCGAAAATATTGCTTTGAAGTGTAACCGTAATGTAAGGGCAGGTTAAAAAGATGATTTTTATACCACCGGGCCAAGAAACAGCGGTAGAACAGTAGCCGCAATAATGATAAGTAACATGATGTAAAAGAAAATGGTCACAATATTATGAATCCGCATGAAGAACCTTCTTCCGCTAAATTCTTCCATTTCCTGTTCTTCTTCGCCGTACCACTTAAATACTGCGAAAATGATACCATTGATACCGGCCAAATTACCATGAAAGAAAAAGGAAAGCATGATTTTAAGAAAGGCAATACAACCCAATCCCATCCAAAGAAACTTATAATATTGGGCAATCAGTTGTAATAGCATTGGAGTTCTTACTTGATTTTCTAAGGAACTAGGCCTTTCTTCGACAAACTTAGTTAAAATAAAACATTTACCGTTGTAAGCAAGTAATTAACGACACATAGTGCTGTTTATTATTTTGTATGCCAATATGTGTTGGTTAATTCGTTGCCTGAACGTTATGGAGACGACTTTTCAACCACAAAAGTGACAAGCGCTGCAACAAATACTAATCATCTTCAATTTCGGTTGAGCTTTCCGGCAGATGATCATACGCTCCTTGCATGGCATATTTACCAAAAATAACCAAGCCAAATGCAATAGGTACAAATATGGCGATAATAATGGACCATTGTAATAAAGTGTTGGTCGCAATACCTTGCGCAGCAGCTTTTGCAGTTTCGCTGGTCGCTAAGGCAATTTTAGCATTGGCTTCGCCAACTTTTTCATAGGCTTGCCACAACATAAATAGTATGGCTGCGGGGCCAAGTAATATCCAAATAATTCCTAACCCTTTTTTAAGTTGATTCATAACATTAATCGTTTACGTTTTCATCAATTTTATTGGATAAGTAAATAGAACCAATTACCAAACAAACACTTGCCACACCAATAGGATACCAAAGACCGGATAAAGCATCAGCACCTTTAAATGTGGTAATCAGCGTAGCAATAAAAGGTACTAATCCACCAAACACACCATTACCAATATGATAGGGCAAACTCATACTGGTATATCTAATTTTAGTAGGAAATAATTCAACCAAAAATGCAGCTATTGGGCCATACACCATGGTTACATACACTATTTGAATAAAGACCAAACCAATAAACAACCAATATAAATGATTAGGTAACTGTTTATCGATAAAAGTGGTAGATGAGTTAATAGTTGCGATAAATCCGCTATGGCGAATCGTATCTGATTGAATAGATTTAAAACGAGTACCATCGTTCAATACTTTGAGTTGGGTTGTAGTTATAATAGAATCTGTTGTACCCGGAATAATAGTCGCAACAATTTTCGCTTCACCAATTGCTGTAACACCTTTGGTTTGTAACACAGCAATGTCTGTTTTGTCTAAAAACATTTTATAAATGGGGCGATATGTAATGATGCCTAAAAACATACCGAGCATCATAATCCATTTACGACCAATTTTATCGCTTAGCCATCCAAACAACACAAAGAATGGTGTGGCAAATGCTATAGCCCAAAGTAGGATGGTGCGGCTTTGTTCAAAGTCAAGCATTACTTTGGTTTCTAAAAAGCTTTGAGCATAAAACTGACCGGTGTACCA
Organism: Methylophilus rhizosphaerae; assembly: GCA_943370285.1. GTDB lineage: Bacteria > Bacteroidota > Bacteroidia > Chitinophagales > Chitinophagaceae > CALRQJ02. The sequence goes on along the minus strand of CALRQJ020000005.1, from coordinate 247,320 downwards.
GATAACACCTTGTCCCATTACTGCACCAAATAATGCCAATAACACCATTTTTAAATTACCCTTGTGTACAAAACTTTCTTTAAGTGGGTTGACAGATATATTGCCCTCGGATTTTAGTTTAGAAAACAGCGGCGACTCTTTCATTTTCAGTCTGATATAAATGGAAACACCCACTAGTAAAATAGACGCCCAAAAAGGATAGCGCCATCCACCCCATTCAGACTTAAAGGCTTCATCGCTCATGCTGCTTTTAGTGAGTAGAATAACACCTAACGATAAAAAAAGACCAAGTGTAGCTGTTGTTTGAATCCAACTGGTAAAAAAACCTCTTCTCCCGGCCGGTGCATGTTCGGCCACATAAGTAGCAGCGCCGCCATATTCTCCACCAAGGGCTAAACCTTGTATTAGTCTTAATATCAATACTAAAATAGGAGCCCAAATACCAATAGTTTTATAACCGGGAATTAACCCGATTAAAAAAGTAGATCCACCCATTAACACTAACGTAAGCAGAAAAGTATGTTTGCGACCAATGATATCACCCAATCTTCCAAATACCAATGCACCAAAAGGTCGAACAATAAAACCTGCTGCAAAAATGGCTAGTGTAGAAAGCAATGCTGCGGTACCTTGTTCTTCCGGAAAAAATTCTTTGGCAATGATTGTTGCTAAACTACCAAAGATGTAAAAATCGTACCACTCAATTAATGTTCCTAAAGAGGAAGAAAAGATGACTTTAGAAATGGGATTAGACTTTGCTGACATAGGCAGTTGGTTATCAATTGAAACGAAAAATACAGAATATTGAATGAAATGAATCAAAAGCAGAAAACTTGAACAAATTTTGAACGATTAACATAATTTCATGCCTCAAATAGTTGCCGCATGAAAGCTTACCCTTATCAAATTACTACGTTAGAAGAATACCACGAAGCCTATAAAAAAAGCATCGACAATCCCGAAGGTTTTTGGGCCGATATTGCCAATCATTTTACTTGGCGTAAAACATGGGATAAAGTACTCAATTGGAATTTTACGGAGCCTAAAGTGGAATGGTTTGCCGGTGCCAAACTCAACATTACAGAAAATTGTATCGACCGCCATTTAGCAACATTGGGTGATAAACCAGCCATCATTTGGGAGCCCAATAACCCCGAAGAAAGAACAAGAGTAGTAACCTATAACAGACTCCACAAAAGGGTTTGTCAGTTTGCACAAGTACTCAAAAACAATGGCGTAAAAAAAGGAGATAGAGTTTGTATTTATATGGGCATGGTACCCGAATTAGCTTATGCAGTTTTGGGTTGTGCCCGAATAGGAGCGATACACAGCGTTATTTTTGGTGGATTTAGTGCTCAAAGTATTGCAGACAGATTGTACGATGCACAAGCCGAGTTTATTGTTACCTGCGATGGTGCTTACAGGGGCAATAAAGATATTCCGCTGAAGAGTGTAATTGATGATGCATTGATTGGTAACAGGTCTGTCAAAAAAGTTATCGTTTATACCCGTACTCGTACACCGGTGTCTATGCTAAAAGGAAGAGATGTTTGGTGGGAAGATGAGATGGAACATGCAGAACATCAAGTTGAACAAAACGGTGTTGTTTCTTTTCCCGCCGAAGAAATGGATGCAGAAGACCCGCTATTCATTTTATATACGAGTGGCAGCACCGGTAAACCCAAAGGCGTGGTGCATAGCTGCGCCGGTTATATGTTGTGGACCAATTACACTTTTGTAAATGTGTTTCAATACCAACCCGGCGACATTCATTTTTGTACAGCAGATATTGGGTGGATTACAGGTCATAGCTATATCTTGTACGGTCCGTTAAGTGCAGGTGCAACATCGGTCATGTTCGAAGGGGTTCCTACATGGCCCGATGCTGGAAGATTTTGGGATATCATAGATAAATACAAAGTAAATATTTTATATACGGCACCAACGGCTATTCGTAGTTTAATGAGTTTTGGGGTAGGACCTTTGCAGAAAAAAGATTTATCGTCACTTAAAATATTAGGTACGGTTGGCGAACCGATAAATGAGGAAGCTTGGCATTGGTACGATGAAAATGTGGGCAAAAAGAACTGCCCTATTGTAGATACTTGGTGGCAAACAGAAACCGGTGCTTGTTTGATTTCTAATTTAGCTGGTGTAACACCTGCAAAACCTAGTTGGGCCACATTGCCAATGCCGGGTGTACAACCCGTTTTAGTGGATGAAAACGGAAATGAAATAATGGAGAAAGATGAACTAGGTATGCTCAAAGGCAATCTCTGTATTAAAGCACCGTGGCCGGGTATATTGAGAACGACTTGGGGAGATCATGAACGTTGTCGTACCAATTATTTTGCTACCTATCCCGGCTATTATTTTACTGGTGATGGTGCATTAAAAGATGAACATGGTAATTACCGAATTACCGGTAGGGTAGATGATGTGTTGAATGTTAGTGGTCACCGCATTGGAACAGCCGAAGTAGAAAATGCCATTAATATGCATGCCGGTGTAATTGAAAGTGCGGTAGTCGGTTATCCGCATGATGTAAAAGGTCAGGGTATTTATGCTTATGTTATTTATGGTCATATGCATGGCGATGAAGCCTTAACCCGACAAGATATTTTACAAACAGTAACCCGAGTAATTGGGCCAATTGCAAAACCCGATAAAATTCAATTTGTATCAGGCTTGCCCAAAACCCGGAGTGGTAAAATCATGCGACGAATTCTGCGAAAAATCGCCGAAGGCGAAACAGAAAACTTGGGCGATACGACTACATTGTTAGACCCCGGAGTAGTAGATGATATAAAGAGAGGAAAAATTTAATAGGTATTGATCCCAAGTTAAAAAGGTCTGCTAAAGTAAACCTTCAGCAGACCTTTTTATTTATAATGAAGTGATTGTATTACAAAGCAAATCCTACAGAGAAACCAAGTACTCTATGTTTGTTATTATCGTTTGTATTTGATTCGTTAGAACCAATTTTAGACAAACCCAATCCGTAATTAGCTTTAATGATAAACTTATCTAGCGTAAATGCTGCACCAAAGTTTAAGCCGGTATCAAATCTTCTTAAACGACTATTTGAAGCACCTTCTTGCTGAGAAGTAAAAGGATCATCGTTGTTGAATTCTACATCATTCGAGAATGAAGAACTCACACCTAAAAACTTCGACTCACCCTTAACCTGACCTAAAATACCTGCTGCAACATAAGGTCCACCGTACAAACTCAAAGCATTCTTTGTATCCATCGGAATTTTTACTGCAATGTTTAAAGGCAATTCTAAGTAAATGGGATTGATACTACGCTTAGTATAGTTATCGGTAGTAGAAGCAGTGTAATATCTATCTTCTTTTGCACCTTTACCCGTTAGTAAAAGACCCGTTTCGAAATTTACGGTTTTGCTTAATGGAAATGCACTGATAAAGCCTATATTAAAACTGTTTAATACCCTGTTTTTATCTACGTTGCCATTAGAAGAAACAGAAGTATTAGCGAGGTTTATACCAGCTTGCAAATACGTTTTTTGAGCATGAAGGGCAGTAGCCGATAATACACAAACTGAAAGAGACAGCATCAGCTTCTTGTTCCAGTTAGATTTTGATTTATTGTTCATGCCTACTTATAACCAATACTTGTGCCGCAATTGGAAATGAGCAAACAAATAACATATCGGCTTCGCAGTATCTATCTTTAATACATTGGCTAATCTGCTGAAGGGTAGGCCGTTACGACAGACTTTGACTAATCGTATTTTTTTATTGCTTTATGCATCACATAAAACCAAGCCGGCGGAAATAAGCTCAAAATCATCATGCCGGGATAACCGGTAGGCATTTGCGGCGCATTATCGTGATGGCGAAGAATTTGATATTTTCTAGATGCTAAATAATGATGATCGCTATGGCGACTGAGTTCAAATAACATTAATCTACCAATGACATGATTGCTGTTCCAACTATGTGCAGGCATGGCCCTTTCATATTTGCCATCAGCCGTTTGTTTGCGACGTAAACCGTAATGTTCTATGTAGTTTACTGTTTCGAGTAATAAAATGCCGGTGATGGCTGCGCCGATAAAATACAACGTAATCACTCCGCCAAAGGCGAAATAAATACCAATAATAACTAATAGTTGAAGCAGTTGAAATTGCAACATTTCATTTTTCCAATGCAATGCAGGCAGGCCTTGTTTTTTTAAGTCGTCGGCAGCAATAGCCCAAGCGCTGCTGTACGTGCCGGTGATAGTACGAATCCAAAAGGCATACAAAGATTGACCATAAGGTGCACTGCTGGGGTCATCGGGTGTGGCTACATGTTTGTGATGGCCTTTATTGTGTTCAATAAAAAAGTGCATATACAAACTCGTTAACAATAAAGCCTTAGCCATAAACTGTTCTATTTTGTTGGTACGGTGGCCTAGTTCATGCCCAACATTAATACCAAATGTACCGCAGAGTAAACCCATGGTTAGTACTCGGGCTACAATATCGGCAGTAGATAAGTCGGGCTGTTGCATAGAAAATAAAAAGAATATCAATACTGGATATTGCAACAGCACAATACCGTACAAGATATAATCATAGGTACGGTCTTTTTTAGCCATTTCTTCTTCGGCTGCTTCCATATTGGCTGCATTAGGTTTAAGTACCAATTCGGTTAACGGAATAAGTACCCAAGCATATAATAAAGCCAACCAACACCACCAACCGGTATGGGTAAAAGAGAGCCAGGCAAGCAAGTACACTATAAATGGCGTAGTGTATTTAAAGGCTTTTACGTTCATGGTTTAAAGTTAGGGGAAATAGAGAGATGGTGATTCCTCCTCCTTGGTTTGTACCCTCACAAACCTATTAATTTTATCCTTTAGCAGCGAATGGTGAATGGTCAATGGTGCCCCGACTCATCCTTTAGCGTGTACACAAATCCAATAGGAACACGGAAGACACGGATTGGATGGATTTTCAGGATTTGATGAATTACTGTTCCAGCTGATTACTAATACTAAAGACGCTCTTGAAAATTGAATACGTTACGTATTTTCTTTCTTCAGCGGACAGCGGATTGCAAAAACAATCCAAATTTTCTGCAAAGCAGAAAAAAATTGTATTTATCCATTTAATCTGTGTGATCCGTGCCTCATTTTTTATAGTAAAGATGTGTCCAAAGCATTGGGTGGAGGGATCTGTTAAAAAGTGTTAGGTGAATGCTTTAAGTCGAAGGATGAAAAAAGGATTATCTATTGCTTTTTATGTAGCCTCTACAATAAAATAAAGCTAAAAAACAGTATTACTTTTTTACACTTTTATAAAATGAACTATCCCTCTCAAAATCTTGAATTAACTTATTAGACTTAAATTTTATGTCTCTAACTGTTTTGGACATGAAGTCACTAAAATCAATAGAATCCAACTCTTGTTTTGTTGGTATATAAAAAGTTAAATATTCAGTCGTAGGGCTAGTCTCTAGAAAGCTTGATAGTTGTACTTTGTTCGTTATTTTTTCATTGTTATGATTTAGTATCTTGAAACTTAACTTGTTAACTTCTTGAACTTTAATCATTGCTAAATTCAAAGTATCAAGTTCAACAAATTTTCTATCTGCTATAGTAACAGATGAATCTTTTTCTAACAGTACAAAACACCATCCACTTGTATTTGCTTTGAGTTTTACTGTAATATGAGTTTTAAAAGGATCAATACAGGAAAGGAAAAAAAATGAAGTTGTAAGCAGCGTTTTTTGATTATCGTATTTAACATGATAGTTCCCTTTTTAAGTGAATGGTGAGTAGTTAAAACCCAATTCATCCTTACTCAATCTCTATGATAAAATTGTTGGCCTACCCTGTCAATATGTGCCATCAAGGTTGGTGAATTAAGTGTTTGATGCAATGAAATATCAAACAAATAGGGAGTATTCAAATCGTCTATATCCATACTAACATTTGATCGAGTGCTATCGGTTACTTTTTCTCCTTTTATCGTAATGTCTATATCACTGCCAGCTTTATAATTTCCTTTGGCTCTGGAACCATATATAATAACTTCTTCAATTTCAGCGTACTTTCTAAACACTGAATTGATGTTATCAATCGTAGTTTGGTCTAATCCAAATTTCATAAATAAGTTTTCATTTTTTCGTAAAATGCAGTAAATAAAGGAAAGTAGCTATCGATAATCAATTTGTATTCGCTTTCTAAAATTTCATCTACATAAGTGTGTACTGTTTTGTTTCTGCTTTCTATCATATTCATCCATGTTTGTCCGTCTGTGATGATCTCATTTTGAAATGCATGTCTGGTTGCGTCTTTAGAACCTATAATTCCTTGAATTCCTTTTTCAATCAAAAAGTCTTTCATCACTTTCCAAGCTAGTTCATGGGTAAATTCAAATCGTTGAATCGTTCCTTCTTTTTCTAAATCATTAGGATTTTTTACCTCTACTACAGCATATTTTAAATGAGCATAGGCATCTTTATAATGCTCAAATCGTTGTTTCCATCTTATATCTTGTTCCATCTATTCTGTTTTATTAGTAAAGCACCAAACGTTAATTTACTAGCGAAGCATAAAATGCAATCAAATTGGTGTATGCTTTATGCTCCTCAAAATTAATGTGTAAACCTGATTTCAAAAGCATCATATTTTAATCTAGCCTTTGTTGATAGACCGCTTCAATATTTCTATGCACTTATTCTAAATTTTGTACATAAATCTAAACCTATAAATCGAAATACGATTCACCACTTGATTTGTGAAGTCATAAATCAAGGTCTAGACAAAAGAAAAAAAGAGACCCTTTCGGCGTCTCTCTTTTCTAAGGTTAATGGTGGAATAACCGTTTATCTAACTATTTTCATAATGGCCCAATAACTAAAATGACTTACGGTGGCTGTGTAATAATTGCCTACTTTTTCGGCGTAGCCTTCTTGCACCCATAATCCCGATGCTTCATTAAAATGCCATAGCTCTATAAACAAGGGAGCTGCTGCACCATTACCCGTAACCGGAAACCGCAACTCTGCCGCCCTGCCCGGGGTTAAAAACAATGCTTCTCCGGTTGTACTATTTATCTCTACGGCCATAATGCCGTAATTGTCTAGTGCTGTTACTTTGCTATCATGCCCAACGCCTTTTAAAATGCCGGGAATATCATCTGTATGAATTAAGCCGGTGGGGGCAATCCAACTTAAATTGACCAAGCCATTACCTACATAAGATGTGAAAGTTGATTTTTTAACAAACGCTTCAATCGGAAAACTAATTTGTACGCCATTCACCAACTGTATTGTTCCGCCAGACTGACTGTTTACCGTTAAAGCGCTGCCCTTGGCAACTAGTTTGATGCTTATCGCATGTAATTTATTTTCTTCTGCTACAAAAGTTCTGGCAGTTCTAAAATAGCCCGTTTTGCTAACCGCTGCTACCGCATATTTGGCATTCAGTATCACTTTATTGATTCTAAAGTAACCTGCAGCATCTGTAGTGGTGGTGGTTTTTCCGGCCTCAACGGTTGCACCTGCAATAGGGCTGCCGCTTTCGTCGGTTACCCTACCTTCTACACTTGAGGTAACGTATTGATTGTCTTCATTATTCAATCTGGGGTCATTCAGCCACTCTTTAGCACCACAGGCAATTAAGCCTATTGTTAGTACACAAAAGGCAATGGCCACTACCAGAAAAGTACGGGACATAGCAGTTGTTTTGATTAAAGATTGAAAAGCTACACAGATGGTTGCAAGTGTCGTCCTATTTTGGGAAATTTTTTCCCGAGATAGGATAAATAGTCGTAACAATCAGCCTAAGCTTCATTTAAAAGTGATTGTTAAAGCTGAAAATCAATGCTATTTATCTATTTTTTCGAGTTAATTTCCACTTTGTTAAACCAAATGGGTATTAATAAGTCTATATCAGCTTAAATAACATGTTATGGTGGTTACTAGTCAAATGAAGACGCAGCACTTGCTGAGTCGTGCCGGCTTTGGCATTTCTGCAACACAATTGTCCACCTTAAGCAACAGTTCTCATAAAGCTGTTTATGCAGCATTAGAAACTGCTGCTGTCAAAACCCCCGATTATTTTGATGTGGCCGATAACAACCTCAAAGGGTTATTCATGGGTATTGGTGATGCGATTCAAATGGAAAGACTGCGAAAAAATGGCGTTGACAATGAAACGAAAAAGAAGATCAGAAATCAAAGCCGAGAAGATCTAAAAAGCCTCAACCTTACTTGGCTTAACGAAATGGTGACTACTGATGCCCAACTAAGAGAAAAGATGTCGCTGTTTTGGCATGGTCATTTTGCATGCAGAGATGTAAATATTTTTCACCAGCAAATGTTGCTGAAAGTAATTCGTGAAAATGCTTTGGGCAATTTTGGCGATTTATTGAAAGGGGTAAGTAAGAGTGCCGCCATGTTGGGTTTTCTCAATAACCAACAAAACAAGAAAGAAAAACCCAACGAAAATTTTGCCCGTGAGGTGATGGAATTATTCACTATGGGTAGAGGTAACTATACCGAAAAAGACATTAAAGAAGCAGCCCGAGCTTTTACCGGTTGGGGTTTTAATTTAAAAGGTGAATTTCAGTTCAGGCGTTTTCAACACGATAAAGGAACTAAAACGGTACTGGGTAAAACAGGAAATTTTGATGGCGATGATTTACTGAATTTATTGCTGGAACAACAACAAACAGCTACTTATATTACCCGTAAAGTTTATCGCTATTTTGTTAATGATGTAGTAGATGAAAAGCAGGTGAAATGGCTGGCTGACAGATTTTATAAAAGCAACTATGATATTGGCGGATTGATGAAAGATATTTTTACAGCCGATTGGTTTTACGATACTAAAAACATTGGGTGTAAAATAAAAAGTCCGGTAGAATTATTAGTGGGCATTCGCCGATTATTACCGATGGAAGTAGAGAACGAACAATTGTTTTTATTGATGCAAAGAGCCTTAGGACAGTTGTTGTTTTATCCGCCTAATGTAGCAGGTTGGCCAGGTGGCAAAAACTGGATTGATAGTTCTACTTTGATGTTGCGTTTACGTATTCCACAGTTGATAAAAGATAATGATGCTTTTTCTATCAATGCCAAAGCAGATGATGACCAACAAATGGGTATGATGGAAAAATACAAAGGCAAAAAAACCATGAATGCCTTAGGCAAAGGCGGCTTTACCATTAATGCCAATGTAGATTGGGATGCCTATATCAAACAATTTGAAACGGTACAAAGAGAGCAGTTATTAAAAGTGTTAGAATCAACAGTGCTACTCACTAAGGCAGGCTCGGTTAATTTGAAAACAGTAGAAGAATTTGCTGATAAAACGAGTAGAGCAGCATTTATCAAATCAGTTACTGTTGCATTAATGAGCACACCGGAATATCAATTATCATAATAACGATTTGTAAGTGCTATTTGTAACAACAAATGGTACTCATATCGCTTAAATACATCATCATGGTTATTAAACGTAGGGGGTTTATACAAATGGGTTCACTAGCTACGGCTAGTATGTTATTGCCTAAGTTTTTAAAAGCTTTTGAACAAGGCAGGCTTGTGCCACCCGGCAATAAAGTAGTTGTAGTACTGCAATTAAGTGGCGGTAACGATGGCTTAAACACTGTGATTCCGGTGGCTAATGATATTTACTATCGCAGCCGTCCAAAATTAGGTATCGAAAAATCTAAGTCTTTGTTGCTAACAGATGAAGTAGGATTGCATCCTGCCTTAACAGCTTTTAGAGATATTCATGCCGATGGTGGTTTGGGTATCATCAACAGTGTGGGCTATCCAAACCCCGACCGCAGTCATTTCCGCAGTATGGATATTTGGCATTCCGCCTCTTCTTCTACCGAGTATTGGAACCATGGCTGGATTGGTCGTTACTTAGATGCTCAATGCCATGGCTGCGATAAACCAACCCATGCATTAGAAATTGATGATGTGTTAAGTTTGGCTTTAAAAGGCGAACAATCAAAAGGTTTGGCATTTAAAGATCCTCGCAGGTTATACGGCACTAGTCAAGAAAAATATTTGAAAGCCATTGCTCAATCTCATGTAGATGTGAAAGGCGAACAACCTGTAGATTATTTGTATAAAACGATGGCCGAAACCATCAGCAGTGCCGATTATATTTTTCAGCAAAGCAAATTAAGACCTACTACAACAGCTTATCCATCATCAGATTTAGGCAATAGTTTTAAAACAATTGCATCGCTGATTATGTCTGACATCAACACCAAAGTGTACTATGTTAGTCATGGTAGTTTTGATACACATGTGAATCAAGAAGGACAGCAAAATCGTTTGTTCAAAGAAATGAATGATGCTATTGCGGCTTTTGTGAAAGACTTAAAAGCCAACAATCGCTTTGATGATGTATTGCTGATGAGCTTTAGTGAATTTGGTAGAAGAGTAGCACAAAATGCAAGTGGCGGAACCGACCATGGCACAGCAAATAATATGTTTTTGGTAAGTGGTGGTTTAAAACAAAAAGGATTGATTAATGCGTTGCCCGATTTAGCCGATTTAGATGAAGGTGACTTAAAATATAAAGTAGATTTTAAAAATGTGTATGCTACCATTTTAAATAAATGGTTAGGTGCCGACGATAAAGCTATTTTACAAGGCAGCTATGATCATTTAGGGTTTATCTAAACTTTAAAAAGGTGTATTGCCATCTGCTTAAGTAATGCATCAGCAAAATAATTACCGTGTTAAGGGTATTGTGTTATTCAATACCCTTTTCTATTTTTATATCAATTCTACGTTATGAATAAAATACTATTACTCGTTTTAGTTACGATAGGTTATACTACCATAGCACAACCGATTGCCTATCCATTTCGCAAAGCCAACAAATGGGGCTTTGTAAATAGCGATAAAAAATGGTTGATACCGGCCGAGCATGATAGCATCGCCAACTATAATTCCCATTACCGTATCTACAGTGGAAAAATAATTAATGGCGTTGTTTCAACAGCAGGAAAATTAGTATTGCCGACCGCTTTTATTGGCACATTTGGCAACCCTGATTCCGGTATTGTCATTGGTAATAAAGGAGGCTATCAAACCATGTACGATGGTAACGGAAAACTGATGAAGCAAATACCGCAGTCACTTGGTTTTACTTCTATGATTGGAAACTATTTGTTGTGCGAATCAGAAGCAGAAAATAATAAGTACATTCTTGTAGATACGGCTTTTAATCGCATCACCAAAAAAGCATACAGCAGTATTGATTATGCACAATATGGTCAATGTTTTATTGTAGAAGAAAAATCAGGCTTTGGTATTATTGATACAAAAGGAAATGAAATATTGCCTTGCAACAGTTCAAAAATTGTTGAAGCTGATGATGTTTTGGTTTTTGAAAATCATAAAACGAGAAAATATGGTTTAGTCGATTTTTCAGGCAATATCATTTGTACCATATCTTGTCCGAAAGATTATGAAATGCAATACTTGGGTAATGGTATTTGGCAAAGAGACAATAGAAATGGTGGCGATTACCAGCTCTATAAAAACGATGGCACTAGACTGAATAAAACCGATTACTATTTTGTAAGTAGTATGAGAGATAAATTGCTGTTGTGCGAAAGAAATAAACAATATTTTCTGGTAGATAACACCGGCAGCGAAACGCTTATTTCCGGCTATAAAACCGATGTTGACAAATTACAATTATTAAGCAACGGAAAGTTAAGAGTAAGAACCAAAAGTGGTCAGCAATATGTTATTGACCACAAGGGAAAACGAATCAGCAAAACCGATTTTTTTGAAATCTTAGTGTTTGATTACGACCAATGGAGTGATTGTTATATTGTGGTCACCGCCGATAAAGATTATAATTTTAAATACGGTATTTACAACTTTGCTTTAGATAAATGGATAGCACAACCTGTTTATTCAAAGTTAGATTATGAGTATATGAATCAGCAACTCTTTTTCATGGCATATAACGGCAAACGTAAATTAGGTGTGATTGACCAGTTGGGTAATACCTATTGGGAAGATTAGTTGGCAACCCACCAGCAATCCAAATAATTAAACAGCATATTGCATCATTTGTAAAATCAAATCTGCATCGGGGCAGTTGGCTAAATATTTTTCTCGTTCACTTAACTTACAAACTCCCGGATAATCGCCTTCTTTAAACTCCATATCAATAATGATTTGAAAGTGCAAATGTGGCGGCCAATTTCCGTTTTCTTCCGGTGTGCCAAAATGGGCAATAATTTCTCCCTGGCTAATGTATTTTCCTTCGGGAAAGCGAAAAATATCGGCTTTAGACATATGCCCATACAGCGTATGAAACTGCAGCATATTTCTTTGGTGTTGCAAAATGATGGTAGCACCATAATCGCCAAATGCACCATTGTAACCAACGCTGTGTACCATACCGCCTAATGGTGCAATTACAGGTGTGCCTGCCTTGCCCCAAACATCAATACCTAAATGTAAGCGTCGAGGCTCTACAGTCGAATCAAATACTTTGCTTCGGCTGTACACGGTTCGCAATTCATCATATCCACCAATGCCATACAATGCATTGGCATCGGATAATTTTTTATCAATGTATTGAGAAAAAGACGCAGTATCATTTACCAAAGCCTCTGTTAAATCGGTATTAGCGGCTGTAAAATCAAGCTTTACTATTTTATCATGTCCCGGATAAAATGGAACTACTTTCCCAAATTGATGACTACTAGATCGAAGCAAATCAACTAACATCTTCTAAAGATACTATCATTATTGCAGCCACTCTTCCTATTTTCATTTTCACCCACTAATTATTGATACCTTAGCCCAACCTCAATCACAAGCCATGAAAAAAATAGTATTGCTGATGGGCAGTGTGTGCCTACTACTAACTGCCTTTGCTCAAGAAAAAAAGAAATGGGATGTCAACAATCCCGGCGGTCCATCTAAAACCATCAACTTTAGTGTAAATGAAGGAACATGGATGAATTTGGATGTATCTCCTGATGGAAGCACTATCGTCTTTGATATGCTCGGCGATATTTATACTATCTCGGCAACGGGTGGAACTGCAACGGTTCTACGTAAAGGATTAGCTTACGAAGTACAGCCAAAATTTAGTCCCGATGGCAATAAAATATTATTTACTTCAGATGCAGGTGGCGGCGATAATATTTGGGTGATGGATAAAAATGGCAGCAACGCCAAACAGATTACCAAAGAAACATTTCGTTTACTCAACAATGCGGTGTTTACACCTGATGGTCAATATATTGTTGCACGAAAACATTTTACCTCGCAGCGTTCTTTAGGTGCCGGTGAATTGTGGATGTATCATATTAGTGGCGGTAATGGTTTGCAATTGACGGCTCGCAAAAATGACCAGCAGGATGTAAACGAACCCATCGTTTCTCCCGATGGCCGACATGTGTATTATTCAGAAGATATGTATCCCGGCGGTTCTTTTCAATACAATAAAGATCCCAACAATCAAATCTTTGCTATCAAACGATTTGACCGTGAAAAGGGAACTAGTGAAATAGTTACCGGTGGTCCCGGTGGAGCATTTCGACCACAATTGTCGCATGATGGAAAACAATTGGCTTTCATCAAAAGAGTGAGAACAAAAACAGTCCTTTATATCAGAAATTTAGCTACGGGAGAAGAATGGCCGGTCTACGATCAATTAAGTAAAGACCAACAAGAAGCATGGACAATCTTTGGTATATATACTCGTTATGCTTTTACACCAGATAATCAACACATCATTATTTGGGCTAATGGTAAGTTGCAAAAAGTTGCAGTAAACGGAAAGAATGTTGTTACCAATATTCCTTTTACAGTAAATGTGGAACAAACCATTGCTGAGGCAGTTCGGTTTCAACAAAATATCAATGAAGAAAAAGTTACGGCACATGTTATTCGCCATGCAAAAACATCGCCGGATGGCAAAATAGTAGTTTTTAATGCATTGGGTTATTTATGGAAAAAGGCATTGCCCAATGGCACACCTGAACGATTATCGAATGGCACGGCTTTTGAATTTGAACCTTCTTTTTCTAGCGATGGAAAAACCATTGTGTATGTTACTTGGGACGATGATGCAACAGGTGGGGTGTACACTATTTCCGCCAACGGCGGCAATCCTACAAAATTAACTTCTGAAAAAGGCATCTATCGTAATCCATCATTTAGTAGAGATGGGAAGCAGATTGTATTTGAAAAAGAAGATGGCAATGAAATACAAGGAAATGCTTATACCACAAAGCCGGGTGTATATAAAATGAAAGCCGATGGTAGTACTATTACTTTTGTAAGTAGTAAAGGCGAATACCCTAAGTTTAATGCTACAGGAGATCGAATTTTTTATCAAACAGGAGGCAACTTATTTGGCAGCCTCAACAAAACTTTTGGCAGTTACGATGTAAATGGATTTGATGATCGAACCATATTTAAAAGTACCTATGCTAGTCAGTACACAGTGTCTCCCGATGAAAATTGGGTAGCATTTGTTGATTTACATAAAGTGTATGTTGCTGCTTTTCCGCATACCGGCAAAACCATGGAGATAGGTAGCGGTACAGCAGAATTTCCGGTAAAATTAGTCAGTAAAGATGCAGGCATCAATCTACATTGGAGTGCTGATAACAAACAGTTGTACTATACCTTGGGCAATGAATATTTTGCCATTAATTTGGCAGAACGTTTTGAATTTATTGCAGGCAGACCCGACAGTAGTTTCGTGTTGCCCGAAAAAGGCATCAACATTGGTTTAACATTTAAAGCTGATAAACCCAATGGCAGCATAGCTTTTACTAATGCCCGAATCATTACTATGAAAGGTGATGAAGTCATCGAAAAAGGTACGGTGTTGGTAGAAGGTAATATAATTAAAGCAGTAGGTAAAAATATTAGTATTCCCAAAGGCACTACCATCATTGATGTTAATGGTAAAACTATTATGCCGGGTATGGTAGATGCCCATGCACATGGCAATCATTTCAGATACGGATTAACGCCGCAGAAGCATTGGCCATACTTTGCTAATTTGGCTTATGGTGTAACCACTATGCATGATCCATCGGCGAATAGTGAAATGGTATTTGCCCAAAGCGAATTGGTAAAAGCAGGGTTGATGGTTGGACCAAGAGTGTTTTCTACCGGAACTATTATTTATGGTGCCGATGGCGATTTTAAAGCTGTGATTAATACAATCGACGATGCTAGAAGTGCATTGAGAAGAAGCAAAGCTTATGGTGCTTTTTCAATAAAAAGTTATAATCAACCCCGTCGTGAACAACGACAAATGGTGATACAAGCTGCCCGTGAATTACAAATGGAAGTAGTGCCCGAAGGTGGTTCTTTCTTTTATCACAATATGAGTATGATTAACGATGGTCATACCACTATAGAACATAATATTCCAATAGCACAATTGCACCAAGATGTAATTAACCTTTGGAAAAATTCAACCACGGGTTACACACCCACTTTAATTGTTTGTTATGGTGCTCCAAACGGAGAATATTATTGGTATCAAAAAACCAATGTTTGGGAAACAGAACGTTTATTGAAATTTACCCCAAGAGGTATAATTGATAGCAGGAGCCGTTTTAGAACCATGTTGCCGGATGAAGAATATGAAAACGGACACATCTTGGTATCTAAAAGTGCGAAGCAATTAGCAGATGCCGGAGTGAAAGTAAATATGGGTGCTCACGGACAAATTCAAGGTATTGGAGCACATTGGGAAACCTGGATGTTAGCCCAAGGTGGCATGAGTAATTTACAAGCTTTAAAAGCAGCAACATTAAGTGGTGCTCAATCGTTGGGCTTAGATCAATCTATCGGATCAATTGAAGCAGGAAAATTGGCCGATTTATTAGTGTTAGACAAAAATCCGTTGACTAATATCCGCAACACCGAATTTATCAAATACACTATGATTAATGGTCGTTTATACGATGCCGTAACAATGAATGAGATAGGCAATGCCAATAAGAAAGCAACTCCTTTTTGGTGGGAACATCCAAAAGCAACGCAATTGGGCTGGCACGAAGAAACCAATAGCTTTACCAAGCCGCAATGTCATTGTGGTAAGCATTAATCACAACATCAAACAATACAACCCCGATAGCAGCACTATCGGGGTTTTTTATGACCTTAAATTATGTCGAACGTCATGATTTTCCGAATAGGATAAGTGTACCTTTAGTTGGTTGAAAATCTGCCTTAGGCAACATTTATGTTTGCATTTGCAACATATAGTACTTACAATGGTATTCACAATGTCATTGGCATATTCTACTTTGCCATTTTTGCGCCGAATCATGTAAAACATTTTGCCCTTTTTGATTTTTGTAGTTACGATGTACTCCTTCAAAAAACACACGGTATTTATCAAGATATTCCTGCATAATCACTGCTACACTTTGTTCTAACACAAAACATTTTACTTAGTCAAACTGACTTCAATCAATTGTAACTGGCAATTGCAATATCACATTATCTATAAATCAAATGAAATGAAAACTTTACTATCAACACTCAGTAAAAAAATACGACAAAGCTTGTTGAGTTTTATTTTGCTATGTGTTCCATTTGCAGGCTTGCAAGCACAGCTTGCCATTACCGTAAATGGTCAATCTACAGGAGTGGCAATTGAACAAGGTGCAGCTTTACATTGGGTGATTAGTGGTTTAATGGCATCACAGCAGGTTACCAATCAGTTGTGGATAGATAAAGATGAAAACAATATCATCAATCCAACAACAGATATTTTATTTATTCAATTTACACAGGTTGATGGTTTACCCGGTTCACAGGGCCCGGGAGATGATGATGGCGCCGCAAACGGTGTTATTACAACTCAACTGGGTGGTGAATATTTTCCGGTGGCAAAATATATTTTCAAAACTATTGTTGGCTCTAATAGTGCTCAGGCATTGTTTACAGAAACCACATTACAAACAATCACTTATACTATTGGTGGTAGGGTTACTCAAGGTGGAAATGGTTTAGCTGATATAGTAGTACAGGCTAGAAAAAATTCAGGCGGTGGTGAATATTTTGCCCTCACCAATGCCATGGGTTATTATACCATGAATACTAATGTAACCTCCGGTTCAGCTATGGAAATTGAAGTTCCCACCGATCCATTCAACACTGTTAATTTAGCAGGCTTAATTGTTTCGCCCAATAGAGTTAACGCAACAATTACTAGTAACATTACCAACGCAAACTTTATCGTGTTAGCAGGAAAAGTAATTACAGGTACAGTAAAAGATGCATCAAATAATCCTTTGGCAGGATTTCCAGTTGGGGCTAATCCTCCTATGGGTGGCGATGGCTATTATGGAGCAACCAATAGTAATGGTGTATATTATCTTACGGTAGATACCGGTAATTATTTGATTCAGTTTGGCGATAATGAAAATCTTAACGGTTATGTATTAACCTACTACAACCAAAAGTATCTTCACAATGCTAGTGATATTGTCAATGTTCCGATTAGTGTTGATAGTGTTAAAAATATTAATGCAACTATTCAAAGAGGTGGTTTGATTACTGGTACATTTAGGTATAACGGTAATCCAACGGAAGGAGAAATAGTTGCCTATAGCTACACTACGCCTAATACGCCATTATATCAAGTTCATTACAATGGCAACAACAGTACTTATCAGTTATGTGTTCCGCCGGGTACTTATGCTATTTACTTTCAGCGTAATGGTTCTAGTACGGGGTTATATTATAATAATGCAAATAGTTGGCCGGGTACTGCTGTAGTCATTAATAATGTATCAGATGTAGTGCCTAATATCAATGTCAATTTTACGGAGCCTTTAGCTGTACATTTTACTTCGATTACTGCAGTGTTAAAACAGCAAAATGTTCAAATTGAATGGAGTATTGCTGCCGAACAAAACGAAAAAGAATATCAAATAGAACGTTCTACCGATGGCATTCTATTTACTACAATTGCAACTCAAATGGCAGCCGGAAGGAATAGTTATGCTTTTGTTGATGCTTGTCCGCTAGTAGGCATCAACTTTTACAGAATTAAATCTATTGCCACTGATGGTGCTATCACTTATAGTAGGATGGTCAATTTGAATATCAATGCTATAAAGAGGGATGTAGTTGTTCGTCCTAATCCAATCAGTAGTGGATTGCTTACGATATATATTGCCGACTTGAGTAAGCCTGAATCATTTACCATCACCTCATTAGAAGGTAAACGAATGCAACAAGGTTGGGTTGTTAGTACACAACAACAAATCAATATCAATTCTCTTACAGCAGGAACTTATGCTTTAAAAATTGGCAATAGAAAATCTGTCGTTATCATTAAGCAATAATGAATAGTACTAAAAGAAAATCCCCGATAGTTTTGCTATTGGGGATTTTTTATAACTACTCAAGTTGTATTAGCATCAATTGATTCTTCTTATCTCAGCACCTAGATTTCTTAACCGTTCATCGATGTATTGATAACCTCTATCTATCTGCTCAATATTTTGAATAATGCTTTTGCCTTCGGCAGATAATGCGGCAATCAGCAAAGCTTGTCCGGCTCTGATATCCGGGCTACTCATGGTAATTCCCCTTAAATTGTTTTTTCTACCCAAGCCAATAACCGTTGCACGGTGTGGGTCGCATAAAATAATTTGTGCACCCATATCAATTAATTTATCGGTAAAAAACAAACGGCTCTCAAACATTTTTTGATGAATCAAAACACTGCCGGTTGCTTGTGTAGCTACCACCAACATAATGCTGATTAAATCTGGCGTAAAGCCAGGCCATGGATGATCGTAGATGGTTAAAATACCGCCATCTAAATACGTGGTAATCTCATAACTATCTTGTGCAGGTATATGAATATCATCTCCATTAATATCAAATTGGATACCCATTTGTGCAAACTTTTCCGGAATCACACCCAAGTGTGCAACACCGGCACCTTTTATGGTAATTTCACTTTGTGTCATGGCTGCTAAGCCCATAAAACTGCCTACTTCAATCATATCGGGCAGCATAGTATGTTCGGTGCCACCTAATGTTTCTACGCCTTCTATGCTTAATAAATTGCTGCCAATACCGCTAATTTTTGCTCCCATTCTATTGAGCATATTACACAACTGTTGCAAATAAGGTTCGCAAGCTGCATTGTAAATGGTAGTAATGCCTTCGGCTAAAACCGCAGCCATTACAATGTTTGCAGTACCTGTAACCGAAGGTTCATCTAACAACATGTAACAACCCTTCAGTTGCGGAGAAGAAAATTTCGAACAATGGTTCTCTTCATCGTATTCAAAATGGGCACCTAACTTTTCTAATCCAATGATATGAGTATCTAATCTTCTGCGACCAATTTTATCGCCGCCTGGTTTAGGAATGTAAGCCTTTTTAAATCTTGCTAGCATCGGCCCGGCCAACATGATAGAGCCTCTGAGTTTACTGCCTTTGTTGCGAAATACTTCACTAGCCAAATAATCGGCATTCACATCATCGGCTTGAAAAATGCAGGTATGTCTGTTGATGCGTTGGGTTTTCACACCCATATCTTCCAATAACTCAATCAATAAATTAACATCAAGTATATCCGGGATATTATTAATTGTAACCGGCTCGGCAGTTAGTAATATCGCAGAGAGAATTTGTAAGGCTTCATTTTTTGCACCTTGCGGCACAATAATGCCATGAAGCTTTTTCCCGCCAATGACTTCAAAAGATGACATGCTATTATATTTTTAAAAGATAAAAATGGTTAAACAACAACAGCCGTAATGAACGGCTGTTAATATAAGAAATAAGATGTAACCGTTATTTAAAAACGCTTTTTGAAATTAGGGTTGCGGTTGCCGCCACCACCGGGATTGCGATTGTCTCTTCCGCCACCATTATTGTTTCTATCCCTGCCACCTTGATTGCGGTTACCGCCACCTCCGGGATTACGATTGTCTCTTCCGCCTTGGTTGCGATTATTTCTGCCGCCAAAGTTCTGTTGTCTTCTTACCGGATATTCATCTCTTTCGAAATTTTGGTTGCGATGTTTAATATATGGCGTAGCACTAAACTCTAACTGTCCGCCGGTAATAGCATCCAACTCACCACGAATGGTATCATCATGCACCAATTCTTTATGCCAGTTGCTGTAAGCTAACTTCATGTAATAAGCAATGGCATTGGCGAAGCCGGCTTTTTTCTCTTGGTCTTCTTCTTTCAAAGCCTTATCAATCACAACCTCTAAATTTCTACCTAAGTGAGAATATTTCGGCTTACGTTTTGGATAAGCCATCGGTTCAGGCTTAGCCTTATACGTTTCTTTTTCTGGGATAGGATATGGGCTGTCAACATCTAATTGAAATCCGCTGATGAAAAAAAGATGATCCCAAAGCATATGGCGAAAATCTTCTACATTCTTTAAGTGAGGATTTAAAAAGCCCATCAATTCAATCACAACTTTTACCTGTTGTTGTCTTAAATTTCTGTCTTCAATTGTTTGTATATGCTCAACCATGCGTTGAATATGTCTACCATATTCTTTCATAGTGAGGTGATTTCTCGAGGTATTATACTCCATTATTATCGTTACTTGTGTAGCAAATGTAAGGTTTCAGCAGCATTTAATATAATTATACCTAACGGGAACTATTGAAGCCAATTTGCACCATTTATCCCAAAAAAAGGATGATACGGCTTGTTTACTGTAATTTTCACACTCCAAAATTTACCATATGCAAAAGATTGTAGTTGCCGTTTTTGCTATATTACTTTTTACTGCCTGTAAATTGAGTAATAATAATGCTACCAAAGAACCGAATACCGAGTTAGCAGCTTTATTTGATCAATACTTTGCTGAGCGGATGCTTTTATTTCCGTTAGAAAGTACTACAAATGGAGACAGTTTATACAACGATAAACTATATGCCGATTTTACAGATAGTCGTCGGGCAATAATCAAAGCATTCTATAAACGGTATCAAACATTGCTTTCTAAATTCGATCCCGATGTGTTGAACGAAAACGATAAAATCAGCTACAACATTTTTAAGTATGAAATGGAGTCTAGTTTAAAGGGGCTCAGCTTTAACGATAATCTCATTCCGGCCAATCAATTTTGGAGTTTGCCATTAACCTTTGGTCAGTTAGGCAGCGGCGATGGTAGTCAACCTTTTAAAACGGTAAAAGATTATGATAATTGGTTGGCAAGAGCTACCCGGTTTTCTGCTTGGGCAGATAGTGCAATTGTTTATTTTAGAAAAGGCATAGCAGCCAATGTGGTGTTACCTGCATCACTCGTAACTAAAATGTTGCCTCAATACGAAGCCATGCAAACACCAACTGCCGAAGCAAACTTATTCTACGGTCCTATAAAAAAACTACCGGTCGGTTTTTCAACGGCAGATAAAGATAGGCTCACTCAAGCTTATATAAATTTGATTACCCAACAACTCATGCCTTCGTATAAAAAAATGGGTGATTTTTTGCGTAACGAATACTTGCCAAAAGCTAGGACTACTACAGGTATTAATGGCATAGCAGATGGCGACAAATATTATACATACTTAGTAAAGTTTTGGACTACTACCGATAAAACACCCGACGAAATTTACAATACCGGTTTGGCAGAAGTAACAAGGATTACTGCAGAAATGGAAAAGATAAAATCACAGGTGGGCTTTAAAGGCGACTTGAAAGCGTTCTTTGAATTTATGCGTAACGATAAGCAGTTTACACCGTACAAAAATGCTGATGAAGTATTGGCTGCTTTTAGGGCTATTCAAACCAAAATTGATCCTAATTTGTCAAAAATGTTTAGCCGTACACCTAAAACGAAATTTGAAATAAGACAAACAGAAGCATTTAGAGCAGCAAGTGCAAGTGCAGAATATAATCAAGGAACAGCCGATGGTTCGAGACCGGGCATTTTTTATGTGCCGATTGTTGATGCCACCACTTTCAACACCACAAGTGGGATGGAAAGTTTGTTTTTACACGAAGCTATTCCGGGGCATCACTACCAAATTTCTTTACAACAAGAAAACGAAAAATTACCCAAGTTTAGAAGATACAGTTGGTATGGTGCTTATGGTGAAGGTTGGGCTTTGTACTGCGAAAGTTTAGGCAAAGAATTAGGCTTATATACCGATCCTTATCAATACATGGGTGCATTGGGCGATGAAATGCACAGGGCTATTCGTTTGGTAGTTGATGTAGCTATGCATACCGGCAAAATGACCCGTGAACAGGCTATTCAATATATGATGGAAAATGAAGCCATTAGTCTAGAGGGTGCAACAGCAGAGATTGAACGGTATATGGCCATTCCCGGTCAGGCATTAAGTTATAAAATTGGGGCTTTAAAAATTGCTGATTTGCGGGAAAAGTACCGCCAACAATTAGGCACTCAATTTAAGCTTGCTGCTTTTCACGATGAGATATTAAAAGATGGTTGTATGCCTTTAGAAGTAATCGAACAAAAAATGGATGATTGGGCTAAACGACAACAGTAAATAATTACATACCACTACCTTTACGGCCATGCGAATAGCAGTAAATACTCGTTTTTTACGTAAAGGTCAATTAGAAGGCTACGGCTTTTATATACAGGAAATTTTTAGTAGGATAGTGCAAGCTCATCCCGAACATGAGTTTTTATTCTTGTTTGATAAACCCTATGACGATAGTTTTATTTTTGGTCCAAACGTAACGGCAAAAATCATCACACCTGCAGCAAGACATGCCCTTAGTTTTAGGTGGTGGTACGATGTAAAAGTTCCGCTTGCTATAAAAAAATGGAAGGCAGATGTTTTTGTTAGTCCTGATGGATTTTGCAGCCTTACTACTTCCGTTCCGCAAGTATTAGTGGTGCATGATTTGGCATTTCTGCACTATCCCAAATTCATTCCCAAACATCATTTGTTTTTCTACAAAAGGTATACGCCAAAATTTCTCAAAAAGGCAAAAGCAGTAGTAACGGTTTCTGAATTTTCTAAACAAGATATCATCAGCCGTTATAAAATATCGGATCAAAAAATTACGGTTGGTTTCAGCGCAGCTAAACCCATTTTTCAACCCATTGCTTGGCAAGAAAAAGAAGCCATTAAAACACAATATGCCGATGGTAAAGAGTACTTTTTATTTGTCGGGGGTATTCATCCCCGAAAAAATTTATTGCAACTGCTAAAGGCTTTTTCCATCTTTAAAAAATGGCAAAAAAGCAGCATGAAATTGTTAGTAGCCGGTCGTATGGCGTGGCAGTTTAATGATGTTATTGAAAAATTAAAAACCTATAAATATCGGCAAGATGTAGTGTTGCTCGATTATGTGGAAGATGAAGCTTTAGCAGCAATCACGGCATCTGCGTATGCCGCAGTCTATCCTTCTTTTTTTGAAGGATTTGGTGTGCCGGTGTTAGAAGCCATGCAAAGTGGTGTGCCGGTTATAACCTCTGATGTAAGTAGCATGCCCGAAGTTGGCGAAACGGCTGCTTTGTATGCTAGCCCTACCGATGCCAATGCTATAGCCCAGCAAATGATGTTGTTGTACAAAGATGAAAATTTGCGTAGTCAACACATTGCAAAAGGATTAGAAAGAGCCCAACAATTTAATTGGAACGATTGTGCCAACATAGTTTGGCAAGTAATAGAACAAGCTGCAAAACCATAATAGGTATTACCTTTGCGGCCTTAAACTTAAAATTAGCATATGGTAAAGTCAACAATAACCATCGATGTTCATTTAGACAACGATAAAGTGCCGCAGCAAATTAGCTGGCAGGCAACAGATAGTAGTGCAGCAATGGCGCAACAAGCAAAAGCAATGATGATTTCTTTTTGGGATGGAGCCGATAAAAGTGCCATGCGTATTGATTTATGGACCAAAGACATGATGGTAGATGAAATGGCCGATTTCTATTACCAAACTATGATGACGATGGCGGATACTTTAAACCGTGCAACCGGCCAACAAGCATTGGTAGATGATATGAAGAATGCTGCTAAAGATTTCATCAAGAAATTTAGAGACATTCAAATGCAGGAAAATAAAGCCTAAAATAGCAAACCAAACTTTGGAACCATTAAACGCTTCAAATATGAGTCTTGAAACACAAATCATGGGTGAAATGAAAGATGCCATGAAAGCTAAAGATGAAGGCACTCTACGTGGACTTCGTGCTATAAAAGCAGAAATCATTAAAGCTAAAACCGAACCCGGTGCTAATGGTGCGATTAGTGAAGATGGAGAGCTGAAACTGTTGCAAAAATTGGTAAAGCAGCGTAAAGACAGTTTAGACATTTACAACCAACAAAATCGACCCGACTTAGCCCAAAAAGAGCTAGAAGAAATTGCTGTCATTGAAAAGTTTTTGCCCAAGCAATTGACTGAAGCTGAATTGACAGCAGCTGTTTCGGCCATTATTGCATCTGTTGGTGCTGCCGGCCCACAAGACATGGGTAAAGTAATGGGTGTAGCTACCAAAGAACTTGCCGGCAAAACGGATGGTAAAGCCATTTCGGCGGTTGTCAAAGCATTACTCAGTCAAGCCTAATATGAGTATTGACGTATTATTTATCATTTTATTGGCCATGGCTGCATTTAAAGGGTACAGCCGTGGCCTTATCGTTTCTATATTTTCGTTTGTAGCAGTTGTGCTTGGCTTGGCAGCAGCCTTAAAATTATCGGCTGTAGTAGCTAATTGGTTAACCAATCATATCAATGTTGGCACCCAATGGTTGCCTATTCTTTCTTTTGCTATAGTGTTTATTGCCATAGTATGGCTAACCCGTTTAGCAGCTAATATGCTAGAGAAAACAATCGAATTTGCCTTAATGGGTTGGGTGAATAAAATTGGCGGCATTGTATTGTACTTGATGATTTATACGATTGTGTTAAGTGTAGTGCTGTTTTACGCTACAAAAATTCAGTTGATTAAAGCAGAAACCCTTTCTGCATCACAATTTTATCCATTTATCGAACCTTGGGGGCCAAAAGCAATCAGTGCTATTGGCACTGTAATCCCTTTTGTGAAAGATGTGTTTGGGCAATTAGGTTTGTTTTTTGATCAAGTGGCTAAAGCCCTTTCCTGATATTCGTCAGTACAATCTGGTAATAATCAATTATTTTAGCACACGGTATGTTTTGCGGATATTTTCATTTATTTGCAACAATCGAAAATTGTGTTTGCCCTAAAGAAAAAATAACCGATGAATTACGAAATCAAACAACAGGATAAGTTCAAGTTTATAGAAATTGGCGAGGGGGAACCTTTAGTGCTATTACATGGCTTATTTGGTGCCTTAAGTAATTTTAAAGATTTAATTGACCACTTTAGCAAAAACTATAAAGTGGTGGTACCCATGTTGCCTTTGTTTGAGCTTGATATTTTTCATACTACCGTTGGTGGTTTAGAAAAACATGTACACAAGTTTATTGAACTAAGAGGCTATAATAATATTCATTTGCTAGGCAATTCTTTAGGCGGTCATGTAGCATTAGTGCATGTACTTAAACATCCCGAAAGAATAAAATCACTCACTTTAACCGGTAGTAGCGGATTGTTTGAAAACGGCATGGGAGATACCTATCCCAAAAGAGGCGATAAAGAATACATTCGCAATAAAACCAAACTCACTTTCTACGATCCGGCAATGGCTACCGATGAATTGGTAGATGAAGTATTTGAGATTACCAATAATCGGATTAAAGTCATAAAAATTATTGCCTTAGCAAAAAGTGCTATTCGTAATAATTTGGGCGAAGAGTTGACAAATATCAAGCAACCTACTTGTTTAATTTGGGGCGATAATGATACCATTACACCGCCGTTTGTAGGTAAAGAGTTCAACAAACTCATTCCAAACAGCGAGTTACACATCATTGATAAATGCGGTCATGCTCCCATGATGGAAGTGCCCGATGCTTTCAACAAAATATTGGATGGTTTTTTAGATCGATTAAAACAATCCACACCTGCAACATTGGCGTAAGTTTTGTTGTCATAGTTAAAACCTTGCTTTCATGTTGTCTGCCCAATTAATCGAATCTACTTTTCCTGCTGTTACCCTTACCGATAAGGCAGACATGGTATTGGGGTTGATGGAAGACTACGACATACAACACTTGCCTGTAGTGGCAGATGATCGTTATGTTGGGCTCATTGCAAAAGATGATTTATCGGATGTAGATGGCGGAACACCAATTTTATCGCTACAATACCAGTTTATTAAAGCATCGGTTAAAGAAACCGGTCATTTCACACAAGCATTGAAAATTGCTGCTGATCACCGCTTATCGTTGGTGCCCATTTTAAATTTGGAAGGAGAATTATTGGGCTGTTTTAGCATGGAAGAGTTGGTTGCAAAAGCAGCCCGTTTTCTTGGTACTGAAGAACCAGGTGGATTGATTGTGTTAGAAATGGACAAGCATAATTACTCTTTTGGCGAAATCAGTAGATTAGTAGAAACTAATGATGCTTATATCACACAGTTGAACACTTTGATAGAAGCAGAGACCGGTATTCTCATCATTACCATTAAGTTGAATAAGTTTGAGATATCTGATATCGTTGCAACTTTTCAACGGTATGATTATCAAATACGCTACTATTTTGGCGATGAAACCTATGAGAATGAATTAAAAGAAAACTACGACCACTTAATGGCGTATTTAAAAATGTAGATACTTTTCCCCCTGCTAATCCGTTATTTAGAGCAAAAAGGACAAATTGGTAAGGTTAAATTTTGAAAAAGCCTGCGTAAACCATTTTTTAAACCTATATTTTTACACACTTCATTGTTTAGAGGCAGGATGGGAAAATGGCTAATTGTAATACTACCTTGTTTGGCTTGCTGTATTTTGTACAGTACACCTTGTTATACCCAGCCGGCAGCTCCCATAAATGATAGTGTTGTTATTAGTACAGCTAACAATACCCCTGCATTAATTACCATTGCCGATATTGTAATAGTTGGTAATAAAAAAACCAAACCCTACATCATCCAAAGAGAAATTCCGTTTAAAACCGGACAATTTTTATTGCTTTCAGATTTGAATGATCAACTCGAACTTTGTCGTCAGCAATTGATGAATACTGCTTTATTTGTTGATGTTGATGTTACCGTTGCCAAACAACAAAATGAATTGGTCTTCATTAATATACTCGTAAAAGAACGTTGGTACTTTTTTCCTTTGCCGTATTTTAAACTCATCGATCGCAATTTTAACCAATGGTGGGTAGAGCAGAAGAAAAGTTTTGATAGGGTAAATTATGGCCTCAAATTTATTCAAAACAATGTGAGTGGCCGAAACGATAATTTAAATATATGGTTGGTAAGCGGCTATACCCAACAAGTATCTTTTCGTTACGAACATCCCTTTGCTGATAAAGCATTGAAACACGGCTTCAACACCTTCTTTGCCTATTCTCGTAACCGAGAAATTACTTACGGAACAGACACTGAAAACAAACAAGCTTTTTTTAAGCAAGATGATTTTGTTCGTACCAATATTAGGGCAGAAGCCACTTACTCCTATCGACCCAAAATAAAAACTCGGCACTATTTTAAAGTTACATACAATGATGAGTTAATTGCCGACACCATCGCCAAACTCAATCCTTTATTCTTCAGCAATGGAGAAACAAAAGCTAGGTTTTTCGATATCTCTTATTCCATGCTTTATTTTGGTGTAGATTATATTCCATATCCATTGAAAGGCCTAACGGCAGATATTTCGTTGCTAAAACGAATTGGTATTGGCAGTGATATTGATATTTGGCAACTGCGTGGAAAAGCCAGTTACAGTAAACCAATAACTAAAAAAACCAATTTGTATCTACAGGCTGCCGGTGTGGTTTCTTTGCCTTTTGATCAGCCGTTTTATAACAAACGTATGTTTGGTTACGGCGATTTGTATATGAGAGGGTTAGAGTATTATGTAGTAGATGGTGTTGCAGGATTCGTTGGCAGAGCTACAATTAGACAGGAGATGCTTAACTTCAAATTAAAAACTTATTTAAAGAGTAAGCGACACGATAAAATACCTTTTCGCATTTATGCCAAAATGTATGGTGATGCAGGGTATGCTTACGACAAAACCCATACGCCATCTCCACTTAACAATAAGTGGCTAAAAACATGGGGTGCTGGTATAGATATCATTACTTTTTACGACATTGTACTCCGTTTTGAGTACAGTTTTAATCAAATTGGCGGCGAAGGGTTGTTTTTTCATACCAAAAGCGATTTCTAGGCCATGCCTTAAATCGTTACTGACCGCCATTACCCAAAAAGTAAAACATGAAAGTTGCAATATATAGTCGTGGGTTAGATCCCGGGCAAGACAGCCACCTTCACTCATTAATTGAAGAATTATTGCGACATCAAGTAGTCGTATTATTATATCGCCCCATTGCCGAACAGCATCAAATGTTAATGGTAAAAACCTTTGAGTTTTCGGCAGATTTAGGCGATGATATTGATTGTTTGATTACGCTTGGTGGAGATGGTACTATGCTAGATGCAGTAACCCTCATCAGCGATAAAAACATCCCTATACTTGGTATTAATTTTGGCCGATTGGGTTTCTTGGCAAGTATCAGTAAAGAAGAAATGACGAGTGCTGTAGATGCATTAATCAACGGCACTTATGTCATTGATAAACGTACCTTAATTCATCTTGATGCCAGTGTTCCATTATTTGGCGAGGCTCCTTTTGCATTGAATGAATTTGCCATTCACAAAAGAGAAACCTCTCCCATGATTAAGATTCACACTTACCTCAACGGAGAGTTCCTAAATACCTATTGGGCCGATGGATTGATTGTATCAACGCCAACAGGTTCTACAGGGTACAGCTTAAGTTGTAATGGTCCTATTGTTTTTCCGGAATCGGCTAGTTTTGTCATTACACCTGTTGCACCACACAACTTAAATGTAAGACCCATCGTCATACCTGATAGTAATGTGATTTCATTTGAAATTGAAGGCAGGGCCGATCAGTTTATTTGTGTACTCGATGCTCGTAGAGAATTGGTGAGTAATAACATACAGTTGGCGGTTAAAAAAGAAAGGTTTACAGCAAGTCTAATTAGATTAAACGAAAACAGTTTTTTAACTACCCTTAGAGAAAAATTGACTTGGGGGTTGGATAAGCGAAACTAACTGTTGGTAAGGGTTTGGAGCAGCGTTACAGCAAAAGATATTGTCAATTGAACTTTTAAAATCGGCCTCTAAACTGTTAAAAACATCATTTTTGATATAGCATTAAATCAACAATCCGTATTTTGCACACATCATGAAAAAGATAGTATTCCTTTTTACAACAATTATTGCATTAAACAGTCAGGCCCAAGTGCTAGACAGTTATGTGCAAGAAGGGGAGTTTGGCTTTGCTGTTGGTGCCGGTCACTATTTTGGTGATCTGAATACCCGTGCTGCCATTAATCGTCCAAAATTAGCTGCCGGAATTTTCTTTCGTAAGCAGTTCAATAATTATGTTGGACTTAAAGTTGGTGCTAATTATGCACAGCTAGGATACTCTGATATTTACAGTAAAAACGAAGTTCAACAGCGTCGTAACCTCAGTTTTAACTCTGCCGTTTGGGAACTGTCTTTAACCGGCGATTTTAACTTCTTCAAATTCTATCCCGGTGTCGAAGGATATAACTATACACCTTATGTTTCTTTGGGAATAGGGTTGTTTTCATTTGATCCTTATGCATACCTTAATAACGAAAAACATTTTCTTCGTCCGTTAGGCACCGAAGGCCAAGGCAGTGCTTTGTATCCCGAAAGCAAACCTTATGGTTCTATGGCAGTTTGTTTTCCCTTAGCAATTGGTTTTAAATATAACATGACTGAAAAGACCAATATTTTTGCCGAAGTAGGTTATCGTTTTACCAATACCGATTACTTAGATGATGTAAGTGGTACTTATGCCCCCGATGCATTTGCTGCATTGCCCAACGGTCAACCATCTGTGGCATATTTGTTACAAGATAGAAGTTACGAAACCGGAACACCAATTGGTATTAAAGGTCGCCAAAGAGGTAACAGCCTGCAAAAAGATGCTTATGTAATTGCACAAATTGGTTTGTCTTTTAACATCAGCTCTTATCGTTGCCCTAAATAAAAAAAAATAAGTACAACATAATTAAACCCTGCTGAATTTCAGTGGGGTTTTTTGTTGATTGTCAAGTGCCGATATAAGCGTTGTAAAAAAATCTTCCCAATTATATCCTTGTTTAAGCTGTAAAATTAATACCAATTACAACGCATAACTAGCTCAATAGGACTTGATTATCTACTTTGGGCATCATTAAACCATTTCGCCAAAACCCTTTACTGTAAAGGGTTTTAATATTTCATTAACCCTTTAGTCATGCTACAAAACTGTAAAATTTGGTTGTACTGAGGTGGTTACCTATACTATGTTTGCATCATTAATAGCAACAGGCAACAACTTACAGCCTGTTTAAACATATAGGAAATACGATATCCGTTTCCTATCTATTTTTTCGATTATTTGCCTGCACCGTTTGTCTGCCATCAAACTTTTTAAACTAGATTTTTTAACTCGTAAAATTATATTTTATGTTAACAGTTACACGTAATATCAAGAGAACAATCGCCATTTTTGGTGTAGTATTAGCTATGTCATTAAATGCAATGGCAGCACCAAAAAGTGGTAAAAAAGAGGCATTATTAAGTCAGGTAGAATTCGTTGGTAAAATCAATAACACACCGGTGTTTAGATTAGCTATCAATAACGAAGACACAGTCGAGTACAGCATTACTGTGAAAGAAGCAGGTGGTGATGTGTTGTTTTTTGAGAAAGTTAAAGGCAGTAAAATTGCTCGTTCTTACCAATTAGATACCGATAATGTTGATTTGATTGTAGGTACAACATTTGAAGTAACCAATCTCAAAACTAATTCTACCACAGTGTATAGAATTAGTAGTGAAGTTGCTACTACAGAAAACATTGTTGTATTTAAACAATAATGATTGAAAGCAATACAAATAGTTTATGAATGATAACTGAATCAAAGGTTGTCATTCATAAACTCTTAATTACTAGTGGTGGGTATAATATGAATTGAGTTTTGTTTTCTCAACTCCTAATTACACTATTTACTCAGCTGCAATAATGTTTGTAACATGCGTTGATTAGTATCATTGTACAACGCAGCCGCTATATCTTTTTTTTCAGCTGTAGTGAGATGAAAACTTAATGAAGCGGTTGCATCTTTTCTTGCCGGTACATATTGAAAGCAAATACGATGCAAATTATCGCCATAAGCATCTTCGGCATAACTCAATTGATCATTTTGATAATAGTCTTGCAATTTGTACCAATTGTTCTGCAACAATAAAAAGGGCTTTGTCACAAGACTAATTAAATTCTTAGACTCATAAGGTCTATCCCAATCGCCTAATTTTCTGTCTCTAATTTGTATCAACACTACATTACTACAATTGGCTTTTATCCATGCTTTAAACACTTCGGTAAAACGTAAAGCAGTTTCTTGTCCAAAATTATCTCTTAACCCTGCATCCATAACATCCACAATTGGTGCAGTAGGTAGCCATACATTTGGTAGTGCATACGGGAATGTGGCATTCATCCGTAGCGCAGATAAAATTCTCAGATTCTCCGGTTGGTGATTGGCAAATAAAGATTGAAAATCTACCACATCAGGATCGGCAGGTGCTATGTTTGCTGCATTTGTTGGTGCTTTCATCAAACAACGAACAGGGCTGCTACTAATCACCAATTTTCTACCATCTCTACTTATAACAGAGTTAAAGAGTAATAAAGGAATTTTGGCTTCTTGTTCGTAAACAGCAACATCTTTTAGTCGATGGTTTAATATGCCGCCTGTATTTTCATCTAGCTTTTGTTCAAAGGCATAACCTCGGTCTTTGATGTATTCAAATCCGCCGTAAGAAAACTTTTGTACCGGTGCCATTAAATCACGGGCAACAAAAGATGAAAACAATGGATTAAGTAAGTCTTTTGAAATATTATCGATATAAGTTTTGTCTTGCAGATTTATTGTATGCTCTTGTAATTTTTTTGTGTACAGTGCTCTAAAATAAGCAGCACCTAACATGCCTCCGGATGCACCACTAATAAGGAACGTTTTATCCATCAACTTGCCGCCCAAAGCACTATCCAATCGTTGCAATACATTCATGGTAAATGTAGCGCTACGAGTACCACCACCACTTGTATTGATGAGATACATTACGGGTTTATCAGTTCCCTGCTTGGCTTTCCAGGCATTGAGTGTTTGAATCAGCCGTTCTTTATCAGCCGCTATATTTTCCGGCGATGCCATTTGCAGAATATGTTCTCGGGTATAGGCTGTTCTTGGTTTGCTCGAAGTATAATCAAGTCCGTATGCTTTATTTCTTGGGTCGATGATATTGTTTTGATACAAGAGATTCGCTATCACATAAATGGTAATTGCAATAGGCACACTCCATGATTTTAAGAAATGGGCAAAAGCACCTGCTGCTGCAATAAAAACTGCAAAGAAAATAGTAATGCTTGCTGCCGCAGGAATTTGAAAGATTTTGTAATCGAGAAAATAGCCGAGTACAATTAAAAATAAAAAAGCGATGAAAATTGAAATAACAGCTGCTATATGGTGTCTTTTAAAAACGGTATCTAAAAAATCGTTGCTATAATGTTGTACATCTCTCGGTTTTCTCAATTTTAATAAGGCACTGAAAAACCAATCTACTCTTATCATTCCTTTTTTGGGTACAATTTTACTCCTGCTTTTCTTTCTGGCATAGCGTTTATGTTCTGCATCCATTACGGTAGAAAGTCCACGGTAAATGGTTTTATCAGCTCTAAAAAAATAGATAAATGCTAATGAAACCGAAAGTAAAAAGCCCAATAAAAAACCGCCGACTAACGTAGCTATTTCCCAAGGGGTTAGTAATTCTTGATGCGAACCATAATCTATCGCATTAAACAAATAAGTAAATAAAAAAAGTAATGGTAGCCCGGCGTTGTTAATACAATATTTTAAAAATGGCTGTGCGGTTGTAGCAAGAAATTTGATTTGGCGGCTGTGTAAAATAAAAGTGGTGATGTTCCAACTCATAATAAAAATAGAGATAGACACACCAACAATAGCAGTACTTATGGCATTTACATCACCTAAATATTCAGGTGCTAAATACAATGAGCCGGCACCAAAGGTTTTCATGAATTCGCCACTTACCGTAGCAAATAACATATACCAAAAAATGAGAAATACTTGATAGCGGCGCAGGTGCAGTAAAAGCAACTGTACCGGCAGGGAATAGTAGAATCCTGTCAGGTATTGTTTCATCAACCGTTTTAGGAAAGATAGACCAAAATTAGCAATATTATGCTGCCTTTGGATTTTGTCTTAACACATACACGGTACCAACAATAGACAATAATAGTAACATGCCTACAATTTGATGCAACTGTGCCATCCATTCAAAAATGCCAAATTGCCCAACAATTATTTTCGGACTAGTGAGTACAGAAAATATACCTAATACCACTTGTAGGCCAACTAAAATCAGTGGCCAATGCTTCCATTTGTTGAGAACGGTTGAAGTAGTTTGTAAACGAAGTTTCCACCACCAAACCAATACTACAATAAATAAGATGTAAGCTAGTGTACGATGAATAAAATGAATGCTTACCGGGTTGACAAACAGGGTTTGAAAAAGGCTATCTCTGCTCATAGAATCAGGTATGATCATCCCGTTAATATCGGGCCAGGTAGATGCAGCTTGTGCCGCTTTCAAGCCAGCCATAAATGCACCATAAAACAATTGAATGGTTAATACTGCAATGATTGCAATGCCAAATTTTTTCAATCCCGGATCGAAAACCCTGTCAGTTGTTTTAGTCCGCAACATTTGACTAAACACTAAGGCATAGCAAATAAGTACCATTGCTGAAACAAAATGTATGGCCAGACGAATATGATTAACGTAAAGGTTTTCATCGTTCAAGCCGCTCATTACCATTATCCAACCAATAGCGCCTTGTAATCCACCTAACAAAAACAAAATCAATAAAGGCTTAACCATCCACTTCTTAATATAGCCTTTGATTAAAAAGTATACAAACGGAATAGCAAATGCTACGGCAATTAGTCTTGCCCATTGGCGATGAAACCATTCCCAAAAAAAGATGAACTTAAAATCTTCAACCGTAAAATGGTTGTTGAGGTATTTGTATTGTGCAATGGTTTGGTACTTGGCAAATGCCGCTTGCCAGGCTGCTTCCGTCATTGGTGGTAAAGCACCCATAATAGGTTTCCACTCGGTGATAGATAATCCTGACCCTGTTAAACGAGTAATGCCACCAATCACCACTTGTATCAATAACATGGCTACGCCTAATAACACCCAATTGGCTACAATTTTTACGGAACGTTCTTGCTGCATCATCTTTCAATTAAATGGAACAAAGGTATAACAACCGATGACTGTTTGTGTTCGGCAATACTGCTGTTGGCTTGATATAAAGCCTAATATTTTGTCAATCTCCAAAAAATAATCCGGCAATAGTTGGTCATATCACAAACTTACCCCAACTTTGAAAATAGTTGCATAAACAACTAATAATGGCGGCAAATCAATTTAAGCGGGGAGAATTATACAGCGTAATTAATGCTATGGCGGCAACAGCAATTGCTCGTCGTATGCAAAAAAACTTTAGGCAGGCCGGTTTAGAAATTACCATTGAACAGTGGAGTATATTATATCATTTGTGGAAAGAAGATTGTTTGAGTCAGCAAGAGTTGTGCAACCGGACATTTAGAGATAAACCAAGCACTACTCGACTGATTGATAATTTGGAAAAATTGCAATTGGTTAATCGTACAGCATCAAAAACGGATAAACGTATTAATCTGATTTGTTTAACCGACACAGCTAGAGAGTTGCAACAGCTTACCATCGATTTGGCCAATCAAACCATGGACGAAGCGTTGGTTGACATTACAAAAGATGAAATTGAAACGGTAAAAAGAGTATTCCAAAAAGTGTACGATAATTTATCGGGCATTCAATAACCATTCAACAATACATTAATCATCATAAAAAAAGCATGCCATGAAACTTCTATTCACTCATCGGTTTTTACATAATCCTGAAGCCGCCGCAGGAACTGCTAACGCATTAAAAGGCGGCGAATGGCTGATTAAAGAAAGTAATCCGTTTAACACATTCATTCCCGAAGATTTTGACGAAGAACAAAAAATGGTGATGGATATGTGTACCCAATTTTTAGATACAGAAGTGTATCCCGTATTGGAACGAATTGATAAATTAGAACCGGGCTTGATGCCTTCATTGGTAGAAAAAGCCGGCGAACAAGGTTTGTTGAGTACCAGCATGCCAGAAGAATATGGCGGATTGGGCAAAGACTTTATCACTTCTACTATTGTGAATGAAGGATTAGGCGGCGGCCATAGCTTTAGTGTTGCTATTGCAGCGCATACCGGTATTGGTACATTGCCTATTTTATATTTTGGTAACGAAGCACAGAAACAAAAATACATTCCCAAATTAGCGAGTGGCGAATGGAAAGGGGCTTATGGTTTAACCGAACCCAACAGCGGTAGCGATGCATTAGGTGCTAAAACAACGGCAACTTTAAGTGCTGATGGAAAATACTATTTACTCAACGGACAAAAATGTTGGATCACCAACGGTGGCTTTGCCGATGTGTACACTGTATTTGCAAAAGTTGATGGCGATAAATTTACAGGCTTCATAGTTGATAGAGGAACAGAAGGATTTACCCAAGGTCCGGAAGAGCATAAAATGGGCATCAAAGGTTCTTCTACTGTTCAGTTGTATTTTCAAGATTGTAAAGTGCCGGTAGAGAATGTGTTGGGTGAAATTGGTAAAGGACATATTATCGCATTTAATATCCTCAACATTGGTCGTTTAAAATTAGATGCCGCTGCAATTGGCGGAAGCAAAAGAGCTGCTACTACAACTGTTCAGTATGCTATTACAAGAGAGCAGTTTAAAATGTCTATTAGCAAGTTTGGTGCTATCAAACATAAGTTAGCAGAAATGGCCATTCGTATTTGGGTGGCAGAAAGTGGTTTGTACCGCACTAGCAAATGGATTGATGATAAAGAACAACAACTGCTAAAAGATGGTGAACCATTTGCTAAAGCATTACTCGGTGCAGCAGAAGAATATGCGATTGAATGTGCTATGCTGAAAGTGTTTGGTAGCGAAGTGTTAGATTATGTAGTAGACGAAGGCGTACAAGTACATGGTGGCAATGGTTTTAGCGATGAATACTTAATTAGTAAAGCCTACAGAGATAGTCGCATCAATCGGATTTACGAGGGTACCAATGAGATCAATCGTTTGTTAACCGTTGATATGGTATTGAAAAGAGCCATGAAAGGAAAATTAGATTTGATGGGTCCTGCTATGGCGGTTCAAAAAGAACTGATGAGTATTCCTGATTTTGGTAGTGAAGAAGAAGGAGCTTTCAGTAAAGAGTTGAAATATATTGCCAACTTCAAAAAAGCAATTTTAATGACTGCCGGTGCTGCTGTACAAAAGCTGATGATGCAATTAGAGAAAGAGCAAGAAGTATTGATGAATATAGCTGATATGGCAATTGAGACTTATCATGCAGAGAGTGCTTTGTTAAGAGTGATGAAATTGGCCGATAAAAATGGTGAAGCAGCAACAAGTGTAGAAGCAGATATTATGCGTACTTATTTGTACGATGCAGCCGATCGCATTAACAAAGCAGGTAAGGATGCACTCAATAGTTTTGCCGAAGGCGATGAATTACGCATGATGCATATTGGCTTAAAACGTTTTACTAAAGTAGAACCATTTAATACCAAAGCAGCAAGAAGAAGAATTGCTGATACTATGATTGCAGCTAATAAATACTGTTTCTAAACGCAGTAGGACTATTCAAAATACAAAAGACCTTATCGCTAAATAGTGGTAAGGTCTTTTTATTATACTAAGGTTGATAAATGTTGGGATTATGCTTTTGCATAAATCGTTCAGGTTGTGGTAGCGGCTCCCAGCCAAATTGTTGGTACAATGTATATGCATCTCTTGTGGCTAACATCCATCTTCTAAGGCCTTGTAGTTGCGGATGTTCATGAACTATACTGATTAACCATTTGGCTAATCCTTTGTTGCGGTGTGGTGGAATAATAAAAACATCAGCTAAATAAGCAAAGGTTGCTGTGTCTGTAATTACTCTAGCAAAACCAATGGGTGTATTGCCTTCATATACACCAAAGCAAATAGAATGAGCAATTGCTTGTTCAACAACCGAAAGTGGAATATTTACTGCCCAATACGTTTCAGTGCTTAAATATTGGTGAATAAAAGCAATATCAAGTTTGCTTTTGTCATCGCTGATGTGATAGTTTCCATTGCGAATAGATACAGCCATATTAACTCGTTTTAAATAATGCTTGATATACAGAAGCTCGGGAAAGTTCTTTTGTTTGTCCGGGTTGTAAATGCTCTAATGTAATATTTTCAATACGATACCGAATCAATCGTAAAACAGGAAAACCAACTGCGGCACACATTCTTCTTACTTGTCTGTTTTTTCCTTCGTGAAGCGACAGTTTTATCCAACTCGTTGGAATATTTTTTCTGAATCGTATGGGTGGATTTCTTTCTGCTACATCTGGAGCTTCAACAAATGTTGACGCAAAACATGGTTGAGTATGATGTGCTTTACCATCTATACTAATCACTACACCATGCATTAATTGTTGCAATGCGGTTGTAGTAATGGCACCGTCAACTTGTACCCAATATTCTCTTTCATGTTTATACTGCGGATGTAATAAACGATGATTGAGTTGTTTATCATTCGTTAGTAATAACAAGCCTTCGCTATCAAAATCTAAACGACCAACGGGATATACATCTGTTGGAACATCGCAGTAATCAGCTAATGTTTGTTTGCCCTCCTGTGCAGAAAATTGCGACAGTACGAGATAAGGTTTATGAATGATAAAGTAGCGAAGCATAATGCAAAATAAAAAATCCCGCAGAAGCGGGATTTAATATATAGATGGGTTAGTAAGTACCGGGAAATAAATTTCCCTACACAATATTAAAAAGAGTTTTTCTCTAACACAAAAAAACTTGCAACAATTTTATTCACATTTTTATTGCAGATGTGAATTACGCTGCGATGAATTTTTATTGATGAAAGTTTGCATGAGTTGTAACAACAAAAATTTTCTTAAGCATTTTATTGATGTTATTTTTTTTGATGCGTTGTAAACATTGATGAATAAAGGATTTCAGGCTTTTTTGTTTTTTATATTTTCATGTTATTTTCAACAACAACATTTCAAATACTAAGATGAAATGCTATTGATAATACTGTATGTTTAAAGTAGGATGGTGTAAAAAACGCTACATTTTTTTTGATAGCGGTTGTAATTACATGTTTTATGATAGCAGATGCAATACGCTTTGTCCGTATTACCTTTGACAAAATTTATTACGCATGAAATTTCCGGAAGCAGTAACAGTACAGTGGATGGCAGATTTGATACAAGCAGAAATTATTGGCGATGCAAATGCATTGGCTTATGGTATTAATGAGATTCATAGAGTTGAAGTTGGTGATTTTTGTTTTGTAGATCATCCTAAGTACTACGATAAATGTTTGAATAGTGCAGCAACACATATCATCATCAATACAAAAGAAGTGACAGTGCCTGCCGGTAAAACTTTATTGGTAACTGACGAACCTTTTGAAGCTTACTTAACCATTGTAAAACATTTTAGACCATTTACACCAGCAGCAAAACCTATTTGCGATTCTGCAGTGATTGGTGCAGGCACAGTAGTTATGCCCAATTGTTTTATTGGTAAAGCAGTCACGATTGGTCGTAACTGTATCATTCATCCCAATGTTACTATTCATGCTTATACCGAAATTGGAGATAATGTAGTTATACAATCAGGTACTGTTATTGGTAGTGATGCTTTCTACTACAATACCAAAAAGAGTAGAGCAGTATGGTATAAGAAAATGTTGAGCTGTGGTAATGTTGTGATAGAAGATGATGTAGAAATTGGTGCTAACTGTACTATTGATCGAGGTGTAACGGCCGATACAAGAATTGGAAAAGGAAGTCGGTTAGATAATCTGGTACATATTGGCCACGATATTATTTTAGGTAACAACTGTTTAATTGCTGCACAAGTTGGCATTGCAGGCGGTACAGTTTTAGAAGATGGTGTTATACTTTGGGGTCAAGTTGGTGTAAATAAAACCATACGTTTGGGAGAAAATGCTGTAGTAATGGGTCAGAGTGGTGTAGTGTCTAACATAGAAGGCAATAAAGTGTATTGGGGAACTCCGGCCATTGATGTGCATCAGAAAAAAAGAGAAGTATTGTGGGCCAAGCGTATTCCTGAATTATGGAAGAAAGTTATGGGCTAATGAATTGAATTTTTAATTGAAATA
Source organism: Methylophilus rhizosphaerae (assembly GCA_943370285.1). Lineage (GTDB taxonomy): Bacteria > Bacteroidota > Bacteroidia > Chitinophagales > Chitinophagaceae > CALRQJ02. The sequence goes on along the minus strand of CALRQJ020000005.1, from coordinate 207,808 downwards.
TTCTTAATCATGAATAACAGCAATGTAGAGGAAACATACCTTGAAGCGGAGGCAGATATACGAAACAATAATTTTCATGAAGCGTATCAAAAGTTAGAATCTATTTTATACGAGGAACCTGATTTTGCTCCAGCTCATAATTCTATGGGTTGGATTTATAAAAATCAGTTTGACAATTATGATAAAGCGTTGAATCATTTTAGAGCAGCATTAAATGCAGATCCTTACTATCCGCATCCTTATTTTCATATTGCTGTGATTTTAACCGATCAAGAAAGATTTGAAGATTTAGAAAAACACCTTGAATCATGCATGGACATTACCACTATTGACAAAAGTTGGGTATTTGATAAATATGCTATGATGTATGAGTTACAAGGTCAATATGCTAAAGCTATTCAGTTTTATGAAAAAGCAATACTTAGCACAATGAGCAATGAGAAAGTAACCGAGTTTCAAGGAGATATCAACAGGTGTAATGTCAAAGCCAATATTGCTCGGCACAAAAAACCTTGGTTGAAATTCTGGTAGCCATTTGGCAGCTGTTTTTAACAATGCTTTCTCAGTTTAATCAACATACACTAAACAGACATAATTGTATCTGCTGCATATTTGCAATAACAATCCTTGCTCATGCCCGTTAAAAAACGGAATACCAAAAAAAAGACGGTTGTAATAGTTTTATTGGTGTTGCTCATCATCACCAATGTCATTATTGTTGGTTGGGAGTTATACAAACAACGTCAAATTAATCAATCAAAATTTCTTCGTTATCCGGCTTTTGGCATCGACTTGCCTACACAATACACTATTCATGGCATTGATGTAAGTAAATACCAACGCTTTATTCATTGGCCATCTGTAAAAGCGATGCAAGTAAAAGATGTACAAATTAAATTTGCATTTATTAAAGCCACTGAAGGATTAGGTTCGGTAGATAAACAATTTCGACGCAACTGGTCCGAAGCCAAAAAAGCAGGCATGACAAGAGGAGCATATCATTTTTTTCTGGCTACCAAAAGTGGTAAGGCACAAGCATTAAATTTTATCAGTGCAGTAAACTTGGCGCCGGGAGATTTGCCACCTGTTTTGGATATTGAAAAGTTGTACGGCGTAAAGCCCGAAAAAATGCGAAAAGAAATCAACGATTGGTTAAGGATTGTAGAACTGCATTATAAAGTTAAACCCATTGTATATAGTTATGTAGATTTTTATCAAACCAATTTAGGTAGCAGTTTCGATGGTTATCCGCTTTGGGCAGCTCATTATTTTGAGAAAGAAAAACCTCGAATTAATCGCCAATGGATGTTTTGGCAACATAATGATGGCGGCAGGGTTAACGGAATAGATGCGAAAGTTGATTTTAATGTGTTTAATGGCGATTCTACTGCATTTGAACAACTTAAGTTGCGATAAGCTTATACTAACTCGCAACAAATCGAACAGATGAATGTTATTGACTAACTTACATTGTAAATGCAGCAATGCTAATGATTTAAACTCAATTCGAAATGGAGCCGGAAACAGTCGTCTTTTTAAAACGGGTTGCAATGACCATTTTTATTGGTTTTGTATGGCTCAGCATTAATGCATCTGTTGGAATTATGTTTGGTTTTGCCTTTCCCGAAGGTGGTATCGGCATTGGTAATATTCTTTACTATACTTGGTTAGTAGCAAGCTTCGGTTTTATGTTGTGGTTGTTTTATCGCATGTGGCATAAGTTTATTTAGTAACTTTTTCTGGGTTTCCGACGTCTTATTTAAAAAATACCACGCATTGGGTAGATTTTGAATATCGGTTTTCCTTATTTTTATTGACCACAACCAACCTGCGAAATAATGAAATTGAAGTTGTACGCCAAGATTGTCGTAATTGCCGGGCTTATTGCCATGTTTTCTATTCAATACTATATCAGGCCAAATTATGCAGATAGAGATTTATTAAAAGTACTAATGGGTTGTTTTCCCAACTTCATCAGCGCTATCATTATTCCTTATGCCGGATATTGGTTATTTAGCAAACAGATTAATTATTATTCAGGCATTACACTAGCATTTATACATATTGCTTTATGTTTTATGCTGCTAACTTATGAGGCATTACAAGCCATTCCTTTCTTTGGTAAAACTTTCGATGTATTAGATGTAACCACCACTTTTTTTGGTGTATCTGTTTCTTATTTTACCTTACGTTCCTTGCTGTCACAAGCAGTAATTGAAATGGATGCAACCGCAGACAATGTAGCCGAAGTTGACCGAGTTGCAGCTTAACTGCTATGATCAGCAATGATGACCCATTTAAAATTTACTTTCTTGAATAGCAAGGTATAATGACCACTTACATCTCCAACGCTTCTCTTGAGATGCCATTTACCTACAACAAAATAATATTTAGACGAAAGTCTCTTTATGTTTAATACGGTAGACGTAAACTTACCCATGTGCGATGTATCGGGGTAGCTTTTCTTGTAGTTTTCTAATGTTGTTTGGTAGCCATACTTTGGTCCGTTCTTACCAATAAATAATAAACTATCGCTTTGCCAATAACCTATCATAAAATCTTCTAGTTTGCCATTATTCCAAGCGGCTTCTTGTTCTTGTAAAATAGCCCTTATTTCTTTTTCAGCTTTGCCACGGCCATTAATTATGTTGGGCAATACCATAACAATTACAATAACGGATAATGCAATAACAACGAGGGATGCTGCAGTAGCTTTTTTCATATGCAAATTTTATAACTCTAAACTATTGCATTTTTAAGATTGTAGCATTGTTTTTTGTAGAAATACAGGAGTGGTTTGCATGGCAGTACTTAATCTACTAATTTGGACCAATGGATTATAAGCTGCATTTACAACAAGATAAAAAACTAGCCCGTATTTTAACAACTGAAATACCATTGTTGCGGTTGCATAAAAATATTCCGCTACGACTAATGACGGCCATTATGGGGCAGCAATTAAGTACCAAAGTGGCTCAAGTGATTGTTAAACGATTTCTTGAGATTTATAATGGAAAAGAACCTAAACCGCAGCAGGTAATAGATACACCTTTTGAGGTGTTGCGTGGCATTGGATTAAGTAATGCCAAAGTCAATTATGTTCAAAATGTAGCTTCATTTTGTATTGCCAATAAGGTTACCGACAAGAAATTGTTGGCTATGAGCAATGAAGCAATTATTGAACTGTTAACGAAAATTAAAGGAGTGGGTAGGTGGACTGTGGAAATGCTGTTGATGTTTAGTTTAGGCAGAACTGATGTTTTTGCACCAGATGATTTGGGTATTCAGCAAGCCATGATTCGACTCTACAAATTAGAACACCTCGATAAAAAAGCACTAAAAGAAAAGATGATACAATTGTCTCAACAATGGAGCCCCTACCGTACTTATGCTTGTTTACATTTATGGGCATGGAAAGATAACACACCTAAAACTTAAGCCAACAATTTATCAATTGCTTTGGCTAGTTTATGATCTTTAGCGGTTACAATATCTCCTGCATCATGCGTATTTAGCCATATCTCCACCTTGTTCCAAACATTCTTCCATAAAGGATGATGGTTGGCTTTTTCGGCTTCTATGGCTACTCTAGTCATAAAGGCAAAGGCTTCAGAAAAATTTGCAAACTCAAACTTTTTATACAAACAGTTTTTCTTTTCTACCCAAGTTGATGTTTTTACAGTGGCCATTGTTGTAGTTTAAAAGATGAGTTGTTCTTTGTTTTGAATTTTTTCTTTACTCAATTCGGCAATCAATTGTACACAAGCTAAGTTTTTTACACCATTGGTAATGTATTGACAAGTTTCATCGTCTAATTCACTTCCTTTTATCAACCATAAAAAATCTACATGTTTAAATTCGGGCAATAAATAATCACCTTCGTATTGATTGTGATAGAGATAATGTGCAGTTTCTGTAACCCCATCTGTATGGCAGTACACCGGAAAAAAATAATCTTTTTCTTTGCCGGCTTTTTTCTTCTTTACTCTAATTTCTAAAGCAGGGTCTAGCCTAAAATGATAGCCCAACTGTGTATTAATTTGCCAACAGAGTTGATAGTTTTTAATGACAGACATAATGCCAAACAACCTGCAATCGCTGAAGAATGATTCAGCCAAGTCATCGTTATTCAACATTAGTTTAGCCATCTTGCAATTAGAATTCGATATTGAAAGTTAATGTTTCTGTGCCTCTTTTAACGGTAAGTACAGTTTTATCACCTTTTTTAAATTTACCTAACGCCATCATGTAACTGCTTACATCTACGAATTTATGTTCGCCTAATTGCAGTAACACATCGCCGGCTTTTAATCCTAATTTTTCTGCTAGTTTACCGGCACTTGAACCTTCAATACGCATACCTGTTCCGGTGTAGCTATAGTCGGGGATAACGCCTAACGATACATTAATCGTCATTCGTCCTGCTTGTGCTTCACGGGTTTTAGTAAAAACCAATTTGCCGGCAGTGTTAGTGTTTTCTACAATGTGTTGAATCATGTTTACAATCTGTAGTTGACCATCGTAATTGATTTTATCCCAATCGTCACTTGCTTTATGATAATCGCTATGACTACCGGTAAAGAAAAATAACACCGGAATATCTTTACGATAGAAAGAAGCATGGTCACTTGGTCCGCTACCACTACTGTCAAATTTTACCATCAAACTTTTATTGCTAATGGTTTGAAAAAGTTGCCCCCAGTAAGGCGAAGTGCCATAGCCACCAATCGTTAATTTTCTGGCTGTATCGTATCTGCCTACCATATCCATATTAATCATGTAGTTAGGCGTAACAGTAATGGAAGGATTGTCTAACCAAAACTTAGATCCAAACAAACCCAACTCTTCGCCGGAAAATGCAATAAACAAGTAGTTATTATTTGTTGCTTTTGTCTTTTTTAATATTCTGGCAATTTCAATTAATGCTGCTGTTCCGCTGGCATTATCGTCTGCCCCATTATGAATATCGTTAGTAGCATCTAACGCATTCTTATCTTCTCCATAACCCAAGTGGTCGTAGTGAGCACCTAAAATAACAGTATTGGCTGCGCCATTATCAATATATCCAACTACGTTTTTACCTTTTCTTGTTTTTCCTGCTAATGCTACTTCAAGTTTTACTGCAATACTTGCAGCATGGTCTTCGCAATATTTTTTATAAGCATGTGCTGTGATATAGAGTACAGGAATTGAAACCGCTTCTGACTTATCGTTTTTATTAAACTGAATATTATCTACCAAACTACCGCTATTGAACAGTAGTAAAGCAGTTGCACCCTTTGCTGCCACCGTTTTAGCTTCTGCTTTGATGGCAGCATTAATATCAAAATGCGGATTGTTTTTATTGATTTCTAACCACTCTTTTACATCGGCAAACCAAGGTTCGCCACTTTCTCTTAATGCTATGGCAGGATTTCCCGCTGCAGCAGTTCTTGCGCTGTAAGCCAATGGAAAAAAATCTTTACGAACATCTAACTGCTTACCATCTAATGATAGACTTGTATTGCTTTCAATTTGTAAGCCTTCATCAATTTCAAATTCTTGTATAAAATAGTTGGTGCCTGCAGGTTTTAATCCGGCATCCATAAATCGAAAAGCGATATACTCCATGGCTAATTGTTCACCTGCTGTTCCGGTACGGCGGCCTTCTAATTTATCGTCGGCTAAGTATTGTACATGGCGTTTCAAATTTGCCAATGTTACTTTGTCGGCCTTTGCTTGTGCTTTTTTCTGTTTACGACTTTGCGAAAAAGTCAACACAGGAATACAAATCAACAGCAGTAATAGCTTCTTCATACCAAAGAAAATTTTTAATGCTGCAAAAGTAATGCTGTCAACTTTAATATGTTGTTGGTTCCTGTAATTTAACGGTCAGCAATTTTCCGATTGCGTAACCCCCTGCCACGATATGGGTCTACATTTGCCATCTTATCTATGGCAGAAAAAATGCTTCATATTGGTTTGGTGGGTAATCCCAACAGCGGAAAGAGCTCTCTTTTTAACGCTTTAACCGGCCTAAATCAAAAAGTGGGCAATTTTCCCGGCGTAACCGTAGATAAAAAAACCGGCGTTTGCAACTTAGACCATGCTAAAGCCATGCTGATAGATTTGCCGGGTACGTATAGTTTGTATCCTCGGCGTAGTGATGAGTGGGTGGCGTATAAAGTGATGATGAATGCCGATGCAGAATTGGCCCAACCCGATGTTGTTTTACTAGTGGCCGATGCCAGTAACCTGAAACGAAATTTATTATTCTGTAGTCAGATCATTGATTTGAAAATTCCGGTAGTTGTGGCATTAACCATGATGGATATTGCTCGAAAAAAAGGAATTGAAATTGATGTTGAAGGATTAGAAAGAGATTTAGGCGTACCGGTAGTAGCGGTAAATCCCCGCAAAAACAAAGGGCTAACACAACTTAAAAAAGTGTTGTCGCAAATTGGCAGAAATGCCAATCCGGCACCGGTAAGAGATTTTATTGCTAATAAAGACATGGCTGTTGGAGCTGTTGAACAAGTGCAATTGCTGTTTCCGCAATTGAGTGATTATGGTGCCATACATTATCTCATTAATCATGAAAATTTTCCATTAACTACTAAAGAACAAGAAAGTATAGAAGCGATTGAAAAAACTCATCAATTCAATCCAACCAAAACACAGGCAACAGAAATTATTCAGCGTTACAGCAGAATAAGACAGATGATGCAACAGCATGTGGTAGAACCTGACCCGCTGCAAAAGAAGTTATTTACCGAAAAATTAGACGGCTTATTGTTGCACCGTACATGGGGTTATATCATTTTGTTGGCGGTATTATTTCTACTCTTTCAAAGTATTTTTTGGTTGGCTTCTTACCCCATGGATGGCATAGAGTGGACATTTACCAACATCAGCAGTTGGTTAGAAAGTCATTTGCCTACAACTTGGTGGAGTAATCTTATAGTGAATGGTATTGTAGCCGGATTGAGTGGCATTTTTGTTTTTGTGCCGCAGATTATGATTTTATTTGGCCTCATCACCATTTTAGAAGACAGTGGTTATATGGCTCGAATTAGTTTTTTGAGCGATAAATTAATGCGTAAAGTAGGTCTTAATGGCAAAAGCGTAATGCCCATGATTAGTGGCTTTGCTTGTGCTGTGCCTGCTATTATGAGTGCAAGAAATATTGAAAACAAAAAAGAAAGATTACTCACCATTTTGGTTACACCACTCATGAGTTGTAGCGCAAGACTACCGGTGTTTACTATTCTTATTTCTTTGGTAATAGAAGATAAGTACTACTTAGGTTTTTTAAGCTTGCAGGGATTAATTATGATGGGTTTGTACTTACTAGGTGTAGTAATGGCTTTGATTGTGAGCTATGTGGCTAAGTGGTTTATCAATATTCAGGAAAAGAGTTTTTTTATTTTAGAATTGCCTGAATACAGAGCACCACGTTGGAAGAATGCCGGTGTTACCATGTTAGAAAAAGCTAGAATATTTGTGACCGATGCCGGTAAAATTATCATGATCATTAGCTTGGTACTTTGGTTTTTGAGTTCTTACGGTCCGGGAGATAGAATGGATAACATTACGCAACGTTACCAACAAGAAATGCGTAATCGGCCCGCCGAAACCGATCAACTTACTCGGCAAATGAATACCGAAAGATTGGCTAATTCTTATGCCGGTATTTTAGGTAAATCTATTGAACCTGCTATCAAACCCATTGGATACGATTGGAAAATTGGGATTGCTTTAATCACCTCTTTTGCTGCTCGTGAAGTATTTGTAGGAACAATGGCTACATTATACAGTGTAGAAGATGAAGATGATAATTCGCTACGTGAAAAAATGCAAGCTGCTACTTGGGCCGATGGCAGCAAAGTGTACACTTTAGCCACAGCATTGTCTTTAATGGTGTTTTATTTATTGGCCATGCAATGTATGAGCACTTTGGCTATTGTAAAAAGAGAAACAAAAAGTTGGAAATGGCCTATCATTCAACTTGTTTACATGACCGTACTGGCCTACGGCATGAGTTGGTTGGTATATCAATTGTTTAGTTAGTCAAAATAATTCCATAACAATGTAGATAGTTTTTTAGTTAGCACCCAAGCTTCGTTACTATTCTTCCAACTTACATCTGCATTATTCTTGGTAAAAATGCTGACGATATATTTTCTACCCCTACCATTAACAAATAATACCTCACTACGACTGGCATTTACAGCGCCATTTTTACTCGCTACAAACACATCTGCAGGTATCGATGAAATAGCTTGTTCATCCCAATAATTTCTACCCAATAGCCTAAGCATTTTATTACTCATGGAGTCGTTGATAACGCTACCATTTACAATAAACTGCATTAAGTTGGCCATTTCTCTTGGGGTGGTTTGTCCCCAGCCATATTTGTTTCGAATCGCTTCTCTACCCAGAGTTCTACTGTTTACTTTTGTATTAGTTAAGCCGAGGCTATCCATCAACTCATTAATGCGTTTTCCGCCGCCGGCTAAACTTTGCAACCATAAACTAGCCGTATTATCGCTAGTGGTTAACATCAGCATCATTACTTTACTCAATTCAACCGGTGTACTATCTTTAAAAGAACCTAAAATATCTTCGCCTGGGTATAACAAAGAGTCTTTATATAATATAGACTGGTGGTACTGCAATTCACCATTGTTCAGCTTATTCATAATACCAACAAGAATGGGAATTTTTACAATACTTGCAGTTGGAAAAATAGTATCTGCATTCAACACCGCAATTTTGTTTTTACGTAAGTCGTGTACGTAAATGCCAATATCGCCTTTAAAATCTTTTACTAAAGTGGCCAATTGGCGTTGTAGTTTTTTATCTGTTTTCTGACTAAAAACAGCAGTTGTATTTGTTGCACATATTAGCAACAGCAACCATGTTGTAATTGCAATTCTCATATTGGCAAGTTACTACAACTCAATAAGCAATTGGCATTAAAATGTAATCCAAATAGTGGTGCCTTTGTCTAACTCACTTTCAACGGAGATAGTACCATTCAATGCATTGACAAAATCTTTCACCAATGTTAATCCTAAACCTGATCCTTTTTCATTCGAAGTTCCTTTTTGACTTTCTACATAACTCCCACTAAACAATCTGTTTTTTATTTTTTCTGTCATGCCAATGCCGGTATCGCAAATGCCAATGGTGGTTTGGTTATTTTCTTTTTTACCTATAATGCTAATCAAACCGTTTTGTGTGTATTTGTTAGCATTGGTAAGTAGGTTTCTTAAGATGAATTCTAACGCATGGCTATCTGTATACAAGTTCAAATCTTCAGCAACAAGATTAACAAGTTTGTTGCCTTTAAGCGAGGTTGTTACTTGAAATTCATTCATTTTTTGTTGTACTAATTGAAACAAGTTCACAATAGAAAATTGTGCTGTTCCGTCTTCCATATTCATCTTGCCCCAATCTACTAAATTGGTCAATAAATCAATAGTGGTATCAAGTTGAGCACTTGCCATACCCATTAGTTTATCTTCTTCTTCTTTAGAAATAATTCTTGATTGGCCTAAAGTGATGATGGATTTAAGTGAAGCTAATGGTCCTCTCACATCATGAGCAATCATCGAAATAATTTTGTTCTGTTGCTCAGATATTTTATTGAGTTTTTGTTTTTCTTCTTGCAGTGCTTTATTCTTCAGTCTAAGCTCAAACAATTTAATCACTTGATTTGCTAAAACGCTTAATGCAAAACTCTGCTCCTCAGATAATTGACGAGGTTTACTATCTAACACACATAATGTACCCAAGTTAAAACCACTTGTGGTTACTAATGGTACACCAGCATAAAATCTAATATTGGGGTCGTTAACTACCAACGGGTTATCGACAAATCTATCATCTTTAGTAGCATCCGTAATTTCAAATAATTCAGTGCCTAAAATAGCATGAGAGCAAAAGGCCTCTTTTCTGCCGGTGCTCTCAAGATCAATCCCAAGTTTTGCTTTAAACCATTGTCTGTCATTATCTATAAGTGTAATTAAAGACATTGGCACATTACAAATTTGTGAAGCAAGTTTTACTACCTCATCAAACTCTGCTTCGGCAGGTGTATCTAAAATTTCATATTCGTGCAGTGCTTTAATCCGCTGAGGCTCATTTTCTGGTATCGCTGCAATTTTCATGGGTTATAATTGGATAGATAAAACTAACACTGTTATTGGTTTTTTGGTGTTAAGAACTTCGTATTTTCTCTAATTTTACCGTAAAACCAATAATGCTATAAACGATAGTATTTCAAGGTTAGTTGTTACAAAAGGACATAATTAAACCCGAAAAAGACAGTTTACCGAACAACAACCTAAAGTCAACCGTTTATACAAAGAATAACTGCTTCACTTAAAAACTGGCTAACTTAGCCGCTTCAATTACTATACATGAGATTGATACTTATTGCGTTCGTTACATTATTCGTAGTATCCTGCAAGAGCAAAAAAGAAAATCCAAAGGCAAAAGAAAATCCTCCTGTTACAGTGGATGTTTTAGTAGCCGGTGTTACCAGTGTAACCGGTAGTATGGAAGCCAACGGTGCCGTTATTGCCAACGAACTTGTTGAAATTAGACCTGAAATCAGCGGTAGACTTACTTATTTGAATTTGCCCGAGGGTGGAAATGTTGCAGCAGGTACATTATTAGCTAAAATTAATGATGCCGATTTGCAAGCTCAAAAAGCTAAAACTAATGTGCAATTAACCCTTGCCCGTAAAACAGAAGAACGGTTGAAAAAATTATTAGCAGTTAATGGTATCAATCAAGCAGATTATGATGCAGCGCTTAATCAAGTCAACAATTTGGAAGCTGATTTAAAGATTACAGACGCAGCATTAGAAAAAACAATCATCAAAGCACCTTTTGGCGGTGTTTTAGGTTTAAGAATGATTAGTCCTGGTGCATATGTTACGCCACAAAATATTTTGACCACATTACAACAAGTAGATAAAGTAAAGGTGGATTTTAACTTACCCGAATCTTTTGCCAGTATCGTTCGTCGTGGTAGTAGAGTAACAGTAGAATTAGCCGACGGCAAAGGCAAACGCAATGCTACTGTAATTGCTACCGAACCGCAAGTAAATGCCACCACCCGTAATCTTAAAGTAAGAGCAACATTAGATGGCGGAAACATCAACCCCGGCACTTTTGCTAAAGTAACCATTAACACAGGCGGCAACACTAAAAGTATTGTAGTGCCAACAAGTGCTATAATACCCGATGCTAGAGCAAAAAAAGTGGTTTTGGTAAAAGGAGGCATGGGTGTTTATGTTGATGTAGAAACAGGTCAACGCATGCCTGGCGGTGTAGAAATTACAAAGGGCCTTAACGTAGGCGACTCTATTGTTGTCAGTGGTGTACTTTATGTTAGACCGGGCTTGCCGGTTAAAGTAAGAAGTGTAAAAAAGTTGGAAGAAGTAGTGCAATAAAACCTTACTCATCATTATCTAACTATGGCTTTTGGCCATTGACTATAGTCGAACAATGAATATATCAGAATTATCACTGCGAAGACCCATACTAGCCACCGTAATGAATATTCTTATTGTACTTTTTGGTGCAGTAGGATACACTTTTTTGGCAGTAAGAGAATATCCGGCTATTGACCCGCCAACGGTAAACGTAAGAACATCTTATACCGGTGCTAATAGTGATATCATTGAAAGCCAAATTACAGAACCGCTAGAAAAAGCCATCAATGGTATTCCGGGCATTAGAACTATTACATCTTCTAGTGCTCAAAACTCTAGCAATATTACAGTTGAATTTAATCTTGATATTCCGTTAGAAGAAGCAGCCAATGATGTAAGAGATAAAGTAAGTCAAACCGTAAGAAATTTACCACAAGATATTGATGCACCGCCGGTAGTAAGTAAGTCAGATGCCAATAGCGACTTCATTATTATGATGGCGGTACAAAGCCCTACTAAAGGATTACTAGAGCTAAGTGATTTTGCAGAAAATGTGCTGTTAGAACGTTTTCAAACTATTCCCGAAGTGAGTGCTGTAAACATATTTGGTCAGAAAAGACCATCTATGCGTATCTGGATTAATCCTACTAAAATGGATGCCTTTAATGTTTCGTTTAGAGATATTAGAACAGCATTAGAAAGAGAGAACGTAGAAATTCCTTCGGGAAAGATTTATGGCGAAAACACAGAATTATCTATTCGTACGCTAGGTAGATTAACAACAGAAGATGATTTCAGAAATTTAATTATTCGTCAAGATAACACCGGCATTATTCGTCTAAGTGATGTGTCTAAAGTTGAGGTTGGTCCGGAGAATGAAGAGTTTAACTGGAAGTACAATGGTGTTAATGCAGTAGGCTTGGCCATTATTCCACAGCCCGGTGCTAATTACATCAATATTGCTGATGAATTTTACAAACGATTAGAAGAGTTAAAGCGTACGCAAAAAAGTGATATCGACTTAAATGTGTTAATTGATGCTACCCGCAACGTTCGTCGTTCTATCGAAGAAGTAGAAGAAACATTGTTGATTGCATTTAGCTTGGTGGTATTGGTGATTTTCTTCTTTTTTAGAAATTGGTTGATTGCTATTCGTCCGCTCATAGATATTCCCATTTCATTAGTAGCTACTTTTTTCATCATGTACATTGCTGGCTTTTCTGTCAATGTATTAACCCTACTTGGTATTGTACTGGCAACAGGTTTAGTGGTAGATGATGGTATTGTTGTAACGGAAAATATTTTTAGGAAGTTAGAAAGTGGTTTGCCCATTCGCAAAGCGGCATTAGAAGGCAGTAAAGAAATTTTCTTTGCGGTTATTTCAACTTCTATCACTTTGGCTGTTGTGTTTTTGCCGGTCATTTTCTTAGAAGGTTTTGTAGGAAGTTTGTTTAGAGAGTTTGGTATTGTAGTAGCAGGTGCGGTTTTAATTTCTGCCTTTGTTTCGCTAACCATCACTCCGGTATTGAACGTTTATTTAACTCGTAAAAAACAAGGGCACGGTAAGTTTTACGACAAAACAGAACCCTTCTTTAGAGGCATGGAAAACGGCTACCGCCGATTGTTAAGTGGCTTTATGCGAATACGTTGGGTAGCTTGGGCCATTGTTGCAGCATGTGTGGCCATTATTGTATTAATAGGTACAACATTACAAAGTGAGATTGCCCCATTAGAAGATAGAAACAGCGTTCGTTTTTCCATCACCGGTCCTGAGGGTGCTAGCTACAATTATATGACCGGTGTTGGCGATAAATTTGTTTCTTATCTCTACGATTCTATTCCCGAAAGAAGTTTTGTCTTTAACGCTATACCAGGTTTTGGAAGCAGTGGTTTAAACAGTGGTTTTGCAAGGGTTGGATTAACCAATCCTGATGAGAGAAATCGCAGCCAATCAGAAATAGTAAAAGACCTCAACAAGAAACTAGCTCGATTTAATCAAGTAAGAATTTTTGCTATTGAAGAACAAACGATATCTGTTGGATTGGGGTCAAGAGGTTCGCTGCCGGTTCAATTCATCATTCAAAATTTAGATTTTCAAAAAATTAAAGCTGTTATTCCAAAGTTTTTAGAAGAAGCTAGAAAAGAAAAAACATTTTTAAATGTTGATGTGAATCTAAAGTTCAATAAACCCGAATTGGAGTTAACCATCGATCGCATTAAAGCCAAAGATTTAGGCTTGTCCATTACTGATATTGCCGAAGTTGTACAAAGTGCCTTTAGCGGTAGAAGAGTAGGGTACTACACCAATAATGGCAGACAATACCAAATCATTGCTCAAGTCGAATTAAAGGACAGAGATGCACCGGTAGATATTTCAACTTTATACGTTAGAAATAGTCGCAATGAAAGTATTCCTTTAACCGCTGTTGTTAAGATGGAAGAAAATTCAAATCCGCCAACGCTGTACCATTACAATCGTTTTAAAGCTGCTACTATTTCAGCTTCATTAGCCGATGGCAAAACCATTGGAGATGGTGTAAAAGCCATGGATGCCATTGGTAAAAAATTATTAGACGAAAGCTTCCAAACATCACTCAGTGGACCATCGAGAGATTATGCCGAAAGCTCCTCTAATACTGCATTTGCGTTTGGTTTGGCCTTGGTACTTATTTTCTTAGTATTAGCTGCTCAGTTCGAAAGTTTTATCGATCCATTTATCATCATGATTACTGTACCATTGGCTATTGCTGGGGCATTACTCAGTTTATGGTTATTCGATCAAACCCTCAATATCTTCTCTCAAATTGGTATGATTATGTTGATTGGGCTGGTAACTAAAAATGGTATTTTGATTGTTGAATTTGCCAATCAAAAAAGAGCATTTGGCATGAATAAAAAAGAGGCTGTTTTAGAAGCTGCTTCGCAACGATTACGACCCATTTTAATGACAAGTTTGGCAACCGCTTTAGGAGCTTTACCCATTGCATTAAGTTTGGGTGCAGCAGCTACAAGTCGTATTCCGCTTGGTATTGTTGTGGTTGGCGGATTAATGTTCTCTTTGATACTTACTTTGTTTGTGATTCCTGCGGTATATACTTACATCAGCGGAAAGCATAAAACAAAGCAAACCCATATTACAGAATAGATACTATTGTACATATCATGAAAAAATGCTTTTTTATTTTGCTTGGCTTATGTAGCCTGTATCAAGTTACAGCACAGCAGGTATTAACACTTACTGATGCTGTTAATAAAGCATTGCAAAGCAGTTTAGCCATTCAAATTGCCAAGAATAATACCGAAGCTAGCCGCATTAATAATCACCTGAGTATTGCAGGCGGTGTACCTACTATTAATGGTACAGCAAATGATAATGAGCAAATCATCTCAGTAAATCAAAAATTGAATAATGGTACCATTATTCAACGTAATGGTGCTGGGTCTAATAACCTGAGTATTGGGATTACCGCTTCTATGTTGCTGTATAATGGTTATAGAGTTGTTGCAACAAAAAAGCGGTTAGAAGAATTACAAACATTAAGTGAGCAACAATTGAATGCTCAAATTCAAAATACTATTGCTGCAGTAATGGTGAGTTATTATGATATAGTTCGGCAACAAGAGTATTTAAAAACGATTCAGCTTTCAATAGAGGTTTCAAAGAAGCGACAAGATATCATCAAGAATAGAAGAGATGTTGGTTTAGCAAATGATGCAGATGTTTTTCAAGCACAAATTGATTTAAATGCCCGTCAGCAAGAGCTTCAAGCACAGCAATTGGTGATTAGTCAAGCTAAAGCAGATTTAAATAATTTACTGAATGCTAAAGCAGATGATGATTTCTTAGTAAAAGACACCATAGTAGTTACGCCAAATATTGGCTTAGAATCTGTACTCAACAATTTGAAAACTAATGCCGATGTATTGGCACAAGAACAATTGATTAGAGTGAATATGCAGGCAGAAAAAGAAGTGGCTGCACAACGTTATCCTGCAGTTAGGTTAAATTCTGGGTATAATTACAATCGGAACCAAAGTGCAGCAGGGTTTACTTTACTCAACCAAAGTTTTGGTCCGTTCATTGGCATTAATTTACAAGTACCCATTTTTAATGGCGGTGCAGTTAAAAGGCAGCAACAAGTGGCGGCTTTATCTACTCGTAATGCAGCTTTAGAGAAAGATAATTTGCAACAGCAATTACAAACCAATGCAATTAAAGCATATCAGTCTTATCGCAATGCCATTCAACGATTACAAACAGAACAAGAAAACTATAAACTTGCAGGCGACTTGTTGAAATTGGTTAATCTTCGGTTAGACTTAAGCCAAGCTACTATTGTTGAAGTGCGAGAAGCTCAAAAAAGTTTTGAAGATGCCGGGTATAGATTAGTCAATCTTTCATTTGCAGCAAAACTGGCAGAAATTGAAATGTTACGTTTAGGCAATACACTTAAACCTTGATTTGTTTGTGAATTGATGGCTATTGTTTTCTATTTATTTGAATACATAAGGAAGAACAAGTAATCATCCTTGATCGAAATATTTTAGCTTAGTCTACACCAAATCTTAGACACAATTATTCCTTTAAATAGGCTTCCCAAAAACGGAAATTTACCAGCCCCGAACGAGTTTCGGGGCTTTTTTTTGATTTTCATTAACAAATTAACCAAAAAGGATTAAGGCATACCCGAATCGAACAACATCGGGCTTCTACTACAATCCTTTTTCGTAAGCCTACGTTTGTAAAGTGTAGAAACTGAAACGAGTGTTTCTACGAAATATCCAAATAACCTATCCAATATTCCTAGACCATGAAAAACCAATTCACAGCAATGTGCTTGACTGCACTGCTATTTACCGCCTGTACCAAGGTAATGGAAAGACCACAATTCGGTGGCACTTCTACCACAGTTACATCTACAAAAAATGCTGCAAATGTTGAGAATTTAGGACATGCCATCAGTACAACTAATGTATTGTGGAAAATGGATCCGCTCAACCCTAATCTTAGACCTTTAATTACTTTTAATCAAAACAGTAATAGCGGTTTTACTGCCGTTATGATTGATTATGGTGTAATGAACAGTGCAAATCCTGCTAATGCTTTTCGATTTGTAGCTGTAAACCTTACCGGTAACAGTTATAGAATGATTAGTGTTAAAAAGCAAGATGGTACAACTGTTACTACTACTTTAGGTAGTGCAACAAAGTACACTTTCGGCATGAATAAAAAATTATATGTTGCCACTTCAAATGGTTTTGGTGGTGGTGGTCATATAGTAGAATATGATCCTCATACTCAAACCGCGGTTGATTTGGGTAAACCTTTTCAAATCAATGGTAGAAGCCTAAATATCTTCAGTTTAAATGTTGGTAAAGACGGTGCATTGTATGGTGGATCTTATGGCGATAATGGTGATGTATATACTTTTAGATACAATTACGATGGCAACTTTGAATTAAATACCACTAGTATAGATAACGAATCTAGATATGTAGGTTATGTAAGTGGAGATAGCAGATATACTTATGCCTCTGTAGGCGAAAGCAACTGGAAATTATATGCTATTGACCGTGTTACCGGCGAAAAAAGAATTATGGTGCAAAGTAATAATCCTGATAATCGCATCGAAATATTTTCTCACACCGATGCAGTTTATGCCAAACTTATTGCTACACATTATAAGTTAAATGCACTCAATTTTACTGCTCAACCAGAAAGACCATATTCTGATAGAGTGTATTATACACCTTACGAAACCAACAATACCAGTGTGCCCACAGTAAGATGGAATGGTTTTGAAAAGAAAATATACTACAGCTTTAATGGTGGTGTAGAAAATACAATTACTATTAATGATATTACTAGTGATGTGGCTACTACAGGTAACATGTATCAATCAAATGGTAATGTAGTTATTGCTGCCGCAAAGTCTGCAGTTATAAGTAATTACAATTTAAATACTAAACAATCTGCTACTTTAGGTAATCCAGGATTTAATGTATATGGAGTTACTGCAACAAGTAATGGAATGATTTATATGGCAGGATATCCTAAAGGAAAACTATTAGAATACAACCCTAACTTACCTTGGACATTAAATGCTGATGGAACCTCAAGTGTTAGCAATGCAAGTGCTACAGAAAATCCAAGATTGGTGGCTAACTTACAAAATGCGGATGCTGCCGGTGTTTATGGCCCAATGACTGTAAATGCATTAAAAGTAACTACAGATGGTTATATTGTTGCTGTAGGTGATAATGATCGTATTACCGGTTCAGCTAGTCGTGAATTAGCTATCAGTACTTATAAAAATGGCACTTACCGTAATTTTTATGCCAATGAATTTGCCAGTTATGAATTTGCAGGAATGAGTTTATCTAACGACGGTAGATTTATTTACATCGCTGCTAATGCAAAAGTTGGAGATAAAGGTAAAATGTACAAATACAATCCGGTTAGTAATACAATCGAAGCTTCTTTCGTATTTCATTTAGGTAAAAACCCGGGTAATATTGTTGCTTATGATAACAATCGAATTATTGGAACAGTAGATGATGTAGTATATATGTTTAATATGAGTACCGGTGTGGTTGAGTGGAGCGAAGCATTAGGAAATGGAAGAAGAATTTATAGTTTAACAATTGCTCCTGATAAAAGTGCTTGGATTACAGCTTTACATAACGGTGCATTATCTTTTGCGGTAACCAAATATAATTTTGATTTATCTGCAAGTTCAGCAAAAGCAACTTCAACTTTTGTTTCTTCTTTTAACGATACTGATTTTGATGAATCTACTAAACCAAATACCATGCTTTTTGTGCCTTCTAACGTAGCTGGTAAATATGATTTAATGATTTCTGGTTTAAAATCTTTGTATAGCGTTAAAGCAGTTTTATAAATTTTTTTTCAGGAATACAGGTTATAGGATAAGCCGCAGTTTGGTCACTGCGGCTTTTATTTTTCAGGAAAAATATTAATTCTGCGTAGCGGTAAAAACAACGCTAACCATATACGTTCCGGCATCAAAGTTGAATCCGGGTGTTGCTTTATAACTGATATCAATACTATTTATACCGCGATTTTGATTCACCACTAAATTTTGATCTTGATTGGTGAGACCAGTATAGTTACTTTGATTGGCCTCCTTTATATGTAATACGCCACTTACCGGCATCGTAGTAACTGCTGCGCTACTAAAGTTTACCGAACCACTCTTCACAGTCACATTGTATCCTTTATTCGAACGAACTCTAATGGTTGCAGCATTAGTAGCTTCAACGCCATCATTGTAATGATCGGCAGTACTAAACGCCATAGTTACACCAGAACCACCTGTTGTAAAACTAATTTCAATTGCATTGGTCAAATTCAAATTAACATTATGATTAGCACTTGCTGTTGCTTGAGCATTTGCCAATGTATTAAGTCCGAAGAAGATGGTTAATATGAGAAGAAGATTTTTCATTGCTATTTTTTAATCTGGATTTCTTTATATAAATCCAATCCTATGCCAATCAAAAAAAATACTTGTGTTCAATTCCAACCACTCTCCAGCCTTCATTACAAAATTGTCATAAGTAATTGAAAATCAATGGCTAGTGCAAATAAAAAAAGCTGAAAATTATTGAAAATATTTTGCTGATTATATCAATTGAAAGCGTAAAAAATAGCTGATTTTCCCAAGGTCGGAAAATTGAATCTCAATTCTAGAATTATCATTATTATAATTATTGAGATGTTGCAACAACAGCTACGTTAGCATGTTTTAAATCCTATTTTTGAAAAAATTATTCAGCGTGTCAATTTCAGTGATCAGTAAACTGCCACAAGTAGGCACTACCATTTTTACCGTAATGAGTCAGTTAGCCGTAGAATATCAGGCGGTGAATTTGGGTCAGGGCTTTCCGGATTTTCCCATGCATGAGGGGTTGATTGATTTGGTACATAAAGCCATGCAATCGGGGCATAATCAATATGTGCACATGAATGGTTTGCCACTGCTTCGGCAGCGATTAGCCGAAAAGGCAGCACAATTGTATAACGCAACTATTAATCCCGACACACAAATAACCATCACCCCGGGTGGCACTTATGCTATTTATACTGCACTCACTACAGTATTGCAGCCGGGAGATGAAGTGATTGTTTTTGAACCTGCATACGATAGTTATATTCCCAATATTGAAATCAATGGTGCGGTACCAATATTGATTCCATTACAGTTTCCAGATTATTCTATTCCTTGGGATGTAGTAAAAGCTAAGATTACTCCTAAAACAAGAGTAATCATGATTAACTCGCCACATAATCCCACCGGCGCTGTAATGACCGCTGCAGATATGTTGCAACTACAAGCTATCACAGCCAATACCAATATTCTTATTTTAAGTGATGAAGTATATGAGCATTTGATTTTTGATGATATTCCCCACCAAAGCATTTTGCGATATCCCGAATTAATGGAACGCAGTTTTGTCTGTTTTTCTTTTGGTAAAACCTATCACTGCACCGGTTGGAAATTAGGCTATTGTATGGCTGCGCCGGATTTAATGAAGGAATTCAGAAAAGTACATCAATTCAACTGCTTTACTTGCGATACCCCAAAACAAGTGGCATTAGCCGAATACCTTACACATGCCGATGCCTATTTGTCGTTAGGCAAATTCATACAACAGAAACGAGATTATTTTAGACAGTTGATGAAGGATACAGCTTTTGAATGTATTCCATCTCACGGTAGTTATTTTGAGTGTTATCGATATCAAAACATCAGCAATATGGCAGATAAAGATTTTGCCATTCATCTAACCAAAAACTTCGGCGTAGCCACTATCCCTGTTTCTTCATTCTATAAACATGGAGAAGATAATAGTGTTATTCGTTTCTGTTTTGCTAAAAAAGAAGCAACATTAGAAAGGGCTGTAGAAAAGCTAAGATTAATGTAGTCTGTTTTCTTTGAATTGTAATGCCGGTTTTTCTATCCAATACCACATACAAAATGCAAGTGGTATGGTAACTACTAGTGTAGCAATAAATACTGCTGTAGCTGTTGGTAAAATGGCTTTACAGCTATGTACTAACAATAACTCTACACTAAAGCCTAGTAAATAAGTGCCGTAAGAAATATCCCAAGATGGCCAGGTTAAAATGGCTTTGCTGCGGCCCCATTCTGTTACCAAAAGTACCAGTGCCATGTCTCTCATTATATCAAAATAAGTAGGAATAGCAGGAATTGTGGTGTACACAACAAAAACAATAAATGCTACCCAGCTAATTATGTTTGATGGTATTTTTTTATTGGCTGAGTATAGATACCAACAAGCTGCCGTAAAGAAAAAAAATAGCATACTACTTACACCATACTCGTAGGCAGCAATGGCATTTGGCCATATTAGTTTAACCGGTATTGCATATTTATAGACCAACAACAACAGCCAACAACCAATGAGTAGTTTAGTATAACGTTGAATAAAATGCTTTCCTAAAATAAATAAGATGCCATAACACAAGGCTTCAAAAAGTAAAGTCCAAAAAGTGCTGTTTAAGGCAGTGCCACCCAAAACTCCAGGCAAATGAAAAACCGGCCAAAACAAACTATTACGAATGAAGAATAACCAAGTATCGGTATTGGTAAAATATTGTGGTAAGGATAAAGTCGTAAGCAACGGCCCAATTAAGAAACATAATACACAAGTAGTTACAAATAATGCAGACCAAAGTCGCAACCATCTTTTTAGGGCAAATAACTTTCTGTTGGGTGTAATCAATAAACTTTTGGTCACTAGATATCCGCTGATGATGAAGAAGATTTCTACCCCCAAACTACTCAATTCTAATCTTGGTTTAAACTGATGTGCTAACCATTCTTCCTCACCATATGCTGTAATGGCATGGGCATACAGCACTAGAAATGCTCCCAAATGACGCAATAAATGAAAGTTATTGTTGTGTTGCCGCAATGATTCTGGTTAAGAGTCATTAAATATCTGAACTTTATTCCTCATCAGCA
Organism: Methylophilus rhizosphaerae; assembly: GCA_943370285.1. Taxonomy (GTDB): domain Bacteria; phylum Bacteroidota; class Bacteroidia; order Chitinophagales; family Chitinophagaceae; genus CALRQJ02. Next base: position 186,366 of record CALRQJ020000005.1, on the reverse strand, counting down.
GCTATGCCGCATTTTTTTCTGTTGAAACTATGTTTTTAGCGGTTTAGTAGCGGAATTTCACTGTTTTTCATCCCCTTATTTTGCCGTTTATGTAAGCCCTTAAAATTATTCTTTTAGACTTTTTTGGCTGAAAGTACCGTAAATACTGCATTCTGTGGTATGCTACATTATTGTTGCTAACCTGCTACTAAAAAAAAACCTGTACTATGTGTTGCATAGTACCAAATAAAGTCCCATCTTTGTGTTGTCAAAGGAAAAAGACGATGAAAAGCGTTCAAACGATACTGATTATTTTATTGCTAGTTAGCATATCAACATTTGCACAACAGGCCAATGAAATTTTGTCTAACAGTACTTGGCAGGTTGAACAGGAAGTTATGAGCGGGGTAGTAAACCAGCATACCAATTTACCAAAAGGCACAATCATCAGTTTTCAAGCAGATGGTACTTGGTCAAGTTCTTCACCCTTTGTTGCCCAGGCTACAACAGGTACATGGAAGTTGAGTGCTAAGCAACAATTGGTATTAATATCAAATACCAACAAAGCAGTAGCAAGATTTAGTATCATCACCTCCACAGAGCGTATATTGATATTAAAACAACAAAAAGGATTAGCAAAACGAACCATACAATGTAAAGCTGCCGACAGGGCAAAAATTATTAAAACCCTGCCTTTGGTTGTTACACTGTAATAAACATAAAAAACATTTATAACAAGGTTTGGCGGTATTGACAATGTACATGGCAGTATCAACAAACCACTTTAAAACTCCCGATTATGGATATACAAAATACACAGAGCCAGATGCGGAAAGGAGTGCTGGAGTTTTGTATCCTATCTATTATTCAACAGGGTGAAGTTTACCCGAGTGATATTGTAGATAAGATGAAAGCCGCCAACCTCAATATTCTGGAAGGTACATTGTACCCGCTGTTAACCCGATTAAAAAATGCCAGTTTACTCACCTACCGTTGGGTAGAAAGTAATAGTGGTCCGCCCAGAAAATATTTTAGCATGACTGATAAAGGGCAGGAGTTCTACAAAGAATTAGAACAAACCTGGAACGAATTGGCCAATGCCGTTAATGCATTGACACAACCGGCTTCCGAAACAGTAGTGCAAGACAACCCCAACTCAAACCAATAAACTACAACCGATCATGAAAAAAGTAATTAATATAAACTTTCAAGGCAGGGTTCTTCCCATTGAGGAAGCTGCTTATGACATACTTAAACAGTATGTAGAAAGTCTTCGCCGTTTCTTTGCTAATGAAGAAGGCAGAGATGAAATCATCAACGATATAGAAAGTCGTATTGCTGAGTTATTTAATGAGACTTTGAAGAAGGGAAGCACTTGCATTACCGAAGCTGATGTAAATACCGTTATTGCAGGTATGGGCCGCCCCGAAGATTTTGAAGACGATGAAACAAAAGTTCAAAGTCAGTTAGGTGGAGGACAGCAAAGTAGTAGCACTTATACTTCTACCAATTCATCTGCAGGCTACGAGCCAAAAGGCAGATTATACCGTAACGAAAATGATAAATTTATTGGCGGTGTGTGTAGTGGTGTAGCTAACTATTTACGCATAGACCCAACAGTAGTTAGAATTTTATTTGCAGTAATCACTTTTGGTGGATTTGGTGCAGGATTCTTATTGTACATTTTGATGTGGATTATTCTACCATCAAAATCTTTAGAATCAAAATTGCGTCGCCGCATGTACCGTAACCCCGATGAAAGAGTGGTTGGCGGTGTAGCTAGTGGCTTGGCTAATTATTTTAATATTCAAGTTTGGGTACCCCGATTAATTTTTGCACTGCCTTTAGTGGTTGGAATTATTAATTCTGTTTTCAGAAATATTTTCTGGCATTATGATCCATTCCCGGATATTGTATTTGGTTCATTTGGTGGCACTTTATTTATTGTGTATTTAGTGTTGTGGATTGTAATACCAGAAGCCAATACTGCTACGGAAAAATTAGAAATGCGTGGCGAAAAAGTTGACCTCAACTCTATTAAAAATACAGTGCAAGAAGAAATGAGTGGCCTTAAAGGCAGAGTAGAAAAAATGGGCGAAGACATTAAAACCAAAACACAAGAATGGGGTAATGAGTTTGGCCAAACGGTAAAAGATAAAAGCCAAAATTTCGCAGCTGAAGCTGGTCCTGTAGCTAAAAAAGCAGGTCGTGGGTTAGGTTATGTAATTGGAATTTTATTTAAAGCGTTTTTCTTATTCGTTGCCGGTATTATTGCATTTGCATTAGTGGTTTCTTTTGCAGCCATCATGTTTAGCGGCGTAGTAGTATTTCCGTTGAAAAACTTTTTGATTGGTGGTGCTACGCAAAACTTCCTACTTTGGTCATCATTAATCTTGTTCTTAGGTGTACCTGTTGTAGCATTGATTACTTGGTTGGTACGTCGTATTATGAGAGTGAAAAGCACCAACAGGTATTTGGGTTATATTTTTAGTGGTTTATGGGTAATTGGTATTATTTGTGCTATTTCTTTTGGTGGTTCTATTGCCCGTGAATTCCGTTCAGTAGATAACGTAAGTGAAGTGATAGATATCAAACAACCATCTACCGGAAAATTAATCGTGAAAACAAAAGACGTTGAAGGCAAATACTATAATTACGAATGGGCGGATGGTGATTTTCCATTATTATCTGCAAAAGAAGACAGTATGTTGTTGAATACAGTAAGGGTTAAGGTATTGAAGAGTGATGATAATAATTACCATGTAAGTATCGTAAAATTCTCTAGAGCAAATACCAATGTAAGTGCAACAGAAAAAGCCGAGAAAATACAATTCGATATTACACAGAACGATTCAATTTTATATCTACCTGCTGGCTTCACTATTTCTAACAATGATAAATTTAGAAATCAACAAGTATTGGTTATTGTTAAAGTGCCCGAAGGAAAGAAAATAAAATTAGATAGAAGTTTGGATGATTACGATTGGTTTACCATCAATGTAGAACGTAGACGTGGTATGAATGTTAGAACAGATTGGGATTGGGATAATGACTTTGAATTTACCATTGGCCGTGAATATATTATGACTGATGAAAAATTGAAACGTAGCGATAAACCCGAAGAAGGAAATACAGAAGACTGGGACGATAGCCCGAAAACAACGACGCCTACCGATTCAACACCCGGTAAAAAGCTGTATCGTTATGAAGACAATCAGCCGCCAAAGGCTCCTAAAAAACCAAAAGCACCTGTAGCAGATACTGCTAAAACTGTAGCCGCTATTAATGCAGTTGATGCTTGGTTAGATAAAAGCTATATGATGCAATCTACATTTGGCCGATAAAATTTCATCAACCTTAACTATCAAAATACCTGACAGTGAAAAGCTGTCAGGTATTTAAAATCATTACACATGAAAAAAATAATTACCCTTTCTGCTATCGTATTTATTTGTTGTACCTCTTTTATTGGTGAACCCGAAAAAGATATCATTGGTAAATGGAAAGTAGATGCAGCATCCTTACCAAAAGCGGTTGATGCAACTATTAATAAGATGAAAGAAACCAATCCTGGTAAGGAGGAAGAAATAGAAGAACAAAGAGCAGCTTTAGGTTTGATGATAAGTAGTTTAGTATATGAATACAAAGCAGATAATACGTACGAAGTAACTACACCTCAAGGCGTACAAAAAGGAAAGTGGAGCATTGGCAATAATGGTAAAATGTTGCTCATAGAAAGAGCTAATGGCAATAAAAGAACTGATGCTATAGTAGAACTTTCTGCTGCAAGAATGATTTTAATTAACGGAGAACGAAAAGATACTACGCTGTTTATTAGGCCATAGGCCGTAGCACAGCAACCTAGGTTGAAGTTGGGAATATAAGAACCCTGTACTGTTCTCAGCGTAGGGTTCTTCCCTTTTCATTATTAACCAAAACGCAACTACATGAAAAAGGTATTATCTGTTGTACTTGTTTTTCTGTTTACAGCCACTGCTGTATCGGCCGTATATTTTAGTTATCGTCATCAACAGCATAAAACAGTATTGAATCAGCTTAAAACAACTAAGGAGTATAAAGCATTAGAACAAAAAGCAGATTCTATTGATTATCATGACCATACTAATAGTGAAGTAGTGGTAGATTTTAAAGGAACAAACGCTGCGGTCTTGGGCATTAAAACCATTAAGACAAATACGGATAAACAATTGTCTTTTCAATACAATATTGTAAATTATTACTTGGCGATTTATGATAATGATACCATTACAACTATCAGCCCTATGCGATAGTTAGTTTAAAACCTTGCCGCAACAACCACTGTATTTTTAAATTGCTTTTTCTTGCCTTGCAGATTGTATATTTCTGTGAATACAACATAAGGTCCTATAGGCACTTTTTTAAACTTGTCATCCAATCCATCCCAACGGAATGAACCACTCAATCCTAACAAGCCATTTTTCAATAACACTTTTACCGGTCTGCCTTGTGCATCAAAAATGGTGATGTTGGCAGCATAACCATTCTCGGTTACTTTGTAATTGATGAGTGTAAAATCTTCAAAACCGTCATTGTCAGGTGAAAAAGTTTTTGGTGTTACAGTCACATCACCCTGTACTTGTATAGCTGCTCTAAACTGTGAGTTTTGATAAGATGGTGTTGCATAGCCAACCGATGTTGCAGCGGAATACCAGTTGTCTTTGTTTTGTGTAGGTTTATTGTAATCTATACGTTCTAAAGAAATGCCTTCCTCATTATCAATTAATTCAAAATGCCATTTTTCATCATAAGCTAATTGATCAACAATAGCCCCAAGATTGTTAAGTACAACAACGGTTCCTTTATCATCGGGGTAAGATGGCATACCACTTACATCAATAAAATTAGCCGGATTTTTTGCCAAATACTTTTGCTTAATCAATGCACCATTTTCACTAATCACATAAAAGACTCCCGGAAATAGCAAAGTACTTTCTGTTGTTAATTGGCGTAAAGAACCCAATGCGTTTGTTGTAGAAGAACGATTGGCAATAAAAATATCTTTCAGGTCAATTATTTTTGTACTCCGATTATAGATCTCAATAAAATCTACGTTATTCGAAACGGGATTGAACAATACTTCATTAATCACTACATCTAAACTATCGGCTACAGATGCTAGACCAAATCTAGCGTTGTTGTTTGTGCCAATAACATTGCCCTTGCAATCGGTAACATTCGCTACGGTAACGGTATACATTACATTTGGCTGCAAAGCTGTTGCAATGGTTAAATCTACTCGAGTAAAACTTGGTGCAATACATACTGCGGCAATAGGTGCTGCCAACCCGTTGCTAAAGCTGTAATTGCCGATGGTAGCGGCTTTCAAGCTATCTAATGGCTCATCAAAAGTTAAGGAAATCGTTGTGGCATTGATAGCTGCAGCTTTTAGCAATGCTGGTGCGGTGTTATCAATATTATTTCCGTCAATTGAATTTTTTGCAGCCGGTGTTCCTCCTCTTGTATCTGTACTTGCTCTCCAATTACTACTGCCATTACAAGGATTTTTTGTGTCAATCATTTCTAACGACCAACCCCCATCACTCTTCACCGCATTTTGATACCAGCTTACATTGTACGTTACAGCATGTATATTTAATCCTTCTCTAGAAATTAATGACAAGGTTGTTCCTGTGTTATCTAACGATGGAAAACTTGTAATACCAATCACTCTGCCGAAACTATTAAACAAAGCAGCATTGGTAGTAGAAGTAATCACTAAAAAACTATCTGCCGGTAAAATATAAGATGGGAATAATGCACTAGTTGCTGTGGCTGAACTAATTCTCCAACCTTGCAGATTAATGGTTTTGCCGCTAGTATTTTTAATTTCTACAAACTCTGCATTAGGTAAACCAATGACCGGTGTTGGGTCAGCCAAAATTTCATCTATCACCACATCATACCGCTGTGGAATATAAAAACTAAATGTTCCGGTGCCATTTGCAATGGCATTACCTGCTAAGTCTTGTACACCATTAGCAGTCACAGTACAATTTACACCATTAGGAAAATTTGTGGCAAACGTTAAACGTACTAATGCAAGATTTCCGGCATCTCTTATAGCACTTGTTGGGTTGCCAACACTATTGTTAACAGCATAATTAGTGAGGGTTTGTGCTGATGCAGCATCTACAGGTTCGTTGAAAAGCACTTCAATTGCATTTGCAGCATTTGCTGTAACAGATTGAATGCTTGGCGGTGTAATATCGGGTACATAAGCTTGTACAACGATATCATCAAAAAAATGGCGTTGAAAAAAACTAGCTGTACTCTGTCTAATAAAAACACCAAAAAAGGAAGAGGTAGTAAAAGTGGCATCCGTAATTACACCTTCAGTAACAAAGGTGTTACCCGTTCCGCTTAAATCTCTAAACAATGTCCATTGACCGGTTGCAGTACGCAATACTTTAATCTTCATTACATTACTGCTTGTATTTAAAATGCCATTCGCACCATCAATAATTTCAGTGCTAGTACCATTCGCATCTTTTCGATACAAGCTTATTTCATCATCAGTGTTACCAATTCTTACAAAATAACCACTGGTAGCTGTTTGCGATAAATCGGCAGCAGAAGCCGTTAAGTAAACATCAATATAATTGGCCGATGATGGATTAAAAGAAATTTGATGATAAAACTCCCATTGTGCCGCTGTAGCTAAAGTGTTAGCAGTACTCAAATAAAAACTGCTATTGGCAACGGTATTATTACTTTGTAATTGAAAAGATGGGTTAATGCTAAAATCGGCAGTATTGCCTTGCCAAGTCGGTGCTGTTGTAAAATTACCATCAGTAAAATTATCGGAGAATTGAGCTTGGCTTATGATTGATACACTTAATAAAAGTAAGCAGCTACATATTTTTAGCACCTTTGTATGCATGGATAGTTAAATTGATAAGTTTAAAGATAATACTGTTGGTGCTTACAATGGTTTAATCAGCTATTATTTTATGGCTACGAATTTTAAATTAATAGTTGAATCGGCCATTATGCACAAAATATATTTTGGCGTCAATTCGAAATGTTTATATTTTCGCCACGCAATGATAACAACAATCTATACAAAACGCAATAAGAAACAGTCCCAATAGGGAAGGTAAAACTGCGTAAGTATAGTAGACATAAAACGCTGAAAGCCTTCCCTAATCGGAGGGCTTTTTTGTTGCTCATTGCTATCAATTTATTCATCATTAAAACTTTCCGCTTTGCGGGAAAAAATCGGGGGGACAAACCAATGAAAGTAGCCGTAGTTGGAGCCACAGGATTAGTGGGCTCAAAAATGTTACAAGTGTTAGCTGAACGTAATTTTCCGGTAACAGAAATTGTACCTGTTGCCAGTGAAAGAAGTGTAGGTAAGGAAGTTGAATTTAAAGGAGCGAAGTACAAAGTAGTAAGCATGGATGATGGTATTGCTGCCAAACCTGTTGTAGCAATTTTTAGTGCCGGAGGTAGTACTAGTTTAGAGTGGGCTCCAAAATATGCAGCAGCCGGTATTACGGTGATTGATAATAGCAGCGCTTGGCGGATGGATCCTACCAAAAAATTAGTTGTACCGGAAGTAAATGCCGATGTATTAACTGCTGATGATAAAATCATTGCAAATCCCAATTGTTCTACCATTCAAATGGTAGTGGCTTTACAACCTTTACATGCAAAATACAAGATTAAAAGGGTGGTGGTGAGTACTTATCAAAGTGTTACCGGTACCGGAAAAACAGCTGTAGACCAGTTGTTTAACGAAAGAAAAGGGATAGAAGGACCAATGGCTTACAAGTACCAAATTGATTTAAATGTGATTCCGCAGATTGATGTGTTTCTTGAGAATGGTTATACCAAAGAAGAGATGAAAATGGTGAAAGAAACTACTAAAATCATGCAGGATGAAAATATTAAAGTAACAGCTACCACTGTTCGAATTCCTGTGGTAGGTGGGCACAGCGAAAGTGTAAACGTAGAGTTTGAAAACGAGTTTGATTTAGAAGAAGTAAAGACTTTACTAGCCGCAGCACCGGGTGTGATTGTACAAAATGATGATGCCACACAATTCTATCCGATGCCTTTATGGGCACATGAAAAAGATGAAGTTTTTGTAGGCAGATTACGTAGAGATGAAACCCAACCTAAAACATTAAACATGTGGATTGTTAGCGATAACCTCCGAAAAGGAGCAGCTACCAATGCGGTTCAGATTGCAGAATATTTGGTAAGCAAGGGATTATTGTAATGGATTTAATTGACATTCTTAACAGCTACTGTTTGTACAGTGGCTGTTTTTTTTTAGTATCATTGTTTAGCAATGATATTTTTTTGATTGTTACTTGCAGCAACTTAGATTTATTAATCATAGTAGAAAAATAATTAAAGTAAATGCCAGCTATTGAAGCCATCCTTGCCGAAACTACACATAGACCATATGCAATGCCTACACACCGTTGGGCATATTACCAAGAGTGGAATAATGTTTTATTCCTACACTGGAAAGTACCTGTTGAACTATTGCGGCAATTCGTTCCGAAACAGCTAAATATTGATACTATTGATGGAGCTGCTTACATTTCTATTGTACCTTTTACCATGCAATCCATTAGACCTAGAACTTTACCTGCGTTAACTTTTATTTCTGACTTTCACGAAATTAATGTTAGAACCTATATTGATAATGATAACAAGAAAGGTGTTTATTTTTTAAATATTGAAGCAGAGAAAATACTATCGGTATATGTGGCTAAATTTTTATCCGGCCTTCCTTATGAAAAAGCAGCAATTAAACGAACAACAAATACCTATCATTCCATCAATACCCACAAAGGGTTTAAGCTTAATACATCATTTAATGTACAAGCGGCGGTAAATAACAAATCTTCAATCGACACATGGCTTACTGAACGTTATTGTTTATACCTAGATAATGGATCAGATATGTACCGTTACGATATTCATCATAAACCTTGGGAACTAAAACAGGTTGCCATTAATCAACTAGATGTACAGTATAAATTTTTACCCAACAGCTTTTCCAATAACAGTCCAGATTTGCAACATTACTCAGATGGTGTACAGGTTTTGGCTTGGGACAAAGTACAACTTTAAAAGCATTCAAATTATTACATTATTAAACACAGCATATGACACAACAAGATAAACTCCAATTCATTACTACAGATTTTACTCGGTTAATTGCAGCAGCCAATGCAGCTACACCGCCACTTTGGGGCAAAATGAATTTACAACAAATGACTGAGCATGTGGCTGACTTTTTTAAATTGTCATCGGGTAAATTGCAGATGCCGGTGATTTCTACTCCCGAACATTTAGTAAAACTCAAGGAGTTTTTATACAGCGATAAACCCTTTAGAGAAAACACCAAGCCACCCGGCAATATTTTACCCGAAGAGCCTATACCTATTCGTAATGCTACAATGCAAATTGCCATCAGCAAATTGCAACATCAAATAGATGATTTTGTACAATATTTTCAGGAAAATCCCGAAGGCAAACAAAGTCACCCTGTGTTTGGTGAACTTAATTTTGAAGAATGGGTAATGCTACATTACAAGCATGTAACACACCACAGCAGACAGTTTGGGTTAATTTGATTTAATCCACCTTGCCATCTAACTGCTCACCCAAAAAACGTTTAATTACTTGTTCGGCTTCAAAACAAGCTTTTTGTAAATCATCATTTACAATCACTTCATTAAACTGATTTTTAAACGAAATTTCGTAGCTGGCTTTGTTTACTCTAGTAGCAATATTTTCTGCAGTTTCTGTACCACGACTCATCAATCTACGTTGTAATTCATCAACACTTGGCGGCTCAATAAAAATAGATAACGCATTATCTAGATATTGTTGTTGTACATGGATGGCACCCTTTACATCAATATCTAACATGGGTGTTCTGCCTTCACTCCAAATTCTTTCCAATTCACTTTTTAGGGTGCCGTAATACTTACCTTCATACACCATCTCCCATTCAATAAAAGCGTTGTCATTAATCTTTTGCCTAAATTCTTCGGCACTCATAAAATAATACTCTACACCATTTTTTTCTTCGCCACGGGGTAGCCGAGTAGCGGCAGAAATGGAGAAGGATAAATGCGGATATTTATCCAGCAAAAAACGAGTGATTGACGTTTTGCCTGCACCCGATGGTGCAGTAATAATGATGAGTTTTTTTGCGAAAGCCATATGCAAAGAAAAGAAAGCATTGCCGTTGCTTCAAATTTGTTTGTACAACTTAGGTTTTGGTGAAATGATAAGTGTGTCTTGTTATCCAGTTTTTTGTTCCCTCAAACTGTACTTCTTTTTTGATGGTTAGTATGTTTGGTTGAATGATATATGTTTTTTTGATGGTGGCAGGTTTATCATCATTGCCATCTATTCCTTTTGTACTTGCAACGATGGTTCTGGTTTGTTGCTTCAAAGTATTTGATAGTACATGATAACCTGCTAGTTGTTTTCCGCCGGCTGTAATACCCATTGAATCTATATTGTTGGCTTTTGGTTCGTCTGAATAATAGGTAGACACTATAAATGTATTTTCATCCTTTGCGGATTGTACAATTGTAATATTTGAGGGTATTGTGACCGATTTATTACTGCTGTAATCAAGATAGGTAAGTGTGCCTGACCAACTGCCTTCCATTGTTTTAATGTCTATTGCTTTCACCCTTGCTTGATTGGCAAAAGAAAGCATCAATATGCATAACAGAGCGGTAGAGTTGATTGATTTCATAATCTTATTTTTCAAGTTATTGTTGATTTTTATAGCCCATAGAAAGTCCAATGTCTCCTGTTACTTTTAATTGCACATTAGCAGTATCGGAAGATGCATTTTCAAACACTAGAGCGGTATTGCGTTCTACTTTTACGGTAACAGTTTGGTTAGGATTAATAGTTTGGCGAGAATGTTTACCACCTGCTATGGGAGCCCTGTACACATCAATGGCTTTAGCCGATACATTTTTCACCCTTACTTTAAAACTACCATGTTCATTATCGCCCAACACAAAACTATCGTTAGGCTTAATAGTAGTTACAGAGTTTAATGTGCCGCAGGCGGCGGCTAAAGCTACCATCATAGCGATGGCGATAATTGCAATTTTCATGGTTTTGATTTTTTGTGATGAATAATGATTGCTGATTTGCAAGTGCAATTTGGCTTCATCGCAAAAGGTTGCCGCCTCAAATCATGTTTTGATACATCAGCAGCCGGTATCAAATCATGATGACTTGATAATCAGTGCTTTAACAAATCTGAAAACTAGATGTTGAGCCGAATTAGCTCGAAAAAGATTTGGGATTTTGACCGGTAAACTTTTTGAATGCTCGATTAAATGTGGCTTTACTATTGAAACCGGCATCGTAAGCGATGCTCATAATGGTTAAATGGGCATTGTTTTTATCGGCCAATTTTAATTTCACTTCTTCTACTCGATAAAAATTGACAAAGTCATTAAAGTTCATACTAAAACATTGGTTGATGACCTTAGACAAAAGGGATGGATTGGTGCCGATGGATTTTGCCAAGTCCGTTAAGGTCAAATCCGGATTTTGGTATTGTTTGTCGGAAACTACTGCCGCAAATACTTTTTCCTTCCATGCACCAAATTGTTGGTTGCTATTGGTGGCATCAACGGGTATTTCGGTGTAATCAATATCTTCTGTAGTATGTTGTGGTGCCGCTAAAGACAAAGGCATTTGATACTTTAAAAAATCCAATTCAAATTTTACTTTAGACTCAATTGAATTGCTGTAACCGGTAATAGCGATATAGTAAAACAGTAAAGCAAACAACAAATAGTACCACCATTGGTCTTGATAATCTAAATTAATACCGGCTAAGCCCGCCAAACCCATTAGCAAAGCCGACAGAAAATAAATAAAACAAGCCAGTAAAAAATTACGAACCCACTTAAAGGCTACGGTATCGGCAAAAGACAATTCTTGTACTATAAATTGACGATAGTTGAAATAATAGCGCAAGCTGATGGAGAGGTAAAATAATAAACTGATTAAGCCTGCGGCGATATACCAAGTTTGAAAATCGGGATCGGTAATGCCATCCATCAATACATATGCTTTGGCTATTAGTCGATCGTTAATAGCTACTATGATATTCCATATGATGTATAAAAAACCTGGCAAAAAATGCCAAGCTTTTTTAGCATTGAAAACAAAGCCCGGGTTAAGTAAACATTGCACATACATAAAGATTACCGGACCCATTAGCAAAGTATGTTGCAATGGCATGTAGAACAAAAAATTGCGACATTCTAAACATTCGTTACCATCGTACCAACCGGCAAAACCTAACATCCACGGGCAGATGTATAAAATACAAAGCAGTAAAAATGCACTCAGCCATTTATCGCTGCTGCGGTCTTCTTTAATCCCTTTTCGCAATAACAAGAACGCATACACTAAACCATGTACAAAAAATATCAGGAGCAATCCGCTGAATTTATTAAAGGTAAAAGGCATACAATGAAATTAGCAGTTAGCAAGCAAATAACCGAATAAAAAAAGCCGCAGTTGGTACTACGGCTTTAAAAATGGTAATGATATTTGATTATATAACGATATTGATCATTCTGCCTTTTACAAAAATGATTTTCTTAGGCGTCTTGCCTTCTAACCATTTTTGAATGGTTTCGTTGGCTAGTAAATCGGGCTCAATGTCTTGTTGTTCTGCATCGGCAGGAAAACTAATGGTAGTACGCATTTTGCCGTTGATGCTTACCGGATATTCTTTAGATGACTCTTTGGTAAACGCCTCGTTATATACCGGGAATGAAGCATCTAAAATACTGTCAGTATTACCAACAGCCGACCATAATTCTGCAGCTATATGCGGTGCATATGGCGTAAGCAAAATAAGCACTTGTTCTAATATGGCTTTTTTGCGGCATTTAAGATCCCACAGTTCATTAACGCAAACCATAAAGGCAGATACTGCCGTATTGAAAGAAAAACGTTCGGTATCGTCTTCAATTTTTTTGATGGTGCGGTGCAGAATTTTTAATTCCGCTGCCGTTGGTTCTTCTGAATTCCAAACCTGTCCTTTTTCTTCATCAAAAAATAAACGCCATAACTTTTTAAGGAAACGATGCACCCCTTCAATGCCCTTGGTATCCCAAGGTTTGCTTTGTTCTACAGGGCCAAGGAACATTTCGTACATGCGGAAAGTATCGGCGCCGTATTGCTCACACAAAACATCAGGGTTAACTGTGTTGTATTTTGATTTAGACATTTTTTCAGTCTCAGAATCACAAATAAATTTTCCATTTTCATTTCTGATAAATTCAATTTCAGCTAACTCAGGTTTGTCTTTGATGTGTTTTTCAACGTCTAATTCAACTCCATCTACGATATTAACATTAACATGAATTTTATTTATAGCTGAACCTGTGATATTGAAGTTCTCTTTTAAGGACTTTACATAATTACTTAAGTTACTCAATCTTTCTACAACTAAATCTATTGATTGATTTTTACCATCGATATAATCTGAAATCAAATCAAATGAAACAAAGAAAAATTCAGATTGCAACTGAATGTTCTCATCACCAATCTTATTCCCCAACAATTGAAGACGAACGATAAGTCTTGACGAACCAGTAATCATCCCTTGGTTCAACAGCTTCTTAAAGGGTTCATCAAAACCAATATAACCTAAGTCGTACAATACTTTTGTCCACATACGACTGTACAATAAATGACCAACAGCATGTTCAGTGCCACCAATGTATAAATCAACACTGTTCCAATAATCACTTGCTTCTCGGCTTACAAATTCTTCCTTATTATCTGGATCCATATACCGCAAAAAATACCAGGATGAACCGGCATAACCGGGCATGGTAGAAGTTTCTCTTCTGCCTTCAGGTGTGTTAATCCATTCAGTAATATTTGCTAATGGACCTTCTCCATCAGGGCCCGGACCATACTTTTCTACATGTGGTAATTCTAATGGCAACTGATTTACATCAAGTGCAGTTGGTACACCATCTTTATCCCAAATAATAGGAAAAGGTTCACCCCAATAACGCTGACGACTGAAGCCGGCATCTCTCATTTTATAATTGACCTTACGTTTGCCAATACCCAATTCCTCTACTTTATTAATGGCAACACCAATGGCTTCTTTCATTTGAAGGCCAGTTAAAAAACCACTGTTTTCTAAAATGGCTTCTTTGGTTGGGTTTGCTTCGGTACCATTAAAATGTGCACCAATAATATTGGTAATGGGAATATTAAAATGTTGAGCAAATTTAAAATCCCGTTCATCGCCGCAAGGCACAGCCATAATAGCCCCTGTACCATAACCAGCCAATACATACTCAGCAATGTAAATAGGAATTTCTCTACCATCGAAAGGATTAATGGCAAATGCACCTGTAAAACAACCAGTAACCTGCTTTACGTCGGCTTGTCTTTCTCTATCGCTTCTGCTTTTTACATAGGTGATATAATCTTCAACGGCTTGTTTTTGTTCTGTAGAAACTACATCTGCAATCCAATCCAATTCAGGTGCAACTACCATGAAATCTACACCAAAAATGGTATCGGGTCTGGTAGTATAAACAGTAAAATCGGCTACTTTTGATTGCTCACTTTTTATGTTAAACTTCAGCTCAGCACCTTCACTTCTGCCAATCCAGTTGCGTTGCATTTCTTTCATGCTTTCGCTAAAATCTACTGTTTCCAAGCCTTGGAGTAATCTATCAGCATAGGCAGTAATGCGTAAATACCATTGCCTCATTTTCTTTTTCACCACAGGATGGCCACCACGTTCACTTACACCATTCACCACTTCATCGTTGGCCAACACAGTTCCCAACGCTTCACACCAGTTTACCTCTCCATAAGATGAGTAAGCCAAACGACGTTTCATGAGCCATTCTTCCTGCTCGGCTTTTGAAAAAGTATTCCATTGCTCAGCAGTAAACTTGCTGCTGCCTTTGGTTTCATACTTTTTTATGAGTTCGGTAATTGGCATTGCTTTTTTGCAAGTATTGCAGAAATAGCTGTTGTATAATTCGAGGAAATTTTTTTGTGTCCACTTGTAATAGCTGGGGTCACTGGTTTGTACTTCACGTTCCCAATCGTAACAAAAACCAATTTTATCTAATTGCTTTTTAAAAGTTTCAATGTTCTTTTTAGTGGTTTCTGCCGGGTGCTGGCCTGTTTCAAGTGCATATTGTTCGGCAGGTAAACCAAAACTATCAAAACCCATAGGATGCAGTACATTAAAGCCTTTCAGTCTTTTGTAACGGCTAAATATATCGCTGGCAATATAGCCTAACGGATGACCGACATGCAAACCTGCACCGCTAGGATAAGGAAACATGTCTAGTACATAATATTTTGGTTTGGGTGCTTGCTCCGAATTAGTGGAAGGGTTGCTTACTTGGTAAGCTTTGCTTTCCGACCAATGTTGTTGCCACTTTTTTTCAATCGCTCTAAATTTGTATTCCATATTGCTATTAACCTTAATGGTTGATGTTTAATTACCTATTATTGTTGGGCTGCGTAGCGATTTGCCGCACAAATGTGCGACGCAACGGAAGCCCAATAGCAGCAGTAAAGTTTGGTGCCCACATATCCTAACAAAACTTTAACCGCCAAATGGCCGTTTGGCTATATTTTGCAGGCAAATCGACACGTTAGAGTGGCTGCAAATGTAAGGTTTTAGCTTTCAATACCCTACTTTTGCACCTTAGTTAACCCTATAATACTTACGCATGACGCAATTTGGAAAAGCCTCGGCAAAACGGTCGCAACCTTCATATTTTATGGCCATTTTAGGGGTTTCACTGGTTTTATTTATTCTAGGAATTTTAGGTTGGGTGGTAATTAATGCCAATAAACTGGGTCAATATTTTAAAGAAAATGTAGAGGTAAGGGCTTACCTGAGGGAAAATATTACACCTAAAGATAGTGCAGCTTTAGTGGGTTATATTGCTACACAGCCTTATGTGAAAGAATACAAATACATTACAAAAGAACTAGCTCGCCAAAAATTTATTGCTGATGGTAATAAAGATTGGGCCAATATTTTACAAGCCAATCCTTTACCGGCTAGTATTGATTTTAAGATGAAGAACGATTATGTGCATCCCGATACATTGGCTACCATAAAAGCGGAATTGGAGAAGAATATTGCGGTGATGGATGTTCAATATCCACAGGCTTTGGTTGATAATTTGAATGCCAATATTAAACGCATTAGTATCATTTTATTGGTTGTGGTTATTATACTTTGTATTGTGGTGATTATTTTGATTGATAATACCATACGACTAGCGATGTTCAGCAATCGCTTTTTGATTAAAACCATGCAAATGGTAGGTGCTACAAGGTGGTTTATTGCTAAACCGATGGATATTAAAGCAGTGATTAATGGTGCTATATCGGCAGGTGTGGCGTTGGCGGGCTTTTTTGCTTTGTTGTTTTTTGCCGAGAGCCAAATACCAGAGTTGAAAGCGATTAGAGATGTGAGCTGGTTGACATTGCTTTGTATTGGTATCATTTTGATTGGTATTGCCATATCGGTAATTAGTACCCACAGAAGTGTGATGAAATACCTTAAAATGAGCCTTGACGACCTCTATTAACTCAATTTGAAAACTTTACTTATTATTGCAACCTCAATTAACCGTTATGAGTGAGAAGAACGAAAAGAAGTCTTTACCGCTGTTTACCAAAGACAATTATATGTGGATGGGTATTGGTGCAGTGATTATTGCCATAGGCATGTTTTTAATGAGTGGTGGCAAAAATGCCGATGCCAATCAGTTTGATAATGCTGTGGTGTACAGTACTACAAGAGTAACGGTTGCTCCTATTTTGATTATTTTGGGATTATTGGTAGAGATATATGCTATTTTCAAAAAGCCAAAAGCTTCCGCATAAGTATTGCATGTAAAAGATTTGAAAGCGGTGGAAACACCGCTTTTTTTGTAACAAGAAAATAACTCCACATGACCATTTTTGAAGCTGTTATTATCGCAATAGTAGAAGGATTAACGGAATTTTTACCCATCAGCAGTACCGGACATATGATTATCGCCAGTTCTTTATTGGGCATTGCTAAAGATGATTTTACCAAACTGTTTGAAGTGGCGATTCAGTTGGGTGCTATTTTAAGTGTGGTGGTACTGTACCGCAAAAAGTTCTTTCCACTCAACCGCTGGAATTTTTACTTGAAGTTGATTGTAGCTGTTATTCCTGCATTAGCACTTGGTTTTTTGTTGAGTGATAAAATTGATGCCTTATTAGAAAGTCCTTTAACCGTTGCTATCACTATGTTGGCAGGAGGTGTGGTATTGTTATTTATCGATAATTTATTCAAAGATCATCCCATAGAAAAAGAAGAAGATATCAGTTTTGTAAAAGCATTTTTTATTGGCGTTTGGCAGTGTGTTGCAATGATTCCCGGAGTTAGTCGTAGTGCAGCAAGTATTATTGGTGGTATGCAACAAAAACTAACTAGAAATTTAGCAGCAGAGTTTTCATTTTTTCTTGCCGTGCCAACCATGGCCGCCGCAACAGGTTATAAACTATTGAAAGCATATAAGGAAACTCCCGAAATGCTCACCAATACAGATAATTTAATTGCACTAGCAGTTGGCAATATCGTAGCATTTATCGTAGCTATGTTGGCCATTAAATTCTTTATTGGCTATTTGCAAAAGCATGGCTTTAAGTTTTTTGGATGGTACAGAATTATTGGCGGCATCATTTTATTGGTGCTCATCTACACCACTGATTATTTCAACTAGCTTGTAAATACCCACTGCTACGGATGGTTTAACAATAGCAATTGTTGCATCTTTCGGCTACTAAACTATCAATCATGAAAAAAACGTTTGGCTTCTTACTTGTTTTACTCGTAGCAGTTTCTGCTTGCAATCTCCTCAATCCTTATGGTAAAAAAGTAACCATTAATAGCAAAAGCGAAGTGTATTTGAAAGGCGAAGGGGTTACAGAAGCAGAGGCAACTAAGCTGGGTAATTATCTTCTGAAGATTGGTTTCTTCGACGATTCTACTCAAAAGTCAGTACAGTTATTAAAAGACTCTACCTATGTGGTGAAATTTGTGGTAGATGAAAAAGCGTTGAAAGATAATCCTGCCGCAGAGGTAAGTTTTATGGCTATACAAATGTTGATTACCGATAGTGTTTTCAACGGCAATAAAGTTAGAGTGGTATTGGCCGATAATAATTTGAAAGACATTAAAACCGTTGGTCAACAAGCAGCTACACCTTCAGATACGACTACCATAAAATAATAGAAAAGGTATTTTCTCCTAAAGCACTCTTGTTGAAAAAGGGTGCTTTTATTTTTTACTGAGCCGAATCCCTATCTTTAAAATCCAAAAACCTGCTGCATGAAAACGGCTTCTAAAAAAGTTATTAATAGTTGGGCCATGTACGATTGGGCCAATTCGGTGTACAACCTTGTTATTACATCAACTATGTTTCCTGCTTATTACGAAGAAGTTACCAAAGCAGCAGATGGCAGTAATGAAGTTCATTTTTTAGGCCGAACTTTTGTAAATACGGCACTCTACAATTATGCCCTTGGTTTTGCTTTTTTAATTGTGGCGTTGATGTCTCCCATTTTATCTTCTATTGCCGATTACAAAGGCAACAAAAAATCTTTTTTACGCTTCTTCTGTACCATGGGTAGCATTGCTTGCAGCGGCCTGTACTTTTTTGATGGTGCACATATTGGATTAGGAATTGTATTGGTGATTTTAGCCTGTATTGGTTATTGGAGTAGTTTGGTATTTTACAATTCTTACTTACCCGAAATAGCCGCTGAAGAAGACCGAGATAAGATTAGTGCCAAAGGATTTTCGATGGGTTATATCGGTAGTGTGCTGTTGCAAATTGTTTGTTTTGTTTTGCTGTTTAAAAAAGAGTGGTTTGGATTTGAAACTGCCGGGCAGTCGTTACAAATTTCATTTTTATTAGTAGGTATTTGGTGGTTTGCTTTTGCCCAAATTCCACTAAGTATTTTACCTAAAGGCAGACCAAGTGCTAACCGGCCTAACCATAATATTTTTGCAAATGGATTTATTGAATTGCGAAAAGTATGGCATCAACTCAACGAACTAAAAGTGTTGAAACGCTTTTTGATTGCATTTTTCTTTTACAATATGGGTGTACAAACGGTAATGTTGGCTGCCACATTATACGGCAAAAGTGAATTGGCTATTCCGGTAGATAATTTAATCATCGCTATTTTATTGATACAGTTAGTTGCTATTCCGGGTGCCATTCTTATGTCAAAATTATCTGCTAAAATGGGTAATATTAAAACATTAATGTTGGCTGTGGTGATATGGATTGGTATTTGCTTTGCCGGATACATGATACCTAAAGGTGGCATCAATGAATTTTACATGTTGGCTTCAGTGGTTGGATTCGTAATGGGTGGTATTCAATCTTTAAGTAGAAGTACTTATGCCAAGCTGATGCCCGAAACAAAAGATACTACATCGTTCTTTAGCTTTTTTGATGTGACTGAAAAAATTGCCATCGTTATTGGGATGTTTAGTTTTGGATTTATTACGGAATTGGCCGGCGGTTCGCAACGTAATTCTGTTTTAGCTTTAATGGTATTTTTTATAATCGGATTGTTCTTGTTGTGGTACACTGCTGCTGCACAAAAGAAAAAAAAATCGTATGAAACTGTATAGTGTTAATGCCGGATATTTTAAATTAGATGGCGGTGCTATGTTTGGTGTAGTGCCAAAAAGTATTTGGAATAAATTAAATCCTGCCGACAACAACAATATGTGTCCTTGGGCTTTGCGCTGTTTGTTGATTGAAGTTGGCAACCGTTTAATCTTGATAGATAATGGTATGGGCAATAAGCAAGATGCCAAATTTTTTGGTCATTATTATTTGCATGGTGATGATAGCTTAGAAAAATCTTTAGCTACGCATGGATTTATTAAGGATGATATTACCGATGTTTTTTTAACGCATCTGCATTTTGACCATTGCGGTGGAAGTATTGAACGGCAAGGCGATGCATTGGTTCCTGCTTTTAAGCATGCTAAATTTTGGAGTACAAAATTGCATTGGGATTGGGCTGTAACACCCAATAAAAGAGAAAGAGCTTCTTTTTTGAAAGAAAATATTTTACCTATACAAGAAACCGGTCAGTTGAATTTTATTTCACATCCTAACGAAGTGGAATCAAAACCCGGCGATTGGATGGCGTATCCCCCGGGCCTTGTTACTGCTGCTTTTACCGATACTATATCTGTAAAATTCACCGAAGGGCATACCCGTTCTATGATGTTGCCGGTCATACATTACAAAGGACAAACCATTGTGTATATGGCCGATTTATTGCCATCGGCAGCACATATTCCCTTGCCCTATGTAATGGGGTATGATATGTTTCCGTTTACTACACTCAATGAAAAAGAAGCGTTTTTACAAGAAGCCGTTGATAATAACTACACTTTATTTTTTGAGCATGATGCCACTATTGAATGTTGTAATTTACAACAGACCGAAAAAGGCATACGCATGAAAGACAGTTTTAAGTTGGCGGATTTGTAAAAAAGCTGATACATGCATCATGGTACAAGTGAGTGACACAACGATGTTCGTGTTGCTACTTGCAATATGCTGGTAACAAAACCCTTTTACATATTTCTTCTATACTGCCCACCTACCGAATACAAGGCATTGGTGATTTGTCCCAACGAACAATATTTTACAGTCTCCATTAACTGTTCAAATAAATTACCACCATTGATAGCTACTGTTTTTAATTGCGCTAATTGAGCATCGGCATGTTGTTCATTGCGTTTCCAAAAAGCCAATAAATTTTGAATTTGTTGTTCTTTTTCTTCGGTAGTAGAACGAATGACTTCGCTAGGTAAAATAGTTGGACTTCCTTTTTTATTTAAGAATGTATTAACGCCAATCAACGGCAATTCGCCGGTATGTTTCTGCATTTCATAATGCATACTTTCTTCCTGAATTTTATTGCGTTGGTACATTCTTTCCATGGCACCTAATACACCCCCTCTTTCAGTAATACGGTCAAATTCCATCAACACCGCTTCTTCAACCAAATCAGTCATTTCTTCAATAGCAAAACTGCCTTGAATAAAGTTCTCCGTTTTGGCAGAACCTAATTCACGGTTAATGATGAGCTGAATAGCCATGGCACGACGAACACTTTCTTCAGTTGGCGTAGTGATGGCTTCGTCGTAAGCATTGGTGTGTAGGCTGTTGCAGTTATCGTAAATGGCGTACAATGCTTGCAATGTTGTTCTGATATCGTTGAAGTCAATTTCTTGTGCATGCAAACTGCGTCCCGATGTTTGGATATGATACTTCAACTTTTGAGAACGGTCATTACCCTTGTATTTTTGTTTCATTGCCTTGGCCCAAATTCTTCTGGCTACACGGCCGATAACTGAATACTCCGGATCCATACCATTGCTAAAGAAGAAAGATAAATTCGGCGCAAAATCGTCGATATGCATACCACGGCTGAGGTAATACTCAACATAAGTAAAACCATTAGCTAAAGTAAAAGCTAATTGCGTAATAGGATTAGCACCGGCTTCTGCTATATGGTAACCACTGATGGAAACACTGTAAAAGTTTCTAATTTTTTGTTCAATAAAATATTGCTGCACATCACCCATTAATTTCAATGCAAATTCGGTAGAAAAAATACAAGTGTTTTGTGCTTGGTCTTCTTTTAAAATATCTGCTTGTACGGTACCTCTTACATTTTGCAAAGCCTTTTCTTTACAAGCTTCATATATGTCTTTAGGTAGCACTTCGTCGCCACTTAAGCCTAATAATTTTAAACCTAATCCATTATTGCCTTCGGGCAATCTTTCCGGCGAAGCCGGATTATAATAAATAGGTTTGGGTATGGCTTTATATTTTGCTTCACTGATTTTTTTTACTTCATCCCAAAGTCCGAGTTCTTCAATTTTTTGCTCACATTGCTGATCGATAGCAGCATTCATAAAGAAGGCAAGGATGATGGGTGCCGGACCGTTGATGGTCATAGACACTGATGTTTTTGGATCGCATAAATCAAAACCGCTGTATAGTTTTTTAGCA
Source organism: Methylophilus rhizosphaerae (assembly GCA_943370285.1). Taxonomy (GTDB): domain Bacteria; phylum Bacteroidota; class Bacteroidia; order Chitinophagales; family Chitinophagaceae; genus CALRQJ02. The sequence goes on along the minus strand of CALRQJ020000005.1, from coordinate 164,221 downwards.
TCATCAACAGTTGCTATGCTTACACCACTATTGCCAATTTTTCCATATATATCCGGACGATGAGCTGGGTCTTCTCCGTATAATGTTACACTATCAAAAGCAGTAGACAAACGTTTAGCGGGTTGGTCAACACTTACATAGTGAAAACGTTTGTTGGTTCTTTCAGGTCCGCCTTCTCCGGCAAACATTCTGGTAGGATCTTCGCCGGTGCGTTTCAATTCAAATACACCGCTGGTGTAAGGAAATTCACCCGGAATATTTTCCTGCAATTGCCAACGCAAAATATCACCCCAATCTTTGTATTTGGGCAGTACCACTTTAGGTACTTTTGTTCCGGATAGGGACAAAGTAGTCAACGGTTGTTTAATTACTTTTCCCCTCACTTCATATTCAAAAAAATCTTTTTTGTATTGTGCTACTAATGCCGGCCAAGCCTCAATTAGTTTTTTTGCTTCGGGGTGAAGTTGTGCTTCGTAACGTTGTTTTATGGCTAGTAATTCAGGAATATTACTAGTTTCTTTTTCGCCAATGACACCATTAATTTGATATAGCTTACTGGCAATAAGAGCTTGTTCATTCGCCCAATTATCATAACCTCTATTTTGATCTGAAATTTCTGACAGATAGCGTACTCTCTTCGGCGGAATGATTTGGCTTTTAGTTGTTGTATCTGCTGTGTATGTTGTTGAAGTAATATGCAGAAATTCAACACTTGTTTTCTCTGCAATGGTGTTCATCAATTTACCAAACAATTCATTCACACCGGCATCGTTAAATTGTGCTGCAATCGTACCTACTATGGGTAGCTCTTCATCTTTTGCTGTCCATAAATTATGATTGCGTTTAAACTGCTTTCTAACATCATGCAAAGCGTCTAATGCCCCGGCTTTATCAAATTTGTTGATACACACTACATCGGCATAATCTAACATGTTGATTTTTTCTAACTGCGAAGCAGCACCATATTCTGGTGTCATTACATACATACTTACATCGCAAAAATCAAGAATAGAAGCATCGCTTTGACCAACACCTGCACTTTCTAAAATGATGAAATCATAGCCGGCTGCTTTACAAATATCAATCCCCTGTTGTACATAAGCACTAAGTGCGGTGTTATCATCTCTCGTTGCCAAACTCCGCATGTAAGCTCTTGGGTGAGAGATGGCATTCATTCTTATTCTGTCTCCCAACAATGCACCGCCGGTTTTTTTCTTACTAGGGTCAACAGAAATAACCGCAATTGTTTTATTGATGAATGTGGTAAGGTAACGGCGAACAATTTCATCGGTTACCGAACTTTTGCCTGCACCACCGGTACCGGTAATACCAAGCACTGGTATTTTTGTTTGGGATGAAGGTTTATCTAATTGAGATAAATCATTGATCAATGCAGCAGCATCTCCGCCGTTTTCCACTAATGTGATGGCCCTTGCTACTTTTCTAATATCTTTTACTTCGTTTAAAGGCAATTTTCCATTCAACTGAGCATGGCTAGTTTTGGTTTGACTACATTGCTTGATCACATCTTCAATCATTCCTTCTAAACCCATTTGTCTACCATCATCCGGAGAGTAAATTCTTGAAATGCCGTATTGGTGTAATTCTCTTATTTCTGCTGGAAGTATAGTGCCGCCGCCACCGCCAAAAATTTTGATATGGCTGCAACCGTTTTCATCCAACAAGTCTTTCATGTACTTAAAAAACTCTACATGCCCACCTTGGTAGCTAGTAATGGCGATTCCGTGTACATCTTCTTCTATTGCTGCTTCTACAATTTCATGAACGCTTCGGTTATGACCAAGGTGAATAATTTCTGCTCCTTTGGCTTGCATAATGCGACGCATAATGTTGATTGCGGCATCATGCCCATCAAATAAACTCGCTGCGGTAACAATACGTACTTTATGTTGTGGCATATTCTCCATGAGGGTGCTGTTGTAATGTGCGGCAAAATTACAGGAATAACAACAAAGGATAACAGTTGTTAGTTTTGTTCTTAGTCGGCTTATTTCAAGTATAGTATTTAGATGATTCCGGATGCTAAAAAGTGTACAATTCTTACTACTTTTCGGGTTCAATCTATTTTATGTTATTCGAAATCAACATTGAACAGTCTGGACCGGTAGAAGAAGTACAACTCATCAATAAGTACAATGGCACCAAAACAATTGTTTACAGCAAGGGTGCTTTGTTGAATCATTTCTCCATTCAACTGAACGGGAAAGAATGTAATGTTGTAGATGGAGTAGGTAGTGTTGAAACCTATTTGCAAGAAGGTAACCCTGAGTTCAAAAGCGCCAAATTGAGTCCGTATGTGTGTAGGTTAAACAAAGGGCAATATGAATGGAACAATACGCCGTATCAGGTAAAAGGATTTTTTATCGAAAAGCATGCCATTCACGGTTTGTTATACGATCAGCCTTTTGATATTATCTCAACTTATGAAGATGAACATCAAGCCTATGTTGTTTTTTCAACAGCCTATCAAGGTTTCGATGCCGGTTTCCCTTTTACTTATGAATGTAGGGTAACATACACTTTGCTTCCAAATGATACGTTGAGCATTCAAACGGTAATTAGTAATAATGGCGATCAAGCATTTCCAATAACCGATGGTTGGCACCCGTATTTTTCTTTTGGTAAAAAAGTGGATGAATTAGAGCTGCAATTTACCAGTAGTCATATGTTAGCGTTTGATGCAGAGTTGATACCAACAGGTGATAAATTGCCTTACAGATTGTTTAATGAAGCCAAACCAATTGGCACCACAGAATATGACAATTGTTTTGAATTAGATACAGCTATGCCGGAACGGTTTTGTTTGTTAAGCGATACAAAACAAGGGGTTGCTTTGAAGATAAAGCCAGATGATACTTATCCTTATTTACAAATTTATATTCCACCACACCGCAATAATATTGCCATCGAAAACTTGAGTGCAGCACCTGATGCCTTTAATAATAAGATTGGACTAAAAGTAGTAGAACCCGGCGAAACAGCTAATTTTACTACGCATTACTCCCTTTCTCATTTATAATTTACTGTTGGATGTCGACTCAGATTCAGGTTTTAAAAACGTTTGCAGCTAATTTTAAGACTGATCCTTTTTTGTATTTTTCTCCTGGCAGAATCAACCTTATTGGCGAACATGTAGACTATAATGATGGGTTTGTTTTACCTGCTGCCATAGACAAGGGATTGTGGTTTGCAGTAGCACCTAATTATACCGAAACCATCAACATCATCAGTGCAGATTTAAATGAACGCTTTTCTGTAGATGTTGGTCCGGTAAATAAAAGTATCGGCTGGAAAAACTATATCCTTGGCGTATTACATGTACTGCAAAAAAGTCGGTTACCATTCAATGGTTTTGATTGTGTGTTTGGCGGAAATCTTCCTCAAGGTGCCGGTCTATCATCATCTGCGGCAGTTGAGTGTGGGCTGTTATTCGCCATCAACGATATATTTCAATTGGGCATGTTAAAACCAACAATGGCATTAATGGCACAACAGGCCGAGCATGCTTTTCCGGAAGTAAAATGTGGTGTGATGGATCAGTTTGCGAATTTGATGGGAAAAAAAGACCATGTTATTTTACTCGATTGCAAATCTTTAGAACATGAATATTTGCCGTTTTCTTTAGCCCAATTTGCTATTGTATTAATCAATTCAAAAGTATCGCATTCATTGGCTTCGGGTGAATATAACATCCGCCGAAGGCAATGTTGGCAGGGGTTAAGTGAAATACAAAAGTTAGATGAAAGCATTCATACATTTAGAGATATTGATAGTGGTTATATAGAAACCAATAAAAGCTTGTTTAGTGATGAAGTGTACAAACGTTGCTTATATGTAACCGATGAAATGCGTCGTACACAACAAGCGAAAACTTTATTGCAACAAGGCGATATTGCTGCATTTGGTAAATTGATGTACGCTACACATAATGGCTTAAGCAATTTGTACGACGTAAGTTGCCCCGAACTTGATTTCTTAGTGGAGCAAGCTGCTGCTACCAATGCAGTGGTTGGCGCCAGATTGATGGGTGGTGGCTTTGGTGGGTGCACCATCAACTTAATTAAAAAGGAAAATGCCTCCGCTGTAATCGGAAGCATTTTATCTGCCTATCAGAAAAAATTTGGCATTACTGCCGAAGTAATTGAAGTAGCATTAGGCGATGGCACTCATGAAATGGAATTATAATCTTTTTTTATTGAGGTGTATTACAATTTCATTGTAGCCACAACACTAATTTCAATATGTACGCCTTTAGGTAAACCTTTTACCGCAACAGTTTCTCTTGCCGGGTAGTCGCCTGAAAAATAAGAGCCGTACACTTCATTTACTTCAGCAAACAAACTCATGTCGCTAAGAAAAATGGTGGTTTTAACCACATGCTCAAAAGTTATTTTAGCCTCGTCTAATATAGCTTTCAGGTTCTGCATTACTTGGTGAGCTTCTTCTTTAATAGTTCCGCTTAGTAATTCATTAGTTGCCGGAACGATGGCGATTTGTCCGCTCACAAAAATAAAATCACCCGAAATTACGGCTTGGTTATAGGGCCCAATAGGCGCAGGGGCTTTATCTGTTTTAATGATTTGCTTTGGCATACAATAGTTTTCTGCAAAGTAAGAACAAATATGGCTGTTGTACTTATACTACTCCGATTAAAATGAGTCTACTACATTTGTAGTTTATTTTCTGATTATGGTTATTCTGATAAAAGCCACTGAGCAGCAACGCCAACAACTTCAAGCCAAAGGATTTGCTTCATCGGTTGAAATACAATGGATGGACAAAACTATTCTGCCGGCAGATGTATACATGGATTTAACTTTTGAGCTGGAAGGTGCAGCCTTTGCAACTATTACAGATGCTTCTGTTATTGTGAATGCCGTAATTACGACTTGTAGCGAATTGCCCGAAAACTATATTCGTATTAATGCATGGCCCGGATTTTTGCAAAGTAAAATCACCGAATTTGCTGCAGCTCAAAACTATCAAACCATTGCCGGCAACACTTTCGAACAAATGGGCTGGCAAAGCATTGCAGTAATCGATCAACCGGGATTGATTGCAGCAAGAGTAGTTGCAATGATTATAAATGAAGCCTATTTTGGGCTTGAAGATAATATCAGTACCAAAGCAGATATTGATATTGCTATGAAGTTGGGAACAAATTATCCCTTTGGGCCATTTGAGTGGGCCAGACAAATCGGACTGCAACACATTGTTCAATTACTCGATGCACTCAGTGTTCAAAATACTCGATACACTCCGGCACCACTGTTAAAAGCTGAATCCATCAACTAAAATTTAACGCCTTGGCACTACTGCTTTCCATAGACACCGCTACTGAAATTGCCAGTGTTTGTATTAGTAAACATGATAAAGTATTGGCAATAGAACAAAGTGTAGAGCAAAAGAACCATGCTACATTTGTTCATACTGCTATTCAACATTTATTAGCAACAACCGGGTATAGTTTGCAGGCACTCGATGCAATTGCAGTGACAGAAGGTCCGGGAAGTTATACGGGATTAAGGGTTGGAATGGCTACTGCTAAAGGATTGTGTTATGTCATTAATAAACCACTTATTACTGTTAACACATTGGTAGTAATGGCGAAAGCGGCAGTAGATAACATTAGATCAACTGATACCCATCCTTTGAATCAAATAAAATCATATTCTCTTTCTCCTATGATTGATGCCCGAAGAATGGAAGTGTTTACGGCTATATACGACAATCAATTAGTAGAAAAAATTCAGCCGCAGGCTTTAATACTAGATGAAAATACAACGGCTGCTTGGGTTAAAAACCATAAACCTTTAGTGCTTTTCGGCAGTGGTAGTCAAAAAATAATTCCATTAATTGAGCAAGAAGATGATGTTTACATGTCATATGTTTCTCATCATGCGGGGCATTTATCTCAGCTTGCTGAAGAAAAGTATGCTCAAAATGGCTTCGCTGACCTTGCTTATAGCCAGCCATTTTACATAAAACAGTTCTTTTCACCCCCCAAAAAGGTTTAAATGACATTAAATTTACTTTTTTACAAAGATTTGTATATGCGCTGTCGATAATCTGTTTATTTTTGTTATACCAAAGAATTATTTTTTAAACCCCCAAAAATCCCATTTTATGGCAGCACAATCTAGCGGCGTTACGCTGAAAAATCGACAGACAGGCGAATCAATTAAAGTTGATTACATCCGCATTAAAAAAGCAGCGCTTGTATTAAGAGCGATGAATCACAAGTTGAGACAGCAAATTGTTAAGTTGCTTGACGACAAAAAACAAATGACTGTAACTGAAATCTACGTGAAGTTGCGTTTAGAGCAATCTGTAGCTTCTCAGCATTTGGCTATTTTACGTCGTGCAGGTATCGTTTCTACTCAAAGAGACGGTAAATTCATTTTCTACTCTGTTAACTACGATAGAGTAATTGAAGTGAGCACATTTGTTGAACAGCTTGTAGGATAATAGCAGTTAAACAACATTTCAAACCGCCTCATTGTTAAAAATAATGGGGCGGTTTTCTTTTGCCCCCATCTTTTGTATTTTTGTCCCCAATTTAATGATATGTATATACAACAATTGTACACTAACTGCCTAAGTGAGGCAGCCTACTATATTGAAAGTGAAGGCGAGTCTGCCATTATTGATCCATTGAGAGATATTGAAGATTACTTGCTTTTGGCCGCCGAAAGAAAAACTACCATCAAATATATTTTTGAAACGCATTTTCATGCCGACTTTGTAAGTGGTCATTTAGATTTAAGTAAAGCCACCGGTGCTCCAATTGTTTATGGACCAAACACTGAAACTGCTTTTCCGGTTACCGTGGCTACTGATAAGCAACAATTTAAGATTGGAAAGTTAACAATCACCGTATTACATACTCCCGGCCATACATTAGAAAGCACTTGTTATTTATTACACGATGAAAACGGAAAAGAACATGCTGTTTTTACCGGTGATACTTTGTTTGTTGGCGATGTGGGCAGACCAGATTTAGCTCAGAAAGGTGATGAAATTACTATGGAAGATTTGGCTGGTATGATGTATGACAGCCTTCAAAATAAAATTATGCCTTTGGCAGATGAAACTATTGTTTATCCGGCACATGGCCCGGGAAGCAGTTGTGGTAAAAACCTTGGTCCGGCAACGCATAGTACCATCGGTAATGAAAAACAAACCAATTATGCACTGCAAGCACAAAGCAAAGAAGCTTTTATTCAAGCAGTTACCGATGGTTTAGCAGCACCGCCAAGCTATTTCCCCATTAATGCAAAAATCAATAAAGAAGGGTACGAAAGTATTGATGCAGTGGTTCAAAAAGGCTTAACTGCTTTGAGTCCTGAAGCATTTAAAGCTGCCATGCAGCAAGAAGATGTAATTGTATTAGATACCCGTCATGCTAACCAATTTATCAACGGATTTGTACCCGCTGCTTTGTTTATTGGGCTCGAAGGTCGTTTTGCAGAATGGGCAGGTAGTTTGTTGTCCTTTGATAAGCCGATGTTGTTGGTTACAGAATTGGGTAAAGAAAAAGAGAGCATTGTACGCTTAGCAAGGGTAGGGTTTGATAAAATTCAAGGTCACTTAGCCGGCGGTTTTGAAGCTTGGCAAAAAGCAGGTGAAACCATAGATTTAATTATTGATGTAGAAGCCGATGAATTGGCAATGGATTTGCCTTTTGACCCCAATATTGTAGTGGTAGATGTAAGAAAGGAAACGGAATATGCCGATGGTCATGTGAAAGATGCGGTAAATATTCCATTAGGTAATATGACCGACCCGGGCAGCATGGCTAATTTAGAAGATACAGATAATATCTATGTGCATTGTGCAGGTGGTTATAGAAGCGTTATTGCCATTTCTATGCTTAAAAAAGAAGGCATTCACAACCTGAGAAATATTGCCGGCGGATGGGCTAAGATCAAAGAAGAAACAAGAATACCAACTGAAAAAGAAGTAGCAGCACTTAATTAAACTGAAACATTGATTAATAAGAAACCCCGTAGTTGATTCAGCTACGGGGTTTGTATTTTATATAAATATTGGTTGAATTACCAACCTAATATCCAAGCAAAAATTAATGGTGCTACAATGGTAGCATCACTTTCTACAATGTATTTTGGTGTATTGATATCTAACTTACCCCATGTGATTTTTTCGTTAGGTACTGCACCGGAGTAAGAACCATAAGAGGTAGTTGAATCAGAAATTTGGCAGAAATAACTCCAGAAAGGAACATCATGCCATTCTAAATCTTGATACATCATAGGCACAACACAAATAGGAAAATCACCGGCAATACCTCCACCAATTTGAAAGAAACCAACGCCTTTGCCGCTACTGTTAGCACGGTACCATTCTGTTAACCAAACCATATACTCAATACCACTTTTTACAGTGCTAGCTTGTAATTCTCCTTTAATTACATAACTGGCAAAAATATTACCGGTAGTACTGTCTTCCCAGCCGGGTACAACAATGGGAATATTTTTTTCAGCGGCAGCTACAATCCAGCTGTTCTTTGGATCAATTTCATAATACTGTTCCAACTCACCACTCAACACCGTTTTGTATAAAAACTCATGCGGAAAATAACGTTCTCCCTTGGCTTCAGCTTCTTTCCATTGCTTAACCAAATGCTTTTGTAAACGACGGAAAGCTTCTTCCTCGGGTATGCAAGTATCGGTAACACGGTTGTAGTGGTTCTCCAACAAATCCCATTCGTCTTGTGGTGTTAAATCACGATAGTTGGGTACTCTTTTATAATGGCTATGTGCTACTAAGTTCATTACATCTTCTTCTAAATTGGCACCCGTACAACTGATGATGGCAATTTTATCTTGACGAATCATTTCGGCAAGGCTTAATCCCAATTCTGCCGTACTCATCGCACCGGCAAGGGTTACCATCATTTTACCACCTTCAGCCAAATGGTTTTCGTAGCCTTTGGCTGCATCCACCAAAGCTGCGGCATTAAAATGGCGGTAATGGTGTTGTATAAACTGTGAAACGGGTCCTTTAGACATAGTATAAAATTTGGGTTGCAAAAATAAATGAATTGTAAGACTTATACTGTTAAAACATAGCAGGGTTGGATTAAAGAGCGTCTTTACTGTCATAATCTTTAATCAAATGCAACCACTACAAGGGCTTATTAACTAATTTGCATCCATGTCTTTGTTCCATTTACAAGCTCCTTATCAACCTAGTGGTGATCAGCCATCAGCCATTCGTCAGTTGACAGACGGGTTGAACGAAGGTGATCATTTTCAAACATTATTAGGCGTTACCGGTAGCGGTAAAACCTTTACTATGGCTAATGTAATAGCTAATGTGCAAAGGCCAACATTGGTATTAACGCACAACAAAACTTTGGTGGCACAGTTGTACGGAGAATTTAAGCAGTTTTTTCCGGATAATGCTGTGGGCTATTTTGTGAGTTACTACGATTATTATCAACCTGAGGCTTATATGCCAACCAGCGATACGTATATAGAAAAAGATTTAAGCATCAATGAGGAGTTAGATAAATTACGATTGCAAGCCACCAGCGAATTATTGAGTGGTAGAAGAGATATCATTGTTGTGGCTAGTGTGAGTTGTATTTATGGTATGGGTAACCCAACTGAGTTTGAAAATGGTATCATTCGAATTCAGAAAGGACAAGTGATTTCCCGTCAAGCATTTTTGCATGCACTTGTAAACAGTTTGTACAATCGCAGTCAGGGAGATTTTGGGAGAGGTACGTTTAGGGTAAAAGGAGATACCGTTGATATTAATTTACCTTATGTAGATTATGGCTATCGCATCACATTTTTTGGGGATGAAATTGAAGAAATAGAAAGTCTCGAAAAATCGAGCAGTAAACGAATTGCAACACTTGAAAATGCAGCCATTTTTCCTGCCAACTTGTATTTGGCACCTAAGGATATTATGCAAGAAGTGATGAATGAAATTCAGGATGAAATGATGGCGCAGGTGGAGTATTTCAAAAGTACCGGTAAATTTATTGAAGCCCAGCGCATTAAAGAACGAGTGGAATATGATTTAGAAATGATCAGAGAATTAGGCTATTGCAACGGCATTGAAAACTATTCTAGATTTTTTGATAGAAGAACGCCGGGTACTAGACCTTTCTGTTTATTGGATTATTTTCCGAAAGATTTTTTATGTGTGATAGATGAAAGTCACCAAACGATTCCGCAAGTATCGGGTATGTATGGCGGTGATAGAAGTCGTAAATTAACCTTGGTAGATTATGGTTTTCGTTTACCATCAGCATTGGATAATCGGCCACTCAATTTTCATGAGTTTGAAGGTATGATTGGTCAGACTGTTTTTGTAAGTGCAACTCCCGGCGATTATGAGTTAGAAAAATGTGGTGGGGTTGTAGTAGAACAAGTAGTAAGACCAACCGGTTTATTAGAACCACCCATAGAAGTAAGACCGAGTGTAAATCAGATAGATGATTTGCTTGATGAAATTGATAAACGAGTACAACAAGGCGATCGAGTTTTGGTTACCACCTTAACCAAACGCATGGCGGAAGAAATGGATAAGTACTTGGGCAGAATCAACATCAAAAGCAGGTATGTACATAGTGATGTTGATGCTTTGGAGAGAGTAGAAATTTTACGTCAGTTGCGTTTGGGTGATATTGATGTTTTGGTGGGTGTAAATTTATTGAGAGAAGGATTAGATTTGCCAGAAGTTTCATTGGTTGCTATTTTAGATGCCGATAAAGAAGGTTTTTTACGTAACGAAAGAAGTTTGACCCAAACCGCCGGCCGTGCTGCAAGAAATGTAAATGGCTTGGTTATTTTTTATGCGGATAAAATGACCGAAAGCATGCAGCGTACGATTGATGAAACCAACCGACGCAGAGAAAAACAAGTAGCTTATAATACTTTACATGGTATTGTACCAAAGACGATTAAAAAATCGATTGACCAAGTAATGAAGCAAACAAGTGTGCTAGATATTAAAGGATTTGATGAGAAGAAACCTTATGCTATTCCTGCTGAGGAGAGTTTGTTACATATAGCTGCAGAAGATGGGGAAGGCTATGTCAGTAAGAAAGACGCCGGCAAAACCATTCCGCAAATGGAGAAAGCCATAGCACAGACTAAAAAGCAAATGGAAAAAGCTGCAAGGGATATGGATTTTATGGAAGCAGCGAGATTAAGGGATCAAATGTTTGCACTTGAAAAGGAATTGCTGAGTATGAAGTGAGTAAAAAAAGCATTATTCTTTTAGACCAATGACTAGCTTCAAGCAAATGAATTTATACTCGACCGAATCGCTTTTGCTACATTAAGCTTTGAAGATGGTGATGCAGCTATCAGTCGTTTTCAGAATCATACATTGAAAGAAAGATTAAAAATTGCCAATAGGTTGATTGCAATTGCTTATAACTTTTCTTTAGAGAATACTCCAAGGATGGATAAAACAGTGCTTGAAATTCATCAGCATAATGGGTAATATATTCAATTGAATCAATTATACAGCTGATTATTGTACAACAAAAGCATTGTCTTTTTTAAATTGTTCAACATCATCCATAAAGGATTTTGCTTTTATAATGGATGTCCATTCAGGTGAATTGAATAATGTTTTAAACCACTTTTTATTTACATTCTCTAGCTTAATATTCCTATATAACCAAAGTGATAGCCAAGTAAATACTAGGGTAATTGGGAATGTAACTCCCCAAAAGCCTAAGGGAGATGATGCAATCATTTGTGGAGTTACAAACCAAAAGCAATAGAAAGGCATTTGTAAAAAAAGCACTCTTGTAATTTGTAAAGTAGAGGATTGTAGTTGTGTTAATTTCTCTTGGGTTGATATAAGTGTTTCACTATTATTAACATCATTTATCAATACAATATGTTTAATGTAAACAACTACCGCAATTGCTGTACATAACATAATTGGTATTGCCGATGACAAAAAGAAAATTTTACTCCATTCCAAACTGTTTATAATTAGAAAGGCTAAAAATAAAGTCCAGCTTATTCCTAAAATAACGGCTATCCATTTTATACTTTTTAAACTACTTAGTTTTTTAGCGGCTTTCTGTTGTTGCATTTGTTCGAACCATTGTACATTTAAACTCCAAGATTGCATGTTTAACAGTTTTGCGTTAGCAATTTCTCTTTCGTAAGTATTCCAAATATTTTTTAAATCATTATCTTCCATAATCATTTGTTGTATTGTGAAAATTTATGTTTTAGCTGTTGTTTGATTCGATTGATTTTTGTTGCCACATTAGTAGTTGAAATACCAATGATATCAGCAATTTCAGCGTAAGGTCTTGACTCTAAGTATAATATCATTAGTGCTCGATCTAGTGCCTTTAATTCATGAATAAATTGTTGTAACAACCTGCTTTTCTCAGCGGTTTCACTGTTGTGAGTTTCGTCCTGCTCTGCAACATTGACAATGCTTTCAGACGAAAGTATGATAGGCTGATTCAATTCATGCTTACGGTAAAATGAGATGGCAACATTTAATGCCACTCGATACATCCAAGTAGAAAATTTTACTTTATGATCAAAATGTGGAGCCGACTTCCACAGTTGATACATAATTTCTTGCGCTACATCTTCTCTGTCTTGTTGTTTGGTACAATAAGAATGGCAAATTTTTAAAATGATACCTTTATTTTCTTGTATCTGCTGTAATAATTGTTCTTGTTTTGCCAAATCCATTGCTAGCTATTCTTGGGTTATGATAGATTAATCGTAGTAAAGGTTCAAAAATCACATTATCTCCAAAATTTTTTTTCAATGGCGATGAATTACAACAGCTACTAAGGAGATGCTCTTTAATTCAGTTACTTTGCAGTTCAATTGCTATTTAATATGGATGCAAATACCGCTACAATAAATAAGTTCTATACTGCATTTCAGCAATTAGATTATGCTACGATGCAGCAATGTTATAGTGATGATGCCGTATTCAATGATCCGGTTTTTGGTTTGATGGATGCTGACCATGCTAGGGCCATGTGGGAAATGCTTTGTAAAAATGCCAAAAACTTCTCCTTGGTGTTTAGCAATATTCAATTACTTGATGAAGAGTATGCTACTGTTGAATGGGTTGCTACGTATACTTTTTCTAAAACAGGAAGAAGGGTGGTGAATAAAATAAAAGCATTTATGCGTTTAAAGGATGGATTAATTATTGAACATTCAGATGCTTTTTCGATGTACAAATGGTGCCAACAAGCATTTGGTGTATTGGGAATAGTATTGGGTTGGACAAATTTTTTCCAAAATAAAATTCGAAAATCTGCCAAAGCAAACTTGGTTAAATTTATGCAACAAGATTAAGGGAATACTTATGAAACCTTTATTGATTTATTGTTACGATGCTTATTGTGGATGGTGTTATGGTTTTAGTGCGGTCATGAAAAAACTGAATGCGGAATATGCGCCATTGATGGATTTAGAAGTATTATCAGGTGGAATGGTATTGCCCGAAAAACCGGTGCATATCAGTGCTACAGCAGGATATATTCAACAAGCATATAAAACAGTTGAGGCGTATTCAGGCATTGAATTTGGTAGCGATTATTTGTGGCATATCAATAATCCTGACTTAAGTGATTGGTTTCCTAATAGTGAAAAACCTGCCATTGCCATGTGTGTATTTAAGGAGTATTATCCTTACAGACAAGTTGAATTTGCTGCCGATTTGCAAATTGCCTTACACTACGAAGGCAGAGATTTAACCGATGATGCAGCCTACGAACATTTATTAGAAAAATACAGCATTCAGCAGGAGGCTTTTTATAGCAAATTAAAATCGGAGGAATACAAAGAAAAAGCACATTATGAATTTGCCTTGTGCAAACAATTGCAGGCCACCGGTTTTCCTTATTTGTTGGTTCAAACTTCCGAAACCAAATTTCATTTGGTGGCTAGAGGATATACTTCTTTCGAAGATTTGAAGACAAGAATTGATGCGGTTTTAAAAGAAATACAGTTGGTTTAATATTACATTTTCTTCAGTTGCCATAAAATTTCATCTAAGCCATTAATTTTTATTTCGTAAGCAGTGTGTAGTAATGTACCCACTTTGCCCGGCGGGAAACCTTTGCGTTGAAACCATTCTAAATACGACACAGGTAAGTCACTAATTAGTCGGTCTTTGTATTTGCCAAAAGGCATTTTAGTGGTAACGAGTTGCACTAATAATTCAGGGTTAGGTTGAGGCAGCGGAGCATTCATGGAAACGGCTTTATACAAGCGAAGTAATGTTTTTCTGTTGAAAAGCATTCGCTATTCTCTTTTTATCTTCGTTTTAAAAAAATGCCTGTTACCATTGCGGCTACTGCCGATATTTCTTATTTAGTTCAGTTAATCAATAGTGCATACCGTGGTGAAGTTTCCACTAAAGGTTGGACTACCGAAGCCCATTTATTAGAGGGGGAAGAACGAATTGATGAACCGGGTTTGCAACAATTAATGCTGCTGCCAACATCCGTTTTTCTTAAATATACCAATGCGGATGGTATTATTTCCGGTAGTGTTTACTTAAACCAAGAAGGAGAAAAAATCTATTTAGGGTTGCTCTGTGTTTCGCCATTTGAACAAGCCAATGGTATTGGAAAACAATTGTTACAAGCTGCTGAAGCCTATGCTTTAAATATTGGGGCTACGGCTATATTTATGTCGGTAATACCTTTAAGAACCGAATTGGTTGCTTGGTATAACAGACATGGCTACACTGATACAGGTGCCACAAAAGCTTTTACCGGTGAAGAACGATTTGGTAAACCGACACAGCCTTTTGAATTCATCATTCTCGAAAAGCAAATTAAAGTTGTGTAATAGTGGCTATTCTTTGTCCCTACTGCATTTCCATTATATTTGCTGCCCAAAGTTATGGCGTTGAACGGAGCGTCGCAAGCAATGTTACCTAGTAGTACCAAGGCCGGCTCCACAAAAAAATATATCATGTTTAACAAGCGAATTAAAGTTAAAGCGTTGCTCGAAACGGAGCAAACCGGACAAGAAGTTACTGTAATGGGTTGGGTACGTACTTTTCGTAACAACCAGTTTATTGCTTTAAATGATGGTAGTACCAATAATAATCTACAAGTAGTAGTAGAATTGGGTTTGTTGGATGATGCTACGCTGAAACGCATTACCACAGGGGCTTCGCTTAGAGTAACCGGTGAAGTAGTGGCAAGTTTAGGCAAAGGCCAAAAAGTAGAAGTGAAAGCAAAAACGGTTGAGATATTAGGAGATAGCGATGCTGAAAAATATCCTTTACAACCCAAAAAGCACAGCCTAGAATTTTTGAGAGAAAAAGCTCACTTGAGATTTCGTACCAATACGTTCGGGTCTGTTTTTAGACTAAGACATAGTTTGGCTTTTGCAGTGCATCAATTCTTTAATCAAAAAGGATTTATATATCTGCATACACCAATCATTACCGCAAGTGATGCCGAAGGTGCCGGTGAAATGTTTAGGGTAACTACGCTGCCTATGGATGGTACTGCTCCTAAAACTGCCGACGGTCAAATTGACTACAATGAAGATTTTTTTGGCAAAAGCACAAACCTTACCGTTAGCGGACAATTAGAGGGTGAGTTGGGTGCAATGGCATTTAGTGAGATTTACACTTTTGGTCCCACATTTAGGGCCGAAAACAGTAATACCACAAGGCATTTGGCGGAATTTTGGATGATTGAGCCCGAAGTTGCGTTTAATGATTTGGAAGATAATATGGATTTAGCCGAGGCGTTTATTCAGTACCTGATTCGTTATGTGATGGAGCATAATATGGAGGACTTGGAGTTTTTAGATCAGCGTTTGGCAGAAGAAGAAAAGCAAAAACCACAAAACGAAAGACAAGAATTTGGGTTGATTGAAAAATTGAAGTTTGTAACCGATAATCAATTTGAACGCATCACTTATTCCGAAGCCATAAATATTTTATTAGATTCTCCAGCCTATAAAAAGAAGAAGTTTAAATACGATGTTAAATGGGGCATTGATATGCAAAGTGAGCATGAAAGATACTTGGTAGAGAAGCATTTCAAAAAACCGGTCATTGTGACGAATTATCCGGCAGCCATCAAGGCCTTTTATATGCGATTGAATGATGGTTGTGAACCCGGCAAAGAAACGGTTGCAGCCATGGATATTTTAGCACCGGGCATTGGTGAAATTGTTGGTGGTAGCCAAAGAGAAGAACGCTTAGACAATTTGTTACAACGCATGAAAGACTTTCATATTCCGGCAGAAGAAATGAGCTGGTACTTAGATACCCGCCGTTTTGGTAGTGTACCACATGCCGGATTTGGGTTAGGTTTTGAACGAATGGTACAGTTTGTAACCGGCATGACGAATATTAGAGATGTTATTGCTTTTGCCCGAACGCCAAAGAACTGCGAATTCTAAGTATTTCTCGGGTTTTGCGATAGAAATAGGAATATAGTTTTTGTGGTTTCGATTTGAAACCTATATTTGCAACCCCGAAACAGGAAAACTAGCGTAGCTTCCACTTATGTTGGTTTAATGTTTCAGGATGGTGCGGTAGCTCAGTTGGTAGAGCAATGGACTGAAAATCCATGTGTCGCCGGTTCAATCCCGGCCCACACCACATAAAACCTCAACATAAGTTGGGGTTTTGTTGTTTTATGCATGAGGTGTATGTGATATATAGCTCATCAACTGACAAATATTACATCGGCGAATCAATAGATTCATCGGTTAGGGTTTTGCAACACCACCAGCAATTTTATGCTGATGCTAACCCATTATCAATGCTAACTAATAGATTTTATCTATAACTCTATCAACTAAATAAATAATTCCTTTCACCTTTTCCTGTTTAATTTTGCAATTGATTTCAATCAATAAAATTGTTACATTATGGATACTAATACCTCTGCTAGTACAACAAGTTACAATGTAAATGGAGAAAGTAAATGTCCGTTTACAGGTGCTACCGTTAAAAAAACAGCCGGTAATGGCACTTCAAACCGTGATTGGTGGCCCAACCAGCTTAAGCTTAACATCCTTCGCCAAAACTCAGTTTTATCTAACCCCATGGGTGAAGATTTTAATTATTCCGAGGCCTTCAAGTCATTAGATCTTGATGCCGTAAAAAAAGATATTACAGACGTAATGACCAATTCACAAGATTGGTGGCCAGCAGATTATGGACATTACGGTCCATTCTTCATTCGTATGGCTTGGCATAGTGCAGGTACTTACCGTACTGGTGATGGTCGTGGTGGTGCAGGTACCGGAACATTACGTTTTGCTCCTTTAAACAGTTGGCCTGATAATACCAATTTAGATAAAGCCCGTCTATTGTTATGGCCGATTAAACAAAAATATGGTCGAAAAATTTCATGGGCCGATTTGATGATTTTAACCGGTAATGTGGCACTAGAATCTATGGGTTTCAAAACCTTTGGTTTTGGTGGTGGTAGAGTAGACGTATGGGAGCCTGAAGAAGACATCTATTGGGGTTCTGAACAAGAATGGTTAGGCGATAAAAGATACAGTGGCGACCGTGATTTAGAAAAACCTTTAGCCGCCGTACAAATGGGGTTGATTTATGTAAATCCCGAAGGACCAAATGGTAATCCTGATCCTTTAGCTTCTGCAAGAGATATTAGGGAAACATTTGCTAGAATGGCCATGAATGATGAAGAAACCGTTGCCCTAATTGCCGGTGGCCACACCTTTGGAAAAACCCACGGTGCTGCTGATCCAACCAAATATGTTGGTAGAGAACCTGCCGCAGCATCTATTGAAGAGCAAGGAACGGGTTGGAAGAATACTTTCGGAAAAGGTAATGCTGAAGATACCATTACCAGTGGTTTAGAAGGTGCTTGGACAACCACGCCAACACAATGGAGCAATAACTATTTTGAAAATCTTTTTGGTTACGAATGGGAATTAACCAAGAGTCCTGCAGGTGCCCACCAATGGAAGCCAAAAGGTAATGCCGGTGAGGGTTTAGTGCCCGATGCTCATGTTGCTGGTAAAACACATCAGCCTTTTATGTTAACATCAGACATTGCGTTAAGAGTAGATCCGGCATATGAAAAAATTTCCAGACGTTTCTTCGAAAACCCAGACCAATTTGCCGATGCATTTGCCCGTGCTTGGTTTAAATTAACACATAGAGATATGGGACCGATTGCTCGTTATTTGGGTAAAGAAGTGCCAGCCGAAGTGTTGATTTGGCAAGATCCTATTCCCGCAGTAGAGCATGCATTGATTGATGCTGCTGATATTGCTGACTTGAAAGCTAAAATTTTGGCATCTGGATTAACCGTTAGTCAGTTGACAACAACAGCTTGGGCTTCTGCTTCCACTTTCCGTGGTTCTGATAAACGTGGTGGTGCTAATGGCGCTAGAATTCGTTTGGCGCCGCAGAAGTATTGGGAAGTGAATAATCCGGCTGAATTAGCGAACATTTTGGATGTTTTAGAAGGTATTCAACAACAATTCAACGCAGCAAATAACAGTAAAAAAGTTTCATTGGCCGATTTGATTGTTTTAGGTGGATGTGCTGCTATTGAGCAAGCTGCTAAAAACGCTGGTGTTGACATTACCGTGCCATTTACACCCGGCAGAGCAGATGCAGGACAAGAACATACCGATGTTGAGTCATTTGCTGTGTTAGAACCTAATGCCGATGGTTTCCGCAATTATGCGAAAGGCAGATACTCAGTTTCTGCTGAAGAAATGTTGATTGATAAAGCACAACTATTAACGCTTACTGCGCCTGAAATGACGGTTTTGGTTGGTGGCATGCGAATGTTAGATACCAACTTCAACGCTACAAAGCATGGCGTATTTACACATAATGCCGGGGCATTAACCAATGACTTCTTTGTTCATTTATTGGATTTTAATACCATATGGAAACCGGTAAATGAGCATAAAGATTTGTTTGAAGGAACAGATCGTAAATCAGGTGAAGCTAAATGGACAGCAACAAGAGTAGATTTAATTTTTGGTTCAAATACCGAACTAAGAGCATTGGCCGAAGTATATGCTTGTGATGATGCCAAAGAAAAATTTGTGCATGATTTTGTAGCCGCATGGACTAAAGTGATGAACTTAGATCGATTCGATTTAGTTTAATCTCTAAGCAATAAATAAAAAAGGTGGTTTGAATTTCAAACCACCTTTTTTGTCCATTTAAATGAGCATTTATACCAAATCAATATCAAAATTTACCAATTGTACAAATTGGTCTAAACGTTCATCAATATCGGCCTTGGTAATTTCTCTTAGTCTTTCGGTACCAAACTTTTCTACACAAAAACTGGCCATTGCACTACCTACGATAATAGCGGTTTTCATATTGTCGAAGCTAATGTCTCGGGTTTTAGCCAAGTGGCCAATAAAGCCACCTGCAAAAGTATCTCCTGCACCTGTTGGGTCAAATACTTCTTCTAATGGTAGTGCTGGTGCAAAGAATACACTGTTTTCATGAAACAGTAAAGCACCATGTTCACCTTTCTTAATTACCAAATATTTTGGTCCCATTGCCATAATGGTTTTAGCAGCACGAACCAAAGAAAAATCGCCACTCAACTGACGGGCCTCACTATCATTAATCATCAACACATCAACTTTCGTTAATACGTTTTTCAATTCGCCTAAAGCTATTTCCATCCAAAAATTCATGGTATCTAATACCACTAATTTTGGTTTTACTCTTAATTGCTCAATCACACTCATTTGTACGGATGGGGCCAAATTACCCAACATTAAAAACTCACAATCCTGATAACTTTCTGGTACAACAGGTTTAAAATCTCCCAATACATTCAACTCGGTAACCAATGTGTCACGGGTATTCATATCCATATGGTACTTGCCACTCCAAAAGAATGTTTTCTCATCTTTCTTTATTTGCACCGCTTCAACATCAACGCCACGTGCAGTTAATGCATCTAATTCTGACTGCGGAAAATCGCCGCCTACTACGCTAATTTGTTTTACCGGTGTAAAATTGCTGGCACACCATGCAATATAGGTACCGGCACCACCAATGATTTTATCGCTTTTTCCAAAAGGGGTTTCTATCGCATCAAATGCCATAGAACCAACAACAACTAAAGACATAGTTTACTATTTGATTATGGGCTGCGAAGCTATAGCATTTCAGGGGAATTGCTTGTTTTCGCTAGATTATTTGAATTGAATATCTAGATTGATTTTTTTTGACGCTGCGTTAAACCTAACGCTTGTTAGCATACATTTGTGTCATGGCACGAATAAAACCAGCTAACAATTCATCTCGTAAAGATGTCATTATTACTAAGGCCGCAGCCTTATTCAGAGAAAAAGGCTTTAAAGCAGCTAGCATGCGGGAATTGGCTGAACAAGTGGGTGTAGAAGCCGCCAGCTTGTACAACCATATTCATTCTAAGACAGAACTGTTGCAAGTAATTTGTCTGAACATTGCCAACAAGTTTAATACAATGATGGATGAAATGGAAGCCGATAAAATTCCTGCTATTACTAAAGTAGAAAAACTGTTGCGTTTTCACATCAAATGTATGGTGCATGATTACGAAGAAGTAATTGTGAGTGACCGAGAGTGGAAGTATTTGGCCGAACCTTATTTGTCTAACTACCAAAATCAACGCCGCACCTATCGTAAACGTTTTGCTGCCATTATTGAGGACGGCATCAACCGCCAACAGATTAGAAAAATTGATGCTTCAACAGCGGTGTTGATTATGTTACATGCCATCAGCGGTATTGAAAGTTGGCACAGAAGCACAGCCAAAATATCTGCCGAAGCATTAGAAGAAAATATGGTGACCATTTTAATCAAAGGACTGAATCAGGAGTAAACACATGTCAACACATTTTTATCCCCTTATAGTTAAAGATATTAGAAAAGAAACTGCAGATTGTGTATCGGTTGCTTTTGAAGTTCCTGAAGCACAGGCTGCTTTATTTCAATATCAAGCCGGGCAATATATTACTTTGCGTACCAACATTAATGGTGCAGAAATAAGAAGAAGTTATAGCATTTGTAGCAGCCCTTTAGATGGTGAGTTAAGAGTAGCGATTAAGAAAGTGCCCAACGGAACCTTTTCTACTTATGCTAACGAGCAGTTGAAAAAAGGAGATTCCATTGAAGTAATGTCACCTAACGGCAGATTTTTCACAGCGCTTGATGCCCAACAACAAAAACACTACGTAGCATTTGCTGCAGGTAGTGGCATTACGCCGATAATGGCGATTATTAAAACAACGCTTCAAACTGAACCTCATAGTACGTTTACATTAGTCTACGGCAATAAAAACAGACATTCCATTATTTTTAAAGAATCGTTAGAAGGCTTGAAGAATAAGTACATGCAACGGTTTAGTCTGTTGCATATTTTGAGTAGAGAAAAGGCCGATACACCATTGAACAGCGGTAGAATTGATGCCCTTAAATGTGAGTCATTGTTTAACAAAACAATTTCGATACATGCAGATGAATATTTTATTTGCGGTCCGGAAGCAATGATTCATTCTGTTAAAGATTATTTAGAAATGAAAGGTGTTGATAGAAAAAAAATTCATGTTGAATTATTTACCGCAGCAAAAAGAGTAGCAGCAAAACAAGAGACTACTACAACAACAAATGCGGTTGCAATGAGCACTATCACTGTCAAGTTAGATGGCAGCAGTTTTGATTTTGATTTAGCTTTTGATGGCAAAAATATTTTAGATGCTGCTATGCAACAAGGGGCAGACTTACCCTATGCTTGTAAGGGTGGTGTATGTTGCACTTGTAAAGCAAAGCTGATTGCGGGTGAAGTAGAGATGGATGTAAACTGGGGTTTAGAGCCCGAAGAAGTGGAACAAGGATTCATCTTAACTTGTCAAAGCCATCCTAAAACAGCAAAAGTGGTAGTAGACTTTGATGCCCGATAATCCACAACATACTCAAGCATTATGATGCAGATAACTAGCTTAAACAATCTTCAACATATACATTTCATTGGCGTAGCCGGAACCGGTATGAGTGCTTTGGCACAATACCTTGCAGGAAGCGGAAAACATATTACTGGTAGTGATCGCTATTTTATTCCGGGTGAAGTCAATGATACCAAAGAAAAATTACAAGCCGAAGGTATTGGTTGTTTTTTGCAAGATGGTTCGGGCATTACTGCAACTACTCAATTAATTGTTATTTCCACAGCTGTTGAAGACAGTAATGTAGAAATACAAAAGGCAAAACAGCTTAATATTCCCATCATTAAACGCAGTGAATTATTAACACTTATTTCTAATACGAAAAGAACGGTTGCTGTTGGCGGAACAAGTGGTAAAAGCACCACTACGGCTATGTTATTTGATATTTTAGATTTTGCGGGATGGAGTCCGAGTATCATTAGTGGTGCCGGTTTGGTACGATTGCAAGAACAGGGCAAAATTGGCAATGCACAAGTTGGTAGCGGAGAATGGTTGGTCATTGAAGCCGATGAAAGTGATGGCAGTATTGTTAATTACCATCCCGAAATTGGTCTGCTATTGAATATTGATAAAGACCATAAAGAAATTGCTGAACTGAATAGCATTTTTCAAACTTTCAAAAAGCATTCGCAAAAATTTGTAGTCAATGCTTCGCATGAATTAGCTGCACCTTTTTCTCAAGCTACACAACAAGATTTTTCATCTACGGATAAAGCGGCAGGTTATGTGGCTAGCCATTTTCAACAGCAAGGGTTACACATTCAATTCAAGATTAATGGGGTACATTTTTCTTGTAATGCGATAGGTAAACACAATATGGAAAATGCTTTGGCTGCCGTTTGTGTAGCGCATCAGTTAGGCGTTGATTTACAAACTTGTAGTAAAGCTGTTGCAGCGTATAAAGGTATTTATCGTCGCAACCAGGTGTTGGGTAAAAAAGGTACTATTTGGGTGATTGATGATTATGCCCATAACCCTGCAAAAGTTGCTGCAGCTATTAGAGGTGTACAGCCTTTGGCTACAAAAGTAGTGGCATGGTTTCAGCCGCATGGTTACGGTCCAACCCGTTTTTTACGCCATGATTTTGTGCATGAAATTACTTCGGCATTGCGACCACAAGATGAAATTTGGATGAGCGAAATTTTTTATGCCGGCGGTACTGCCGTAAAAGATATTAGTGCCAACGATTTAATACAAGACATTGCAGCAAAAGGCAAGCAAGCTTTTTTTGTCGCCAACCGAAATGATTTGCTTGCTGCCATACAGCCTCATTTAGACGATAATACGGTTTTATTATTGATGGGGGCTAGAGATCCCAGTTTAGATGAATTTGCAAAGCAGGTGTTTGAACAATTAACTTAATGCGTAGCTTCAAATGCTAAAACCTGTGTTACATGGTTGGTTTACTTGTTCAATTGGCATTGTCGTGGCTCATCATTTGGCTTGTCCAAAAAGGTAATTTAACTGTTTTAGGATTCAGCCCAACCAAACAACGATTACAATATTTCATGCTATTGTTTATGGTTACAACTGTTTGTTGTGGTCTAGGTTTTGGTTTAAAAACATGGTGGGGTGAACAAACTTGGCAACTCAATCCTCAATTCAATTTGATGCTTTTATTGGATGGACTATGGTGGAATTTAAAATCAGTATTGTTTGAAGAGCTGATTTTTAGAGGGGTGTTATTGTATGTATTGATTAAAAAGGTAGGTTCTACAAAAGCCATTTTAATTTCTTCAGCAGCATTCGGTGTTTACCATTGGTTTTCATTTGGCGTTGTTGGAAATGTTGTTCCAATGATAGTAGTGTTTTTTATCACAGGTATTATGGGCCTATTATTGGCTTTTGCTTATGCTAAAACCTTTTCATTGTATTATCCTATAGCCATCCATTTTGGATGGAATCTTACCCAAATATTTATATTTTCCCAAGGGCCAATAGGCAACGGTTTATTCGTACCAATATATGGTAACGAATTTAGAACTGATTCTTATTTGATTTTTGGTTTGGTTACTTTTTTGCCGCTCCTATTAGCCTTACTCCTCAACTTTTTATTGATTCGAAAACACCAACAGATGGTTGCTTAGTGCAAAGCATCCCATTATTGTTTCAAATACGGTAATAGTATTTGTTGCCAAATAGCATATCCTTTGGCATTCATATGTAAACGATCTGCTACGAAAAGCTCTTCCATCACTGTGCCATCCGGTTTAAGCATAGCATCGAACACATTTGCAAAAGCAGTTCTTTTTTGATGTTTGAGGTATTTGGCAATTAGTTGATTGGCTGTTTCGTATTTGACTTTATGCTTCCACCTGCTTGGGCTTGGTTTAATGGAAACAAAAACGATGTTCGATTTTTTAGTGGCTTTATTTTTTCTGATGTATTTGTACAAGGTTTTAAAGCGTTCGAATACCATTTCAGCCGTTAAGGTACTATCGTCGGCAATATCATTTTCGCCGCAATAAATAACAATTTGTTTGGGTTGGTAAGGAAAGATGATGTCTTTGCGATATTGTATAACTTCTTTTAGTCTTGCTCCGCCAAAGCCTCGGTTGATGATGGGATAGCCTTCAAAATCTTGCTGCAAGGTTTTCCATAATCTAAAAGAAGAGCTACCTATAAATAAAATAGATTTTTTTGCAGGAAATGCAAGGCTGTCTTGTCTTTTAAAAGCTGCAATTTCTTTGTAGAAAGCAGGTTGTTGTGCGTTGGCTGTATTTCCAAAATAAGTAAACGCAAATACTAAAAAAACGAAAAATAATTTTCTCATACACTTGCAAATTAGCAATTCTGCTAAATAAAGTTATACCGCTCACAGGCTGCGGGATAGGAGTGAAAACCCGGCATCAGCCGGTTGTAACGAATAGCCCGAACAACTGCAGCGGATGGTACTACTGCCCAAAGCCCCCAGCTTTGTTAGTCCGCAAATGAATATTTACAAACAAAACAACACTAACAAGTGTTAGTTATACTTTGAAAACAGTATTTTTACGGCGTAAATGCAAAACACATGTCTGTACAAGATTTAGAACAAATTTTTCAAAATAAAATTGACAGCGAGACGAAAATTGAACCCAAAGATTGGATGCCTGATGCGTATCGTAAAACCAATATCAGGCAAATTAGTCAGCATGCACACAGCGAAATTGTGGGTATGTTGCCCGAAGGCAATTGGATTACCCGTGCTCCATCTTTAAAACGTAAAGCCATTTTATTGGCCAAAGTGCAAGACGAGGCCGGCCATGGTTTGTACCTCTACAGCGCCGCAGAAACTTTGGGCATCAGCAGAGATGAAATGACCGAGCAATTGCTAACCGGCAAAGCCAAATATTCTTCCATTTTTAACTATCCCACCTTGAGTTGGGCCGATATGGGTGCTATTGGTTGGTTAGTAGATGGTGCTGCAATTTTAAATCAGGTAATGTTGTGCCGCACATCTTACGGACCGTATGCCAGGGCGATGGTTCGTATTTGTAAAGAAGAAAGTTTTCACCAACGCCAGGGCTACGAAATTTTGCTCACTTTATCTAAAGGTACAGCCGAGCAAAAAGCCATGTGTCAAGATGCGATCAATCGGTGGTGGTGGCCATCGTTGATGATGTTTGGTCCTACCGACAGCGAAAGCACCAACAGCGATCAAAGCATGAAGTGGAAGATTAAACGCAAAACCAACGATGAATTGCGTCAGCAATTTGTAGATATGTGTGTGATGCAAGTTAAGGTGTTGGGCATGACTTTGCCCGACCCCGATTTGAAATGGAATGAAGAGCGTCAACATTACGATTTTGGTGCAATTGATTGGAACGAATTCTGGAATGTTGTAAAAGGCAACGGCCCTTGCAACAAACAACGCTTAGATGCCAGAAAAAAAGCATGGGAAGATGGGGCTTGGGTAAGAGCAGCAGCTATGGCATATGCCGAAAAGAAGGCAGCTAGGAAAGGTACTTCAAAGGCGGCGTAGTTTTTTGTACTTAGCATTTGTGCTACTATTAAACTGTCGTTGCGTCGCACACTTGTACTGTAAGTTCTTTATTCAACAATAGTCTTTGCGTTCTTTGCGTGAAAAAAAATAATCAATAATGAATAATTTAATAATTAAATATTACTACGGCGATTACGGCGAAATTCAAGAAGGTGGTGCAACTCCGCCATCTCAAGAAACAGCTTGGCCCTTGTGGGAAGTATTCATCCGTAGCAAGCAAGGCTTAGACCATAAACATGTAGGCAGTTTACATGCTGCCGATGCTCAAATGGCTATTGAAAATGCCAGAGATGTGTATACTCGTAGAATGGAAGGCGTAAGTATTTGGGTAGTGGAGAGTAAATATATAACCGCATCTAATCCTGAAGAAGCAGGAGAGTTGTATGAACCTGCGGTAGACAAAATTTATAGGCATCCAACCTTTTATCAATTACCCGATGAAGTGGGGCATATGTAAAGTTGGGGAATTAGTAATTGGGAATATGTAAAAAGTATGTACCATGAACTACAAAGGCTTTAAAACGTTGGAGTGTTACATGCAAGCCAGAATTTTGAGGTTACAAATTGCTGAATTGGTAAAGTTATTTCCTAGTGAAGAAAAGTTTTTACTCATCAGTCAAATTACCCGTTCGGCAAGATCTATAACAACCAATATTGCTGAAGGTTATGGTAGATATACTTACGCAGACACTAAAATTTTTTCATTATCGCCAGGGGTTCAGTTACAGAAACAATGGAACACTTGCAAACGGCATTTGACGAAAAGTATATAAACGAAGAACAATTAAATCAACATGACCAACAATGTGAGCTAGTTTTTAAACTCATTAACGGATACATCTCCTATTTAGATAGGTCGAAAAAAAATTAACATGTCACAAATTACTAATTCCAAATCCCTGACTTCCTACCTCCTCCACCTAGCCGATAGCAACCTTATACTATCTCAACGCAATAGTGAGTGGTGTGGGCATGGTCCGGTGTTGGAGCAGGATATTGCGATCACCAATATTTCGTTAGACTTGTTGGGACAGGCTAGAAACTATTACCAATATGCTGCGCAATTATTGGGCAATGATGCTACGGAAGATAGCTTAGCCTATTTGAGAACAGAACGAGAGTTTAAAAATCTTTTATTGACAGAATTACCCAATGGCGATTGGGCACAAACCGTATTAAGACAATTTTTCTTTAGTCAGTTTCAGCAACTACTCTTGCAACAATTATTGCAGTCAACAGATACACAATTGGCTGCAATGGCAGAGAAGAATTTAAAGGAAATCAGTTACCATGTACGTTGGAGCAGTGAGTGGGTTGTTCGTTTAGGTGATGGAACAATAGAAAGTCATCAACGTATGCTACAAGCATGGGAAAACTTATGGCAGTACACGGGTGAAATTTTTATGGCTGCTGATTATGAAACAATAATGGGTATTGACCTTGCTTCCATTAAAGCCATTTGGTTTGAAAAGGTAAGAGCAGTTGCTCTTGAAGCAACATTACCTCATGAATTAGTTGCCGAACATGTATATATGTACAGTGGTGGTAAAACCGGAATACATACAGAACATCTCGGTTTTATGTTAGCCGAAATGCAATATTTACAAAGAACACATCTTGGTGTGGAGTGGTAATATTAAGTTGAAGTTATGCCTAATGAAAGTGCTGCGATATTGAATAAAGATGAGATACTGGCTGTCTTAGAACAGGTAACAGACCCTGAAATACCAGTATTGACTATTGGAGATTTAGGTATTATACGGGATATAAAATTTACCTCCCCTTTAGGAGATGGGTGTATAGAAGTTATCATCACCCCAACTTATTCCGGTTGCCCTGCCATGGATATGATTAGCATGAATATCAGATTAGCAATGGTCGAAGCCGGATATACTAATCTAAAAATAACCACTGTGCTTTCTCCGGCTTGGACTACAGATTGGATGACAGAAAGTGGAAAAGAAAAATTAAAACAATACGGTATAGCTCCACCTAAAGGCAATGCCGGTGAAATACCCGAAGATGGTATTGAATGCCCGCAATGCAAATCGCTTCATACTCGATTGATCTCTGCCTTTGGCAGCACGGCTTGTAAAGCATTGTATCAATGCAACGATTGTAAAGAACCGTTTGATTATTTTAAGTGCCATTAAGGCATTTTGTTTTTTCACTTGTTGCCAATCCACAATCACTTATTAATTGCTGTTAATCATTTGTTTATAGTACAAAAACAGGCTTGTTGATTATACTACGTTTGTTTTGGAATTAGACTTTGCACTTATCGCATTGCTAATTCCTGAATAACTCTTAATCAATAAAATCTGTCGAACATGAAAAAAATCCTAACCATCTTATGGATAACAAGTACTGTACTGTTCTCCACACTTGCATCAGCACAATGTGATGCTCCTACTAACTTACAAGCAAGCTACAACAACAATGTCTCAACCTTTACATGGGATGCAGTTGCAGGTGCTACGTCCTACACCATTGAGTTTAAATATCCTGCCTATACTTGGGATAATTTGGAGTATCAAACGACTGTTACTACCAACTCATTGGTATTAACCGGCATCATACAAAGTAGTAATTTAGATTGGCGGGTAAAAGCAGATTGTGGTAGTACTGTAAGTAATTATACTGCTACTCAATTCACGGTTCCTTGTCCTATGCCAACCGGTTTAAATACTACTAATGTTACAGCTACCACTGCCACATTAAATTGGACGGCAGCTGCAGGATACAATACCACATTATCTGATTTTGTGGTATCCTATAGAGTGGCAAATAGTAATTCGGCCTGGATTTTCTTAGGTCATACTTTTGGAACTACTTTTACATTAACGGGTCTTAATGGTGGAATTACTTACGAGTGGTGTGTAACACAAACTTGTGCTTATTTTAATAGCACACCGGCAATTACTCAGTTTACTACAACACCTCCGGCTTGTGCAGCCCCAACCGGCTTAAATACTACTAATATTACAGCAAACAGCGCAACAGTAGCTTGGTCAGCAGTAGCAAGTGCTGTGTCTTATAATGTGCAATACAAAACAGCCAATAGTAATACTTGGTCTACTGTGATTAACACTAATGCTACCTCATTATTACTATCAGGATTAGCAAGTTCTACCACTTACAATTGGAGAGTGATGGCCAATTGCACCAATGGAACAAGTGTTTATACAGCTGCTCAATTTACCACTGCTTTATGTTCATCTGCCGGCAACAATAGTAAAGAGTGGATTAATCTATTCCGATTAGGAACGATTAATCGCAGCTCTGGTGCAGAAGCTGGTGGTTATATGAACACGGGTTTAAGTACTAATTTAATCATTGGCTCAACCAATAATAGTGGCGTTATCAGTGGTGGTTTTAGTGGAAAAATGAATAATCAAAATTTTGCCATCTATATTGATTTAAATAATAACAATAGTTTTAATGATCCGGGAGAAAGAGTGTATGGACCTGCAGCGATTACCAAAGCCAATAATGTTTCATTTGCTTTCAATATTCCAACTACTGCTACAGCGGCACTAACAAAGATGAGAGTAGTGATGGCAAGAAATGGTACAAGCATCAATCCATGCTTAACAGGATTTAATGGAGAAACAGAAGATTACACCGTTAATTTGGTGAATACAAACAATAGACAATCATTTATAAGTGCAGATGTTGTAAAAGTGCAAACAAATGTTGGCATCAGTCCTAATCCTTCAAATGGTAAGTATCTAATTCAAATGCCAAAAGAAACTGTGGCAGTACTATATGAAATTTTGAATGCAACAGGTGGAATGATGAAGGTGCAATCTGTTAAACAACTAACGCAATTTCAAATTGATATTTCTAATAGTCCAAGGGGGGTATACCTGTTAAATATCAAAGATGCCAATGGTAAACAACATACTGCAAAGTTGTTATTACAATAAGTTGGTTCAGGCTTACAGGAATACTATGCCGCTTCATTTTTGGAGCGGCTTTTTTGTAATAGCCAACATAGCCGTTGCGATGTAATTAATAAATGATGGCATTCAATCAATAAGTGATTTGTAAAAAATTTGTTGCTGCACAACCCAATTTATTCATTTAAATTCATGCTGTCTAACTCCTTAAATATGAAGCCTTTCCGTATTTATTTGTTGATTTTGTTATATAGCTTTTCGGGGGCAGCAAGTCAAATTGCAGCACAGCAATCTTGTAATTGTGAACCGATGAATTCCCAAACATTTGATACTTATTTAAAAGATGGTGATACTATTACTGCTAAGCAATGGATTAAATCTTATAAAAAACAAAATAAGGGCAATTGCGATGTATTGTCGATTAATTATGAATTTGAACTACAGGCTACCTATCGCAGGGTAGATCAAATGTTAGCGTTGTCGCAACTGCAAGAAAAGTTATTGCAACAATCAAGTTGTAAAGACAAATGGAAGGAATATGTGTATCTCAATTTTGCCCGTTATTATAAAGCTATTCAAGATTTTGAAAATTTATCTAAGTATGGATTTTTGGCTTTACAAGCTGCTGAGCAAAGTGGTAATAGCACCAATCAATTAAAAGCACTCATGCATATCAACTTTTTGTTTGGACGTCAAAATCAAGATGAAAAAAGTTGGATGTATTTAAAGAAAGCGGAGCAACTGATACTTAAGCAGCAAGTTGATTATACCACTCCGGCAAATTATAACTGGTTGGCTTTTGCTTATGAAACAAAATATACCCAAACCGAAGTTAAAGCTATATTAGATACGACATTAGTATACGCAACAACAGCAAAAAAATATGCTATTCAATTTCAAGACAAGTTACAATTGGTACAAGCATTCAGAGTTTTTGATGCGGTGTCTTACCACAAAGGTGAATTAAAGCAATCGGCTGCATTTATTGATTCGGCTTTATTCTATGCCAAGCAAATGAAAGTGCCCACTAATCTTAGTGCTTTATACATAGCTAAAGCATGGAGTTGTATTGATTTGAATAATCCTGCTGAGGCTATTCGTTGGCAAGACACAAGTATCTATTATGCTAATAAATTTGAGCCCGGTACAATACCCACCATGAATGTGTATTTAGAGGCCTCATCGGTTTATAAAGAAGCAGGCAATGTAGAAAAATCCTATGCCGCATTTAAACAGTATGCTCATTTAAAAGACAGCTTGTTTTTACTACAACGCACTGAAAAGATAAATGAATTAGAGCAACGGTACGAAAAAGTAAAGAATGAAAAAACCATCACTGAATTAGCCCAGCAAAAGCGAATTTATATATTGTTACTGATTGCAGGTGTATTAGCACTTATCGGTTTATTGTTCTTCATTCGTCAACAACATTTAAAAAACAAACAAAAAATTTTAGAGGCCGAACAACGATTAAATCGTTCTAGAATGAATCCGCATTTCTTTTTCAATGCACTATCATCATTGCAATCTTTTGCCTTGCAGGGAAGTGATGGTAAGTCTATGGCTTCTAATCTGTCTAAGTTCTCTCATATCATGCGACAAACACTAGAAAGTACTTATGAAGAATATGTAACGGTAGAGCAAGAAATAGATTTTTTAAACGAGTATTTGGCGTTGCAGAAGTTGAGATTTCCAGAGAAGTTTGCTTATAGTATACATTTAACCGAAGATATGGAGCCGGATGATATGATGATTCCATCTATGATATTGCAACCATTTGTAGAAAACAGTATTGAACATGGTTTTGCAGGAATTGACTATGTCGGACAAGTTTCAATTTTCTTTTCTCATACACCGAATAGTTTAGATATTGTGATTACAGATAATGGCAAAGGGTTACTTTCAACGATTAAAGCACCTAACGAACATATCTCAAGAGCAAGTCAAATTATTAAAGACAGAATTTATTTGCTCAATATTAAGTTGAAAACGAAAGCTACATTTAGTATCGATAATAATATAGATTCGCCTGGAGTAACTGTTGCTATTAAACTTCCGTTATTGTACAAAAGTAAAATGTCGTAACTACCATGAAAGCGTTGATTATTGATAATGAAATGCATATGCGAATGGCGTTAAGACAACTGCTTGAAGCATTTTGCCCCGATGTAACTGAAATTGAAGAAGCGACAGGAGTTGCAAAAGGGTTGGCAGCGATCAATATGTTTCATCCGGATATTGTTTTACTCGATGTGGAGATGGATGATGGTACAGGCTTCGATCTCATCAAACAATTACATCAACCTACATTTCAACTCATTTTTGTAACCGCACATGATAAATATGCCATTAAAGCATTTCAGTTTAGTGCAATAGATTATTTGTTGAAGCCGGTAGATCCCGATGCACTGCAAACAAGTATTCAAAAAGCCATCAATCAAATTAAGAGTAGAGATTTATCGGGTCAGATTGATTTTTTATTAAAACAATTACACGATAAAAATGAAATCGGAAAACGAATTGTATTAAAGGATATTGATAATATTTATTTTTTAAAATTGAATGATATTTTTTTCTGCGAAGCAGAAGGCACCTACACTCGTTTCTACATTAGTGATAAAAATCCGGTATTGGTGTCTAAAAATTTAAAAGAATATGAAGCAATATTAGAACCGCTAGGTTTTATTCGTACTCACCATTCCTTCTTAGTCAATCCACATAAAATAACCATGTTCGATAAAACTGATGGCGGCTCATTGCAATTGGAAAATGGAATGTCAGTGCCGGTATCGCAACGTAAAAAAGAAATGGTACTAGAAATGCTGGAAAATAGAAATTATTAATGTGCGATTTACCTTTAATTACAAGATGGGAGAAGATTAAATTTATCTTTGTACAAACGATTGATTATGTCTTCTATTTTGATTGAAATTAAAGATGGAATTGCTTTCATAACATTAAACCGACCTGATAAATTAAATTCTTTTAATCGTGAAATGGCACTATTACTGCAATCAACTCTGGATGATTGTAATAACAATGCAGCTGTACGTTGTATTTATCTGACCGGTGCAGGAAAGGGTTTTTGTGCAGGGCAAGATTTAGCCGAAGTAGTTGATCCAAACGGACCGGGCATGAATCGCATTTTATCTGAACATTATAATCCCATCATTTCAAGAATTAGAAACCTAGAGAAACCTGTTATTGCGGCTGTAAACGGTGTTGCAGCAGGGGCGGGTGCTAATTTGGCTTTGGCTTGCGATATTGTTGTAGCCAGTCAATCGGCATCATTCATTCAAGCATTTTCTAAAATTGGTTTGATACCGGATAGTGGTGGAACTTATTTTCTACCCCGAATTATTGGTTGGCAAAAAACAAGTGCTTTAATGATGCTTGGCGATAAGGTATCGGCTGCAGAAGCAGAACGAATAGGAATGATTTACAAAGTGCTTGAAGATGATGTGTTTGCTTCTTCAGCTTTACAAATTGCCACTACGGTTGCACAAATGCCAACAAGAGCTTTATACTTCATTAAGAAAGCATTGAATTGGAGTGCTACACATACATTAGATGAGCAATTAATGAACGAAGATAAGTTGCAGCAAAGAGCAGCCGCTACAGCAGACTTTAGAGAAGGTGTGGCAGCATTTTTAGAGAAGAGACAACCACAGTTTAAAGGAGAATAATCATGAGTAATATTGCAACAGCCATCATCAATCAAATGATGGAAAAAGATACTTATAGTCGTTGGCTAGGTATCGAAAGAGTTGAAGAAAGAGAAGGCTACTGTAAATTACGCATGACCGTTAATGAGCACATGTGTAATGGTTTTGATATTGCTCATGGTAGTATCACCTACGGACTTTGCGACAGTTGTTTGGCTTTTGCATCTAATAGTAGAGGCAGGCAAGCGGTTTCTGTAGAAACTTCTATTGCACATATCGCACCGGTAAAAGTTGGTGATGTAATTACTGCCGAAAGCAGCGAAGAAAGTTTTACTAATCGTTTCTGTATTTATTCTGCTACTGTTTTTAATCAACTTGGCGAAAAAGTGGCGTTATTCAAAGGCGTTTATTATCGAAGTGAAAAAGAGTGGAGTATTGATTAAATTACGTATTCGAGCAACTGTATAAAAAATGATATATCAGTTTAATGGTTTTATTCCGGTAGTACATGAAACTGCTTTCGTTCATCCGCAAGCAGCAGTAACCGGCAATGTAATTATTGGTAAAAATGTTTATGTTGGTCCTGGTGCAGCTATAAGAGGCGATTGGGGTGAAATCATTATTGAAGACGGCTGTAATGTGCAGGAAAACTGCACCATACATATGTTTCCCGGTGTAACGGTTTTGCTGAAAGCTGGTGCACATATTGGTCATGGTGCAGTAATTCATGGCGCAACTATCGGTGCCAATTGTTTAATTGGAATGAATAGTGTGATTATGGATAATGTAGTGTTGGGCGATGAATGTATTGTTGGTGCATTAAGTTTTATTAAAGCCGACGAAGTATTTGAATCACGTAGCTTAATTGTTGGTAATCCGGCAAAAAAGATTAAGGCAGTAAGCGATGATATGATTGCTTGGAAGACAAAGGGGACAGCATTGTATCAAGCCTTACCTGCGGAGATGAAAGCTAATTGGCAACCCTGTGAACCCTTACGTTCCGTACCGGATAATAGGCCATCTCAAGATGTGTTGTACAAAACTTGGAATGCTAGTACAAAATCTTAACTATCCTTCTTGCTACAAATTATTGATTAGGCTGTTAACACTTTATTCTGTTAGTAAAATGTAAATCAGTAGTGTTGGGTATAGGTGCTGCACTTTGCTGTAATTATTTTAGTTGAAATTTATTACAGTGAAAACATTTCATCTCATCATTGCCTTGTCTTTGTTGTCGATTGTTACAACAGCTCAGCCAACCGGTTCAAAAAAAGACAATCGTATTTTAGTAGGTATTCCTGTTAATTACCAACCCGATCAATTGAGTAATAATAATTGGTATTTGTTACTGAAAAAGCGAAAAGGGGTGATGCTGCAATTGAATCAAACTTTTGTACTTAGAGGTGTATATCGCACCACTGTAGCAGATACTGCAACAGTTGGTGTAGGAAAAGTAGAAGCTATTCAAAAAGATTTTGTGTCAGCACTTTTCTTTCCTTCGGACGGCGTACCAAAGGAAGGAGACATAGCTTTTTTATTAGTAGGTGGTTTGAAAGCTAGAAAAGATATGTTCTTTCATTTAGGTCGTTATCATATTGAGCTAACTACTGTAACGGATAGTTTGTTGTTTACAGCTGATGATGCATTACAAAATTGGAATGCCAATCGTACAAATGCAGTTGTCAAAGCCATTCAAAAAGATTTGGCATTCACTGTAAAAGCTATGAGAGAACAAGGTGATGATAATCAAGATCAAACAATTACGAAAGGAAGATTTAAAGGTAAAACCGTTTTTGAAGTTATGGCAAATGCTAACACGACCGATATTCAACAATTTCTTTCTTTTTTGTATGCATACAAACATTTGTATTGGGGAAAGCAATGGAAAGCAAGTGAAGTGTATGCCACTTGGTTGGCAAACGGTGCCATTTATTAAGAGCATGAAAAAACCGGACCTATTGGCCCGGTTTTACTTTTTAATATGATTCTATTTTTAATCTTTAAATAATTTAACCGGTAAACTTTCGGCTAGCTTTTTATAACCTGCCCATTGGTTAGCAATCAATGCGTTACCTCTGTTTACTACTTCTTGTACTAAAGCTTCAGCATTAGTCATTAGTTTTTCTTCTTGAGGTCCGGGTACTGTGTTTTTGCCAAATGCTACTTGTCTAGCCTGACGGAAAACATTCAATACTGTTAATTGATAAGGCTGTCCATAACCTTGACGGTCACTGCGTTTACCGGAAACATACTCACGGATGGCTTTAATACTATCTGCCATTGCCTTGCCCATTTTCTTACAACTATCTGCTGCTTTGCCTTCGCTGTCTTTCAGTAATGTTTCTACCTTTTTCATGGCTTCTTCTGCATCAGCTAATTTGTCTAGCATGGCGTTCAGTTGTGTTGCACTCTTATCCATTCTTTCTGTTATTTGTCTTCTAGCTTGTCGCACTGCCATCGGTGTACCACCACGTGGGTCATCTTTCACTACAATCATCGTACTATCCATTTCTTTACCTAAAGTATACACAACTTTGTAAGTACCCGGGTCAACAGGTAAACCTCCTGCCTCAGGTGCATTGGGCCTTGGTTTAGGAGAACCTGCTTGTCTGCTGCCTTTACTTTCAAAACCCCAGAAAATTTGGTTGTAACCTGTATCTGCTTTTGCTTTAAAACTCCGTACTGCTTTGTTGCTGTTGTCATAAATTTTTACCATCAAGCTATCGGCTAATTTTGCCTTGCCGGTATCTGCTTTAGTTTTATTGACGAAGAATGCCATTTTTGCACCACTTCTTCTATTCTCACCATCATACAATCCCCAAGTACTCCATTCATAACCCGGTGCTGCACTATACTCTGCTTGTATAGCTTCGGGTGTTTCAAATGCAGTTAATTTTTTTGCAAACTGTTGGCCTTTATTGGCTGCTGCTTTTCTTAACGGACGAATATCATCTAACACCCATAACGAACGGCCAAAGGTAGCAATCACTAAATCGGCTTCTCTTTCTTGTATGGCCATATCATAAGTTGATACAGAAGGATAACCATTCTTAAACTGTTGAAAGTTTGTTCCATTATCTAGGCTTACCCATAGGCCTTGTTCAGTACCTACAAAAATCAAATTAGGTTCTGTTGGGTCTTGAATAATAGAAAGGGCATAGCCGATAACTTTTTTATCATCCACTAATCTTGTCCAAGTTTTTCCAAAATCTGATGTACGGAAAATGTATGGTTTAGAATCGCCACGGCGATAATCATTCGCTACAACAAATGCTTCGGCAGCATTGAATCTCGATGCTCTGATTTGTGCAATCCAACTGCCAACCGGCAAGCCGGGAATTTTACCTCTGAAGTTGATCCATGTTTTTCCGCCATCTTTAGTCAATTGTACATTGCCATCATCGGTACCCACCCAAATTACACCTTGCTCTTTTGCTGATGGTTCAATACACAAAATAGTACAATGATTTTCGGCTCCGGTAATATCTATTGAAATACCACCATTGTTGGTTTGATCAATTTTAATACTATCGTTTGTAGTTAAGTCAGGCGAAATCGTTTCCCAACTTGCTCCTTTGTTGTTGCTTTTGTGCACATGCTGACTGCCATAATATATAGTAGTTTTACTGAATGGGTCTTGAGCAATAGCAGCATTCCAGTTAAATCGATAACGATAATTGATATCGGTATCTGGTGGTTTAATTCTCCAACCTTCTCCGGTTACATAATTTTCTCTGCCAACATTTCCACCTTGGCTCATAGAGTACACCCAGTTTGGATCTTCGGGGTCGGGCATTACATCAAAACCATCGCCACCGCCAACATTTTTCCAATAATAATTGCGAATGCCACCGTTTGTCCAGGTATAAGCTGGTCCATGCCAGCTACCATTGTCTTGCATGCCGCCCATTACGTTGTATGGCGTTTGATTATCTACATTGATATGATAAAATTGTCCTACAGGAATTTTCTCATCAAAGGTCCAATTTTTACCGCGGTCACGGGTTATACCAATGCCACCATCGTTACCATCAATAATAAAATCAGGATTGTCGGGATGAATCCAAAACGCATGGTGGTCGGGGTGAATACCACTATAAGGAATTACCGTTTGGAATGTTTTGCCACCATCTTCACTCATCGTAACAGTTTGGTTATACATCCATAAACGATTTTCATTTTTTGGGTCGCAGGTAATGTCTTGAAAATAAAAAGGACGATTTGTAACTACCGATGTTTCACTATTCACCAACTCCCATTTATAACCACCATCATCACTTTTGTATAAGCCGTTTTTAGTGGCTTCTACCAAAGCATATAAACGATTGGGCATGCTGCGACATATAGTGATACCAATACGGCCGTAATCGCCATCGGGCAAACCATTGGCTTTACCTAGTTTAATAAAGTTTTTGCCGCCATCAACCGTCATGTATAAACCACTGCCTTTACCACCACTTTTAAAACTGTACGGTGTGCGGCGATGTTGCCACATAGCTACAAATAATTTGTTAGGATTGGTAGGGTCCATAATCATATCTGCCACACCGCTTGTATCGTTGGTGTATAATACTTTTGTCCAGGTTTCGCCACCGTCGGTGGTTTTAAATAATCCTCTTTCCGGATGCTCGGCATAAGGATTGCCAATGGCACCGGCATAAACCGTATTAGGATTATTTGGGTCGATGAGTAAACGATGAATATTTCTGGTTTTTTCTAAACCCATTCTTTTCCAGGTTCTACCGCCATCCATGGTTTTAAAAATGCCTTCGCCAATGTTGATGGAATTACGAGGGTTGCCTTCGCCGGTACCTACCCAAACTACTTGTGGGTTGCTTTGCTGAATAGCAATAGCGCCAATGTTTTGAATGGGTTGATCGTCGAACACCGGAGTCCAAGAATGACCGCTGTTTTCGGTTTTCCAAACACCACCACTTGCTGCACCTAAATAAATGGTATTGGGGTTGCTAACAAGTGCATCGATGGCAGTAATTCTACCGCTCATGCCTGCCGGACCAATGTTTCGAGGCTTTAAATTCTTAAACTGTGTACTAATGTCAATAGGTTGGGCATGACCTGCAAGCCAAAGGCTGCAAGCTGCCAACAGAATCGTTTTTCTCATGTAAAAATCAGTTTTGGAAAAGGTAAATTACAGCATCTGCACCATGCTGCAAAAACTTATGGATGAATGGTTTAGGATAAATATGGTATCGGTAAACAAAAAGATATTCCATGACTTAACGCAGAAGATTTTATGATGTTATTGGAACAAACAGAGACTGTGTATCATCCTCTACATTTGAAACATCACTCGCTATTACAATCAACATAATGCTATACATTCACACTACAAATTTTTCCATTGACGAAGAACAGATTTACAGAAATCAATGTATTGCAGGCATTGTTTGCCGCCCTATCCGTTTTTTTGGCTTATACCATGTTGTTTGGTTTTAGAAAATCGTTTACCGTTTGCACTTTCGATGGTTTAGTATTTATGGGGATTGGCTATAAATCTTGTTTGGTAATAGCGCAAGTCTTTGGCTATATGTTAGCAAAGTTTTATGGCATTCGTTTTATTGCCGCTTTAGAAAGAAAAGGTCGTTATAAAATTATTTTAATACTAACGGGTATTGGTTGGTTAAGTTGGTTGTTTTTTGCCATTGTTCCGGCTCCTTATAATATCATCTTTTTATTTACTAATGGGTTTCCTTTGGGTATGTTATGGGGTGTGGTGTTTAGTTATATCGAAGGTAGAAGAGCCACCGATTTTATTGGTGCAGCTTTAGCGGTGAGTTTTATTTTCGGTAGCGGATTTGTAAAATCCGTTGGCGGTTGGTTGATCTTGCATTTTCACATGAGTGATTTTTGGGTACCCTTTTTTACCGGTTTAATTTTTGCTTTACCGCTGTTGCTTTTTGTTTGGATGATGGAACGAATACCACCGCCAACCACAGCAGATATTGAAGATAGAACTGAACGGTTACCCATGACCAAACAAGAACGCCGCAACTTTGTACAACAGTTTTTACCCGGCCTTATGGCTTGTATTTTGGTGTATTGTTTTGTAACTATTTTCAGAGATATACGAGATAATTTTAGTGCCGATATGTGGAAGGAATTGGGCTATCTCAATCAACCGGCACTCTTCTCTAAAACCGAAACTCCCATTACTATTGTCATCTTAGCCTTAATCGGTAGTATGGTAATGATTAAAAATAGTTTTAAAGCATTTATGGTTGCACATGTAGTGATGATTGTTGGATTTGTTGTAGCAGGAACAAGTACTTGGTTGTTTGCGCAACAACAATTACCACCTATTTGGTGGATGACATTGGTTGGCTTAGGATTATATATGGTCTATATTCCGTTTAATGCTGTTTTTTTTGAACGATTAATTGCCGCTTTCAAAGTAACAGGCAATGTTGGCTTCCTTATTTATTTGGCTGATTCTTTTGGCTATATCGGCAGCGTAGGTGTTTTATTGAGTAAGGAAGTTTTTAAAGTACAATTGAATTGGGTGCAATTTTTTAGTACCAGTGTGTTGTGGCTATCTGTCGTTGGCATGGGAATCACCATTTTTTCTATGCTTTATTTTAATCAGAAAAAACGGAACATGTTGGCATTAAAAAAGGACAGCTGATGCTGTCCCAAGTATTAACTTTTCTGTTTGTCATTATATTTTTTTTCAGCGTCTTTGGCTTTTTCAAAATCTAGTACTACGCCATTAATGCAGTAACGTAATCCTGTAGGTGGCGGGCCATCATCAAACACATGACCTAAATGTCCTTTACACCTGCCGCATTGTACTTCGGTACGTACCATGCCATGCGAATTGTCTGGAGTGTAAATGATCGATCCTTTGCTAATGGGTTCATAAAAGCTTGGCCATCCGCATCCGCTATCAAACTTGGTATCACTTTTAAATAATGCATTGCCACATGCAGCACAGTAATACGTACCCGTTTCTTTAAAGTTTTCAAACTTGCTTGTCCACGGTCTTTCAGTACCTTTTTGGCGGGCAATATAATATACTTCCGGACTAAGGGTTTTCTTCCATTCCTCTTCCGATAAAACTACTTTACTACTGTCTGATCTTGAATAAACGGGGTTCTTGCTTGTACTATCCATAGTAATTTGTTGTTTAGCTGTATCTGTTGTGTTAGGTGTAGCAGGTTGCGAAAAGCAACTTTGAAAAACTAACAACATCGGTATCATAAGGTTCATCCACTTCATATACTTTACTTTTTATGCATTACCTACGTGTTGTTGAAGCTTATAGTTCGAGCAGGTAGACGAATTTCAGCATTTTAACCTTACGTTAGACCGATTTTAAGATAGTTAGCGATTTGTTAAATCAATTTTAACGAATGTGGCTTATATTTGGGCTTCACAATTGGTTAGCAAGCAACATGTTCAACATTATTTTATTCGGCCCTCCAGGTAGTGGTAAAGGTACACAATCGGAGCAGCTATTGGTAAAGTACGGCTTAAAACATCTTTCTACAGGAGATATATTACGTAGTGAAATTGCCGCTCAAACACCGTTAGGATTAGAAGCCAAAAACTTCATGGATAAGGGACAGTTAGTACCTGATGAAGTAGTGATTGGTATGATTAGTTCTGCATTAGAAGCTAATCCGGATGTAAACGGATTTTTGTTTGATGGTTTTCCTCGTACCGAGGCCCAATCGCAAGCATTAGATAAATTACTCCACCTTAAACAAACCGAAATTGGTGTTGTGTTGGCTTTAGATGTGAGTGAAGAAGAGTTGGTAAAACGTTTATTAAACCGTGGGTTAACCAGCGGCAGAAGCGATGACAACAATGAAGGGGTGATTAGAGCTAGAATTGTGGAGTATCATCAAAAGACAGCTGCGGTTGCAGCCTATTATAGTAAATTTAATAAAGTAGTACATGTACCCGGAGAAGGTAGTGTAACTGAAATTTTCGATGCATTATGTAATGCCATTGATGCTAAACAAACTGCTGAATAATAGTATCCAAAACCAACTGCAAAAAGTTCTGCTCAAAAGGCAGAACTTTTTTATTTCATACCTACGCCACATCACATATTGATGTGATATGCTACCGATAATCCAACACTATTTCCGTTCATTAAAAAAAATCTGTCGAAGGCTTTGTTATAGCAATTCCAGTTTCTATTTTGTGCCGATTAACCTTTAACCCTAAAATAATTTCATCATGAAAAAAGCAATTAAAGTATTGCTGTACCTGCTCCTTGTCATCATTATTGGTGTGGCAGGAATTGCTGGTTATGTTGCTTGGTTTTTACCCAATGTTGGCGATGCCCCTATATTAAAAGTTGAATTGACGCCACAGCGTATTGAACGAGGTAAATACTTAGCCAATCATGTAGCCGTTTGTATGGATTGCCATTCTACGAGAGACTGGAGTAAATTTTCAGGTCCACCTATGGCTGGAACGGAAGGAGCAGGTGGCGACCGCTTCGATCAAACCATGGGCTTTCCCGGCGTTTTTTATGCTAAAAATATTACTCCGTACGGTTTGTCTTCCTGGACCGATGGTGAAATTTTTAGAGTAATTACTACCGGAGTTAACAAGCAGGGGAAAGCGTTGTTTCCGGTAATGCCTTATCATTATTACGGTCAATTAGATGAAGAAGATATTAAAAGTATTATCGCTTATATTAGAACACTTCCTACTATCAAAAAAGATATTCCTGCATCAAAAGCAGATTTTCCTTTTAGCTTAATTATGAATACCATTCCTACAAAAGCAACATTTTCAACAAAGCCCAATAAGAATGATAGTTTGGCCTATGGCCGATATTTGGTAACTGCAACAGCTTGTGTAGAATGTCATAGCCAAGTGGACAATGGTCAAATTATACCGGGTACAGAATTTGGTGGAGGTAGAGCATTTGATTTACCGGGTGGTGTTTTGCGTACGGCAAACATAACACCCGATGCAACGGGTATTGGTAGTTGGAGTAAAGAACAATTTATACAACGGTTTAAACAATATCAAGATAGCAGTTACCAATCACCAAACCTAGCACCAACCGATTTTAATTCTATCATGCCATGGACAATGTATAGTGGTATGACTACAGAAGATCTAGGTAAAATTTACGATTATTTGCGAACCCTAAAACCACGACAACATGTGGTGGAGAAATTTACAAAAAGGCAGTAAATTTAATTGATAGTTTATACTCGATAAATGAATTAATAAAAAAGCCGAATCGTCACATCTTGTGGCAATTCGGCTTTGTTGTATTGATTGGGCTATTGTACTGAAGCTAATCTATCTTGTCGGCAAACCTACATTGGTATAATCCCAAGCTCTGTCTCCCGAAATACTCCATTCACTATTTGTAGTTGTTGTGCCTTTAGCACTTAACCAATTTGTTGTTGGGTTAAGTACTGTTGATTTTCTGAAGAATGTTCTATTTCTAGTATCTCTTGTTTCACCGGCAATTGTCCACATAATATTATTTCTAGCACTTGTTGCCCCTTGTGATGTAACCCTTGCTACAAGTGGACTTCCAAATGCATCAATAATTCTATAATTTGTTCCGCTTAAGGTTATTGTACCTGCCGGATCTTTTTTCATTAGTGCTATACCACTGTTACCGCTGAATTGTAATGGTGAACTTGATTGGGCAGAAAGTGTGCTTGTTGTACCCCAAGTAGTATCTCTTTTAACTGCAACCGGGTCTGCTTGTGGCGAAGCAATAACATAACATTTATTAGCTGCAAGTGGGTTTCTTAAAATAAAGAAATTACCTGTAGGAAAATTCCAGCTAGCTAAAGTAAAAGTATCGGTAACGGCAAAATAGCCAATGGCATAATTGCCTAAATCTATACTTGCATTTGTTCCATTAAATAGCTCTACATAATGTGTTCGGGTACCACTTGCAGCCGGATCGGTATTTATTGCTGTCGAGATTTCCGAAATCAACAAATCACTGGTAAATACCGGTGGAGGCGGCGGTAAAATTTCAAAATCTATTTTGGAAGTGCACCCGGCTACAAAAAATAGCAGGATAAAAATGGCGTTAGTATATGATTTCATAATAAATAAGTTAAAATGCTTTCAATGTTTTGTGTTGCTTGTTGCGTTTATTTACAATAGGATTTGCAATGCAAAATTATTAACCCATCTTTTTTTACTGATGCTTGGTGTTTTGTCGTCAATAAAAGTGGAGTTGAGTCCTAATCTAAGGGCATTGTTCTTGATGTATTTATTGATACCAAAGGTTAGCCAATTTTGTTTGCTTATCAAAGAGCTAGCAATAGTAAACTCAGGTGTTATAGTTGTATGTCTTGCATCGATAGCCCAGCCGCTTTTAAAAACATATGATGTTTGTATGTTTATAGCACTACCAAGATTATAGAAAGCACTAGCAGCTTGTTCCGTTAATTTATTGGTAGCAGTGATATTCGTAAATAATTCCTCGCCAATTACAGTACCATTCGTGTACTCACCAATCAGTGCAAATCCTTTATGCTTGAACATTACATCTGCTACTATTTTTCTATAATTTGCAAAATCTGCTTTGCCCGATTTATTAAATATTCCACTGATAGATGGATTGTCGCTGCCAATTGGGCTACTTGCTTTAACATTCAAACTAGCAGCAACACCCAATGCTAATTTGGCTTTTGGTTCTCTGTAAATATCATGAGCAATAAAGGCATTGTTTCTGATAAAATCGCCTAAAGGCATAATGTCTAAGCGACCGCCGTATTTAAATCCGGTATTGGTTTGTGGTGTAAAAAAGTTTTGTCCTTCTCCTGTTGTTATAGAAACAGACGGGTATATTCTCATTTTTTTCAAGTTGAAGTTAGTTTCGAAGAACACACCACCTTCTCGAGTTGCACCTACAAAATTTTGTATCAAGCCACCATACACAATACCATCGTTAGATTTGCCTGCAATGGTTTGTCCCATCACTTGTGCAAAACGTTCATCTGCCATGGCAAGTCTGTTATTGGTATGGGTTTGTCTTTGACCGAAAATGATCTTTGCTCTTTTACTAAATGCATAACCTATCCATCCTTCTAAAATGGGTGATGTACCTGTAAAATCAGTAACAATACCTACCGTAATTTTATTCTTATAAGTAGTTGCATTTAATGCTACCCTAAACAGATTTAAGCTCAGTCGATTAGTATTGCTTTTGATATTTGCAGAATCCAATTGATTAAACTGAATACCGCTTTGGGCTGTTGTTAAAATATTGATTTTAGTTCCTTCGGCTTTGCCTAAGTTGATGGTAATACCTACTCCATT
This sequence comes from Methylophilus rhizosphaerae, assembly GCA_943370285.1. Lineage (GTDB taxonomy): Bacteria > Bacteroidota > Bacteroidia > Chitinophagales > Chitinophagaceae > CALRQJ02. The sequence continues at coordinate 119,388 of CALRQJ020000005.1, read as the reverse complement.
GGCATATAGGAACGAAGAATCTGTAGTGGTAAATTGTGCATGAGCAGTACTGCTTAAGAGCAAGCCGGCAATACAAGAAAATAGCATTAATCTTTTCATCAGTAAAAATTTAAATATTAGAGCTGAACAGTAAATTGTAATTGGGTATAGTAAGTGCCGTTCTGTGTAGCCGTTTTTAATGTTTGTTTCAATTCGTTATAACCAATTTCTAATTGAAGTTTAAGGTTATGGCCTGATAAATACTTGGTGGTAACAAAGGAGTAATATTTGTTTTCATTTGCTAATCCTGTGCCTAATGCATCGGCATTTAAAAAGGAGTACCTACCACCAAAAGCCCAGTTAGAAGGCAATAAGTATCCTGCTTGTACATTAAAGCCGCTACCTAAATTCAATCGAGATAGAACAATATCTTTTGTTTGTGTTGCTGTTTGGGTAGTAGGGTATGTAATGATAGTGCCATTCAATCTGTATTCTCCGGTAATACCATTGGGAACTGCAGCTTCTGTGTGAACAAAACTACCTAATGAGTAGAAACCATTGTATTTAAACATGTAATCAGCTCCAATTTTCCTGTAAGAAGGCAAAATGGTATTTCTTAATGCATCGGTGTAGAGCCATCTTCCTCCATTGGTGCCGGCAGCAGATGTGGCCGATTCATTATAACTGTACACAACACCAATCACTAGCTTGGGTTTATCTTCTCGGTATAAATCATCCATATAAAATTCACCAAAACGAGCAAACTTTCCGAATGGCAAATAATCTATTCTAACACCATATTTAAATCCGCCATAATTTCTTTGCAAACCGCTTCTGCTATCGCCACTAGTGATTGATGCATACGTTTTTAACCATCTATTTTTACCAAGATTGTAAACACCTTTATAACGTATGCCAAAATCGAAAATAGCATCAAAGGCATCTGAAACAGCGCTTCTGTTTATAAAGCCAATACTCTCACCTTCCACTCTTGTTTCACGACTATCAATGTAATCGGCACGGAGGCCAAAATTAATGGCATGGCTTCTGTTGGGTCTGTATTCGATATTTGCTTCTTGTAATACGGTATTAAATGAACGATTGCCACCCGTAGCGCTTTGATAATTGCTAGCAAAATTTAAACGGGCTGATAGACTGACTTTATTGTCAAAAATATTCCCGAATAAATTCAATCTTGCCCTGTTGATGGCAAATTCGGAATTGGGTGCCGACAAATTTTTATTCAGTGTATTCATTAAAAAAGTGGTTTGAAGTGTTTGGTTAATATTTAGATTTCCTGCAGAAGATCTAAATGTTACACCATCACCCAGTACATAACTTTTCTTTAGTCTTACAACTTGAATACTGTTAAAGGGTTCTTCTAAGTTTAAGTCTGTTGTATCTCCTTCGTATCGAGTTTCTTCTTGTGCTATTAACGCATTCGATATGGCTAAGCCGCAGCCTACAAACAATAGTATTAAAAATGTCTTTTTCATTAGCATACCGTAAATTTTATATAGTTGGTTCTGCAACAGGCATCACAGTTCTAATTTCTTCAATTGTAGAAACTGCTTCTTGAGGTGCTTTTTGCATTACTGTTCCCCTTTTTTCAACAACACTGTAATACACATCTAAATCAATCATTTTTTCATGTCTTGAAATAATTACAGTGGCAACGGTATTACCAATCATATTAGTAATACTTCTTGCTTCGCTCATAAACCTATCTACACCAATCAAAAGTGCTAAACCTTCAATCGGAATTATTTTAATGGCAGCTAAGCTACTTGTTAATACGATGAATCCACTACCTGTTATACCGCCTGCCCCTTTACTTGTAATTAATAATACACCTACTATCGTAAGTTGTTGCCATAGATCTAATGGTACATTAAACACCTGAGCAATAAATATGATGGCCATACTGAGGTAGATAGAAGTGCCATCTAAATTAAAACTATAACCGGTCGGAATAATAAAACCAACCGCAGTAGGGGCACAGCCTGCATCTTCTAATTTATTGATGATATTCGGTAATACAGATTCACTACTACTCGATCCCAATACAATTAATAATTCTTCTTTGATGTAGGTTAGTAGTTTAAAAATATTGAACTTGTAATATTTCATGATCAAGCCCAATATCACGAAAATAAAAAAGAATGCAGTGAGGTAGAAGGTGAGCATCAATTTGCCTAAAACGATTAACGTTCCAAATCCAAATTTACCAATGGTGTACAACATGCCGCCAAAAGCACCAATAGGGCTTATACGTGTAATCATGTTTAGGATAGCAAACAACACTTTATTTATCTTTTCGAAATTATGTGTTATTGATTTTCCAACAGCATCTAATTTGCTTAAGCCAATTCCAAATAAAATTGCGAAAACAAGAACTTGTAAAATATCTCCCTTTGCGAAAGAATCTACTACGTTACTTGGAATGATATGTAAGAAAAAATCTACCCACTTTACTTCTTTAGCGGCTTCGGTAATACCTTCAATATTGCTCACCGGAATTTTTTCTTTAGCAATACCTATACCGGGTTTTACAAGGTTGGCGATAATCAAGCCTAGTATTAATGCAACGGTAGAGACGATTTCAAAATATAGCAGTGCTTTTCCGCCTATTCTTCCTGCTTTACTTAAACTGCCTGACCCTGCAATGCCTGCCGCTATGGTAAAAAATATTAGCGGTGCAATAAGCATTTTAATGAGGTTAATATAAGTTTCACCAATAATTTTTCCTGCGCCGCTTAATGAGGGAAAAAAGTATCCCACGGCAATGCCAAGAAAAACCCCAATGAGTACTTGTATATAGAGTTGACGCAAGTATTTCATATAAATAAGGTTGAGTATGTTATTGAATATCCATGAAGAAATTGGCGAATGCGAATTTTCCCATCTCGCCATTGTTATGACCCACTTTTGGAACAAAAATTTGAGTCCAATTAAATGGTGTTTTTAATACTTCAGCTTTTTCTTTTGCGGTATTGAAAAAGAATTGGCCTCTTTCAAATCTGGTTTTGCCTTGGGCTTCTGCTTCTGGTGTAACATTAAAATCTTTACTGCTTCGGTCAACGTCTGCCGTACCTAATAACACGGTTAAATTGGTGGCAAAAAAAGGTTTAAGTCTAGTTGAATCGATTGGTGATTTTTTGATCCCAAAAGGAAAGTTTACTTCACTGTTTACTGCCGTGTACCATCCGGCATTTGCAATAGCAGCTTTGATGATTCTGTTTTGATTGACAAACATCAAAAAACGATGTACAAATTGAGCTCCACCGGAATGACCATATAAATAATAGCCAGAACAACTGCTTTTAGTTTGTTTTACCACTGTATCAAACAAAGGTTCAATTAACGAAAAACTCCAATCATCGGGGGCATTAAATTTTTTGGTATTTCTATTGTACACATTACCTAAATTGTATTCGTCTAATCCGGGATAATCTTCTTTATCAAATTCAGGTGCAATGATTTTGCAGCCAAATACGGTTGCAGCATTTATTAAATCGTCTAAATAAGCCGAGGCATCTCTTTGAGCACCATGCAGCATAACCACAATCGGCATACTGTCTGCATTTGCCTTGGGTGAAAAATAATACACCTTTATAGGGTTCTTCATTTTGCCGCTATTGTCAAAATAAAAGACCTGCTTGCCCTTAGTATTACTACTGATTTGTGCAAATGATATACATGCTGCCAATTGCAGTAAACATGCTAATAAAAGATACTTTTTCATACCGTTATTTTTTTGCATTCCGCTTATCTCTACTTCTCTTTAAACCATAGCCTGCACCTGCTGCTAATAATAAACTTAAACCGCCATCTATTGGTGCACCAGGATCGTCTCCCGGTTCAGGTGGGTTTGCGCCATCTTCATTAGAAGGGCCTCCAACACCGGCGCCAGGGCTGCTGTAGTAATGATTTTGATTCCTGCTGTTTTCTTCTTCTGATCTACGCATTCTATCATCATTATCTTCATTGATACTACTTGGCGCATCTTCAAAATCAAATTCGTCAGTTTGACCTTGTATAGTACCGGATGGAAATAGTACTACAGCAAAGCATACAGCAATGCCCAACTTTATTGAAAACTTTATAGGGTTCATGATTATATAATTTGTGGGTGAGTTGATATTACTTGGCAACACAATAATATCAGGGGCAATTGAAAGTTATCAATCACCCCCGATGGGTTGGGGTTTATTCTTTAATCAGTTTTTGTGTACTGATAGTTTGTCCATTAATAATTCTCAACTCATACATGCCACTTGCAATATTACCTATGTTGATGGTTTGATTACTGCTACCACCAATATGGTTTACTACTTTATTCCATACCTGTTGACCTAATGCATTAATAAGGCTGACGCTATAGTTACCTTTTTCCATATTGGCTAACTGTAATTGAATGGTATTACCTTTTACAGGATTTGGATAAGCTACGATAGTTGAATTTTTGCTATTCAATTTAACCACAACAATGCTGCTGTATTTTACTTCTCCATTTAAGCTAATAGCTTTAATACGGTAATAATTTGTACCACTAAAAGGGGCAGCATCTAACCAATTATAGGTATTGCTGTTACCCGATTTTGGTGCAGTAGTATTTACTTTTACAAAGTTGCTGCCGGAGGCAGATTTTTCTACCTCGAACTGTAGCATATTGCTTTCGCTTTGGGTATTCCACTCTACAGCAATGCCGTTATTTTGTTGAAATGCTTTAACCGAAGTTAGTGTTACCGGTAAACTTCCGCTACTGCGGAAAACAATCATAAAGCGGTCTGCCGCTTTGCTGTTTACATCGGCGGTAACAGCAAAATTATACTCGATAGTGCCGTTTAAGTTGATGGCTGTTTCTGTAGCCAAGTACTGATCTTTTAAGAAAGCACTGATGTTGGCATCGTTAGCAAAACTACTACCATTGATAGCAAAACGATAGTTCTGTACTTGCATGCCGCTGATAGTTAAGAATAGTGTATCAACATTGTCAATCAGCTTTCTGCCTTCGAGCATTAATGGTTTGCTGTTACGCATGAGGTACAAATTCTCTTCGCCACGGAATAATTTTTGCCCATCTTCTTCTGCTAAACCATTATTGAAATTATTATTGTATTCTGCCAATACACCATCCATTACCAATCCATTAGTAGGATTAATCATGTCTATGCGTAAACGTTCTGTACCGCTACCGGCTCTGAATACTGTGTTAATGGTAGTGTTTGATTTATCGTCTTCATTAAATACCACTGAAGCACCGGTGTTATTTACCTCTACAAAAAAGCCTTGTCCGCTTTGCAAATGTTGGTTTTGTGTACTCGTTGGTATTACGCTGTAGTTGCCATCATCGTCAATGTCAGATACCAATACATATGCACCTGAACCCGAAAGTTGAGGATCCCAAACCCAAAAGCGTTTGGTTACATTAGTTCTGGTCAACAAGCCAAAATCTACCGGACTAGCATAAGGATTACCCAACAATTGAATTTTTTCACTATTACTGAACGCTGCATCCGGGATAGTATAGGTTTGTGCTCCCGTTTGTAAAGTTCCTGTTGCTTTTAAGGTAGTAGCTGCAGCACCGCTTGCAATATTAGCGCTGCCAAAAGGCCCAGTTGGGAAAATTAAAAAGGTATTATTGGCTGCAAATGAGGCAGATGTAAATAAGTTGGTTGTTTGGGTATTGGTAATATCAACCCAAGTATTAGTTGTAACATCGTAAGTTTTTAGGTTAGCACTTACGCCACCGGTAGTTATACCCGTGCCACCACTTGGATGCCAGATTTCAACACCTGTATTTGCAATAACACTTCCATTATTTTGCCAACTGCTATAAAAACTAGTATTGGCACCTCTTAATGGAGCAGTTAAAATACGCCAAGCTCTTTTTGCGGGGATATAACGTTCTATGTTTACGTTACCTGTAATTGAAGCACCGAAAGCTAAAGTGCCAATTGATGCGGTACCGGTAGCATCGGATTGTAAAGTAACCCTACCACCTGTAGGAAAGGCAGTAGCTGAGTTAATAACTAATCTTGCACCAGGTAAGAGTGTAATATTTTGAGTAGTCGGAGCTGTAATTGTAGTGCCGGGCAGATTAACGGTTAATGTGCCTGATACAGTAGTCGTATTAGATCCAGCTCCACTAATATTGAATGATTTTGCACTTGCAGCGGAAAGATTTGATAAAGTGAGATTTGCATACGCCATTGGTGTAATTCCTTGTGTACCTGTTTGTCCACTAGTTCCTCTATAAAATTCTACTGTTGATTGGCTTCCTAGGATAATATTTGGGGGCTCAGTGGCATCAGCAAAAAGTAAAGTACCTGTTGAGGTTGTAGAAGTTGTTGTTCCTGTTGTGTATAACCCACCACGTGCCGATACAGTACCAGTTCTGCCAGCTTTAAAAGTACCGTTAATAGTTACAACACCGCCTGATTTGATTACAATAAATTGTGAAGAGCTACCAATTGGTCCAGATAATGTGCAACCCACATCTATAGTTAGGTCTTTTAAAGTAATTCCAGCGCCGCCCATATCAATATTAGCGCCATTTTTCAACCTAACGTTGCCATATGTTCTAGTCGTTGTCGTTGTTATTGTTGCTCCATCAAATTCTAACTCCAAGTTTGTGTCATTGATTGTACCAAACGAAAGCGCCGTATTATTTTGGTAAATGATTTTATGATTACCCGAACTCGGTATCGAAACTTCAAACAATTGTGGTGTTGCTACTATTGAGCTACCCGAAGCTATAGTCAGCGTAATAGCAGCCGACGCTGTACCGGGTGTTGCGTAAGTAGGATTACCTAAAACTGCTTTAGATCCAGTACCACTCACTGTCCATGTACCACTATTAAATACAATATTTGTTGCATTCTGGATGATAAATATTTGGGAGGCAGTTATAAAATCTACAGGTGCAGTACCTGTGCCATCTGTATTGGTGCCCCAATTAGCAGTGCTGTTTAAATCGCCACTACCATCGTAGTAAAAGTAAGTTTGGGCAGATACTTGATTATTAGCTACTAATACGATAATAGCGAGTACGCAATACTTGACCATGTTTTTGAGGAAAAACTTTTTCATACGCTTTTGTTTTGCAATTGTTAGAAAATCGATTGTAAGCTATTCACCCTTTGAATTAAGATTACTATAAAAACAATTCAGAATTGTTTCTAAATCTGTAACTTGGTTTCCGAAAGGCAAAAAAACATTTCCGAAATTTCGTAGTAGCTTTATTGTCAGTTAGTTATGAAAAAATTGAAAACCGGTAAGGAAGAAATCATTTACCTGCTTACCCGGGCAATAGAGAAGTATAAATTAGAGACCGGACAAGAAATTATTCAAAATACCAATCGTAAGAATTACGAAAAATTAGCTATTCAACTTAGTGATATTAGCAACGAACTTCCTTTTAAATCTGATACTTGGGGAACGGATAAATATGCCGCCGACGAAAGTGGAAAGGAAAAAAAATATCCTTACCGCAAATACGATATAACCGGCGGCCAAATTAAAGATGCGTTGATTGGGATTGTGTCTAACCCAAGACCCTTTTTGGTGGATGCTGCTTATATCTACCTCTATGGTATAGGTAGGGCAGCATTTGAACAACAACCTTTAGATGATAACCTGCTGCAAAAAACAGAAGAAGAGTTACAAACCGATGCTTTAGAAAAAACCAGCCAAAATCTGCATTTGCAACAGCAAATACAGCTATTACAAGCCGATAGTCAGAAACATCAAAAAAGAGCAAAGTTTGGGCTTAGTCTTGCCATCATTATTGGTGTTATAGCCATTGTGTTAGGTATTATTTATCTGCAAAAAGCCAACAAATGGGAAACGGTAAAAGCAGATATGAATATACTGCCCTATCAGCCTACTCCATCAGAAATTGATAGCTTAGAGGGTATTTGGTTGTGCTATATCGGTTCTCCACAAGCTAGAATATCAGACCCTAAGCGGTACCATAAAGTAGTGTCTAACCTGATAGAAATAAAATATAAGGATGGCTATTTTGTATTTACAAGATATGGGGCAAGTTTTAACCACATCGGCTATATGCAATTTGAGTCACCGGGTATTGTATCGGTTTATTCGAGAATCAATAACAACGCTTCAAGTATCGAATCTCCTCGGCATTCTTTACTTAATCTGCATACCAATAAAAACTATTTAGCAGCTATATCTGCGTCTTGGAGTTTTGATGTAGGTGAAAAAAATAAAATCATTGGCATCAGAGAAATATTTATCAAGCAAGGCAAAGAGGGCAACTTAGAAGAAGTGATTAATAAATTAGAAAATGCGGAATGCCAATGTAAAATTGTACGTTGGCATACCAAGAACAATCAAGTGCAAACTTTTTATTTAAAAAACGAATTGCTTGATTCGTTGAAATTAGATGAGATAAAATCTTTAATCGACGAAAAAAGTATTTTGTTAGGCGTACCACAAGATGGATTGCTAATTACTGCCGATACTTCAAAACAAACCAATTAATCAATGCCGTTGTTGTGGGTAGCGGTATTTACCGTTAACAACTCATGCTCTTGTTGGTTTATATCATTATATAGTTAGTATACGCTAAACTAGATAGAACATATTTGTATTAGTCAAAAAAAGAACATTTTTTTCTGCAGCATTATGATTTCTAGTTTATTGTTGAATCTTTTTTAAAGTTATAATTCATTAAAATTCTCCCTTCCATTTTTTTTAGCATTAAGTGACTAAGTAGTTCCTATAACTTTTTGATTTACTTTAAGTCATGATGTCAATGAACAAAAAGATTTTAGAAGTGCCAAAATAGCTTGTGAATAAGGGAGATAATTATAAGACATTTCCACAATCTTGAATTTTGTTAGGATTTCTTAATTTTTATTTCCAATTTCAGAGAACCAAAAACAACCTTATGAGATTAATCTTCACCTCAATCTTGGTGATACTATGTTTTGTAACACAAGTATCTGCCCAATCTGATTGCCCAACAGCAATCATCGTTAATGGAAATACCGCCTCTTTTAACCCTAGTGGAATAGGCACCACATTAGAGCAATTAGCCTGCGGAGGAATTGAACACAATTCAGTCTGGGTTGCATTTCAAGCAAAGGCAAATGGAAAACTAAATTTTGTTATTAGGCCATTGACTTTAGCTGGTTTGCCAACAGTGCTTGATATTGACTGGAGTTTATGGAAATTGAACGGTGCACCTGGTACAACCAACTGTAATAACAAAACACAGCTCAGTTGTAATTTTGCAGGCTCCGCAACCGTTTTTGGTATTCCTGGTGCTACAGGAATGGCATCGCCTAACTATGTGGCATCACAGTTTAATCCAGGAATAGATGTAACAGCAGGCAGTTGGTATGCGATTATAATTGATCAATTTTCAAATACAACTCCTTCGTTAGTTAGTGTTCAATTTACAGGTAACCCTGAATTTGATGCTTTGAATTCAACGCCAGCCATTTTTGATAGCAGACCCGATTTTACGATCAATACACTTAATGGCTGTAGTGGTAGTTATAGCTTTACCAATTCGTCAACTGCAGTTGGTGGTATTGCATCTTATTTATGGAATTTTGGTGATGGTTCTACATCTACCTTAGCAAATCCTACAAAAACATATGTTACACCCGGCACCTATTATGTTACTTTAGCCGCTACTGACAATAACGGTTTCACAACTTACAATAGAAAGGCGGTCATCTATAACAATACAGCTCCAATTGTAAATAGTGCTAGTGTTTTTGCTACAGCTGCATGTTCTGATGCCAATGATGGTACAATCACTGTAGTATCAAGCGGCGCAACAACGCTTGGTGTTAGTGGTGGTACGCCGCCTTACACCTACGAACTGGTTTCCCCGTCACCCATGATAAGGGCCTCTCAATCGTCTAATGTGTTTACCGGTTTACAGCCGGGGGGCTATTTTGTAAAAGTTACAGATGCTTGTGGTAAATCTGCCGTTTCTACTGTAATAACCATTGCGCAAGTTGCTACAAACAGTTCGATTGGGCTAGGGGTACAAAACATTCAATCTGCCTGTAATAATACACCTACCGGAACGGCAACAATTTTTGCAAATGGTACCAAGCCACCTTATACAATGGGATTGGTAGCAAGTTCGCCGGTTGTCGTAGCTGCTACCACAGCCGTACAAAGAGACCCTATTACAGCTACTTATTATACGACTTTTAATAACTTGTTGCCGGGTTCATACACGGTAGAAGCTACTGATGCATGCGGAAAAGTGAGAAGAGCAACATTTACAGTTACTGCAAGTACTGCGCCAACTGCAAATACAGTTGCAAGCCCTTCTTGTGCCACGAGTGCAACAGGTACATTAACAATTACTGCGACTGCCGCTACAGGATTATCGGCTAATGGATCTCCGGGAGTTTATGAGTATGCTTTAATTGCGCCTTCACCCATCATTAGATCTTACCAAAGCAGTTCTGTTTTTGAAAACCTCTGGCCAGGTACCTACACTATAGCAGTTAAAGATGCTTGTGGTAATATAGGCACCACAACTTCAACAGTAGGTGTTGCTGTTGCGCCTAATTTTGGTACAAGTTTCACCACCATCTCTTGCCCTAATGGTGCTACAGGTACCATCGAAGTTCAAAATGGAACTACAGCAGGTGGCGGTTCGCCATACACCTACGAAATCATTGCGCCTTCGCCTGTTTTAAGACCAAGTCAAAACAATAACGATTTTAATAACTTACCTCCCGGTACGTATACTATTAAAATGACAGATGTATGTGGTACAGCAGCTACTACAACTGTTGCTGTTGGAGCTGCTGCGGCTCCGACCTTCACAACTGCAGTTACTACATCCTGTACAAACGTATCAAGCGGAACCATTACGGTAACTCCTGCAGCTTCAGCCTTGGCCCCTTTTAGTTTTGAATTAGTAAGCCCGGGTGCAGCCATCAGGCCAGCTCAGCCAAGCAATATTGCCAATACCAATAATAGTATTTTTACTGGATTGGATCAAGGAAGCTACACCATTAAAATGACCGATGGATGTAATGTACCTGTTACAGGTGTTGTAAGTGTTGCAGCGCCAACCACTTTAGCATTTCCAGTAGGGTCTGTAGCTGTTCCTTCATGTGCTTCAAGCGCTACAGGACAAATTACGGTAGCTCAACCAACAACGGGTTTAGGTGCTTATAAATATGAGCTGATAGCACCATCTCCTGTGACAAGAGCGCCACAATACAGCAGAATTTTTAATGGTTTGCCAACCGGTAACTATGTTATAAGAATAACAGACTCTTGTGGTACTCAAATTGACAATAATGCTTCACCTATTGCTATTGCTGCAGCAACAGCACCAACTTTAGCCGCTACAAACACCGCTAGTTGTGCCACTAGTACTGGTACCATTACTTGTTTGGCTACAACCGCAAACCAAGGTGGTGGAACATATTTATATTCTTTAATTGCACCATCTCCTGTAACAAGACCAAATCAAGCCTCACCCATTTTTACAGGGTTGCCAGCTGGTGCATATACTGTACAGATTACAGATCAATGCGGTGTAACAGGTACAACAACTACCACTATTGCAGCAGCAGGGGCATTTACACCGGCAGTAGGTGGTTCTATTGTTGCTTGTAATGGAAGTGGCTATTTCGGTCAACTCATCGTAACTACTCCTCAAAATTATACACCTGGCGGGCCAATCCCTACAGGTAGTGGTGGTGGACCATACAGTTATGCTTTATACGATGCTACCAATACAACCTTAATTGCTGGACCACAAGCATCTAATGTTTTCTCAAATATAACCCCTGTAGCAGGAAGCCCCTCGCATACAGTCAGGGTAACAGATGCCTGTGGTAACACAAGTACAACAACTGCAACCATTAATGCCCCTACAGCATTGTTAGCCGCAACGATTTCGCTTATTACTTCTTCTTGCGGTTCAAGTAATACAGGTGTTGTTAGAGTGAGCACACAGTCAACTGGCGGTTTAGCACCTTATAGGTACACATTAATTGATGCCATTACCTCTGCTGTTGTTGCAGGGCCACAAACAAGCACAACATTTAATGGTGTTGCTGCAAATGCTACTGGTTATTTGGTAAGAACAACAGATGCTTGTGGAAATACTGTAACATCTTCAACTGCGTTATTATTTCCTGCGGCAGTAGCCCCAACTGCTACAACAACAATAACTGCATCCTGCGCCTCAAGTGCAACCGGAAGAATTATTGTTGTGCCTGGTACTGGGACAACAATGGCTGGTGGAACATTTAGTTACGCTTTATACGATGCTGCTAACACGGTGTTGGTAAGAGCAACACAGGCAAGTCCGGCTTTTGAAAATCTTGCAGCAGCTACTTATACGGTTAGAATCACAGATAGATGTGGTACTGTAGGAACTGCTTCTGCCATTGTAACTTCTACTCCGTCTGCATTAACTTCATCTGGTACAGTCACTGGTACCTGTACAAGTGGTAATAATGGTGTAATTACCGGAGCTTCAACCGGCGGCTCTTTGCCAATTACCTATACGCTGCTTAATCAACCTGGTGGTTCAGTTGCCACAGGCCCTCAAAGTAGTAATATATTCACTGGGTTAGCAGCTGGGACTTATGCGATAAGAGTTACAGATGCTTGTGGTACTCAAACAATTTCAACAGATATTGTTCTAGGCACTTTAACGTCTGCACCAACTATTTCAACAACATCTGCTTTAGACTGCAGCGGTTCAGCGCTTTTGGCAGGCTATGGTGCTGCAGGAAATGGAGGCCCTTATACTTATGCTATTTGTTCTGGTGGCATGTGTACTACTTTTGGCTCTTTTGGTACTAGTAGTACATTCACTGTTACTTCAAGCGGTACTTATCGCATTGCGGTGAGAGATAGATGCGGCAATGAAACTATTTCATCTGATATCTTAATTACAATTCCTACAAAGCCAGTAATTACAGGTGTAACTAAAAATGTGGCATGTGGCCCAACAACTTTTACAGTTTCAACTACAGGCATTACCAATGCAACGTATTATAGTGTTGATGGAGGTAATTTTTCTCCAACCACTGGCACATTAAGTGTTGGAAGCCACACCATAAGAGTGTGTAATTACGATGCTGGTGTTTATGGTTGTGCAAGTGATCCATTCAGTGTAAGCGTTATTGGTACCGGCACCTGGATTGGAATAACAACAGATGCCAATGATGCTAATAATTGGTGCGGCGGATTGCCTAATGCAACAACTGATGTAATTATCCCAAGTGGCGGCAATCAACCTATCCTATCTACTGGTACTTTAGCAATGCGTAATATTAATATTTCTAATGGGGCTTCTTTAACCGTTAACAATGTTGGCGTGCTACAAATTGCCGGTACAGTTACAAATAATGGAACATTTACAGCTTCAGCAGGAACCATTGCCTATATTGGTACTAGTACCCAAACAATACTAGGTTCAACATTTGCAGGATCAACTATTAAGAATCTCACTATTTCAAATTCTAATGGCGTAAACCTAACCAGTAAGCTAACCGTTGCAACAGCACTTACTATTAATGCAAGTGCAGCGTTAACTGTTACAGACACTTTAAATTTAGGAGGCTCCATTACAAATAACGGAACCTGTACGGCAAGCTCTGGTAAAATTGGCTGGGTTGGAACAGCTTCGCAAACATTGGCCAATAACACATTTGCTTCAAATACAATTCATACATTGATATTGAATAATTCAGCCGGACTTACTTTAAGTGGAGGTTTAACGGTAAGTAATAATATTAATCTTACACTTGGATTAATTAACACCGGAGCAAATACTTTAATATTAAATAGCGGCGGAACAATAACCAATGCAGGAGCAAATAGCTACGTTAATGGTACTTTGCGAAAAGTAGGTAATCAAGCGTTTACTTTCCCGATAGGTAACAATGGAAAATATGCTCCTATTAGTATCAGTGCCCCAGCAAGTGCCACAGACCATTTTACTGCAAGCTATACGAATACAAACCCGAATAGTTTATATAGTACTTCTAGCTTAGGTGCAGGATTAAATAGAGTAAGTACTGTTGAATATTGGCAACTTGATAGAACAAATGGTACAAGTAATGTTGATGTTACATTAAGTTGGGATGCTACAAGAAGTGGTGGAATAACTAATCTTTCGGAATTAAGAGTTGCTCGATGGAATGGCAGTCAATGGACCAATCAGGGAAATACAGCAACAACAGGTAATACAACTTCCGGAACTATTAAGTCAGCTACAGTTTCATCATTTAGTCCGTTTACATTAGGAAGTAGTACAGCAAATAATACACTACCGGTTAATCTACTTTCATTTACGGCTACACTAGAGAATGGAAATGCTAAATTATTATGGCAAACCATTAATGAAGTAAATAATGACTACTTTAATGTTTTACATAGTAAAGACGGCATTAATTGGAGTGTAATAACAAAAGTAAATGGCAAGAATGCGGTTTTAAACGATTATCAAGCTGTACACACTAATCCAATTAATGGTAAGAATTACTATCGTTTAGAGCAATTTGACAAGGACGGAAAGGTTACCTACAGTGTAATTAGAATTGTTGATGTAAATAAAGTAAAATCAACAATCTTGGTATATCCTAATCCAACAAAAGATGGATTAATCTCAGTTGATTTGGGATATGAAGTAACAAAGGCAGAAAAATATACCATTGTTACTTTGGAAGGTAAAGTGATACAACAAGGCTTGTTAACTCAACGTCAACAAACTATTAATGTCAATACAATTGTATCTGGTTCTTACCTCTTTAAGGTAGGAAGCAAGAAAACAATACTTATTGTAAATAAGTAATCAAACTTTGATATTATATTTAGTTTCAAGCAGGTTGCTGTTAAGCAACCTGCTTTTTTTTAATTTCTTCAAATTACCGTTTACTCAATCAAAAAGCAGTTTTGCAGAATTGCTATTAAACTTCTACTACAATAGCTAACTTTAGTTTAAAGTAATTATAGATGTTGAAAGCTTTGCTGATTGATGATGAAACCAATAACTTAAACAACCTTGCTTTTATGTTGAAGCATGATTGCGAGGGGATAGAAGTAGCCGGAATGGTAAGCAGTGCAGCCAAGGCAAGGGAGTGGCTTAATCAACACGAAGCAGCAGTTTTATTTCTCGATATTAGTATGCCGGGAGAAAATGGATTTGAATTGCTTAAAACCATACCGGCAGAAAAGTATAAAATAATTTTTGTAACGGCTCATAACGAATTTGCTTTACAAGCTATTAAAGCTAGTGCTTTAGATTATATTTTAAAACCCATCAATATTACTGAGTTACAAGCTGCAGTAGAAAAATTGAAGCAAGCTGTTCAACATCCTCCAATGCAGCTTCAACATAATGCGTTGTTGGCACATTTACTAGAATCGGTCAATAAAAAAATATCACCTAAAAAAATTGCATTACCACAACTTGGAGGCATAAGTTTTATTGAGGTAGATGATATGGTTTCTTTACAAGCAGATAGTAATTATACCATTATTCACATGGCAGATATGCAAAAATTAGTCATCACCAAAACTTTAAAAGACTTTGAAGAACTGCTAGATGAAACACAATTTGCTAGAATACATAAGTCATACATCGTTCACCTAAAATACATTAAAGAATATAGTACTGCAGATGGGGGTATTGTAAAAATGGTTGATGGTAATCAATGGAGTATTAGTAGAAGACAATTAGATGTTTTTTTAGAGAAAATGAAATCGGCTAGTTTAATGTTCAGCAAATAAGTACCTTCAAAAGCATTTAAGGCTTATCTTTTTTCATGCGTTATGTCATTGCCATAGTCTTCTGTTGTTTTGTTACGTTCTGTTTGGCGCAGCAAAAAAATTATACTGCATTTACGGTTAACGATGGATTGCCAAGTAATCATGTGTATCAATGTGTAGAAGATAATCACGGTTTTTTATGGATTGCTACCGATGAAGGTGTAGCAAGATTTGATGGAAAATACTTTCAGGTATTTACAACAGCCAATGGTTTGCCCGATAATGAAGTAATACATATTGTAAAGGAAAAAAGTGGACGTATTTGGGTGAATTGTATTCGCCAAAGTCCTGCTTATTTTGATGAAGTTAAAAACAGATTTATCAATGCAACAGAGAATACCGATTTGGCTAAAGTTTCCGGTACTGTAAATATGAACTTATTTGCATTACCTGATAGTGGTGTTCAATACAATAACGAAAACGGCTCTTTTGTATTTAGAAATACTCGGTTAGATACCATTCATAGTATAATGGGTAAAAAATTCTTTAGAATAGGAACTGCTGCAAAAAATCTGCAAATAGGCTTTGGTGGAAAATATTTTTCACCAAAGAGATTTTGGGAATTTTATAAGATAGAAAATGGCAGGCTAATTGATAGCGCATCTTTTGAATTTTTTGGCTCTAGACGTATTGGTGTTATTATCGATGAAGCCAAGTTATACGACTTTGATGCAGCTAACGGAATGTGTTTTATTTATACCCTACAAAGTCTGAAACCTTTTAGTGTTAACGTAGATACCATAAAGCAATTTGAACCGTTTAGTAGTTTTGGCGTAAATGATACAACTATTTTTCTTGTTGGTATTAAGGGGAATATTTCAGTGTATGATAAAATAACTTTGAAGTGGTTGTACACCATTGGTGGTGAGTATTTAGCCAATACACTATATGAAGATAGTAAAGGCAATCAATGGATAGCTACAGTAGATAAAGGGCTTTTATTGTACACTCAAAAAAGGTTGACACATGTTACATTACCCTCAATATTTACTAGAGATAATTTTCTAAGTATTAACAGAAAAAATGGCATTACCATCGCAGGTAATTATTACGGTGAAGTAATTGAAACCACAACTAGTTTATTTAAAATTCATACTGTAATTAAGAAAAGACCATCAAGGCAGCGAAAGATTATTGTTGCCGGAAAATCTATTTATACCATTTCGGAAGATGGCATTTATTTGAATTATACAAAACCAATTTTCTATCAAGGAAATAAACAAATTGCAGCCGGAAAAACTGCTTTGCTATATGATGATACTACTATGCTGGTTGGCTCATTTGCCGGTATGCTTCATTTGAATACAAAAACAGGAAAAAATACATATATTGTTAGATACAAAAGAGGCATGGCTTTAGCCAAAGGATTAGATGGATTAGTATATTATGGATCTACAGATGGGTTGCATCGTTACAATGTGCAACAAAAAACTTTTGAATCACTTGGATTAATTCACCCTTTTTTTAGAGAAAGAATAGTTGGAATTGCTGTTACAAATGATAGTCTTGTTTGGGTAGCAACATCGGGCAGTGGGGTAGTGGTAATGAAGCATGATATAATAATTAGAATCATCAATAATGAAGATGGTCTATTAAGCAATGGCTTAAGAGCAATTACAACAGGTAAGCTTGGTCAGGTTTGGTTGGGTACAGCACAAGGAATTAGTGTAATCAACTACACACAATCCCATACAGCAGCAGTACAATTCAGCATTCAAAACTTAACAGTCAACGACGGACTTACTAGTAATGAGATAAATGAAATGGTTTTTGATAGAGATACCATTTATGCAGCAACAGGAAGTGGTATTTCCATTATACCAACAAATTTTGTGGCACCAAAAGTTATAATTCCGGTACGATTAATTAAAATGACAATCAACGAAAGAGATACACTCATTAATACTGCTTATCAACTTGACTATGGTAATTATAATATTCAAATGCAGTTCGCTGGCATTGCGTTAAATGGGTATTTCAAAAAGCTACAATATCGGTTAGGCGAAAAACAACAATGGTTAGATGTAATTGGTACAACCCTTACTTTACGATTAACGAGTGGTAACCACCTTATTCAGGTAAGGGCAGTAGATGTAAATGGCTATAGTAGTCACAAAGTTTCAACTATTAATATTGAGATTGCTACACCATTTTGGAAAGCTATTTGGTTTTGGTTTGTAGTGTTTGTGTTCGTTCAAATGATTACGGGCTATTTCATTTTTCGTTGGCAAAAGAAAAGACGGGAACGAAAGCTAGCTAAAGAAGTAGCAACTGTACAAACTGCTGCTTTAGAACAGCAAGCATTTACTTCGTTAATGAATCCGCATTTTATGTTCAATGCATTAAATAGCATTCAACATTATATAAATGTACAAGACCGTCAAAATGCCAATAGATATTTAAGTGATTTTGCTTCTTTATTGCGTAAGAGTTTTGAAGCGGCACAACAATATTTTATTCCTTTAGAAACCGAATTGGAAAATATGAAAATTTATTTGCGGTTAGAGCAAATGCGTTTTTCCAATCGTTTCACTTACATCCTTAGCATCAGTGAACAATTAGATATCGAAGATTGGATGATACCTACCATGATGTTACAACCGCTGCTTGAGAATGCTTTGTTACATGGTATTATGCCATCTGCAATACCCGGTGAAATTGTAGTTGCATTAAAGGAAGAACAAGAAAGCCTAATTATTTCCATTACAGATAATGGTATCGGAGTAGCCAATAGTAAACGATTGCAGCAAGATAGTCTCCACAAAAGCCATGGAACAGTACTGATTCAAAAGCGAATTATAGCACTCAATCATTTCAGTAAACAGCCCATCACCATTCATATGATGTCTGCCTTTGACCAAGCAACCAATCCGGGCAATACAACAACAATCAGTATTCCAAGAGATTTGTATAGTGCTTGGATTGCAGCACAACAAGTGTAACCTTCTCTACCGCTTACTCAGTCATTGGTGCAATTGGCACAGTTAAAGCTAGTGCTAAGACAGGCTGGCTTGATAGGCTTTGCATTTATAGATACTTTGAGTGAGCTTATAAATGTAAAACAATGAAAAAAACTATCCTGCTGCTATTGTTGATACTACCGTTTTGCCTAATGGCACAACAGTATCCTGTTACGAGTATTACGATTAGTTTGCCTCAAAATCCGGATGCCAATATTAGTAAATGGAGTACAGGCACATCTATGCTCAATATTAGCGCTATGGCCAAAATGACGAATGGCAGAATAGACCCTATGTTGGAAGGCTGTAAGATTTTGGTAAGTATAAAAAAGTCAGGAGTAAATGCTTGCGGCGCTTATAACAATAACACAGCACCCCAAGCTAATTTTACATCGGTTAGTAAGATGTGGAGTGGCAATGCAGCAGTTGCTTTATTAGGTCAAGATTGTGTTTTACCCCCTGGGGAATATGAACTTCGTGTACAGTTTTTTGGTAATGGTGCAGCAGGTGCAACTCCTTTAAGTGTTGAAAAAAGTAAGACATTTACTATAAAAGGTAATGAGCAACAAGCATACCAAGCACCACAAGCTATTGCACCTGCCAATGTCAACCCATTTAAAGAAAGTGAAATACTAAAACCAATTAGTTTTAGATGGACACCTGTTGTACCTAAACCCCAGGAACCAGTTACATATAGATTGAAAGTATGGCAATTGATGCAAGGTCAAAATGCAGTACAAGCAATGAAGGCCAATCAGCCAATTTTTGAAAAAGATGTTGTTAATATTACACAAACAGTTGTGAACAATTTAATTACTGGCCCATGTAAACCTCCTTATTTATGTGACTTTGTATGGAATGTGCAAGCATTGAACAGAGAAGGCAAAGCAATAGGTAGTAATAATGGAACTAGTGAGAACTTCAGTTTTTCTTTTACTAATCAATCTGTAAAAGAAACGCCAATAAAATTAGTATCACCAGCTAATACAGCTGTATTACAAACAGATAAACAAATAACATTTAGTTGGATTTCTCCTGTAACCGAAACTCCAGTTGAATCATATAAGATCAGAATCGTTGAAATTAAGGGAGATCAGTCTCCTGAGGCTGCTTTTAGAGGCAATAAACCTCATTTTGAGAAAGACTCTATACAGTTATATAAAGGCAACAAGCCTCATTTTGAAAAAGATTCATTTCCTGCCGTAATTTTTGAATATGAAAAAGATGCACCTAAATTTTTAGCAGGCAGAAAATACGCTTGGCAGGTAACATCATTAAATAAGGACGGTAAACCGATAGGAGGAAACAATGGAACCAGTGATATCTTTGCCTTTTCAATGGCTGCAGCAAATTGTGTAATGTCAACTACATTGGTTGATGCCATATGCATTGGAACTACCACAACTACCAAAACAATCAGAGTTAAAATAAAGATTGCCAATAATTCAGCTGTAGCTTCTCCGGCTACTTTGTATATGAATCATGCCAACACATTTACTCATCCGTTGTATGCAAGTTTAAGTTTGAATGCCAGCAATTTGGTTCAGGGAAAAAATCAATCCTTTGTTCCTTCGCCGGGAGTCAATTCAGTGGTAGCAGCGGTGCCGCTTTTTTATCCAACTACTATAGCACAGGGTGCATTTGTAATACAAGAAGTAGATGTTAATATCAATAACAGCGTTACATCATTCAATCTTTTGGTGCTTAGTACTTCTCAGGGTAGTGCTGTAGGTGATGCATTGGTACCATGTTATGAAGACGTGTTGGTGGCTAACATTCCGCCATGTCCTTGTACATATTGTACAGATAATATGATTGTATTGAATGGACCAAGCCCCATATCGGATGCAAATGATGTGCTTACAATCAACAACAACATTAGTATTCCCGGTGTACAGGTTAAGCAATTTAAAGCAGAGCTAATAGGGTTCTCTTATGCACCATCAAACAATAACGCACAATGCTGGGTTTGCAATAAAGATGATAACCAATGGGGAAATTTTATAGGAGGAACTTTCAGTAGTCCTTTCCCTTCTATGGTAAATGGTGTATTCCCATCATTACCATGTTGTGGTGGCAACAGCCATCATACTATAGGCTGGTGGGGTGCTGCCACAACAATTAATAATAAACCATTGCAACTGAAAATTAGTTTGCCTCCGGCAAGTACATTAAGCTGTTGCCCCTATAAAATTACTTTTTGTATTAGGTACACATTTACAGACAGTGAATGCCGAAGTTGTAGTGTAGTAAAATGCTTTAGTTATACACGACAACCACAGTTTGGTGGACCAGTTCCGTTAGAGGAGATATATGAAGTTTCTGAAAATGACATAAAATTTTAATTCAATAAACAGTTAAACATAACATACAATGAAAAAGCTATTATATATATGTATTGTGTATAGTTGTTTATTGAACAGCTATACTTCAAAAGCACAATTGTTACAGGCCGGTGATGCAGTAGTAACAATGAGCGGTAATTTATGGACCAACAATACACCTCCACCTCCACAGGCCCCGGTTTTGGAAATATTTCGAACAAAAAATACTGCTGCAGCGCCAATAGGATCGGGCTGGGCCATGACACCTGGTTTTTATGCTACCTATAGCTACATAGATCCAACATGGACAAGAGCCAATATGGGAAACATTTTTGGTATTGCCATTGACAATAACCGAAATATTTACACCACGGCAACCGGTTTTTATGGATCTCAGGTAGCAGGAATATCTACCGGTCAAATATGGAAAATAGACGGTGTTACAGGAGCTGTAACTGCATTCAAAGATCTTCATACGGCCGGGCAAGATCAAAAGTGCCTTGGTAACATAAAATTTTTTAATGGCTTTTTGTATGTGTCTGATCTGAAAGATGGTAATATATATGCTGTTGATGTATCAAATTCAGCGCTTAATTTTCCGCCTTTTGATCCTGGTGGCGCTGCTGACAATAGAAAGCCTCACGGATTAGCAATCCGAAATGTAGGAGGTAATCCAAGGCTTTTTTATAGCCTAAATAATTTTAATTCGACTACTACCGCCATTCACTCAATTGGCATTGCCGGCTCAAATTTTACAGGGGTCGAAACAGTTGAGTTAACCAATTTTGCAGTAAATACTAATCCTGTAACTGATATCGCATTTAGCAAAGATTATGCTCGAATGATTTTGGCAGAACGTACTACACAAGCTTGGACATCCACAAGTGCACACAGTAGCAGAGTGCTAGAGTATAAATTTAATGGTGTAAGTTGGATTGATCAGTTATCTGGTTATCTAATTGGTGGAAGTAGTGCAAAAAATGCAGCGGGAGGTATTTCATTTTCACAGATTGTACTGCAATCAAATAATGTAGCAAAATGTGATACAACTATCTGGGCAACTTCAGATTATTTGATTACAACTCCTGGGCCGTTTTATGGAATGGTAGGCTTTAAACATGCTACAGGTGCAGGAACCCCTACCGGAATAAATATAGATTTTGATAATAATTGGGCAATGAATTCTTGGGACAAAACCTTTTTAGGTGATGTAGAAGTATGTGATACCACCGTTGAATGCTCTAATTGCAATTGTGGCGCATGGGCTCAAAATGCTTTTAGTATATCCAATCCTGCTAATCCGGCTGTGTTGTTAAAACCTTGTGGTAGCAGCCACTCATTCATCACAGGACAAGTATCAGGTTTCTTGAATGCTAATTATAGCTGTATTGGTGAATGCAATAAAACATTTTCGTGGCAATTAATAAATGCAACAACCAATGCACAAATAGCCACAGGTACAACATTTCCAATCAATCTTAGCCAGTATAACAACCTGCCTTGTGCCGGCTATAAATTTATTGTTACGCCAAAATGTGGAGACAAAACCTGCCCTCCATGTGAGTTTCTAATGAATATTGTTTGTAATCCTCCTTCCTGTTGTCCGCAACAAACACAGGTGAGCATTGAACCGCAGAATGCGAATTATACATCATCAAATAATCCCAATGCTTGGGGTATATACAGCCAACAGTTTACGTTAAACAGTAATGTGCAAATGAGTGAAATTAGAATTAACGTGGAGCATTTCGAACTTAATAGTCCTGACCCTGATTGCATTCCTTGTAAAAATGTACCTAAAACCTGGGGCAGCTTATTAAGTGCTGCATATAATGGTAATGGATTTACAAAGCCAATAAATTCCTTGCCATTCAATAATTCTCAGTATTCAAATGGAAGGGAGCTCATCTACAAACCGGGCACATTAATCACTATCAATAATGGAGTGGTGAATGTCAACGTAGCAATGCCAAATGCATCTCCTATTGAATGTTGTGTGTTAACGGCAAAGCTTTGTCTGAAGTTTACATTTAAAGATGCCAACTGCCGAGAGTGTACCTATATCTATTGCAATGAAAAAATTGAGATAGAAAAATCGAAAGATGGTAACCCCAATGGTAACCAGTTGAAACAAGTAAATAAAAAAGTAGAAAAGACTGTATTCTAAATGAGATATCTTTTTTCTGTCATAGGATTGATGCTGTTTATTACAAATGTATCAGCGCAAAAATTTGTTTGTTCTGGTGGTTATATACAAGACTATGCAGGTGATTACAACAGGCAAGAGTTTTTATGTGAGTTGTATGATTTACCATTAAGCGCCGATACAAATTATGGTTTGGAAAGCGTAGTTATCAATATTAGGCACAATAGGGTTAGCGATCTAAAGATAACATTAGAGGCACCGGATGGAAGTAATGTCTGGCTTACGAACAGAAATGGAAGAGATTCGGGAAGGGATTATACAAACACCAAGTTTATTATGGAAGCAACCAAATATATCCACCAAGCTAAGGCACCATTTACGGGTGAATATATTCCTGATGGTAGGTTGGAATATTTAAATAATAAACAAAATCCTAATGGATACTGGAAACTAGTGATAGAAGATTTAAAAGCCGGGTTTGATGGATATCTTGATTCATTTTCTATTGTATTTGGTAAACATCCGGCAAAGATTCAGATGGTTAAAAGATGTTCTTTTAGTAATCCGGAATTATGTGTTACACCCGGTAAAAGTGGGCAAGGCGATCTTTTACCAGACCTTGTTATCCTTCCATCATTCACCCAAAGTCAAGTGCAAGAATATGCATGGAACGATTCTGTTTATCCCGGTCAGTTGCGTTTTGCAGCAACCATTGCCAATATAGGTTATGGACCAATGGAAATAAAAGGAGCGAAAAAATGGTTTTGTGGCAGAACAGAAGTTGATAGCTCGGTAAAATGCCCTAATGGAAATAACAGTCGTCAAGTAGTATTGCAAACAATTTATTATAAACAAGGAGATTCAATAAAACAACGGGTTGTTGAGGCGGGCTCCATGTATTTAGATGATCATCCGGGTCATAACCATTTTCATATTGATGAATGGGTTGAATTTAGGCTGCTTAAAATATCATCTAGCAAAAGAGTAGCAGTCACTAATGCTAACAAAGTAAGTTACTGTTTATTTAACTCTGGTCTATGTAGTAACAGTGATAATGTATGCAATCTTTCTAATAAGAGATATGGTGAAAATATGCCAAATTATGGACTTGGAGATTATTCCGGTTGTGGTACAGAAAAACAGGGAATAGCGGTTGGTGGTTACGATACTTATGGCATGATGTACGAAGGACAATTTTTATTGTTACCTAAAGGATTGAAGAAAGGTGATTATTGGCTGGAAATTGAAGTAAACCCTAATAACCAGTATAAAGAAAGTAACAAACGAAACAATACTTATAGGATGAAAATTAAAATATTAAAACAAGAGTAATGAAGCTATCAAATCAAGTCCTCTTTCTCTTTATAGCATTGGTACTATCAGCAGCGAACGGGAATGCTCAAAATTCGGCAAATCCATTTTCCATTTCCGGTACAATGGGTTTTACTTATGAAGGTTATGGATTAAACGTCAACCCATCGGGTAGTGGCATTTATTCACCACGTAGACCATGGAATCAGTTGCGTTTTCAATTTCAGCCTACCATGAAATGGGGTAAAAACTTTACACTTCCATTCAACTTTAATTTTGCAGCTATACCTACCAACTTTGCCGGACCGTACAGTGGTTTTGTAAGTGGTGGTAAAGGACAAACATTGGGGCAATGGATTAATAACCCGATGAACAATTTCGGCTTAAATCCAAAATACAAATGGGCTGAGTTATTGCTGGGTACACAGTACCTCAAATATTCTGATTTATCAACCGGTGATATTGGCATTTTTGGAGCCGGTGTTAGTCTGCATCCCGGTAAATTCTTGTTCAAGTTTTTTACCGGAGTGTCGCAGCAAGGCGTAAATTTCACCGCCTTACCACCACCGGGTATTGTGGGAGCTTACAAACGAAAACATTATATGTTTCAAATAGGCCGAGAAGTGGAAGGAGACCATAAAGTAGCATTCAATTTTTCTAAGGCTAAAGATGATATAGGTTCTGTAACAAGTCCACCTTTAACTGTGCTGCCGCAAGAAGGCTTCACTATGAGTTTTATATTAGATAAATTTTTTGATAAAGGTTGGTTCATGAACATGGAGGCAGCGCAAAGTTTTTTTACAAAAGATTTAAATGCTCCGTTGCTCTTATTGCCGGGTAATTTATCATTCAAGCCTTTTATTGATGCCAGAACATCTACGACTAAAGATTATGCCGGTCAGTTAAGTGTCGGAAAAAAATCTACCAATTTCGATATCAGTTATGCGTCAAAATATATTGGTGCCGGTTATCAAACAACGGGCTATCCGTTTATGCAAGCCGATCATTGGGATAATACCATCAACACTCGTTTTAATGCCTGGAAAAATAAAATGAATGTTACCGCAAGTGTAGGTCAAAGAGTAAACAATATGAGTAATACTGGTTTAAGAGCTACTCAGTTTATAGGAAATGTAAATTGGTTTACGCAGTTTAATGAACGGTTTAGTTTAAATGTCAACTATAATAATTTCGGATTTCAAACAGCAAGTGGTTTAAACCCTTATGGCATTAAAAATGTAAGTAACGATATAGGGCTTAGTCCTACTTACACTTGGTCAACTACAACCATGACAAATATTCTTACCCTTAGTTATAACTATAGCAAATACGATGAAAGAGATGTTAATACAAACGTTACAACCAGTAACAATACCCACACAGCCATTTTAACCTATGTGCCGGTATTTTTTAATAAAACCTTGACTCCTGATTTTAGTTTGATGTTTTTTAACAATCGTATTCCAACAGTTACCAATCGACTATTTACATTGAGTTCAAGTTTAGGAATGCCGGTAGCCAAGCAAAAAGTTCAACTGCGTGGACAGTTGCAATACACTTTAGGAAAGCTGAATACTTTTACAGCTAATAATAATATCATCGCATCCTGTAATATAGATTGTAAATTGAACAAGAAATTGAGTTGGAATAGTTTTCTATCTACCAATTATTTCAAGTATGGCGACGAGTTAGGCTCAATACCATTAGTTGGAGCCAATTATCTAGAGTCTAATCTAAGAACAGGATTACAGTACAAATTTTAACCGCATAACCATGAAGCAATTACTTTATATATCAACCATTATTGTACTATCTGCTATGCAGGGAGTAGCACAAATCAGTACTACTTTAAATGTACAATCTTCGCCTACTGCGGTGTTAAGTGAGTGGGCAATTAAAAATACTATTGTCAATTTTATTGTAGACAAAGCCGACCCCAATCCACAGCAAGGTATTTTTAAAACAGAAATCAAATTATCAGACGGAACGGTGATTGGTGTTACCGATGTGACCAAAGCCACACCTGTTACTTTAATAAGAGGAGTGAGGGTGTATTACAGTAAAGATGTAATGCCTTTAGAAATCATGAATTTTACCGGCACTTATAAAAGTACATTAGATAAAACGGGTAAGTTGCCTGCCGGTCAGTACCAATTATGTGTATCCATTTTAGCGCCGAGTAACTTTCAACCTATTGTGGCAGCAAAGTGCCGCAGTTTTAACATGGCATCTATACAATTGCCTTTTTTGATGATGCCGCTTAATCAATCGGTACTAAAAAAAGAGGCAGCTCAAACCGCCATCACTTTTAGGTGGACACCAGTTATTCCGCAAGTACAGGCAATACAAAGTACCTATCGCTTACAAGTATTTGAAGTATTACAACATCAACAATCGGTACAAGCATTGAGAAGTAATCAGCCGTTGTTAGATATTACTGTTCGTGGTATCACCCAATATATTTGGCAACCAAGGTTAGCTTTTAGTGCTACTGATTCACTGCCCATCAAATTCATATGGACCATTCAAACATTAGATGCTAATGGCTTACCGTTGGTACAGACCGATGGCAATGGCGAAAGCAGAAGTGAACCTTTTGTATTTTCGATTGCAGCTAATCAAGAAGCTAAAAAGAAAGAATAAACAGTTACAAGCCTTAGGTTGAAAGCAGCCGTTTTAGTGTGCTGATCAGAAATGAAATACTTACAAGTACAGTGGAGTGTTTGAGGTTAGTTATGTTTCCTTTTTAAATCAAACGAACGGAAACGCAAATTTGAAGTACATAAAAAAGTAGAGTTAACTACCACAAGTTCTAACCATTTGCTGGCAGATTTATTGGCGGTAGTAAATTTTTAGCCTTCTTTTTCAAGAATTCTAAAAATTTCTAGTCGTTTTGTTATTTTATAAAATAACAGTGTAGTCCCGGCAGGAATCGAACCTGCATCTAAAGTTTAGGAAACTTCTATTCTATCCATTGAACTACGGGACCAATATTAATCATCTATACCCTGCAAACCTGCAGGTATCCATGAACTAAAGAACCAATTCACCATTAAAGCCTTAAAAAACTAGCTAAAATCGTTGTTGGGAGGGCAAAAATAAAAGAATTTATCAAACCCTAACATCAAATCTGTAATCTACCTGCACTCTCCTATCTTTGCAGCCCTAAAATCAAGCTATGAAGTTTTATAACTTACTCATAAAATACCGTTTTATACTCAGTATTGTGGCTATTGTTGGCGCTATTGTACTCAATGTTACCGGGACCGGGTTTTGGCCAACCTTCCCATTATATTTTATAGGTGTCATTGGTTTAGTGAGCCATTTTATGATTGGTCCTATGCGTTTGATTCAAGAACCGATGGAACGTGGTGATATGGAAGAAGTAAAGCGTATCATGAACAGCATTTGGTATCCTAACCTACTGTACAAACCTATCCGTTCAACGTATTACACGGTTAAAGGTAATTTGTCTATGATGGACCAAGACTTTGACAGTGCTGAAAAACACATGAAAAAAAGTTTAGACTTGGGTTCGCCAATGGCTGAAGCAGAAGGTGCTAATAAGTTACAATTGGGTATGATGGCTATGCAAAAAGGCGATATGAAACAGGGCGAAAGCTATATCCGTGCTGCTATTCGTGCAGGCATCCCCGATAAAGAAAGTGAAGCTGTTGCCTTTTTAAGTATGTGCCAGATTTTTATGAACAAAAGAGAGTTTAGAGCGGCTAAAGATTACTTCAGAAAAGCAAAAGCACTCAATCCTAAAACCAAACAAGTAGTAGATCAGATCAAAGAAATTGAAAAATATATCTCTCGTATTCCGGGTTAATCATTAAAGCCACTATTAAAAAAGGTGAAGTCTTTATGGCTTCACCTTTTTGTTTTTATCGATTCCATTTTCCGAAGCGTTGCTCAACAGCAATAAAGCGATGGTCAAAAATCTTTTTCACTTCGTTTTGTACAAACAAGCCATGTGCAATATCTCCCAATATCCAGAATGGAATTTTATAATGAACAATATCAGTCATCTCTACGCCTCCTTCAACTGCTTTAAAATGGTGTTGGTGATGCCACATGGAATAGGGACCAAAACGTTGTTCATCAACAAAATACTTTTTGTCTTCAACATGGGTTATTTCCGTCATCCAGTAGAGTGGAATACCTAAAACCGGACTCACTTTATATTCAATAATTTGACCGGGATACATTTTTTCGCCATGGTGCTTACTAATTATGTTGAAGCCCAAATTACTAGGTGTAATCTCTTTTAAGTTGGCGGGGCTACTGAAAAAATCCCAAGCTGCATCTAATGAAATGGGCAGATTTTGAACGGTTTTCAGCGAATAAACTTTGCTCATGAAAAACTATTTTATATAACAACAAAGTATTCAGCTTAAGGTTCTGTTTAAGCAAAAAAGACTTTATCCTAAGCCGTATCAAGCATTAACTTTGGCTTATGTCAGCACAACAAATACAAGCTAAAAAATTTCAAGAAGCCTACAATGCTTTAAATGAGCAACAACGTTTGGCAGTCAATACCATTGAAGGTCCGGTAATGGTAATTGCTGGTCCGGGTACCGGTAAAACGCAAATTTTAAGTGCCCGAATAGGTAAGATTTTAACCGATACCGATGCTTTGCCCGAAAATATTCTTTGCCTCACTTATACCGATGCCGGTGTGGTAGCTATGCGTAAGCGACTACAACAATTTATAGGTGCCGATGCGTATAAAGTAAACCTCTATACGTTTCATGCTTTTTGTAATGATATCATTCAAGAAAATTTATCGTTGTTTGAAAAAACAGCCTTAGACCCTATCAGCGATTTAGAACGCATCGAATATTTCAAAGAACTGATTGATGGTTTCCCAAAAAATCATCCGCTAAAGCGCTATCGTGGCGATGTGTATTTTGAAATTCACAACCTGCATGCTTTATTCAGTCATATGAAAAAAGAAGGGTGGACACCCACTTTTATCGAACAATGTATTGATAACTATTTGGCAGATTTACCTAACAGACCTGAATTTATTTATTCGAGAAAATACAAACAATTTAATGCAGGAGATGTAAAAATTCATCTGATTGAACAAGAGACAGAGAAGATGGAAAAATTGCGGGCAGCAATACATGAGTTTGACCGTTTTCAACAATTGATGCGAAGTCGGAACAGATACGATTTTGATGATATGATTAATTGGGTGATTAAAGCATTTGAAGAGCATTCATCTTTATTGGCTAATTATCAAGAAAAATACTTATACATTTTGGTAGATGAATACCAAGATACTAGTGGCACACAAAACAAGTTGGTGCAACTACTCATCAATTATTGGGACAAGCCCAATGTTTTTGTAGTGGGAGATGATGATCAAAGTATTTATCGTTTTCAAGGTGCTAACGTAGAAAACATGTTGGCCTTTGCAGAAAGTTACCAGAAAGATTTGTTGACTGTTGTGCTGACACAAAACTATCGTTCTGTACAACCGGTGTTAGATATTTCAAAAACACTCATCAATAAAAACACCGAAAGATTAGTACAGCAAATTCCGGGGTTGAGTAAAGACTTAGTAACGTCTAAAGAAGCTATTAAACACCTGACTACTCCACCCATCATTGCAGAATATGCAACGCAGCGGCAGGAGATGATTCATTTGGTAATGCAAATAGAACAATTGATTCAACAAGGTGTACCTGCAGGAAAGATTGCAGTTTTATACAAAGAGCATAAATATGGCGATGAGTTAACTACTTATTGTAAGCTCAAAAATATTCCGGTTTACAGTAAGCGGCAGCTTAATTTGTTTGATATACCATTAGCACAAAAAATTATTTTATTACTGCAGTATCTGTCAGAAGAACATCACATATCTTATGGTGGCGATGAGAAATTATTTGAATTGTTGCATGCAGATTGGTTCGGTATTCCACCCATCGAAATTGCCAAACTCAGTGTTGCGGTAGCACAAAGAAACTATAAAGATGATAAGACGTCTATTCGTCAGGCATTGTACGAAAAAGTACATACCTCAGTTAAAGATTTATTCTCTGCACCGCCACACCAAGGGCTGCAACAAGCATCTAATGCCATAGAAAAGTTGATTGCCGATGTGCCCAATGTTACGGTACAACAACTGTTTGAACATATCATTCGTGAAGCAGGCGTATTGAACTTCATCATGCAAAGCCCTGATAAACATTGGCTATTAACGGTACTTACTGCTTTGTTTGATTTTGTAAAAGAAGAAACTCGTCGTAAACCCGATATGCGTTTACAACAGTTGGTAACTGTTATTGAATTGATGAAGAAAGAAGGGTTACCATTAAAAATTGTGGAAGTGAGTGGCAATGAAAAAGGCGTTAATTTACTAACCACACATGGTTCAAAAGGGTTAGAATTTGAGCATGTTTTTGTAGCAGGCTGCAATGCTAATTTTTGGGAGAAGAAAAGAAAACCGGGTGGTGGTTATAGCTACCCTGATACATTGTTTACTTCACAACCCAAACAGGCAGAAGAAGAAGAATTGCGGCGATTATTTTATGTGGCATTGACTAGAGCAGAACTGCATTTGCAAATCTCTTACAGTCAGTTTGCTAATGATGGTAAACCATTAGAACCCTCCATTTTTATTGCCGAAATTCAAGAAATACATCAATTACCGGTGCAAAAAGTGATGTTAGAGGAGGAAGTGCTGAGTAGTTTTTCTGCGTTATATTTTTCTGAAGGATTACAACCGGAAATTGCAAAAGCAGAAGACGATTTCATTACACCGATACTCGACAAATTTGTAATGAACGTAACAGCTTTAAATGCTTATTTAAAATGTCCGTTGCAGTTTTATTTTACCAACTTGGTTAGGATACCATCTGGTAAATCAGAAGCTACTGAGTTTGGTTCGGCTGTGCACCATGCTTTGCAAAAGCTGTTTGAAAAAATGCAACAAAATAACAATGTGTTTCCAAGCAAAGAAGTGTTCATCTACGATTTTGAATGGTACATGAAACGTCATAGAGAAAGTTTTACCAAAGAGCAATATGACCGAAGAATGGAATACGGGCAAGAAGTATTGAACAATTATTACGACAAATACATCAACAGTTTTAACACCATTGTTGCGGTAGAAAGAAATATTAGAAATGTTACCCTTGGCGATGTGCCGTTAAAAGGCAAATTAGATAAACTAGAATTTAATGGTAAGGAAGTAAATGTGGTTGATTACAAAACGGGTAATGTAGATAATGCCAAAACTAAATTGTTGCCGCCTAATGAAAAGGAACCTAACGGTGGCGATTATTGGCGACAAGCAGTGTTTTATAAAATTCTAGTTGACAATTACGAACAAAAAGATTGGAAAGTAATTAGTACTGAATTTGATTTTATTGAACCGGATAAAAAGAAAAATTACCAAAAAGCTAAAATCGTAATCTCACCGCAGGATATTACAACGGTAACCGAACAAGTGAAAATGGTTTGGGTCAAAATTCAAAACCGAGATTTTTATACCGGCTGTGGTAAAGCAGATTGTCATTGGTGCAATTTTGCCAAAACCAATAATTTGGCAGTTGCGTTACATGAAGCTTCAGACGAAGAAGAATGATGCGTATGCGTTTTTTATGATTTTCTTTAGCCAATGCTGTAGCAAAGGTTTTATGTTTGCACCTTTATCATCATCCAATGCTTAAAAGGATTTTTTGTTTTTTCTTATTGATTGTTGCGGCACAACAAATGCTATTGTTAAGTTCTTGTGCCAATATTGTACCGCCATCGGGTGGTCCAAGAGATTCTTTGCCGCCACGTTTGGTTACTGCAAATCCTAAAGATTCGGCTACTAATTTTACAGGTAATAAAATCAACCTAACCTTCGATGAGTTTGTAGAAATTCAATCGGCACAAGAAAATGTCATTGTTTCTCCGCTGCCTAAAAATTCTCCTATCATCGATTATAAGTTTAGAAATGTATCCATTAAATTAAAAGATACGCTAGAACCCAACACTACCTATTCTATCAATTTCGGTGAAGCGATTAAAGACATTAATGAAGGTAATATCGTAAAAGGCTTCACTTATGTTTTTTCTACCGGTAATACTATTGATTCGAATACTTTTTCAGGTAAAGTGTTGCTGGCTCAAAACGGGAAAACGGATAGCACATTATTGGTAGTGTTACACCGTAATGGCGACGACTCGGCTGTGGCAAAAGAAAGACCTCGGTACATTACCAAGCTTGATGGCAAAGGGAATTTTATGTTTAAGAATCTGCCGGAAGGTAAATTCTATGCTTATGTTATTCCTAACGAGTACAGCAAAAAATATGAAGACTCTACCAAATTCTTTGCCTTTTTAGACAGTGCGGTACTTATAAATAACAATACAGCTGCGGCTACTTTTTATGCTTATAAATTAGCCGAAGCTACACCTGCTGCAACGCCATCAAAAGGCAATGAGCCAAAAAATGGAGAAAAAAAAATTATCATTAGTAACAACCTTGACAATAATCGACAAGATTTGTTAAACGATTTGATACTCACTTTCAATAAACCACTTAAAAAGTTTGATACTACAGGTTTTGTTTTAACCGACACCAATTATACTAGTGTTGGGAAAATGCGTTTTACATTAGACAGTACTAATACCAAGCTCACCATTCAATATCCTTGGCAACAAGACAAACAACTGCGATTAGTAATACAGAAAGAAGCTGTAACCGATACTTCAGGATTAATATTATCAAAAAAAGATACGCTTCAATTCATGACTAAACGAGAATCAGATTATGGGAGTGTACGACTTCGTTTTACCAATTTAGATACAGCTACACATCCTGTTTTGTTGTTGTTGAAAGATGATAGAATTGTAGAATCATCCCGATTAACACAACGAGATTGGTCAAGAAAATTATTTCCACCCGGTGAATATGATGTTCGTATTTTATACGACAGAAATAGTAATGGCAAATGGGATACCGGCTATTTTTTTGGTAAACATCTTCAGCCCGAAATTGTTACTGACTTAAATATTAAACTTGCAGTAAGGGCTAATTGGGATAATGAGAAAGATATTAACCTTAGTCCGCAACGCTAATATTCCTTGCTTAACTTTACACCCTAATCTGAATTTCGCAATATGCAATTGCCTTCTTCGCTGTTACAAAATGCGGTGGCCGAATTTGCCAAACTCCCGGGTATTGGTAAAAAAACGGCTTTACGTTTAGTCTTGCATTTGCTAAAGCAAGAAGTAAATGAAGTGCAGCATTTTGGCGAAACCATTGCCCGAATGCGGAGAGATATTAAGTTTTGCCACCGCTGCAACAATATTAGTGATGGTGATATTTGTAGCATTTGCAGTAACAGTATGCGTAATCAGCAAGTGATTTGTGTGGTAGAAAATATCCGTGATGTAATTGCGGTAGAAAGTACACAGCAGTTCAGCGGAACTTATCATGTATTGGGTGGTGTTATTTCTCCATTAGATGGTATTGGTCCAGACCAATTACACATCGAAAGTTTGGTGCAAAGAGTGGCAAAAGAACAAACCGAAGAATTGATTTTTGCATTAAATCCCAATATCCAAGGCGATACTACCATCTATTATATCCAAAAGAAAATTCAACATTTGTCTTGCAAAATTACCACCATTGCAAGGGGTATTGCTTTTGGCGGTGAGTTAGAATATGCCGATGAACTTACTTTAGGCCGTAGTTTAGCCAATCGCCTACCCGTAGAAAAATTGGTCAATCTATAAACCCCAAAGTCCCCTTTTTTCCGGTTCAATCATCAATTTTCCTGCTTCAGTCACTTTACCGTTTCAATTTGCGATATTCACAGCAATTTTAAATGCTATTCTAAACTTAATGTTATGAAAAAGTGGTTCACTATTGTTATTGTGTTTCTAGCCATTGCTGCCGCAGGATTTTATGCCACCAAATGGTATTTGCGTAGCAAACCCAAAAGAGATGTTACCCAAGAAGCCGGAATAAATGTAACTGCCCAAGCCTTGTGGGATGCTTATAACAGTAATGAAGTTACTGCCGATAGTGTCTATGGTAATAAGGCTGTGCAGGTAAGTGGCGTAGTAAAAAAGATTAGCAAAAATCAAGATGGAAATTTTGTGGTGCTCTTGGAAACCGGCGACCCCATCTTTGGCGTAAATTGTACATTCAAAGAAACACCAGCCAATATAACTGCAGGCCAAACGATTAATTTCAAAGGTATTTGCACCGGATTTATTTCTAGTGTTACTATTAAAGATGGAGTCCTAATTCCATAAAACCTTGTAATACGACTGTCATGAAAAAAGTCATCATCATCATTTCTTTTGCTTCGGCTGTTTTCTTGTATGCTTGTAAGCATGAAATTATTAATCCTGTTGTAACCCTTCCGGGCGGAGGAACACCGGTTTTACCTGCACCAGGCGAAGTTTGCTTCGAAGCAGATGTATTGCCCATCTTTAAATCAAGCTGTGCCAAAGCTGGCTGTCATGATGCTGCAAGCAAACAAGATGGCTATATACTAGACAGTTATGCAAACATTCTTAAAAAAGGAATAAGACCGGGTAACGCCAATGATAGTAAAATTTACAAAGTATTAATTGATAATGACCCCGGCGATAGAATGCCACAAGCGCCTTATGCGCCATTGTTGCAATCGCAAATAGACCTGATTAAAAAATGGATTAATGAAGGTGCAAAAAATACAGCCGGTTGTAATACTTGCGATACAACCAAGTTTACATATGCGGCAGCAATCAAACCAATTATAGAAGCCAATTGTATTAATTGTCACTCTGCTTCATATGCCGGTGGTAATTGGAATTTTGCTGATTTTAATTTGCTTAGAGCAGCCGCTTTATCTGGACGATTAGTGGCTTCCATTTCTCATAATGCTGGATTTAGACCAATGCCTCAAGGCGGTGCAAAGCTGAGTGATTGTAAAATAACACAAATTAGAAAATGGGTGCAGGCCGGTGCTCAAAATAATTAATTCTAGTATATGAAAAAAACCAGTATTTTTTTAGTGCTAACATTTGTACTGTTTGCTGCTGTAAGTTGTTATTACGATAAAGCAGAATTGATTTATGAAGTTAATTCAGCCAGTTGCGATACCACAGCTGTTAAATACAGTACAGATGTAGTAGGCATTCTTACAGGCAGCTGTTATGCTTGCCATAGTGGTACAGCAGGTGCCGGAGCAGGCATAAAGCTAGATACTTATGCTGGGATAAAGACCTATGTAAATAATGGTAAGTTAAAAGCATCTATTACACATTCTGCAGGTGCTTCGGCAATGCCAAAAGGTGGCGGTAAATTAAACGATTGCAGCATCAATAAAATAGTAGCCTGGATAAATAACGGCTCTCCCAATAATTAATTAAAATTAAAAAAAATCAGTATGAAAAAAATCATATTAGCAGCATTATGTACAATGGGAATCTTTGCATCCCTTTCTGCTCAAACGCATTTAACGCAAAACGGACAAATCAAATTTTTTTCTAGCACACCTATTGAAGATATTGAAGCCAAAAACAATGAGGCTGTAAGCACACTAGATACCAAAACCGGAGCTATGAATTTTGCTGTAGCTATTATTGGTTTCAGATTTGACCTCAAGGATATGGAAGACCACTTTAATACCAGTGATTACATGGATTCTAAAAAATATCCAAAAGCTAAGTTTGCTGGTAAAATTTCCAACCTATCTGAAGTTAATTTTGCAAAAGATGGAACGTACAAAGTTACGGTACAAGGTAATCTTACCATGAAAGATGTTACTAAACCGGTTACTGCTACAGGTACTGTAACCATTGCCAAAGGAAAGATTTCAGTACATGGCGATTTTAATATCAAGCGAAAAGATTTTAATGTGGCCGGTACTAGTTATGCTCAAAAGAAAATTGCAGAAGACATTAAGATTACTGTTGATTGTACCTACGAAAAAATTTAAATAGTTGCTGTATGCGATATCGAATAATGCTAGTCATTGCTTTTTTATCAACTTGTGTAATGGTAACAGCACAAGAAGTTGACTTAGATAAATTGTTAGACGAGCAGCTTAAAAAAAAGGCTGAAAAAAAGTCTGAGTTGACAGAAGCGACGTTTAAAAACAGTCGTATTATCAATGGTCACTCTATCGAAAATACGCAGAAGGGTATTATGGATTTTCGGATCTCACACCGTTTTGGAACACTCAATAAAGGTCCTTACGAATTATTTGGATTAGACAATGCATCCATGCGTATGGGACTCGATTTTGGCCTAACAGATCGATTAATGGTAGGCTTTGGTAGAAGCACTTTTCAAAAGCAATACGATGCTTTTTTTAAGTATCGAATCATTCGTCAACAAGCCGGTAAAAAAAATGTACCCTTGTCAGTAAGTTTTGCAGGCACTGCCATGTTAAAAACGCTGAGGAATACTGATACCATCAAACGTTATTTTTCAGACAGAATGTTCTATGCCGGTCAGTTGATTATTGCCCGAAAATTTAGCAGCGCTTTTTCTTTGCAACTAATGCCAACTATGGTGCATTATAACCTAGTGCAAAAGGCTACCGATCCTAACGACTTATTTTCCGTCGGTGTTGGCGGAAGGCTAAAACTCACACAAAGGGTTAGTCTTAATGCTGAATATTATTACCAAATTGATAAGCAACCTGGCACTTACAATTCTTTGTCAATTGGTTTCGATATTGAAACCGGCGGACACGTATTTCAATTGCATTTTACCAATTCTACGGGTATGACAGAACGTACTTTCATTACAGAAACTACCGGAAGATGGGAAAAAGGAGACATCAACTTTGGCTTCAACATCAGCCGTGTATTTGAGCTGAATAAGAAAAAACGAAAGAATAGTTAATACATTGAAATGAATCTTTTTAAGCTAAGATTCGACTAACTTTAGTTTATGTTTCGCCTGAATGTATTACTAACTTTTGTTGTGTTGACTGTTGCTTTCAAGCCTGCAGAAAAAGTATTTCAAACCTTAAAAGGAACCATTCAGTTTAAGTCTGAAGCGCCAATGGAGTTAATTAAAGCCAGTTCAAAAGAATTGGCTGGGGCAATAGATAGCGAAAAAAAACAATTTTCTTTTCGGGTCAAAATAAGAACATTTCAAGGCTTCAATGGCAATACCCAAAAAGAACATTTCAACGAAAATTATTTGGAAAGCGATAAATATCCCGAAGCCAGTTTTAAAGGAAAAATTATTGAGGATGTCGATTTTACCAAAGATGGAAACTACGAACTACGGGCCAAGGGAAAACTATTGATTCATGGTGTTACACAAGAACGCATTATTAAATGCGATGTAGTGGTAAAAGACAATTTGCTTACCATTCAATCTAAGTTTACCGTGTTGTTAAGCGATCATAATATTCCAATTCCAAAAGTGGTGTATCAAAAATTAGCGAATGAAATTCAAGTCGATGTAAATGCCACTTTAGAATCTAACTAACATGATGCATCGTTATACTATATGGTTGATTGCTGTTTTTTCGTTGTTCAGTTTTACTTCAATTGCTCAAATTGCTCCAGTATTTCAGCTTACTTATAACGGTACACAGCCTAGTATTAATCAACTGTATCAAAGCAAATCAGGGTATATATTAGTAGCTACAACAAATGGTTTATTTAAGTTCGATGGTATTGGTTTCCACAGATATAGTCAACAGCAACAGGTACCCAATAATATTACCGCCATCTGCGAACTCAGTAACGGTACAATTTGGTTGGGTTACGAGAATGGCAACTTAGCACTCCTTCACAACAATACTATTGTTCTACAAACACCACAAGAAGGCTTTCCCAAAGTGGCGATAAAAAAAATAATACAAGATAAGCATGGCAAGGTATGGATGGCTACTGCCGGTGAAGGCATTTACTATTTTAACAATCAGCGCTTTTTCAACTTGAATACCGATGATGGGTTAAGCGACGATTATGTGTACGACCTTGCTGTAGATGAAGCTTCCATTGTTGCATGTACCGATAGAGGCCTAAATACCATTTCGATAAATAATCCTAAAGCAAAAATTTCAACCTTCACATCTGCCCAAGGCTTGAAAGATAATATCGTAAAATGTATTGTACCCAAAGCAAAAAAGGAGTATTGGATAAGCATGCAAGAAGCCGGATTGGGTACCTACTCACATCGTAATAACGTTGAATTTGCTAACTCTCAAATCAATTGGCCTTACCAGCAAGTAAATGCGATATTATCAACCCAATCTAAAGTATATGCCGGCACAGAAAAGCATGGGATTGTTGTTGTAGATGAGAACCATGCAAACAACGGTTGGGCTATAACCAATACCATACCATTTAACGGTAAGGTAAGCGCCATGCTAGCAGACCACCAAGGCAATCTTTGGGCTGCAGGTAATAACCAATTGGTTCGTTTTGGCAATAGCCACCTGAATCCATTATTCCCGGTTCAGGCTAATGATAATTTGCATGCGTTAATGGTAGATAGCGAAGGCCATATTTGGTATAACGATAAACAAGTACTAAAACATGCAAGCATCAACCAGCATGGCATTTGGGAAACAAAAACGTATAGCTTGCCTATTGCTGCACAAGCTGCCATTACTGCATTGTATGAAGATAGATTTGGTTATGTTTGGATAGGGACTATGGGTAACGGTTTGTTGGTTTTAAATCCCATCACCGGAAAGTTTAGAAAAATTACTGAAGATAAAGTATTACAAAATGGCAGTATATTATCTATCTCCGGAAAGGGAAATGCCATTTGGATTGCTAGCTTAGAAGGTGCAGTACAATGCCAGCTTACAGCGGCCAATCAAAATTCAAATTTGTCGTATAGGTTTACCGATTATACTGCAATCAGCGGTATCGGCAGCAACTATATATATGCCATTTATACCGATAGTCGTAATAGGGTTTGGTTTGCAACCGATGGTAAAGGACTTAGCGTTTGGGATGGCAAAACCTTTACCAATTACAATACTAAAAATGGCTTACCCGATGAAGTTGTTTATCAAATTGTAGAAGACAGTAAAGGCAATATTTGGTGCAGTACATTTAAAGGTGGTATTATTAAATTCAATGGTTCAACTTTTCAGTCTATCACCACAAAAAATGGTTTGTCCACTAGCACTATAGGCGCTATAGCTATCGATAAATTCGATAACCTTTACATAACACATAAAAATGGTATTGATATATTGAATACCCAAACCGGTCAAATTGTTTACCTTACTACCGAGCATGGCGTTTCAAATGTACAAGTAGATTTGAACACATTAGCCGCAGATAAAATGGGCAATATTTTCTTTGTTGCCAATCAACAATTATTCAACTACACTGCCACTGCAGCTTTATTAAAGCCAAGGGTGCTGATTGATAAAGTGCAACTTTTTTTGAATGATACCATTGTGCCATCGGGTCATCTATTTAGTTACGATGAAAATAACCTTAGCTTTTATTTTACCGGAATTGATTATACCAATACCTCAAATATTCAATACCAATACACCTTAACAGGCTACAACGGCACATGGGTGAGCACCAAAGATCGTAGTGTAAATTTTCCTAAACTAAATCCTGGTCATTATACTTTTAAAGTTAGGGCATCGCTCAATGGTAGTTTTGAACAAACTGCCGAAGCCAGTTTTTCATTTGTTATTCTTGCACCTATTTGGCAACAATGGTGGTTCATTGTTTTGGTCTTGCTACTTGCAGTGGCACTCATAATCCTATTAATCAAATACAGAGAAAAGCGACTACAACAATTGGGACGGCTTGAAAGAGAAAAAATTCAATTGCAATTTGAAACACTTCGCAACCAAGTAAATCCGCATTTTTTATTCAATAGTTTTAATACGTTAATTGCAGAAATAGAAGAAAATCCAGAACAAGCAGTTGTCTATGTAGAACACCTGAGCGACTTTTACCGCAGCATTGTGGTGTACAGAGAAAAAGATGTGATTCCTTTGCAGGAAGAATTGGATTTGATGAAAGATTATTATTTCATTCAACAAAAAAGATACGGATCAGCTTTTACTGTTGATGTTGACATTGCAACACCAGCTATCAATGCGTATCAAATTGCACCACTTACTTTACAATTACTCATTGAAAATGCAGTAAAACACAATGCCGTTTCGGTAGAAACACCGCTACGAGTGAACATTTCATTAGTTGATGGCTGGTTGATCATCTACAACAAACGCAATCCTAAAATAAAACCAGAAATTAGCAGCGGTATGGGACTTCAACATATTCAAAAACGGTACCAACTGCTCACTCAAAAAACAATCATTATAGAGAAAACTGACACTTATTTCAAAGTATCTATTCCTTTAATTGCTACAGCCAAATGATACAAACACTAATCATTGAAGATGAAAGTGCAGCAGCAAAAAGATTACAAAAAATGTTGCTACAATTAGCCCCCGATATGTCGGTGATAGCGGTAATTGTTAGCGTAAAGTCTGCTGTTGAATGGTTTAAAAAAAATCCGGCACCACAGCTGGTATTTATGGATATTAACCTTGCAGATGGTAATAGTTTTGACATCTTTAAACAAGTTCAAGTAGAGGCACCTATTATCTTCATCACTGCTTACGACCAATTTGCGATTGATGCATTTAAAGTAAACAGCGTAGATTATTTGCTCAAGCCAATCAAAATAGACGCTTTAACAGCTGCCATCCAAAAATTTAAAAAACTATATTACCAAAAAAATATTCCTCCAATAAATATTCAGCAATTGTTGGCAGATGTTCAGCAGCCACAACCCCAATACAAAGAACGATTTGTTATTCGCTATGGCGATCATATTAAAAGTATTGAAACTGCTGATATTGCTTATTTCTACACCCAGAATAGAGGCAGCTATGCCATTACCAAAGATGGTAAACGTCATTTGGTAGATTATAATCTCGATCAGCTAGAAACCTTGCTATCGCCTACATTATATTTTCGCATCAATCGTCAATTCATTATCGGGTACAACGCCATTGCTGCCATGTCAGCCCACACTAAATCCCGTGTGCTCATTCAACTGCAACCTGTTTGTGCTACAGATACCATTGTAAGCAGCGAAAGGGCTGCTGCATTCAAAGCCTGGTTAAATGGCGAAAAATAATCCGCACCTTTTTTTCCTCCTTCAGGCAACAAATTGCCCCCTTCGGTAATCCTTGCTTCAATACTATTGAAAAGAAACACAATTTTACATAGTTATTATAAAATCCTAACGTATTAGCTGGCCAAAAGCCGCATCCAGTATACTTTGAAGGATCTCTCATAGCAAAAACGAAAGCCGGACTGCATTTTGTAGAACGGCTTTCTTCATTTACATTTGCACCGCAGGCAGATTTGTTTATTGTTCGGCCTGCAAAACCTTAGCATTGCCTAAGCACTAAATGAACTAATAAACGATACACTTCTGATCATCTCCACAGTAAGTTGCTCGTTAAAAGTTCAAACAATTTTTTGGTAACCGGCAGGTGTTCTGCTAGCAACAGCCGTTTCGTCGCACTCTTGTACGGTAGAAACAATAAGCAACATTTCATGTTACCGAAGCAATAGCTTCTATGAAAAAAATTATATATGGCAGACATTAGAAAAGAATTGGAACAACGCATATTGGTAATAGATGGTGCAATGGGCACCATGATTCAACGGCATAAACTAGAAGAAGCCGATTACCGCGGTGAGCAATTTAAACATTGGCATGTTGATGTAAAAGGCAATAACGACTTATTGTGCATTACACAGCCCAATATTATCATTGGCATTCATAAGCAATATTTAGCGGCAGGGGCAGATATTCTTGAGACGAATACCTTCAGTAGCACAAGTATTGCTATGGCAGATTATGAAATGCAGCAATACGCTTACGAATTAAATGTTGCAGCTGCCTCTTGTGCCAAAAAAGCCATTGAACAATTCAATGCCGAAACGGGAAATACCGTACCCAAATTTGTTGCAGGTTCAATTGGTCCCTTAAACAAAACATTAAGCCTTAGTCCCGATGTAAATAACCCGGGCTTCAGGGCTTTAACTTTTGATGAAGCCGTTGATGCCTATTACGAACAAGTTAAAGGATTGATTGATGGTGGTGTTGATTTGATATTAATAGAAACCATATTTGACACACTCAATGCCAAGGCGGCAATTTTCGCTACCAAAAAATATTTTAGAGCACATCAGATTGAATTACCTATCATGATCAGCGGTACCATA
Organism: Methylophilus rhizosphaerae; assembly: GCA_943370285.1. Classification (GTDB taxonomy): domain Bacteria; phylum Bacteroidota; class Bacteroidia; order Chitinophagales; family Chitinophagaceae; genus CALRQJ02. Next base: position 76,654 of record CALRQJ020000005.1, on the reverse strand, counting down.
ACCGATGCTAGTGGTAGAACTTTGAGTGGCCAAACCTTAGAAGCATTTTACATATCTGTAAGTCATGCTAATCCTTTAAGTGTTGGCTTGAATTGTGCATTAGGGGCACAAGAAATGCGTTCACACATCGAAGAGTTGTCGCAAATAGCAAGTTGCTACACCTCTGCTTATCCCAATGCTGGTTTACCCAATGCCATGGGAGAGTACGATGAACAACCCCACGAAACCGCACATTTCATAGAAGAATGGGCCAAAGAAGGATTTGTAAACATTGTAGGTGGCTGTTGCGGCACCACCCCAGATCACATTAAACACATAGCAGACCATGTACGTAAGTTGCAACCAAGGAAGTTGCCAGTGCTTGAGTAGTTTTTTAAACCACAACGACAAAACGACACAAAGCATCACAACGAATGAATATAAAATTATCTGATAGTGAAAATGAACTTGGCCGTGAGATATACGATGTAGCCTTTAAAATACATCGAACTCTAGGGTCTGGTTTATTGGAAAGTGTTTATGAAAAATTCTTTTGTCATGAATTGTCGTTGCGAAATATTATTTTCAAACGTCAGGTTAATGTTCCGATTACTTATGAGAACTTAAGAATAGAGGACGGACTTAGAATAGATATTTTAGTTAGTGATTGTATAATTATAGAACTTAAAGCCCAGGAAAATTATCATCCAGTTTGGGAGGCTCAGTTATTGAGTTATCTTAAATTAACTGGTATGCGTTTAGGATATTTAATTAATTTTCATACACCTTTAATAAAAGACGGTATTCAGCGAATGATTCTCTAGCGTTGTGAAACGTTAGTGTCGTTTTGCGCCGTTGTGGTTACTTTATGACAACAACTATAAAACCTTACTTACGCCTTTCGGGATTAGAACCTTTGGTCGTTCGTCCGGAAACCAATTTTGTAAACGTTGGTGAAAGAACCAATGTTACCGGAAGTAAAAAGTTTGCGAGGCTCATCCTCAACAACCAATACGAAGAAGCTTTGTCTGTAGCACGGCAGCAAGTAGAGAATGGCGCCCAAATTTTGGATGTGAATATGGACGATGCCCTACTCGATGGTAAAGAGGCTATGACTACCTATCTCAATCTCTTGCAAAGTGAGCCGGATATCGCTAAGATACCCATCATGATTGACAGCTCTAAGTTTGAAATCATTGAAGCCGGATTAAAATGCGTACAAGGAAAGTGCATCGTTAACTCCATCTCTATGAAAGAAGGAGAGGAGAAGTTTATTGAACAAGCCCATATCTGCAAAGACTTCGGCGCAGCTGTAATCGTAATGGCTTTTGATGAAAAAGGACAAGCCGATACTTTACAACGCAAAGTAGAAATTTCAGAAAGAGCCTATAAAATATTAACCGAGCAAGTTGGTTTTGCACCACAAGATATCATATTTGATATTAATATTTTTGCCATAGCTACAGGATTAGAAGAGCACAATAATTATGGTGTAGATTTTATTGAAGCTACTCGAATCATCAAACAAAAATATCCTTTAGTTAAAATCAGCGGTGGTGTAAGTAACCTGTCTTTCTCTTTCCGTGGTAACGAACATGTAAGAGAAGCCATGCACAGTGTGTTCTTGTATTATGCCATCAAAGCCGGAATGGATATGGGTATTGTCAATGCCGGACAATTAGTGGTGTATGATGAAATTGAACCTACCTTAAGACAACTTTGCGAAGATGTTATTCTCAATAGAAATAACGACAACAACGAGGCTACAGAAAAACTGATTGCATTTGCTGAAACCGTAAAAGCAAAAGGAAAGGAAATTGTAAAAGATGAATCATGGCGTCAAGAGCCCGTTGAAAAACGCTTAGCACATGCACTGATTAATGGTATTACAGATTATATTGATGCTGATACCGAAGAAGCCCGCCAGAAATACCCACGACCATTAGATGTTATTGAGGGTCCGTTAATGGATGGAATGAACATAGTGGGTGATTTGTTTGGCGCCGGAAAAATGTTCTTGCCACAGGTAGTAAAAAGTGCTAGGGTAATGAAGAAAAGTGTTGCTATTCTTACACCTTACATCGAGCAAGAAAAAGAAGATAGAAAGCAAGCTCACTTAGCAGCAGGAACTGTTAATGAAGAATTGGCCGGGGCAGCTAAAATATTATTGGCAACCGTTAAAGGCGATGTACATGATATTGGAAAAAATATTGTTGGTGTAGTATTGGGTTGCAATGGATACGATATTGTTGATATGGGTGTAATGGTGCCTGCCGATAAAATTTTAGATGCTGCTCAAAAAGAAAACGCAGATATCATTGGTTTAAGTGGCTTGATTACACCGTCATTAGATGAGATGGTGCATATAGCCAAAGAGATGAAACGCCGTGGTATGAAGCAGCCATTATTAATTGGTGGTGCTACCACTTCAAGAATGCATACCGCTGTAAAAATTGCACCGGAATATGATAATGGGGTAGTGCATGTGCTGGATGCATCTCGTAGTGTTACAGTGGCCGGTTCTTTATTAAGCAAAGAACAGAAAACAGATTTTTTACATGATGTTCAAGCCGAATATGTAAAACTAAAAGAAGGATTCGATAATAGAAAAGTAGTCAAGAATTATTTGGCTTATGCCGACGCTGTAAAGAATAAAGCAGTAATTGATTGGGCTAATTTTACAGCAGTTACTCCAACATTCACAGGTACAAAATTATTTGCCGATGTTGATGCCGGTATGCTACGAAATTATATTGATTGGAAGCCATTCTTCATTGCATGGGAAATGCATGGCAATTTTCCGGCCATTCTTACCGATGAGATTGTAGGTAAAGAAGCCACCAAATTGTACAACGATGCCAATGCATTATTAGATACCATCATTGCCGAAAAATGGTTACAACCAAAAGGCGTTATTGGTTTTTGGGAAGCCGCAAGTAACGATGATAGCATCACACTAACCCTTTCCAAAGAAGAAGGAGCAAAAACTGTTCAACTTGAATTTTTGCGCCAGCAAATACAAAAAACAGCCGGCCAACCCAATTTAAGTTTAGCCGATTTTGTTAAGCCTTCAACTGTTGCAGGTAAAGATTACTTAGGTGCATTTGCAGTAACCATTCATGGTATAGAGCCACATATCAAAGCATTTGAGGCCAATCATGACGATTACAATAAAATTATGTTACAAGCTTTGGCCGATCGCTTAGCAGAAGCTTTTGCAGAATACCTGCACGAAAAAGTGAGAAAAGAATGGTGGGGCTATGCAACAGAAGAACATTTAAGCAACGAAGAATTGATCAAAGAAAAATACCAAGGTATTCGTCCGGCACCGGGTTACCCTGCATGCCCCGACCATACTGAAAAATACAAATTATTCGATCTGTTACAAGCTACCGACAATACCGGAATCACTTTAACCGAAAGTTTAGCTATGTATCCTGCAAGCAGTGTATGTGGTTGGTATTTTGCCCATCCGCAAAGCCAATATTATGGTGTAGGAAAAATTCAAAGAGACCAGCTAGAACATTATGCTAAGCGAAAAGGAATGCCGGTAGAATTAGCCGAAAAATGGCTGAGTTCAAACATGGATTAATATTTAAACTGCCACAGCTTAATTAACTGTGGCAGTTTTTTTTATTGGGTTAAATTTTTTCAAATAACCACCATAACCTTCTTCTTGGTTTTACAATGTAATTCTTTTTAACATATGTGTTAATGTGATGCATAGCCTCGTTAATATCATCGGTCAACAAAACCAGTTTTAAGTCATCCGGAGAAATAGTGCCTTGCTCAAGCATGTATTTACTATAATCCATCAAAGGTTGAAAATATGATTTGCCATATAGTACTACCGGAAAATCGTTGATGGTCTTGGTTTGTATCAGCGTAAGCGTTTCAAAAAACTCATCCATGGTACCGAATCCACCCGGCATAATAATAAAGGCGTAAGAATATTTTACCAACAAAACTTTTCGTACAAAAAAATAATCGAATGTGATAGTACGATGCAGATATGGATTGGGATGTTGTTCAAATGGCAGTTTGATATTACACCCAACCGATTCGCCACCATGTTCAAAAGCACCCCGATTAGCAGCTTCCATAATACCCGGGCCTCCACCGGTCATTGTAGTATATCCAGCTGCTGCAATTTGTTTGCCAAACTCCCTAGCTGCTGCATAATACGGATGCTCTTCTTTAAAACGGGCACTGCCAAATACGGTAATGCAGGGACCAATAAAATGCAAGGTTCTAAAGCCCGAAATAAATTGGCGAAATACATGCCAGGCCCAACTTAATTCATGAATCCTAGGTTTAGGACCATCCAAATACACTAATTTTTTAGCGGGAATAATTCTTTCTGTTGATTCCATAGACAATAAAGTTCGGTAAAAATTAAAGCTAACCATAACCTAATTATCTTGCAACAAATAACCAATAGCTATGCGTATTATTTCATATAACACCAACGGTATTAGAGCTGCCATAAAAAAGGGTTTATTAGATTGGTTGGCAACCAATCCGGCCGATATTATTTGTATTCAAGAAACCAAAGCTTCTCGTGGCGACATTGACCATCAACCTTTCGATGCATTGGGCTATGAAAGTCATTGGTTTTCGGCACAAAAAAAGGGGTATAGCGGAGTGGCTATTTTTTCTAAAATTAAACCTTCATTCGTACAAGAAGGTACTGGCATTGAACAAAGTGATTTTGAAGGAAGGGTAATTAGGGCCGATTTTGGCGATATTACATTAATCAATGCTTATTTTCCATCGGGTACGAGTGGCGATGAAAGACAAACATATAAATATCAATGGTTAAGTGAATTTCACACTTGGTTAAATGAACTTAGAAAAACAAGACCTAATTTAATCATTTGTGGCGATTACAATATTGCACACAACGCCATTGATATTCATGACCCCAAAGGCAATAAAAATTCAAGCGGATTCTTGCCCGAAGAAAGAGCTTGGATGGATCAATTTGTGGCAGATGGATATATAGATACATTTAGGCATATACACCCTGATGAGCCACACCAATACAGTTGGTGGAGTCAACGTTTTCCGTCTGTTAGATTGCAAAATAAAGGTTGGCGAATAGATTACATCACCGTAACCCAACCGTTGAAAGCAGCGATAAAAGATGCTGCTATTTTTCCGGATATTAAACATAGCGATCATTGTCCTATTTATTTGGAATTGGCATTGTAAATTTAACTTGATGATTATAGCAGATTAATTGATTTATCATCTAATTAAGCCTGAAGTTGTTTTCGAGATAATTCTATGCTTTAAATACTGTGTATGGAAATTGTGTTAGCCATTTTAATCGTTATTCTAATACTTATTTTGAGGAGTAATGTGCTCGAAAATTCTAAGTTATTAGAACATTTAAATGATAAAGTACAAAGTCTAAGTAGCGAAATAAATGCATTGAAAAAAGCTGCCGCTCCACCTCCTGTAATTGAAGAGAAAGCAGTAGTGAAAGAAAATATTCCGATTGTAGAGGATGTTGTTGTTCCCCCTCTTGAAATAGTAGTTGAAGAAAAAATTATTCCATTTGTTCAAGAAGCACCAGTTAGCACAACAGATAATGAAACTGCCGATTTGCTTGCTGCGGTTCAACAAATTAGAGGTAAAAATGAAAGGGTTGATAATACCTACGAAAAGCTCAGTTGGTGGGATAAATGGCTGAGCAATAATCCTGATATTGAAAAATTCATTGGTGAAAACTTAATTAATAAAATCGGTATCGCAGTATTGGTGTTGGGTATTTCATTTTTTGTGAAATATGCTATTGATCAAGATTGGATTAACGAAACGGGTAGGGTTTGTATTGGTTTAGTTAGCGGAGGCATTTTGGTTGCATTTGCTCACAGGCTAAGGAATAGTTATCGTTCATTCAGTTCTGTTTTAGTTGGTGGTGGGTTAGCTGTTTTTTATTTCAGTATAGCTTATGCTTTTCACCAATATCACTTGTTATCACAAACAGCCGCTTTTGTTGTAATGGTGGTGATTACCGCTTTTGCTATTCTACTTTCTATGCTGTATAATAGAATTGAATTAGCTGTCTTAGCTACTATTGGCGGATTTGTCACTCCTTTTTTAGTGAGTACCGGCAGTGGAAATTATATTGTACTCTTTACCTACTTATGCATTCTAAATACCGGTCTTATTGTTTTGGCCTATTTCAAAAATTGGCGATTACTACATTTTCTTTCCTTCTTCTTTACCCTCATTATTTATAGTGGATGGCTCTTTAATTTGCCTTATGATCAACCCGTTCCATTTAAAGGTGCTTTCTTTTTTGCCACCCTATTTTATGTTTTGTTTATGGTGATGAACATGGTGCATCACATTGCAAAAGGAAGTAAATTGTATGCTTTTGATATCATTATTTTGCTCAGTATCAATTTTAGCTATTATGCAGCAGGAATGTATTTGTTGCATACTACTAATTATGTTGCTTATCAAGGCCTATTTACGTTAGTTATTGGTACAATCAATTTGTTAATTGCTTATAGTGTCTTTAAGAAAAATGCAGTTGATAAGAACTTTGTTTTTCTATTAATTGGCCTCACACTAACATTTATTTCTTTAGCTGCTCCGGTTCAATTAAATGGCAACTATATTACTATTTTTTGGGCGGCCGAAACTGTAGTTTTGTTGTGGTTGTACCAGCAATCATTTATTAAATTACTCAAAATTGCGGCCTTACTTATTTATTGTCTGTGTGGGCTTAGTTTGTTTATTGATTGGATTAATGTGTATCATGATTCATCTACATCACTTGCCATTATTTTCAACAATGGATTCATCACTAGCCTAGTGGTTGCAATTGCATTAATACTGAATTATAGATTATTGAAGAAGGAAGCAGATACATTTTATCTTCCTGCTATTACACATCAGTTTTTACGTTCAGTGTATCTAGTAACAGCAATAGTTGCTTTGTTTATTGCCGGTGCTTTAGAAATATGGCATCAGTTTGCATATCATCTTCCCAATACGGGGTTTGCATACACGTATCTGCAGTTATACATTGTGCTGTTTATGTACTTATTATTCATCGTTATGAATAAATTTAAGATGCGTCAACATTATAGCATTCAACCAATTATAGTGTTGCTGTTGTTTATGTTGTATTGTTTGAATACGCAAAACAGTTATCAAACTCAAATTACTATATTGAACAAAGCAATGCACCAATGGTATTTCTTAGCTCATGTAGTAGCTGTATGTCTTTTGCTTTTGTTAATGTATAAGTTTATTCAGCATTTGAGACTCCATGCGATTCATTTTCAATCTTTAAAAACTGAATTAACTTGCTTGATAAGTGTAGCTTATGTTATCATTTTTTCTGTAGAGTTTCAGCACTTGTACATGTGGATGACTTGGCAGAATGTTGCATCGCTAGAAAGATTCGAGACGCACTATTATAAAGCAGGATTAAGCATTGTATGGGGCATATCATCTTTTGCAATGATTTGGTTGGGCATGAAGTATCGATTTAAAATGCTTAGAATTATTGCTTTGATTTTGTTTGGAATTACATTGATTAAACTGTTTGTGTACGACATCAGTAATATTGCACCCGGCGGTAAAATTGCAGCCTTTATTTTACTTGGCGTTATACTACTTGTAGTTTCGTTTATGTATCAAAGACTTAAAAAAATAATTATAGACGATGCCAATCCTAAAAACTAAACTGTTGTTTTTATTCGTATTATTTCATGTTGCGGTTCATGCACAACAGTACAATAGTACAGCTACTTTAAATTCCGTTAAGCAAACGGGGTTTTATCAAATTGCTGTTACTCCTGCATTGAGCAGTTTAGCAAAATTAGATTTGAGTGATTTGCGAATTATGGATGATAAAAAAAGGCAAATTCCTTATGTAATAATAGCTCCCCAACCATCATTTAGTAAAACATCGTATCAAAAATTAACTATTCAACAATATGAAAAAACCGACAGTGGCCAATCGTTGTTGGTAATTGATAATCCAACACTGGAGTCCATTTATGCAATAGCTTTATTGATTAAAAATACATCAGCTAGTAGGGTTGCGTTTATTAGTGGGAGTGATGACAATAACAATTGGTTTACCGTTGCTGAAAATGTGCTACTTGAACCGCAAACCTCTGCCGATAAGGATAGATTTGTGCAAATACTCCGTTTCCCGAAAAGCAGTTATCGGTATATCAAAATACGCTTACGCAATGGAGCCAATGATCCATTAAATATTTTAGAAGCGGGAAGATATTTTTCAGTACAATCTAGTGCTGATTATCCATTTTTGGTAAACCCTGGTTTTGCATTCAACCAAACAGATAGTGCTAACCAACATAGTTATATTAACGTTGAACATGTTGAAGCGTATCCGATTAATAGAGTAATTGTAAAAGTAAAAGGGCCTCCATTTTTTAAACGACAAGTAACAATTACCACAAGTAACAATCAAGTAAATCAATTTGAAATTACAGATAGTGTATCGGTATTTTATTTACCGCTAGTAAAGACCAATCGTTTAGTGATGGATATAAACAACGGGGATAATCTGCCGTTAACTATCACGTCAGTAACAACAGAGCAAATTCAAAAAAAGCTCATTACTTATTTGGTGGCTGATCAATCTTATTCATTGCATTTCAATGACAGTACAGCAGTTGCACCACAATATGATTTGGCGTATTTTAAAGATAGCTTGCCAGAAAATATTCCCACTTTACAATTTGGGGCAATTACAACAATAATAAAGCCTAACCAATCATCAACTAACTGGCTGTGGCCAGCCATCATTGGTGCAATTGTTGTTTTAGGTGGATTGACATTCAAATTAACCAAAGAGTTTCAGCAAAAGCAATAAGAATATGGCTATCATTTATAACGTAACTATTAAAGTAGATTGGAGTATTCATGATGCTTGGGTGGCATGGATGAAAGAGACACATATCCCCGAACTATTAGCTACCGGTTGTTTTCATAAACATCAATTTGTTAGGGTGTTGGAAATTGACGAGGCAGAAGGCCCAACCTATGCGGCACAATATTATACCACAGATTTAGCTACTTATGAACGGTACTTAGTTGAGTTTGCACCACAGCTACGAAATGCAGGTTTTGATCTATGGGGTAACAAATTCATTGCATTTAGAAGTTTAATGCAAATTGTGAACTAGATGTGGAAATTAAAAAGATAGATTTTGTTGTGTTCAAAACAATTGTATATTGTTCAAAGCCGCTTCCACAGTGCATTTCAGCCGACAAATCGCTGTAATCCTTTACAGATAAGGGTTTTAGCGAAATCTTAAAAAAATGTTAGCAGGTCAATCTCTTTGAAATGCTTATGCTGTGCGGCTTTCAGCAATTTTTTTCCATTTTAAAAATGACAAAAATTATTTTGTAGGTAAGCAAAAGCGAATAAATTTGTCACTCTTAATTACACAAGTAAAAATCCTTATTATGAACAAAGCTGAATTGATTGCTAAACTTGCTGATGACGCAGGTATTACCAAAACTCAAGCTAACGCAACATTAGATTCTTTTGTAGAAGCAGTAACCAAAACTTTGAAAGGTGGCGGTAAAGTTACTTTAGTTGGTTTTGGAACATTTTCTGTTACAAAAAGAGCTGCTCGTAACGGTCGTAACCCACAAACTGGTCAGGTTATCAAAATCAAGGCTAAGAAAGTGGCTAAATTTAAAGCTGGTAAAGAATTGTCTGCTAAGTTATAATTAGCAACAACAGCGTATAAAAAGCCCCGCCAATAGCGGGGTTTTTTAATTTATAGCGCTTGATTGCCAAAATTTCTGCATTTTTGCAGCCACAATCATTGTTTACGTAATCAATAACACATTCAATTATGGGCAGAGGTGATAAAAAAACTGCAAAAGGTAAAAGGTTTAAGGGTTCTTTCGGCAAGTCAAGACCAGCTAAAGCAACCATCAAGAAGATTGCAGTCATCAAAAAAGAAGACTAAAAACATTTAAAAAGGGCTGAACATCGTTCAACCCTTTTTTGATTTAAGGCGCTAGCCTTTCTATAATCCATTCTGCATCGTCTAATCGGTATCTAATTCTATCGTGTAGTCTACTGCTTCGGCCCTGCCAAAATTCTACTACTGTTGGTTTTACTATATAGCCGCCCCAATGAGCCGGTCTTGGAATTTTTTCAGTGCCAAATTCTGCTACACAAGCTTGTACATTGGTTTCTATGGTTGCTCGACTTGCAATTATCCTACTTTGTGGTGATGCCCAAGCACCAATCTGACTACCAGTTGGTCTAGAATGAAAATAGGCATCGCTGTCTGCTTCACTAATCTTCTCCACCACTCCTTCAATTCTAATTTGTCGTTCTAATTCTTTCCAAAAAAATACCAAACAAGCATTTGGGTTATCTGCTAACTGATTGCCCTTATCGCTGAGATAATTGGTAAAGAAAATAAAGCCATCTTGCGTATAACCTTTCAACAGTACAATTCTTGCAGATGGTTTTCCATCGGCTGTAGCTGTAGCCAGCGTCATGGCATTTACTTCGTCAATGTCACTTTTCAATGCTTCCTCCCACCAATGTTCAAATTGCGTAATGGGGTCTATGGCGACATCGGTTTCATTCAACGATTCCAGTATATAATCTTTTCTGATATCTGCTATGGAATTATTCATAATCATCCGGTTTATCCTGCAAAGGTATTTCTACTGCATTTATTCCATGCTGATATTCATCATAAGGCAAAAAAAAAGCAGTTGTCATTCAACAACTGCGCTATAAAATAGGTTGGTTATAATTAGCTTACCAAAGTTCCGACATTCATGCCCTGCACCACTTGTAATAAAGTGCCTGGAGTGTTCATGTCAAATACAATGATGGGCAATTTATTTTCCATGCAAAGGGTAAAAGCCGTCATATCCATAACTTTCAAATTGCTGGAAATACATTCTTGAAAGCTAATTTTTTCAAATTTGGTAGCATTGGGGTCTTTTTCAGGATCGGCAGAATAAATACCATCTACCCTTGTGCCTTTCAAAATAACATCAGCCTTTATTTCGATGGCTCTTAAAGAACCAGCTGTATCTGTTGTAAAATAAGGGTTTCCGGTGCCGGCACCAAAAATGACTACCCTTCCTTTTTCTAAGTGGCGAATTGCTCTCCGACGAATATAAGGTTCGGCAATTTGCTCCATTTTAATCGCACTTTGCAAACGAGTGTATACCCCAACTTTCTCTAATCCTGCTTGTACCGCCATTCCATTAATCACAGTGGCCAACATACCCATATAGTCTCCCTGAGCCCTCTCAATGCCTGTTTCAGCCTCATTCATACCACGATAAATATTGCCGCCGCCAATTACAATGGCTACTTGAACACCCAGTTCTGTTACTTGTTTGATGTCTCGGGCATATTGTTGAATTACTTCGGGGTCAAGGCCAAAACTTTTATCACCCATCAGGGCTTCGCCGGATAATTTAAGCAGGATACGTTTGAATTTTGGAAGCATGGATTACATTTTGATTTGGCAAAGAAAGCGAAAAGAAGATGGTGTGAAAAATAAAACTTAAGCTTCTTTTACCGTGAATACTAAGTAAGTAACTTCATCCTATGAAAACTATAGGACTTATTGGTGGACTTACCTGGTTATCGACCCTAGATTATTATCGGTTACTTAATCAAAAAGCAAATGATAAGTTAGGTGGTGTTGAAGCAGCAACCATCATTTTACATTCGGTAAATTTTGGAACCATAAAAGTGTTAACTGAGGCGCAAGATTGGGATGCAATTGCTGCAATAATTTGCGATGCCGCTAAAAAAATTGAAAAGGCTGGGGCAGATTGTTTGTTGATTGGGGCAAATACCATGCATAAAATAGCCGATACCGTTCAAGCCGCTATTAATATTCCTGTTATACATATTGCCGAAGCAACTGCAAAAGCTATTCAACAAAGCAGATTGACAACGGTAGCCCTATTAGGTACAAAATATACTATGCAACTTGATTTTTATAAAGATACACTTAAGAAAAAAGGAATTACTTGTATTATTCCGGATCCAGAAGATATGGAATATATTAATGCTGCCATTTATAACGAAATGAGTAAGGGAGTTTTTACAGCAGCAACCAAAGCCGGTTTTCTTGCAATTATCCATAAACTACAACTACATGGCGCAGAAGGAGTAATATTAGGTTGTACCGAAATACCAATTCTAATTCAGCAACAAGATGTTAGCATTCCCGTATTTGATACTACTGCTATTCATGTAAATGCTGCTATTGATTTTGCTTTATCATAAGTACTTCCGCATCAGCACATACAATACTTTTTTGTCCGCATCTGTCAAAGTTTTGCTTTTGTCTTCGCCCAAAAAATGGCGCTTAAATGCAGCAATAGCGGCACCGACATCTCGTACATCATACCCAATAATGCGTAAAGCTTGTACGGCATTAAAATCTGCTGGAACAGTAATATTGGTAGTGTCATCGTACCATAAGCCGTAACCATTATCTGCTAATTTCTTCCAAGGAAAAGTAACATTCGGATCAACTTTTCGTGTTGGGGCAATATCGCTATGGCCAATAAAATTAGCTGCAGGAATAGCATAATTTTTCTTCAATTTATTTAATAAAGACAGTAAGCTATTCATTTGTAATGAATCGAACGGTTGAAAGCCATTGTTGTCTAATTCTATACCAATACTGGCAGAGTTGATATCTGTTAAATTTCCCCATTTAGCATTGCCGCCGTGCCAAGCCCTCATATAATCGTTAAGCATTTGATGTACCGTGCCATCCTTACAAATCACATAATGGGCACTTACTTGCGATTTAATCGTAGTAAACGTTTTGAGTGTTTGTTCACAACTGTTTTGTGCAGTGTGGTGTATGATAACAAAACTAGGCTTACGTAAATTGTAATTGGTGGTGCCTACAAAATAGGCAGGACTTTTTATGCTGTCGTTTCCTTGCACTCTAGGTGTAGTACGCAAGTTTTTGGCATAGGATTTCATTTGTTTTTGATAAGATTTATTGGTCGCTTTAAAAGGATTTCGGTTGCAAGCAACGAGTACAAAAAACAAAGCAACTAAGAAAAGTAGGTGTCTCATGAAAGTATTGTTAGCTGTGATTGTGGGTAAAGATAAAAGCAAATTCCCTTCCTTGTTTCGTGTCTTCACGAAACAATTAGAAGAATTATAGTATCGACAGGGTCTCTTGTTTTAAGGGCTTGCAGGGCTGCAAGGACCCTGGCGGTGCCCCCATCCCCTAAAGGGGAGAGCTCTTCTTATGTTTCGTGAAGACACGAAACAAGGTTAGGGTTCTTAACAACCTCATTATTACAGCGAATTACCTTGTTTGCCACGAATGCACGGATTAACACGAAGAATGGTTTTGATATTGTATCAATGAAGCATTTCTGTTAGTTTAAAGTGCGACTGAGAAACATCCTTTAAAATGTATATTTTCGTCGTCTTAATTGATGTAGAAGTATGGATGCTATTGTTGATGGAATTGCTGTGTTGTTTCAGTCTTTTGCTGGCACTGCCGATAGAATAGAAAAATTGCCACAAAGTGGGAGTGACAGAATTTATTTTCGGGTTTATGCCGGCGAAAAAACGTATATCGCCACTTATAATTTAAATGTAAAGGAGAATAATACGTTCATTTATTTCAGTCAACATTTTAAGCAGTTTGGTTTACCCGTACCGGAGATTTTTTGTGTTAATGCCGAGCAGACGATTTACATTCAAGAAGATTTAGGTACAGCTAGTTTGTTAGAACATCTAGAAGCACATGGGCATGGCGATTATGCTTATGGCTTATTTCAAAAAAGTTTGGCAGCTTTGGCTAATATTCAAATTCATGGTCATCAAGGCTTAGATTATAACCGATGTTTAACGGCCAAAGAATTTGGTAAACAAGCTATCTTAAGTGATTTACTGTATTTCAAATATTATTTTCTAGACACCTTACAACTGCCTTACGATAAGCAGGCTATGTTAGATGATTTTGATGCCTTGAGTACGTACCTCACCAAAACAGAACATAAATATTTTATGTTTCGAGATTTTCAAAGCCGAAACATCATAGTAAAAGACGATGCCGTACAGTTTATCGACTTTCAAGGTGGAATGCAAGGTGCATTACAGTACGATGTGGCTTCATTATTATGGCAAGCAAAAGCACAGTTGAGTGAAGAATGGAAAGATCGATTGTTGGAGTATTATATGGATCAGGTAGATCAATTGTTGCCCCAACCTTTAGAAAGAACCTTGTTCACAAGTCAGTACAACGGATATGTATTGATACGTTTGTTACAAGTGATGGGGGCTTATGGTTTTAGAGGGTTGTTTGAACGGAAAGCCCATTTTTTAGCCAGTATTCCTTTGGCTTTGCATAATATCAAATTCTTTCTCGAACATAAAAGAGTAGGCATTGTAACTCCTGAGTTTGACCGTATGTTACGACTGATGGTGAGTGATGATATCATAGAAAGATTTACTGCTCCTCAGGCTAATGCAGACACTCCATTACATATTGTTGTCAATAGCTTTAGTTATAAAAAAGGTATTCCTCCCGATAGCAGTGAAAACGGCGGTGGCTTTGTTTTTGACATGAGGGGTATTTTAAACCCTGGTAGATTTGATGATTACAAATGCTTAAGCGGAAAAGATAAATCGGTTCAAGATTTTTTAGAGCAGCGTACCAAAATGAATGCCTTTTTAAACAGCGTTTGGGATTTAATTGATATTACTGTTGAAGATTATTTGAAAAGAGGATTTAGTCATTTGATGATTAATTTTGGTTGCACAGGTGGACAGCACCGCAGTGTTTATGCTGCTGAACAAACGGCCCGTCATTTACGTAACAAATACAAAGTTAAGACCACTCTAACGCATACGAATGAAGCCAATTGGAAAAGGGAAATGTGAGGAGTGGGGAAGTTTGAAAGTTCAAATGTTTAATAGTTTTTGCGGTTAATTTTTGATTATGTCAACTTCATCTGCTTCTATTACTACTGCAATGTTGTTTGCTGCCGGTTTAGGCAGTAGGCTTAAACCATGGACCGATTATCATCCAAAGGCACTAGCATTAGTCAATGGTAAATCATTGCTGCAACGAAATATTGAATATTTACAGCAGTTTGGAATAACGAATGTGGTGATTAATGTGCATCATTTTGCCGAGCAGATTATTGATGCTGTAACGGTTAATCACGGATGGGGTAGTACTATCACAATTAGCGATGAAAGAGATGAAGTGCTAGAAACAGGTGGGGGATTATGGAAGGCGGCTCCTTATTTACAAGATCAAACCAATCTTGTATTGATGAATGCCGATATGCTTACAACTATGGATTTAGCCAGCATGATAGCTGCTCATCAAATGCATCAGCCTTTAGCTACTTTAGCGGTTACAGAAAGAACCACATCGAGGTATTTTTTATTCAACCAGCAAGAAGAATTGTGTGGTTGGAGAAACGTAAACACCGGCGAAGAAAAAATTATCCGTACTGAATTACCTCTTTTTGAAAAAGCATTTAGTGGTATTCATGTCATCAATACCAACATTTTTAATTTTATTGAACAGCGAGGGAAATTTTCTATGGTTGATGTGTACCTCAATTTATGTAAACAACACATCATTAAAGCCTTTGACCATACCGGCTCACTTCTGCTTGATGTGGGTAAGCCGGAGAGTTTGGTAAAAGCAGAGCAGCTTTTTGTTTAGTATTGTCAAGCTGAGTGTAACGAAGCGTCTATTTTCTTGTTTCGTGTCTTCACGAAATAATTTGAAGTCTTTTTTGTCTTGACAGGGTCTCTTATGCGATGAGATTGTGGTACTGCAAGGACCCTGGCGTTATGAGTTAATTAAATTCGATTATTTCCTTTTCTTGTCCTTTTTTGCTTGTCCAAAAAAGGACCAAAAAAAGACCCCAGAAACAGATATACGGCCCTGTTTCTGGATTCGCCTTGATTTAGCTTTTGTGCTACTGTATGGCCCAGTATTGAGTGTTAATTATGTTTCAGTCCTTTCTGAATTAATTTGGACTTGAGGTCTATTAAACCTCTCTTTTTTTTGGGGCGCTGGCCGAGATTGTCGAAGCTAACGCCCCGTCGCCTAAAGGGGAGAGATTTGATTTGCTTTTCCATATTTCGTAAAGGCACGAAATAAAAGTGTATTTTTTTTACACTTTTATATAAATTTTCTTCTTATCCAACACATACACAATCAACCAATAAAACGTAATCATACAAAGGGCATACAACAGAGATCCTACTCTTAAATCTTCTGCTATATTTTTACAAATATTGTTGTAAAACCATGGAAATGCTGAGGTGTATACATTTTTACCATCATCACTGACATGATCAACCCAACGGAATAAACCCAATACTCTGGGTAAAAATCCACTCAATACAAAAATGAATAATGGGTTTTTGCCAAACACATCAAAAAATCTACTCCAAGCTCCCCTTACTGTTTTAAACTCAATTAAGTAAATCATTAATCCAATAATCATGGTGGCTAAACCGGTAGTGTATAACGTGTAACTACTTGTCCATATTTTTTTATTGATAGGGAAACTCATATCCCAACAAAAGCCGGCAAATATGAGGACAGATCCGGCAATGAATAGGTTACTCAACATCTCATAATTTTTGCCTTTTTGTTGAATATACTGACCTACTAAAAAACCAAATACTACTTGTACAATGGCCGCTACAGTACTTGATAATCCTTCTGGGTCAAAAGGAATGCCCTCGCCTTTATAAATATGGGAAGTTCCTAATACATTAATATCAAAAGCAGTTCCAAAATACCCTGAAAGGCTATAAGGGTCTGCTGGATTGCCTAACCACCAACACATAAACCAATATACCAATAATAAAATGCCACTTATTACAAAAGCGCCTTTTGTTTTGCCATAAAACACAATAATTGATCCCAGAAAATAACACAATGCAATGCGTTGTAATACGCCTAATAGTCGCACATTTTCCCAAGGTTTGGGTGCTAGGTCTTCTCCTTTCCAAGCAATGAAGGGGCTCCAGTTGAGGAAAAGCCCAATCCCAAAAATGAGTACTGTTCGTTTGATGACCTTTTTCCAAAATGCAGTCGGGCCGGCTTGTTCAAATTTGGGCATCACAAATGCCATTGCATTACCTACGGCGAATAAAAAGAAGGGAAACACCAAATCGGTAGGGGTACAGCCGTGCCATTCGGCATGTTTCAATGGGGGAAAAATATGTCCCCAACTACCGGGGTTATTGACCAATATCATTAAGGCAACGGTAGCACCACGAAATATATCCAAGGAATAATAGCGTTGGTTCATATGGCTTGTTTTGGGAACAGCAAATTAGTTTTTTTTTCGCTGGTTGAGTTTGTTGATGTGATTCCTTGGGTTATGTCTCCACAGCCTAATTGGAGCATCGATTGTCTTGTCCTTTTTTGCTTGTCCAAAAAAGGACCAAAAAAAAGACCCCAGAAACAGATATACAGCGCTGTTTCTGGATTCGCATAGATTATGCTAAGGTTTTACTGTGGTGCTGAGTTTTGGGAGTTGATTTTACTTCAGTCCTTTCTGAAATTAATTGAACTACTATATTTTGATCCTCAATTTTGCAGCTGTTTTGAGCTGGCTGAGCTTGTCGAAACTAGCAGTGGTGGAATTTGATTGCTTAGTTGTTTTTCTCTTACTTTATTTTGTACTTTCCATTCGGTCTGCATTTTTCACTTTTCTTTGTGGTTTAAATATAGCTATGCATCAGCCTTTGCGATTTGCGATTATTGGTTGTGGCAGAATTGCTGAACGCCATGCACAGCATATAGCCGCAAGAGGGGTTTTGGCGGCCGTTTGTGATATTGTATTGGAAAAAGCAATCGTACTAGCTCAACCCTATCATGCACAAGTTTTTTCCGATTTAGAAACCTTATTAAATGCTGAGCTTGCCATAGATGTGGTAGTGATATGTAGTCCTAATGGCCTGCATGCCACACATACTATTGCTGCGCTACAAGCAGGTTGCCATGTATTGGTTGAAAAGCCAATGGCGATTTCGACATCAGATTGTAAGGCTATGATTGCAGCTGCCGCAATGGCAGACAGAAAATTGCTTTGTGTTAAACAGAATAGGTACAATCCACCAGTGGTGGCCGTTAAACAATTATTGGATGAAGGTAGACTCGGTACCATCTACAGTGTACAATTAAACTGTTTCTGGAACAGAGATGCAGCTTATTATCACAATTCCTGGAAAGGAACAAAAGCCTTAGATGGCGGTACTTTGTTTACACAGTTTAGTCATTTCATTGATTTATTGTATTGGTTTTTGGGCGACATCGAAACAACGCAAAGCTTGATGTCGAACTATGCCCATCAAGGAATAATAGAGTTTGAAGATACCGGGGTTGTGCTGCTACAATTCAAATCGGGTGTGATTGGAAGTATGCATTACACCGTTAATAGTCATCAACAAAACATGGAGGGCTCTTTGACCTTATTTGGTGCAAAAGGGACCGTTAAAATCGGTGGTCAGTACCTGAATGAATTGGAGTATCAGCACATAGAAGGATATACCATCGCCGATTTGCCCAAAGGAAACCCGGCCAATGCTTATGGCACCTATCAAGGTTCGATGAGTAACCATGATAAGGTGTATGATAATTTAGTGGCTGTGCTACATGATAATGCTCCTATTGCAACAGATGGTTTTGAGGCCATGCAAACGGTTAAGATAATTGAGCAGATATATGCGGGATAAATAAGGCCTATTACTTTTAAATGTCTAGTCTAATTGTTATTCATTTTTTGATTTTTACTTGACAATTCAAACGCCGCCAGCTTTGATTGGCTTTTTTAGTTAAATCTTGACTATTCGATTACCAAAAGGACAATTTGGCATAATTATATTTAGTGAAAGTCAATAAAGTAGTGGAGGCGTAAGCAGCCAACCGTTTCAAAAAGACGTCAAACCTACTGTACACTTTTATTTTGTAAGGAAATGGGGAATGAGTTAATACAAAAAACACACAAATTTGTTTTATACCCATCTTGCAATCCCCTATATTTGCACGAATAGTAATGTTACAGGTAGTGCTTGTGAATTGATTATCAATGTGTTAAAGTAAAACTGTAACTGAGATGTACGAAGGAGCCAACATGATAACTGCATTTTTGAACTCTCTTTTATATAAGTGTTTACACGAGGTATTTGTCTCGCAGTAAGCACTTTTTTATTCCCCCCAAATGACCGGCACAGGCCTCTAACTGTGACTGAGATGGCGAAGCTAAACTTGTAATCCAAATATTAGTAGTGTCAATGGTACAAATACCTTCAGAGGTTAAGGGGTTTTTAATCAAATCTTTTGTTTTACTGATTATCTGGAAATCGCTCTATTTATTCATACTCCAACCTATTAGACAGCCCGATTTTTTTCTAACTAAGCAAACAGCAGAGGTTTGTGGTTTCTTTATTCAAAAACTCGGAGTTGCTGAAAATGTGAGTGTAATCCATTATGGAAAAGGGAGTGGAAATAAAAAAATCGTAGAAATCGGCAAATCTGTCATTTATACAAATGGTAGACATGTAATTGGTATAGAGGATCCTTGTAATGCATTAGAACTTTATGTATTATATGTGGGCTTTATAGCTTGTTTTGCAACTACATTTAAAAAAAGTATAGCTTTTATTATATTTGGTTGTGTTGCAATATACTTTCTGAATATTGCACGATGTACGGCTCTAGCATGGATTTATTTAGATCATTATTCTTTTTTTGACTTTTCTCATCATTATCTATTTACAACAATTGTATATGTGCTTATTTTTATTTTATGGGCATGGTACACAAAACGGAAAAATTAGATGAGTAATTCAAAAAAATTTATTATATTTCTCTTTATAACAATCATAATATCTACACTTCATTATTGCTTGTTATACGAAAACATGGACATTAGATTTTATTCTTCAACAGTAAGACACTCAATAGGATTGGTATTTTTGCTAGTATCTTGGACGGTGGGCTATTATTTGTTTAAAGTTTACCCTTCTTGGATAATGCTGATTTGGATTGTCAGTTACGCTATAATATTTTTCTTAAATGGCCTAGTCTTATTTTTAAGAGCTACAGATTTAGTATTAATCCCAAACTATTTTAAAAAAGTAGTTTTTGGAATTCGAGACTTATTTATTTCACCTGTTCCTATTGTGGTTTTATACTTACTTAATCGTTCTTCTATTACAAAATCAATAAATAGCAATTTATGATACATAAAAATATTCTAAATACTTGTTGTCTTATAATTGTAATTTCATTTCTTGTAGCATGTAAAGTTCAAAAGCCGCAATTAAACTACTTTCAAGGCAATTTAGATTCAATAAAAAATAAAGTGGCTATTTATACGGAACCCTTTATTCAAAAAGGCGATTTGCTTCAGATTACTGTATCTGCAAGTGACCCTATGAGCGCTTTAAATTTTAACCAGCAGACTACAGTATCTCAAAGTGGTGGTGGAATTTCAGTACCAGGTTATACAGTAGATCCAAATGGATATATCCAATTCCCTCAAATAGGATTAGTACAGGTTTTAGGACTGAAAACAAAGCAGGCATCTGATACGATCATGAAAAAGTTATTAGCCTACTTAAAAGACCCAATAGTAAAAGTAAAAATTGCTAATTATAAAATTACAGTGCTCGGAGAGGTGTATAATCCGGGAGTTCATGTTGTAAGTAATGAAAAGATCAATATTTTAGATGCATTAGGTTTATCAGGAGATATGACAGTTTATGCAAAAAAAAATGCTGTATTATTAATTCGACAAGTTGATGACAAAACTGATTTTTATAGAATTGACATGACTAAGACAGACATTTTTACAAAACCTTACTTTTGGCTACAACAAAATGATGTTGTGTATGTAGAGACATACCCACAAAAGTTTGAGTCTGTTGATACCAAACAATCTAGAGATGTAGGTGTAATTGTTGGTATCGTAACTTCATTTGCAGTATTGCTAAATACCTTATGGCGATAGTATTTAATGCAAATAATAAATATTTAAATTACTTTTATCGAGGAGCGTAACTCCGAACTTTTTCCATATGAATGATTTCCCTAAAAACGACGTTCTAACAAGGTTAGAAAATGAAGGAAAGACCATAAATCTTAAAGAAATTCTCTTTAAATATTTGGCTTATCTGCCATTATTTATTGTGACCCTGTCCCTCTTTTTCACTACGGCTTATCTATACATTCGGGTTACAAGCCCAGAATTTAATATCACAGCTAGTCTTTTGATTAAAGATGAAGATAAGAATAGAAATAAAACAGATGAACTACTTGCTGATGTATTATCGTTTAAAGGGCGTAGTAATCTTGAAAATGAGAAAGAGATTTTGCTTTCAATGCCTATTGTTGAACGTGTAGTTAATGCACTTGATTTGCAAACTAGCTATTTCACTAAGGGTAAAGTTGTACTTTCTGAAGTATATAAAAACGCTCCAATTAGATTGCATATTATTTCTCAAAAGGATTCATCACGTTCCTTTCGACTTATCCTAAATGCAATAGACACCATCGGGAATTTTAGGTTAGGAGATGAAAAGGGGGGTAGAAATATTAAAATTAATCAACCCTTTTATTATAACGGAAATAATATTGTAATTATTCGAGATAGTACTAAACGAATAAAAAGCAATGAGCAGTATCAAATTGATTGGACATCGTTAGAGAATGCAGTTTATAAGTATTCTAGAAGTATATCTGTAAAAACAAAAGTTGAAAAAAGTACTGTGCTTCTCTTATCCCTGCAATGCGAAAATCCTGAAAAGGGAAAAGACATTATTAATAGATTGATGTATGAGTATGATGTTACCAATGTTGAGGATAAGAACAGAATCACTTCAAATACGCTGAATTTTATAGACGAAAGACTTAAAATTATTACTTCTGAACTCGGCGGAGTAGAAGAGGGGCTTCAAGATTTTAGAGAAAATAATAATGTGGTTAATCTGCCAACGCAATCTACAATAGGTCTCGATAATATTAAGTCTATTGAAAAAGACATAACTGAACAACAAATTCGATTAAGTGTTTTGCAGATGGTTAGTGATTATGTCAAATCATCTGATAAACAGTATAAGTTGGTTCCATCATCGTTAGGCATTAATGATGTTACTTTAAATTTGTTAATTGGGGAATATAACAAAGCAATTTTGGAGCGGGAACTTTTATTGACGAGGGTTGGACCTCAAAACGCAGCTGTTCAAACTGTAGAAGCTGGTTTAGAAAAACTAAGGATAAATATATTGGAGAATACTAGAAACGTAGAAAAATCGCTACTACTTTTATTAAATAATCTTCAATCTAAATATAATCTATATAAAGGAACTATCGATATGGTTCCAAGAAAAGAAAGACAATTGTTAGATATCTCTCGTCAACAAAAATTAAAAGAAAGTCTTTATCTGTATTTACTCCAAAGAAGAGAAGAAAGTGCTATTTCATTGGCTTCTACTGTGTCAAACTCCAAAGTTATTAATCGGGCAATAAGTACAAAAAGTCCAATTAAGCCCAATAAAAAAAATATTTACCTACTTGCTGCTCTTTTTGGCATAGTACTACCGCTTACGATAATTCAGATTAGAGATTTGATGAATGATAAAATTACTACCAAAAACGACATTATTAAGAATATTCAAATTCCTATTGTTGGTGAAGTTGGGCATAGTAATCATGCTCATCATAACGAAGTAGTAAGAAAATCGAGAGGAGTGATTGCCGAACAATTTAGAATAATAAGGGGTAACCTACAGTACATGATAAAAGGTAAGGAAACACCTGTATTAATGGTAACATCATCTGTTAGTGGGGAGGGCAAATCATATAACAGTACTAATATTGCAACAGTTTATACTTTAGCTGGAAAGAAAGTTGTTCTGTTAGAATTTGACTTGCGTAAGCCTCGTATCACACAGGGGTTTGATATGAAATCAGATAAAGGAGTTACGAATTATGTTGTTGGTCAAGTTGCAGTTGAAGATATCGCACAACCTGTTAAAGATATTCCGGGTTTGTGGTTGATTTCTTGTGGTCCAATTCCACCAAACCCTGCAGAATTACTGTTAGATCAAAAAATGGATGTTTTATTTGAATACTTAAAGCAAACATATGATATAATTGTTGTTGATACTGCGCCTATAGGATTAGTTGGCGACGCAATGATTCTTGCAAAATATGTTGATTGTACTGTTTATGTTGTTAGGCAACGCTATACTGCAAAGCGCCAGCTAGCTTTAATTAACGACTACTTTACTAGTCAAAAATTACCCAATATGTGTTTAATTGTAAATGATGTGACCGCATCTGGCATAAACGGATATTATGGTTATGGTTATGGTTATGGTTATGGTTATGGCTATGGCTATGGTTATGGAGGAGGAAGTAAGAAATCAGGCTATTATGTAGAGGAAGAAAAAGAGGGAGTTTTAGCATGGATAAAAAATAAATTGAAATAAAATGAAAGTGGTCATTCTTGCCGGTGGGTTAGGTACAAGATTGTCTGAAGAGACATCGCTTAGGCCAAAACCAATGGTTGAAATTGGAGGCAAACCTATTTTATGGCATATTATGAAAATTTATTCTAGTTATGGCTTTGATGATTTCATAATTTGCTTAGGGTATAAAGGATATTTTATAAAAGAGTATTTTGCCAATTATTATCGACACGAATCAGATTTAGTGATCGATTTTAAAGCAAATTCAACAGAAATTATTAATTCAAAGGCAGAACCTTGGAAGATTACATTAATTGATACCGGTCATGACACCATGACTGGTGGAAGGATAAAAAGAATTCAACCCTATATTAACAATGAAACATTTATGCTAACCTACGGTGATGGTGTGAGTAATGTTAATATAAAAGCACTTTTAGATTTTCATCACACTAATAAAAAACTTGTTACGGTTACATCTGTACAGCCATCAGGGAGATTCGGTGCTTTAAATATCTCTAACAGCAATGAAGTTATTAGTTTTGAAGAAAAGCCGAAAGGGGATGGTGCATGGATTAATGGAGGTTTTTTTGTTTGTGAACCTGGTGTATTTGATTATATACAAGATGGTGATTCTACCATATGGGAAAGAACACCATTAGAAAATATTGCAGCAAATAAACAAATGGCTGCTTTCAAACACACTGGTTTTTGGAAACCAATGGATACATTAAGAGACAAACAAGAATTAGAATACGATTGGGCATCAAATAAAGCCCTTTGGAAAAACTGGTAAAATTTAAATAGTGAAGCTTTCTGATATAAATCTTTCAGCGTCTTATAAGGAAAAAAAAGTTCTTTTAACGGGTCATACTGGTTTCAAAGGGGCTTGGATGTTACAATGGCTGAAGTTATTACAAGCCGAAGTATGCGGTTTGGCATTAAATCCATTACATGAAAACGATTTATATCATCTGATTAACGGAGATACTTTATGTCATTCTATTATTCATCCAATAGAAGACTATCGGTTCGTTGAACAAACAATAACTAGTTTCCAACCTGATTTTATTTTTCATTTTGCAGCACAACCATTAGTACGACAATCTTACCTTACACCGGTAGAAACCTTTCAAACCAATGCGATTGGTACTTTGAACATACTAAACGCATTGCGAAATTTAGATAAACCATGTGCAGTTGTTTTAATCACAACAGACAAAGTATACGAGAATAAAGAACATGTTTTTCCTTATCGTGAAATCGATGCTTTAGGAGGCTATGATCCCTATAGTGCAAGTAAGGCTTGTGCCGAAATCATCATTAACTCTTATCGTTCTTCATTTTTTAACCCTTCTCAGTATAACATCCATAAAAAAGGTATTGCATCTGCTAGGGCTGGTAATGTTATTGGTGGTGGAGACTGGTCTGCGGATAGAATCATTCCAGATATCATTAATGCCTTGTCTGAAAACAAACAAGTAATATTGAGAAACCCATTCAGCACAAGACCTTGGCAGCATGTTATTGAGCCACTTGGTGGTTATTTAATTTTGGGTGCCAAACTAGCAAATAATCCAATTGATTTCTCAGGTGCTTGGAACTTTGGACCACTAACAACCGATGTGTCAACTGTAGAAGACTTAACAAAGGAAGCTATTAAAATATGGGGCAGTGGTAATTATGCGGTCAATTCAGGAGTTAACCAGCCTCATGAAGCTAATTTATTGAGTTTAGATATCTCAAAGTCGGTACATCAGTTAAAATGGCAACCTCGATATAATAGCACAACTGCTATCAAATTAACAGTACAATGGTACAAAGACTATCTTGGTAAAAAATTGTCTGCATCAGAATTAGTGATAACAACCATCAACAACTATTTAAATAGTTAATGCTTAAAATTGCTATAATAGGAGCTTCTTCTTTTCTTGCAAAGTATATCATTAATACATTTGAAAAGGAAGATGTTGATTTAGTTCTGTTTTCACGGTCAACAATCATTGGTGAACATCGGCATATTACATTTGAATATCCAAATCAAACACTTGACTTTAATTTCTTGCTTAGTTTTGATGTGATCATTTATGCAGCCGCCGCAGGTGTTCAATCTTCTAAAAAATATTCAACAGAGCATATTTACGGTCTAAACACATTTATTCCAGTTTCACTAAGTAACTATTTGTCAGAACATCAATTTACAGGTAAATTAATCACATTTGGTTCCTATTTTGAAATAGGTGCTAATAATTTATTAGATTATTTTACTGAAGAAGATGTGGTAAGTGCAATCGGAGAAGTTCCGAATCATTATTGTACTTCTAAACGAATGCTTTCCCGATTTTGTTTTGATGCCATGAAAAAGTGTAACCACTATCATATTATTTTGCCATCGGTATATGGTCGTTATGAAGATGGGCAACGTCTTATACCATATTTAATTAATGCACTAAGCCGAAATGAAACGGTGAAGCTAACGGCAGGAACACAAATAAGACAGTTTTTACACGGACTAGATGTAGCTTCATTTGTACTTGCCATTTGTAACAACAATATTCAGCCGGGTTTATGGAATCTAGCCACTAGCGATTATTGTTCGGTAAAAGATGTTGTTAGTACAATCTTTAATTTTTTTGAAAAGGATCCCATGTTGTCATTGGGACAATTAAATAAAGCAGATGAGGCCATGCAAGTTTTATTGATTAACAATACAAAGGCGATGAATGTAGGATGGTCGCCTTCAATAACACTTACTGATGGTATTAAAGATTATATCACTCCTTCTTTCTTTTAAATGCTAGCACAGAAAATAAAGATGATACCTCGAAAAAAAATTGTTGACCATCGAGGTTGGTTTGTTAAAACGATTACCGGTACAGAAGAAGGCTTACCTAATTTTACCGGTGAAGTGTATATGACAATGGCAACACCTGGTCAAGCCAAAGGGGGTCATTACCATAATGTTGCCAATGAATGGTTTTATTTAATCTCAGGCAGTTGTAAGGTTGAGCTTGTAGATATCAATACGCATGAAAAAATGACTATTGATATGCATGAAAATGAACCAGTAACATTATTTGTACCTGCCGGCGTTGCTCATAATTTTATCAATGACAGCAATGAAAATTTTATTTTGTTAGCGTATACAGATAGACTATATGATGCAGCCGATACAATAGCTTTTACATTTGAAACCAACGCTAGTTAAATGCCAAAAGTACTAATCATCCCCGATGTTTTTTTTACACATCACTCAGGTGCTGTAGCAGCGAGATCAGCTGCTCTTTTATTATATGAAATGGGGCATACGATTGGTGTATTTACCAATGAGAATCCGCAAGAAATTCAATTTCCTGTTATTAGTTTTAAAAGAAAGGTATTTACCGTTAAGGCCAATTATCTAGCGGCTGATTATAAAAATGAATTTGAGTCTGTAATCAAAACATTTCAGCCTGATTTTATTTTTTCAATAGGAGCAGTTGTTAATCGACCTTTGGTTTATTTTGAAGTCATAGAAAAATTCAAAATAAAACATAGTTACTTAATTCTTTGTCAAGATTTTTACTGTGCAAGAATTCATGCTGCCTTAGAAGCCGGGCCTTGTACTAAATGTCTTAACGGAAATCCGTTAAATGCTTTTACGAACCATTGTGGGTTTAAAACAAGTAACAATCCTACACTTTTTTTAGCCAACGGTATGGTTACGAGATGGCGGTTAAAAAAGCATCTTCAAAAAGTAGATGTAGTGCTTGGCTCAACTGACGAACAATTAGGGTTTTATCATGCTTATGGAATACCGTCAAGCAATACCCTTAAAATACCTCTTTTTTTTGATGATAACCGAGTAGCTAATGAACCTATTAGTAAAGGAGACTATTATGTGGTAGCTGCACAGAATCGGGTTGAAAAAGGGATACATCTTTTCAAATACATTTTACCTTATTTAAGACATACAAAGGTTAAATTGGTTTTTTCCACTAAAGCGGAGGCAGAAGCAGTTATTAAGCAGCATGGTTTAACCCCCTTTATACATGAAGGGGTTGTTGATGTATTGTATGATATTTCTTGGAACAACGGCTTGGCAAGTTTATATGCTCAATCTAAAGGTGTACTAATAACATCGTTATGGCCAACAACTACAGAATTTGCATTTTTAGAAGCGCTTGGATTGTCTAAACCCGTTATTTGTTTTGATTTAGGTATACATCATGAGGAAATAATTAACGGTGTTAATGGATTCAAAGTTGCGCTAGGCGATTTTGAAGGTTTTCAAAAAGCGATCACTTTACTTGATGATGATAAAGTATATACACAGGTTAGTCAAGGTTCGAAAGAATTATACCTAAAGCTCACTTCAAAGACTGAGTTTATTAATATACTTTCTTCTTTTATAAAATAATTCAATTAGTATTTGATGTTTAATTTTTTTGGTGCAAAAAACCATGAACATTCTTTAGTAGTGAAAATTAGAGGGGGCTTAGGCAATCAACTATTTCAATATGCTTTTTACAGAAGTTTAAGTGAGAAATTTGATAATGTATTTATAGACAATAGCTTTTTTTTAAAACAATTTAAACGAAATTTTCAATTAAATAAATTTCCTTATATAAAATATAAAGTAAACAATAAAAAAAATAGAGACGCAATAATATGTAGAGACAATCCAGACTTTACGTATACCCCAATTCCAGAAATAATCGACACAAGTTTAATATTTGATGGGTATTGGCAATCGGAAAAGTATTTTCAAGATTATGCATCTCTCATTAAATCCGAGTTGAAGCCAAATACATTAATATCAGAAAAGTTGAATAGAATTGTACAATCTGGTATGATTAATGTGTCAATCCATATCCGAAGAACAGATTATGTGAGTCAGCCTGACAAGCATCCGTTACAGCCGATTGAATATTATGCTGATGCTATTTCATCTTTAGGCAAATATGATAAGTTATTCGTTTTCTCAGACGACATTAATTGGTGCAAAAAAAATCTATCCTTTGCGAAAATGCATTTTGTTGATTCATTATCTGATATCGAAAGCTTTTGGTTAATGTCAATGTGTACACATAATATTATTGCGAATAGTTCATTTAGTTGGTGGGCGGCATGGTTAAATGATAATGATAATAAAACAATAATTGCTCCAAAGAATTGGTTTGGCAAAGCAATGCCTAATAAAACGAATGATCTGATACCTGAAACTTGGTTACAAATCTAAATGTCTTTATTTATTTTTATTGATTCATTTATCTGTTCTTAGGCTTTTATTTATTTCATAGGTGCAATTACAACTTTCTCAAAAAAACATTATGAAAGAATATATTGGTTTATTTGAATAATCTATTTTAGACAAAACCATGACCTAATTTGAAGGCTAAAGCATCCATTTATAATTATTTATTTAATCTATCAAACCTACTATTTGTTATAATTAGCGGAGTCTTTATGGTTCCTCTATACCTAAATTTTATTGATATCAACACCTATGGTTCTTGGTTAGCTACAGGTAATTTAATAGGATTGGTAAGTGTATTAGAAGCTGGTTTGGCTTTTATCATTACTCAGAAGTTGGCTGTAGCTTGGCAAACAAATGATAAGTTGCGTTTTTCTAAGTTGGCTGGAAGTAGTGTGATTGTGGCTTTAGTTATTGCTTTAATTATTCTACTATTAACTTGGATTATGTCTTTTTTCATTGCAGGGTGGGTAAATACGCCTGACAATGATGTAGATATTCTTAAACTATCTATACTTGTAAGTGGATTAACTGCTGCATTTACTATACTCTTTTCAGTAGCAGGAACTTATGCCCAAGTTTGGCAACAAACCTTTTTTCCAGGGCTTGCGAATGTCATTTCTTCTATTGCTGGTATTGTTACAATTTATTACCTTCTTATTAATAGATTTAATGTATTATCTATTGCTTTAGGATATTTAGTACGTAGTACATTGTATTTATTGTTGTTGCTCATATTTAATGTTAGACAATGGAAAAAAAGAAATTTACAAATACCAACAGCTAGTTTTTTAGTTTTCAAAGAGATAATAAAAGATATGGCATTGCCTTTTATGGCTAAGCTTGCAACTCTAATTGTGAATAATTCTCAAAGTTTTATTATCGCATCAGTGTTACATCAGCCATCAATGGCAGCTATTTACGATATCACTGCAAAAGTGGCTACTACAGCTCGTATGTTTGTAGGTATGATAAATGGATCTGTATTTGCAGGTCTTTCACTTACATTTGCTTCACAAGATGCAAAGTATAAAAGGCAAACGTTTCTTAAAATTGATTTCATATTCTTTTTCTTATTGTTCGCTAGTTTTCTTTTTTCTTTTCTTTTCACAAAAGAGATAATAAGATATTGGGTTGGTATAGATAAGTTCGGCGGGTACTGGCTGTTGGCCTTAATCATCATCGCAATGTTAGTAGCTGAAATTCGGAACTTTTATAATTCTATATTAATGGCAATGGGTGAAATTGGAAAAACAGCCTTATATGACTTATATAATTCTTTAATTTATTTAGTTTTATTATTCTTTTTAGTTCGCTATGTTAATATTATTGCTATTCCTATTGCTCTTTTATTTGCGGGTGCTCCAATATTATTGTTGTATGAGAATAAAATTCGAAAGAAAATAGTTATCTCGATTAAAAAATACTATTGTGACAAATTATATTTTTTCGCAAGCCATTTTTTAATAGCTTCTATTGGAATCTATTTTTTAAAGCCTACTAATTCGATTATGGCTTTGTCGATAATTTTAATTGTATCTGTATTGATTTATTTTTTTCTATTTTCATTGATTGATAAAAGAATGAATTATTTTTTATCAATGTTTAAATCACAATTAACTAAATATTTTTAGATTGAAATCGATTAGGCCACTAATTGGGGTAATTCTTTCTTATTTTATCTTTTGGTTTGCAATTCAATCTGGTATTGATAGAAATGATATTCAAGGTTCTTTTTTATTTGTAGTTTTTGCTGGTTTTTTTGCTATTTTCTTTTTAGGGTATTATTTACGTGAATCATATAATGGATTCTATTTAATAGTCACACTGTCGGGATTTTTTGTACTAAAAATGGGAATAGGCACAGTTCATTATCTGTCACTCATACAACCAGAATATTTTGAGTCATCAGGAACTCCAGAATACCTACCAGATTTTCTTTGGATTCATAATTTTGCAAAATACCTAGCAGAGTATCGAATTTCTAATGGATATTTTACATTTCCTGATTTGCAGTATTTGTCATTACTCCAATTTGGTAAAAGCCATTTAATAGCATTGTTTATTAGTGATGTATATTATTTCACAGGTCCAAACGCATTGAACTTTAGTGTTATTAATACTTTAACATCAATTTATTCTTCGGTTTTAATTGCTGCAATGGTAAACGAAATGGGGTATCCATTAAAGCAAGTAAAGACTGTATTAATTTTATGCTTGGTACAAGGGTTCGCAATAATACCAAGCGTACTTGAACGAGATATTGTTGGTCAATTTTTCTTAGTTATTGGACTTTTCCTTTTATTTTATTTTAGAAAAAGAAAACTTCTACAATTACTATTTTTACCAATTGTACTTTTCCTTTTTTATAGTCTAAGAACTACTTATGTAATCATACCACTAATTGTACTACTTTATAACTTTTTGCTTGAATTACCACCTAAATATAAACAATTTAAATATTATATTGTAATTGCAGCAATACCAGCTATAATATTTATTCTTTCCACAGCAAATTTTTTAGATCAGGTAAATGCTTACTCTACAGGTAAAGAAGGGGGGTTTAAAAATGCTGCAAATCTTACCTATTATGTATTACTACCTATCAATATTTTTCGAGCTTTTTTAGGCCCTTTTCCTTGGGTGCAGTTCTTAGAATATAAAAGTTATACTTTGTATCACCCAATGGATTATTGGCAAGCCATACTTAATATTGCATTAGTTTCTTTTGCATTTAAAGTGGCAGTAAAGAAATACCGAGAATTGGATATGGTTTCCTTAACCGGTATCATACTATTATTAATTAGTCTTTTTTCGGGTCTTTTCAATATGACATACATTGCTGTAGGTATTATATTTATCTACCCGTTGGTTGCACATATTACAGCAAGGCAATGGGCTAAGCGTATTGGTAACATTTTCGTTGCCTATATATTCTTCAATCTACTATTTATTGCATTGGGCCTTTATGGTCAAGGTACAGCAGATTTATTTAAGCTTAATTAAAATCACATATTATGAATGGGAAAAGTATTTTAGTAACCGGGGGAACCGGTTCATTTGGTAAGAAATTTATTGAAACTGTATTTAAGAAATACCCCGATGTTAAAAAAGTAGTTGTCTATTCTAGAGATGAGTTGAAGCAGTTCGAAATGTCTCAAATTTTCAGCGAACAAAAATTTCCTGCTATACGATATTTTATTGGAGATGTAAGAGATGGAGAAAGATTTAAAAGAGCATGTGAGGGTATAGATATAATTATTCATGCCGCTGCTTTAAAGCAAGTACCTACCGCTGAATTTAATCCAATGGAGTGTATTAAAACAAATGTGTTTGGTGCAGAAAATGTGATTAATGCAGCATTAGATTGTGGTGTTGAAAATGTTGTGGCATTATCTACTGATAAAGCTTGTGCTCCAATCAATTTGTATGGTGCCACTAAACTATGTTCAGATAAACTATTTATTGCAGCAAACAATATAAGAGGATCTCGCAATCTTAAATTTTCAGTAGTTAGATATGGAAATGTAATGGGCTCAAGGGGTTCTGTTATACCATTTTTTCTAGATAGAAAAAATGATGGCGTCTTGCCAATTACCGATGATCGAATGACAAGATTCAATATAAGTTTAGAAGAAGGAGTGGATATGGTATTATTTGCTGTACAAAATCATTGGGGAGGTGAACTATATGTACCCAAAATACCATCTTATCGTATTCTAGATGTTGCAGAGGCGATTTCTCCGGGTTGCAAGCTTAATTATGTTGGTATTAGACCTGGAGAAAAAGTACATGAAGAAATGATTACAGAGTCAGATTCCTTTACTACTTATGATTTAGATAAGTATTATGTAATTGTGCCACAAGTTCCACGATGGAATATTGAAGATTTTGAAAAACACTTTAATGCCAAAAAAGTACCGGTTGGTTTCAAATACAATTCGGGAACCAATTCAGAATGGTTATCTGTTGAACAGATAAGAACATTGATAAAAACGCATGTTGATGTTACTTTCAGTATCTAATTATGATTGATGCAATTATTCAAGCGAGAACCGGATCAACAAGGTTGCCGGGGAAAGTATTTAAGTTACTGTCTGGCAAACCATTATTATGGCATGTAGTTAATCGATTAAGCTATTCTAAATTTATCAATCGGATTATTGTAGCAACTACACATAATCCCTTAGATGATTCAATAGCATTATGGTGTAGTCAAAATGATGTATTGTTTTATCGAGGTGATGAGCAAAATGTTCTTGATCGTTATTACAAAACTGCTAAACATTATAAGTCTGATATCATTGTACGAGTAACAGCTGATGACCCATTTAAAGATCCAAATGTTATTGACAACGTAATTAATAAATTACAAACAGAGACATTAGATTTTGCTTATAATAATTTTCCTCCCAGTTTTCCGGAAGGTCTAGATACAGAAGTTTTTACGTTTTCGGCTATTGAAAAGGCTTTTTTTTCGGCTAATGACGATTTTGAGAAAGAACATGTGACACAATACTTTTACCGTAATCAAGCATTTTTTAGAACAGGAAATTTCTCAAATAGTGTAAATCTTTCCCATTTACGATGGACAATTGATACCCAATTAGATTTTGAGATGGCAGAAATGGTGTACAATAATTTGTATAAAGACCAAGCTTTATTTGTAATGGAAGATATTCTTAGTTTGATCAATCAATATCCAAAAATTGCCGCTCATAATTTGGGGGTACAACGGAGTGCCATGTACACAAAATAAGTTATTCTAGCTTATTATAATTGAGTTTATTACACCCTAAACAATCAATATTTTTACTGCATTTTACGATGATAAACTATAAATCAGTTATTAAATTTTTTATTCAAAAAATCGCAAAGTTTTTATACAACATTCCTAAAGCAAAAAATTACATTAAAGAACATGGAGTTGTTAATTCAATTCATAACAACAAAAGCATAAAATTTAAAATTATTAAGCAGTTGTATGGCGAATTTTTAAATTTTGAATATCAGCCCAAAATGTACAAATCATTTCAATCTGAATTATGGGATAGAGAAGCAACTTTGGAATGGAATGCCCGAGACGAGTATGATTTTACCCCTTTTGAATCCTTTATTGAAAATTGCTCCTCTCTCGTTGATTTAGGCTGTGGAAATGGCCATAACTTAGCTTTAATCAATAAAAAATTTCCACATATTCAGACCTATGGCATTGATGCTTCTGCTAATATGATAAACTTTGCCCAAAAGAATGCACCAAATACAAGTTTTTTTTGTGGTTTTTATGGTATTGACAGTGAACAGTTTTTGCCTCAAGTGGATATTGTTATTGCTAGATCTACGCTAACTTATATTGATGAGAGTGACATTATAAATATTCTGTCTTGGATATTCGGCAAAGCTCAAAAATATGTTGTTATTTCGGATCCGTCAGGAAAGTATGATGTTAAGGATTCAGTTAATACTAAAATTTTAAATGAAAAGTCATACCTAAGGTTAAGGGGTGACCAATCGCATATACGTAATTATAACTTGTATATTAAAGAACTTTTTGTCGATCATCAATATTCTTTAGTCCAAGAATTTTTGGATAAAAGCGAAGGGAATTATAATTGGATTTATAAACGAAATATATAACAATGAAACGTTTTACAGAATTAGAAAAAAAATATGTTTGCGAGGTTATTGACAATGAATTTAATACTAGTAAGAATAGTATTTTCGGGAACCGTTTAGAAGCAGCCTTTTCGTCCTTGTTAGGCGTTAATTATTCTATTGGTCATGTTAATGGAACAGCAACTATGCACACCGCATTAGCAGCGCTTGGGGTTCAGCCGGGTGATGAAGTGATAGTTCCACCATTAACAATGTCAAGCACAGCTCTGGCTGTACTCCATAATGGCTCCGTTCCCGTTTTCGCAGATGTTGATAAGGATACTTTTAATATTTCTGCAGAATCAATTAAAGAAAAAATCACTCCAAAAACTAAAGCAGTAATTACTGTTGCTTTATATGGTTTATCGCCTGATTATGATGCGATAATTGAAGTTTGTAAAACGCATCAATTATTTCTGATTGAGGATAATGCAGAATGCTTTCTAAGTTATTATAAGGGAAAAATGGTAGGAAGTTTTGGCGATTTTTCGAGTTTTAGTTTTCAAGCTAGTAAACATCTTACTTGCGGTGAAGGTGGGATGCTTTGTACAAGTAACGAATTGTTTGCAGATAAGGCTCGAAAGTTTAGTAGCCTAGGTTATGCCGGCGTTAGCGCAAAGCAAGGTAAAATTACCAGAAATGATATTCAAGATCCGCAGTATAGTCGGCATGTTAGTTTAGGATTTAACTATAGGCTTAGTGAAGGAAATGCGGCCATTGTTCTAGGACAATTAGAGCGAGCCAAGGAGTTAGTAGAGATTAGAATTGAGGTTGCAAAGTTATTTGATGCTGCTGTTAAAGGAAGTGCTCTAGTAATACCACAATTTAACCCGGTAGATTATGTTAACTCTTATTGGGGTTATAGTTGGGTATTGAATACAGAAAATCCTTCAGTTGATTGGTATAGGTTCAGGGATGCATTTCAAAAAAATGGCGGGGATGGTTTTTATGCAGCGTGGAAGTTATCTTATTTTGAACCATTATTTTTGAATGAGATACAACATAAGCCCGAAATTTGGCAGAACTATGAATTAGGTTTGTGTCCTAATGCAGAATATTTGCAACCTAGAATGATACAAATGAAAACGAATTACTGGAACTTGGAAGAGGCCAAAGTGCAAGCAGCAATACTTAACAAAACATTAAATGAATTTTCTATTTAACAATTAAATTACATTCAATATGAACAAAGGATTTAACAAAAATATTGCGATAGGAGATAAGATAATTGGAGAAGGCAGACCTTCTTATATCATCGCTGAAATTGGAGCCAATTTTGATGGAAACATTGAAAAAGCAAAGCGTTTATGCGATGCGGCTAAAGAAACAGGAGCCGATTGTGCAAAGTTTCAAAGTTTTATATCTGAAAAAATTGTATCTGCCAAAGGTTTTTCTAAAATGCAATTAAAAGGCGTACACGGTACTTGGGGAAGACCTGTTAATGAAGTGTTTAAAGATGCAGAATTTCCAAGAGAGTGGCATAAAGAAGTAGCCGATTACTGTAGTTCCATTGGAATTGATTTTTCTACATCACCTTATGATATTGAAGCTGTTGATCTTTGCGTTGAACTAAATGTACCGTTTATTAAAATTGGATCAGGTGAAATTACTTGGTTAGAAATGATTGATTATATAGCTCGTAAAAATAAACCACTTATATTGGCAACAGGAGATGCCACCATGAGTGAGATTGATGAGGCGTTAAGAACAATTGAAGCAACAGGGAATAAAGATTTGATATTACTACAATGTATCACAAATTATCCTTCAAAAATCGAAAGTGCTAATATAAACGTGTTAAAAACTTATCAAACTGCTTTTAATGTGCTTACTGGTTATTCTGACCATTCACCGGGGCCAGTGGTTGCATTAGGGTCTATTGCTTTGGGTGGAGTTGTAATCGAAAAACATTTTACCCTTAACAAAAAAGATAGTGGTCCAGATCATCCCCACTCAATGGATGTAGTTGAATTCAAGCAAATGGTAAGCTATATCAGAGAACTGGAAGCTGCAATGGGGAGTACTCGAAAGTTAGTTGTAGAAGAAGAAGCTGAAACTGTCTATGTACAGCGACGCGGTCTTTATGCAAGTAAAACTATTGAACCCGGACAAACAATAACGGAAAATGATATTGTTACGCTTAGGCCAGCGATTGGTATCCTACCTAAGTATAAATCTGTAGTGGTTGGTAAAACTGCAAAAGTTAGGATTGAAGCAGGAGAACCCATTTTTTGGAGTAACCTATAAATGAGTATGACCCAAAGGGAAATGTTTATTGCTATTACAAGCAATGATAAAGTGCAACAATCTGATGCTGTTATATTGTTAGAAGGTGATGGGGAAAACAGAATTCAGCGAGTAGCTGAATTATACAAGAGGGGATTAGCCCGATATGTAGTGTTCAGTGGTGGAATACTAAATCTTTCCTATGGCAGTTTCCCATATGAGATGTTGAAAGAGAAAATCGAGGTTGCCGGTATTCAAGCTGAACATTTAATGCTAGAAACAGAATCGCTTCATACCCGTGAGCAAGCAGAAAAGGTTTTAGATTTAGCGGTACATAATAAATGGAATTCAATAATTCTGGTTGCTTCTCATTATCATCAATACCGTGCATTTTTAACCTTTTTGAAAGTATTACAAGAGAAACAATTAACTATTACAATTTACAACGCACCTGCATCTGATTTACCATGGTTCATACCTGCACCGTGGGGTAAAAGATTTGATTTACTGCGTTCGGAATTTGAAAAAATAGAATATTACATCGCCAATGGACAAATGGCAAATTATGAAGATGCTATTAATTATCAAGAATGGAAAGAGCAACAGTAAGTTTTGAATTGGCGAAATCAATCATGGGAGATAACTTTATCGGACCTCTTGAGCTTATTAGCATTAGTGAACACTTTCCCGTCTCAATTAATTTAGATTCGGTTCCCGAAATTCCATTTTCCGAAGATTTTTTAGTAAGCATTAGTAATGAATATATACTGATTTGGGGCGATGGACTTTCAAAAAATGAGCAACCACTAAATCTAAAATTTCTTCGTGAGTTATATGGAATAAATGCTGAGGATAAAGAACCCTGCTTTTATAACCAGGATTGGTATCTAAATGAAAAGTTTTTTTTAAAAACTTTAGAGCGAGGCTGGTATTTAATTGCAAAACAAGTTAGTGAAGTTACTAGAGCGGTTTTGCCGGAAAAAATTGAAGCGAGTATCGAAAAAAATTTTCTTTTCCCTTCTGCAATTTTAACTGCCTACACTTTTTTTGCTTGGTACTTTTATCACCCCTATGATATTTTGTGGAAACATGATTTTTTATGGTGTTCAGATAAAGATATTAATGGAGACAGAATTTATACCGGAAGATATTTGGATGATAAAGGCATAAGTAAAAATGGTTTTAGCATACATCGACATTTGTCATTAAGGCCTTCTTATGCCCTTGCCCCTCAGATTAGAACAAATTTATGAGAGTAGTTTATTTCGATTATTGGACTAAAGGGTTACATAATTTCAAGGCAATAGATTCATTGCTCAAGCAAAATGGTCATGAGACTATGTTGTTTCATATTGGCTCCTGGAGGTATGCTCATTCAAAAGAGGAAACAATTGATGGTATTTTGTGTAGGGACATTTCTTTTTACCAAACGAATAACATATTTAAGGTTCTGGAGAAAATAAGACCGGATGTTGTGGTTTTTTTGAATTGTGAGCATTTGGTAGATAGAGTGATTATACAATCTTGTAATACGCTCAATGCTAAATCTGTCTTTCTAATGCATGGAATTAGAGCTACAGGTGAAGAGATTAATGCTTCAATTCAAATTTACAGTGGGCACTATAACAATATATTTAATAAAATTAAAAAAGCGACAAAGTACTTTCGTTTAATAATACCCAATTATTTTAATATAGTATGGAAAGTTAAAAAACGAGATTTCCTATCATTAAGGCCGTTTAAAACTGTTTATTCGTATTTTTCTAATCCGGCTAAAAGCATATTTTTTCCGTCAAACTATGTCGAATTAATCGCTGATAGGTATTTGTTATATGCAAAAAAATACGCAGACCACTATTTTTCTTTAGGTGTACCTAGAGAAAATTTAATAGTAGCTGGTAATCCTGCATATGATGAATTATTTTCTAAAATTGCTACTAATGACTTTTCTACCTCTTCTCTTCCGATTGATTGTATGCATCCAAATGCAAGCGTTAAGCATTTCGCTATTTATTTAGAAGATGCATTTGTAGAACAAGGAAATTTGGGAGGGTGGGATAACCAATTTAGGTCAAAGTTGATTGGCGAGATGGCTTCAAGCCTTGAAAAACAGGGCTACTTTTTAGTAGTAAAACTTCATCCTAAAACTGAATTAACAGCTATAGATATTAATCACCCAAATTGTTTGCTGCTCAAACAAACCAACTTGTTTGATTTAGTTTATTATTCCTCATTTTGTATTGGTCATATTTCAACAACAATAAATATTGCAGTTTTACTTGAAAAGCCAATTGTAATCCCGCAATGGGGTTCTTGTAAGAATATAGTTGACTATTTTATAAAAACTAATGTAGGTAACCCCTGGCTTAACCCGAAGGACGAAGTTGATCTAAATATAAATTATGAAGCCAGAACAATTTTTTTCGAAGACTCAATTAGCTATCGGGGAAGCAATTCAATATTGAATATTGTTAATGCAATTATTTGAACATTGTGAGTAGACAACTTAGAATTTTATATGTTGGCGAGTTTATGACTCCTCAGTATGATGATGCTATGGCTGATGCTTTTGAAGCCTTAGGGCATATTGTTTCAAGATTTAAAGTGTATGATAAACTCGATTACTCAAGCTATATTGGTAAGCTTCAAAATAGATTTCTATTAGGTCCAAATTACAATTATTTGTGGAAGTTGTTTTTTGAAGTAGCAGTTGCCTTTAGTCCTGATGTTATTTACTTTCGAAAGCCAGTCGAGTTTCCCCGACGTATTTTAGAGAAAGTAAAAAAGGCAACAGGTGCTTATTTTGTACAATATATGAACGATGATCCTTTTGGACCAGATTCTAACAAACATTGGTTAAAATATTTTAAGGAAAACATCGATTTCTTTGATATTCATTTTGTCTTCAGACTTATTAACGTAGAAGAGTACTATAAGCATGGTGCCAAGCTTGTTAAAGTATTATTGCCATATTACGTTCCTAAGTTTCATTTTTCTCCAAGCTTACCGAACGAATCAACAAATCAGTTTCAATATGATGCAATTTTTTCTGGACATGGAGAGCAAGACATCCGAGTTGATTGTTTTGAGTCTATACTTAGAAGTGGGCTATCTCTACATTTAAGTGGAAGTGGATTTGATAAATTTGCAAAAAATCGTTTACACTCTTCTCTCTTGCCTGTCCAATATGCAAAAAGTGAAGATTACCGCAACCTAGTTTTTTATTCTAATGCATCACTTTGTTTTTTTTCAAAAAGGAATAGGGATAAATTAACAACCCGAGTTTTTGAAATACCAGCAATCGGTGGTGTACTAGTTGCTGAGCGGAATGATTATGTAACCAGTTTTTTAAAAGAAGGCGAGGAGGCTTTCTTTTTTTCAACTGATAGTGAATGTGTTAGCATACTTAAAATGCTTAAACTTAATCCAAATTTAAGGGATGATGTAGCAAAAAAAGGGCAACTTCGAATAACAAAGGATAGACATGATGTTTTCACAAGAGGGTCAGAAGTAATATCCTCTATCCTAAGTACAGCTTATGAAATTATTGATTGATGCAACTAATATAAAATCAGGAGGTGGAACAACTCACCTAAATGAATTATTAGGTCAAATAATACAACATAACAATGTCTATAAAATCAATACAATTATAGTTGTTTCAAGTTCAGAAACTTTAAATACTTTACCTAGCAGTACGATAATTGTTCAAGAAACAGCGAAGTTTTTGAATAAAAGAATAATCCATCGATTTCTATGGACTTTTTTCAGCTTTTCAAAGCTTATTAGCCGATGTAATCCAGATATAATGTTGTGCCTCGGTGGCACATACCTTGGTAGCTTTAAACCGGTTGTTGCTTTTTCACACAATATGCTTTTTTTTGATAGTAAAGAGTCATCTCGTTATGGCGTTTCACTATTTAGGTTTAAATTTCCTTTAATGTATCTGATGCAAAAACAGTGTTTTAAGAAATCTGCAGGTTTGATTTTTATTTCAGAATTCGCCAAAAGAATGATTTTTAATAAGCATTTGCCACCATCTAAACCATTTTCGATTATTCATCATGGCGTTTCAAATCGATTTAAACAATCACCCAAAGTGCAAAAAGTGATTTCTGATTATTCTTCTCAGAATCCATTTAAACTTTTATATGTTTCTAGTGTTGATGCCTATAAACACCAATGGCATTTAGTAAATGTAGTTGGTAGATTACGAAAAGAGAACTTTATGATAACTCTAGATATGGTTGGCGCATCACTCCATAACAAATCGATTAGAAAAATGAAAGATGCAATACTAGTAAATGACAGCTCAGAATCTTTCATAAAATTTCATGGAACTATTGGGTATCACGAAATACAGGATAAGTATAAAAATGCTGATTTATTCGTGTTTTGCTCTACTTGTGAAAACATGCCCAATATATTAGTTGAAGCTATGTCGGCTGGTCTTCCAATTGCTTCTAGTTCTTATGGTCCAATGCCTGAGTTTCTAGAAGATAGTGCTGTTTATTTTGATCCAACTAACGAAGAGTCTATTTATGCTTGCTTAAAAGATTTAATATTAGATAGTGATAAACGAACTTTAATAGCTAATAATGCCTATTTGTATGCAGATAAATATTCTTGGAAAAAATGTGCCGACCAAACTATAACCTTCTTGAGACAAGTGTTACAAAATGACAAAAAGCGCTAAAATTCTTTCATATATTTTGTTCAAATGCTGATTGCTTTCTAAATCATATATTAGCTTTTACCGGGTCTAGTAATGAAAAAACTTACAATAATTATTGAAGCTAGCAATATCAAAGCTGGTGGAGGCACAACTCATTTAGTTGAGATATTAAAACTTTGGAATCCTGAAATTCAAAGAGGTATAGATAAGGTTATAGTAATTAGTTCTACAGCTACCCTTAAACAATTACCTAATAAAACATATATTAAAAAAGTATCTTCTTTTTTCCTGAATCAAACGCTTTTTTTGCGAACATTTTGGCAAATATTTTTGAGTACTAGTTTTACAAAAAAGCTTAATGGGGATATATTGCTAAGTGTAGGAGGACTTTATCTAGGCAAATACCAACCATTTGTTAGCATGTCAAGAAACATGTTGTTTTTTGATAAAAATGAATCTAAAAGATATGGGCTTTCGCTTTTTAGGCTCAAATTTCCAATAATGCATTTTTTGCAATTGCTTAGCTTTAAAAAGTCAAGTGGAGTAATTTTTATTTCAAAATATGCAAAAAATATTATTTACGATAATTTTCTTTCTGTAAACATTAAGTATGCGATTATTAATCATGGTGTTGCTCAAAGGTTTAAAAATCAGCCTAAGCCTCAATTACCTATTTCTGCCTACTCTATAACATCGCCGTTTCGAATATTGTATATTTCAAGTATTGATGTTTATAAACACCAATGGCAGTTAATTGAAGTAATTGGCAGATTAAGGAGGGCTGGTTATCCCATTGTTTTAGATTTAGTTGGTTCAGTGCTTCATCAATCATCTTATCAAAAAGTTAGAAAAGCCATAGCGTATAATGATTATTATAATGAATTTATTACTTTCTCAGGACCAATATTATACGACGACATACAAGAAAAATATAGTAATGCAAATATGTTTGTCTATTGTTCTACTTGTGAGAATATGCCAAATATTTTAATAGAAGCGATGTCTGCTGGGTTGCCGATAGCTTCAAGTAATTATGAGCCAATGCCAGAGTTTCTTAAAGATGGGGCAGTTTTTTTTGATCCTATAAATCAGGAATCGATGTTTTTTAGCATTAAAAACTTATTGAATAATCATATAAAGCGTAATGAAATTGCAATCAAAGCTTACAGTTATGCTGAAGAATATACATGGGAGCGTTGT
Organism: Methylophilus rhizosphaerae; assembly: GCA_943370285.1. Classification (GTDB taxonomy): domain Bacteria; phylum Bacteroidota; class Bacteroidia; order Chitinophagales; family Chitinophagaceae; genus CALRQJ02. The sequence continues at coordinate 34,180 of CALRQJ020000005.1, read as the reverse complement.
GCGAATGAAACTTTTAATTTCTTAAATGCAGTATACCTTAACCATGTACACACTTAAAGATATTAATAAAGTTGTCAGGTATATCCAAATTTATGGTATATCAAGAACTTTCAATAAAGTTTCAGGAAGACTAAGATTAAATTCATTTTCTTTTACTTTTTGGTCAAATCAAAAATCGCAGTCTATTTCTCTAATCGGTTGTGGACAATTTGCTTTTAGCACAATTATGTATTTTCTCCAAAAAAAAGGAATTAAGCGCTTTAGGTATGCTTATGACATTGACCATAAAGCGTCTGCCTCTTTAGCAAAACGATATAATTTTACTAAAGCAGTTGATGAGGTGAATACAATTCTTAATGACGAAAAAACTATGTTAGTATTCATAGCCTCGAATCATGCATCACATGCCGATTATACATGCCAATGCCTGAAATATGGCAAAAATGTATATACGGAGAAACCTATAGCTGTTACTATTCAACAACTAGTTCAGATTGAAGCATATCGAAAAAAATTCAAGGGTATAGTATACGCCGGATATAACAGGCCTTATTCAAAAGCATTTAAGTTGCTCAAGCAATCAATTGCTACATTAAAAACTAATGAAGGTATAGACGATAAGTTTAGCATAAACTTTCACGTTTGTGGTCATAAAATTGAAAGTACGCATTGGTATCGAAAACCAGAAGAAGGAACTAGAGTATGTGGTAATATTGGACATTGGTTGGATGCAACTATTCATTTTCTAGCTTGGCGCAGTTTACCTGAATTGATTTTTGTTCATATAGATTATTCTAATAAGCAAGAACCAGATGATAATATTAATATTACCCTGACCACAAATAAGCAAGATATTATTACTATTATGCTTACTGCACGGTCAGAACCTTTTGAAGGAATTTATGAGTCAATTAATTTGCAATACAATACCGTGATTTGTAAAATCGATGATTTTAGATCAATGAAAATTTGGAATGAAGACGCTCTACAAAAATTTAGGTTTTTTCCAAAAGACGTAGGTCATAAAAGAGCAGTTACGCAACCTTTTTTCACGCCACAAGAGAACAGAGATTGGGATGAAGTGATTCTTTCGTCTTTATTAATGTTAGCCATAACTGACATGGTTAAGAAATTACAAAATGATATGATTTTTGATATCGCCAAACAGTTACATGATTTTAATTATAGTGTAGAACAACAATTACAGCTTTTGTAATCAGATATTCTGCTTGCCTAATTTATACTCACCATTTATTTACCTACTATATAATTTATAATGAAGCAAATCATTCAAGATCTTAAAAATGGAAATACAATTCTTGAAGAAGTTCCGGCACCCTTAGTACGCAAGGGTGCAGTACTAATAAAAACACACTGTTCCCTTGTATCACTTGGAACGGAGAAGATGCTTGTTGAATTTGGGAAAGGTAGTTTAATAGCCAAAGCAAGACAACAGCCAGATAAAGTCAAGCAAGTCTTAGATAAAATTAAAACAGAGGGATTAATTCCTACACTCGAAGCTGTTTTTAATAAGTTAGATGAGCCATTGCCATTAGGTTACTGCAATGCCGGTGAAGTTATAGCAGTTGGTGAGGGTGTAACTGAATTTTCAATAGGAGATAGGGTTGCTAGTAATGGGCATCATGCTGAAATTGTTTGTATTCCCAAAAATTTAGTTGCTAAAATACCAGATAATGTCAGTTACGAAGAAGCAGCATTTACTGTAATAGCATCTGTTGCTTTACAAGGAATTCGATTAACTAATCCTACAATGGGAGAAACGGTAGTAGTAACAGGATTGGGGCTGATTGGTTTAATTGCAGTTCAGCTACTACAATCAAATGGATGTAATGTAATTGGTTTTGATTTTGATAGTAATAAAGTAGCGTTAGCAAGGCAATTGGGCGTTCAAGCTTTTGTTGCATCTTCAATTGATGTAGTAAAAGTAGTTGAAGACTTTACCCAAGGTATTGGTTGCGATGCTGTTATCATAACAGCATCAACAAAAAGTAATGATGTAATTAATCAATCTGCACAAATGTGTAGAAAGCGAGGGAGAATTGTTTTGGTAGGAGTAGTAGGTTTAGATATTCAACGTACAGAGTTTTTTAAAAAAGAACTTAGTTTTCAGGTTTCCTGTTCCTATGGACCTGGCAGATACGATGAGCAATATGAGCAAAGAGGTATTGACTATCCATTAGCGTATGTTCGATGGACTGAGAAGCGAAATTTTGAGACCGTATTATCGGCTTTATCTAAAAAACAATTAAATGTACAAAACCTAATTACAGAACAATTTCCGTTGAATGATTATTTAAATATTTATAACAAAATGGGTGGTAATTCGATTGCATCTATTTTGGTATATCCCGAATACGATAATTATTCTGTTACAAATGTTCAGGTTAATTCAAAAGCAATTCAACCTTCAAAAGGTATTATCGGAATCATTGGGGCAGGAAATTTTACTAAAATGACTGTAATGCCTGCCTTAAAGGATTCTGGAGCTTACTTTAAATACATTTCAAGCGCTGGTGGACTAACAGCAAAATCCTTGGCAAAGAAATATGGTTTCGCATTTGCAACAACCAACTACAAACAGATACTAGAAGATGTCGATGTGGATTTAGTCATGATAACCACTAGGCATGATTTGCATGCTTCTATGGTAATTGAAGCATTAGATAATGGGAAAAATGTATTTGTTGAAAAGCCATTAGCGATAAATAAATCTGAGTTGGCCTTACTCGAGGCAGCTTATAAAAATGTTACGAGTCCTGTATTACTTAACGTTGGATTTAATCGTCGGTTTTCTCCATATATACAAAAAGCCAAACAATTGTTGGGAGACGCTCAAAGTCCCATAAATATTTCAGCAACGATGAATGCCGGTTTTATTCCTCAAGATGTTTGGGTACAAGATATGAATATTGGTGGTGGAAGGATTATTGGTGAAGCATGTCACTTTATTGATACAATGATTTTTTTAACTAATAGTTTAGTTGAAGAAGTTGCAATGTCTGCACTAGGCTCAAATCCAAACGAAAACTCCGACAATGCAATAATAACAGTCAAATTCAAAAATGGCTCGCAAGGAGTTATTAATTATTTTTCAAATGGGTCAAAAACATATGCTAAGGAACGAATTGAAGTTTATTCACAAGGTCGAATTTTAGTGATTGATAACTTTAGGAAAATGCATGGTTATGGATTCAAAGGTTTTTCATCTCAAAGTGTTGGCTTAGATAAAGGCCATAAAAATCAATTCAAAAAATTGATTCAAACTATTAAGCAAGGTGGAGAACCTTTAATCCCTTTTGATGAACTCATTAATACTACTAAATCAACTTTTGCTGCAATTGAAAGCTTAAAAGCCAAAAAATGGATAAAAGTTGTTTAGTTGTATGTCTGAAATTGTATTCTAATCATTAAATAGTAAAAGTGAAAATTACATTAGTAGCAGGCGCAAGACCAAATTTTATGAAAATTGCCTCAATTATTGATGCAATTCATCGTTTTAATGAGTTGGACAGAAACATAGCATACAGGCTGGTTCACACTGGTCAGCATTACGATAAAAACATGAGTGAAAATTTTTTTACTCAATTAGGCATACCGTCTCCACATGCAAATTTGGAGTGCGGAGGTGGCACGCAAGCTGAACAAACAGCGAATATTATGATTCGTTTTGAAATGGAGCTAATTGCTAATCCGGCTGATGCGGTATTAGTTGTTGGTGATGTAACCTCGACTTTAGCTTGCTCAATTGTTGCCAAAAAATTATGCACTGATGTAATACATGTAGAAGCAGGAATTCGATCTTATGATTTAACTATGCCCGAGGAAATCAATCGCATGGTAACCGATGCTATTTCTGATTATTATTTTACAACCAGCGAAATAGCTAATGATAATCTTCGGAAGTCAGGCGTTGACGAAAGTAGAATTTATTACGTAGGCAATACGATGATTGATACGCTCTTAAAACAACTGCCTAATTTTAAAAAGCCTTCAATTTGGGACGAAAAGCGGCTTGTAGAAAAGAATTATTTTGTGTTAACGCTTCATAGACCTTCTAACGTTGATGAAGAAGATTATCTTATTGACCTTTTAAATACAATTATATCTTGTTCAAATGGATTGCCGATTATTTTTCCGGTTCATCCTCGTACGGCAAAAAAAATACAAAGTGTAGGTTTTGCAAGTACAAATTTATGTATGGTTGAACCATTAAGTTATCTCGAATTTAATTATCTGGTAAAGCATGCAAAAGCTGTAATCACTGATAGTGGAGGAATTACGGAAGAAACAACAGTAATGGGAGTTCCTTGTATGACCCTTAGGGATAACACCGAAAGACCTGAAACGGTAACACTTGGAACAAATGAGCTAATAGGTAAAAACCCGAACAATTTGAAACCTGCCTTTCTTAAACTTTTTGATGGTTCATGGAAAAAAGGAAGTATACCAGCGTTATGGGATGGCAAGACAGGCGAACGAATTGTACATGTGTTGAACGAAATTTACTCGGCAAAGTGATATTCAAAATTAAATTACTGTTACAAACAATTCGATATTTGAAGCCAATTCAAATTCGTTATCAGGTTTGGTATAGAATAAAAAACAAATTTGTTAAACTGTATTGGTACAGAACTTACCTACAAAAGGATATTATTAAATTGGATAGTGCGCTAAAGGATTTACTGATTTTAAGTAAACATAAATACCTAAAAAACAACACTTTCCAATTTCTAAATTTAAAACAAACCTTTCAATCTCGTATTGATTGGAATTTTATGGGTCATGGAAAACTATGGAATTATAATTTACAATATTTTGATTTCCTTCATGACGAAACCATTGAATTGAGTGAAAGAATAAACTTGCTGGAGGATTATTCAAAGCAATTGATTGATAATGTTGTTAAGCCAGAGCCTTATCCGGTTTCACTGAGAATTATAAATACGCTCTTTTTTCTTGGAGAAAATAACATCAAAAATTTACATATTGAGTTAGCCCTGAAATACCAAATCGATTACCTTAGAAACAATCTTGAATATCATATACTTGCTAATCATTATTTAGAAAATATTTACGCTTTATTTATAGCATCAATTGCTTTAAATGACTCCTCTTTGTACAATAAAGCTGAATATTTGTTGAGAGGGCAGTTGGAAGAGCAGATATTAAATGATGGTGGACATTATGAATGTACACCCATGTACCATAGTATATTATTCAGTAAACTTTTATTGTGTATTGAGTTGGCATCGAACCAACATTATTGTAGTACTATACTTCCATTTTTACGAGAAACAGCTTCAAGAATGTTAGGTTGGATTGTGCGTTACAGTTTTCCAGATGGGAGTTGGGCAATGTTTAATGATGCAACAAACTCAATAGCCCCAACTACAGATGCTTTGATTACTGCATCAGATAAGTTAGGTATATACCCTAGTATAATACAATTAAAAGACTCTGGCTACAGAAAAATTTCTGGTAATAACTGGGATGTAATTGTGGATGTCGGGAATATTATACCATCTTATCAGCCAGGTCATGCACATGCTGATATATTTAGTTTTTGTCTTTGGCATTTTGGAAGCGAATTGATTATTGATACTGGAATTTCTACATATAATAATAATAGGCAACGACAGTTAGAGCGATGTACAGAGAGTCATAACACAGTAGTTGTTGAAGGTTATGATCAAAGTGAAGTTTGGAGTGGGTTTAGAGTTGGGAGAAGAGCTAGCGTTGAAATAATTTTAGATTCTAGTGATGCTATTGTTGCTCAACATAGTGGTTATAAAAAGTATGGTCTGACTCATAAGCGAAAATTTTTAAAGGATTCTGACCAATCATTTACTATTCAAGATGATATCATCTCAAATAAAATAAATGTGCGTACAAGAGCAATTTTCTATTGTTCAACTATTAACACAACGCAACTAGTAAAAAATTTTTTACACGCTGGCCATGTTTCAATTGAATTTTCTAATCATGATGACATTATTATCAATCAAGTAGAAGTTGCAAATGGTTATAATTCTTTTAAGCAGGTATATAAAATAGAAGTAGCGTTTACTGACACTTTAATCACGAAATTTATTTTTTAGTGCATATTTTATTTATTACAGATAATTTTCCACCTGAAGTTAATGCGCCAGCTACCAGAACTTATGAACATTGTAAATATTGGGTAGAGGCCGGTGCAAAAGTTACAGTAATTACATGTAATCCTAATTTTCCTCAAGGTAAATTGTATAAAGGGTATCGAAATCGTTGGATTCATAAAGAAACCATGGATGGCATTCATGTAATTCGAACCTGGAGTTATATACACCCAAATGAGGGGTTTGCAATGCGTATACTAGATCATCTAAGTTTTGCATTTACATCTTTTTGGCAAGGATTATTTTTATCTAATATTGATATTATTGTAGCAACTTCACCTCAATTCTTTACAACTTTTTCGGCTTATTCCTTATCACTTTTTAAAAGAAAACCTTGGGTTTTTGAGGTACGAGATATGTGGCCTGAAGGAATTATTTTTTTGAAAAAAGATACTTTTCTGTATAAATTCTTAGAAAAAATAGAACTTTTCTTATACAGGAAAGCAGATCATATAATTACAGTCACAGAAAGTTTTCGAGAAAATATTTCGAAAAGAGCCTCATTACAGTTATGTAAAATCACAACCATATACAACGGCGCAAATAATGCACTCTTCGTAAAGAAGGATAAAGATGAATATCTTTTAGAAAAACTTAATTTATCAAATAAATTTGTAATTGGATATGCTGGTACTTTGGGCGTGAGTCACAATTTGGATGTTTTAATAGATCGTTTTAAAAATATTGAGAATATAAATCCAAGTATACATTTTTTGTTTATAGGAGATGGAGCTGTAAAGTCAACTTTACTGGATAAAGCTAAACAGTATGATATAAATAACTTTACTTTACTACCACCAGTATCTAAAGATGAAATCATTAACTATATCTCATTATTTGATGTAGGGTTAGTTCCCCTTAAAAAGAACCCGGCTTATCTTAAAGTAATACCTTCTAAAATTTTTGAATTATCTGCAATGAACATTCCAATATTGCTGGGCGTAGAAGGGGAGGTGAAAAACATATTACTGGAGTATCAGGCAGGCATTAGTTATATTCCAGATAGTTTAGATGATTTTGAAAAATCTGTTTTGTTTTTAGCTGATGATGATAATTTAAGGCTAAAATATAAATCTGGTCAACAGTTGCTCGCAAATAACTTTGATAGAAAAAAGTTAGCCTATAAGATGTATGACGTTCTACAAAAGGTTATCAAAAAATAATGGAAAAATTTGTTATTTTAATAACTGATGTACATTTACGGAAAGCATTTGATATTGTTAATATCTTATCACGATACAAATCTCAATATCAGTTAATTCTAACTTCGAATGAGTCTATTAGCACATTGTCTATACTATATGGACAAAAAGTATTTCTGCTAAGAAAAAATGAGCAATCTTTATTTGATATTGACTTGGCCTCAATTTCTAGTCAATATCGCACCATTACTTACGTGCCTGTTGAGGAAGATACAACTATTCTATTTTACAAGTTCTTACAGTCGTCGAAACAAAACAGTTTCAAATATGTATTACCTGAATTTGAAAAATTTATATTGGCAGGTAATAAATATGCGTTAAATGAAACCTGCTTAAAAAATAATATTCCTGCACCTAGAATATTTAATGAACAAGAAATTTTTCTCTCTAAGCATTTAGTACCGGTAGTAATTAAACCCCGAAATGGTGCTGGTTCTAAAGGGTTATATTATGTGAATGATTTTAATGCTTTTCGTGAAATTAAGATCAATAATTTTGACAATTATATTATACAAGAAAAAATTGGCAATAGTGTTCAAGTTCAAGGAGCATTTTTATTATGTAAAGGCGGAGAAATTGTTGATTTCTATGCTCACCGAAGGTTAAGAACATATCCTGTTAAAGGTGGTGTTAGTGTTTTAGCAGAAACTACGAATAATCAATTATTACTTGAAGTTGCAAAGCCTTTGGTTAAACTGCTAAACTGGAATGGGCTAATGATGATTGAATATTTGTTTGACGAATTTCAAGAACATAGTTTGCCTAAAGTAATTGAAATTAACCCACGATTATGGGGTTCGATTTTATTAAGTGAGTTTAGTAAATCTAATGTTCTACATAATTATATTAAATTATCTAACCAAATTCAGCCAGAACATACTTTCCATTATGAAGTTGGTAAAAGAATACGATGGTTTTTCCCCTATGATCTTTTAAACATTTTAAGAGGTAGCTGGAAATTACCATCTCTTTGGAATTTCAATACTAAGAAAAACTGTTTTATAAATTTTACATATAGTAATTTTTTTAAAACATTCTTTTTTTATCTCTTATTTTTTTATCAGACAATAAAGCGTAAAATTACCTTGAATGTCAAATAAAATAGTTTTTGATTTTGATAAAACGTTAACTTATGAGGATACGTTATTGGGATTTTATAAAGAATGTACACCCAACTTCATACTTTGGTATTTTAAATTCACTATATATTTATTTTTCATGTGTTTGGCAAAAATTAAACTTATCAATAACACAGCGTTAAAAAAAATAGGAGTCTATTTTTTTTTAGTCGGATTAGATAGCACTATTTTAGAATATTATGCTTTGAGCTATTCCAAAAAAATTAAATTTTCTAAAGTTTACTCCAACTTATTTTTAAATATCGATAATCCAATTGTTATTTCAGCATCATTTAAAGAATACTTGAAGTATTGTCTTCCAGATCATATTTTGATTATTGCTTCTGAACTAGATATTGCTAATAATAAGGTAGTTGGCCTAAAAGACAATTGCTATGGAAAAGAGAAAGTATTAAAATATAGACTAATTACCGCTGAAGTTGCAATAGATAAATTATATACGGATAGTTTTTCTGACAAGCCTCTTATGGATATTTCGAATGTTACCTTTATTGTTAGCGGTGATGATGTTACTATTTACAATTGATTATGAATATTCTGACTATTGATTTAGAAGAGTGGTTTCATTTGCTTGACTTGGATAATGATTTGTCTGAGTCACAATGGGAGCATATGGAAGTAAGAATTCATAAAAATACAGATCGGATACTCGAGTTTCTTGATGTTCACAACAAAAAAGCAACTTTTTTTTGTGTAGGATGGATTGCCGATAAGTATCCTGAAATTATTAAAAAAATTGATTCATTGGGATTTGAAATTGCTTCACATTCTCATATGCACAAATTGGCTTACAAATTAAATAAAGCTGAATTTGACGAAGATTTATTAGCTTCTCTAGGAACAATTGAAAATATTACAGGAAAAAAGGTAACAAGCTACCGAGCACCTGGTTTTTCAATTAAAAGTGAAAATATCTGGGCGCTTGAATCTCTTATTCAGCATGGCATAGAGATAGATTGTTCAATTTTTCCAACTACTAGAGCACACGGAGGAATGTCTGGATTTCCATCCAATACACCTTGCATAATCAACATAAATGGACTTCAGTTAAAAGAGCTTCCTATTAATACTTTCAATGTTTTGGGCTATCAACTTGTTTTTTCCGGTGGAGGTTATTTCCGATTTTTGCCGACTTCTATTCTCAATTATCTAATTTATAGAAGTAATTATATTATGTATTATTTTCACCCTAGAGATTTTGATTCTGAGCAACCTATCCTTCAAGGGTTGTCATTCTATAGGAAATTTAAAGCTTATTATGGTCTTAGGAGTGCATTTTCTAAATTTTCGAAAATTCTTGGCGAATCAGATTTAATTGATATTAAATATGCTGATTCTATTATCGATTGGAAAAATGCAAAAGTTATCAAATTGTAAGATACTCTAAACTTAATTAATTCCAACCTATCGCCCTAACTTTACTCCACTTTCTAGCCTATTTCGGCTGCTTTTTCCGTTCTTGATTTGTTTGCGGTTCCTTTACAAAACTTTGCTCATATTTGTGTTTCTAATTAATGGCTAATAACCAATGAGAAAAATACTGTTATTTATTGTTTGTGCTATATTGACATTGTCAACTATTCAAGCACAGTTTAGTGCGTTGCCTGCAAATTTGTCTTCGTATAAATCTGCTGATGTGTCTGACCTTCAGTTGACGCAGATTGCGACGCAAATGAAGCAAAATAATGTGGATGAAAACCAAGCTTATGATTTGTTGATTCAGCGTGGTATGTCTGTGGCGGAAGCCTTGTTGCTGAAAAATAGATTACAAGTGGCATTACAGCAGCAGAGTGGAACATCATCAGGTAATGGTATGGGCACATCCGTAGATCCGCCAGCAACTACAACTAACAATTCAAAAAACCGTGTTCCTCTGATAGTTAATGAGACGACACCTGTCAACAACCCCAATAAAATTTTTGGTGCAGAAATTTTTAACAATGGAGTAATTAGTTTGGAGCCTAATGTGAAAATCACACCACCTGCTAGTTATATCATTGGTCCGGATGATGAGTTGACGATTCAAATTTATGGCTATCAAGAAGCGAAAATGAATTTAACTGTTTCACCAGATGGTGACATTACCGTTCCAAATGCCGGAGTATTGTATGTAGCCGGGCTAACCTTAGCACAAGCCAATGCAAAAATTAAAAATAAATTAGCTGTATCGGGGTATAGCAATTTGAATTCTGGTCTCACTAAATTAAAAGTCAGTATTGGTAGAATTCGTACTATTAAGGTGGCCATTATTGGAGAAGTAAAAACCCCGGGTACGTATACGCTTTCTTCTTTATCAACCGTATTTAATGCTTTGTACTTGAGTGGTGGGCCTAATACCATTGGTAGTATGCGATTGATAGAAGTAGTAAGAAATGGAAAAGTTATAGAAACCTTAGATATATATGACTTCCTTATCAAAGGGGATCAGCGTAGTAATATCTATCTGCAAGATCAGGATGTGATCCGTATTCCTGCTTATCAAAAAAGAATTTCGATTACCGGAGAAGTAAAAAGAGAAGGCTTATATGAAGTCATTGCCGGTGAACATTTAGCCACTTTGTTGCAATATGCCGGAGGCTTTACCGATAGTGCCTATACCGCAGCTGTAAAAGTGTTTACCACATCTGACAGTAGCAAACGAATCGTGGATGTAGCACAAGCGCAATTTGCTAGTTATTTTCCCGGTAGGGCAGAACAAGTAGTGGTAAGAAAGTTAGTGGATCGTTATAGTAATATGGTAACCGTAAATGGTGCAGTGTTTTTACCGGGTGAATATGAACTCACAGAAGGAATGACAATCAAGTCACTGATTACAAAAGCAATGGGTTTAAAAGAAGATGCTTATAAAGGTAGAGGGTTGATTCATCGATTAAAAGCAGATTTATCCAAAGAGATTCTAGCTTTTAGTCCCGCCAAAATAATGGATAATACAGACGCTGATATTTTGCTACACAAAAACGATCAAATAGAGATTCTTGCTAATACGGACTTAAAAGAACAGCCTAAAGTGATTATAAGTGGTGAAGTAAGAAGTCCTGGTGAATATGTTTATTCGGCTAATATGTCGGTAAAAGATTTAGTGTTTATGGCCAATGGCTTTACCGATGCGGCTGCGCCTCAAAAAATTGAAGTAGCTCGTAGGGTTAAAAAAGATAAATATGAATTGGGCGATGTACAATTGGCTGATGTCATTGAAGTTAATTCTGTTGAAGATTTGATGGCAAAAGGCGGAGAAATAAAATTACAACCTTGGGATTTGGTAGAGATTAGACGTAGCCCTGGCTATATTCCGCAGCAGCAAATTACGGTTAGCGGTGAGGTGGCATACCCGGGTATGTATGTCATTCAAAGTAAAACAGAACGTATATCCGATTTGATTAAAAGAGCCGGTGGCTTAACACCCCAAGCTTATAGTGAGGGTGTTTATGTAACCCGTTTGAATAAACAATCAATTACAGATAAAGTAAACCAACAAAAAATTCAGAAGATTCAACGTTCGGCCAAAAATATGGCGAACAGTACCGATAGTCTTATCAATATTGAGATAAAAAGAGAGAGTGATCAAATTGCCATCAACCTGCAAAAAGTATTGAGTAATCCTGGCAGTAATGATGATTTGATATTAGAAGAAGGGGATATATTAACTGTGTTGAGAGAAAAGAAAGAGGTTAGTATAAGTGGAGAAGTGTTGTTTCCTACACAGGTGGTGTTTGAGGAAGGTCGTAAGCTTGATTTTTACCTTGGTAGAGCAGGTGGTGTTACTCCCAAAGCTGTAAAACGTAGAATTTATGTGTTAAAGCCCAATGGCAATGCAGTTAAAACGAGTAAGTTTTTATTTTTCAGAAATTATCCCACTGTAACACCGGGGTCCCAAATTATTGTTCCCGGCAAGCCCGATAATACTAGCAAAAGAATGAGTACTGGCGAAGTGATTGGTATTAGTACAGCTATTGCTTCTATGGGTGGTGTGTTGGTGGCGTTGTTGAATATTTTGAAGTAGGGAGGAGGAGTTTGCAAAGAGATGGTAGAATGCAGAGGGGTTGATTTCAAAGTTTCAACGTTCAATTGTTTCAAGTTTCAGAGGCAGACGAATTAGGAATTAGATAGATGAGTAGAGGTAAAACAAATCATTCAAGTTGTGTGTCAGTTGAAGCGGAATGATTCGCTTTTCATTCTAGTATAAATCGATAAATAGTAGTTTACAATGTCTGAACAACAGCAAATGACATCTTTTGGGGCTTTTTTACGCAGTATTATTCATGCGTATCGCTTTGCCAAATCAAAATGGTTGGTACTTGTAGTGTCGGGTTTGTTGGGTGGAGTACTTGGCTTGGCTTATGCTTGGTTGAGTAAGCCGGTATATGAATCAAAACTTAGTTTTTCTATAGAGGAAGAAACAAAAGGTGCCGGTGGTGGATTATTGAGTTTGGCTTCGCAATTTGGGGTTGATGTGGGAAATGTTGGGGGTATTTTTTCGGGGGAGAATATTTTGGAATTGTTTAAGTCGAGAAGAATTATTGAGAATAGTTTATTATCTCCGGTAGCCATCAATGGAAAAACCATGTCGTTTGCCGATTTCTATTTAGATATGTCGGGAGATAGAAAGGCTTTTTCCGAAGATCAACGGCTTAAACAGATACAGTATCCACTTGCCATGCCCCGATCACAGTATAGTATTTTGCAAGATAGTGTGTTGGGTAATATGTATCAGTCTATTACCGAAACTATGATTGGGGTAAATAAGCCCGATAAAAAGTTTAATATTTTTTATATTACTTGTAAATCACCAAATGAGCAATTTAGTAAATTGTTTTCGGAGCGATTGGCAGAAGAAGTAGTTAAGTTTTATATGGTTACTAAAACTAAAAGGTCAAGAACAAATGTGGAAGTGTTGGAACAAAGGGCCGATTCTATTAAACGAGAGTATTATGCTGCACTTTCCGGTAGGGCATCGATAGCTGATGCAAATGTGAACCCTTTGTTTCAAGGACCAATGGTGGGAGTGCAGCGGAAACAAACCGATATAACCGTATTGGCAGCTGCTTACGGAGAAATTATTAAGAATCTCGAAATTGCCAAATACACTGCTTTAAAAGAAACACCATTAATACAAATTATTGATCGACCTATCTATCCATTGAAAAAAATCAAAAAATCAAAACGTAATTATTTGATTATGGGTGGGTGTGTTTTCTTTTTTGTAACACTCACCGGTCTTTTCCTTCGACAAAAAGTTAAAGCAGCACTAGCTGAAAGCTAATATGTCTACCATTTCATCTGCTGTAGCGAGTAGCAGTTTAGCTACAACAAACGCATCAGATCGTTTGCAGGTATGGCTATTGGTGCTTGCTTTTACCGGCTACCCATTGTCTTCTTTTATTCCGGGTAATGAAATTTCAATTGTTTATCGTGGCATTTTTTTGTTTTTGGCGTTGATTTATATGTATCAATCTTACAAAGCCAAACGCTTTGTGTATAGCTTTGGGTACGGTATTTTTTTATTATTTTGGCTCGTCTACAGTTGTCGTATTGTGTATGATCTCAGCTTGCATTATAACCAATTAGGAAGACCGGGGTATGATTATATCCTCTTTGGCTTACTTATATCATTTGTGTGCAGCCATTGTTTTTTTACAACTATTTCAGATGCCACTTTGCAAAAAGCATTCAAAGGTTTGTATTATGCTTTATTGTTATTTAACGTGTTGGGTATTGTTTACCTGATTCTTTTTCCGCCTTCTGATATGGATTTGTTTAGGGCGAAGGTTAACCCAAAAGTTAATCCTATCACTACTTCTATTCTGGCCTCATTTTTAATTATTGCGAGTTTATATGTTTTAGTAGATAAACCCAAAGGCATTGTCATTAACAAATGGTTGATGACAATAGGTATAATCACCGCTTTTGCCAATATTATTATTGCAGTTTCTAAAAGCCCGACCATTGGGTTGATGTTAAACATCATGATTTTATTTGGTAGTCATATTTGGAAGAATATGTTGAAAATTCTTTTAATGATTGCTTTATTGATTTTGATTTTTGTGGTTGCTTATTACAACGGATTAGCCGATTTTATAGATGTATTTGTACTACGTTTTACCGATTATGGCGATGATGTAAGCACAACGGAACGTTTGTTGAGTTTTAATGGTGCGGTAGAACAGTTTAAAGAATCGCCATTATTGGGCGATTTTCTAGAAGAAAAGATCACCCAACAATATCCGCATAACCCTATACTAGAATCGTTTATGGCTATAGGTATTTTTGGCGGAATGTTATTTTTACTAGTGTATTTAACTGGCTTGTATTGCGGTATTCAACTTTTTAAGCATCCGGCCTCCCGGTGGCTGGGTTTCTTTTTTGTACAAATTTTCGTGGTATACAATGTAAGTGGGTCGTTGGCCTTTTCTTACGATTACTGGTATTTATATGCATTAGCGGTAACCATTTTTACCATCAAAACGGCAGTAGTGCCTATACCAAAGCCCCTTTCAACTTAACATAAACCGTGAGCATATTTTCTATAGTAAGTCAACTTCAACAGCATAGTTTTATCCGAAAGCTGTTAACCTTGCTTAGTGGTACCGTTTTAGCACAAGTAATTCCGCTAGCCTTGTCCCCAATACTTACACGACTGTTTTCTAACGAAGCTTTTGGGATATTCTCTACTTTTTTTACCATCGTAGCTATCATTAGTATTATTGTCACACTGCGGCTAGAGTTAGCGATAGTATTACCCAAAACAGATGAAGCTGCCATAGCTGTTTTACGTAGTGCACTATTCGTCACCCTTGGATTTGCAATAGTAACGGCCTTAGCATGTATGATTTCTTATGTTTTTGCGGTGCATCCTTTTGTTATTCAACATCCATTTGCATTTTTTATAATTCCTTTTTCGGTTTTTTTGAATGGTATTATTCAATCGTTTACGTACTGGAATAATCGTAAAACTGCTTTTAAGATTATTGCATACAGTAGGGTGATTAATGCCGGGATTGCCAATCTATTTCCTTTGTTATTAGCCTTGTTGTTTATGCCTTTTACCAATGGCATTGTGTATGGCTATGTGCTTGGGCAGTGTTGTGCTATTGCGGTTTTTGTGGTATTATCGAAAGATGTTTTTTTGTGGAAACAACTATTGCATTTTAGTTGGGCAAATTTCAAAACTGTTATTTATGCCTATCGTCAGTTCCCCTTGCTAAATGCACCATCCTCTTTTATCGATCAATTGGCAGCATCTATGTCTTTATTGTTTATTAGTTTTTATTTTAGTGTAGATACGGCTGGTATTTTTGGCTTAACCAATCGGGTAATGGCCGTTCCGGCAGCATTGATTTCGATGGCTTTTTCGCAAGTGGTATACCAGCATGTTGTAGTTAAAATCAATCAAGGAGATCAAGTTTTACCAGGATTAATTAAATCAGGCAAGCTGCTATTTTTGGTGGCTTTAATTCCTTTTTCTATTTTGTTTATTGGCGGGGGAGATTTGTTTGCTTTTGTATTTGGCGATAATTGGCGGTTGGCCGGAGAATTTGCACGGTTATTGGCATTTACGGGTATCGTTCGTTTTGTAGCTTCTACACTGAGTATTACCCTTGCAGCCACTAATGGGCTTAAACTTTTGGCTATTTGGCAAACCGGTTATTTTTTGTGTAATGTGGTTATTTTGGCAGTTGTATATTATCTACACTTAACAGCATACGAGTATTTATTAATTATTGCTGTGGTAGATATTGTTTTATATGCAGTTTATTTGTACCTCATTTTTTATGCTGCTCGGCGGTTGGCTGTGCAACAACTTGATTTTAAGTAAGGCTATTTTATGCGAATTGTTCATATTAATGTTCATTATCAAGATAAACTGGGCTACCAAGATTATTATTTGGGAGCAGAACAGGTTAAGATGGGGCATGAAGTCATATTTGTAAGTTCTGATTGGCATTTTGATTACCCAGATTATCAAAATACGGTACAATCATTAATTGGTAACAAATATCAGGGTACTGGTATTTTCGAGAATGATTATGGTTGTAAAATTCATCGTTTAAAGGGGATGTTTCGCTTCACCGGTTGGATTTGGTTGAAAGGGTTTAAACAAACTTTGCTATCGCTACAACCCGATCTAGTGATTCAACATGGGGTATTTAATTACCAAGCCATTCGACTATCTTTTTTTGCCAAGCAGTTGAACTGTCCGGTGGTATATGATGATCATACCACATTCGACAATCAACTGAAGTCCGGAAAAATTGCAAGTATTGTTTTCTTTTTATTTCGAAAGTTGTTTGCCAAACGAATTTATCAATCTGCCCATAAAGTGATTGGTATTTCCGATTCTACAATGGTAGTGTTGGAGCAACGGTTTGGCATTCCAAAAGATAAACTACAAATGGTTCCTTTGGGGGCAGATAACCAACTTTTTTACCCAGATAATAACTTGAGAATAAATTATAGGAAAGCCTTAAAGATAGCTGCAGATGAACTGTTAGTGGTTTATACCGGAAAAGTATATGCCGAAAAAAAAGTACCACTTATTTTTGAAGCTTTAAACGATGATCGGTTTAAAGATTTAAAGATTACAATTTTGGTTGTAGGCAATATTGCCGCCGATTATAAAGTTGAGTTTAATAGCAAAGTAGCTCAATCGGCTAAAAAAGTGATACACTTAGATGCCATTCCTGCAGCACAATTAAATCAAGTGTATAATGCAGCAGATATTGCTGTTTGGCCAGATTCCATAACCAATAGTACCGTAGATGCGTCTGGAGCAGGCTGTGCCATTATTTGTAATGCAAACTTTAAAGAGCGAATAAAATACAACAATGGCATTGGCATAGCACCGGGAAATATTGATGCGTTAAAATCGGCCTTAAATCGTTTACTTAACAATGCAGTATTAAGGGCTGAAATGGGTAAAAAAGGTATTGAGTTGGTAGACAAAGAGTTGAGCTGGGCAGTTATCGCTAAACAATTTACCATCATTCAAAATAACTAATTGACTATATGTGCGGAATAGCAGGCGTAATAGATTGGTCGTTCAGTAAAGTTGAGCAATCAACTGTTAAAACCATGACGGATGCCATTCGGCATCGTGGTCCGGATGGTGAAGGATTTTACACCGCCGAAAATATTGGTTTAGGGCATAGAAGGCTTTCCATTATTGATTTAAGTGATGCCGGTAATCAGCCTATGTATATAGATGATTTAGTGCTCATTTTTAATGGAGAAATTTACAATTATATAGAAGTAAGAGCCGAGTTACAACAATTGGGCTATACTTTTTCTACCGCATCAGATTCGGAAGTGTTACTTAGGGCATATCAACAATGGGGTAAAAAATGTTTGACCAAGTTTAATGGTATGTGGGCTTTTGTCATCTACAATAAAACGAATAAAACTGTTTTTTGTAGTAGAGATAGATTTGGTGTAAAGCCATTTTATTATACTATTCATAATAAACAATTCATCTTTTGTTCGGAGATCAAAGGTATATTGGCATTAACAAACCATGCTAAGCCTAATTGGCAAATGCTTACCGAATTTTTGGTTATGAATATGACTGACCATACCCATCAAACACATTTTGATGGTATTTATAAATTACCGGCAGGACACACTTTAATTTGTAGCGCATTAGAAGAAAATTTTACTATTGAGCCTTATTACACTATTGCTTTTCACGATGCAATAAACGCTTTAGATGAACATAAAACTGTAGCAACATTTAAGGAGGATATTGAACGTTCCATCAAATGGCGGTTGAGAAGTGATGTAAAAGTAGGTACTTGTTTGAGTGGTGGTTTAGATAGTTCTTACATTGCCAAATTGGCTTCTGATTTACATCATCAACAATCAACGGAGCCTTTTAAAGCTATTACTGCTTTGTCAGTTGATCCTGCTGTAGATGAATCGGCTTATGCACAACAAGTAGTAGAACAATGCCAGTTGGAATGGGTAACAACCAAGCCCGATAAAACAGCATTTTTAGCTACCATAGATGAAGTGGTGTACACACAAGAAGAGCCTTTTGGGTCTGCCTCAATCAGTATGCAATATTTTGTAATGAAGGCCGCTAAAGAAGCCGGCGTTGTAGTACTGCTTGATGGGCAGGGTGCAGATGAAGTAATGTTGGGTTACAGTCAATATATTGTTCCTTATATTAGGCATTTGCCTTGGCATAAAAAACTAAAAGCCTTATTAGATGCTACCAATAACTATGGCATTGGATTAAAGTATTTTATTCAGAATTACATTTATTTCGGGTCATTAAAAATCAGGTATTATCGCCAGCTAAAACGTTGGATGGGGTTAAAGCAGGATTTTGTTGATTTGATTGATATGACAGCGCTTAAAGCATCGAACCACGCTACTCGAAAGAGCATGAGAGATTTTCAATATGGCGAAATCAAAACCATTACACTGCCGGCATTATTACGTTATGAAGACAAAAATTCCATGCATTTTTCTATTGAAACAAGATTACCTTTTTTAGATTGGCAATTGGTAGAACACATGACAAGTGTCAATAATTTGTATAAAATTAAAGACGGATGGAGTAAAAATATTCTGCGTAAAGCCATGAATATACAATTGCCCGATGCCATTGTATGGCGAAAAAAGAAATTTGGCTTTAATTCGCCTGACAGTAAATGGCTAAATGATTGGGGATTATTTGAGTCGGAAGTCATGAATAGTAAATTGTTACAACAAATGTTTAATGGAGCCATTCCTTATCAGCAAGTTGATGAAAAGGGAAAGTGGCGTTTGCTTTCTATTGCTAAATGGGAGAAAATATTTCATGTTAGGGCTTAGACCAATTTTGAAATTCTCATTATTTTTTTTATTTATTCAGCTAATGATACTATTCGCTGACAATGGCGTTGTTGCACAACCCAAATTGTATACTTGCATGCCAGATGTAAGTGGGCAAGCGCTAAAAGTATTTAAGAAAGATAAAGTACCTTTTATTGCATTAATCGATGGCAGGCATATTGATCCGACTAACCAACAAATAATAGATACCGCATTACTTATTCAAAGTATCAAAACCCTTTATCCGCTCAACAAAAAATTTGACATTGGTATTTTGGATTGGGAAGGAGAAGCGTTTAAGCATTTACAAGAATGTGAAGCAACCGATACCTGTTTCATTCAAGCCCTTGCCCAGTTTAAACAAATTTTACAAATCGCCAAAAGAATTAGACCTAACATAAAATGGGGCATTTACTTTTTGCCATTCACATACTATTGGAACAGAGATAGCTTATTAAATAGAGATAGCAAAATTGAATCGCTATTGTCAGCTTGTGATGTATTAATGCCCTCACTCTATGATTTTTATCCCGATGGCACTAAGTTTACTGACAATGAATCCTATTTTAAGCAAAATCTTCGAAGGATATTGGCAGTAGGTCATCGACTCAAAAAGCCGGTCTATGTATTTGTTTGGCATAGGTGGCATGATAGTAATCCAGAAAAAGGTTTAGAACTTATTCCAATACCAGAATTTAAAAAGCATATGCGTTGGGTTACCAACGCTAGGTATCAATCCACAAAGGTAAAAGGGTTGATTTGGTTTAGTAGCGATTTATATTTTTATCAAATTAAACCATCAGTTCTAAAAGGCAATAACAATCAGAGCGTAACTATCATTCATGATAAAACCATATTACGTTATTATTCAGCTTTAAATGCTGTATTAAGGATTAACCCATATTAAAAAAAACTTTAGAAACGGCGCTGTTTTTGAGAGATAGTTAATTGATACTAACTTGCAACTTTTAAGCAGTTCCTTTTTTGAAGGTTATAATTGCTACTTTAATCAAATTTGTTCAATTGCGTAGTATAGCGTACATCATACTTGCTTGTTGCCGGCGAATTCAATCGAATATCGTTCATCTAGCATGTAAGAAATACGTTCAGTGTGGTCGAAATTCTTTTTTTTATGAAACTGCTAAAGTGGTTAACATACAAAGAAATCCCAATGCCATAAAAATTGGTGCTTTTTGTTCTATTAGAGGAGAATTATTAGTATTACCTCATGGGGGTAACATTTCTATTGGCGATTATTGTTTTATAGGTGAAAATAGTAGATTATGGAGTGGCAAAAGTATTTGTATTGGCAATAGGGTATTAATTTCTCATGGTGTCAATATACATGATACGAATGCTCATCCAATAGATATGGCGGATAGGCATGAACAGTATAAACATATTATCACAAGTGGTCATCCCAAACAAATTGCATTAAATGAAGTTCCGATTATTATTGAAGATGATGCTTGGATAGGATTCAATGTAACTATTTTAAAAGGGGTTAAAATAGGTAGAGGAGCAATTGTAGCCGCTGGTTCGATAGTTACCAAGGATGTTGAGCCATTTTCTATTGTAGCCGGAGTGCCGGCCAAATTTGTTAAAAAAATTACCAATGAATCATAAACTTAAGCAGATCGTATATCCAATTTATGAGTTTTTTAACCCGGTTCTCAAACCTATAAAAAAAATTATTTACAATGCTAATGGAAAGAAACCCTGGAGTATTGGTTATGTAGATGTGAAGTGGGAAGCTATAAAAAATGCAATCAATAATGCAGCTTTATTAACGCAAATTCGGAATACGCAACAATTGCCACAAGGTTTTGGGTTAGGTTTAGATGAAAGAGTAGTTGAATACAGTTGGTTGTTTTCGCAATTCTCTAATGATAAGAAGGTTAGACTTTTAGATGCTGGTTCTACTTTTAATTTCAAGCCATTACTCCAACATCCAATTATTAAACATCAGCCAATTACGCTTTTTACGTTTTATCCCGAAATTCCCAGTTTTAATTCCTATAAAAACACAACTTATGTTTATGGTGATTTAAGGGCTATGCCATTTAAGGATGCCTCTTTTGATTTGGTATTTTCACAATCAACTATTGAGCACATTGGAATGGACAACTCACTTTATGGGTATACTTCGGATAATAGGGCAAAACAAAAAGATTATAGCCATCTGAAAGCAATAGAAGAAATGGTTAGGGTACTTGCTGATGAAGGTAAGTTACTGCTAACTTTTCCATACGGCACTTATGAGCATCATGATTTTTTTCAGCAATTTGATAGTGAGATGGTTGATGGTATTGTAACTACACTCAACAAAAGTGGGTTAGTCAAGTTGTCTTTTGCAAAATATGGTGTAGGTGGTTGGCAGTTTGCAAATCAAAGCTCTTGCAATGAATCTACTTCACATAACCCACATACTGGGAAGGGGAAGGGAACAGATGGGGCGGCACATAGTAGAGCAATTTGCTTACTCGTATTTGAAAAAAATAAGCTTAAATCGTAGATGAAAATATTAATCATAGGTTCTAAAGGATTTATCGGTTCTAATGCAGTTGCACACTTTACAGCTAAAGGGCATGAAGTGTATGGTTGCGGTATATCAGGAGAGCCAACCGACCGTTATTTTGTGGTGAATCCTTTAGAACCTGATTATTTTGGAATTTGTTTTAGTAAGGTTGAATTTGATCTTTGCATTAATGCCTCTGGTTCTCCCGGCGTTGGATTTTCGTTGCAAAATCCGGACGCTGACTTTAGGATGAATGTAAGTAACACCGAAAAACTACTTTTAGCAATTTCAAACTCCGAGTCAAACTGCCGATTTATTTGCTTGTCAAGTGCAGCTGTTTATGGTAATCCTCAATATTTGCCTATTGATGAGAGCCACCCTGTAAATCCAGTTTCCCCCTACGGTTTTCATAAATTACAAGCAGAATTACTGGTAAAGGAATACTACCAATTTCAAGGTGTTAAGAGTGTTATACTACGTATTTTCTCAGCATATGGTAAAAATTTACGAAAACAGTTGTTTTGGGATGTTTATAAAAAATCTACACAAAGCTGTGATATTCAATTATTTGGAACAGGGCTTGAATCTCGAGATTTCATTTCTGTAGATGATATTTTGACTATTCTTGACCTCATCATTGCTAAGGGAGATTTTAATTGTGGAATTTATAATGTTGCAAGCGGGTTGGAGACAACAATAGAAAAAGCAGCAAATTTTTTCGTAAAATGTTTAGATGAGAATTATTGCCTTACTTTTATCGGCCAAGACAAACCCGGAGACCCTAAAAACTGGGTTGCCAACATAGAAAAATTGCGATTATTGGGATTTCAGCCAACTGTTTCTTATGAACAGGGGCTTAAAAATTACGCACAGTGGATAAAAAACAGCGAAAACAGTTAGGAATTATTTTATCATTCGATAAAACCTGGACTGGCGGAATATTATACATATGTAATATTGTTAAAAGTCTTAACTCGTTGCAAGACAATGAGAAACCATTTGTAACTCTGTTTTATACACCTGAGAACAGTATTTTTTTAGCCGACATCAAGTATGATTACTTACGAACAGTTGAAATCAATATAGGCAACCGATTGTTGCTATACATCAAGTCTATTTTATTTAGAAAAAATTATTTTATTCCAAAAGAGGCGGCCACTTACCAATTAGAGGGCTTGTTTCCGGTAATGGATTTTCCGATTGCTACTAAACATCCTTCCCTAAAATTAATTGCATGGTTCCCCGATTTTCAACATCGAGTGTATCCACAAAACTTCACTTTAGCGAATCGTTTTTTGAGAGAATTGAGGTTGCGATGGATGAGTAAAAGAGCCGATATGCTTGTATTGTCTAGCCAAGATGCCTATAACCATTTAAGTTTATTTTATAGAGAACAGGTAAAGATTCCGGTTACAGTATTGCCTTTTGTATCTAATGTAAATGGTTTAGCTCGAAAGCCCGCCACAATTCCACCCAAAAATTTTGGAATCACCCAACCCTATTTTATTGTTTGTAATCAGTTTTATACCCACAAAAATCATATGGTGGTGTTTAAGGCATTAGAACAATTAAAATCTACGGGAGTAAATGGATTTCAGATTGTTTGTACCGGTAGAATGGAAGATTATAGAAATCCGGGTTACATAGATGATTTGAAAAAGTTTATAGAAGGGCATCAATTAAATGGGTCGCTTCAATTAGTGGGATATTTGGGTAGAGAAGAACAATTGTCGCTTGTGAAGCAATCTTTAGCCATGATACAACCCAGTAAATTTGAAGGATGGAATACTTCTATCGAAGACGCAAAGGCAATGGGTGTTCAGGTTATTGCATCAGATATTCCTGTTCATAAAGAGCAATTAGGGGATAGTGGTTATTATTTTAATCCTGATGACGAAATATCTTTGGCTCAAATCATTAAAGGGATAAAAGATACTAGCATCTTACCGAAACCTGCTTTTGCTAATTACGATCAAATGACTAAAAAATTTGCATCAGACTTTATTTCCCTTTGGTAACATATGAAGGTTTCGATTATTACGGTAACATATAATAGTGAGTCTACATTAGACAGTACATTAAAGTGTATTGCAAATCAAGATTATGCCAACATTGAACACATCATTATCGATGGTAACTCTTCAGATAATACTATGGAAATTGTTGGCCGTTACCCCCATGTAACAAAAATCGTTTCAGAACCAGACAAGGGTATCTATGATGCTATGAATAAGGGCTTGGCTTTAGCCAATGGTGATATTATTGGAATCTTGAATTCGGATGATTTTTATGTAGATGAAAAGGTGATTAGTAAAGTTGTTCAAGCATTTATCAATGAAAAGTGTGACGCTGTTTACTCCGACTTGGTTTATGTGGACCAACTCGACATTAATAAGGTAGTAAGAACATGGTATTCTGGTAATTATGCGCCGTATAAAATTCTACATTTTGGGTGGCAACCGCCACACCCTACAGTTTTTTTTACGAAACGTATGTATGAACAGTTTGGTAATTTTAATACTGCACTTGCTTTAGCTGCAGACTTTGAATTGCTCATTAGGTTTATGTATAAACAGGCAATTAAAGTAACATACCTTAAAGAAGTTACAGTAATCATGCGTAGAGGAGGGGCAAGTAATAGCAGTATAAAAAATCGGCTTATCCAATTAAAAGAGCATTCAGCTGCTTTCAAAGTAAATGGAATAAATCCACCATTTTATATGGGAACGTTAAGAATATTGTCTAAGATTAGTCAGTTTTTTAAACATTGATATGTACATGAATGGAAATGGTACTAAATCAATAAATTTTGAATTAAATTAGGTATGAAAAAAGCATTAATAACAGGCATTACTGGTCAAGATGGTGCCTACTTAGCCGAACTGTTGCTTCAAAAAGGGTACGAAGTACATGGAATCAAGCGTAGGTCGTCATTGTTTAATACAGGTCGTATAGACCACTTATATCAGGATCCGCATGTAAGCAATCGAAATTTAGTATTGCATTATGGTGACTTAACAGATTCAACCAACCTTATCCGGATTATTCAAGAAGTGCAACCGGAAGAGATTTATAATTTGGCTGCTATGAGCCATGTTCATGTAAGCTTTGAAACACCTGAATATACAGCAAATGCCGATGGTATTGGAACACTTCGAATATTAGAAGCTGTTCGTTTATTGGGGTTGACGCAAAAGACAAAAATCTATCAGGCATCAACTTCTGAATTGTATGGTCTTGTACAGGCTGTTCCGCAAAGTGAAACAACACCTTTTTACCCTCGTTCACCGTATGCAGTGGCCAAAATGTATGCCTATTGGATTACGGTAAACTATAGGGAAGCTTATGGTATGTTTGCTTGCAATGGTATTTTATTTAACCACGAATCGCCTTTGCGTGGCGAAACATTTGTGACCCGAAAAATAACAAGGGCGGCCGCCAAAATTGCTTTGGGTTTACAAGATTGTTTGTACTTAGGTAATTTGAATTCGAAGAGAGATTGGGGGCATGCCAAAGATTATGTAGAAGCCATGTACCTCATTCTGCAACAAGATATACCAGAAGATTTTGTTATTGCAACCGGCGTAACCACCGAGATTAGAGAATTTGTACGCATGGCATTTAACGAGGCTGGTATTACTTTGGCATTTAAAGGGGAAGGCGAAAACGAGGTTGGTGTAGTAACGGCTGTAAAGGGTGAACATAATATTGCTTTAGGTACCGAAGTAGTGAAAGTTGATCCTAAATACTATCGCCCAACTGAGGTAGACTTATTAATTGGCGATGCCACAAAGGCTTACACTAAATTAGGATGGAAACCAAAATATGATTTAGCTGCATTATGTGCCGAAATGGTGGCTAGCGACTTAGAATTGTTTAAAAAAGATGTTTTACTCTCTAATAGTGGCTTTAACATCAAAAAAGAGTTTGAATAATTGGAAAAGCAATCAAAAATATATGTAGCCGGACATAGAGGGATGGTTGGCAGTGCCATTCTTAGACAGTTGCAAAATAATGGCTTTGAAAATATTATTTCTAGAACATCTGCCGAACTTGATTTGAGACATCAACAAGCGGTGCATGATTTTTTTGCGGCTGAACGGCCCGATTATGTTTTTTTAGCTGCTGCTAAAGTGGGTGGTATTCATGCCAACAATACTTTTAGGGCAGATTTTATCTACGATAATATTATTCTTCAAAGCAATGTGATACATGCGGCATATCAATACAAGGTTAAAAAATTGATGTTTTTGGGATCTTCTTGTATTTATCCCAAATTGGCGCCGCAGCCTTTAAAAGAAGACTATCTGTTAACCGGATTACTAGAGCCAACCAATGAACCTTATGCCATTGCCAAGATAGCCGGCATCAAAATGTGTGAGGCTTATCGGGCTCAATACGGATGCGATTTTATTTCGGTGATGCCTACGAATTTGTACGGACCGAATGACAATTATGATTTAAACAACAGCCATGTTTTACCGGCATTGTTACGAAAATTCATTACTGCTAAACGTAATCATGCTGCAACAGTAGAAATGTGGGGTACCGGTTCTCCTTTAAGAGAGTTTTTACATGCCGATGATTTAGCCCAAGCTTGTTTGTTTTTAATGGAACATTATAGCGATGCTGGATTCGTAAATATAGGTACCGGTACCGATATTTCTATTTTAGATTTAGCGAAATTAATACAACGCATTACCGGTTTCGAAGGTGAGATTATTACCAATCCGGCGCAGCCAGATGGCACCCCTCGAAAACTAATGGATGTTTCTAAACTCAATCATCTAGGTTGGAAAGCCAATATATCCTTAGAAGCTGGTATACAAATGGTTTATGAAGACATAAAAGACCGCAACTGGGATTAATGAAACCACGTTTGCTTATTATACTGGGTAGGTTTGTTATTGGCGGGCATGCAAGTGATACAATCCCGCTAGCTCATCGACTTAGCAAAGATTTTGATATTCTGATTTTATACGGCGATAAGGAACCTGATGAAGTGGAGCCTTGGTTTATGATGGACAATTATCCGGGTTTAAAACTCCAGCCAATAAAACGAATGAAACGTAGTGTAAATCCTTTCAACGACTTTTTCACTTTTTTTGAGATTCGAAAAATCATACGTCAGTTTAAACCTCAAATTGTACATACTCATGGGGCGAAATCAGGTTTGTTGGGTAGATTAGCAGCCTCTTCGCTTCGTACTTCTGTCATTGTACATACTTTTCATGGGCATTTATTTCATTCTTATTTCAATCCTATTGCAACTCGGTTGGTGATCGCTATCGAAAAATATTTAGCCTATAAAAGCTCTTGTTTGATTGCTTTAGGCAATAAACAATTAGCGGAATTACAAGCAAAGTTGAAGCTTCCTATCGGCAAATTAAAAGTGATTCCTTTGGGTATAGATTATATAAATCCTGCTCAAGCCGAACACAATCGCCAAAAATTTCGGCAACAATACCAATTAACCGATGATACCGTTGCAATTGGTATTTTAGGTAGATTGGTGCCCATTAAAAACTTTCCCTTTTTTATTTCGGCAGTTGAATATTATCTGGAAAAATATTCAGATGTACCTGTTATGTTTTTTATTATTGGAGACGGGAAAGAAAAAGCCACGATTTTACAGCAGCTTAACCAAAAAAATATTCTTTTTGCAGAGCAAAAAAATGAAACTGGTGCAGCTGTCATTTTCACATCGTGGATAACTGATGCCCAGCAGGCTATAGATGGGTTAGATATAGTGGTGTTAACTTCTTTTAATGAGGGCACACCATTTTCATTAATCGAAGCCCAATTTTGCGGCAAACCTGTGGTGGCTGTAAATGTAGGAGGTGTTGCGGATACTTTACAGGATAACAAAACCGGATTTTTAGTAGCACCCGGTGATGTAGGGGCTTTTGACGAAAAAATACATCAATTGGCAATGGATGAAGATTTGCGACACCTTATGGGCAAAAAAGGGGTTGAATGGGTGCAAGCCCGTTTTTCAAAAGAAGCAGAAGTGAAAGCTTTTACTGAACTTTATCTGTCGACTTTGCAACAACAAAAGCTATCAAGTATATGAAAATATTAGTTACCGGTACAGCAGGTTTTATTGGCTTTCATCTCGCTAATCGATTACTAGAAAGAGGAGATGAAGTGGTGGGATTAGATAGCATTAATGATTATTATGATGTAAATCTAAAGTACAGTCGTTTGGCTTTTGCCGGTATTAACAAAGCAGCAATCGGTTACAATACGATGGTTACTAGTGAAAAGCATCCCAACTATCGTTTTATACAATTGCAATTAGAAGATAGAGAACAATTACAAGTATTATTTGCTGCAGAGCAATTCGATGTTGTTGTTAACCTCGCTGCACAGGCAGGTGTACGATATAGCTTAACTAATCCTTATGCCTATATTGATAGTAATATTGTTGGTTTTGTTAATATTTTAGAATGTTGCCGACATAACCAAGTAAAACATTTGGCTTATGCCAGTAGTAGTAGTGTGTATGGTTTAAACGAATCGGTGCCTTTCTCCACATCTCATAATGTAGACCATCCGGTATCTTTATACGCAGCGAGTAAAAAGAGTAATGAGTTAATGGCACATGTGTATAGTCATTTATTTAATTTACCTACAACCGGATTGCGATTTTTTACAGTTTATGGTCCTTGGGGCAGGCCCGATATGGCATTGTTTATTTTTGCCAAAGCCATTATGGAAGGCAAACCCATCCAAGTATTTAATCATGGGGAAATGGTGAGGGACTTTACTTATGTGGCTGATATTGTAGAGGGATTGGTTAGAGTAATTGACAATGCACCAAAAGGCGACCCGAATTGGAGTGGCTTAAACCCGGAGCCATCTGCCTCAACTGCACCTTATAAAGTGTATAACATTGGTAACAATGCACCGGTTAAGTTGATGGATTTCGTAGGGGCAATCGAAAATGAACTAGGTAAAACAGCAATAAAAGAAATGATGCCCATACAACCTGGCGATGTGCCTGCAACTTTTGCCGATGTGGCAGATTTGGTGACGCAATTAGACTATAAACCCAACACTGCAATTACAGACGGCATTCACCAATTTATTAGCTGGTATAAATCTTACTATAATATATGAGTAAACGAATTTTAATCACCGGCGGTGCAGGATTTATCGGTACACATGTAGTAAAGTTATTTGTTGAAAAGTATCCAACGTATCAAATTATTAATTTAGATGCGTTAACATATGCCGGCAATTTGGCTAATTTAAGTGATGTGGCCGCTTCGCCGAATTACCATTTTACTAAAACTAATTTGTTAGATGCTGCTGCATTATCGGAAGTTTTTTCGAAATACGACATTACCGATGTGATTCATTTAGCAGCTGAAAGTCATGTAGACCGTTCTATCCATTCGCCATTAGATTTTGTGTATACGAATGTTGTAGGCACAGTAAATTTGTTAAATGCTGCCAAACAATATTGGAATGGTGCTTTTGAAGGCAAACGGTTTTATCATATTTCTACCGATGAAGTATACGGCTCACTAGGCGAAGATGGTTTGTTCAAAGAAACAACCGCTTATGATCCTAATTCTCCTTACTCAGCTAGTAAAGCCGCTTCAGATCATTTTGTGAGGGCTTATGGCGAAACTTATCATCTACCCATAGTTATTACCAATTGTTCTAATAATTATGGTCCGTATCAATTTCCCGAAAAATTGATTCCACTCTTCATCAATAATATTATTCAAAACAAACCTTTACCGGTTTATGGCGATGGAAAATATACCAGAGATTGGCTATATGTAAAAGATCATGCATTAGCTATTGATTTGGTTTTTCATGAAGGAAAAAATGCCGAAACTTATAATATTGGCGGTTTTAATGAATGGCAGAATATTGAATTGATTCAATTGTTGTGCCGTATTATGGATGATAAATTAGGAAGGGCAGCAGGCGCTAGTTTGCAATTGATTACTTATGTTACTGATCGACCCGGGCATGATAGAAGATATGCTATTGATGCTACTAAAATTAATCAAGCATTAGGGTGGAAGCCTACTGTTACCTTTGAACAAGGGTTAGCAGAAACAGTAGATTGGTATTTGGCTAACACAGAATGGCTTGATAATGTGACTAGCGGCGCATATGCTACTTATTACGATAATATGTATACAAATAGATAAATATGACTATTGAGCAAACCCCCTTGCACGGTTGTTATATCATTCATGATACTGTCTTTGAAGACCCGAGAGGCTATTTTTTTGAAAGTTTTAATGCTGCTAGGTTTAATTCATTAACCGGCGTGGATGTTCAATTTGTGCAGGACAATCAGTCTAAATCAAATCGGGGTGTATTGAGAGGGTTGCATTTTCAAACCGGTGAATATGCACAGGCAAAATTAGTAAGGGTGTTAAGTGGTGCTGTGTTAGATGTTGCAGTTGATTTAAGGCCCGATTCATCCACTTTCAAACAACATTTTAGTATCGAATTAACGGGTGATAATCACAAGCAGTTTTACTTGCCAAAAGGTTTTGCACATGGGTTTGTCGTCTTAAGTGAAACAGCAGTATTTTTTTACAAGTGTGATAATTTTTACAATAAAGCTGCAGATGCAGGTATCATGTATAATGATGCTTACTTAAATATCGATTGGCAATTACCTGAATCTGATATTCAGGTGTCTGACAAGGATAAGCACTTACCTGATTTAGAAACCTATTTAAATAGTTTGTAGTATGAAAGGCATTATTTTAGCCGGTGGTAGTGGAACAAGGTTATATCCTATTACTAAAGCAATCAGTAAACAACTGATGCCGATTTATGACAAGCCGATGATATACTATCCGCTTAGTGTATTAATGCTTGCCGGTATTCATGAAGTGCTCATCATAACTACACCAGAAGATAGTAGTCAGTTTCAACGTTTGTTGGGTGATGGCAATGAAATTGGTTGCCGATTTGAATATGCTGTACAAGCAGTACCTAATGGTTTGGCACAAGCATTTGTAATTGGTAAAGATTTTGTTGGTGATGATAAAGTTGCTTTGGTATTAGGGGATAATATTTTTTATGGGGCAGGATTTGCAAAATTAGTACAGTCCTTCAACGATGTGAACGGTGCAGCAGTTTTTGCTTATGAAGTAAGTGATCCGGAACGATACGGTGTTGTGGAGTTTGATACTCATTTTAAGGCTATTAGTATTGAAGAAAAGCCACCATCTCCAAAAAGTAATTATGCTGTACCGGGCTTATATTTTTATGATAATTCTGTACTTGAAATAGCCGCAAATATTGCTCCTTCTGCTAGAGGTGAGTATGAAATTACGGATGTAAATAAAGTGTATTTGCAACAAGGAAATTTGCAAGTAGGTGTTATGAGCCGTGGAACTGCATGGTTAGATACCGGTACTTTTGATTCTTTAAGTGATGCTACAGAATTTGTGAGAGTAATTGAAAAGCGCCAAGGACAAAAAATTGGTTGTATAGAAGAGGTGGCTTACAGGATGGGTTTTATTAGCAAAGATCAACTGTTGTTATTGGCAGATAAATACGCTAAAAGTGGTTATGGGGAATATTTGCGAAGGGTGAAATAATGTAAACTCCAATCTAATTTATAACATATCAATGCCCCGAAAATCGGGGCATTGTCATTTACTTATATTCCATTTCCGGATGTCTCTCAAATGGGTATTTATTATCAAATATGTAGCGATAGGTAATCATTCTACGGTTTTGATTTCCTCCAATGGATTTGTAGATGTTAATCATTTTCGGGTTCCAATCGCCAGCCCAGCCCATTTCTATGATTTCGTAAAGGTTTTTTTCTTGTAATAACCTTGAGCCTTCTCTAATAAGATAACTATCAATTCCTAATGCTTGAAATTTAGGTGTTACACCAAAAGAATGACCAACAAAACGATTACATTGGTTATTGGCTTTCATCCATAATAATCGTAGTTTTTCCCACCAGCCCAATTTCCCATTAAAATGTTTAAAGTATTGGTTTAAGTCTGGCAAATTAATCCACATGGCAACAGGTTCGTTTCTATAGTATGCAAACCAAATCAAACGTTCATCCATAATGGGTTTCATTTGTTTGAAAATTTTTACCACTTGTTCATGTGTAATTTCTTTCGCTTCTCCATGCTGAGCCCAAGCTGCGTTATAGACAGTAGTAAAGTCGGAAGCAAATTTTTCTAATTCACTTTTTTTGAAATGCTTAGCACTGTATTCAGGCTTTGCTGCAAATTTTGCATGACGTTCCATAAATTTAGCACTCAATGGGTCTGCAACCACTCTTCTGTACCAATATTGGTTGTAGTAATTTTTGAATCCATAGCCATCGAACAATTGCTCATAATAAGGTGGATTAAATGGCATGCCATATAAAGGTTCATCTTCGAATCCTTCTACTAATAATCCCCACCACTTATCTCTATCTCCAAAGTTGATGGGGCCGTCCATGGCTTCCATTCCTTGTTGTTCCAACCATTGTTTTGCAGTATCAAATAATAGGTTGGCAGCCGTTTGATCATTGATACATTCAAAAAATCCAATTCCACCAGTTTTAAATTCGGTGCCTTTATTGATGTATTTATTGTTGGTGAATGCAGCAATTCGACCAATGGGTTGATTATTTTCCGATTTCAATATCCAACGCTTTGCTGTTCCGAATCTGAAACTTTTGTTTACATTTTCATCAAATACATCGTTGATTTCTTTGTCTAAAGGACGAATATATTTGGGGTTGCTTTGGTTCATTAGTACACCAACTGAAATAAATTCAGCTGCTAAAGCATTGGTATTGACTTCGTACAACTTCATGTCCTCGGTTTTTGCAAATGTAAGGTTTGGAGATGAAGTGGGTTAGCAATTGGAGGTTACTGGTTTCAAGTTTTTGGTTACAGGTTTCAGGTTTTGGGTCTAGGGTTTAAGGTTTAAGGTTTCGATATTTTATGTTATTTGACACGACGATTAACTATCTCCTGTACGGCCTTATCTATTTCGGGGTAACTAAAAGTAAAGCCGGCTGCTAGAAGTTTTGCGGGAATGACCCATCTACTTTTTAGTAATAATTCTGTTTCGGTGCCAATAATGGCAGCGCCTATTTTGAGCAACCAAGCAGGAGCAGGTAAACCAAATTTTGTATTTGTAAGCTGCCGTAAGGTTTGCATAAATGTTGCATTGGTAATAGGGTTTGGGCTGCATATATTAACAGAACCCTCGATTTCTGTATGCTCCCATAACCATTCAATAGCCCTGCAAACATCATTAATGTGTATCCAACTATACATTTGTTTTCCTGAACCTTGTTTACCTCCTAATCCCCATTTCAATAAATTAAAATAGGGAGTCATCACTCCACCGTTTCCTAATGTAATCGCTAATCTCAAAGCGATTTTTCTTGTGGCAGGTGTGTGTTGATCAAATAAAGCAGCTTCCCATTGTTTACACACTTGAACACTAAAGTCGTTCTGTATTTCACCTGTATATTCATCTTGTGGTTTGTCTTTAGCATCTCTATAAATTGTTGCGGATGCAGCATTTAGCCAAAGTGTCGGTGGGTGTTTAGAATGCTGAATTGCTTCGCCAAATGCTTTTGTTGTTTCTAATCTGCTATTTAATATTGCTGCTTTGTTTTGGGCATTGTAACGACAGTTGACCGATTTGCCGGAAAGGTTAATTACCACACTTGCACCGTCCATATGTTGACACCACTCTCCTTGGTTTTTTCCATCCCAATGAACAAGCTTTACATTCTTTGATGGCTTGTAGCTTCCGGTAGCATTAGTTTTTTGCTTTGGCAAAGCTCTTGTCAGTATTATGATATCATTTGTTGGAGCAAAATATTCAGCTATAGAACGACCGATAAAACCCGTTCCTCCGGCAATGATCATTTTATGATTCGATTTCATGATTTATTATTTTATTTCAACAAAGCCAAAGGCCTTCGTTGCATCAGGTATAATTCTCTACCGCAGATAAATGTATAATACAGTGCCATTGCTGGAGCGATGTACAAGAGTACAAAATAGACATATGCAAAAGGTGGAGTAACCAATCCCAATGCCATCACTACTAGTGTAAGCAATGTTATGCGGTTATAGAACCAACGTTTGGTTTTGTTTGCTGTAAAGCAAGATTTTAGGCTGTGGCCGATCATGCTGCTTATTTGCCAAATTCCAATAACGAGTAATGCTATAAAGTACATGCCCCGTTGTTCAATTATGATACCAATGCTGAAGCCTACAATCAGCAGTACTTGCAGCAAAAAGTCAATTTTTTTTATTGTTTTCATGATGCATGGTGTTGGGTTGCGGCCGGCGTAGCCGGCCGCAA
>CALRQJ020000004.1:0-284060 GCA_943370285.1 Methylophilus rhizosphaerae | reverse complement strand
TGTTGTAAAGCCCAAGTAGTAAGTTTAACTGTATCGACATTATCAATCAACTTACGGCCTTCAATCATGTATTCTTTGCCATTAGCATCTACCCAAAGGTTTTCTCTGTCGTTGTACAGCTTGATACCATCTTCTGCTGCATGGCCATTACTAAAGCTATTGCTGTACTGTACCAATACCCCATCAATTACTTTGATGGCGGCCTGGTTTGCTGCATTGAGTAGGTTTACTCGGAGTTTTTCAGTTTGTGTGCCGTTTCTAAATACTTGTGAATGCGTTGTGCTTACTTTATCGTCTTCGTTAAAGGTTACACTCGCTGCACCTGCCGCAGTTGCTTCTACAAAAATGGCCTGACCACTTTGTATATCTTCATACACCGTCCCTGCAGCAGCCGACCCCGAATAGCCACTTACAATACTTGGAGTATAATTACCACTACCATCGCCGGTTAATAATACATATCCGCCAGTACCATCTAAACTAGCGTCCCAAACCCAAAACTTATCGTTTACATTAGTACGGGTT
The DNA here is from genome assembly GCA_943370285.1 of Methylophilus rhizosphaerae. GTDB lineage: Bacteria > Bacteroidota > Bacteroidia > Chitinophagales > Chitinophagaceae > CALRQJ02. Next base: position 283,535 of record CALRQJ020000004.1, on the reverse strand, counting down.
AAATTGAAGAAGTTTACCGGACTGGCATAAGGATTACCAATTAATGCAATATGCTCGGCATTGTCTTCATAGGTAAAATTGAATGCTTTTGTACCGGTAATTAAACTACCTGTTGCACTTAAAGTAGTGGCAATTGACCCAGAACCAGGTGTGGTATATCCTCCACCAAAATGTCCAGTAACAAATAAAGCAAAAGCTTTATTACTACTACCATCAAACAAAACCTCGGTATTTGTATTGGTAATATCATCCCAAGTGTTTGACGTATTATTATACTTACGCATAGAACTTGACGCACCTGCAGGGTTTGGCACTAAACCATTACCTGTACTTACACCAGGGTCGCAAGTACCACCTGTACCCCAAATGCTTACGCCTCTACCCGCTGTTACCGTACCATTGTTTTGCCAGTTAGCAAATACCGTATTGCTCGATGCACCTATTACCGGAGCCGTTAAAAAACGCCACTTACGACCGGTGTTGGGGATGTAACGTTGTACAATTACATTACCTGAAATGCTACCTGCGCTGTTGCCAATTCTTCCGCTACCAGTTGCATCTGATTGAACGGTTAATTTGCCATTGGCTGTTATAGTTGCACCAGTACCAACAGTTAATGCACCCAAAGGTTGAACGGTTAATGTTGAATTGGTATTTGATGTTGCAAGGGTAAGGCTTCGGTTAAAGCTAAAGCTAGCATTTGGAGCAATTACATAATTGGTTGTATAGGTAGCACCTGACACATCAGATTGATTGATTGTTCTCGTACCAGTTGTACCAATATCAAGTGATTTACTTACACCCGTGAAAGTTATAGTGGTAGTAACTGAACCGGTACCTGAATTTTGGCCAAAGTTAAGCGTAGAGGTTGCTGCAGTATTGTTGCCAACTAAAACATTACCACTAATCGTATATGTAGTTGGTGTACTTCCAGAACTTGCACTACCTAGTGTAACTGTGTTTGTTCCTGTACCGGTTAAACCTAAGCAAAGATTATTGATAGCAAAACTAGGCGAAGCGTTACCGGTTGCAGCAAGATTTAAAGTTCCCGTGTTTACTATTAACGAATCAATAGTAGTTGTTGTATTTGTTGTGTTCGTTGTGCCTGTGTAAGGGCTTGCACCTGATGCTAAAACAACTGTTGAAAAAGTTCTTCCTTCCATATTGATGTTGACACCACCAAAAACACTATAAATACTTCCAGAATTGAATTGTGCTATACCAGGACCCGATGAACTTCCAAATGGATTAGAACCTGCATAATAAGTAAACCTTGCCCCACTGTTAAAGACAATAATATTATTCGTTCCAGTATACGAGCCAAATGGATCGCCTGAATTCTCCGCATATACAAGTATAACACCACCACTATTTACTTGTACACTATTTGCATCTACAGCTATCAATTTATTAGTTTGAAGAGTAAACCCACTTGCAGCAAATGCATCTAAATTCAATCCACCATTTATTGTGGCTGTGTATCCCGTAGGTATATTAATTGTTGTACCAACACTACCTACCGAAGCATTTAATATTAAACTTCTATTTGCTATAATATTTAATGCTCTACCTGGTATACCTGCGCCACCTAAGTTAATAGTACGATTGGCTCCTGTTGTGAAAGTAACATTGGCAGTTCCTGCAATTGTGAGAGCATTGATAGTAGTTGAAGTAGTAAAATCTAATACTACATTCATAGCAGAGGTATTAGTAAAAACAACTGAATCCGCCATACCTGGCACCCCAGAAGGGCTCCAATTACCAGCCGTGTTCCAACTGCCGCCAGTCAGACCAGCCCATGTTTTGGTTTGTGCACTAACAGTCGAATTAAAAAACAGTGTGGCGCAGATAGCCAGCACAAAAGATTGGGTAATTTTTTTCCACATAGCAGTTCGTTTTTTGTTTTTGTTCCAAAAAAGCCATAATTGTTTTAGATAACAGTATGGCATGAGTTTGGGAAATAGATCATTATTTGACCATCTGAAATTGAGGGATTTATTACATATGCACAATAGCTGTTAAACGATTGAATGTTTTGTTCCCCAATTTTGAAAGAAATGGCATCTTATTGGTCAATTCCATAACGAATGTATAGAAGAATTCGATTAAAATAGCAATTTCAATCGATTGAAATATAAAAAAATGATTTTTTGAAGTCTATGATTTTAAAGTGTAACCGGCTATTGCGAATGGATAAAGAGATGCCTCATCTCACTTTAAATGCAGTTAATGTAATCCTGTTCGAAGATGGTAAAGGTGTAATGAATTAGCTCACTTACCAACTATTTACCGATACAATAAGTAACCTGAATTGATTATCAGATAGTTATATCAATCGGGCAACAAATAGGCAACAAAAAATGTAAAATTGGCAATAAGAAAGAGAAAAATGCCTGTGTTGATTAGAACTTATCTACGTGCAAATATAATCCCTTTTTTTCTGTTTTAGCGGTGTTGCTCAATAGTTGATACTTGGGTAGCTCGGAGCAAAAAAATCGATTGTAGGGCTTCGCGTAGCCTTCTGAGATCATTATTTCATTCAAGCACCTGCCATCAGGCAAAATCACATAAGCAAGGGTTCTGCCATAGCTGTCTATTTGATTTTCCGCTTCCTGAATAATCGTTACATTGGTTTCGGGTGGTACAGTATCAATTAAAAACTTTTGAGCTATCCTTCCCAACTTCATCAATAATTGTCCGGCTATGTGTGTTTCCCTTTCGTCCTGATTTAATTTTTCACACATTCTCAATTCGGGTGCATCAATACCCAAAAGCCTTATTTCTTCTTCCTGTTTGCTGAATAGACTGGTAACAATTAAGCCATCTCCATCCACCACTTTGGCAACTTTTAGATGCGTTTTAATAATCTGATGTTCTTTAACACTAAAATACACTGCTTTGCACTACTTTATCAATTGACTGTCAATTAGTTATGGCGTAAATTTACACTAAATTTTTTAATTCAAAATCATCTAAAAAAAATAAGTTATGGCACGTCAATCAGGACCATTAAAGTACAAAGGAACATTAGGCGATATTCGCCATTTCAAAATCAAAGGTTTATCTGGCCACTTCGCTGGCTTAATTGGTGGACCAACAGGGGATCAAGTAAAAACTGCTCCAGAGTTTGAGAGAACCCGTGAAAATATGAACGAATTTGGGGGCTGTGCAGCTGCTGCAAAATCTGTTCGTGTTGGGCTTGCTCAATTAATGAAGCAAATGAGTGATCCGCAGTTAACAGGTCGTCTAACTGCAATTATGAAAAAAATCAACTTGGAAGACCAAACCGAGGCAAGGGGCTACCGTGCTATCCTGGTATCAACACAAGGTCAATACTTAAATGGATTGAACTTCAATAAAAATATCAGCTATGATAGTGTGTTTTATGCTCCCTTCACATTGTCAAACACACCAACCCGTGATAGTGCAGATTTAACGGTTGCAGCTTTCAATCCGTTGAACTTCATCAATGCTCCTGCCGGAGCTACTCACTTCCGTTTGATAAATGCTATTTCGGTTATCTCTGATTATGCTTTCAATCCGACTTCAAAAATTTATGAGCCAATTGATGCTGCCCTGAATGAGTTGTCTAATGTGGCATATTCCGGCTACCTTGATTTAGCTACTCCTATCGCAACTCCAACCACAATCACTGCTACCCTTCCGGGATCGCCTTCATTGACGGCTGATGTGAGTGTGTTGAATAGCATTGGGATTGAGTTCTATCAGCAAGTAGGTTCAGATTACTACCTGTTCAATTCGGGTAATGCCTTGAAAATTCAAACTATCTTCTAATAACTTTACAGGGTTATTAATCAAAGAAGCCCCGTCAATTTTTTGGCGGGGTTTTCTTTTTGCATCATTTTTCATAATGATGGCAATTATATTGCCTTTACCCTAACCTTATGATGGGTTTATGGTCGAAATGAGAGCAGCAAAGCCCTAAAAGGGCAATGCTGAAAGCTCACGAACACCTGATGGATAACACCAAACGAAACAACCACAAGGAAGCTGATAAACCTTGATGCCAAAAACTGGCTGATGGGCTAACCGAGACCTGCGGATGTAACGCTGATAAGCAAAAGGTGAAAGCTGCAAGTGCTGATGGAGAACCTGCGGAGTAAAAGGACAAATGCCTAACTGGCTGCCTGCTGAAATACGTGGATGATTTTGCATAATGAAATAATTTATATGCTTCTCTCAGCAAGGGGGATAAAAAAACCAAAAGGAAACGGAATAAATGAAAGCCTTGTGCGGTGGGTCTGTGTTTATGCCGTAGTCTTTTGGTTTTTTTAGTGTTGGCTTTGTGCGTCAGCCCCCCTTGCTATTTTTGCATATAAATTTTTATGGTGCAAAAGCATTTCCCCAGGGTATGGCAGCCAATACGGCTACCTTTTAAAGTGCCTATACATCATTGCTTTTTTAACATCGGCTAACAGTGCCAATGTTTCGTACATCTGCTTTTCTTTTCGTTCTATCAGCTTTACTTTATGGACATCTTGCACAAAGGCATATTTATCTTTGCTGACTGCTTCCGCTTGGGTTTTAATGGTGCTTTTAAAATCATCAATGCGGATGAATGGAATAACAGAACCAACAAGGAACTGATGAAAGTGCTTTGCCTTCCATAATCCAAATGCAAGGGTTTTGTAAAAATCCATTTCATCGGCATTTTTACAAGCTATTACAAAGCAATTGGGACAAGGCTTTTCGAGTGGTTTTCCGCTGTTTAATCCTTTACAGAGAATGAAAACGCTAAAATCGCATACTGGATTTTTTGGGTTGAATGTGTGAATTTTTGGACTGTGCATAATACTTGCTTTTAAAGTTTGTATCTGCTTTTGCCCTTGCCTGTGCTTCGCTTACGCTACGCAACACATATATAATTTGACAAAGAAAAAAAACAGAAAAAAAAAGAAAGCATTCTGATAGGTGGCGTGGCTTAAAAACCAAAAGGAAACGGAATAAGTCCCGAAGGGTGAAAGGCAAATACCTATAAAAAATAAATAGATTATTTGCCTTTCATTATGCCGTAGTCTTTTGGTTTTTAAATCAGCGTGGGCTTGTGTGAGCCACCTAATTTTGCTGCACTTTTTATTTTTATTTTTTTCCTTTTCGTTATTTCAAAATGTATTCAGTAATTCAAATTCTAATCAATAATTGTATTCAAAATGATTGTTGCATTTTTTCATTCTTATAGTGATAATCAAGATGTATTCAGTGCGTTGGATTGGGGCTAACAAGTCGCAGGAAAAAATAAAGCATACCAAAAAATGTGCGGTGGGAAAAAGCAAGTGTGGCGACTGAACGGAACGAAACAATAGCGTTGGGTATGCAATGGAGCAACATTCGGCTACTTATAGCGATTGCTGAACTTTGCTATTATTGCGAAGCTTGCAAAGTTGTATTGTGTGATGGCAAGTAGCCGGAGTTGCGGAATGGAATACTGCTTGGGTATTGTGAAGTGAAGTGAATGAGCCACTCTTGCTGTGCGGTGCATCGAGGTGGCTGAAATGAAATGAGAGGTAATGAAGTGGAAGGTAGTGTAGAGATTGGAGCAAAGCGGAATGAACGAAACGCTGAAACGGAATGGACACGAATGAATGAAGCTACCGAATGCACATTGGCAATAAAACAACATATGCTTTATTTTTTACTGCACCGCTGAAAAGGGTGGTTGGGGTGTGTGGCTTTGGGGGGCTGTGCGGAGGGAGAAAAGACGGCTTCCATTTTATCAAAATGGCTATGGTATTGGCTATTTAACATAATGTTATTATGTGACAGCCTGTGCGGTTGGATGCTTGCATAAGCGAAGGCAAAAGGCTGTGCGTAGCGAACACATAATGCCACATTATGTTATTTAGCTTCAGGCAGTTTTTATACTGGCATAAATGGAACGGTGGTGGTGGGTGGAGTGAAATGTCTTTTTGTTTGGGGTGGAGGATTGGCACAGCTCTTTGCTACCGCAATGGAGCTTTAGCGGAATGAGGATAGCAATGTGCTGTATGGGTTGGCATCACCCCACACAAAAAGTATGACAGTTAAAAACTGACTGCAATACCATAGAGTGCTTTGAAGGGTTTGCCTTGTGCGGTTGCAAAGCACTAAGCCGGCTTTTCTGTGCTGACGGACGGGGGGGGGTATTAATAGCTACAAGTGAGGAACGAACACCGCTTTAATTTGCATTAGGGATTGAAGTGGAAATCCTTTTGCCTTTCGCAAAAGATTGGAACGGAAAGCCCGACCTGAAAGGTAATGCCCTTATAATATTCAATAGAAAATAATGAACAATGCAGGGTTTTAGTTTGGGCTGCAAAGGTAGCAATTATTTTATTATATTGATTACCTTTGTAGCCGGGAACCAAATTAAAAGAATGGATTATTCAGCACTTATGAGGTCATACAGTACTCTAAGCTATACCAATCAGCTTAGGGACTTGCTTGGTGCGTTTTTTCAAACTGATAAATTTCAAAACCTTAGCAAATTTGAGTTGGCTAAAACCATCAATGATATAGCTTTTAAAAACTATGATGGTGAGCAGATACTAAAATATCGGCTTGCTAAAGAGTTTGTTACAAAAAATTATGTGGCTGCATTTGAAGTAAAAGCAAAAACCAGTAGAACTGACTTTTTAGTAATAAATGGAGATACGAAATCTTTTGAAGTAAAGTCAAAAATAGACACCCTAAATAGATTAAAAAAACAGGTTGAAGATTATGGTGATGTGTTTGAGTACAACACTGTGGTTATTGATAAATCACATCTTGAAAAGGTCATTGAATTAATACCTGAATATTATGGTGTTTGGTTTTATGAAAAAAGCAAAAGGGTAATTTACCGTGAGGCAAAATATAGCCCAAAATTAAATGCTAAAGAACAATTAACCTTGATGAATAAAAAGGAACTGCAAAAGTTTTTTGGCAGTTCCGATAGCCAACACATTTTCAATAGCAACAATACTATTCAAATTAACGAAAGGCTAAAACAAGCCTTAAAAGAAAGGTATAATAAGAGATGGTCATTTGTGCAAAACAACTGGAATTTAATTTTACCTATTGATTTACAATTCTTTTTTAATACCAATGTTAAACCTGAAATAATCTACGGCTGTTGAACATTTGTTTGGCTTAATTCACCCTTTTCAATTTTTATCCGCATACAATGAAGGTAGTGTTCCATTGCTACTTTCTTGAATTTAGCCTGACTTTTACCACTCTCTTCTCCCAAACTAATTTTAAGTAATGTACTATATCCTGGATTATCTGCACCAACAAATGGAGGGTTAGCAGCTAACATTCTTTGTGTTGCTTCTGAAGAAATAATTGAAGGAACAATCAAACTCTCAAATTGAATTAGTTCTTTAACAGCAGCTCGATAACCGTAATACTGGTTTTCAGTTGCATCATAATAGATAAAACCCGGACTGATAGTACCACCTGCCGTCAGGTCGTCTTTCTTTATACCTACAAAATCTCCAGTAGCATTAACACCGAAATCATTCATTATATCAATATCAATTTGACTATTGTCTGCTTCGTAAACCACTTGTCCGTGGTCTAACTTTACATTTTGTATTTCTGTATTAATGGCACTTCTTAGTAATATCTTGCAACAGGTATTAAACGATTTTAATTTATCAATAATAGGTTTCAATGGCGGGCTTTTCGGGAAGGGGTTTATGGTATCTAAATCAATTATAATGTAATCATTTGGACGAGCTAACTGAGATACGATACTGAAATCATCTTTAAAGGTTAATGGGAATAACCTGTAAGCAATACGGTCAAAGTTTGGCTCTAACAATGCAAACTGGTTTTCAATTGATGCAACATCACCTGTTTTAGACAAATAAGAAGAAATAACAGGTACAGCCTTGTTGCGGTGTTGAGATAATTTATTTATGTACTCACATCTTTTTTCAAGATTGTTGCTAATGCTGTACGAAAATGCAACTACTTCGTCCTTTACAGCACCTGACTGTTTTAAATAGATAGGTAAGTCTACAAAAACAAAAGGAGACTGAATAGCTGCAATCAGTTCAAGATGAATTTCTTCAAAAGACTTTTGAGCATCCCCTTTTCTGGATCTGTCAAATTCCTTTACGATTTCAATTAGGGGGTACATATGTTCACCAAAATTGAAACTTTTCAATACGATGGTCTCTTGTTGCCTAACCCTAAAGGTTGGCATATAAATTAGATTATTGTCCATATTCGACTTTTAGTTGTTTGACAATTTGTATATACTCATCTGTTGGTTCAAAATTTTCATCATAGAATGCAAGAGAATTTGTGTATGTTTCTATAAAAGAATTAAACTCTGTTGCTAACCATTTATATTTCAAAAATATATTCTCCTTTTGCGAAGCACTTTGAAGGTTCGCATTAATGTTGTAGCTGTACCGTTCAAAAAAATATTCTTTATCATTATCATCCACCTTAAAAATGTGATTGAAAACATTTAGGTATTGAATGTCGCAACTTACTTTTATTAGGCTTGAAGTTAATATTGAGGAATAGCCATCAACATTATCAACGGAATAATCTTCTAACTGCTTAATGAAATTCTTTGATAGAACTATTCTTGGAAAAACAGCCTGTGTGCTTTCCATTTTATATGCAGTAGCAAGAGGTACACCAAGTGCAATTGAAGATTTATCAATAAAAAGCCCATAATCAATACCGCCACGCAGAAAATAGCCTTTCTGGATGAACTCAAAGTATAATTCAGAGATAACAAGCAATAACTCAACAAGTGAATTTTCTCCATTAATACCTGAGCTTTTTGCAGTAATACAAATGTTGTCACTAAATAAATAATAGCTAAATTTTTCTTTATCCAGTTTTGATATAGCAGAATTGAAAGTATTTATAAAGTCACTTGCTTTTTGTGAGTAGTATATTGGAATGCTTGTATCGGCATTTTCTTCATCAAATGTTTCATCAGTTTCTTCATCATTTGATGTATTATAATATTCAATAGCTTCTTTTTCAAATTCATCAAGTTTGTTTTGGAAACCTAATACATCCAAAAATGCAACTGCCCTATGTGAATATTTATAATCTTGTATCATACTGATTATTGGCTTAGTCTAAATTATCATTTGGCTCTGCGGCTATAGATAAATCGTTATCTGTGTTAAGTGAATAGGACTTAGTTTCTGAAAATACATCAGCCAATAATTTTGCTTGCTCTATTACTGTTTCTGTAGCTTTTAATTCTAAGTCAGGTGGATAGCCGTGTTTACGCAAAATCTTCTTTACTGCTATTCTCATTTTGGCTTGTACGTTTTCTCTAACTGTCCAATCTATACTGGTGTTTTTTCTAACGGTATCTACTAATTCCCTGGCAATATGTCTTAACACATCATCACCTAATAGAGAAACTGCACTATCATTTACTTCTAATGCTGAGTAAAAGGCAAACTCTCTGAAATCAAGCCCTAAATCTTCACCCTTTCTGTCTGCTTCCTTAATGTCTTTGGCTAATTTGATGAGTTCTTCTATTACCTGTGCCGATGTTATTAAGTTGTTCTGATAATTGCGAACTGCACTTTCTAACATTTCAGAGAATTTTTTACTCTGAACCAAATTTGTTTTTTGTCGGGTTTTTATTTCATCATTGAGTAGTTTTTTCAGTAACTCTAACGCAAGGTTCTTGTGTTGCATTCCTTTTACTTCTGCCAAAAACTCGTCTGATAGAATAGATATATCCGGCTTCTTTATACCTGCTGCATCAAAAATATCAACGACTTCATCAGCAACCACTGCATCAGAAAGAATTTGCTTAATGGCTGTTTCTATTTCTTCATCACTTTTTGTTTTACCGCTTTGGGTAACTTTTACAATCCTTGCTTTGATTGCTTGAAACAAGCCTACTTCATCCCTAATATCTATTGTATAATGATGTGGCACTGAAATGGCGAAAGCCTTTGAAAGTGCTGTAACACTATTGATATATCTTTCTTTTCCGTTTTCTAAGCCCAAGATGTAGTTGGCTGCCTGAATAGGGAAATACAATTTTTCTTTTGGCGTAAGCCTAAAGAAACTTTTGTAATCGAAACCTTTAGGTTGAGATTTATCAGCAGGTTGTTCTGAATACATTTGAGCTACTACTTCATATTTACCCATCATTACTTCTGCTGCTTCGTCCTGATCAAAAGCAGGTTTGCCTTTACCACCGCTTTCTGTGTAAACAGAAAGGGCTTTTTTAAGGTCTGTAGCAATGCCGATATAATCTACTACTAAACCGCCTTCTTTGTCTTTATAAACCCTGTTTACTCTTGCTATGGCTTGCATTAGATTATGCCCTTTCATTGGCTTATCAATGTAAAGGGTGTGCAGTGCAGGAGCATCAAACCCGGTAAGCCACATATCTCTTACAATGGCTAATTTGAGTGTGTCTTTGGGGTCTTTTAATCTTTCACCTAATGCTTTTCTTCTTGGCTTATTTCTTACGTGGGGTTGAAAAGGCAAAGGGTCGGATGATGAACCTGTCATTACTACTTTTATAACTCCTTCAGCATCATCATCACTGTGCCATTCGGGTTTTATTTTTACGATTGCACTGTATAAGTCTACACAAATTCTGCGGCTCATACATACAATCATTGCTTTGCCATCTAAAACAGCATTTCGGCTTTCAAAGTGGTTTACAATATCCTGAGCAATGAGTGCAATGCGTTTTGGGTTGCCTACTATAGCTTCCAGTCTTGCCCACTTTGCTTTTAATTTCTGGCGGTCTGTTAATTCTTCGCTTTCTGTTAGTTCTTCAAACTCGGCATCAACTCTTGGTTTTTCTTCTTCTTTGAGATTGATTTTAGCCAAACGATTTTCGTAGAAAATACGAACTGTTGCTCCATCTTCTACCGCTTGCTGAATATCATAAACATCAATATAATCGCCAAAAACAGCTTGTGTGTTTTTATCTGTGTTTTCAATTGGAGTGCCTGTAAAACCTATGAATGAGGCATTGGGCAAAGCATCTCTCATATGTTTGGCAAAGCCATCCATAAAATCGTATTGGCTTCTATGAGCTTCGTCTGCTATTACTACAATGTTTCTACGTACTGATAATTCTTCAAACTGTCCTTTGATGTTTTTGAATTTACCATTACCTAAATCAAGTTTTTCTTCTATTTCGGGAAGGAATTTTTGAATGGTAGTAAACACAATACCCCCTGATGATACACTCAATATTAATTTAAGATGGTCTCTGTTTTCTGCTTGTATCGGGGTTTGTCTTAATAAATCTTGACTTGATGAGAAGGTATCGAATAATTGGTCATCTAAATCATTTCTATCTGTTAGCACTACTAATGTAGGGTTGTTGAGAGCCAGGACTAATTTACCTGCATAAAATACCATACTCAAACTCTTACCGCTACCCTGTGTATGCCAAATAACCCCTGCTCTTTGGTCACCATTTTCGGCTGTGGCAACTTTAGTCGTTTCTACCGCTTTGTTTACTGCAAAATATTGATGATAGCGGGGTACTATTTTGGTGATTTGGTCTTTGTTTTGGTGGAATATGATAAAGTGCCTAACCAAGTCTAAAAGGACTGCCTTGTTTAGCATACCTTTTGCCATTACTTCCATTTGTGGCATATTGTCGTCTGCTACTATTTTGCCATCAATGGATTTCCAAGGTACAAAAAACTGTTTGGGAGCTGTAAGCGAACCATACAGGGCATCCCAACCATCAGAAGCAATTAATAAAGTATTGTACTGAAATAAAGAAGGGATGGCTTGTTTGTAGGTTTGTAGTTGGTTAAAAGCTGATTGGATGGTGGCATTTTCGTCTGTAGCATTTTTTAGCTCAATAACTACTAAGGGCATACCGTTTACAAACAAAATAACATCAGGGCGTTTGTTGGTGTTGCCTTCTATTACGGTGTATTGATTGATGACTAAAAACTCGTTGTTGCTTGGGTTTTCATAATCTATGAGCCAAACTTTATCGCCTGCTATTCTATCACCTTTGCGGTATTCTATTTCTACCCCTTCGGTAAGGTATTTATGAAAAGTATAATTGTTTTGAAATAAATTAGGGCTATCAGAACGCAACACTTTACGCAAGGCTTCTTCTTGTGCTTCATAAGGAATACTTGGGTTGAATTTGGCAATGGCTTCTTGCAAACGGTTTTTGAGTACAACTTCGTTGTATTCCCTTTCAGGCATTGAGCCATCTGGCGAAATGTCTGTGCCATTTATGTACTGGTAGCCTAATTCTATAAACTCCTGTATGATTACTTGCTCTATGTGGTCTTCTGATATTACTGCCATAGGGTTATGCTTTTTTTGCCATTACTTCTGCTACCGCTAACTCGCCCGAAATCAGTTTAGGTAATAGTGTATCTCTCAGTTCTATGAGTTCCCTATTCTCTAAAATGTTATTTTCTAAATTCTCAAAAATCACAGACGCTTGGTCAATAAACTTTCTTTGAATGGATATTGGGCATTGATACATTGGAAAATCTAACAAGTAATTTATTTGCATATTTGGTCTGGTAGAACTATCGCCACTTATTCTTTCTATCCAAATTTTATATGCATCACTTTGAAAGAAGCAATATGCCAATAGAGGGATTATTTTATTCTCATCCATTTTTAGCCTTATCAAACCATTATTATACACACCCTTAATTTCATTCCTGATGATTGTATTTATCCCCAAAGTGGCTGTTCGAGTTACAACAATATCGTTTATGTCTAATTTGTACCTTTTATAATCTTCGGGTGTTATTTTACAAAAGCCCCATTCATCAAATGGCCTTTTATTAGTCATATCACCAACTCTAACACATCTAACCCCTGTATCTTCATTTACAATAGGTGCTCTTTTTATTGCATCAGCACCTGTATTTGACTTTTTAACTAACTCGCCTAACTTTTTCAATTCCCACTCCTTCGGAATTTCGCCTAACTCACTATCTATCATTTCGCCACCTGAGGATTTGTAAGGCTCTCCGTTTTCCTTAGGGAACTCAAAATCTATAAACCACTGCTTAAAGAGGGTTTGGGCAAGGTTTTCTAACTCTTGATTTATTTTGTTGTTGAGTTCTATTTTGTCGTCAAGGGAGGAAAGGATTTCTGCAATGGCGGTTTGGGTATTAATATTTGGAACAGATACCAAAACATCATTTAAAACTTCTGTTGTTAAACTTGGAACAGCAGAACCCACATTTAGAGAAGCTAAATCAAATGTTTTTAGTGTGTAATAAAGATATTTTGGTAGAGCTAATTGCTTGTTGATTATAGAATAAAACATAGTATCAACTGACCAAAATGGTTTATCCAAATAAAACAAGTTACTCAATGTGCCTTTTCGTGGTATGAGAATAGATGCTTCGCTATACAGTGGTTTTTCAACATATCGCATAATACCCCCAGAACCATATAAAGGGAAAGGCCCATCAGCTAAATGCTTATGGTCTTTGCCATATTTGATTTGCATTAAATCAGATAATTTATATTCTTTCCAGTTGGTCATTATGCTTCAGTTTCGTAGTTTAAATAATAATCAACATTAAAATATCCGTTCTCAAGTTCAACCACACCGCCTAATGAATACTTGTATAGATTATCTTCATCTTGACTTGTGAAGTCAATTATCTTTTTATGGTCGTTTTCTCTATCTGCCTTATTCCAATAGCCCTTAAATTCAAGCACTAAAATATTTTCTTCATTAGAGTTTCTCCTATGTAACAAAACATCGGGTATAACACCATCGGGAAAGTTTTTTGTACGCTTAGGCTTACCCATATTGCGATTGTATTCACAATCTAAATTGTAGCTGCTGAAAGAACTTTTTGACAACAACTCAGCGAAATAAAGCCCGAAACGAAAAACCACACTTCTTTCATTAACGGCAAATTCTATTAATTCCGGGTCTTGGTGATAAAGCCTTTGTAATGCTGCATCAACAATACCTTTCAGTTCTATTATATGTTCTGTTGATAGTTTCACGTATTTGCTCTTATTCTTCTTTTAATTCGACAAAAGACACTAATACATCTTCAATCTTTGGTTTCTTATTTCCTGCTTGTTTTGTTTCTCTTCGTTCAATAACTACATCATAGGTTTTATCAAAATGAATAAGGTATGCCATTTCTACACGTGCTTTATCCATTTTGCCTTTTGATGTGTTGTCTTTATCTTCAATATCTTCAAACTCATAATACCCTGTCTTAACGTGCAAGGCAATAAAACGTCCTGTTATTTTGATGTCCGTTTTTTCGTCATACTCCAATTTTTCAAGCACACTTAAAATCTCATTGGCTTTACCAAAATTCAAGTCTTTACGGTCAGACACTTTAGTGATAGCGTTTTCGTACCGAATGTAAAATTTGAGTTTTGAACCAATGATGGTTTGCAGTAAACCTTTGTAGCTTGTAATTATCTTTTTGTCAATAGACTTAACAAATTCTGCAAGCTGCTCATAGTTTTCAGAAGCACTGATAAAGTTCATCACAAACTGGATAAACAGGTCTTCATCTGATGGTATGCCTGCCATTGGAACAGCTGCTGATGCAGGCTTAAATAATGCACTGAAAGAGCCACCTGCTTGAGCAAAATAGTTTATCTGTGTACTATGTTTTAAGGAAGCCCTGTCAATTTGTGGTTTATTATTTTTGTCTTTTGGTGCTGTTTTTATTCTCTGCTTAATGAATGCCTTTCCTAAGCCTGATGTAATCTCGTGTAGGCTATTCATAGCAGGGCCGAAAATGTCAATATCAATTTCGTTATACGGAACCTTTGAAGAGTTTTTGAAATAGGTTTGAAGAATACCTGTATTGTACTTCAAAGAATAATTTGTCAAGTCTAAATCTTCTGAAAGAGGATCAAATGAGTATTTAGCGTTTCTGTCCGGCAAATAGGATTGAGGTATTTGCTCTGGAAACAGCATTAAAACATTTTGATAATTTAGGTCAGCATCAATATCAACTTTATAAACAAAGTTGTCGTTAGGCTCTGTAATGATGTTATAGAATGTCAGCTTGCCGTTTAGGTATGCTTGTAGTCTTTCTATTGAAACCCTTACTACCAACCAACGATTGAATGTATCATCTACATCTGCCCAAAAAAACAAATAATTTTCGTTGTTGCCCGATTGAAAATGTGACAATAAAGGACCATCATAATAAATGAGGTCACTTACTTTTTGCAAGTCCTTTATGGGAAGCCTTTCTAATAATATGCCGTTTATTGCTTCCATCAGATTAATTTTTCTATTGGAGTGAATTTGTTTGATAGGTTACAACTTTCAAATTCAAACAAGTCAAAGTGAGTGTGTTTGCCTTCTTCTGTAATCAAACCATCATTGCCATCAATTAAGCCTGTACTTAGTGTTTCACCAACCGCTTTGTAAAATTTAGGGATGTGTTTGCTGTGTTCAGAAAAAAATTGTTTTGCACTGTCAGGTCTCTTGAAGCAAGAAAGCCCATACAATGAACATTTTTTTTGATCCTTCTCAGTTAATACTCGTTGAGGATTATTTGCACCAGGGGGCTTGTGGTTTTTTATGTGATTAGGGTCTTCAAAAACAAAACGAAAGGTTTGCAGGTTATTAGGCACTGTTAATTCATCAGGGGGGCAGCAGATGCCCATCTGTTGAACTGTTTCAATTTCGTTATGATATTTAAACTTATTGCTCATCTTAAATTTCAATACCTACTTTGGATAAATTCGTTTTGATGCGACTTTGCAATGTTATAGACTGCTCAAAGTAGCCTTTCAAATTTTGAGAAATGCCAGCCACTTTTTCTTCATAAGGTATGCCGTCATCTTCTACTTCTTCTGTACCTACATATCTGCCCGGTGTTAAAACGTAATTATTAGCTTCTACTTCATTTATAGTAGCTGCTTTGCAAAAACCTTGTACATCTTGATATTGACCGTCTTTATTTCTCCAGTTATGGTATGCTTGTGTAATTTCAGCAATATCATCATCTGAAAAAACCTTATTCTTTCTGCTTGTCATTGAGCCAATTTTTCGGGCATCAATAAAAAGTATTTCGTTACTTCTATCTCTGAATTTGTGGTTCTTACGGTTTCTGGCTAAAAACCATAAACAAGCGGGTATTTGTGTATTGTAGAATAATTGCGTTGGCAAGGCTACCATACAATCTACTAAACCTTCTGTAATGAGCTGTTTTCTAATTTCGTTTTCTGTACCTGCATTGGTAGTCATTGAGCCATTGGCTAAAACAATACCTGCTGTTCCTGTTGGGCTTAGTTTGTTAATGAATAGTTGTAACCAACCATAATTTGCATTACCTGCTGGTGGTACTCCATACTTCCACATATGGCTGTCTTGTAATTGTTCACCACCCCAATCAGAAATATTAAAAGGCGGGTTGGCAATAATGTAATCTGCTTTTAAGTCTTTGTGCCTGTCATTATGAAAAGTATCGCCTAATTCAATTTTGGCATCAATACCCCTGATGGCCAAATTCATTTTGGCTAATTTGTAGGTGGTAGGGTTACTCTCTTGACCGTAAACCGCTATATCGCCAATTTTACCACCGTGAGCTTCTAAAAACTTTTCGCTTTGCACAAACATACCACCGCTACCGCAACAGCCGTCATAAATACGACCTGAGTAGGGTTCGAGCATTTCAACTAACAATTTCACAATGCTTTCAGGAGTGTAGAACTGTCCGCCACGTTTACCTTCGGCATCTGCAAACATTCCTAAAAAGTACTCGTACACCCTGCCTAATAAATCTTTGCTGCTGTGTCCTTTCTGGTTGAAGCCTACATTTCCGATTAAGTCCACCAATTCACCTAAACGCTTTTTGTCTAAGGCTGGTCTTGCATAGTCTTTTGGCAATACACCTTTAAGGCTTGGATTGTCTTTTTCAATGGCATCCATTGCATCATCAATGTCCTTGCCTATGCTCGGCAGTTTTGCTCTTTGGTGCTGTAAGTAATTCCAACGTGCAGAAGGAGGCACATAAAAAACATTCTCGGCTAAATACTCATCTTTATCTTCTGGGTCGGAGTGTTTGTCTTGCTTTAATTTCTCATATAATTCTACAAAACTATCTGATATATATTTCAAGAATATTAAACCCAATACAACGTGTTTGTATTCGGCTGCATCCATATTATTCCGCAACTTATCGGCAGTAGCCCAAAGCGTTTTTTCGAGGTCTTGTGTCATTATCTACTTTTTATTTCTTTTAGGGCAAGGGTTAAAGCATCAGGAGCACATTGCTCATCGTCAACAACTTGTAATACCTTATCAGCCAACCATAACGGCATCAAATCTGCTTCAGCTACATCAAACAACTCAGACAGTTTTTTTAAGTGGTTTCTGCTGACTGGTTTTTCGTTTCTCTCCATTTTACTGACATAGGCAGTATCTACTTCAAGTAAAGCGGCAACCTGCCTTTGAACGAACCCTTTTGCTTCTCTAAGCTCTTTTAATCTTTCACCAAGCATTTGATACCTTTTTTGGTCTTGTCCTTTGAAGGGCAAATTTAGAGATAATTATGAAAGTAAGTATGCAAAGATTGCAAAACTTGCAAACTCGTTTTTACTGTTTGATTTTTTGATAGATGCCGTTCCGGGTTTTATCAAGCCATTTGAAAGCGACCAACTTAGATAAGTAGAGGTCTGCGGTGCGTTCTTTGATACCAAAATCGGCTTCTGCAAGTGTAACGGCTTCCTTTCTGCGGAATGAAGTTGGGAGCTTGTCAAAGAATTGCTTTAGCAATTTGTCGGTAACGGTGGCTTGCTTAGGTAGTTCTTTGAACATAAAAACGGAGTGTTCTTGATATACCTTTACTAATTGCAAGGCTATTTCAAAATCTTCATCTGAGCAAATGTATTCCGGTGAAAGTTCGCCATTGTCAAAATACCTTAGTGCTGTAATTATCATAGACACCCGATAAAGTATTAATCCTAATCGCTTGGATGTACTGGATAGGTCTTCACTTACAAAGGTTGCCAATGTAGTGAGGCAATCTTCGCCATATACATTGAGTTTAACCCACTGTGCAGGTGTGAGATTGAAACGGACTGTTTCATAGGTTTGAAGGAACTCAACGAAGTTGAGTACCGTGTTTGAAAGGTTCTCAAAGTGTGATGTCAAGTTGATACCGTTTAAGGTATCACTGGCTGGCATCCACACAATTTCAGATTTGAAAGTGTAGAAAATGAAGCGGCTGAATAAGCCGTCTTCTGCTGATTTTATCAAGTTTTCTACTTGACCTGGTGTACCTGCCAATGCTACGGATAAACGTGGTTTTTTTAGCTCAACCCATTCTTTGTTTGTTTTCCGGCTGTATGAAATGGGTTCGTGATGATACGCCTTGCGAAGCAAGTCGGAATAGCTGCCCCAATCCTGTTTTAGTACTGCTCCCATAGTATCGGCTTCTGTTTCGCAAAAAATGCCTTGTTCATCACCTTCTTTGAGGTGTTGAATAACTCTTGCACTGCTGTTGTTTGCAGGGATAAACAATACTTTGAATGGTGGTTCTTCGGGTGGTTCTAACTCTGATATGTCTTGCTTTTTGTCGCTGAGTTTTCGCTTGTACTCCTGTAATTCTATTTTATAAATCTTCATCTTTTCGGTGCTTTCGGCTACCAGTTTATCGTGGAATTTGTCGCCTAAAGTTTTGGAGAAAGTGATTGACCCTTTGCCGCTTGCGGCAGGGGCAATAATGAACACAAACAAGTTAGCATAATGCTCTTTGGCTCGGTATAAGCCCACTACATTACGCATACAGCCACTAATGATACTCAACGCACCTGTTAGGAAAATATCCCTTTCTCTGCGGTCTTCAAATACTCTGGAACCTTCTTTCAAAATATCGGGCAGTAATGGATACACTTCATCAGGGATAAAGGGCATATTCATCAAAAGCTCGTCTTTTGATTGTGCGGTTGCTTCTGTGGTTTTTGCAAAGTCTGCAAACTTTGCAAAGTCTGCAACATTGTTAGCATAGGCACTGTGAATGGTGGGTGTTGCTTCTTCGCTGTCGAGGTCGAAATGTTGTAAAATATAGCCAAGGGCTATGTTTTCTGGTATTCCAGCACGGTTGCAGTTGCAAGCCAACAAATGCACAAAGTTGTTGCGATTGCCTTCGGTGTAGGCGGCTTTACGTTCAGTAAAGTCCACACACTTGCCAAATACTTCGAGCCAGTCGGTATCTTCAGCACTGCTTTCTGTTGGCTTGGTGGGTTCTTGCTCTGTTTTTTGCTTATCCTTTTTAGGTGGTTCGGCAGATGCCGTTTCAATGTTTACATTGAACGGTTCTGCATTGATGTTGCGGTAGCAATCAGGGTCGTAAGACATAAAACAAAGACGTGAAACGTCTTTGCCTGATGGGTCAACGATAAGCTGCAAAGCTTGTTCGTAATAATCGGAAACTTGCTGAAACGCTATTTTGTGATACTCTGCTGTACAGTTTACAGGAACTATAATTTTTAAGCCATTGCCACTCGGACTGATAAAAGCGGCAAAAGTGTAGGGAGCTAAAGCGACCAAACTTTTTGCCCTTTCCAAATCTGCGGGGCTTAACTTGTCTAAGTCTAAAATTACAAATCCGCTGTATTGCGTAAGCAATTCAGCCTTACGGCCACTTGCAAAAGTGCCTGATGGCGTGAATGCCGGAAGTTGTTTTTTGAGTTTGTCGGCTTCCTTTTCGTGCCCTTCAGCAATGAGATTGCGTATTGCTTCTACTTGCTCTTTGTAATTGCCTTCTTGTATTTGTTTGGTGATAATAATAAGTGCCTTGTGTTCTATCAAGTGCACATAGTTCTGAAATATTGATGCTGTTGCCATTCTTCTAATTTTACAGGGTTATTAAACTGGATCATTGCCTATTTTTTTGATGCTTGGTTGTAATTGCTATCGAGAAGCTTTTGCACATCACTCATTCGGTAGTAGATTTTGCTACCTACCTGTGAATAAGAAATTATGCCTTCATCTCGCCAAGTTTGTGCTGTTCTTTTGCTGATGTTCATCAGCTGGAGAAATTCTTGGTTGTCGTACCAGATTTGGTCAGGTTCGGTTCTTTGTTTGTTTTTCAACTCAAAAGAAATGTCGTCTAACCTTTTCTTGATTTCTTGCACTTCATCTTCGGAAAATCTGTAGAAGCCCATAATTATTTACGTTTGTTACGGATTAAATAATTGGCTGCTGCCGTTTCGATTTCTTCTGATGTTTCTTGCTTGTTACGCAATAACCATTCATCTACTTCCTGGCGTTTGAAATAGAGTTTTTTACCCTGAGGGCAGAAGTGGGGGATTTGCTTCTGAGAAGTTAGTTTGTACAAATGCGATGCACTGATGTCAAGATACTTGCAGGCATCATTAAAAGTGAGTACTTCTTTTTGCAGAAGGTTTTGCTCGTCAATTTTGAGTTCTAATTGACTTAGCTTTTCGAGAATTTGATTTACTTCCATCATTATATTTTTTATGATTTACGGAAGCAAAACAACGCACATAAGAGGGGGCAAAGTAGTTGCACAGGGTTGTGCAACCCTATGCTATTTTATTTATTATCAGTTGTTTAGGTTGTCTATTTTTCTTTATCTTTTTTTGTTCGGTCTCTTAATCTGATGAATTTTTCGAACCAAAACTCCATTGCATTATAGTCCGGTGTATCAAAAGCATTCTTTACAGAATTAGCACTAACATCTTCTTTTTGCTTGGATGAAAAGCTGTCTGAAATGAAGTTGAAAATATCGGTTTTGTGCTTGCCATCAATAATGCCTTCATCATAAAGTACCTTAAACAAATAGGCTATCTCTTTTACTGTAAGGTTGGTTTTTAGCTTCTGTTTTGGCTCTTGCTGGCTTTGTACGGAGTAGCTTGCAAAAGTTCCAAAATAACCCTTTTTAAAGTCTTGCAGGGCTTGTTCTGTGGCTTCTTGGAATAGATGGAAATGTTTCTCATACCATTTAAAAACGTGGCCGAAATACTTTTCATCATATTCTGACATTGTGCTGTAATGGCTTGGCTCAATATTTGGATGCCAATAGTCTTTCCAGTATTGTTCTTTCATAGCTTCAAAGCGAAGCTTTGGGCTATGGGTTTTAAACTGGCTCAATGATACCGTAAGGTATTTATTGATTTCCTGATTGTTGAGGTGCTGCGTTCTTTTGTAAATGGTTTGCACAAACTCACTTAACAAAGGACCTTCCATAAAACGGTTGAAATAATCCGGGTCGAATTTGTGCTCTTCCCAAAAGTTGTCGAATTTATGTTTGTATTCAACGGCTTCAATTGATATTCTCAATTCAAGTTCTTCTACTAAAAATACTTGTGGTGCTTCCATACTTATAATTTGATTTTGATTTTGTTGGCGGCTGCTACCTTTTTCTCATTGATAACTTTGGCGTATATCTCGGTGGTGGAAAGGTTCTTATGCCCTAATAATTTTGAAACGGTGTAAATGTCTGTGCCTAAAGTCAACTGAAGCGTAGCGTAAGTATGACGAGCACAGTGAAAAGTGATGTGCTTGTTGATGCCTGCATCAATAAGCCAATCCTTCAAATAGGTTTTGTTCCAGTTGCCATATTTAAGCCCATTGAATACTTTATCTTTTGGCTCTTTCTGCTCACCTAATAATTCTCTTGCTTCTTCGGCAATTGGAAGTGTTTCTGCACCGTTGGTTTTTTGCTGACGAAATCGAATGAAGTAGCCCAAGTTTGCAGAGTGCTGAATTTCTGACCACTTTAATTTTTCGATGTCTGACCATCTTAAACCAGTAAGGCAGGAAAATATAAACATTCGTTTGAGTGTTTCATTCCGGCAATGGGTGTTGGCTAACTTTTGTAATTCTTCAAGGGTTAAAAATTCTCTCTCTACATCATCCTGCTGAAAGGGTTCTACCTGCTCAGCTGGATTGAACTTGATTAAGCCTTCTTTTAATGCCTGTTTGAGTGCTGCTCTTAATTTATTGAAGTAGCTGTACTTGGTATTTAAAGAAATGCCTTCGCCTGTTTTGGTTTTGGCTTCATAGTCCAGGTAATCTTTAAAACCTTCTACCCATTCTTTATCCAACCGTTCAAAGGTTACATCTTTGGGGTTGTATTCCTTTATCAGAATACGGACTGCATTCCAATTGCCGTAATTACCCAAACTGGCTTTCTTCTTTTCGGTAAGTGCATCAAAAAACTCAAAGAAGCTGCCTTTCAACTTTTCCTTATCACGGAAACCGTAAATGCTGTTTTGAACTTCTAAATGCCTTTTGCTTCGGATGCTCTCAGCCAATTCAAGGATTTTCTTGTTCTCGTCTTTTTGGGCTTTGGTTAAACTGCCCTTTTCGGGTTCGGGTGTTAGGTATAGCCCTAAGTGTTCGTATTCTCTTTTGCCTTGATCGTAGTAGTCAAGGTAAAGAGTAACCTTGTTGCCTTTCTTGCGTTGTCTTAATGCTATCTTCATAAGTTATGATTTAAAGAGGTTATCAATTGCGGTTCGTGGAATGATGGTTCTTCTGCCGAGCTTGCCGGTTTTAATTTCATCACGTTGTATCATTCTCTGAATGGTCCATCTGCTGGCACCTACTAAAATTGCCGCTTCCTGAACGCTTAAAAATTCTTTATCACGGAGGTTGATGAAATTGCCTGACTTGATGGGCAGGTTTTGCAAGCTTTGCAAGTCTTGCACATTTGTATTAGTAACGGAGTTGATTTGCTCCTTTAGAGTGGCTCTGACCTTTTCATCTCTCTTCAATTGCTTGTAGTGTCTGGAATTGCAGGTCTTGGAGCAATAGCGTGTTGTTGTGGTTTGGGCAACAAATGCCTGACCACAATACTGGCAGAATTTCGGGATTTTGATGTTACTACTCATATGTTGCTTGTTAGTGCCATATGTTGCTCATTGGTGCTTGTTGGTGCATCATTTCACCACCTGCATTAAATTAGTGCCTTTGGGCAACAAATTTGTTGTTTGAGCAACAACTGGGCAACAAAAATAAGTAATAAAGTGCAATTGGGCAACAAATAAGAGCAGAAAAAAGCTTATAAACCCAATAAAAACAATGAGTTAGAAAACAAGAGAAAGCAAACTACTTTCCGATACAAAATTTGGAGAAAATAAAGTCGAGCTGGTCTTCGTTGGTTACTTCACCGGTAATTGACCCAAGGTAGTGCAAGCTTCGGCGTATGTCTAGCGCCATTAAATCGCCGGGTATATTGTTGTCTAAAGCGGTTTTAACATCGGTCAATGCTCCAGATAATTGTACTAAAGCCTCGTAATGCCGAGCATTGGTTACAATGGTATCTTCTGCATGTATATCTCCACTCATAACCGCTTTGTGTAGTGCTTCTTTCAATGCCTCTACTCCATTGCCTAGTTTGGCACTGAGGTATAAAATATGGTTATTGTTGGCAAACTTTTGTTTGGCTTCGGCTTCGCCAAAAGCGTCAGTTTTATTGGCTACCAAAAGATAGCTGATTTGTTTTGCCTTAAACTCT
Source organism: Methylophilus rhizosphaerae (assembly GCA_943370285.1). Lineage (GTDB taxonomy): Bacteria > Bacteroidota > Bacteroidia > Chitinophagales > Chitinophagaceae > CALRQJ02. Next base: position 260,100 of record CALRQJ020000004.1, on the reverse strand, counting down.
GCTTCGGTAGCGGCTAATTGCTCGGCACTCGTATCTAACACATCAAACAAATACACCACCAAATCGGCTTTATGCATTTTTTCGAGGCTTTTCTCTACACCAATACTTTCTACCAAATCGGCCGTATGTTCTCTAATACCGGCGGTATCAATCAGCCTAAACAATATGCCATTTATGTTTAATATTTCTTCTACCGTATCTCGGGTTGTTCCGGCAATTTCGCTTACAATAGCTCGGTACTCATTCAACAAAGTGTTTAATAAAGTGGATTTACCGGCATTCGGTTTACCAATAATGGCCACCTGAACACCATTCTTGATCACATTGCCCAACTTAAAGGAATGTAATAACAGTTGAGTTGCTTGTTGCAATTTTTCAATTAAGTCGTAGAATTGTTTGCGGTCGGCAAACTCTACATCTTCTTGACTAAAATCAAGTTCTAACTCAATCAGTGCAGAAAACTTAATCAGTTCTTCTCTGAGCACTGCAAGTGCAGAAGAAAATCCGCCTCGAATATTTTGCAAAGCGGTGCGGCGACTAGCTTCGGTATTACTTGCTATGATATCGGCAACAGCTTCGGCTTGTGCCAAATCTAATTTGCCATTTAAAAATGCACGGAGGGTAAACTCACCTGCCCTAGCCATTCTTGCGCCATTTAGGGTGAGTGTTTCCAATATTTTTTCTTGAATAAAGGGAGAACCGTGGCAAGATATTTCGATGGTATCTTCTCCGGTGTAAGATTTAGGGCCACGGTAAAGGGCTAATACCACTTCGTCGAGGATATCATTGTCTTGACGCAAAAAACCAACATGCAAAGTATGACTGGCTTGTTGCATCAAATCTTTGGATGGAAACAATGGGTTGACAATATCAAAAGCTTGTTTTCCACTAATGCGAATAACACCAATAGCCCCAATACCTTGTGGTGTAGCCAATGCTGCAATGGTATCATCCCAACCCGATAGTTTTCCTAACATAAAAATATTTCTGGCTGCAAAAGTAAAGTGTAAAAACCGATAAGTAAGGGCAATAAAAAAAGGGCTTGGCGTAAAGCCAAACCCTTTATATGTAGGTAAGAAAAAATCTTATTCTTCAGTAACCTGGAAGGTGATACCTTGTACGGCTTGGTAAATTACTTTACGGCCATTTTGTACAGCAGGAGTCCACTTAGGTCCTTTTTTAATAACTCGTACAGCTTCTTCAGCAGTACCATAACCGGGATCGTTTAAAGCACTTACGTTGCTGATGTTACCATCTTTGTCAACGATAAACTGTACTCTAACCGTGTAGTTACCGGCAGGTGCACCCTCTTCAGAAGGACGGTTACTATTCAAGTTACGCTGTAAATATTTAGTCCATTCTTTCAAACCGCCCGGGAATTCTGCAGGCTGTTCTACTTTGGTAAATACTTTATCGTAATCTTCTTCGTCTTTCTTAACTTCTACTTGTTGTGTTCCTTTGTCTTCAACCACAACAATGTTTCCATCATCCTTAATACCTTCTTGGTTTTTATCACCAATTTTAACGTCTTCAAGGTCTTTATTTTCCTTGATTTCATCTTCAGGCTTAACCTCTTCATCTTTAACGATTAAAGGTGGCGTGAATTTGGCAATTTCAACCTTTGGAGGTTCGGGTTTTGGTGGCGGTGGTGGAGGTGGTGGTTCAGGCTTTTTTTCTTCCTGCTTTTTCACATCTTCCAGTTGAACATCAGCTACCACAATGGCATTGTTGTTCTTTTTGCCGCCGCTAGCTATCAAGGAGCCTACAAAGAGTAACAAACAAATTGCGATCATGCTTACCAAGGCTACAGTGAGTCTTTTTTGGTAAGTCTTACGCAATTCATATGCTCCGTATTCTTTGTTTTTTCCTTCGAACAAGATATCGAGGAAATCGGCGCTTAGAATTTTATTTACTTCCATGTTGAATGTCTTTTTTAGTTAGATGCCCATGTGGAAATATTCCATAAACAACGGATTATTTTGCTCCAGCACCTTGCTCAGTGATTTTGATGAGTTGTACTTCCACATCGGAAATATCTACCAATGCAAAGCGTTTACAGTCGTTGATTGTCATTTCGTCTAAAGCATCAATAACGTTTTTGTAAGTAGCATCATCACTTGCTTTGATTACTACTACAAAATCTTTTTCGTTGGTTCTTGCTCTTTTGTCAATGATTACATCACGAATCTGTTTAAACGTACTGCTTTTAAAATTAGATGCATCAATAGCAAGAATTCCTTCGTAATAATATACGTTATCATCCTTTCCTAGTAAAAGGGTTAATGCACCAGATTCTTTGGCTTTGTTTTGCTCCTCGGGCTTATCTGTATCTTTCGGAAGATTCAGTTTCATAGCCGTTGGCTGACTCATGGTGGTGGTGAAGATAAAGAAGGTAATCAACAAGAAACCTAGATCCACCATTGGTGTAAGGTCTACTCTGGTCGACAGCTTTTTACTCTTCTTGACCCCGGGGCCACCTTTGTGACCACCACCCGACGAGGTATCCATTTCTGCCATAGCGTAGTATTTTTAATTTATTAATTGTAATTACTCTTCTAATTTTTCGCCGCTGATAAATTTCTTATACAGTTCGGTACCAGCCGGAATACCTTCCGGATTGGTAATCATTTGAAACTTAAATTGTTCATTTTTCTTGAATGCTTGAACAATCTGCCTAAACTCTGGGTATTTGGCAGCGTTGTCGCCTTTCAACAATAAGCTAAATTTCTTTTTATCTCCCGAAGCCTGTGCATTGGCATAAGCATTAACGATATAACGCATCCACTCTGTTAATTCATTGTTACTTGAATCTTTACAAGGGATACCATCTAACTTAACGCCTTTAAGTTGCTCTGGTCCAAGGGATAAAAATTGTTTCAATTGCCCGAAAGATGAGCCGAAGAATTGTGCTCTTTTAAATGCTGCAACATCGATGCCAAGGCCTTTGGTTTTGTTGAGTTCATTGGCCACATCTTCTTTGATTTGCATATCATCTAAACTTAAGAACACTTTACCATCTTTGGCTAAGGTTACCAATACCACATCTTTATCAGGTGCTACTTTGGAAGAAACGGAATTTGGTGTTACCACAGCAATGGCTTCGTCTGGCTTAAACTTAGTTGTCAAGATGAAAAATGACAATAGCAAAAATGCCACGTCGCACATCGCTGTCATATCAATATTGGTACTCTTCCGTGGTATCTTGGGTCTGGCCATCAGTTATTTTTTTGATGTTGTGTTAAAATAGATTCAAAACAGTACTGTTTCCATAAATAACCCAGGGGTTATTTGTAGTTAGCAGCAAAGCTTTGAGTTAATGTGAAACCAGACTCATCAATACCATAAGTGATACCATCGATACGTGTAGTAAACATGTTGTAGAAAATGATCGCTACCGCAGATGTACCGATACCCAAAGCCGTGTTATACAAGGCCTCAGAAATACCTTTTGATAATTCGTTAGCAGCTTGACCACCACCGCTGTCTTCTCCCAAGGCTGAGAAAGACTTAATCATACCCAATACCGTACCTAATAGACCCAATAGGGTTGCTACAGAAGCGATAGTAGATAAGAACACCAAGTTCTTCTCCAACATTGGTAATTCAAGTGCAGTAGCTTCTTCTACTTCTTTTTGAATATTTAATACTTTTTGATCAGTAGCGAGGTCGCTGTTGTTGATCATTTCTTTGTACTTGTGTAAACCAGCTTTCATTACATTACCTACAGAACCTTTTTGTCTGTCGCATTCTGCAATAGCTTTGTCTAAATCTTTGTTCGCTAAGTGAAACTGTACTTTGCGGATGAACTCAGCAATGTTTCCTTTACCTACTGCTTTAGAAATGGTTAATGCTCTTTCGATAACGAATGTGATAACTACTAAAAAGTTAGCAATCAAAATTGGTACAACAATACCACCTTCATACATTTTTACTAAACCACCTTTAGGACCTTTGTGGTCGGGCCAGAACCAATGGCTAGCATCTGGATCAGGGTTGGTAAAGTTTGAGGCATTTCCTAATAATACCCTCCAAATTAAAAATCCAAGTGCGATACATGCAATTGGGGCAATCCATGAAATGACATTGCTCGACTTCTTCGGTTGACCGGATGTGCTCTTAACAGCTGCAGTTGGTTTTGTTTCAGCCATGATTCGTTAAATTTTTAGTTACGAAAAAATGTGATTTTAAAATGAGTACAAAAAATTTGAAGCCACAATTCTAATGAAAAAACTATTTCAAAAAAAAACTGTGTGCCTTAATTTTTTTTTCTCGGGGAGGCACAAAGTAGTAATTTTTGTTTAGGCAACAAATAACATTGGTCTTAAGTAGGCAGAGTGGTTAAAATTTGTGGAAGAAAATTGTTAAAAAAGTAGGTTAAATCTTTATTAACAAGCGACCAAATGCAATTTTCGTCGGCAGAAACAGGGTTTATAACCGTTTGTAAAATTGAGGTACTAATCTATCACATCTTCATTACCTTCACCCCCATTTTAAAAAAACCATTGACTATATGCAAATGAAAAAAATTGCGTTTTCGTTCATTGCAGCTGCTATTACACTACATGTAGCTGCTCAGCAACGTCCAACGGTACCGCCAACAACAGGTGGTACTCCTCCAACAACTGGTGGTGTTCCAGGTTTTCCAGGTGCAGGTAGCCAGCAACGCACCGGTCCTAAGTCTTACAAAGAGGTAATTACCGACAAAGCAAAAACCCAAAAAGGATTGTTCTGGGTTCACAAAGTAGAAGACAAATTCTATTTTGAAATACCGAATGGTACATTGGGTAAAGATGTAATGGCCATTACCCGTTTTAGCAAAGTTGCCGGCGGAGGTGGAAATTATGGTGGCGAACAAGCTAACCAACAAACCCTACGTTGGGAAAAAGGCCCTTCTGCCAATGTATTTTTAAGAGTAATAACATTGATTAATGTAGCAGACTCTACTAATGACATTTTTAAAGCTGTAACCAACTCAAATGTTTATCCAATTGCTGCTGCTTTTCCTATTGCAGCATATGGTAAAGATTCTGCCAGTGTGGTAATTGATGTAACTGACTTCTTCAAGGGAGACAACCAAGTGGTTAGTTTACCTGCTTTCGCAAAAAGAAGATTCAGCTTATCTTCTGTTGCGCCTGACAGATCTTACATTGATAAAATTACTACTTTCCCAATCAACACAGAAGTTAGAACAGTAAAAACATTCAACGCTTCTCCTGCTATTCCGGGTCAAGGACAAGGCGGCGGTTCGTTACCTGCTGCTGATGCTGCAGGTGTTGTAACACTTGAATTAAATACGTCATTTATTGCATTGCCTGAAAAGCCTGCTGCTCGTCGTTTATTCGACAACAGGGTTGGTTTTTTTGCAGATGATTATGTGGTTTTTGGCGATGACCAACAGAAGGTTGAAAACGATGTTTTCATTGTCCGTTGGAGATTAGAACCAAAGCCAGAAGATGTTGAAAAATACAAGCGTGGCGAATTGGTAGAACCTAAAAAACCTATTGTTTATTACATTGACCCGGCAACACCAAAAAAATGGAGAAGCTACCTTAAAAAAGGTGTTGATGATTGGCAAGTAGCTTTTGAAAAAGCAGGTTTTAAAAATGCCATTCGTGGTGAATATTGGCCAGAGAATGACTCTACGATGAGTTTAGAAGATGCCCGTTTTTCTGCTATCCGTTATTTTGCTTCGGATATACAGAATGCTTACGGCCCTAACGTACACGACCCACGTAGCGGTGAGATTATTGAAAGCCATATCGGTTGGTACCATAACGTAATGGAATTATTGCACAACTGGTACATGGTACAAACTGCTGCTGTAAATCCAAGAGCAAGAAAAATGAAGTTTGATGATGATTTAATGGGTGAATTAATTCGTTTTGTATCATCTCACGAAGTGGGACACACTTTAGGTTTACGCCACAACATGGGTAGCAGTAGCAAAACTCCTGTTGAAAAATTAAGGGATAAAAATTGGGTAGAAGCAAATGGACATACTGCATCAATTATGGACTATGCCCGTTTTAACTATGTAGCACAGCCTGAAGATAATATCTCTGAAAAAGGTTTATTCCCTCGTATTGGCGATTATGATAAATGGGCTATTGAGTGGGGTTACCGTTGGTTAGATGTGAAGGATGCTGAAGAAGATAAAAAAATCAACAACAAATGGATTATTGATCGTTTGGCTCAAAATCCAAGATTGTGGTTTGGTACTGAAACTAATCCTTTCGACCCTCGTTCTCAAACCGAAGATTTGGGCGATAACAGCATGAAAGCTAGTGAATATGGTATTAAGAACTTGAAAGTGATCTTGAAAGGTTTACCGGAGTGGACAAAAGAAGAAGCTGATCGTTACGGTAATTTGGCTGACATGTATTCACAAATCACAGGTCAATTTAATAGATACGTAAACCATGTGATTAAAAATATTGGTGGTATTTATGAAACACCAAAGAGTGTTGAACAAACAGGTGATGTATATGAGTCTACACCTAAAGCCATTCAAAAAGAGGCGGTAGCTTTTGTAAACAAACATGTTTTTGAAACACCAACTTGGTTGTTTGACAAAACCATTTTGAATAAGATTGCTAATCCAACAGGTAATGAAACTGTAATGACTATTCAAACCAATGCATTAAATAATGTACTAAATGCAAGTCGTTTGAACAGAATGCTAATTTCAGCTAACCGCTTCGGAGCAAGTACTTATTCTGTTGATGAGTTAATGGAAGATTTGAAGAAAGGCTTGTGGAGCGAATTAGCTACTAAAAAAGCGATTGATCCCATGCGTCGTAATTTGCAAAAAGCATTCATTGATGGTTTAGCATCTATAGCTAACCCTAGTACACCAAATACTGCAGGTTTACCACCTCAGTTTGCTGCACAAGTTGTGAATGTGAAAAACACAGATTTACCTTCAATTGCAAAAGCTTATTTAAGAACTTTGCAAGCTGAAGTAAATGCTGCTATTCCTGGCACTACCGACAAAATGAGTAAGTATCATTTACAAGATGTTGCTCAGCGTATCAAAGACGCTTTGAATCCTAACAAGAATTAAGCAATAGCATAAATAAAATAGCAAGGCCGGGCAATTGTCCGGCTTTGTTGTTTATATAACTGTACAAAAAGTACTTGCCATATTGAATAGCAATAAAAAACAGAAGCATAGATGTTTTAAAGATGAACAAACCATCAAGTTGAGTAACAAAAGTCACTTTGGACATTGTTGCTTTCCATTAGTTTTACAAAAAAATATGTATGCCTACAATACCGCTTACCACCCAAGGTTTCAAAGAACAAATTTTTGATTACGACAATGTAACAGATTGGAAATACCAAGGCGATTTACCTGCAATTATTGATTTTTATGCTAATTGGTGCGGACCTTGCAAAATGATTGCGCCGATACTAGAAGAACTTTCGGATGAGTATCAAGACAGGCTGCTTATATTCAAAGTAAACACTGATGTAGAACAGGAATTATCGGCTGTATTTGGCATTCAAAGCATACCGAGTTTACTTTTTATTGATGCCAATGGCGAACCTTCTTTGGAAGCCGGTGCTTTTCCTAAACATGTGTTCAAGAAGGCTATTGAGGAAAAACTATTGGTTCCTCCACAATTGTAATGTTAACCATTGATCATGCTATTTTTAAAAGTAAATCACATGGCAGCATTGAAATACTTGCATTACCATTTATTGAATGGAGTTAAATAAGCACATGAAAACTTTTCCAAGTGTAAAGTCTTTTGTATTAGTTGTGTTGCAATTCAGCTTCATCGTTTTATTGCTGTTGAACACTTCGACATCTAGTTTTTCTACTTGGGCAATTGCGTTGACAGTATTGGCTGTTGGAATAGTTATTTGGGCAATTGTTACTATGATGAAAAGTAGATTAACTATTTTTCCAGAACCAGTTGCTAACGCTAAGCTGATTACTGATGGCCCATATAGGTTAATCAGACATCCTATGTATACTGCTGTATTACTAGGATGTATGGCTTTAGTGATTCAAGAATTTACTTACAGCAGATTACTAATTCAAGTTGCATTGACAATAGTGTTGGCCATCAAACTTAGATGGGAAGAACAAATGCTATCTCAAAAATTTAATGGTTATAAAGCTTACATGAAGGAAACGAAAAGGATTATTCCATTTGTCATATAATGTGTTAGAGCAACAAGCCTTGCAAGAATAAATAAGCTACGCTGAAATACAATATCAAACCGGTTACATCTACCAAAGTTGCTACAAAAGGAGCAGATGATACTGCCGGGTCAGCACCTAATCTTTTCAATAACATGGGTAACATAGAACCTGATAATGTGCCCCACAACACCACACCTGATAAAGCCACACCAACGGTACATCCAATTAAAAACCAATGCTCACCATACACGCCGGGAAAGAATTGTTGCCAGAGAATCACTCTGCCAAAGCCAATGATGCCGAGTACGCTACCCAACAATAAGCCACTGATGATTTCACGCCGCATAACCCGCCACCAATCTGCAATGGTAATCTCTCCTACTGCCATTGCCTGAATAATTAAAGTACTTGCCTGACTGCCGGTATTTCCGCCGCTGCTAATAATTAGCGGAATGAATGATACCAAAAAAACAGCTCTTGCTATTTCTTCTTCATAATAACCCATTACAGAAGCCGTAAGTAATTCCCCAATAAAAAGTACAATCAACCAAGTCACTCGTTTCTTAAACAATTTCAATAAAGGCATATCTAGGTAAGGCTCATCTAAAGCTTCTGTACCTCCCATTTTTTGCATGTCCTCGCTAAACTCTTCATTTGCTACCCAAAGGATATCATCTATGGTTACAATGCCCAATAAAATATTATTATCATCTGTAACGGGCAAGGCCACCCGGTTATTCATTTTAAATATTTGATAGGCTTGTTCTTGGTCATCAGTAACATTTAAAGCCACTACTCTACCGTCAATAATTTCTGCTACTAATTTATCTGGTGCCGCTAAGATGACATCTCTAATTCTAATATCATCTACTAATTCACCTTTTTCGTTAATCACATAAATCACATCAATCGTTTCGCTACTCTTGGCATAACGGCGAATGGTAGCAAACACTTCAGCAACGCTATTGTGCTCATACACATACACATAGTCCGGCGTCATTAAACGGCCCACGCTATCTTCGGGATAGCCCAATAAGGAGAGGGTAATTTTTCTTTCTTCCGGGTCTAATAATTTGATTAAATCTCTAATGGCTTCTTTTGACAATTCCTCCAAAAAATCGGTACGATCATCGGCCGGTAAATCATTTAATAATTCTGCCGTCTTAGCCGGAGGAAGTTCACGGATGATGTCTTTTTGTGTAGTTAAATCTAGAATCTTGAATACCATTGCAGCCCGATGTACTGCCATGTTAGCAACAATCTGCGCTTGATAATCGGGATTATCATTGATCAACTCCGCTACATCGCTGATGTTTTGATCATTGAGAAAATCTCTAATCAATAGTTTGTCTTCTCGTACAATGAGTTGTTCAAACTGTTCTTGCAGACTTATTTCTTCTGTTTCCAAGTTCATGGCTGCAAGATAATTAACTATGGTTAGAGTAGAATAGCTACAACTTGCGATTCAAAATCTTTACTTTGTAGCTAATCGTACTGTTTATGATGTTGCCATTCTTGTTTATTGCGCCATCGAAAAAAGGAGGTCGAGGTGTGTTTACTAACGAACCAATCGCCGCTAATACCATTATTGAAATATCACCTGTTTTAGTCTTTAGTAAAGCAGAAAGAATACTACTTGAAAAAACAGGTTTGTATAACTATATTTTTGAATGGGGAAAAAGCTTGAAAAAAGCAGCGTTGGGCATGGGATATCTTTCCATGTATAATCATGATTATAATGCCAATTGCGAATACCTGATGGATTTTGATAATGACCTCATGAGCATTAGGACCGTTCGAAAAATTCGCAAGCAGGAAGAGTTGTACATCAACTACAATGCTACGCCCAACGATGAAAAAAAGATCTGGTTTGATGCCAGCTAGTTAAGCCAAAATATCATTAATATTTTTCTTTATATTGTCTGCAATTTTTTGCATGGGTAAATCATTAGTATCTGTACCAAATGGATCTTCAATTTCTTCAGCAATTACTTCTAAACTTGCCAATACATAAAATATAAAAACTACAATTGGAATAGCAATATAACCTAAGGTAAATACAAAACCCAATGGCAATGTAAACACATAGATAAAAATAAACTTCTTTAAAAAACTGCTGTAAGAATAAGGTATAGGTGTATTCTTAATTCGTTCACAAGCACCACAAATATCTAAGAATGACAATAATTCAGTGTTTAAGATAATGAGTTGATCGCCGCTGATTTTATTATCGCTGTACAATACATTCACTTTACTCATCATCAATGAAGCAACTTGATTGGGGATATGTTTTGAGGTATCGAAATTTGGAATCTCAGGATGAGCAGACTCGTCTAACTCCAATCTTGTTGATTCGGCTTGCAAATGATTTTTTAATTGCAATGCAAACATGGGGATGATCTCTTTGAAAAACTCTCTGTCAGTAGTATCTTCATTTGGTAACATACTACTGATTTTTACCGCCAAATTGCGACTATTATTCACCAACGAACCCCAAAGTTTTCTTCCCTCCCACCAGCGGTCGTATGCAGTATTGGTTCTAAAAACCAACAACATAGAAATGGCAAAGCCTAATAAGCTGTGCATAATAGGAATATTCTTTACATGACTATTCTGTGATAAATTCAGGTATTCAATTTCTATAAACGCCACACCCCAACAATACAAGGCAACCACAACCATTGGCCAAAACAATTTTCTTATTGTGTCAGCCTTATGAAACATAAAAATACCTACTACCCAATCTTTCGGATTATAACTTACCATGCAGCTTAATTTGGGTATAAAGATAATTGACTTGCAAAATCAAAAAGCATTTTTTAAATTGCTCTCAAATTTAATATATGCAACAGAAAGATGGCTTTACATTATTGACCGCTGCTGAATTTGACGGTTGGTTAAAAAACCTTTCGATTGCCCGAACTATCAAAGTGATTCAAAATCATCACACTTGGGTTCCGGGTTATCAGCATTTTACTGGCGCCAATCATTTTGAAAGAATGGTGGCTATGCGGAGAAGTCATATCGTGGATAGAGGCTTTGCAGATATTGGACAGCATTTTACCACTTTCCCGGATGGCACAATTGGCTATTGCAGAAGTATTGAAAAAACGCCTGCTTGCATCGAAGGTTTTAATACCGGTTGTGTTTGTATTGAACATTTAGGAAATTTTGATGCCGGTAAAGATGTAATGACTGCCGAACATAGGGCTAGCATCATTTTAATTAATGCTGCACTTTGTAAGCGATTAGGAATTATTCCAACAACAGATACAGTTGTTTATCATCACTGGTACGAATTAGGTACAGGTAAAAGAAATGATGGTGCAAGGAATAATAAAACATGTCCGGGAACCAATTTTTTCGGCGGTAATAAAGTGCAAGATGCTGCAACAAACTTTATTCCACTGATAGAACAGGCCTTAAACGGAAGCACACCTACTGCAAATGATAAACTCAAAAAATACGGTTTTGTAACAGCAGATAATTTGAATATTAGAAAAGGTGCAGCAGCAGATTCAGCAGTAATTAACAGTGTCCCATATGGTACCATTTTAAGAATTTACAATGAGAAAAATGGATGGTATAAAATTGCTGCCGGCAAACAAGAATGGGTAAGCAGTAGGTTTGTAACTGATGTACAAATAGGTAAAGTAACTGCAGATAGTTTGAACGTAAGAAGTGGAGCAGGAACAGCATTTAGCATTCTTCGTAAGCTATCAAAAAACAATGAAGTATTTGTTTATGCCGAACATGGCAACTGGTTGAAAATTGGAATAGGCGAAGAATGGGTAAGTAAAGATTATGTGGCCTTATCAGCAGTATAGCAAAAAAACTATTACGTAAATTATTTAAAATTCATCTCCAAATGATTAACGGATAATCGTTTTATTTGCAGAAATGTTTTAATGCTTCTCTTCTGCTTAAAGCCGACAACCGATTTTGGTATTTTTCTACAAATGCTTTTACCCAAGTAGGATTAGTTTTGGCATATTCTCTCAAAGCCCACCCAATTGCTTTTTGTACGAAGAATTCTTTTGAATCGGTACGATGAAGAATATATTGAGCTAACAGTTTCGAATCTGTAGCTTGCTTAAAAGTGCGTTGAAACATGATACTACTTCTTTGTAGCCAAATATTGGATGACTGATTCCATTGTTTTGTTATTAATAGTTTTTGATGAGGAAATAATTTAAAATAACGTGGGAAACATTCAATAGCAACATGGTCAACAGAATCCCACCAACTGTTGGTTATCAAACAAAATTCAATGGTATCGATGATGTTTTCGTTCCAAATATTGTGATGATAACCAAGTAATTCTATCGCACAATAATGATACTCTCTTTGGGGTAATTTGAACAATTCAGTGACGATAGCAGAAAGTTCTGTTTGCTGAACGATGGGATGAGCTTTAGCAAAATCTTTGTCTAATTTTCTTCTTTTCGGCGTTTTAATACCATAAAACTCAAATTGATGCAGCATATATGCTTTCATTCCTACAGCATCCGATGCATTTGCATGCTGCTCAAATAATTGTTGTATGCGTTTAATATATGGATGCATAAAAGAATAAAGTATTAGCCATCATTCACTATTGACTACTCCCTATTGACTAATTCACTGAACGTTTGATCAATGACTTGACTGTACTAATCAAGAACATAGATAAGACAGCCCCACCAAAGGCTAGCAACATATCTTTTTGAGCATCCCAATTATCACCTTGTGTTCCTAAATAAGCTACACCTTCTGCCGGGAAAAATATATCGGCTACAGCCCACTCAATAACTTCGTACATACCACTGAACGACAAAGTAATTTCACAAGGCAAAACCCAACACACCCAAACCGGCCAACCAAACCAATTTTTAAAATAGTCTCTCATTGGGTAAGCCAACATAAAACCAAAACTAAAATGCACAATTCTATCATAGTGGTTACGCTGTAAATGCAGAGCATCTTTCAACCAATATCCAAATGGATTTTCTGCATAAGTATATTCAGCGCCATAAATATGTAACAACAAATAAATAAAGATGAGGGTATAACTAAAATCGCTGAAGCGGAATTTTTTATGCGTTACAATCAACAACAACAGAAACGCTATCGTTAGTACATTTTCCGTAATCCAATTGGCTAGATTAGTCGTATTAATAAAAGTAACCACCCAACAAATCAAAAATACAATAGCATATAATTGCAATAATCGATTAGCCTTAAATGGGGTACGATAAGGAGAAGATGCAGAAGTAAATGCCATAGCAAGAATTTTATTGAAAATATATTTTTAACTAACCTAACGCAACATCTAAAATCATCATGACCAAAAACCCGCCAATAAAGCCCAATACAGCAACATCGGTATATTTATCCCTTTGCGTTTCCGGAATCACTTCTTCAACTACAACATAAATCATAGCACCTGCAGCAAAAGCTAATGCAAAAGGTAAAATAGGCTGTACATAAATGACAGCTAATGCACCCAACACACCGGCAATTGGCTCAACAATTGCCGAAAGCTGACCATACCAAAAACTTTTTAATCGGCTTACACCATGTCTTCGCAAGGGCATAGATACTGCAATACCTTCGGGAAAGTTTTGAATACCTATACCAATTGCTAATGCAATGGCAGCAGGTATTGTAGCACCGTCTAACCCATTAGCAGCTGCTCCAAACAAAACACCTACAGCCAATCCTTCAGGAATATTATGTAATGTAATTGCAAGAATAAGTAGTGTGGTTTTATGCAATTTAGTTTTGATACCCTCGGTTTCATCTACACCAAAATTGATGTGTAAATGCGGCGTAAATCGATCTAAACAAAAAATGAACATCGCTCCTAAAAAAAAGCCAACGGCCGCAGGCATCCAAGTCATAGTAGGATATAACTTTTCACTCATTTCTATAGAAGGGTTTAGCAAACTCCAAAAGCTGGCAGCGACCATCACACCACCCGTAAATCCTAACATGGCATCAAACACACCACGGTGCATATTTTTAAAAAAGAAAACCAATGAGGCGCCAACGGCAGTAACCAACCAAGTAAAGGTTGTAGCGATTAAGGCGGCATAGACCGGACCTATTCCAGTAAAAAATTCTTCCAATTGTTTCATCATACTACAAATGTTTTACAAATAATGCCTGTGCTAATTGTTGACTGATGGTAAATGGTTGTTGATTTTTTATTTTGACTTCTATCGAGTAATCAAAACCAAATTTTCTTTTAACTTCCAACTTGGTGCCTATTCCTAAATTTTTATGCTTCAGTAATTCTAATAAATCGGTACTCTGGCTGCCAACAGCTGTAACTTCTGCTAATTGATTAATGGTTAAGTCAATCAAATTAATTTGAACTTGAGCTGCCATTTTACCATTACTGTCGGGTATAGGATCGCCATGCGGATCGAATTTGGGAAAGCCTAAAAAAGCATCCAATTTATCAATCAATTTTTTGCTTGTAATGTGCTCTAACTCTTCAGCCACTTCATGCACTTCATCCCAACCAAATTGCAAATGCTCCACTAAAAAAAACTCCCACAATCGGTGCTTTCTAACAATATTCAAGGCAATTTTCTTGCCATCGCCACTTAACCTAAAACCCTGGTACTTTTCATAGTTCAGTAATTTTTTGGCCTTTAACTTCTTCAACATATCAGTAACCGATGCCGGCTTAGTTTGTAATTCAGCAGCTAATTCGTTTGTAGTAACGTTACCATCTGTCTGTTGTAAATGATAGATGGCCTTAATATAATTCTCTTCGCTAACAGAAAAATTCATACACTAAAAAAATAAATTTAGACAAATCTAAAAATAATCTGCCGTTAAATAATGGTTGAACAAACAATTTTTAACCGAAACCCCTATTTTTATCGAGTAAAATTGAAGTATGAGATACGGTGTTGCCCTTTTAGTATTGATGTTGTTGCTACAAAGTTGCGGGGAAGAAAAAGTATCATTAAGCGGAGATGCCCCGGTAAAGCTCAATGATTTTATTACCGGCTTTCCGGAAATGAAATTACCATTAGTAGTTAGCGACACCAATGCTGCCAAATTATCAGATACTACACTGATTAGCTATAAAATTTTTACTCAATTTGTAGCTGATACTGTTTTAAGCAAAAACTTTGGAAAAGAAAAAAAGTTAACCATTCACCCTGTGGGCAGATATGCAGAAAAAGAAAAGGAAACATATTTGGTAGCCAATGTTTCTACAAAAAATAAAGTAGTTACTTACTTACTTGTTTTCGATGGCAAACAAAAATTTTCAGCTGCAATGCCACTGTATAATTCATCAGACAATAAAAAATTCAACTACACATCATCTCTAGACAAGAAACTTACCATTAACATCAATAAGGAGTATTATACTAAAGACAATCAGTTACTTTATTATCGTACTTCTTATGCCTATAATAATGCAGGTGTTTTTACCATTGTATTGACAGAAACAAATGATCAAACCGGTATAGCCGATGTAGTCATTAATCCTATAGACACTTTACCAAAAAAAAATAAATTCAGCGGAGATTATGTAAAGGATAAAAAAAATATTATCTCTTTACGAGATGGTCGCAATGCTAATACTTATACGTTTTTTATTCATTTTGAAAAAGGGCAGGATTGTATTGGTGAATTAAAAGGTGAGTTAAGTATGGTTTCACCAAGTAAAGGACAGTTTAAAGAAAACGATAGTCCATGTGTAATCGACTTCAACTTTAGCAATAACCGTATAGATATGAAAGAACAAGGTGCCTGCGGTAGTTATCGTGGCATTAAATGTTTCTTTAACGACAGCTACCCTAAACTGAAGGCGGCTAAACAAAAACAAAAAAGGTAACCCAATCATTTTCATTTATTATTCCACAAATAGAAGGCAAGATTGTGTATAAAGTACATTTTAAAAAAATCCCTTTATCTTGCGGACTACCAATCAACAAAAATCGATTATGAGCTTTAGAAATTACAATGTGCCTTATCAGGGCGATGAACGTTACGCTAAGAAGATAGCTTACTTCTCTATGGAGTTTGCGATTCATCAACCGCTTAAAATTTATAGCGGTGGACTAGGGTATTTAGCTGGTTCTCATTTACGCAGTGCTTACGAACTAAAACAAAACTTAATAGGTATCGGTATTTTATGGAAGTTTGGCTATTACGACCAAGCCCGCAATCAAGACCAAACATTGCAGGTTACTTTCATGGAGAAGATTTATAGCTTTTTAGAAGATACCGGTATTAAGTTTCAAATTATGATTCATGATCATCCGGTTTGGGTGAAGGCTTATTATTTAAATCCGGAGACTTTCAAAAGTGCCCCGTTGTTTTTATTAAGTACCGATTTGCCCGAGAATGATTATGTTTCTCAAACCATCACACACCGTTTGTATGATGCTAATGTTGCTACTAAAGTAGCTCAGTTTATTTTGCTTGGCGTTGCCGGAGCAAAATTGATTGATGAATTAAACTATAAGCCGGATTTATACCATTTAAATGAGGCACATGGTATTTCTTCTGCTTTTTACTTGCTCAACAAATTTAAGAGTGTAGAAAAAGTAAAAGAACATTTAGTATTTACTACTCACACACCGGAAGAAGCAGGAAACGAAAAGCATGATATTTATTTATGTCATAAAATGAGTTATTTCTGCGGATTAAGTGTAGATGAAGTTCGTAAACTCACCGGCCAAACCGGAGACCAATTTAACCACTCTTTAGTAGCATTACGTTTTGCAAAAAAAGCAAATGGCGTATCGCAATTGCATGGTCATGTGAGCCGAGAAATGTGGAAACACTACGAAGGCATTTGTCCAATCATTTCAATTACCAATGCTCAAAACTGGCGCTATTGGGCCGATAAGCAATTGTATCGTTTTATGGAAGATCAAAACGATTGGGGCTTTGATGACCGTAAAAAATATTTAAAGAAAAGAGCATTTGAAATTGTGGCCGATCAAACAGGCAAAATTTTCGACCCCGAAGTATTGACTATAGTTTGGGCAAGAAGATATGCCGGTTACAAGAGAGCTGATATGCTTACTTATGATATGGAACGTTTTGAAAAACTTGTTTCTAATACTAAATATCCTGTACAAATTATTTGGGCCGGAAAGCCTTACCCTGTTGATTATCCTGCCATTTCTCAATTCAATAACTTAGTACATTTAAGTAAGAATTATAAAAATGTTGCAGTATTAATCGGGTATGAGTTATCGTTGAGTAAACGTTTAAAGCAGGCATCAGATGTTTGGTTAAATAATCCAAGGGTTCCCCGTGAAGCAAGTGGAACAAGTGGTATGACAGCTGCAATGAATGGTTCGGTAAACTTTTCTACAGACGACGGATGGATACCTGAATTTGTAAACCATGGCAACAATGGTTTTGTAGTGCCAAAGGCCGATTACGAAAATATGACTGTGCATGATCAAGATGAATACGATTTAGAAAAATTATATGACATTCTTGAAAATCAAATCATACCTATTTACTACGAGAAAAAAGAAACTTGGCGTCAGATCACCAAGAATGGTATGAGAGATGTTCGTTTCCAATTCGATAGTAATCGTATGGCAGACGAATATTACGAACTATTGTACAAATAATAACCTGTAAACCAAGAACTACCGGCAGGATAATCGAAAGATTATCCTGCTTTTTTATGGTGTAATATTTCGAATCCATCCATTCATATAAAATCCGCCAAAGCATTCTTCATAAATCTTACTTTTAGCTTTCAAAAATTTGCCCCACATGAGAAAACTGTTTTTGTTATTGTTAATGACTCCCTTGTTTGTTTGGTCGCAAAACAAACAGATTAGCTTAGAAGATATTTACAAACTAGGAACTTTTAGAGCAGAAGGTGTACCCGGCTTTAGAAGTATGCAAGATGGTAGATTTTACACAGAAACTACACCTCAAGCATTACTCAAAAAAAACTTTCTAACCGGAGAAACGGTAGATACCATTGTAAGAGTAAGCGATGTAAAAGATGAAAATGGTAAAGCACTTAATCTATTTGACTTTGAGTGGAATGATAACGAACAAAAAATACTCATCTTCAAAAACAGAGAAAATATTTACCGCCGAAGCAGTATGGCAATTGTATATGCTTACGATATTGCATCAAAAAAAATAATGAAAGTAGATGAAGAAAAAGTGCTTCATGCTACTTACTCCCCCGATGGCAGTAAAGTTGCATTTGTAAAAAAGAATAATCTATTTTATAAAGATTTAATTTCTGGCAACACAACGCAGGTTACAAAAGATGGGGAATGGAATAATATCATCAATGGTAATTGTGATTGGGTGTATGAAGAAGAATTTGAATTTACAAGAGCTTTTCAATGGAGCAAAAACGGCACCTATTTAGCTTATTATAAATTCAATGAAAGTAAAGTACCACAGTTTGAAATGACGATGTATGAAGGCTTATATCCTGAAACCTATAATTATAAATATCCCAAAGCGGGTGATGCAAATTCTACTATAGAAATTCATGTGTACCAATTACAAACCGGTAAAGATGTATTGGCAGATATTGGCACAGAGAAAGATATTTACATACCAAGAATTAAATGGACTCAAGACGATACTAAACTTGCAATTGCTTGGATGAATCGCTTACAAAACCATCTTAAATGGATGGTGGCTGATGCTAGCTCTGGCAGTACAACTATTATTTACGACGAACAAAATAAATATTATGTTGAAGTGAATGACGATTTGCAATTTTTAGCAGATGGTAAACATTTCATCACAACAAATGAAACAGATGGATATCGTCACATTTACCTATACGGAATGGATGGTAAATTGAAAACACAACTGACAAAAGGAAAATGGGAAATCACAGAAATCTTAGGCGTTGACGAAAAAAAGAAGATGGTTTATTTTACAGCCGCTTATACATCTGCATTAGACCGTCAGTTATTTGGTGTTGATTTTAGCGGTAAGAAAATGAAACAATTATCGCAAGGTGCCGGCACACATCGTATTAGTATGAATGCGGACTATAGTTACTATGTAGATAATTATTCTACCCTAACTACGCCTGCTGTAATTTCGATTTATGACATCAACGGAAAATTGGTAAAGCAATTAAAAGACAATGCCAAGTTAAAAGCTAAAATGGGTGAATATGCATTGGGTACTCCTGAATTTATTAAAGTGCCCAATAGCAAAGGCGATACGCTAAATGGTTGGATGTTGAAGCCTAAAGATTTTGATGCCAATAAAAAATATCCGGTACTGTTTTGTAATTACGGCGGACCTGGTTCGCAACAAGTAGCAGATCGTTGGGGTGCGGTAAGTTTTTGGCATCAACTATTAGCCCAGAAAGGATACATTATTGTAAGTATTGATAATACCGGAACAGGTTTTAGAGGTGAAGAATTTAAAAAGAAAACCTACTTGCAATTGGGTAAATTAGAAATTGAAGACCAAATTGATGCTGCAAAGTATTTAGGCACAATGGCTTACATCGATAAAGCAAGAATTGGTCACTGGGGATGGAGTTATGGCGGATTTATGAGTAGTCTAGCCATTTCTAAAGGTGCTGATGCTTTTTCGTTTGCTATTGCCGTAGCACCGGTTACCAATTGGCGCTATTACGATAATATTTATACCGAACGTTATATGCGTACACCACAAGAAAATAAACAAGGTTACGATGATAATGCACCAATGAACTTTACCAAAAAGATTAAAGGCAAATTTTTAATCATTCACGGTACGGCAGATGACAATGTGCATTTTCAAAATAGTGTGATGATGGTTGAAAATATGATTCAAAACAATGTAGATTTTGAAAGCGCTTATTACCCTAACAAAAACCACGGCATTTCAGGTGGAAATACTAGTTTTCATATTTACTCCAAAATGACCAATTTCATTTTAAAGCATCTTTAAATAAAGTAGTAAGGATAACACACAAAAAAGCCCCACCATACGGTGGGGTCTTTTTTTACTTTGAACCCCCAATTAATATTTTATTGGTAATCAGACAATACGAATTAAAGAAACGTTGCTTTGTCTATAAAAAAAATAGACTTTTCTCTCTTTCTGAACTAAAAGTCGATTCAAAAATGTTTTATTTGTTGGGTTGAGGTGTATACCGTAAATATGGTTTTACTACCCTAACACCCTTAGGAAATTTAGCAATAGCATCGGCAGTACTAACCGCCGGTACCACAATTACATCTTCGCCTTCTTTCCAATCTGCAGGTGTTGCAACGCTGTAATTGGCAGTTAATTGTAACGAATCTATCACTCGTAAAACTTCATAAAAATTACGTCCGGTGCTTGCCGGGTAAATAATCATGAGTTTTACTTTTTTGTCGGGGCCAATGATAAATAGCGATCGAACAGTAAACGTTTCAGATGCATTAGGATGAATCATGCCATAAGCATTTGCTATGCTTTTGTCTTCATCGGCAATAATGGGGAAATTTACAGTAACATGTTGTGTTTCATTGATATCGTTAACCCAACCTGTATGCTTTTCTAAAGGATCAACACTCAATGCCAATACTTTTACACCACGTTTTTCAAACTCTTCTTGTAAGAATGCGGTCTTGCCCAATTCAGTCGTACAAACGGGTGTATAATCAGCCGGATGTGAAAACAGCACTCCCCATCCATTGCCTAAATAGTCATAAAAATCAATTGGCCCTGCGGTTGTTTGTGCCTTAAAGTTGGGTGCAATATCTCCTAGTCTTAAACTCATAATGGTATATTTAGGAGGCAAATATAATTTATCCTACTAAATAAGTAGACTAATTAAGAAATTTAAATTACCATTTTGGAAATTCAGCTAACCATTGTCCGGTTTGGGTTTCGGCCAACCAAGTTTGATTACCGTTAGAAATGGCAATAAATGGCACTTTCAATGTCATATTATAATTAAGAATTTGCTGCAAGACAGCTTCACTCATAGGTACATTCAATTCTTTGCATTCCACAATCATCCACGGCTGGTTGTCTTTGTATATCACTATATCGCAACGCTTTTTTAACTCACCCAGCTTAATTTCCTTCTCAATCGCCATTAAAGCTGCCGGATATTGCAAAACTTGGATCAAGTATTGAACGATGTTCTGCCTCACCCATTCTTCGGGTGTTAACCGAAACCATTTTTTTCGGATGTCATCAAAAATCAGTTCCTGATCTGTTGCCCCTTTTATTTTAAATGGATAGTTCGGATATTTAAGTTGCAGCATACCGTAAAAGTATGCAAGTGCCGAATAGATTTTTTATATTTACAAAATTTTCTCCGCCAAGAAAGCCCTTTTTAGCATAGAACATTAAAACGCAACATCATGAAAACGAAAGAAGAAATTGTAAAAAATTGGCTACACCGATACACAGGCGAAGCATTAGAAAATTTTGGTGAATACATCTTGTTGACCAATTTTAGTCACTATGTTGATTTATTTGCCAAATGGAATAAAGTGAAAGTTATTGGTAAAGACAGACCCTTTCAATGTGCTACCGCCGATGGTATTACCATCATTAATTTTGGAATGGGCAGTCCGGGTGCAGCAACAGTGATGGATTTACTTTCTGCCATTGAACCAAAAGCGGTATTGTTTTTGGGTAAGTGTGGAGGTTTGAAAAAAAGAAACAAGATTGGTGATTTGATTTTACCTATTGCAGCAATAAGAGGTGAAGGTACCAGTAACGACTATTTTCCACCGGAAGTGCCGGCCATGCCTGCATTTGCCTTACAGAAGGCGATTTCAACTACCATCAGGGATTACAAAGTAGATTATTGGACAGGTACAGTGTACACCACCAACCGCAGGGTTTGGGAGCATGATAACGAATTTAAAAACTATCTGACCAAAATAAGAGCCTACGCTATTGATATGGAAACTGCAACCATTTTCACCGTTGGGTTTTACAATAAAATTCCAACCGGTGCTTTGTTGTTAGTGAGTGATTCACCCATGGTGCCCGAAGGAGTGAAAACAGAAGCCAGTGATAAAAATGTAACTTCTGCTTTTGTAGATAAACATATTAAAATTGGCATCGATTCATTAAAACAATTAATCAACAATGGTGCAACTGTTAGACACCTTAAGTTCTAATTGTTCATGACACCACCCCTACTACAAATCAATCATCTTTGTATTGATTTTGTTACTGCAAGTAGCAAAACCAGTGCATTGAAGGATGTTTGTATGACTGTAAATCGGGGAGAAATAGTTGCGATTGTAGGTGAATCAGGTTCGGGCAAATCAATAACCGCTTTATCTATTTTGCAATTGTTGCCTTCCCCACCAGCAAAATATACACATGGTGAAATTTTATTGCATACTGATGATGTGCAGATAGACATGTTATCTGTAAAGCCGCAGCAGTTACAATCCATTAGAGGTAAAGATGTGGCGATGATTTTTCAGGAACCGATGAGTTCTTTAAATCCGGTAATGACTTGTGGCAACCAAGTAATGGAAGCCATTTTGTTGCATAATAATATTACTACTGCAGCAGCAAAAGCAAAAACAATTACCCTATTTGAACAAGTACAATTACCTGACCCTTCGGCAATGTTTAACAGATATCCGCACCAATTGAGCGGCGGTCAAAAACAACGAGTGATGATTGCCATGGCCATGAGTTGTGAGCCATCTTTACTCATTTGCGATGAGCCTACAACCGCATTAGATGTAACCGTTCAAAAAAATATGCTACAGTTAATTAAGCAACTACAACAGGAAAATAACATGGGTGTAATTTTTATCACCCATGACCTTGGTTTGGTAGCAGAAATTGCTGATAGAGTTATTGTGATGTACAAAGGACAAATTGTAGAAACCAACACTACTGCAAATTTATTTGCTGCCGCAACACATCCTTATACCAAAGCACTTTTGGCTTGTAGGCCAATTCTACATCAAAAAGGAGAACGACTGCCTGTTGTAAGTGATTTTATGCAGATAGATGAAGGAGTAAATCAAGACATAAAAGAAGAGGTTAGCAACGCTTCAACAAATATTGAAACTGCGGCTTCAACCCTAGCTACTACTTTATTAGCAGTGAATGGACTTAAAGTATATTATCCTGCAAAGAAGAATTTTTTAGGCAAAGTATTGACCTATAACAAAGCAGTAGATGATGTTAGTTTTGATGTATTTGCCGGAGAAACATTGGGACTTGTTGGAGAAAGCGGCTGCGGAAAAACAACACTAGGCAGAGCCGTTTTAAAACTGATTGAGCCCACAGCAGGAAGTATTGTGTACAAAGGTCAAGAGCTAACAACACTATCTAACTATGAGCTTAATAAGCTGAGAAAAGATATGCAGCTTATTTTTCAAGATCCGTTTTCATCACTTAATCCAAGATTAACGGTTGGCGAAGCAATTGCTGAACCGCTTTCGGTACATGCTTTATTTGACAATAAAAAACAGAGAAAAGACTATGTTATTCATCTGCTTGAAAAAGTTAATTTAAAAGCAGAACATTTTAATCGCTATCCACATGAATTTAGTGGCGGACAAAGACAACGTATTGTTATTGCCAGAGCATTAGCACTAAAACCATCCTTTGTAATTTGTGATGAAAGCGTAAGTGCTTTAGACGTTAGTGTTCAAGCACAAGTGTTGAATTTGCTCAACGATTTAAAAAAAGAATTTGGGTTTACAGCAATTTTTATATCACATGATTTATCTGTTATCAAATATATCAGCGATAGAATTATGGTCATGAACAAAGGACGTATAGAGGAAATCGGGGATGCAGTAACGGTGTACCAACATCCCCAATCTGATTATACAAAACGATTGATAGATTCTATACCTAAAGGGTTTGTACCCTACTTTTCTTAATCTTCTTCATCATAATAAGCGCCAACACCAATACCCCCATCTACAAAAAAGTTTCTTGCACTTTTACGCTGTTCAAAAATTAATCGCTTTAGCTGATTGGCAAACTGTTCGTTTTCCGACTCATCTGCTTTTAATTTTTTATCCGTCATTTTAACTAAATCGTCATTACTGCTTACTTCTTTTGCATTCAAAGGCTGTAAGCCACTGATGCCCATTTGCCATTCATCTTCTTTCTTCAATTTATACTTATAAAAGTAAACCACACCTTTTTTACCTTTCACATCCACTTGTTGCTTTGAAATAAATTGAATGTCTGCAAACTTCTCTACCCCTTTATCATTCATCAATAAAGCAATGGCCAAAGCTTGTTGTTTGCGATATTCAGATGGAAATAATTCCGCTTTTTTGATGCGTTCTAAACGGTACAACAACTTTGCCCTAAAACGATCTCTTGATGCGATGAATAACAAAATACTATCAGCCACTTTCTTATCATTTCTTAGCAATAAAACAGCCGTTGCAATCTGCAAACTCGTATCTCTTGAACGCAACAATTTATCAAAGAACTTTGGTACAGAAGGATTTTTATCATAAAAAGGCATCAGTAAAACAGCATAATTTTCTAACTCATTCTTACGATTACTGTAATTACTATTTCCATAATTATAGCGGTAACTATTATACGTATTGGCAGATTCATCATCATCCTCTACTTGACTTTCTTTTTCCAGCAATTTCTCTTCAACCGCTTGTTGCTTTTTTAATTGAATTTTGGCATCAAAATAAATCTTACTGAAATAAGATTCGTAATCTGCCGCTTTTAAATAACCACTGTCCACCATTTCTCTTAATAAATCATTCACATCTTCTTTATAATCTTCTAGCTGCGCTAATTGTAAAATATCGGGGAACAAAGATTTTGACAATAACAAAGTATCGTTGAATTGATTAAAAATACCATCGTAACTGTACGTACTTTCAAAAACCGGTGGGTCTTGTAATACCAATTCTTTCAGCAAAGCAAATGCTGATTTGGTTTTTAACCGGGCCAATGCTTTTAATGCAGTATTCTGAAAGGTACTTGTGTCGGCAGTTTGATTGTAAATATCTTTTAGTAATCCTACTACCCTATCCACACAACACGAATCATCAATATACCCTAACTCGGCAATAAACTTAGTTTTTAAATCGAAGTAATCTTTATCACCAAATTTTAATTTATTGATGGCTGCTATAATCTTATCAATTCCATTTTTTCCAAAATATATATTAGAAACAGCACTGTAAGCTTTTTTGCGAGTAGCAGTATCGGTACTGTAAAAATCGGCAAAGAATGAATCTAATTTATTGTCAAAAACCGAAGGTCCAAATTTACCTTCTTGAGGTGCAAAGGTTTGAAAGAAAGAAGTCATGAAACTACTTTCGTACATAGTTGTGTCGGTTAATGTATTGATACGAAATAATTGATTATCCTTCAATAATACCATGCCTTTAATACTGCGACTTGAGTTGGTATCTCGTAAGACATACTTATAGCCTGCTATAGAATCTCCAACTGAAACTTTATTATATTGGTGAATAATAAAATCTTGTTTGAGTGATTCAATATCTAATTCGTTTCTCCAAAACCGAGCAGAATCTTTGCTAAAATAATATCTTGGATAAGTATTTACCGATACTGCAATCATTTCTCCTGTACTGTCATTCGTAAATAATCCATTTTTTGTTTTAGGATAATAATTATAAGTATCATTATTATTGGCATAAGCATCGTTATTCATCATTTTATTGACTAACAAACGCAGTGTTGTATCTAGTTTAGGAACTACAGGAGTTTGAACTTTAATTTTTAAAATGGTGTCTTCATAAATTTCGTTTGCAACATAATTAAATGGCGATACCTCAAAAGAAGTAAGAAATTCATTTCCTGCTTTTTTAGTGTTCCCTCTTGCTGCCAAAAGATAATAATGTGGCCCTTTTATAAATGCTTTTGCATTAATAAACTTTCCTTCTTTAGAGGTAAAACTCATATCTAAAAAAGGAACGCCATTCTTGATGCCAAATTTTCTACTGTTTTGTTTTTCGATAAACTCTGATTTTTTTAAGCTTTCTTCTATCAAACTTAAATCAAATGTGTCTTCTTCTAAAAAACGATAATTATGTACCGCTTTTTTCCAAATCATAAGAGCATCTCCGGTTGATTTATCAACAGCTTCGTACTCCCATCTATTTATTCTATCAGCGGTAGCCGAATTAAAGTTTTCGTAAGGTTGATGTGGTAATTTCACTTGAAAACCGCCTTGCTTGGGCTGATAATTTATCCATGAAGCGGTCGTATTATTTTGTTTGATTTTAATGGAACTAAAAAATTGTTCTGCTTCTTTTCCATCTACATAATTATCGTTACCACTCATTTTAAATATCAACACTTCAAACGGTGTAACAACAATATGATAACGTTGAATATCACCACGACGAGTTTTGTTGGTGATGTCATACCCTTGATAGCCATTCAATGTAATTTTCTCTTTCTTCAAAATTTTACCAGGAATATTCTCATACAACAAACTATCCACTTTCTTCATCACTTCTTGTTCGCTGTTACCCATCATTGCAGCATGTGTCTTAACTCGGGTAAGCATGTAATAAGCACCGTTGTTCATATCGGCATATTGCCAACTATCCCCAAGTCTACTTCCATTGAGTTTAAACAATGTACCGGGTAATTGCAATGAAATAAATCCATCTTCAGTGGCAGCCGGTTTAAAAGTAACCGGTACCCTCAATTTATCTATAGCATCTTTTTGATCGGCATCACGGTCTTGCATCATAATTGGGCGGAGTGTATAACCCATCTTTCTCAATATTTCAATCACCCCTCTATCACCCGGCAAATGTGCTGCACCAACACCCACAAACAAAGACCGCTTTTTCATTATAGTATCAATAGAAGCGGCCTGAATATCATTACGTTTGTACAAAAACTTTTCGGTAAAAGCAGGAGATGTTGATGTGATTTTTTGCAAAGAATCCAATAAATCTAAATCGCCTTTACGATACGCATCTTGGGTTTTCTTTTCAATTTCATAATACGATTCGCCATCTGTATCAACAGTTTTACGTTTCTTTTCTTTGGCCATGTCTTCATAAGCTTCCAACACAATTTTTTCTGTTTCAATATAATTTTCAACACCTGCAGCCAGCTTACCTAGCTTTCTTCCCGTTTGAAAAATGTATAGATCGAGATAAGTATTCTCTTCAAAATCGGCTTTAGTTTGATAATTCCGATACAGCAAACTATTGATGATTGTAGGTTCTGCACTAATGGCATTTTTTAAAACCTCATCGTACTTTTCTAATTGAAAAGATTTTTCATTCAGGAAATCAGTTACTCTACCGGTTGAAAATTTTGTAATCTCAGCTTGTGCATCTTCTACTTTAACCATATCTCGCTGCCAATCTTCGGGATTTAACTCAAGCGCCACAGCATCAACAGACCGAATGGCATGATAAAAAGAATCGCTCAAGTGAAATACCATTTTACTACTTACATGCATAGTGCCAAACAAGTAAGATGGTTTTGTTAATCCATTGCCGGTTATTTCCCAAAATAGACTGGGATACTTTTTAGGCTGTTTTTTTTGATTTTGAGCGGAACTGTTGCCATAAAAGGACAACAAGACAAGGAGTAAGTAACAATATTTCTTCATTAATACGATGTATTTAAAATGACTAGCAAATTCCCTAAAACGTATCATATCAAAAAATTTATTTTACCATTGTTCGTATAATAACGATGCATTAACAAACAGAATCCATACCAATAGAAGATTTGGGTAAATAATCTTTGGCTACTGAGGCAGAAAAATGTACTTTTGCACCTCATAAAAAAATCATGCCGTAACATGATAAAGTTGTTCCACAAGGGATCAACCCACTTCATGTGGCTTTGAAAAAAACCACAGACAAATGAAATTATCACAGTTTAGATTCGACCTTCCACTCAACCTCATTGCACAAAACCCTACGAAGAAAAGAGAAGACAGCCGTTTAATGGTGGTGAATAAAACTACCGG
Source organism: Methylophilus rhizosphaerae (assembly GCA_943370285.1). GTDB lineage: Bacteria > Bacteroidota > Bacteroidia > Chitinophagales > Chitinophagaceae > CALRQJ02. Next base: position 232,039 of record CALRQJ020000004.1, on the reverse strand, counting down.
CGAAATGGAAAACAAGCATTTCAGGGATATTCTCGAGTACTTCGATGACAAAGATGTTTTTGTAGTGAACAACACCAAGGTTTTTCCTGCCCGTATGTATGGCCGTAAAGAAAAAACAGGTGCTAAAATTGAAGTGTTTTTGCTTCGTGAATTAAACAAACCCAACAGACTTTGGGATGTAATTGTTGACCCGGCTCGTAAAATTAGAGTAGGTAACAAATTGTATTTTGGGGAGTCAGATGAATTGGTAGCAGAAGTTATTGACAACACTACCAGCCGTGGCCGTACGATTCGCTTTTTGTGGGATAGTGATGAAGCTAGCTTCCGTAAAATGTTAGAATTTTTAGGCGAAACACCTTTGCCCCGTTACATCAAACGTAAGCCTGACGAAGAAGATAGAGAAAGATACCAAACAGTGTATGCTAAGCATGAAGGTGCGGTAGCTGCGCCAACTGCCGGTTTGCATTTTAGTAAAGAGTTGATTAAGCGTTGTGAAATTAAAGGTATCCGCTTTGCGGAATTAACTTTACATACCGGTTTAGGTACATTTCGCCCCATTGAAGTAGAAGATTTGAGCAAACATAAAATGGATGCCGAGTACTATAAGATTGATGAAACTGCTTGCAGCATTGTAAACAAGGCAAAAGAAAAAGGTCACCGCATTTGTTCTATTGGTACTACCACTATGAGAGCAATGGAAAGCAGTTTTACAGCACAGAAATTATTAAAACCAAGTGAAGGCTGGACCAATACTTTTATTCACCCACCTTACGAATTTAATGTGGCTGATTCATTGGTTACTAATTTTCACTTGCCAAAAACAAGTTTGATGATTATGACTTGTGCTTTTGCCGGTTTTGATTTAGCAACAGAAATTTATAAGAAAGCCATTAAAGATAAATACCGTTTCTTCAGTTATGGCGATGCGATGTTGATTATCTAATACGTATAAAATGATGCTTTGAAAGCCCTGTAACCTTGGTTACGGGGCTTTTGCTTTAGGTGGTTTATAATTGAATGGAAGCATAGTGCCCATTTTTTCTGACCAGGACCAAAAACCGATGCTTAGCAGTTTTGTGGGGTCGAAATAGGAACCATTACTCTGAATTTGAATGGGATCAGCATCTCTTATTATCAACTCCGATACACAAAAAGGTTGTCTTTGATTACCTCTGCCCATAGCCATGCTGTAAGCCAATGGTTCTTGTTTGTTTTTATAAATAATATGCAAATAATCATTAAACTGAATGGCAGCAGTAAAACTATCAATGGCATATGCTATACTATCTCCTGAGAGCAACATAGTATCTAAAGTTTCAATGATGTCTTTCTGCTTCATAACTTCTTTAAAGTAAGTTAATGTATCAGGGTGTAATGGTGTTGTATCAATATTAAAACCGTTTACTACTACTGCTCCATTGGTATTGATTAAAGCCCCATTTCTTTTGGCTACCAATTGTTTGATACGTTGCTTTTCAGGATTTGGTTTTTTCTGCAATCGCCGCATTTCAAATCCTTCTGCCGTAATGCTATTTCGATATACAGATCGCATAAAATGCATAATAGAGCCCCAATAAGCTTCCATCCTGTTTTCTATCCAACGTTTCTGCAATCCTCTCCTTTCGGTTTTCATTTCTTGAAAAAAAGGATACCCAACAAATACTATCATGTTATTGGCAAAGTCATACTCAAACGTTTCTAATTTGTATTTGAGCAAATAACCTAATGCTTTGTTTTCAATAACTAATTCCTCATTGGCGTATACCCACAACTTTTTTTCTTTTTTAGAATGTCGAAATTTGAGGATGTCAGTATTTTTAATGGTACATTCCTTACTAAATGGTGTTAGTCCAATAAAACATTCATTGAAAAAATTTCCCCATTTCTCCCATCCATTTACTTCTAATGGTTCTAAAACTAGATTTCCCAAATCTACTGCCTTGGGCTTTAGTTGTATCGTTAAAACAATGTCTTTATTGTCTAGTTGAATGGTTTGTACATAAGTTTCAAAACCAATACAGGAAACAATCAATTCAAACCTTCCAAAAGATGCAGTGGTAAGACTAAAATTACCGTTACCGTCTGTAAGGGTTCCAAATGATGTATTACTAAAAAAAACGCTGGCATTAGGTAGCGCCAATTTGCTTTCAGCCGATTGAACACTACCACTAATCTTAACTTGCGCTACTGCTTCAAAATGCAGTACAAAAAATATTAATGATGCAGCAAATAAAAATCGCATATCATCAAACTTACAAAAAATAGCAGATCTAGCAGCAGATTAAATAGCCTGATGGTTGAATGGCTGCAACACCATTTCACTTACTACACCACTTACCGGTTGTTGACATAAGAACCAAATGGCTTTTGCAGCTTCTTCTGCTACAATCATTTTATCTCTTTGAACTCTCAAATCGATGGTATCCCAAAACGCAGAATCAACGCCACCAAGAAACAAATTAGTTATCCGAATATCAGTACGTTTTAATTCTTCTCTAATACTTTGCATCATACCAACCAAACCATATTTACTGGCACTATAAGCTGCAGCACCTGCCATAGGTACTTTACCCAACACACCGGGTATGTTTATAATCAAACCTTTTTTGGTTTCCTTCATAGCAGGCAAAAATGTTTTCACCAGCAAAAAAGGACCGTATAAATTGTTATTGATGGATGTCAGGAAATCATCTGAACTCAATGTATCCATCGATTTGATGATACCAACACCGGCTGCATTGACTAACACATCAATGGTTGGAAACTCGTTAAAGAAAGCCACCCTTAACGCTTCTACCGCTTCTGGTTTACTAATGTCTAGCACATACTGTTTATTTGCAGGAATACTTAATGAAACTGCTACTTCTTCTAACTTAGCAGCATTTCTTCCCGTTATAAAAACATTTGCTCCACTGCCCAATAATAATTTAGCTGTTTTAGCACCAATACCACCTGTAGCACCTATTAGCAATACATTTTTGCCTTTTAACGATTCCATATAGTTGATTTGTAACCATCAAAACAAAATGCAGAAAGAATTGTTTTGAGAGACTAAAGATTCAGCTTTGGATATCAGTATTATTTTCCCACACCAGCTCTACCAAAATCATCCCGCCTTACAAGCTAACCGTGCTGTTGTTATGATTGAAGAATGGTTGTATTTCAAACAATATCATTTTCATCAACATAAAATAGTATTGCATCGAGCAAGTATGCAACATTATTATACTCAGTTGAAGCAATCGGGTTATCAAGTTAACTATGTTGAAAGCATTGTTGCAGAAAGCGATATTAGATTGCTAATAACTCAATTAGCTGAACAAGGTGTTACCACCATACATTATGTTGATGTGGTAGATAATTGGTTGCAACAAAGAATCGCTACAAGTTGCAAAAAAGGAGGGATTACTACAACAGTTTACCCAACACCTAATTTTCTGGATGATATTGAATCTGCTAATGAATACTTCAACAAAAAGAAAAGGTATTTTCAAACAGACTTCTATATCTGGCAACGAAAAAACAGAAAGCTTTTAGTAGAAAAAGATGGTTCACCGGTTGGTGGAAAATGGACTTTCGATACCGATAACAGGTTAAAGTTTCCCAAAAACACTTCGGCTCCGTTTTTTCAATTGCCAGCGGAAAATTCATTCATTGCAGAAGCAAAAACTTATACCAAAAAATATTTTGGACAACATTATGGCGATGCCAACTTGCCAATGTTGAGTGCAATTAACCATAATGATGCAGCAGATTGGCTACAACAATTTTTACAATATCGCTTTAAACATTTTGGTATTTATGAGGATGCTATGGTGGCGAAAGAAAATATTCTACATCACAGTGTGCTTTCACCCATGTTGAATATTGGCTTATTTACGCCACAACAAGTTATTGATGCAGCCATTGATGCCGCTATTCAATATGAAGTACCCATGAACTCATTGGAAGGATTTGTCCGCCAAATTATGGGTTGGAGGGAATTTATACGAATTGTATATGAAAGAGAAGGCAGTAGACAACGCAAAACTAATTATTGGGGATTTACAAGAAAAATTCCTAGCAGTTTTTGGACTGGAGAAACTGGTATTGTTCCAATTGATACAGTAATTAAAAGAACATTACAAACCGGTTATTGCCATCACATTGAAAGATTGATGGTATTAGGCAATTTTATGTTGCTCTGCGAATTTGACCCTGATGAAGTGCATCGCTGGTTTATGGAAATGTTTATTGATGCCTATGATTGGGTAATGGTACCCAATGTGTATGGCATGACACAATTTGCCGACGGCGGATTAATGACCACTAAACCATACATTAGTGGTAGTAACTATATTTTGAAGATGAGTGATTTTGAAAAAGGAAGTTGGCAAGCTATATGGGATGGATTATTCTGGCGGTTTATGGTTGTGCATAGAACGTTTTTTCAGCAAAATCCGAGGCTTGGTATGCTGTTAAAAACATTTGAAAAAATGAGTGCCGAAAAACAGCAAACACATTTAAACAATGCCGAAAAATTTCTGACACAACTAGACAAATAAAACTAATCTACAATGGCTGAAAATAGAAACAGAAAACGTCCATGGAACAGAGTGAACTTGCCGGTATATTCTATCAGCAGCAATGATATAGACGGCAATAGCAACATGCATATCATTACTTATGCAACAGCCGTAAGCATGGAACCCAAGCGTTTTATTTGCGCCGTTTATCATAACACCAAAACCATTGCTAACCTTGAAATCAACCCACATTTTGTATTGCAAATTCTACATGAAGACCAATATAGATTAGTGGATTTGTTGGGTAAAAAATCCGGACATCAAATAGATAAAATAAGTAGGCTAACCAAACGACAATTATTGACCGAATGGAATGGCTTTAAAATATTGAACAACTGTTTAGCGGTGATGGAAATGAAAATCATTAATCAAATGAATGGCGGTGACCATACTTGTTTTTTATGCGATGTAGTTGCTTACAAAAACATCAGCGATGGAGCAGCCTTAACAATAGAAATTCTGAGAGCCAATAATATTGTAAGTATGTAATCAAGCTTTAATTCAAGTCTAACGATACATGTCAAAATTAAAACCACATCAAAGCAATCAACAGCAGTTATTTGAAATGGAAGCTGATCATTCATTGAATACGACATCCAACATCTCATTCCCTGTTGATTATGATAGTATACTTCAACGTATTGGTTCCATCAACCCTGTAAAGTATAGTAGAAGTAGAAATTTTATCAACGGCGCAGTCACCTATCTATCGCCTTATATTTCAAGAGGTGTAATTAGTTTACCGATGATTAAAACTGCCATTTTAAATAATCATAAATTCTACGAAGCCGAAAAACTAATTCAAGAATTAGCATGGCGAGAATATTTTCAACGAGTTTGGCAACATCAACATTCCAACATATTTAATGATTTAAAACAGGAGCAACAAGCTGTTGTGCATCATCAAATACCAACAGCAATTCTTAATGCATCATCGAACATAGCAGGAATTGACAAGGCCATTAGTACTTTATATGAAACAGGTTATATGCATAACCATTGCAGAATGTACACCGCAATGCTAACCTGCAACATTGCCAAGAGTCATTGGCAATTACCATCGCAATGGTTGTATTATCATTTATTAGACGGTGATTTGGCAAGCAATGCGTTAAGTTGGCAATGGGTAGCCGGAAGTTTCAGCAGTAAAAAATATGTTGCCAATCAAGAAAACATCAACAAGTATTTTTACACCAATCAACAAAAAACTTACCTAGATGTGAGTTATGAAGCATTGGCCACAATGCCTGTACCTGAAGCTTTAAAAGCTACAACAGCAGTACATTTAACTACCCCATTACCAGACATTTCAAGCATCGAATTAGATAGTACGTTACCATTAGTTATTTACAACAGCTATAATCTAGATCCGTTGTGGCACAAAGCCGAAAACGCTAATAGAGTGTTGTTGTTAGAACCATCGCATTTCAAAAAGTACCCCATTAGTGAAAAAGTAATGCAGTTTATTACTAGTCTAGCAACTACGAATATTAATGCAATCAAAATTTTTGTAGGAGAATATGATGAACTGCTACAAGCTTGGGGTGGAAATAAAACGCAAGCTTTTGCAAAAGAACATCCTACCACTACACATTACAAATGTACAATTGAAGAAAGAGATTGGATGTTTGCGGAAGTGAATGATTATTTCCCTTCATTCTTTGCGTATTGGAAAAAAGCAGAACGGTATTGCAAATAGTTTATGGTGAATGGCATCAATTCAAGCATTGCATTTCGTAATTTTATGGCTTAACCCAGTCACATGATTATTAACCATATTCACATTTATAAATTGAGCATCCCTATGGTGCCGTTCACCATTGCAACAGGAACCATGCAGTTTGCTCAAAATATGTTTATTCGTATTCATACCAATGAAGGCATTGTTGGAGTTGGTGAATGTTCTGCCTTTCCAATGATTGTTGGCGAAACGCAAAATACTTGTTTTGAAATGGCTAAAGATTTTGCACAACTTTGGAAAGGCAAAAATCCGCTAGCAATAGAAGAACGATTAGCAGAACTTGATTTATTTACTGCGGGTAATTATACGGCCAAAAGTGCCTTTGACCTTGCATTGTATGATATTGCTGCAAAAGCTGCCCATCAACCTTTGTATGCCTATTTAGGAGGTCATCAAAAAGATATCGAAAGTGATTTAACGATTGGCATTAATAGTCCCGAAAAAATGGCCGAACAAGCTGTTGAATTTGTTGCAAAAGGGGTGAACATCATCAAAGTAAAATTGGGTAAAGCACCAGTTGATGATATTGAACGAATTAAACAAATTAGAAATGCAATTGGTAGTGCAACTAAACTTAGAATTGATGCCAACCAAGGTTGGAATGTTGAAGAAGCAAAATTTGCTTTAACAGCGTTAGGACAATACGATATTGAATTCTGTGAACAGCCGATGAGACAATACAATGATCACCATTTGCCTGAACTCTGCCACATCTCTCCTATCCCAATCATGGCAGATGAATCTGTTTATACCCATTACGATGCAGCAAGAATCATACGATCAAATGCATGTCATTATATCAACATCAAGTTTGCAAAAAGTGGGGGGATTCACGAAGCCATCAAAATAAATAATATCGCTGCTTCGCATCAAATATGTTGTATGATGGGCGGCATGTTAGAAAGTAGAGTAGCTCTCACAGCAAAAGTGCATTTTGCAATGGCCAATAACAATATCATATTCTTTGACTTAGATACATGTTTATTGGGACATAAAATTGACCCCGTAATAGGTGGTGTTACTTACCACAAAGGCATGCATTTACAAGTAAGTGACACCCCGGGTATTGGTGCAGATGTAGATGAAGACTTTTTGAAAACCCTAGCACAAATTACAGTTTAATATATTGCAATGTATTTTAAAGTACTCATAAAATAAAAAATCCCTTTTCGGCGTCGAAAAGGGATTTTTTGAAACTGGCGATTTTAGTGATTTTTCAATTTACCAAAAGTGGTATCTAAAGCTGAAATCATTTTATCAATAGCACCTGAAAGTGATGCTTCAACTGAATTATCAAAATTGGTAACTACAACAGGCTTTAATCCTTCGATTCTAGCTTCTAATAAACAACGCTTATCATTCTCTCCGGTTTTGCCAGCATTTTCATCACTTAAATGAACTTCAACTCTTGTAATATTGTCGCTAAAACGTTCTAAACTACTTGTAATTTCATCTGTAACAATTGTTGTCAATCTTTCGCCGCTTGTAATATTTTTGTCTGTGTTTACCTGTACAATCATGTTAATGTAATTTTATTTTTTAATCTATCAATGTTTTGTAAAGTTACAAATAATCACTTCATTTTTGGGGAAAGATAAAGTTGTAGAAAGTATAAAATTGTTAAGCAGTTACAACATTGAATTCATCATTAAACTTCCAGTTTTTTGCAATCGCTTTGGCAGCAATCCAACCGGTTGTCCATGCATTCTGAAAATTAAATCCACCGGTTATACCATCAACATCTATTACTTCACCTGCAAAAAATAAACCGGGAGCAATTTTACTTTGCATCGTTTGTGAATCAATTTCAGCTAAGACAATTCCACCGGCTGTAACAAACTCCTCTTTAAAAGTAGTTTTACCTTTTACATCAAATGCTTGTGCTGTAATATTTTTTATGAGCAGATTTTGTGCTTTTGCCGTCAATTCAGCCCAACGAATTTCAGGATTAACCCCACTAATGGTTAGCAAATGTTCCCAAAGCCGTTGAGGCAACTTAAATGGATTTTTATTTGCCATTTTAGTTGTTGCCAACTGTAATCTGAGTTGCTGCCAATGGTCTCTTAATGATTGTTCAGTATACTCGTTTGACCAATTCACCAATGCTGTAAAATGATAATCCGCTTCTGCAAGTTGTCTTGCCCCATAAGCAGATAATTTTAAAATAGCAGGCCCACTCAATCCCCAATGGGTAATCAATAGTGGACCTTCATTCACCAATTTAGTACCTACAATTTTCACTTGTGCTTTTTCTACAGCTACTCCCATCAATTGAGTAATCGTATTATTAGGTATATTAAAGGTGAATAAGGACGGTCTTGGCGTTTCAATAGTGTGACCTGTTTGCTGTAACCAATTAAACATGGTTGATTTTGGATAGCCACCAGCCGCCACACAAATCATATCTGCGACTAATAACTTATCATGAATTTTCAATTCCCAATAACTATTGTTTCTTACGATTGAAGATACTTCGCTATTTAACCTAATGTCAATTTTATAATGATTCGCTTCTTTCATCAAGCAATCAATAATAGTTTGTGAGTCATCTGTAGTTGGAAACATCCTACCATCAGCTTCCGTTTTAAGTGCTACTCCTCTTTGCCTAAACCATTCAATTGTGTCGGTAGTAAAAAAATGATGAAATGCTTTTTTTAAAAAGTTTCCTCCTCTGGGGTATTTGCTTACCAGCTCTCGAATATCGAAACAAGCATGTGTTACATTACACCTGCCTCCACCACTCACTTTTACTTTCGACAATAGTTTAGAACTTTTTTCAAGCAAGATTACTTTCAACAAAGGATTCATTCGAGCAGCATTAACCGCACAGAAAAAACCGGCAGCACCACCACCAATCACCACAAGGGTTTGAGTAGATTTTGTTTCCATATTAAGCATAACAGCCATGAAAAAGCCCTGCAGAATGCAAGGCTTCAAATATAGTATGTAATCGATGATTGTTAAGAATAGTAACTTGTGTTTAAATTAGGATTGGCTTTTTCTGCTGCTTCTATGATGCTGTAATCTGATAGTACTAAAGCCTTATTTTTCTTGATACAAACATCATGTTCAAAATGCACAGAAGGCTTACCATCTCTCGTTCTTACAGTCCATCCGTCATCTTCAGTATACACTTCTTTCACACCTAAATTGATCATCGGTTCTATAGCCAATACGATATTTTCTTTCAATTTTGGACCTGTACCTCTTTTACCAAAATTGGGCACTTGTGGATCTTCGTGTAAACTTCTACCTAAACCATGACCCACCAACTCTCTCACTACACCATAGCCATATTTTCTCTCGGTATGGTCTTGAATAGCAAATGCAATATCGCCTACTCTATTACCAACGATTGCCTTCTCAATACCTTTATATAACGATTCTTTGGTTACTTTAACGAGTTGTAATACTTCTGGTGCTACCTCACCCATGATAAAAGTATAAGCATGATCGCCATGCCATCCATTTAAAATTACCCCCATATCAATGGAAACAATGTCACCATCTTTCAATGGTTCATTATTCGGGAAACCATGAACCACTACATCATTCACAGAGGCACAAATATGAAAAGGATAACCTCTGTAATCATAAAATGAAGGAATGGCTTTATGATCCTTTACAAAATCAAAACATAACTTGTCGATATCCAAAGTGGTTACACCCGGTTTCAACATGGCAGCCACTTCAGTTAGTGTTTTACTTACCAACATGGCCGCTTCTTTCATCATGGCAATCTCTGCCTCTGTTTTATGGAAAATCATGTTTTTAGGTCTACTCATGTTAAAAAGAAACCTGTCAGGCAGAGCCCGACAGGTTTATAAATTTCAATGAAATGTTTAATTATAAAGCTGAAGAAGTCACTTGTCTACCTTGAATTCTTCCGCCACCGGTCATCAATCCGTCGTACTGACGCATTAATAATTGTGTTTCGATTTGTTGTAAAGTATCTAACACCACACCAACCATAATCAACAAAGATGTACCTCCAAAGAAGGAAGAGAACCCTTGTGAAACGCCAAGCATTTGTGCAAAGCCGGGTAAAATACCTACGAATGCTAAAAACACAGCTCCGGGTAAAGTAATTTTATCCATTACAGACCCAATATAATCTGCAGTAGGCTGACCAGGTTTAACACCTGGAATAAAGCCATTATTGCGTTTCAAGTCTTCAGCAATTTGCTTTGGATTGAAAATTAATGCAGTATATAAATACGTAAAGGCAATTACCATTACAGAATAAATCAACATGTACCAACCATTACTATGATCGCTAAAAATACGAGTGATACCGCTAGTGTTTTCTGCTAAACTTGTGAATGAAAACAAGGTTGGTAAGAACATAATTGCCTGAGCAAAAATGATAGGCATTACGCCTGCACTGTTTACTTTTACAGGCAAGAATTGTCTTGCACCACCAAACTGTCTGTTACCAACAATTTGCTTAGCATAGTTTACAGGTATTTTTCTTACGCCTTGTACCAACACAATCAATCCCATAATAATAGCTACTAAAATAGCAATCTCAATGAGGAAGATCAATAATCCACCACCACCACGTTGTTGTTTAGCAGCAAATTCTTGAAACAAAGATTGTGGAAGACGAGCCAAGATACCAACCATGATGATGATTGATGTACCGTTGCCCAATCCTTTATCTTGAATTTTTTCTCCCAACCACATTACGAATAGTGTACCTGCAGTAAGAATTAAAATAGTAGATAAGAAGAAATAAGGTTTGTAAGCTTCAATTAGTGCTTCACCATAACCAGGACCATTCAAATAAGCAACATAAGCACCGGCTTGAAAAGCAGTTACAATCACAGTGAGGTAACGAGTCCATTGATTAATTTTTTTACGGCCACTTTCTCCTTCTTTTTGAACTTTTTGTAATTGAGGAACCAAAATTGTCATCAATTGCATGAAGATAGAAGCAGAGATATAAGGCATGATACCTAATGCCAAAATGGAAGCCTGAGAAAAGGCACCACCTGCGAAAGTATCGAATAAACTAAGTAAACCATTTTGAGAAGCGTTCTTAGCGGCTGCTTCAATACCGTTTGGATCAAGACCCGGTAATACGATTTGTGCCCCTAAACGATAGGTTAATACCAATGCAAGGGTTACAATAATTTTGCTGCGCAGTTCTTCTATTGTCCAAATATTCTTAAATGTCTGTATGAATTTTTTCACCTGCTAAAGAGTTATTAGTGTTAATGCTCAAAAACCAAAAAAGACGCATCGATGATGCGTCTGGCAAATATCGGGAAAATTACTTCACTATCTCAACTGTACCACCAACAGCTTCAACAAAAGCTTTGGCTTTTTCACTCGCTGCATGAATACGGAAAGCTAGTTTAGTTTTGATTTCGCCGTTAGCCAGCAATTTCACTTTGTCATTTTGAGCTACCAAACCGTTGATGTATAATGTTTCTAGGCTGAATTCAGTTAATCCGTACTTCTCTACCAAATGCTCAACTTGTCCTAAGTTAAATACTTTGTACTCTACACGGTTAATATTTTTAAAGCCACGCTTTGGAATTCTTCTTTGAATAGGCATCTGACCACCTTCAAAAGCCATTTTGCTTTTGTAACCGGCACGGCTCTGACCACCTTTGTTACCTTTTGTTGATGTACCACCTTTACCAGATGCTTCACCACGACCAATTCTCTTTTCTTTGTGCGTAGAACCTTTTGCAGGTTTTAATGAATGTAGTTTCATGTTGTTATTGATTTTGAACTTACGGGGTATCACCCCTCGCTGTTAAAGTAATGTAATGAATAGAAAGTATTATGCAACCTCTTCTACCTTAATCAAATGGTTAACTCTTGTAACCATACCTAAGATTTGTGGAGTAGCTTCAACTTCTACAGAAGCGTTCATTTTCTTTAATCCCAAAGCAGCCATTGTTTTTTTAGCTCTTTCAGGACGATCGATTACGCTTTTAATCTGGGTTATTTTAATCTTTTTCATTGCTATGTGTTGTTTAGGTTTTAAAGTTGATGAAAAAACATATCAACCTTAAACTGTATCTTATCCGTTAAATACTCTCTTCATTGCGATATTTCTGGTCTTTGCAATTTCATTAGGCTGACGTAAAGTAGCCAATGCTTTGAAAGTTGCTTTAACCACATTGTGCGGATTAGCACTACCCAGACTTTTTGCCAATACGTCTGTAATACCGGCACTTTCCAATACAGCTCTCATGCTACCTCCGGCAATTACACCAGTACCATGTGCTGCTGGCTTAATCAATACCTTAGCAGCGCCTTCTTTAGACCACTGATCATGAGGTATTGTACCATGAGTTACAGGAACTTTAATTAGATTCTTCTTGGCATCTTCGATACCTTTTGTAATAGCTTCTTGTACCTCTTTAGCTTTACCTAAGCCATGACCAACCACACCATTCTCATTACCAACTACCACTAAGGCAGAAAAGCTAAATGTACGACCACCTTTAGTAGTTTTAACCACACGATTGATGGCTACTACTTTTTCTTTAAGTTCTAAGTCGCCGGCTTTTACTTTGTTTACGATTACTTTAGACATTGTATAGTTTATAGTTTGTGATTTACATGAACCCAAATAAGTGGGAGTAAATCTGTGAACTGTTGAACTTTAGAATTTTAAACCACCTTCTCTAGCACCGTCTGCTACAGCTTTAACTCGACCGTGGTACAAATTACCACCTCTGTCAAATACGCAGGTAACAAGACCTAAAGCTGCTGCTTTACGAGCAACTGCTTCACCAACTAGTTTGCTTTTTTCTGTTTTCGTTACTTTTTGTGCAACAATATCTTTATCTAAAGAAGATGCTGATGCAAGGGTAACGCTGTTATCATCATCAATTAATTGAGCGTAGATTTCAGCATTACTTCTGAAAACAGACAAACGTGGCTTTACAGCAGTACCAGCTACTTTCTTACGAATACGGTATCTGATTTTTTGCCTTTGAACTAATTTACTATTCATCTTTGTTTTGTTTGCTTCCTCCGATTCTGCCGGAGGATATGTTATATCCCTCTATTGTAATTCAAGGGATTAAAATATTTGTTTAGAACACTGCTAATCTTACTTACCAGCAGCTTTACCAGCTTTTCTGCGTAATACTTCACCCACATACTTAACACCTTTTCCTTTGTACGGCTCAGGCTTACGTAATCCACGAATTTTAGCAGCAACTTGTCCAATTAATTGTTTGTCAATTCCTTCCAACAAAATTTTTGGATTCTGACCTTTTTCAGTAACCGTAGTAACTTTTAATTCGCTAGGAATTTCAAAAATAATATTGTGAGAGTAACCCAAAGCCAAGTCTAAAATATTACCTGTGTTAGCAGCTTTATAACCCACACCCACTAATTCCAAATCTTTCTTTACACCTTCAGTAACACCTTTAACCATATTACCTACTAAGGCTCTGTATAAACCATGCATAGCACGGTGACGAATTTGGTCTGTAGGACGAGCAAAAGTAATTTGGCCATCAGCCACATTCATGATGATATCTCTATCAATAGCTTGCTTTAACTCTCCTTTTGGTCCTTTAACAGTAACAACGTTATCTGCACCAACAGTGATAGTCACACCTGCAGGAATCTGAACCGGATTTTTACCTATACGAGACATAATAGTTTATTTTGTTCTTGTGATTTTTCTGACCTCGTCAGCCTCCTATAGGTTGGGCTTAATGTATCAGAAAAAATTGTTTTAATATTAATAGATGTAGCAAAGTACTTCTCCGCCAACATTCTGAGATTTAGCATCTTTATCTGTCATTACTCCTTTTGAAGTAGAAACGATTGCTACGCCTAAGCCATTCTTCACTCTTTTGAAATCGGCAGGCTTTGCGTATTGACGCAAACCTGGACGGCTCACTCTCTCCAAACTTTGGATGGCAGGCTGCTTGGTTTGAACATCATATTTCAAAGCTATTTTGATAAGACCTTGCTTATCATCATCTTCAAACTTATATTTAAGAATATAACCTTGATTGTACAGAATTTCTGTCATACGCTTTTTCAGATTAGAAGCAGGTATCTCAACGATACGGTGACCAGCCATCTGTGCGTTACGAATTCTGGTTAAAAAATCTGCTATAGGATCAGTTACCATTGTTTATACTGAATTGAAAGATTAATAAATTTATTACAATGCGATATCCCGAAATTGTTTGATTATGATTTCTGGGCAAATAAGCTGCTACTATTACCAGCTTGCTTTTCTCACACCAGGAATTTTTCCGGCTAAAGCCATATCTCTGAAAGTTACCCTCGATACACCAAAATATCTCATATAACCTTTTGGACGGCCTGTTAACTGGCAACGGTTTTTTAACCTCACAGGTGATGCATTTTTTGGAAGCAAATCCAATGCTGCATAATCACCTGCGGCTTTAAGGGCAGCACGCTTTTCAGCATATTTTGCTACCATAACTTCCCGCTTTCTTTGCCTGGCTTTAATAGATTCTTTTGCCATGATATGGAATTATTAGTTAGTTTCTTTTTTGATGTTTTTGAAAGGCATACCCAATTCTTTCAGTAATTCATAAGCTTCTTCGTTATTAGAAGCAGTGGTTACGAAAGTGATATCTAAACCGGTAATTTTATTTACTTTATCGATATCGATTTCTGGGAAGATGATTTGTTCTGTAACGCCTAATGTGTAGTTACCACGACCATCAAAAGCTTTATCATTAATACCTTTGAAGTCACGAACACGGGGCAATGCTACAGATACTAATCTATCTAAAAATTCATACATCTTTACACCACGCAACGTAACCCTTGCACCAATTGGCATGTTCTTACGCAACTTGAAATTTGAGATGTCCTTTTTAGAATTAGTAGCTACCGCTTTTTGACCAGTAATATTAGACAGTTCTTCAACAGCAATATCAACTAGTTTCTTATCGGTTACAGCACCATTTACACCACGGTTTAAACAAATTTTTTCTAAACGTGGAGCTTGCATTACAGTTTTGTAAGCAAACTTTTTCATTAGAGTAGGTACAACTTCGTTTTTGTACTTATCTTCTAATCTCGGAGTATATTTTTCTGTACTCATTATTTAATTACCTCCCCAGATTTTTTTGATATACGAACTAATTTACCATTTTCCCTAGTACGCTTTACTTTAGTTGGAGCACCAGCTTTAGCATCCCACAACATAATGTTACTAATGTTGATAGAAGCTTCTTTCTTGATGATACCACCCTTAGTATTTTGGGCAGATGGTTTGGTATGTTTACTTACAATGTTAACACCTTCAACAACAACACGTCCTTTCTCTAAAATAACCTCTAAAACAGTGCGTGGCTTTTTTAGATCCTTATCATCACCGGCAATAACCACTACGGTATCACCTTTCTTGATGTTGAATTTGGGTTTAAATCTGTTACTCATTTTTCTTTCGCTTTAGGCTAAAAGTGCTTGACTTTCGGCCGATTAACTTTTATGTTTGAATTACCCTACTGCTGCTGAAATTAGGCTGCAAGGGGCTGTTGTTTACAGAACTTCAGGAGCCAAAGAAATAATCTTCATATATCCTTTATCTCTTAACTCTCTGGCTACTGGCCCAAAAATACGAGTACCTCTAGGCTCATCAGAGTTGTTAAGCAGCACCACTGCATTGTCATCAAAACGGATATAAGAACCATCTTTACGACGTAATTTGTTCTTTGTTCTTACGATAACCGCTTTTGAAACAGTACCTTTTTTAATACCGCCTGCAGGCATTGCATCTTTTACGGTAACAACAATTTTGTCACCTATTTTAGCATAATCCTGTCCGCTATTACCCAATACTCTGATGCAAAGCACTTCTTTGGCACCACTGTTATCGGCTACGTTAAGTCTACTTTCTTGCTGAATCATTTTAATTAGCTTTAAGCTGTTAGCCTTTTGCAATGGAGCATCAGGCCTAATTCAAATTTATCTTATCGATTAAGATTGATCCTAATCGTAATTATTTCACTTTTTCTACTACTTCTACCAGTCTCCAACGCTTTGTTTTACTCAGCGGACGGGTTTCCATGATTTTCACCACATCACCTTCACTGCACTCATTCTTTTCATCATGAGCATGGAATTTAGTCGTCTTTTTAACGAACTTTCCGTAGATAGGGTGTTTTACTTTTCTTTCTACAGCAACAGTGATGGTCTTAGCCATTTTGTTACTGGTAACAACCCCAGTCCTTGTTTTACGCAAATTTCTTTCAGCCATTGTAGTTAAATTTATAGTTAGACACTAGGGGTGCTTATGCACTTAATTGTCTTTTTCTTAATTCTGTTTTCAAACGGGCAATATCCTTTCTTAACGAACGAATACTTACCGGATTTTCTAGTGGAGAAATTGCATGAGCAAACTCCAATTTTTTCAATCTCAACTCATCTTCCTGAATTTTTGATTCAAGATCCTTCTGGTTAAATTCCTTCAGGCTTTTGTTGAACTCGTATTTTTTAATAGCCATTGCTTGTTAATTTGAATGTATACAATCGTAGTAAGAAATTATGCGACTAAATCGCGACGTACTACAAACTTAGTTTTGATTGGCAACTTTTGTGCTGCAAGCTCCATAGCATCTTTTGCTACTTGCATTGGAACGCCATCTGCTTCAAACAAAATACGTCCTGGCTCAACTACAGCCGCCCAATATTCTGGGTTACCTTTACCCTTACCCATTCTCACCTCAGCAGGCTTCTTGGTAATTGGCTTGTCTGGAAATATTCTGATCCACACATTACCTTCACGCTTCATGGCACGGGTCATTGCCTGACGAGCTGCCTCAATCTGACGATTAGTCAACCAGATTGGTTCTAGTGCTTTTAAAGCATAAGAACCGAATGAAATGCTAGCTCCACGCTTTGCAACCTCTCTTATACGGCCTTTTTGTGCTTTTCTGTGTTTTGTTCTTTTTGGCTGTAACATTTATTACAATTTGAAAATTCAAGAATTTGAAGTTTAGTATCCACTAAACTATCTGTTGATTAGTTTCTTCTACCGCCGCCACCGCCTCTGCGATCACCGCCGCCACCGCCACCACGACGGTCATCTCTTCTATCACCACCTGGTCTTCTATCTTCTCTTCTTTCTCCACCGGCTTCGTTCTTACCACCTAAGAAATTCTGGTTCAACTCTCTTTTACCTAATACCTCACCTTTACAAATCCAAACTTTGATACCGATTTTACCATATACGGTTTGTGCAAAAACACTAGCGTAATCAATATCCATACGGAAAGTATGTAATGGCGTACGACCTTGCTTGAATTCTTCGCTACGAGCAATTTCAGCACCACCTAAACGTCCGCTCAATTTTACTTTAATACCCTCGGCACCCATACGAAGTGTTGAAGCGATAGCCATTTTAGTAGCTCTCTTAAAGTTGATACGGTTTTCGATTTGACGGGCAATAGTATCACCTACAATATTGGCATCCAATTCAGGACGACGGATTTCCAGAATATTAATCTGAACATCTTCCTTATTGGTTAATTTTTTTAATTCTTCTTTGATACGATCAACCTCTCCACCGCCCTTACCAATGATGATACCCGGCTTAGAAGTATGAATAGTAACAATAAGCTTACCAAGTGTACGCTCAATTACAATTCTTGCAATACCACCTTTATTGATACGAGCATTAAGGTAGGTACGAATTTTATGGTCTTCAACTAGTTTTAAGGCAAAATCTTTCCTGTTGCCATACCAGTTACTCTCCCATCCGCGGATGATGCCTAACCTGTTACCAATTGGACTTGTTTTCTGACCCATATGTTGGATATAAAAGTTTAACGATTAGTTTTTGATATCTACGATCATTGTTACATGATTGCTGCGCTTACGAATTTTGTAGCCACGACCCTGTGGCGCAGGTCTCATACGTTTAATTGTTCTACCGCCGTCAACAAAGATGGTTTTCAAAACCAATCCACTGTCAGCTGCACTTGAACCGCTATTTTTTTGCTCCCAGTTGTTGATAGCACTTTTCAACAATTTAGCCAACGGAACAGCATTGTGCTGTGGATGATGTTCTAACAAGGCAAGTGCTTTTTCCACTTCCATGCCACGTACCACATCAGCAAGCAAACGCATTTTGCGAGGACTTGTGGGATAATTTCTCAACTTAGCTACTGCTTCCATTTTATTCAGTTTCGAGTGTATAGTCTGGAATAGGAAATGAATCTATTTTCCAGATCTGGTTATTTATTTTTTAGTTCCTGCATGCCCTTTAAAGTTACGGGTAGGGGCAAATTCACCTAACTTATGACCAACCATAAATTCAGTTACGTAAACAGGAATAAACTTATTTCCATTATGAACAGCAAATGTGTGGCCTACAAAATCAGGAGTAATTGTAGAACGACGACTCCAAGTTTTGATTACCGCTTTTTTGTTTTTACCGTCGTTGATGGCAATTACCTTGTTTTCTAGTTTTACCTCAACATAAGGGCCTTTTTTAATCGAACGAGCCATTTTATTTCAATTTGAAATTTTAAAATTTAAACCAGCTTGATTACTTAGCTAATTTTTTACCGTTGCTTCTCTGAATAATCAATTTGTCGCTGCCTTTACCTTTAGTACGGGTTTTAAGACCTCTTGAGTATTGACCATTTCTAGATCTAGGCTGGCCTCCGGAAGCTTTACCTTCACCACCACCCATTGGGTGATCTACTGGGTTCATGGCAACACCACGGTTACGAGGCTTAATACCCTTCCAACGGTTTCTACCTGCTTTACCCATGCTTTCTAAGTTATGGTCACTGTTACTTACAACACCTACTGTTGCAACACAATTAACCAATACCTTACGCAATTCGCCACTTGGCATTTTCAATACAGCGTATTTCTCTTCTTTGTTCGTTAACTGTGCACTTGTACCGGCACTACGAACTAAGATTCCACCTTGACCAGGCTGCATTTCAATATTGTGAATATTGGTACCTAAAGGCATATTCTTCATTGGCAATGCGTTACCAACTTCAGGTGCTACAGTATCGCCGCTAATTACTTGCTGACCAACTTGTAAACCTTGTGGTGCAATGATGTATCTTTTTTCACCATCTACATAGTTCAATAGAGCGATGAATGCGGTACGATTTGGATCGTATTCGATAGATGCAACAGTTGCAGGAATATTCGTCTTATTTCTCTTAAAATCGATTACACGGTATTGCTTCTTATTACCACCACCAATGTAACGCATAGATCTACGACCCTGAAAGTTACGACCACCGGTTTTTTTGATGGGTTCTAACAAACTCTTTTCAGGAGTATCAGTTGTAATTTCTGCGTAAGCATTACCAATTCTCCAACGAGTACCTGCGGTAATGGGTTTAAATTTTCTTAGTGCCATTTTTGTTCTTTTAGCCTTACATCTATTGTAAAGCAGGTTTAGATTTTGTTTTCAACTTTTGCGGTAGTTGAACTACCATTCTTTGCAAGCCTGCTAATTAAATATTAGCGTAGAGGTCAATTGTTTCTCCCTCGGCTACAGTTACCATTGCTTTTTTATAAGCTGGCTTACGTCCTTTAATGAAACCGGCTTTTGTAAAACGGGTTTTATTTTTAGCAGGAACAACTACTGTGTTTACGTCAACCACTTGAACACCGTAAAACTCTTCTACCGCTTTTTTAATTTCAAGCTTATTCGCTTTACGATCTACTTTGAAGGCAAATCTTCTCAACTTTTCTTGTTGTGAATTTGCTTTCTCGGTAAGTATTGGTTTTACTAAAACGTCTGTAAGTTTCATCTCAATTAATTTGTTATTTTCAGAAATCAGCGATTTAAAATGCTACACACAAATCTATCTCACCTTTAAATCTATCTTTTATTCATTGCTTATGCTTCTACGCCTTCTTCTTCGCTGAAGATTTTAGCAGCACCTTCAGTAAATACTAATACATCGGCGTTTACAATATCGTATGTATTAACATCACTCAACAAAGCAGTAGCAGCATTAGGAATATTTCTGCAGCTTAAGTATACACCATCATTGTAATCAGGTAATACAAACAATGCTTTTTTATTCTCAACACTTAACCCTTTCATCAACTCAGCAAATTGCTTTGTTTTTGGAGTATCCATTACCAAGTCTTCTACTACCAAAATAGCAGTTTCTTTAGCTTTGTATGATAAGGCAGATATTTTAGCCAAATCTTTAACCTTACGGTTTAATTTAATGTCGTAACCATGTGGTTTTGGACCGAAGATAGTACCACCACCCTTATAAAGAGGGTTACGTAAGTTACCCTTACGAGCACCACCGGTTCCTTTTTGCTTGTGTAATTTTCGGCTTGCACCTTGTACTTCGGCACGGGTTTTAACCTTATGCGTACCTTGACGCTGAGCAGCTTGATACTGTTTAACAGCAAGATAAATTACATGGTCATTTGGCTCGGCACCAAATACTTCTTCAGGCAATTCAACCGTTCTGCCGGTCTTTTGTCCCTTTATATTTAAAACGTCTACTTGCATTTGATTTGAATTAAAGTGTGATTACTTCTGGATTAATACGATTGAACCGTTGTGGCCGGGAACTGATCCACTAACCAAAATGTAATTTTTCTCAGGGAATAATTTAACCACTTTGAGGCCTTTCATTTTAACCCTGTCGCCACCCATACGACCAGCCATTCTCATCCCTTTGAAAACTCTAGAAGGATAAGAAGAACCACCAATAGAACCCGGTGCTCTTTGTCTGTCGTGCTGTCCGTGTGAGCCTTCACCCACACCAGAGAAGCCATGACGTTTTACAACACCCTGAAAACCTTTACCTTTTGTAGTTCCTACAATTTCAACACTTTCACCTTCAGTAAAAATGTCGATGGTAACGGTTTCACCAAGTGCCTTTTCTATTGAATAATCTCGGAATTCTTTAACGAAAGCTTTTGCGGCTGTAGAAGCCTTAGCGAAGTGATTTAATTCGGCTTGTGTAGTGTTTTTCTCTTTCTTTTCGCCGAATGCTAATTGTAATGCATTGTAACCATCAGACGCTTTGGTCTTTACCTGCGTTACAACACAGGGACCAGCTTCAATAATGGTGCAGGCAACCTGCTTTCCATCAGGACTGAAGATGCTGGTCATCCCAATCTTTTTACCAATAATACCTTTCATGTTCTGCGGTTTATGCCCCGCCTGGTTATAAAGGACATTTCCGATGTATTGTATCGGAACTTCAATCCCAGTTTCCCACCGACCTTTTCTGTTGTTTCCCCACTTATAGGGAGTAGAAGTACCGGTAGCAAACAAACCACGAAGGGCTTGTTAAATATGTAACCTCAACGTTAGCCGAGGATAAGTTTATTCAGAGCTCTTTTCTCTTTCGATTGATCCGAGAAGATTGAGAGATGATATTTAATATTATAAGAACTATTCTTTGGGGTTAATGCCAAAGAAAAAACTACGCTTTAATTTCAACTTCAACACCAGAAGGCAAATCTAATTTGCTTAATGCATCTACAGTTCTTGAAGAAGAAGTGTAAATATCCAGCAAACGTTTATGCGTACACAACTGGAACTGCTCACGGGCTTTCTTATTAACGTGTGGAGATTTCAACACGGTAAAGATTTTCTTTCTGGTGGGTAAAGGAATAGGACCTGTTACTACCGCACCTGTACTGCGTACAGTTTTCACAATTTTCTCGGCAGATTTATCTACCAGATTGTGGTCGTACGACTGTAATTTTATTCTGATTCTCTGCGACATATTGAAGGCCCAATTTTATGATTGGGGTGCAAAGGTAAGGGGCTGTATTTAAAATGCCAACATTTTTAGAAATATTTTTAGACAAAAATCCAGCTTTTGCACCTCTTACCGTTAAAACTACTTTTAAAATACGCTCTGAAATAGTAATTGTTGCTGCAAATAATGGTATCGACTCCACTAGGCAAAGCAGCAATGCGATTTCTATATCCTTAGGGAAAGCAGCAAAATTATTTGAATTACATTTACTTTGCGCTTCAACAAAGGGAATATGAAAAGAATTAATCTGCTTTTTTGTGCTTTAATTTACTGTTTATCAAGTGTTTTGGCCCAATCTGCAACAGATACCACTAAAGCACCACAATATATTTCAGCAATTGTTGGGTTTTACAATCTCGAAAATTTGTTCGATACGGTTGATAATCCCTTGATTCAAGATGAAGAATTTCTACCGACAGCCGTAAAAAAGTATAACAGTACTATATATAATAAGAAGCTAGACAATATGGCTACCGTCATCTCCCAAATGGGAGTAGATGTGAATCCTGACGGTTTGGCTTTATTGGGTGTAGTTGAATTAGAGAATGATACTGCGTTGACCGACTTAATTCTTCACGACAAATTATCGAGCAGAGGGTATCAATATGTTCATTTCGACTCTAAAGACAGTAGAGGTATTGATGTTGCGCTGATTTACAGTCCAAGATATTTTATGGTTTTGGACAGAAAATCAATTCCTGTTGATTTAAAAACAGGCTACAACACCCGTGACATTTTGTATGTGAAGGGCATTTTAGCCGGCGATACCGTTCATATTTTCGTCAATCATTGGCCGAGTAGAAGAGGCGGCGTTAATTATGCCGATGTAAATGCTAAAACCAATGCCTATCAAAACAGCAGCCGCAACTTTGTACCAAGAGATGGAACTGTTGCAGGCGGAACCGGTTTAGACCGAGAAACATTGATTGCAGATGGCGAAGAAGCTACTAGAGAATTACGTGTTATTGCTGCGAAAGCATGCAAAGCCGTAGTTGACTCTATTAATGCTGCAGATCATAATAATGCAAGAGTAATTATCATGGGAGATTTGAATGATGACCCTTCAAATGCAAGTGTTGTAACCGGCATTAAAGCAAAAGCAGATATTAGTAAAGTTGAGCAAGGAGAAATTTTTAACCCTTATAGTGATATTCACAAAAAAGGATTTGGCACACTTGCTTATAACGGTAAGTGGAATCTGTTTGATCAAGTGATGTTCTCCTACCCTTTCTTAAACCAACAACAATTTGGCGGTTGGTTTTTATTTAGGACACATATTTTTCGCAGAGATTTTATGATTGAGCAAGAAGGACGTTATAAAGGTTATCCCAAACGCACTTGGAGCGGCGATAAATTTATTGATGGCTATAGTGACCATTTACCGGTGTACACCATTCTATTGAAAAGAATAGACTAAGAACGCTTTGAATCCTCATAAAATTTATGGGGATTTTTTTCGGCCTGTAGGTAGTTGCTTGTTTTTTTCTTTGACAATTTCAGCGGCTATGCTAACTGCTATTTCAGCGGTGGTCTTGCTATAAATAGGTAATCCTATTGGCATAAAAACATGCTGCATATTTTCAACAGCGATTCCCTCTTCCACTAATTCTTTGTGTAACGTATTGATTTTTTCTTCGCTGCCCATCAATCCTATATATGCAAATTGTAGCGGTAATAATTGCTTTAATACAATTTTATCGGTTCTATAACCAACCGTCATAATAACAACTACATCACTTTCGCATTGCTGCAAATGCATTGCAATATTGTTATAATCAACCACTAATTTATTATTAGCAAATTGATTATTCACAAGGGTACTCAAACCTTCACGATCGTCATACACATTAATAGTATAGCCAAGTAAAGACATTTGCTGCGATACAGCTAAACTAACATGTCCACCACCAATGATGTGTACAATTGGTTGTTGATTGATTAATGCTACATACTTCCAATCTGTATCGGACAATTGTTGGTAGCTTACTTGAATATTCTCGATCGAATTAATAATGGTCAATCCGTTTGGACAAAGCTGAAAATATAACTGAGTATTCAACTGAATAGCACTTTCAATTTCAGCTAATACATTCAAATCTTTTTGATCTAATGGTACAAATGCAATCAACTGTCTACCAGAACAAATCATACCGCTTTGTTCACTATGCTGCTTGTCATGATGTTGTTGCATCACTGATACACTAGTAACTTGCTGCTGTAAGAGTACTTTAGCTTTTTCTACCAACTTATATTCCATAATGCCACCACCAATAGTGCCTATAAAACTGCCATCAGCCGCAACTGCCATTGCAAATCCTTTTCTGCCCGGAGAACTTCCTTCACTCTCCAATACAAACAATAAGATTATTGGAAGATTAGCCTGAACTTTATTATATACAAACGACCAAACATTCATGCATTACAACTTTCTATTTTCCAAAATTTGCTTAAAAGATCGGCTTCTAATTTCGTCCAATGTTAATCCTGTAGCCAATACTTCTTCCTCGGTAATAGCACCACTATTTAAGCCTTTTAGAAAGAAATTCAATAGACCTTGTCCTGTTGCAGCATCATCAAATACATCACCAATCAATGTTGCTCTTGCCGCTTTTTCAACAAAAGTTTTCAATCGTTCTACCGCATCATCATAGCTTTCTAAAAAGAAAGCAAAAACTGCTGCATAACGCATGGGAAATTGTGCCGGGTTCAAATCCCAGCCTTGGTAAAATCCATTCCATAAAGAATGGCGAATATGATCGTAACCTTTCTTCCAAGCTCTATGAACAGTATCTCTATTTTCTTTCAATTGTTCAACAGTGAGCTGTTCGCCGCGATGTGGACCAATAGGCATCGTATTTGTGGCCCCATCGCTTAACCAAATACCGGTATGTGCCAAAGCCACTTTAGTCATATGATGGGCAAAGTCGCAAACAGGATGATCCATTTCTTGATATTTAGCGGTAATGCTACAAGAGGCTGTATAATCATAAGTTCCGAAATGAGTGGCAATACATCTTCCTTTACTGGCTTTAATAAATTTGTATAATGGAATTGTACCATCTATTGCCATGACAGATTGTGTGGTTTCTACCATCATTTCCATCTTTAAACTATTATTGGATAACTGCAGTTGCGATTCTAAAATTTCGAAACATGCCACCAATGTTTCCACTTGTTCCGGAATTGTTACTTTAGGTAACATCACCACAAAATTATCCGGCAATTTACCGCCAGATGTTTTCACTAAAGTGGTTATGAAAATATCTAATGTTCGCACACCTCGTTCTTTCATTTCTTCTGTAAATGGCTTGATACGAATGCCAATAAATGGCGATAAGCTATCTTGCTCCATTCCTTTTACAACTGCATTAGCAGCTTCAATAGCACAGGCATCTTCCTCTTCATTACTTCTGTTTCCGTAACCATCTTCAAAATCGATTCTAAAATCTTCAACGGCTTCTTGTTCTAATTTTTTGATGACTTTATGATACACTTCATAACTCAATCTTGCAGGATGCTTTTTACGCTCAGCAGCGGACAAGGAACAATAAGCATTCTTAATAGCCTCAGCAGTTAATGAGCCATCCACTTGATCGATGCCATCTAAATGAAAAATTTTTCCGAAAGTGACAAAATCAGGAGCATAAGTATTGAAAATTTCTAAAGCCCTGGCTGCCATTTTTGGAATGGCATCAGCAGAAAACAAATTAGCACCACCGTACACAGTATGAACCGGCTGACGTTCGGTTCTATCGCCGGGATAAATTTGCTGAAAAGCAGTATTGGCTGTTTTTAACTCAGCAAATAATTTATCTTTTGATGTAGTAGGAATAGAAAGTATCATATAAAGTATGTTATGAGTATAATTGGAACTTGTATTGTTAAGTATGTTAAATATATGCTACTGATTAACTCCCTCGATAAGTAGAATATCCAAACGGATTAATCAATAACGGAACATGATAATGGGTATCGTCAAATAGCGAAAATTGAATGGCTACTTCCGGATAAAAACCCATTATACCTTGTGTGTCAAAATAAGCTTTGGTGTAAAATACCAAACAATAATTGCCGGGAAGTAATATTCTGCCGGGAGGTAATAAATCTGCAATTCTTCCATCCGTATTAGTTACCCCTTGGGCTATAGTTATCCAATTGTTGTCACTTAGGCGTTTTAACTGAATCGTAATGTCTTTGCAGGGTTTACCAATTGAAGTGTCTAAAACATGTGTTGTAATTTGGCTTTGCTTTAAGAAAGACCAATCAGTTTCATCTAATAATTTCTTCAACCGAATGACAGTGATTTTATATTGTTCACCCATTGCAATGGCTAGCTCTTCTTCATAAGAATTTATTAACCGATCGTTCATCAATCGCAGCATTTCGGATGCAGACTTACCTGTAGCACACACAATGAAAATAAAACCAAATTTTTGATAATAAGCAGTATTAGCGTCCGCTAATGCTTGAAGGATGGAATCAGGAGCATCATTGACTGCAGCTTGTTCATTTGCAGCAAGCTTTTGCGTGGAAGCAAATTTTTCAGCCAATGTTTTTATATCGCCAATTGCTGGATGATGTGTAAATGCCGCTAACCAATCTTCAGCTAAACATTGATGATACCAAGTATTTTGAGCAGCGTGCAACAGTTGTTTTTCATCATCGAACGGAAAGCCATCCATCATCACTTCAATCCATTTTGATGCACCACAACATGCCTTTAGCTGTTCATGTAGCTCATCTTTACTCAGTTGATTAAATGTAATCCAATTCATACTTTCCTGTTTAGCGTAATGTATTTTAAAGTTGCTAGTATTGATTATTTTATCCTAGCACCTTGTTCAATCCAACAACGAATGATTTCTCTTTCTTTAGGTGTAATACCTGTTTTATTATTTTGCGGCATTGTTTTAGTAACTACTACTCGCTGCATGATTAAATCTTTTTTACGAACAATATCATCTGGCGTATCGTACACAACACCATTTGGCGGAGTAGTATATACATCATCGGTTGGTGTAGCTGAATGACAACTAACACAACGTTTTTGAATGATTTTATTTACATCCTCAAAAGCAATAGTAGTATTGCATTGTCCGGGTGGCTGTGGTGCAGAAATATATGCCGCACTTAATAAAACTAGTACAGCTATGGGCAATACCCAAACACTCAACTGACCTTTTTCTTTTAAGTTTAAATAATGCTTTACCCCTGCAGTACCTAAAGTAATAATGATTAATAATAGCCATGGAAACTCATACCCAAACGTACTGGGGAAGTGGTTGCTAATCATTACAAACAACACCGGCAGGGTAAAGTAATTATTATGCAAGGAACGTAAACCGGCATTTTTACCTAGTATAGGATTTAAAGGCTTGCCTTCTTTGGCAGCTTTTACCATTGCCTTTTGTGCCGGTATAATTACAAAAAAAACATTCGCTGCCATTAATGTACCCAACATTGCGCCAAAGTGAATATAAGCAGCTCTGGCACTAAAAAATTGAGTGTAACCGTATGCAAATCCTGTAAGGATGAGCAATCCGACAATTATAAATAAATGATTATGTTTTATAAGTGGAGATTTGCATAGTAAATCATAAACTAACCAACCTACTACAAAAGAACCAATACCAATACTGATGGCAGCCCACGCTGATAAAGCCATTACATTATTATCGATTAATAATGCGGCTGCATTAAAATAGTATACCACAAACAATAAACTAAACCCGGATAACCAAGTAAAATAAGCCTCGTATTTAAACCAATGTAAATCTTTAGGAATAGTTGTAGGCGCTACTTTATATTTTTCTAAATAGTAAAAGCCACCGCCATGTACTGCCCATAAATTTCCGGCTAATTCATCTCGAACATTCTTTGTTCTATTCAGCGCATTTTCTAAGAATACAAAATAAAAAGAAGCACCAATCCATGCAATCCCAAAGGTGATATGCATGAGTCGAATTACAATATTCATCCACTCCATCAAATGCCCTTCATACACGGTTCCTTTTACAGCTAGATAAATAGCCGCAATCATAGTAAGCACTGTCAAAACAATTGCGGTGTATACAAAACCTTGTGTAGTGATTAATCTTTGTCGCTGCCTTTCAACTAAAGGTGTTTCGATATCCTCACACTCTTGTTGATGGAGTTTTTCAGCTAACCGCAATCGATGGCTCATTACGCTGAGCATAAAGAAAACAATAGTTAATATGGTAAGTAATAGTGCAGCCATATTTACGCTTTATTACCCCATAATCTTAACCTACTAATACCTCCATCGGGAAAAATATTTAATCTAATATGTGTATAGGTACTATCGCTATTAATGTCAAATTCATGAATTGCATCAGCAGCTAATTTTTGCTGTGGTAAAATAGTTTGCCAAGATGTATTTGAATCTAAGGCGATTGTATCATTTTCAGCTTGTATGGCTTCAATAGAACAAGTATCAGGATAGTTACCTTTGAAATGACAGGTATCTACTACTGCTTTTTTTATATTGCCGGCTGTAGCCAATTTTACCACTACCCAATCTCTGTTATTAGGTGTTCGATTACGTTTCGTTTCCCAGCCATCACCCATATTTACACCTCTGCCGGGCATGATTAAATTACTCATAGCACTAAAAAACATATCATTACAAGCAATAGCTTGTGCACCATTAATTGCTGCGGCTAAATCAACAATATCATTAGCAGCAACTGCAGACCAATCTTTTATAACCTTTCCATATGCTCTGAACCTTGCAACACCACCATCGGGAAATATATGTAATCTAAGATGCGTAAATGTGCTAAGACCCGTACAAGTATAAAAATTTTGTGAGCCGGCATCAAGTGGAGACTTCGGTAATACTTCAACCCAAGGCAAACTATCCCAATCTGTAATGGTCGAATTATCCTTTAGATAAATTGCTTCTACAGAAGCATGCGGCGGATGATTGCCTAAAAAGAAATTGGTATCAATATCAAACCCATAAATACTAGCGGAGGTAGCCAATTGAATGACCGCCCAATCATGTCCGGGCACTCTTTTTCTTCTACTCTCCCAACCATCCATCCATTTACCACGGTCGGTATATTTATCGGTGCTAAAAATTCCTCTACCCGACTTAATCAGATTTTCTTTTTCTGCAAAAAAATCATCAGTAGCATAAAGCACTTTACCACCTAATCTTTCAGCTGCTACATCAGTCAATTGTGTAAACTCCGGTGCGATTTTTATTATTTCTTTTACTTTTTCAAAAGCCATTGCCCTACGTTTTTTTGGATGATTTGTTGATGATGAAAAACCGTTATCCCGTTTACAATTGTTTGCTGAACTATACCAAATAATTGTTTACCAATATAAGGATTTAGTCTATGTCGATGAAATACATGTGATTCATTTAATGTAAAAGATGCAGCAGGATTCCAAATAGTGATATCAGCATCGAAGCCAACAGCTAACTTACCTTTTCGATTGTCAACACCCAAAAAACGAGCAGGTGCCGAAGTTAACAATGGTATGAATGCTTCTATAGATAAGGTATCTTTTAAGGCAGTAAACGATGCAGGTAATAAAAATTGTAAGCCGGCAATACCTCCCCATGCTTTTTTGAAATTACCTGAGGCAATTTCTTTTAAGTCAGGAGGGGCTGGTGAATGATCGGTAGCTAAAAAATCGAGTACACCATCAGCTAATGCTAACTTTAATTGTTCATTATTAGTAGCAGCTCTGATGGGTGGTGCACATTTGTAAATGGTAGCACCGTCCGGAATAGATTCGGCATCAAATAAAATATAATGCGGACAAGTTTCTGCCGTTAACGGCAATCCTAGTGCTTTGGCTTCTGCTATGCTTCGCAAAGCTTCTGCAGAAGAAACATGAACGATATGCGTTGAACAGTCATATTGCTGACATAATGCAATCATCATATCTATTGCTTCGTTCTCCCATTGTTTTGGCCTGCTTGCAAGATAGTTTTGATAATCTGTCGGCATTTCTTCAAATGCCGGAAACACTTCATTTGTTGATAATTCGCAGTGTGCTAGTAATGGCACTTGATGTTTTGCAATTAAAGGCATAGCAACATATAAATCCGCTGGCCTTACATTGGGAAACTCGTCAATACCTGAGTGAGTGAGAAAGCATTTAATACCTAATACCCCTGCGGCTATCAAACCTTCAATTTCACTACAATTACCGGGAATAAGTCCACCATAAAAACCAACATTCACATGCAACTTATCTTTTGATGCTGCCAATTTTTCTTCAAAAGCTAGTAGTGTTGTTGTAACCGGCGAAGCATTCAAAGGCATATCAACAATGGTTGTAATTCCTCCGGCTGCAGCAGCCTGTGTTGCGGTATCAAAACCTTCCCAATCTGTTCTACCGGGTTCATTAACATGCACATGTGCATCAATAATGCCGGGCATAATAATAGCATCACCATAATCTACAGCATCTTGTAATTTAGAAAAATCAATAGCAGCTATGGTAGTACCACTAATGGTGATTGTTGCCGACTGAAGTTTACCTTCAATCCAACATGCATTGCTATATATTTTAATGGACTTATTCAATAGGTAAAATTATTTATCTGTTGATGGATACAATCCAATTAACACTTTTTCGGGTGTAATTGGTGCAGCATACGCTATGTCAGCTTTTTGATTAAAGGCCAGCATCGCATTTCGGATAGCAAAAAAAGCACCAATGCCATACATCAATGGTGGTTCACCAACAGCTTTTGATTTAAGGATTGCTAAGTCATGACCAACTGTTTGTAAAAACTGAATATCTAGTTGCTTGGGCACTGAATAGATATCCGGAATTTTATAAGTGGATAATGCATTCGACAATAATTTTCCATCGTCATTGTACACCACATCCTCCATCGTCATCCAACCAATTCCTTGTACAATACCTCCTTCACATTGTCCGATATCTACAGAATGATTCATACTACTGCCAAAATCATGCATCACTTTAACAGCATTCAATTCATACGTTCCTCGTAAACAGTCTACTGTTACTTCAGTAATTGCGGTGCCGTATACATGATAAGCAAATGGATGACCTTTTTCGATGGTCTTATCAAAATGAATTAACGGCGTAGCATAGTGCCCTTTTGCACTTAAATTAATACGACGCATGAAAGCCTGTTGTATCAATTGTTTCCAAGAGTAGTCGATTGATTGTCCATCAACAAAAACTACTTCATCCTTAATTGTGATAGTTGTGTTGATATCAATTTGATGAATAGCAATGAGTACTTCTTTTAACCGTTGAAGGATTTGCTCACAGGCATCCATTAAAGCTTTACCATTTAAATCTGCCGTTGCACTTGCTGCAGATGGCGATGTATTAGCTACTCTTGTTGTATTGGTAGTTTCGAGTTTAATATTTTTTGTCTTTACGCCTAGACAATGCGCTGCAACTTGTATCATTTTTGCATTTACACCCTGACCCATTTCTACCGCACCGGTACTTACACCAACAGTTCCATCCGAATAAATATGCACCAATGCCCTAGCTTGGTTCATCATCGTATTAGTAAAAGAAATTCCAAAACAAATTGGCATTAATGAAATTCCTTTTTTAAAATATTGTTTTTGCTGATTGAATGCCTCAACCTCCTGCTGTAATTTTTCTAACTCATAGCGCCGCATTGCTTCATCCCAACAATGCCTTGCTTCAGCTTGGGCTGCAATTTGACCATAAGGGAATTCATCGCCATCTTGCAACATATTTTTGCGTTGAATCAAACTAGCAGCTACACCTAACTGTTTAGCCGCATGATCGATTGCCGCTTCCATTACAAACATACCCTGGGGACCACCAAATCCTCTAAAAGCAGTATTAGGCGGAAGATTGGTTTTGCAAGAATGTGCTGTTGCTAATACGTTGGGAATGTTATAACTATTGGTACAATGAAATAATGTTCGTTCTAAAATGGCAGGAGATAAATCTGCCGCAGCGCCACCATTTTGATAAAATGTAACTTCGTAGGCTAGTATGTTATAGTTTTCATCTAATCCGATTTTGTAATCACTACTGTACGGATTTCGTTTACCCGTCATACGCATATCTTCCATACGATGCGGAATACATTTTGCCGGACGCTGTAACACATAAGCAACTAATGCAGCCATTGCCCCCCAACCCGATGCTTGATCTTCTTTGCCGCCAAATCCACCGCCTAAACGTGCTACATCAACTTCAACATTATTCATACCAACTCCAAGCACTCTAGCTACCGTTCTTTGAACTGCTGTTGGACCTTGAGTAGAAGAATATATTCTAACACTATTATGTTCTGTAGGATGAGCATAAGCACCTTGTGTTTCAAGATATAAATGTTCTTGACCACCTGTTTCAGTTTTGCCATCAAAAACATAAGCACAATTGGCAAAAGCTGTGGTTACATCACCTATTTTAAATTGCCTTGTTGGGCTTAACAATTTACCTTGACGAAAAGCTTCTCTAGGATTGGTGATAACCGGCAGAGGTTCTATATCTATATGTATAAGTTTGAAAGCCGTTTCTGCAGCATCTTCAGACTCTGCAGCAATCAACAAAATAGGCTGTCCTCTAAAATGTACTTCATCACTTGCCAATAAAGGCTCATCGGGAATGATGCCTCCAATTTGATTTTCACCGGGTACATCTTTCCATGAAAATATTTTGATTACCCCTTCCACGCTTTCAGCTGTACTGTAATCAATATGTTTAATCTTTCCATGTGCTATGGGTGAGTCAACTA
Organism: Methylophilus rhizosphaerae; assembly: GCA_943370285.1. Classification (GTDB taxonomy): domain Bacteria; phylum Bacteroidota; class Bacteroidia; order Chitinophagales; family Chitinophagaceae; genus CALRQJ02. Next base: position 199,231 of record CALRQJ020000004.1, on the reverse strand, counting down.
CCTTAACGAACAATGTGCCTTCCATGGTTGGCATATCATCTACATAAATAGATTTTCCGGTAACATGAAAAGGAGCATCGGCATTACCAAATCCTGCTGTGGTTTGCAATAAAGATAAATCGACAATAGGTTGTTGTTCGCTACTGATTAATTGATTTTCTTCTGCTGAAACTACCTTTAACAAATGAGCTTTGAGTAATTGTTGCAACAACAATCGCTTGTATGCTGCTGTCCCCCTAGCATCGCTAATTGGTGCAATTTCGGTTTGCAGCACCTGCTGCGCAGCGGCAATGGTTTCATTATTAATTGGTTTACCCAACAAATAATCAACGGTCTTAGTCAAGTACTTTGGAAATGGTGCTACACCGCCGGCAGCTAAATGAATAGTGCTTATTTTATTTTCATCATTCAGTTGAATATAAGAGGCTGTATTTACACTGGCAATATCAAGATAAGTTCGCTTACAAACTTTTTCGAAATTGAACGAACCATTTGCATTTGGCGGTGCAAAACAGATTGTTTCAATGACTTCATCATCTGATTTGTCTAATGATTTGTACCCTTTATAAAAATCTTTCAGCTTAATGGTTCGTTTGTCACCATTCCTTTTTTTCAAGATTAATGAAGCATCCAACGCCAACAGAAAAATACTCATATCTCCTATCGGAGATGCATTCACCACATTACCTGCAAGGGTAGCCATATTACGAATGGGTGTAGAAGAAACTAATTTAATATGTTCTTTTAATTTGGGAAAGCAATTTTGAACAAAAGGAGATGCTGCAAAATCAGTAACAGTTGCAGCTGCGCCAATAAAACATAACCCATCTTCTACTCGAATACCTTGTAAATGGCCAACATCAAACAAATGCTGTACTACTGCTTTTCTTACTTGATGTGGTCTTTGAACCAACAAATCTGTACCTCCACCCAAAATCATATCAGCGCCATCATCAATTTTTAATTGTGTGTCTGTTAATGATGCTTGCAGTTTTTGTAATCGTTCAGGGATAGCAGCAAAATAAGCAGGAACATATTGATGTTCAACCAACCATGTTAATGTTTGTTCTGAAGGTTTTTCAACAAGTTGTTGCGATAACAATAAAGCTGCTCGTTCAATAGATTTGTAGCCTGTACACCTACAGATATTTCCATCAACAGCTGCAATAGCCGATTCGAAATCTTTTGATTGTTCGTTGAGTACAAAGCCAGTTAATGACATAATAAAACCCGGTGTACAAAAACCACATTGTGTACCATTAGTAGCCACCATAGCTGCTTGCACAGGACTTAACGTTGGTATAGCAGGATTGTCTGATGGCATATTAATACCTTCTACCGTTACGATATGTTTACCATAAGCATTACCCAATGGCATTAGGCAAGCTGTCATGGATTGATATACTAATTTGCCATTGTCTAAGTTGCCAACCAAAATGGTACAAGCACCACAATCACCTTCTCTACAACCTGTTTTGGTAGCCGTTAATCGTTTATGATAACGAACATAATCTAACACCGTGCTACCCGATTCATGATGAGCAGTTACTTCTTTATCATTCAGTATAAATCGCAACATATTAGTATTCTATTTTATTAATAGAAGTTTGCCATGCAGTAAAAGCAGCTAAAGCTTCCTCTCTTAAAAGTTGATTGGTGAACAATTTTCGTTCACCAATGGGTCGAGCAATTTCTTCATAAATAAATTGGTCATCAAAATCAATGGCCGATGCATCTTCTTTAGTATTAGCATAGAATAACCTATCGGGCCTTGCCCAATAAATAGCACCTAAACACATGGGGCATGGTTCACAACTCGTATAAATATCGCATCCGCTTAATTGAAAACTACCTAATACTTTGCATGCATTGCGTATAGCCACCACTTCGGCATGAGCAGTTGGGTCATTGTGCAAGGTTACTTCGTTAGCGCCACGAGCAATAATTTGTCCGTCTTTTACCACCACAGCCCCAAAGGGACCACCTTTTCCGGTTGTTACATTTTCAATTGATAGCCTAATGGCTTCCTTCATAAAATTTACATCACCTATCATATCCATATTCTTTGTTTAAGCATACTCCCAAAAAAATAGGAGCATTGTTAAAAATAAGACATTGAGATTGATATAACAAACCATCAGTTTTGTTTCACACCTATTTAGGCTTAATAGATTGAAAATGAGATTATTACTAGTGTAAAAACCGATTCCTATCAGCAATCATCCCCCAGTTTTCAATTATGCTGTATATTGCGACCCCAAAACCCAACTAATTATCACCCTTTAACTAAAATCAAAACGTAATGAAAAAATACAATCCCGGGGTACTTTTTGGAGCTGAATTAGAAGCCTTATTACAAGACGCTAAAAACAATGGATTTGCACTACCTGCTGTAAATACCATTGGTACCAATACAATCAATGCAACATTAGAAACTGCCGCCAAAGTAAATTCTCCTGTTATCATTCAGTTTTCGAATGGCGGAGCACAATTTATTGCGGGTAAAGGCATGCCCAATGATCAACTACAAGGCAACATTGCCGGTGGTATTTCTGGTGCGTTACACGTACATAATGTGGCCAAACATTATGGCGTACCTGTTGTGTTACATACAGACCATGCTGCAAAAAAATGGTTGCCATGGATTAGCGGTTTGATTGATGCCGGCGAACAATTTTACAAAGAAAAAGGTCAGCCTTTATTTAGTTCACATATGCTCGACTTGTCTGAAGAGCCAATTGAAGAAAATATTGCCACTTCAGTGGAATTCTTTAAAAGAATGAAACCTTTAGGAATGGCTATTGAAATTGAATTAGGCGTAACCGGTGGTGAAGAAGATGGCGTAGATAATAGCGATGTTGAAAACGATAAATTATACACCCAACCACAGCATGTGGCTTATGCTTACACTGAATTAGGAAAAGTTGGCAACTTATTTACAGTTGCTGCTGCTTTTGGTAATGTTCATGGTGTTTACAAGCCCGGCAATGTTGAATTAAGACCAGAAATCTTAAGAAATAGTCAGGAATATATTCAAAAAGAATTCCAAACCGGACCAAAGCCTGTTTACTTTGTATTTCATGGTGGTAGCGGTTCTCCACAACATCAAATTAGAGAAGCCATCAGCTATGGTGCTATTAAAATGAATATTGATACCGATTTGCAGTGGAGTTTTTGGGAAGGGATTAAAGATTTCTATAAGAAGAATGAAGCTTACTTACAGGGTCAATTGGGCAATCCTGAAGGAGATGACAAACCCAATAAGAAATTCTACGACCCAAGAGTTTGGTTACGCAAAGCTGAAGAAAACTTTAGCAAAAGACTTGAAGTAGCTTTTGAAGATTTAAACTGCATTAATAGGAATGCCTAATAATGAGTAGGTTGAAAGATGATTAAGTAAAAACTGATCATCTTTCAATCTCCTGTTACATAACTGTTCACTACGAAAGCATTTTTGTTACCTTCAATCTCCCAATAGATACTTTATGAAGAAAGAAGAAGATTTTGAGGCCAACCTAACGGGTGAAGAAAACCAATCGCCTGAGGCAAAGTCGAGATGGTTTAAGCGAATTAAGAAAGGAATTTTAACTTCTACCGCAGACAAAAAAGAAACCCCAGAAGGCCTTTGGAATAAATGTCCAGAATGTAGCCATATTTGCACCACAAGTGACCTCAAAGAAAACTTATTTGTTTGCCCAAAGTGCAGCTATCATCACCGTATAGGTAGCGAAGAATATTATGACATATTGTTCGACAATAACGAGTACACCGAATTATTCGAGAATATATTAAGCAAAGACTTACTCAATTTTACCGACTTAAAGCCCTACCAAAAACGCTTAGAAGATATTTGGGCAAAAACAGACCTTAAAGATAGTATGAGAGTAGCCGTGGGTAAAGTAAACGGCGAAGAGTTAGTGGTTGCCTGTATGGATTTTGAATTTATTGGCGGCTCTTTGGGTAGTGTTATGGGTGAAAAATTTAGTCGTGCTGTTGATTATTGTATTGAGCATAAATTACCATACATGGTCATCTCTAAAAGTGGCGGTGCCAGAATGATGGAGAGTGCCTTTAGCCTGATGCAATTAGCTAAAACCAGTGGTAAATTATCTCAGTTGAGTGATGCTAAACTTCCTTATATCTCTTTGTTAACCGATCCAACTTTTGGTGGCATTTCGGCAAGCTTTGGCATGCTAGGTGATTTAAACATTGCCGAACCGGGTGCATTGATCGGATTTGCAGGACCCAGAGTAATTAAAGAAACCATCAAAAGAGATTTACCGGAGGGTTTTCAGCGTAGCGAATTTTTATTAGAACATGGTTTCTTGGACTTTATTGTAGGCCGAAAAGAAATTAAAGACAAATTATCATCCGTTCTACAATTGTTCAGAAACTAAAATATTTTTCAATAGCGTACTTTTGCCGTCCGGTTAATCCCGGACGGTTTTATTTTATGGCAGCAAAAGAACTCAACAATAGACAAGCTTACTTCAACTACCACATTGAAGATAAATGGGTAGCAGGCATTGTATTATTAGGTACAGAGGTGAAAAGTATCAGAGAAGGAAAGCTGAGCTTCAACGATAGTTTTTGTTTGTTTCAAGATGGTGAACTTTGGATACGCAGCATGTACATTGCGGAGTATAGTATGGGCACTTCTTTCAACCATACGAGTGTGCATGACCGTAAACTCTTGTTAACTAAAAGAGAATTAAAACGCATTCAAGCTAAGATGAAAGAAAAAGGTTATAGTTTGGTGCCGTTAAAGGTCTTTTTGAACGAAAAGAATCTAGTTAAGATAGAAATTGGTTTGGGAAAGGGAAAGAAAGCCCACGACAAAAGAGATACCATTAAAAAACGAGATACGGACCGAGAAATCAAACGTTATTTGGCCTAAACGAAATATCAATTTGTACCAATATCAGCAATACACATTTAGAAGTATAAAGTGGCGTTACGCTTTATTTATATTGGTATTCATATTTGGCATTACAACAACTTCATTTGCACAAAGAGTAACCGGAAAATGGTATGGTACCGGAAAAGTAGCCGTAAATGGAGAACATGATGTTTACCTGACAGAAATGATTCTGCAACAAAATGGAAACCGAGTAAGCGGTCAATTCAATTATTATTTTAGAAAGCAGTTTTATACACACAATGTTTCCGGCACTTATAATTATCAAACCAGAAAACTCATCATCAACCCTATTCCAATTTTATTTTACAAATCGGTTGGAATAATTGAAGCTGACTGCTTCATGAAAGGTGAATTTACCTTATTGGCTTCACGATTACAAGCAAGTTTGACCGGCAGCTTTAGTGCTACTGCAGATTATCAATACACCTGTCCGGTTATTTCTTTTAAACTACAGTACGAAAAACCTACAACAGATATAGAACCCCAAATAAAAGATACTGTTGTTGATAATAAATTGATTACTCAACAGCAACCGGAAGTAACAGAATACAAACAAACAAATAGAATAACTGAAGTAACCGATGAAATTATAGTAGACTCAGCAAATATTAAGGTATTTGTATTTGATAATGGAGAAGTTGATTCAGACACGATAACACTATTTTATAATAATAGTATTTTGGCTACAAAGCAAAAGCTAGATGAAACGCCTACGCTTTACGAAATTAAAGTTGATACAAGCAGCAATAATGTTTTGAGCATGTATGCCGAAAATCTTGGCATCTACCCTCCAAATACAGCTTTGTTTGTAATTATGGATGGCACCAAAAGACACGAAGTAATTATTGTAAGTGATTATAGAAAAACAGGTGCTATTCGCATTAGACAACGCAAACCGGCAAATCCATTTCAGCTTAGATAAATGGCAGCATTGACTGTAATAACGCTTTACAATTCGATTCCAAAAGATTGATTAACGTCTATCTTTATACCAAATTAGTCATTTGTTTCTGCTATGCGTAATAAAATAAAATGGGCACTAATTGTAGGCATCATTGCAATGCTGATATATCTATCGCCTTCGATTTATCTAATGGCAAAATGGGGGGTTATAGAGAGTGGCATGAGTTTATCTGCATTTTGTAATTTATTGATATGGGCAAGTTTAATCGGTATTGCTGCAGGATGGGTGTTTTATCAATTGGCTAATGATTGTTTTGCAGTACACCAAACAAAAGCCGGCATATCAGAACAAGTAATTTTTTATACAGGAGCTACCTTGGGCAGTGGCATGTATAGTGCATCAGGAGGTACTTTATACCTTACTAAAAATGAACTAATCTTTAACCCACATAAGTTTAGTATTAATAAACAGACAGCAACTATTACAATTGAAGATATAATAACTGTGGAACGCTATCGAAATCTAGGTTTAGTAAATAATGGGATAAAAGTTACAACTACAAATACTATATTTTATTTTATCGTTTATAAACCTGCTGAGTGGATTTCACTGATAAAATCGGCACGACATACCATTTAATAATTATTGTATCGCCAATTTAAATTTCATGAGAATTTACTCTCCTTCTTCGTAAAACTGATGTTAATAAAGCATCGTAGTTAATTAGGAACATCACTATTTACTAATTACCGATTTAAACAATGATTGATTGTAGTGATGTTACATTTAATCCAACCTGTAAAGATTTCAGGCTATCATGAAAAACCTAAAGCCTCGTTTGTTTAGACGAGGCTTTGTATTTTTTGAGATGCTATAGTATTATAGCTTCACTATTTTCAAAACTTGAGTACCCATTCTGTCGTGAATTACTACACTATAAACACCGCTTGACAATTGAAGAGATGCAATAGGAATAATAATATTATTTCTTCCACCAACATGATGTTGTTGCAATAACAAGGCACCCTTGCTATCTAATAACTGTATTTGAATGGCTTCATGTAGTACAGTAGCGGATGAAAGCAAAATTTCATCCTTTATAGGATTTGGCATAACTACCCAACGGGCATTATTTTCAAAATAAACAACACGAACATTGCTGTAGGTAAAACTTCCATCTTTATGCACTACTTTAAGTCGGTAATACTTTACAGCAGACAAACCTAGTTGTCTATCAATAAAACTGTATTGATTTACCAAAGCATTTTTAGCTGAAACCATAGCCAACACTTTGAAATTTGCAGGATTGTTATCACCCGAAACTTGTACTTCGAAATAATCAACTCCAATTTCATTACTTGTTTGCCAAGTAACATTCACCTTGTCGGCAACTTTTACGGCATCAAATGAAGTTAACAACAGTGGCAATGGTGGGGCATTTCCAATATTACCATCACTCAACCAAAACTCTGAAAATGACTTTCTTTTAAACTCAGCATAATAACCTTTTTCAAAAGGTATTATGCTGATGTTGGCTTTAGTAATATAGTTGTAAATACCTGATGCATTATCAGTAAGCGTTCCATTTTCAATAGCATTGTTGACATCATCATAAGTTGTAATACCTAAATCATAAGCATCTATAGGCTTTCTGCAATTATTACACCCGATTGCTCTTGTTAAGGTATCTACTTCTGCATCTGTAAAATAATAACGAATGCTAACAGAATCAATAGGATTTGTGTTAGTGGGTTGAATAGTAATATTTCTATTGAGATAATATAAACTATTGCTATGCCTTACCGCACCAAAACCTCCTGTATGAATAAATGTTTGAATAGCTGTACTTCCAAGATTATTATTGGCAGGGTTTACAGATGCAATCAATTTACCAGCTTGTAAAAAATCTACCCAAACATTTCCATTTAAGAATTGACTAACCGGATTCACCATTGAAGCACCAGAATACATTTCGTTTGGCCTGTTATAAATATGAATATCATCAATGGCTATGCCTTCTCTTACAACAGCAATCTCGCTTTGCATAACAAAACGTAGCCGCAAATTTTGCAATCCTGTAGGCAAAGGAATACTCACAACATGCCAACGAGTAAATGATGCAGAATCCCAAACTTGATCTCCATTTCTATTATACCAATTATACCCTTGGTTAAATGCTCCCAACTTCAACCAAGATATTCCGTCGGCACTATATTCTACCCAAGCTTTATCACAAACCGATTGACTGCATTGTTCCAAATCAATTGCCATACTTGCACTAAACCACGGATGACTTAATCCACTAATATCAAAACAAGGAGAATACAAATAGCTTTTTTCATTATCATTATAATTTCCTTTTAGTGTTGTTTTCCAAGCCTTTATTCCACTTGCTGCTTTATTGATTTTAAGCGAAGCCGGTGTGCCAAATTCCCAACTGCTGTTTTCCCCATTTGCATACCAATTACCACTTCCGTTTTCAAATTGTTGCAGATAAGGAAACACAGTAATTATGGGTTGATTAACTAATACAATTGTAATGGTATCATTTGCTTTATAAGTATCAGATGATAAACCTGTCCACACTTTTAAGTTATGTTGACCTAATGCAGAAAAATCTATTGTTGTAGGAAAAATGACTTGTGCCACTGTATTTGACGACAAAGAAGCTATTGTTGTACTAATAACTGTTCCACCATTTAACTGAGCATAAACAGGAATATTTGTTAAATTGAATGCTGAATTATTTTTAATATTAACCTTAATAGTTTCTGCAAATCCCAATTCACAAGATTGCTGATTGGGATTTGTAATGGTGATAGCAGCAACATCATTTTGCACTTCAAACAATTGGATATCGTCAAAAGTAAATCCTTCTGTGCTTTTATCATCACCCATAGAAAAATTTCCTTTTTGTACGAATTTAATTTGAAAACTGGTAGAGAACTGTTGTTGATTGGACTTCAAGACATCGGTAATTTCTATGCTGCTAGCCAATTTCCATTCACCTGCTAAATAGGGCTTATGCTGATCTAAATCATAGACTTGAATCCAAGGTGCAGTATCATTTCCTCTAATCCAAACTTTATTAAAACTGTTATTGACTTGTCCATGATGTTTGAACCAAAATGTTAAACGTATATCATGCAATGCAGTATCATAATTGGATAAATTAAATGTGCCCGTTAAACTATTTTCACTGCCTGTTGCGGAATATGCCGACACATCTAAAGTAATAGCTTTAGAGCCACTTTTTGCAATGCCTGTATTGACAAAAGTTCTGGCTCTGCCATAGTTGCCATTGTTGTTATAATCCCATTTATCTAATCCACTTAAACCAATTGTATTAGTTTGATATGCATTGGATGTGGCTGTTTCAAAGTCTTCAAGTAAAGGCAAGGTAATGGGTGGATTGGCCAATTGTTTTACAACAGTTGTAAGTGTGTCATTACCGGCAAAAGGATCAGTAGTTGCATGACTAATAAATGATTTGACAGTATACGAACCAGCATTACTCAAATTAAAAATTGACGGTGTTGTAAAATTCAATAATGCAGTTGCAGCAACACTTGACCATGTTGACACTTCAATAGCAGCAGCATTATTAATTTGAACAAATACCTTTGGATTGTTCAAACTGGTATCTCCAATATTTTTAATCGTACCGGAAAACTGTACCGTATTGGTTAATGCCGTTGAAGTTCCTTGTCTACCACTTACAGCATTAAACTGTGTCAACATTAAATCGCCATCGCCATTGATACCTATACATTGACCATTATTGTTACCATCAATTTCAACTCCAATACTTTGTCTTCCCGCAACACCGTTAATCCTTGCCCGTACTGCAACCCAAACTTTTTGATCAATAGCAATACCACGAATGGTATAAGATGTATTTGTTGTAAATGCTTGATGCACTAATGTTCCGCTTACATCTTTTACTAGCACTTCATAATCGGTTGCCCCAACTACAGCCGACCAATTGAAAATAGCATAACCAAAACATTGGTCCGTGATTGCAGTATTGGAAACAATAGGCTGTTGAATTACCGCAAATACTTTACTCGTATCTGCTAAGCCACTACTACCCCACTGTATCCTCACTTTTGCTTGATGTGTAATTGTTGACGGTACAGGCCAAATAAATTGCCTTTGTGTAGAAGATAATCCGGTTGCTATATTCACCCAATTCGTTCCATTATCTGTTGAATATTGTAATGTGAAAGTTTCAGCGCTATTCCCATTTGCATCCCAATTTATAGTGACCGTTTCGTTGGGCACTAATGGTTCACCAACTGCGGGAAATGTTAAGTGTAATCCTTCATTAATAAAATCGTAAACAATAAAATATTCTTGTAATGGATTAGTATTAATGGCAAATCCATTTACTTTAATTTGATATGTACCTGCAGCTGGATTATCGATAGTTACTTGTTCCGTATTATTAATACGATCAAATCCTCTAGTAGCAGGATTACTTACAGTTGCAGCAGATGGATTTAATATCCAAGGCAAAACTGTTGTAGCAGTCGGTGTAATCAATTTCAAGTCTACATCATTTACTAATGTTTGTTGTGCAAAGACTACTGCTGCCGGGTCATGCCAATACAACATTACTTTCAATTTTGAAGTACCTGACGGAACTATTATAGCATGCGTATTTTCAATACTATGATTGATGGCACCAGTGATAAATCGATTTTGTTGTAGCATGTTCAAACTACGAACAAGATTTAACCAGCCATAACCACATTTAAAATCAGGACCAGGTATTCCAATATCCGTTGCGCCATTCAACAACAATGCTTTTATTAAGCCACTTTTAGGATTAGTATTCGAGTGCAGTTGTTTATATTTTTCAATTAATAAAGCCGCACCACCAGTTACCGCAGGAGCGGCCAAACTACTTCCCCAATCTGTAACATAATTATTATTTGTTCCCGGGCTACGAACTGCACTACCGGTTGCAGCAATATCTGGCTTTAAACGGCCATCAGCAACAGGGCCATAACTACTACCTGTACTTACTGTAGCATTTTTATCTCCCCATGCCACATCAATAGCATTTTTAGCCGACTGATATGCACCAACCACTGTTTTATATCCTTGAGGATAGTTTCCACAAGTGATACTGCCGTCATTACCCGTTGCGAAAACATGTAATAAGTTGGGCAAACTAAATGCTTGTTCATCTAAAACTTTCGAATAAGCATCATACACTCCTGCATAATCACATTCACTTAAAACTGCGCCATAACTATTATTGGTAATCACCATATTATAGTCTGTTACATAAGCAGGTGCATTCCATAAAATATTGCCAAAGTTTTGTGCAATAAGATTGGCTTTTGGAGCTATCCCCTTGTAAAGTGGATCCTTAATACCGGCCCCGGCTGCACTGCCCGCTGTTTGTGTAGCATGACTGAAAGGATATCCAAGGGTATGATTAATTACTCTATCTTTTAAATCGATATGTGAAGTAATATCGCCGTCATCACCATGACCAATGGTAACACCACTGCCGTTAAGATGTTCACCTCCATCGATAAGAGGTGCATTCAAAATATTGGCCCTAGCATTAGAACGTAATTCATCATTGAGCAACCGATCGGCAGGTAGTGTAGCACTAACATATTCAACAAATGGCAATTCAATTAAATCTGTTAGTTTTTGTTGTGATAGTCTCAAACCAACGATGTGATTGTTATTAAACCGATTATTAATTATCATAAATCCTTTCTTTCCCAACAATTCAATGGCATCTGTCACCAAAATCCCCTTACTTAATTGCACATCTACATCAATTGTATTAGGCTGTTTAATTGCATGGGCTGGAAAGTGGCCTTGTAATAAAGTAGGATTAATTTTGGCAGCAATTGGTAATACAGTTATGCTTCTTACACCGAATGACTTAAGATGTATTTCCGGTTGATGATGAATGCTTGCAGTAAAAGTGTTTGCCGTAACATAATCATGCAAAAATATTCCGGCAGTTTTGAGTTGGTCTTTTTGTAATTGATGAGGTGTTTGATAAAATTGAATTAACACAAAACGTTGTTCATTGACCGGCGAAATACTATTGTAAAATGTTTTCCAATTAAAGTTTGATGTATGCTCATCTGGTGTGAAAGTACTATGCTTTAATTGCAATTGATAGTTGCTATTTTGACCATAACAATTAGCTGTTATAAATACTAGCAGTATGAGCAAAATATTTTTCATCAGCCTATTTTTCCTTTATAAATATACTCGGATTTTTATTATGTAGTTTGATATCTTACTAATTAAAAATCCCCTCAGTTTTGCTGAAGGGATTTAATCAATGTTCAAATATTACTTTACAATTTGTTGGGTGTATTGTTCTTTTTTGTCTCCTCGTATTTTGACTACATAGGTACCAGAAGCTATGGTTCCAATACCAATATTCAAGCTTCCATAGCTATTTACTTGTTGCTTAACTAACCTACCATTCATATCAAACAATTGTATCGTCATTTGCATAATGCCTGTAAGATTACCTGTTTTGATGAGCAAGTTATTTTTGTCGGCCGATACATAATTAATAAACCCTTTTGTATTAGAAAGGGTATTAACACTTGTTGTAATAGATGGAAGATTGGTGGTAAACAAACCCCTACCATGTGTTGCAACTGCCACTAACTTATCAGATGGTCTGTATTGTAACATATGAGAAGAAACATTGGCTAAACCTGTATTCACCGGCACCCAGTTAGTAGATGAACCATTTACTTGGCTAGTAGCCCAAACACCTAATTCAGTGGCCAACATAATTCCACCGCCTGTAGTTGTTCCTGTTAGTGCTACGCTATTAGGTAAGAAAATACCCCATCTTATAGGCATGTCGGGCAAATTACCTTCTATCGCAGTAAAACTGTTTCCGCCATCTGTACTTTCCCACACACTTACTACGCCATAATTTGAAACAGTAACTAATAAGTGATTCGCATTTCCATTCTCTACATCAATGCTAGAAACATATGCGCCGTTTGGTAAAGCAAAAATGGCTGTATTAAACTCAACAGTAGGCAATCCGGTATGTAGATTACTCAATTTTGTTAACGAAGGTGCAGCACTACCGCTGGTAGATGCAAACCATGCCACGCCTCCACTGCTTGCATTAGGATCAACTTTAATGGCAGAAATCTGCTTATTAGACAATACCGTTGAGTTGAGTGTTACCGTTTGAAAACTAGGATTAGATGTGCTATTTAAATTGGTCACTAAACCATACGCATTGGTTGAACTAGCAGAGTACAATACATCTAATACATCATCATAATCTGATGGATTGATAAATCTACCGGTTGAGGAAGATGAACCTGGAACTGTACTAAAGTTAGTGCCTCCGTTTCTAGAATAAGAAATACTATTACCCGTAGTTTGTACGGTTTGAATTTGTCCGTCTGTTGCGTCTATATGGCAAAATGCACCATCACCACCTCTTGCAACAGTTGTATTGCTAAGACCGGGAGCATTAAAACGTTGTGTTCCATTATCTTGTGCACCGGCTAAAAAATAATTGGTATTTGTAGGGTGAACAGCGCAAGCATAAAACTGTGTTACGCGGTAACCGGTATTTTTATTTGACCAACTTGTTCCACCTGTACTACTGTAATAAATACCACCATCGGTGGCAGAAATAATTTCGGTGGAAGACCCGGGATAATATACCACATTGTGAATATCGGCATGAACATTCGGTAAGCTTGCACAACCACCTGCCCATTGTGAAATTTGTTGGAAAGTGGCTCCACCATCTGTACTACGTAACATATCAACACCACCAATGATAACTGTATTGCTATTGTTTGGGTCAACACTAATAATCAGGTCATACCAAGCTTGTCCACGGGTAAAATCTGCGTTGGTAGACCCTTGATCGCACCAACTTGGTAGGTTGATTGTTGTCCAAGTAGTTCCACCATCATCACTTCTTCTAATACCACCGGCACTACTTCCGGTTCCTTGCATTAAAGCATATACAACATTAGAATTGCTTGGAGAAACTGCTACATCAATTCTTTGCCATGTACCTGTAGGTGTAATATTTGTCCAAGTACCTAAAGCACCTGTGTTAGTACCATTGGCAGCGGCACTCGATTTAAAAATAGTACCTGTTGTTGATTGGATACCAAAGGTTACATAAATATCGCCATTGGTCGCAATTTCTAAATCTGCTGCTCTTCCGGTTGCAAAATTATCAATTGGGGCACCTAAAACTTGAGTCCAAGTTGTACCGCCATCTGTTGAACGTTGCAAGCCTCTGAATGAACCTGCTGCATTACGCAGGGTAGCATATAATCGGCCATTATTATCAATGGCTAAATCTTGTACAAATTCAAAATTAGTTGTTGAAGTAATTAAATTCCAATTTACACCACCATCAGTGGTTTTATAGATTCCTTTACCTTGAATCATTCCAACACCAAACCAACCCTCGCCGGTACCGGCATACATGGTGTTAGGAGTTACGGGGTCTTGCACCAAAGCACTGATGGCAATATTGGCCATAAAGTCGTTTAATGGTGTCCACACCGGTGTTGATTTAAAATTGGTGCATTTCCAAATGCCACCACCAACGCCTCCAACAAAAATGGTATTTCCTGTGGCATCTCTTTTATCAATAATGACGGCTCTTGTTCTACCCCCAACTTGGTTAGGTCCTCTTTCAACCCAACTAATTGAACTTGTTCTATAAATACCATTGGTTTGAAAAGTATTCATATAAGCCCTTGCTTGTATTAATCGTTCTGACGGAATACTATTTAACGCCGGATCGTAAGTCATTTCAAACTCTTGTTCCATTGCTTTATCAATGTATTCTTTTTCTTTTTTAGTACGACTGTTGCCAGATTCTTTGCAGCTAACAAATAATATGGTCAATACCATCATTAATAAGGGTAAATGTTGCTTTTGCATGTGCATTTGTAGGTAAATAGTCTCTGTTAAAGAGGTTAAAGATATCCTTTAAGAACTAAATTAGTATAAAGTACGTATAAGAAGAACAATGGTTTTTTCAGCAACCAAAAAAACAGCGTATTGTTGCAGTATGTTTAACGAAACAACATGAACAAAAGAAAATTACTAATCAGCAGCATTTATTTTTTATTCTTTTTTAATGGCATAGCACTTGCACAAAGCAGTACTATAGTTAAGAAGATACATGCTTATCAGCAAAGCATAAGCGGCGGAGCAATGGCAACAACAAATGAGTCTAACCCATCTGCCGAAAGCAAAACAAGGTATTGGGTATATCTCGAAACTGGAGCAACTAATTCAGTAACTGTTAAAACAATATATATTAAAGGAATAGCTTATGGTGCTACAGTTGAAAAATCATCCCCTTTAATTTTGCTACCCGGTGAAACTAAAAAAAATCGGTTGACGCAACACACTGCTAATAAACTTTGGCAACTTACTTTACAAGATGCCGATGCTACCGCCACAACAGCTAACGCATTAAAAAAATTAGTACAGCAAAATGATGTAGTCATTGCTGGTTTTGCAAAAGGAAAATCGTTTACCATTAGTCTTAAAAAAATGAAAATATTAGCACCGGTTGACGCTGAATAAGTAGCTTTTTTGAGATTCTCGTTTTTTACATTATCTTGTCGAAAATATATTGCATGAGTGCTTTGTGGCGAATAGGGAAAGTCATTAACATCAGTGATGAAACGCCTACCACCAAACGTTTCTTTATCCAAGTACCTGAAGTCGAATCATTTGATTTCAAGCCCGGACAATTTGTAACACTCGATCTCCCCATACACGAAAGAAAAAACAAACGTTGGCGCAGTTATTCCATAGCATCTGCACCTGATGGTACTAATGTTTTTGAACTCATTATCGTTCGATTACCGGATGGCGCAGGTACCACATATTTATTTGAAGAAGTTGTTGTTGGCACTGAGCTACTACTGAGAGGACCACAAGGAGTATTTTCGCTACCTGAAACTTTAGACAAAGACTTATTCTTAATTTGTACCGGTACAGGAATTGCACCATTTAGATCTATGGTCAATTATATTCAACAACATGCCATAGCACACCAAAATATTTACTTGCTATTTGGCTGTAGAAAAATTGAAGATGCTTTATATTTTGCAGAATTAGATGCGTTACAAAATGAATTGACTGGCTTTCATTACTTACCAATTTTTTCCCGTGAAGCAAAAGAGAACACATCAATTCATACAGGATATGTACATCAACTATACGAATCAATTTTAATCAACAATACTAGACCAGCTTATTTTTATTTGTGTGGATGGAAAGCAATGATTGACGAAGCTAAAATGAGAATAACTGCTTTGGGTTATGACAAAAAAGATATTCACCTAGAACTTTACGGATAACAGCAAATACCCCCTTGGATGGAAAAAGAAAAACTGAAACAAATGTTTCATCTTTTAGCAGGCTATTTAATGATAGCGCATGCTTTTACTTTATTTGAAAATAATCCTAAACGTAAATTCCTATATATTGGGCTTTACTTATCTGCCGGTGCGTTATTTTTAATTTTAGCAGGCTTACATGAGTGGTTAGAAAAAAAATCGCACAACAGAATTGATGTATTTATTTTTATCGTCGAAGCTGCTGCAGTGGCTCTTTCTGGTGTACAATACTATTTTGACGGTGGTAGTAAAAACAAACTCTATGCTCTAGGCTCCGGCTTTGTAAGTGTATTGTTTCTTTTTTTGGCTTTCTTTTATTTATCTGAAAGAAGCAGAAAGCGTAGGCGTAAAAGTAGAAGTAGTTCACCCGGCTATACTCGTATGAAGGACTCAGACATGTAAATTGAATTGCACTAAATTGAAATAAAAATAGGCTGTCTCAAACGATGATACAGCCTATTTAAATATTAATCCTATTCAGAATTAAATTAACTCCACACTTCTGTTGATGAAGTTAGTCAGCTCGCTACCCTTCAATAAACCTTGAGACAATAAAGCTAAATCAGCTAAAGTTCTAACTTGCTTTTCTCTCATGGTAGTATCATCTTCTTTTAATAGTTTTTGGTATATCGGGTGATTACCATTCACTGTTAATGTAACTTCATCGGGCATGGTAGCGTAGAAGGCTGCCATACCACCACCAATTGCACCCATGTCTTTCATTCTACGCATAAACTCTGGTCTTGTGGCAACAACTGGTGCAGTATCAGCACTCAAGCCTTTTACTTCAACTGTAACATGCAATTGCGGAATTTCAATACCAAACCAACCTTTTAATTTTTCTTCTTCATCCTTACTCAATACACTTTCCTGTTTTTCCTGCTTGTCAACCAAATTATCTACAATATCT
This sequence comes from Methylophilus rhizosphaerae, assembly GCA_943370285.1. Taxonomy (GTDB): domain Bacteria; phylum Bacteroidota; class Bacteroidia; order Chitinophagales; family Chitinophagaceae; genus CALRQJ02. Next base: position 182,078 of record CALRQJ020000004.1, on the reverse strand, counting down.
GCATCAACCCTAACAAACTGGCTGTTTTCCCATTTCATCTCCATGTTGTTGATGAATGCAGCGTCTACTAAAGTTTCCATTTTAACCACTATATATCCTTTAGCATGGCAGGCTTGAATGTATGCATCTTGCTGAATAGGATCAGTAGTATACAATACAACATGCTTACCTTCTTTGTTCTTCTGTAAAGTTTCAGTAGCCATTTTGTATTCATCAAACGTGTAAAACTTAGCTACTTTTTTTACTTCTTCACCTTCCGTAATTGCTGCTTTAACAGCATCTTCCATCACCAAAAACTTATTGGCTTTTTCCAAAAACTTATCGTCGGTCATCATGCCATACTTCACAAACAATCCAAGGTTCTCCCATTTTTCTTCAAACGCTTTTCTATCGTTTCTGAATATTTCTTCTAACTTATCGGCTACTTTTTTAGTGATGTGAGCATTGATTTTTTTCACATTCGGATCGCCTTGTAGATAACTACGGCTAACGTTTAATGGAATATCCGGACTATCAATAACACCATGTAGCAGCATTAAAAACTCCGGTACAATATCTTTTACTTCATCTGTTACAAATACTTGATTGCAGTACAGTTGAATTTTATCTTTTTGAATTTCGTAGCTCTGCTTGATTTTAGGGAAATATAAGACACCGGTTAAATTGAACGGAAAATCTACATTCAAATGAATCCAAAACAATGGTGTTTCTCCAAAAGGATATAACTCTTTATAAAAGCTTTTGTAATCTTCATCTGTTAATTCAGCAGGTTTTTTAACCCAAATAGGATTAGGGTTATTGATTTGCTTGATGTCTTCCTCTTTAGCGCCGGCTTCAGAAAAAAATACAGGCACCGGTAAGAATTTGCAGAAACGTTCAAGAATACTTTTCACTCTATCGGATTCTAAAAACTCTTTACTTTCTTCATTAATGTTAAGAATGATTTTAGTTCCTCTTTCTTTCTTTTCTACTTCGTATAATTCATACTCTGGGCTACCATCGCAACTCCAATAAACAGTAGCGGCATCATCTTTATAACTTTGGCTTAATACTTCTACTTTTTCACTCACCATAAAGGCGCTGTAAAATCCAAGACCGAAATGTCCGATAATACTAGCTTCCGGCTGACCTTTATACTTTTCTAAGAACTCTTCAGCACCACTAAATGCAACTTGATTTAGGTATTTATCAACTTCAGCAGCACTCATACCCACACCACGGTCAATAATGCTGAGTGTTTTTTCTTTGCTGTCTAACACTACATCTACCCTTAATTCGCCCAATTCGCCTTTCGCCTCACCTATTGATGATAAAGTTTTTAATTTTTGTGTAGCATCAATGGCATTACTCACTAATTCTCTTAAAAAAATTTCGTGTTCGCTATACAGAAACTTCTTAATGATGGGGAAGATATTTTCTGTTTGTACCCGTATTTGACCTTTTTGCATAACCTATTGTTTTTTGATTCAGAAAACATTTTTGTTGTCATTCCCTGCTTGTCAAAAAAAATACCAAGGCTATACAAACTGCCATCATGTCAATACTTATAGCCTACTTTTGCAAACGGGACAGTTCAACATGAAAAAAATACTCTTTAGCGGACTATTTACAGTCATCACACTACTTAGCACAGCGCAAAGCAGCAACAATACGCTTGACGTTGTGGCTTGGAATATCGAATGGTTTGGCAGCACTTCAAATGGCCCCTCTAACGATAACTTACAAGAACAAAATGTACTTAAAGTGCTGCGATACCTAAATGCAGATATTTATGGCCTATGCGAAGTTGTAGACACCATGCGGCTTCGCCGAGTAGTTGATTCATTAGGAAGCCAATACAGTTATCGCATTTCTGACTATTGTAGTTTAGCCGCTACTCCTGCAGATGCAGATTGGTTGGGTGGTCAAAAATTAGCTTTCATCTATAACAACAATATTTTCAGCAATGTTTCCTTTAGAAAATTCATGGGTAGTAGCAGTCAGGCTTATACCAATTTTGCTAGTGGACGTTTTCCTTATTTGATGAATGCCAATGTCACCATCAATAGTATTACAAGGAATATCAACTTTTTTATGCTGCATGGCAAAGCCGGCAGCACAACTACTGACTATAATCGAAGACAAGCCGCAACGATTGAAATGAAAGATAGTTTAGACCTTAGATATCCATCAGCCATCAATTTAATTATTGGCGATTTTAATGATGATTTTGACCAAACTATTTCTACAGGCTCGGGTACTTTATCTTCTTACGATGCGTTGATTAAAGATTCTACAGATGCAGACCATTATAAATCTATAACATTACCATTAAGCTATGCAGGACAAGCATCTACCCTTAATTATAATGATGTGATTGACCATCAGGTAATTTCAAATGAAGCATCAGTTTTTTATGTACCAGGTTCTGCAATGATTAGAACAGATGTTGTCAATGCTGTACCCAACTATGTTACCACTCAAAACACATCAGATCATTATCCTGTTTTTTCGCAATACAATTTAGCTAATATGCCAACGAATATTGTATCGGTTTCTGTTGGTCAATTAGGTGTGAAAATTAGTCCGATTCCTGCACAAGAAAATATCAACCTATGGTTTTCAAAACCACTTACCAAAACAACAGTTCAGTTATATGATATTACCGGGCGACTTTTGTTGAGCAATTCTTACAACACCATTAGACCTAATGAAATGAAATCTATTGATGTAAGTAAATTAAATGCCGGAGTGTATTTGATTACTATTCAAACAGGCAAAACAATTGCTACACAAAAAATAATCAAGCAATAAAAAAGCCTTTGCTTTCGCAAAGGCTTTACAACATGTATTAAAACAATTAATTCTTTGTAACTTTTACATTATCTACTTCCCAAGTCGTTGTTCTCCTAGTACCTGATGATGGATTTGCACCGTCATACCGAAATGCCACATACACTGTTTGCCCTGCAAAAGCTGTTAAACTTAAGTTACCCGAAGGCTTCCAACTAGAAGCATAACCACTTGCAGTTGGGCCTGCATAAGCCGCCGGAAGTGTTGTCCACGTTGCAGTGGATGGTGTATTGCTACTAGGATTATAATTGGTAGATACTAAACAAGTTAAAGTAGCGCCGTTGTTAAATCCATCAATAGTTTGAAAACTTAATACCGGTGTTGTTAACCCCGTTAAACTAATTGCCGGAGTAATCAACCAACTGGTTACTACAGGAGGATTACCGGGAGCATTAAATGCAGTGGCTTGTGCAAATTTAGTTCCACCAAATGCATTACCACGATAAACCACACCACCTACTTCAGCAATATTTTTCCAACCAGCTAACGTAATATCTGTACCACTTGTAATGCCTTCAAAATCTTCTTCAAAAATAGCACAACGAGAGCCGGTAAACTGCACATCAGCTTCGCCACGAATGGTTAATTGTTTAGTACTGCCAAATACACTTGCAATGGCAATAAGAGCACCGTTACCTTTAGCTACTTTTTTTGCCGCAAAGTTAGCGTAGCTACTGTTACGTAAAGTAATGCTTTCGCCACTGCAACTTTTCACTGTGAAATTCACTGCACTTGATGTTAAGGTTGGGTCGCCATAAGTTGCAGCAGTATCGCCTTTGCCAAATTCAAAATTATTTAGTTGGATGAGTGTACTCTGTAAGGTATCCTGCATTAAGGTAGTAAGTTGTGAAACCGTTACTACTCTTGGTGTAACAGTATTATTTAAACTTCCTTTTACAATATAGTTATCGAATAAAGCATTTGGAATAGTGCCTAAAGTTGGGTTAGAAGGATCTGTTCTATCTAAAACGCCTAATTGAATTAAACCGTTATAATCATTCAAGTAAAGGCCTTTTGCTTTAATGAATATTTTACGACCAACAGGGTAAGTGGTATACAGGTTAGTAGCGTCCATTCTGACAACAATTCCTGCAGTACCATCCTGGATAATTAATTGTTTGTAGATATTTCCACTTCTATCGTCGCCAACCACAATACCGGAAATGATGACATCACCAGTGATTGCATCAATACTACCTGAGTTGGTATGCATTGCCCGCAGTGCTCTAATGGTGGTGTTTACTGTAATGTTTGGCTCAATATATACCGGTGGCTCGTCAAATTTCTTTTTACATGATGACAACATGCTTCCAGATAAAATAATGGCAGCAAGTACAGTGAGCCAGATGATTGATTTATTTTTCATGATGCTAAATTTCTATATTTTATGAATGGTATTTTGTTGACTAATATCTGAATGCAACGCTTACAAAATAGTTGGTTCCGTAAGCATAATACAATCTTGGCGGAAACTTATTAGCGTTGCGATCATCAAAATCAAAACGCAATTGTTCAAATCCACCGGTATTAATTTGTTGGTTATTCAGTAGGTTATTTACTCCTGCATTAAAGACTAAAAAAGTACTCTTTTTAAAGCCATAGCTCTTAGGTAGTTTCCAAGACCAACCTCCGAAGAAATCTAATGTGAATTGGGAATTAAAACGAGTTTGATCTATAATTTGAGCCCACTTTGTATCCTTCACAGGGTCGCCAGTTATTGGATCAACATAACCCAAACTTTCAATTGCACGGTAGGTACGACGAATAGGATTAATATCTAACCACATTTGATTAAAGTAATTACCCGTTAAGCTTAAAAACCAAAACTTGGGAGAACGATAACTCAATCCCAAACTAAAAGCTTCTTGTGGCGTACCACCTACTCTAAAGTTTTGAGAATATACAGTTTCAGCAGGCTTAGGTGTACTGTTATCATTGTCTAAAGTAATGACCGCATATTGTCTGCTATCATAATAATAACGACCAACAGAAGCTGCACCATTCAAACTTAAGCTTGGCAATAGTTTTACATCGAAACCAAACTCTGCACCAAAATGTTGTTTATCAATATTGCTCAACGCATAGTTTACAAAATTTTGCACTTGATCATCGTAATAACTCAACACATTCATTTGATTATCAAAACGAGTGTAATAACCGCTTAAACGAACTTTTACTTTTGGTGCATTTAATATATATCCGCCTTCTATGGTTTTTATATTTTCACTTGTTAAATTGTTCTGCTCAAAATCTCTTGTACGTGGAGAGATGTACACATTCTCAAAGAAAGGCGCTCTTGTTAGGTAAGCACCATTTACATATAAATAATTACGACCATTAATTTTATAGGTTGCTCCACCCTTAACAGCATAGTTCAAGAAAGTATTTACTCTAGATTTTCCGAAAGAATTGTTGGGGAACAAACCACTTCTTACATTACCGATTCTCCAAAACTCAGTGTAAGATAATTCTGCTGCTACAAAAAAATCCCATTTAGCATATTTGAACACTTCTTGTGCCCAGATAGCTGCTTTGTTGATATGCATATCATAATCGTAACCATATCGATCGCCTTTTCTTACAATTCTGTTCGGACGATTTAAATCGTTTTGACTTGCATTAGGATCGGATGGAAAACTACGTTCCGCAAATTGATTCAAATCCACAAAATAATCGCCACCCAATAAATCATTTGCTCTACGATAGTAATTATTGGTCATGGCTTGGTAAGAAGCACCGGCCGTTAAATCAATATGTGTATCAATTTTGGTATTTAAAACAGTATTGAAATTAAAACGTTGTGAGTTGGTTACATTCTCTTGTAATAAATACCTTGAACGTTTACCGGTTACGCCATTTACAGTTTCTGTATTTGAACGATTGGCTTCATACAATTTAGTCCAATTAATTTGACGAACACTTTCATCCGTCATAAACTTATCGGTTACCATTTGCTTCAAGACAGGATCTGTTTGGTAACTTGGCAGGTAACGATAATAATCTGGTCTTGGGTCGGGTGCATTATACCAATCTAAACTACTGGCACTTCTATCGCCATTAGAGTAGGCGATGGCTGTAATCAGAGAAGTATTATTGCTGATGCGATAATCATGTGTGAAAATAGCATACGGCTGATTGGTTTTGCCAATATTAGCATTTCGCTTTTTGCCTTCTTGGTATCCCCAATAATTGTTATAATACACGGAGCCTGATAATTGTACCATTTCATTGATAGCAGAACCTTGCTTACCATTTTCTGTTGGTGCTCCAAACACCACTAGCGATAGTAAGTGCTTTTGATTAATGCGTTTATCAATAGCGGCAAAATAACTCCAACCATCATAATAAGTGCCGGGTATATAACCTTCGTTGGCCCAACGTCTGCTACCACCTACACTAAATGCCCAGCCTTTTTTGCTAATGCCGGTACTATGAGTAAATGTAAACCGATGGGTATAATTACGGTTAGATAAAGCATAGCCATATTCGGTTTGAGCCCTTTGTTTACTTGCCCTAGAATCGATGCTGATAGCACTACCTAAATCGCCAAAGGCAAATGTGCTATTGTGCAAACCAATGTTTAATTCTCGATTACGCATTACATCATTTAATCCGCCCCAAAGTCCAAATGGGGTAAATCCATTATCGAGATTTTCCATTGGAATACCGTTCATAAATGTAGAAAAGGCATCTGCATCGTAGCCTCTAATCCTAAAACGTACGGTACTGAAATTGTACGAGGCTGCATTGAAAAATGGATCTCTACCAGCTGTTAAGGCAGATGATACGTTTTGAGCACTTCCGTCGCCCAAATCATTTTCATCTAATGTTACTACAGGAATGTTGTCAAGTGCATTGTCTTTGGCAGCGGCGAGTAAAGAGTCAATAACTTTAGTCGTATCGCTTTTTGAACGGTCATTCTTAGTAGTCTGACCTATAGCAGTAGCTAACATAAAACTACAGAGAATAAACAAAGTAGATTTTAACATATTGAATTTTTGCAACAACAAAAGTAGTCGTTAAAAAATTGCTTTCTATGACTTTTGTCAAGATTAATGAATACTTAATGCAAAAACCCTTAAACAGGTTTATGTTTGTAGTCATTTTATCGCCATGAAAAAGCTATTTTCCATCGTTTTGTTGGTTGTAACAGGATTTACAACTTGGTCGCAAACAAAACCAGCTGCCACATATAAGGTTGCTGTAATAGGTTTTTATAATCTAGAGAACTTCTACGACACAGTAGACAATCCCATAGTGAACGATGAGGAGTTTTTGCCTTCGGGAATTCGAAATTATAATACTGCGATTTATAAGAGTAAAATTCAAAATTTAGCAACTGTCATTGCACAAATGGGTGCAGATAAAAGTCCTGACGGACCAGCTATTTTAGGTGTTGCCGAAATTGAAAACGATACAGTGTTAACTGATTTAGTCAATCATCCGCTGTTAAAAAAAAGAAACTATAAAATTGCACATTACGATAGTAAAGACATCAGAGGAGTAGATGTTGCCATGTTGTACAATCCAAAATATTTCACGGTAACTAAAAGCGATAAGCTATTTGTACAATTACCCGGAGGCAGTAAAGATGCCTATTATACCCGTGATATTTTATGGGTACAAGGAAAGTTAGATGGAGAACTAATCAACATATATGTGAATCACTGGCCAAGCCGTAGTGGAGGGGAAGAAAGAAGTATTCCTGCAAGAAATGCCGCAGCAACTGTTTGTAAGCAGCATATAGATTCTTTAAAATCCGCCGAAGGCGAATCGAAAGTAGTAGTAATGGGCGACTTGAATGATGACCCCATCAACGAAAGTATTGCCGGCATTTTAAAAGCAAAAGGCAAAATTAAAGATGTAAAGCCGGGCGGCATATTCAACCCATGGTTTGAACTATACAAAAATGGAATTGGTACTTTGGCCTATCAAGATGCTTGGGGCTTGTTTGACCAGATTCTAATTTCTTATCCTTGGTTATCAAAAGACCAGAAAGGATTTTTCTATTATCAACCCCAAATTTTTAACCAACCTTATATGGTTGAAAACATGGGCAGGTACAAAGGTTATCCCATGCGTACTTGGGATGGCAATACTTATCGTGGAGGTTATAGTGACCACTTTCCTACCTATTTAGTATTGCTAAAAAAGGTAGAACCTTAAGCTATGTATTGAATCTAGCCTAATTGAGACTGATATTTATCGCAGTTTAGGAGTAACAGCAATTTTATTTCCATCCAACTCGTCTTTTTCCCCTACTTTTGCAGCCCCAAATCTGTATTTGGCAGATTTCTCGGCTGTAAAGTCGGAATCCACTGGGAAAAAACCAATTTTTTAACCTAAAATCAGGGTAAATGAACAATTATGAATTGATGGTGATTTTCACCCCGGTACTTTCTGAAGAGGAGTTTAAAGCTGCTCAAAAGAAATATGCCGACCTGGTTACTGAAAACGGCGGCACTGTCGTTAACAGCAAACCATGGGGCCTCAAATCCTTAGCCTATCCGGTACAAAAGAAAACAACCGGTATTTATTGGGTAATGGAATACAGCGCTCTTGCCTCATTTAACGAAAAACTGAAAATTCAGTTATTGCGTGACGAACAAGTAATGCGTCACATGGCTACTAAACTCGATAAATACGCCGTCGAGTACAATGCCAGAAAGAAAAGTGGTGTATCTTCTACAACTGAAAAAGCGGAGGGTTAATCATGGCAAAAGCAAATGAAATCAAGTACCTCACGGCGATTAAGACCGAAAAGAGAGAAAAGAAATTCTGCCGTTTTAAGAAATACGGTATCAAATACGTAGATTATAAAGATGCTGAGTTTTTGAAGAAATTCTTAAATGAGCAAGGTAAAATTTTACCTCGTCGTTTAACCGGCAACTCTTTAAAATACCAACGTAAAGTATCGGAAGCGATTAAGAAAGCCCGTCAAATGGCTTTGTTACCATACGTAACCGATTTATTGAAATAAAATTATAGTAACCATCCCTAATCCCTTACCGGGAGACAGTCTTATCACTAACATGATTGGGCAAATGGGAACTAAAAAAACAAATCATGCAAATCATCTTAATTAAAGACGTAGATAATTTGGGCGGTGCCAACGAATTGGTTAAGGTAAAAAACGGCTATGCCCGTAACTACCTCATCCCTCAAAAATTTGCGATAGAAGCCAATCCTACTAACTTGAAATTGTTAGAGGAAAAAATGAAGCAAATTCGTAAGAAAGAAGCGAAAATGCTAGCTGAAATCAACAGTGTAATTGCTGTAATCAAAGAATCTCCCATTAAAGTTGGTGCTAAAACCGGCACTAGTGGCAAAATCTTTGGTAGCGTTACTGCATTGCAAATTTCTAGAGCTATCCGTGACCAAAAAGGTTATGAAATAGACAGAAGACGTATTGCAATTGTTGACGAAGTAAAAGAATTAGGTACTTATAAAGCAACCATCGACTTTGGTAACGGTACTGTTACTGAGTTAGAATTTGAAGTTGTAGGCGAATAATACTTTAAAATCATCAACTTTTATACGAGTCCATAGCCCCAAAAGGGTTATGGACTTTTTTGTGGAAAAGTATTGGAAATTTCAATAAAAGTATATCTTCGTCACAGTTCTTAATGATTTGTACAGTCCTGCATTGTTTTAAGAGGCTTTCGAGTAAATGTTCTCTGGTACTTTGTCCGCTGTTTTTCATTAGGTTTTATTGTATCATAAAAACTTTTTAAAAATGAACATTTACGTTGGAAACCTTAGTTGGACAATGACTGAGGAGGATTTGATTGGCTTGTTTTCTCCATTTGGAGAAGTAACATCTGCCAAGATTGTTACAGACAAGTTTAACGGTAACCGCAGCAAAGGTTTTGGCTTTGTTGAGATGGCTGATGATGAAGCAGGTCGCACTGCCATTAGCAATTTGCACGAATCAGAACACATGGGTCGTAAAATCATCGTTAACGAATCTCAACCAAGAGAAGGCGGAAGCGGTGGTGCCGGCGGCGGCGGATTCAAAAAGCGTAGCTTCGGCGGCGGCGGCGGTGGAAACCGTGGCGGCGGTGGTTACGGTGGTGGTGGAAACCGTGGCGGCGGCGGCGGTGGATACAACCGTGACCGTGGCGGAAGCGGCGGTGGTGGCGGATTTAACCGTTACTAATCCAATCTCCAAAACAAATTATTAAGTCTGGCATTTGCCGGACTTTTTTATTGTACCACCCTCCCACCCATTTACACATATTTATGTGATAGTCTTGGCATAATGCTTGCCTTTTGATAAGTAAATAACTAGATCACCTATTTCAAAAAAGACAATTATGAAAAAATTATTACTCCTCAGTTTGTCGGCTATTTTATTGTTCAGTTGCCGTTCTGCCAATCAATCTACATCTAATGATGCCGATTTATATCAAGTAAAAAGTATTGCCGTACTTCCTGTGCAAGTCAATTATACCGGCACTGTACCTAAAAAGATGACACAGGCTATGTTAGACAGCTTAGCACAAGTGCAAGGTTTACAATTTCAGCAAGCATTACAACGAAACATGATGCGTTTTAATGGCGGTAAAAAGAAAATTCAAGGCGTAAGCTTACAAAGCATAGATAAAACAAATAGCCTTTTGCAACAAAACAACCTTAATGTAAAAGCTGCCTTTGCAAAAGATCCAGATGAGTTAGCTAACGTATTAGGCGTAGATGCAGTAGTTAAAATGAACGTAACCAGCAATAGATTGATGAGTGACTTAGCGTCTTTAGGCATTGGTGTACTCGATAATATTCTGTTTTTTGGTACCAATGTAAACCCTGGTGTAACATTAGGATTAAATAATAAAACAGCCGATGTAATTGCCAATTGCGTACTACTCAAAAATGGTAAAACATTATGGACAGCAAATTATGACCGCCCTACCGATTGGAATACCTCTGTTTACACTGTGATGGACAGAGTAACTACCAAAATGGGTCGTGGTTTTCCATATTAATACCTTGACTTATAAACAACAAAACGCTGTGGCTTAAGCAACCACAGCGTTTTTATTCAACCAAAAAATTGGTTAGAAATTCTTTTTGGCAACACCGTCTGCAATGGCTTGTAAGGCTTTGGCTTCGCTAAGGATAGCAGCCATTTTATTGCCTTTACCATCGTGACCGCTGGCCATATATCCGCCTTTAGCAGTTTTGGAAACTACAGCATCTTGCATAGGAACATTTTTTTCCTTTGTTTTCAAGCAATATGCTTTAATCATTTTACTAGTGTCCATGTTAATAGAATTTAAAATTGGTTAATAAAGAAAGGTATTTTATAGGCACAAGCTAAGCTATTTAGTTGGTATTTGTACCATTTTACTGACTGAACTAATCCACATTACTATTTAAATCAAAACAAAAAGCCACTCTCTCAAGTGGCTTTGAATATTTTATAACGATGATTCAACTGTTTACAACCCAGGGAACTCTATTTTAAGCTGAGCAGTTGTTTGTTCAATTACCCATTTTACTTTATCGACTAGGGCCGGCACTTCAGCTAAATTTTTCTGGTATTTACCGTTGGCTTCAATTGTTCTAATATCATCTTTAATACTGCTGATATTCATAGTATCAATAGTAGATTTTAGCTTGTGTGCCAATTTACTGGTCTGATCCCAATTGCCTTCGCTACAAGCCACTTTTAGTTGATCGGCCGTTGGCGGAATGGTATCAACAAATATTTTAGTCAAACTTTGAATAAAATCTTGATTGCCTCTTGCTAATTCTGTAACCAAAGAAAGGTCATACAGCTTTTGAGTAGCATCCGGATAGATGACAGATTTGTTTTGTGATTCTTCCACGATAGTTTCGCTATTTAAATCTCTTCCAAAAGATCCTTCGTTCTTTAATACCCTCGAAATTACTTCATACAATTCATTTTCTTTAAAAGGTTTTGTCAAATAATCATCCATGCCTACGGCAATGTATTTTTTTTCTTCCCCTTTTAAAGCATTGGCTGTTAAGGCGATAATAGGAATTTTTCTTTTTTTAAGATCTGACATATTTCGAATGTCTTTGGCCGCCTCAATGCCACTTTTTTCCGGCATTTGAATATCCATCAACACCACATCAAAATCTTCTTTGTCCATTAAATCTAATACTTCGTGGCCTGTAACGGCAGTTTTACTTTCTATACCCCAATATTGCAAAATACTCCGAGCTAATAGCTGGTTTACTTCGTTATCTTCGGCAAGTAAAACTTTTAGTTTACCTAAACCTGCACGAACTGGTTTTTCTATACTTTCAATTGCTAACATAGCAACCTCCTTGGATTTTTAAATATGTGATGTATAACGAAATTTAGTTGCTGTCATTGTGTGGTGTGCCATTCGAATTATTCACACTCAACTGCAATAACTGTGTACTATTAATTCAAATAAGCATTCTCATAGGCATATTTCTTACTTACAAAAACTTCCTTATTCTGAATCATACGATACAATGTTGATTTACCTACATCCAGCATTTTTGCTACTTTCAATACATCATAATTGTATTTGTCTAGATAATATTGGATGAGTTTGATATTAAACTCTTTTAACGTAACATCTTTTGATGTAAAATCTGTCATTACACTTTGAGACATTACATTCAAATGTTCAGGCTCAATTTCTTCTCCTTCGCTCATTACACAAGCCAACTCTAATACAGATTTTAATTCTCTGATATTACCTGGAAATGCATGCCCCATCAGCTTTTTCTTAGCATCGGTTGAAAGGTTCTTCTTCTCTAATCCATTCTCTTTACAGAAACTATCCATAAAGTTTTTAGCGATGATTAAAATATCATTACCTCTATCTCTCAACGGAGGCAAATGAATGGGTAAACCCAACAAACGATAATATAAATCTTCTCTAAATGTGCCTTCTTTTACCATCTCTTGCAGGTTACGGTGTGTAGCTACAATGATGCGTACATCCACTTTTATGATTTCATTACTACCAATTCGGGTAATTTCTTTCTCTTGCAATACACGAAGCAACTTTGCTTGCATATTGATATCCATTTCTCCAATTTCGTCTAAGAAAAGTGTGCCTTTAGTGGCTTCTTCAAACTTTCCGATTCGGCGTGAAACAGCACTCGTAAAAGCACCTTTTTCATGTCCAAACAATTCACTCTCCAGCAAATCTTTTGGAATAGCGGCAACGTTTACCGGTATAAATGATTTGTCTTTTCTTAAAGAATTGTAATGAATGGCTTTTGCCACTAACTCTTTACCGGTACCGGTTTCGCCGGTTACAGATACGGTGATATTTGTTTTGGAAGATTTTTCGATCATACCAAAAACCCGCTGCATTACCGGACTATTGCCTAAGATTACATTACTAAAATCATACTTACGTACAACTTCTTCTTTAAGGTTCGCTAACTCAGATTTTAGTGCAGCATTTTCTCTTAAATGCAAGATGGTATTCCACAACCTGTCTTTTGTATCCTCATCTTTAACAATGTAATCGTAGGCACCTTTTTTCAATAAATCAAGGGCAATTTTTACATCTTCCTGACCGGAAATGATGATAACATTGGTGTCGGGGCTAATTTCTCTGATTTGAGTAAGCAATTCATCGCCATTAATATCTGGCAACGAGTAATCAAGCGTTACAACATCTGGCTTCTCATGGATTTTTGCTAAGAAGCTTTTAGCGGTATCAAATTTGGCGATCTCATAATCAGGATTTAGTGATAAGTAATACTCTAACATAGAGCTGTACCACATGTCGTCCTCGACAATGAAAACCCTGAATGATTTTTGGTCTTTCATGGCTATAGGATTTGGATTCAATTCTATAAACGGCTAAAGCATTCCATTATTGTAACTTCCTACTCATAATGGGAAAAAATCTCCATTTTTGAGAGTCTTTTGTCTTATTTGGATATAAATGGCCGCTTTTCTTGTCCGATTGGATTCATCTCAAAATGATAGCTATTCCCATCTTAGCATTAGCTTATTACAAAATATTGCATTTTGCCTACCTTCATTGCACATGCACATGGTGAGTACTATTTTTTGGGTGAGTGGTGTACTGCTTATATATGTATATATAGGTTATGGTCTATTGCTTTGGCTTATCAACCAATGTAAACAACAACGGCCTTCAATAGCTAGTGAATTGCCGGCTGTTACTTTAATTGTACCTGCTTATCTAGAAGCGGCACAATTACCATTTAAAATAGAAAACTGCCTACAATTGATTTATCCCGCTAACAAACTCACCCTATTATTTGCCATTGACGGTAATGTAGATGATTCAAAGAACATCATTGAACAGTACCCAGGTGTTAGTTTGGTATACGCTCCTCAAAGGCTTGGTAAAATGGCAGCCATTAATAATGCCATGAAACATGTTACCACGCCGATTGTAATCTTCTCAGATGCAAATACCCTGCTTAACCCCAATGCGGTGTTAGCTTTAGTAAAACATTATGTTAATCCTAAGATCGGCGGTGTTGCCGGAGAAAAAAAAGTAAGCCTCACCAATTCGCCAATAGGTCATGGCGAGGGATTGTATTGGCGCTATGAATCGTTCTTAAAACAAATGGATAGTGAATTTAACACTGTGATTGGTGCAGCCGGTGAATTGTTTTCTATGCGTACCCATTTGTTTGAACCACAACCTACTGATACCATTTTAGATGATTTTATGCTATGGGCTGCCATTTGTGCTAAAGGTTATAAAGTGAGTTATGAGCCCAATGCATTTGCTACCGAAAAGCCCTCGGCAGACCTAAATGAAGAGTCAAAACGCCGTATACGCATTGCAGCAGGAGTTTTTCAATCGGCCTTTAGGCTTGGTATGCTTTTAAACGTATTTAAACACCCCTTGCTGACCTTTCAATACCTATCTCGAAGAATATTCCGTTGGGTGTTGTGCCCAATCCTATTGCCAGTCTTTTTGTTCACAAACGGCATTCTAGCCATAAATGATGGTAGCATTTTTTACATGCTCACTTTTATGCTTCAACTACTATTTTACAGCTTTGCTGCAATTGGTGGCATTTTTACATTAACGAATAAAAAAGCACCACTTGCCTTTTTTGTTCCATTCTACTTTGTTTTTATGAATGTAGCTTTATACATGGGCTTCATAAGATATGTAAAAGGCAGCCAATCTGCTACTTGGGAAAAAGCAATTAGGTAGTATATACTGTCTTCATAATAGTTTTTTACCGTTTGGCATTTATCTGCTGTAGCTATAATTATTCAGCTTATTTTTGTTTATATCATATGGAAGTAAATACAACCTTGGTTAACAATCTAGCACATTTGGCTCGTCTTCAATTTACAGAAGCTGAGACTATTGCTTATACCAAAGACTTAGAAAAAATGATTGCTTTTGTTGAAACATTGCAACAGGTAGATACTACCGGTGTTGCACCTTTACTGCATATTTCTGGAGAAGTAAATGTACTGAGAGAAGATGTTTTAGAAGGCAGCGTATCTGTTGAAGCGGCTTTGTTGAATGCCCCAACGCAAGACAAGGCTTTTTTCAAAGTACCAAAAGTGATCAAAAAAGAAGCTTAAACCATTGAACATTAGAATTACTGCAGCATGACTCCCATAATACACTTAGAAAATATTCAGAAAAGCTACTTCATGGGTGGCGAAGCATTACAAGTACTAAAAGGCATCAACCTAGATATTTACAAAAATGAATATGTGGCTTTGATGGGCCCTAGCGGTAGTGGCAAAAGTACCTTGATGAATATTTTGGGTTGTCTCGACTCTCCTACCGGCGGTTCTTATATCCTTAACCAAAAAGATGTAAGTAAAATGCCCGATGATGACTTAGCTAGTGTAAGAAATGAAGAAATCGGCTTTGTATTTCAGCAATTTAATTTATTACCTCGCTTAACAGCGGTAGAAAATGTAGCACTACCATTGGTATATGCCGGAATTGGTAAAAAAGAACGTACAGAAAGAGCCTTAGAAGCCTTGAAAAAAGTTGGCTTGGCTGATAGAAGCCATCATAAATCGAATGAATTGAGTGGTGGCCAAATTCAACGTGTAGCTATTGCCCGAGCATTGGTGAATAATCCTTCCATTTTACTTGCAGACGAACCTACGGGAAATCTAGATTCAAAAACTTCGGTTGAAGTAATGGATATTTTTGGCAAAATTCAAGCTGCCGGAAATACAGTGATTCTGGTAACCCACGAAGAAGATATTGCTCACTATGCTAAAAGAGTGGTTCGTTTAAGAGATGGGCTTGTAGAAAGCGACAATCAACAGTAATCATCTCCTATTTCTCCTATTATCTTAATGGTTGGTTGATAAATCTGTTTTTAATCTGAACCATTCGATTTTACTTTTGTTCAAAGGACAAAGGATACAATCCCTATTTCACCGACTAACGGATTTTTTATGGCATTCAAGATTTATACCAAGACTGGAGACGAAGGAAAAACAAGTTTAATTGGCGGTACAAAAGTGCCCAAAAGCCATATCCGTATTGATAGTTATGGCACAGTAGATGAATTGAACTCTTACATTGGATTGGTTAGCGACCACTTAACCGATGAAACCATCAAGCTTCATTTAAAAGAAATACAAGACAGGCTATTTACTGTAGGTTCATCTTTAGCTTGTGATCCTGATAAAGAACCTTTGATGAAAATACCAGACTTAAAAGAATCTGACGTTTTATTTTTAGAGCAAGAAATGGATTCTATGAACGAAGTATTACCGCCAATGAAAAATTTTATTTTACCAGGCGGTCATCCTGCAGTTTCAACTGCTCATATTGCTCGTTGTGTATGTCGTCGTGCCGAACGTATTTGCGTGGCTATGCAGGAAGCAGATATGTTTATTGATGCTTTAGTCATCAAATACTTGAACCGCCTAAGCGATTATCTATTTGTACTTAGTCGTTATATTGGTCATTTATTGCAGGTGAATGAAATTCCTTGGAAGGCAAGAATTTCTAGCTAGTTATTTACTATCAACCCGTCTTTCATATGTAACAATCGGTCACTCATAGCGGCCAATTCTTCGTTGTGAGTTACTATTAAAAATGTTTGCTGAATTGATGCTCTAAGCTGAACAAACAAATCGTGAAGTTCTCTTGCATTTTTGCTATCTAAATTACCAGTTGGTTCATCGGCAAATACTATTGCAGGTTTATTGATTAAGGCCCGTGCAACAGCCACCCTTTGCTGCTCTCCACCACTTAATTGTTGGGGTTTATTGGTCATTCTATCGCCTAATCCCAATAATTTTAACAAGTTTTCTGCAGCAGCTTCAGTTTCTTGTTTGTTTCTGTTGGCAATCCAACCGGGAATACAGACATTCTCAATGGCTGAAAACTCAGGTAATAAATGATGAAATTGAAATACAAATCCAATGTGTTGATTTCTAAATGCTGCTAAAGCCTTTCCTTTTAAACTAGTTACTTCAGTTCCATTGAGCCAAATATTACCACTATCGGCACTGTCTAAAGTACCTAAAATATGAAGTAAAGTGCTTTTTCCGGCCCCCGAAGAACCAACAATACTTACAATTTCGCCTTTTTCCATAGAAAAATCAACTCCTTTCAACACATGTAGGCTGCCATAGTGTTTGTGTATATTTTCTGCTGTTAGCATGCAACTAATTGGCTTTTAAACGTATCAATACCGCAAACCTACCTATAAAGCCCATTGAAAAATAGGCTTTATGTAAAATTTTCAGATTTATTAGCACTTTGTTAGTAAACGCTGATTTGGTTATTTCGTTTATACCTATACTTTTGCAAAAATTAAAAAGGATAGCAGATGTTTTGGACACTTGAATTAGCTAGCTACTTGGAAGATGCTCCATGGCCGGCAACAAAAGACGAACTGATTGATTACGCTATACGCAGCGGTGCCCCCATTGAGGTAGTTGAGAACTTACAAGAATTGGAGGATGAGGGTGAAGTGTATGAGAGTATTGAAGATATTTGGCCCGATTACCCGAGTCAAGATGATTTCATGTTCAATGAAGATGAATATTAATATCGAAAGTATTTTGCTCAAATGCCATCCTTATGGGATGGCATTTTTATTTTCTTCGACTTGAAGTTGATTTTGGGGAAAGAAATGTAATGCCGTTTTGCTTGGCTTCTATATTCCAAGCAGCTGCCGAATGGATGATTTGAGCAAGATCAAACGTTACAATATCTGCTACAGATTGCAACTCAATGGAAGCTACCATTGCTCTATCTTTCATATTAAGTTGTGGGAAAGCCAATACTAAATCTTTCCCTCTGCAAAAGCCAATATCTAGCCCATTTTTAGTATTATTGATATAACAAAGCATTCCAAAATAGTGGTAGAATGGAATTTTAAAACTGAACTTTTCTTCTATTCCGGGTACAGCTACAATAATATCTCTTACTGCTGTTGCAATAATTTGTTTTTCACTTGGAAGTGCTTCAATATAATGATCAACGCTGCGATGCATTGTTTGTGCTCTTATTTAGAAAACTTCTTTTTTAATCGCTGAACAGTAGCTTTTAATTGTTTTAATTCTGTTTGTTGTAACAAAATAAAACTGTTGTCATCTAATTTACCAATCACATTATCCATTTCTTCCTTAGACCCGTATACCATTTTACGAAAAGAGCTATGATAGTCTTTTGCTCTTGAATCATAAATGGCCTTCACCATTTCGGCTTTTATGTTTACTGCTTGGTCTAACAAATCTGACAAAGCAGAACCGGTTAATTTTTTAATGGTAGTATCTGCTATCAATTCCAATATGAACAAGGCATGATAAAATTTATCTGAAGCATAATTATCAGATTGTTTTTTATACAGCACATGTACTTCATCCCATGATTTTATTTTACCATTTTTGATTTGTTCTTTGAGTTGTGCTACAACGGGTTGCAACATCAATTGTCCGCCAATATTCACCCAACTACTGTTCTTAATTTTTGCCGTACTGATAGTTGATAAAGCTGTTTGAAGTGAATCGAATTTACCGGATTGAAAATGTTGTATCAAATGAGAAACGCCATAAAATAATAGTTGCTTCATATAGTGCTGGTAAGCCTGCAAAGCCTTGATGACAATTACTTTCCGATTGGTATTTTCAATACCCTCCGCAACAATCTCTAAACTATTTATAATAGGGTCATTATTATTTAATAATTCTTTACCCTTTTCATATACTGCAATAACAGATGGGTCTGCTCCAGGATTATCTTTTCTGAACCAAGCTAAACCTGTCCAATGCTGCAACAGCGAGAGGGCTTGACAAATTTCGTTCACTGTATCAGGTGCTAAATAATCGTATTCGAAATATTGAATTCGTTCGGTACGTTTATCTCTATCTGTATATTTCCAAGTATTTCTAGCCAACGCATACATATTGTAACTAAACCAATATGCCGGCATCACCACTAATCTATCCTTAGCTACATCATTACTTATTAAAGCAAAAGGTAAGGGCACATGCAATTCGGCAGGATAATCTCCCTTTGCAATGATGGTAAATGAAGCAAACTTTGAATTGTGTTTTAGACTTACACAAAGTCCCGGCCAAAAACCTCTACCGGCGATAATTTCGCCATCGGCACTACGACTGTTATGATTAGACCCAATTGTTGCACCGGCTGCAATATTACTCTGTCCCATTACCAAGGAAGCACACAAAAAAGAATTGTTATGGTGTTGTTCATGACCGGGGAAAATTAATGAGTTCAATACTTCACAACAAGATATGGTAGCATTATGTCCTAAATAAGAGTTGATTAATCTTGCTCCATATTTCAACTGCGAATGATCGGCCATAACAAAACGAACTGCTTTAGCACCGTAGAAAATGCGGCAGCCAAATCCGACTACACCATTTACTAATTCGCAACCTTCGCCAATTTGCGATTTACCTTCTTCACCAGAATTAATAGTGAGATTTTTTAATTTATTAGCCCCTTTGATGTAGGCATCACTTCCTATCCATACATCTTTAATAATAGCGGTATTTTTAATCACTGTTCTATCACCCACTTTGCCATAATAACCACGACGGGTATCAAACTTTTTCTCTGTAAACTGTTTGAATTTATCGAGTAGTAATTCATCGTCTCTGTACTTAGACCACAAATAAGCATCGCCGGGTAACATGCCGTTAAAAGGCATTACTTTTCTACCTTCATTTTCATTGCATAACCCTAGCCAAATTCTGATAGATTCTGATTCACCGTCTTTCAAAACACCGTTACCAAATTTAGCATGATTGGTAGTAGCCAACTCATTCACATTTACAATAATCACTTCGCTACCAATAATGTAATGCGATAAATAATGTACATTATCTACTACTACATTATCGCCAAAATCGCAACTGATAATTGTAGAATTGTACAGTCCTACAGGCATCTTTAAATCGCTAAATCCTAGGCAGTAAGGCTCTAATTTTCCGATCCTCACTAAACCATAAAACTTACAGTTTTTCACCAATTCCGGATTGAAAGCATCCGACACTAAAATTTTATTCCAATCGTCAGAAGTGTTTCTGTTACGAACCAATACTTCTATCTCATATGCCGTCAGCTGTCGATAATGAATACCATTTCTGATCTGCATATTCCGCAAGTAATATTCATCTTTGCCTTTAGGTAAATATTGTGCTTCTACAAATTGGTACCCAAGTGTAGCGATTGGAGATTTTTGAATGATATTTTGAGGCATAAAATTTATTTGAAAATCTATATAAACCGTAAAGTACAAAGCCGGATATGCTCCGGCTTGTCTTTATTCTACTGTAACACTTTTAGCTAAATTTCTAGGTTTATCTACATCATATCCTTTAGCAACACCAACATAATAACTTAGCAATTGTAAAGGAATAACACTCAGCAGCGGTGCAATAATTTCATCTGCTTCGGGCACATAAAATACATCATCTGCTAAACCGGAAAGAATGGTATCGCCTTCACTAGCAATGGCAATTACTTTTCCTTTTCTAGCTTTTATTTCTTGTACGTTCGAAATAATTTTTTCGTAATAAGAGTCTTTGGTAGCCACAAAAATTACGGGTAAATGTTCATCCACCAAAGCTATCGGACCATGCTTCATTTCGGCAGCAGGATAGCCTTCTGCATGGATATAAGAAATCTCTTTCAGCTTCAATGCACCTTCTAATGCAACAGGGAAGTTGTAGCCACGACCTAAAAATAAAGCATCGGCTGCATCTTTATATTTTTCACCAATCACTTTCAATGCTGCTTCATTGGCTAAAATCGTTTTCACTTTTTCAGGTACTGCTTGTAACTCATGCATTAATTGCAAATAGCGCTCTTCTTGCAAAGTGCCTTTAGCATAACCAATTTTTAACGCCATCATCATTAATACCGCTAACTGACCAGTAAACGCTTTTGTACTGGCAACGCCAATTTCAGGTCCGGCATGGGTATATGCACCTGCATGACTTAACCGAGCAATACTACTGCCAACCACATTTACTACACCAAAAATGAATGCACCTTTTTGCTTGGCATTTTCTAATGCCACTAAGGTATCTGCGGTTTCTCCACTTTGCGATATGGCAATAATTACATCGCCTTGATGAATGATCGGATTACGATAACGGAACTCACTGGCATATTCTACCTCAACCGGAATTCGACATAATTCTTCAATTACATATTCTGCAATTAAGCCGGCATGCCAACTTGTACCACAAGCAACAATGATGATGCGTTTGGCATCTTTTAAAGCATCAATATGGTTCTCAACCCCACTCATCATAATTTGTCCCACATCGGGCAATAAACGACCTCTTAAACAATCATGAATGGTTTCCGGTTGTTCATTAATTTCCTTCAGCATGAAATGCTCATAACCACCTTTTTCAATGGCTGCCAATTCCATATCTAACTTAGTAATGAAAGGCGTTTGCTTTTCGTTTCCTAAGTTTTTAAGAATAAGTTCATCGGGTTTTATAATGGCGATTTCATAATCATTCACATAAACCACTTCTTTGGTGTACTCGATTATTGGCGAAGCATCACTTGCTAAAAAATGTTCTCCCTTTCCAATTCCAATTACTAAAGGACTTCCTTTTCTTGCGGCTATAATCGTTTCCGGGTCATCTTTATCAATCAATAAAATACAGTATGCACCCACAATTCGCTTTAGTGCAATTCGTAAGGCCTCTTCTAAAGTAGAACCATTATTTTTCTTAATATCTTCAATGAAATTGAGCAATACTTCCGTATCGGTATCGCTATGAAAAACATAGCCCTTTGAAATTAGTTCTTGCTTGATAGGAGCATAATTTTCAATAATACCGTTGTGAATCATGGCAAACTGACCACTATTAGACACATGCGGATGAGCATTTCTATCGCTAGGTTCGCCGTGAGTAGCCCAACGAGTATGCCCGATACCAATATGAGAGTGCAAGTCTTTGCCAATGACAAAATCTTCTAACTCTTGTACCTTACCTTTTTTCTTGTACACTTTCAGTCCGTCGTTAATTAACGCAACCCCGGCACTATCATACCCACGGTATTCTAATCTTTTAAGTCCTTTTAATACAACCGGGTATGCTTCCCTATGTCCTGTGTAACCAACAATTCCACACATAATATTTGTTTAAATGATGGTGCAATATTATTTATAATTTCACCAAATACAGTTCACATTTTAAGACGAGTAATTAACGACAAAAGATGCCATTCTATTTTGATTATCAGCAGGAATATATATTAGAAGATGATTGCGTTTTACTGCGACCTTTAACACAAGAAGACTGCAAAAACCTGCTTCCATTTTCTATTTATCAACCCGACTTATGGCCATATTCCCTAGTACCGATGGCTGGAGAATTAAACCTAAAACACTATATTGACAGTGCTTTACAAAGCCGAGCCGATAAAACAGCTTACCCTTTTATTGTATTTGATAAAAGAACGCAGGAATATGCAGGCTCTACTCGATTTTACGATATCAAACTACACTATCAAACTTTACAGTTGGGTTACACTTGGTATGGCAAGCAGTTTCAGGGTACAGGCCTTAATAAACATTGCAAGTTTTTATTGCTGCAATTTGCTTTTGAAACCATGAATATGGTTAGGGTTGAGTTTAGGGCCGATGCTAATAATGAACGAAGTATTGCTGCCATGAAGAGCATTGGTTGTATACCTGAAGGCATTTTAAGACAAGATGTACCTATACATGGCGCTAAAGCCCGAAGAGATAGTATTGTACTTTCTATTTTGCGTTCTGAATGGGAAACTGGGGTAAAAGAAAGGTTGAAGCTAAAATTGTAATTCTTATTTTCAATGCTGCAAAATGCAAGTGTTTAAATATTGATAATGTCTGCTACCCCAACGATTGGTTTGTTTACTAATTCAACTGCCGGAAAAGGCAACGCTTTGGCCATTGCACAACAATTAGCACAATGGTTACAGCAACAAAAAGTAACTTACGTATTGTTTAATCAACCCTGGTCTATAGACTTGAACGATATTACTGAGGCTTGGATAATAGGTGGAGATGGTACATTGAATTTTTTTATTAACTATTATCAGCCACAAATACCACTGGCTGTTTTTCCCGCCGGAACGGGAAATGATTTTCATTGGCAGTTATATGGAAAAATTGATTTGTTTAAACAGGCAGCACAAATGTTATCATCAACGCCTCGCCCCATTGATGCCATTCAATGCAATGATCAAATGTATGTCAATAGTGTAGGCTTGGGTTTTGATGGAATGGTATTACAGTCTATGCAAAACATTCGTTTTTTAGGTGGCCATTTGGGTTATTTATGGATTGTACTAAAAACCATTTTCAAGTTCAAAGAATATCGATTTACAATAAGCGTTGGTGAGCAGATATACCAGGACAATTTTTTGTTGGTAGTTGTAAATAATGCCAGCCGAACCGGTGGTGGATTTTATATTACACCCAAAGCAAAAATTAATGATGGATTATTGGATATGATGCTATGTAAAGCCTTACCCATTCTACAACGACTTCGTTACTTACCTGTAATTGAAAAAGGAAAGCATTTAGCATTACCATTTGTTAGTTATCAGCAAACGATGAAAATTACAGTTAGTTGTGAACAAGAAATATTAGGACAAATGGATGGTGAACTGATTAGTGGTAATCATTTTACATTCAATATTTTGCCCGGAAGATTCTTGTTTAAATAGATTACAAGCCTAACTTTTCTATGGCTAATTGTGCAGCAATTTGACTAGCGTCTTTTTTGTT
This sequence comes from Methylophilus rhizosphaerae, assembly GCA_943370285.1. GTDB lineage: Bacteria > Bacteroidota > Bacteroidia > Chitinophagales > Chitinophagaceae > CALRQJ02. The sequence goes on along the minus strand of CALRQJ020000004.1, from coordinate 158,024 downwards.
ATAACCCTTTCCTTGAGCGATAATTTCACCATCTACAATGGCTGCAATAGTAAAAATGCGACGACTACCTTCTAGCTTTTCCTCAATAGTTTCAAATTGCAGATTTTTGCCATTTTTACTAGCCCAGCCAATTAGGCGATTTTTCAAATTGATATCAATAGCTTCTAAATCATCAACAAACAAATGTGGTATAATCATTTGTTTTGAAACCCAAACTTGGGTTTTGCGATAACCTTTATCTAAATAAACCGCACCAACTAAGGCTTCTAATGTATTGCCAAAAATTTGACTGGATTTTAGTGACGCATCAAAGCGATTGTATTGTGTAATTCTTTTCAGCCCCATCTTAACCGCCACATCATTTAATTGCTGACGGTTCACCATTTTACTCCGCATTTCAGTTAAAAAACCTTCGCCTTTGTAGGGATATTTTTTAAATAAATAATCAGCCACAATAGCGCTAAGCACTGCATCTCCAAGATATTCTAGGCGTTCGTTGTTTTCATCGGCACCTTCTTTTACCGAACGATGGCTGAGTGCCGTTTGATATAAAGCAATATTGCCGGGCTTAAAGCCCAGCATATTTCGTAATTGAGTATTGAAATTTTGTTTGTTGGTAGAAGCTTTGCCAAAAAGCTTTCTTACAAATTGTTGCACTGCACTCAAGCTACATATTTTTTTACAATCACACAGGCATTATGACCACCAAATCCAAAAGTATTGCTTAGCGCCGCATTTACAGTACGTTTTTGTGCGGTATTAAAAGTAAAGTTTAAACGAGGATCAAGTGTTGGGTCGTCAGTAAAATGATTGATAGTAGGTGGTACAATATCGTGGATGACACTTTGAATACAAGCAATGGCTTCCACAACACCTGCAGCCCCCAAACAGTGGCCTGTCATAGATTTAGTAGAACTAATGTTAAGGTTGTAAGCATGTTCGCCAAAAACTTCTGTGATTGCTTTGGCTTCGGCACCATCACCTAGTGGTGTTGAAGTACCATGGGTATTGATGTAATCAATATCCTCGGGTTTCATTCCTGCATCTGCTAACGCAGCCAACATTACATTTTTAGCACCTAAACCATCGGGATGTGGCGCCGTAATATGATGAGCATCGGCAGTGGCACCACCGCCGGCAATTTCACAATAAATTTTTGCACCACGGGCTAGTGCATGTTCTAATTCTTCTAAAATTAAACAACCAGCAGCTTCTCCCATTACAAAACCATCTCTTTGATTATCGTAAGGACGACTAGCGGTTTTGGGGTCATCGTTTCTTTCACTCAATGCTTTCATGGCGTTAAAACCTCCCACTCCTGCTTCGCTAATAACTGACTCGCTACCACCGGTTACAATAACATCTGATTTTCCGGTACGGATGTACATGAACGCTTCATTAATAGCATTGGTAGAAGAAGCACAAGCACTTACAACGGCAAAGTTTGGTCCTCTAAATCCATGACGCATAGAAATTTGTCCTGCGGCAATATCTAAAATCATTTTAGGGATAAAGAAAGGATTGAAACGAGGTGTTCCATCTCCTTTAGCAAAATTCACCACTTCTTCTTGAAAAGTAATTAATCCCCCAATACCACTTGCAAAGATGACACCGGTACGGTCGACATTTACATTGTCTTTATTAATGCCTGCATCAGCAACTGCTTGGTCACTGGCAATTAGTGCCAATTGTGTAAAGCGATCCATTTTACGAGCCTCTTTCCGATCGAGGTGCTCATAGGCATCAAAATTTTTCAATTCGCAGGCAAACCTGGTTTTGAATTTTGTAGCATCAAATTGAGTGATATGGTCAGCACCCGATACGCCATTGATCAAGCCGTTCCAGTAATCGTTTAAATTATTTCCAAGCGGAGTAAGGGCACCAACACCGGTAACCACAACACGTTTTAGTTCCATAATGGCTTGCTTTTAAGTGATAAATCCGCCTTCGAAAGCAAAAAGCTTAAGAAGGCGGATTCAAAGATAATTGCATTAACGGTTGGTTATCCGTTATTTAGCATGCTCTTCTAAATAAGCTACAGCCTGACCTACAGTGGTAATTGTTTCAGCCTGCTCATCAGGAATAGAAATATTAAATTCCTTTTCAAATTCCATAATCAATTCTACGGTGTCAAGAGAATCGGCACCTAGGTCATTAGTAAAAGAAGCTTCGATTGTTACTTCTGCCTCATCTACGCCTAATTTGTCAACTATGATTTTCTTAACTCTTGTTGCGATGTCTGACATTTTTGTAAAGTTTAGTTACAGCCGCAAAAATATACTTTTTGTCAAATTAGCAAGGGTTTATATCATTTTTGTTTCCACAAGTGTTAAACCACTGAAAACACTTGTGCTAAAACCGATATAAAATTCGATTTTAAACCATATTGGATGCAAAACAATTAAACAATAACTTTGAATTGAAAACAAATGACCGTTAGTTTTTAACAAAGATGATTATCTTGAAAATTCAACCCCTTAAGCTATGGCAATAAAATTATTAGACTACGGCAGTAAAGAGTACCAACAAATGGTGGATTTACGCTACCAAATTATGCGTAAGCCTTTAGGACTTCAATTTAAACCCGAAGATTTACTTCAGGAGAAAGATGATATTTTGATTGGCTGTTTTGATGATGATAGAATGGAAGGTTGCTGTTTATTAACTGAAATAAATAAAAAAACGGTTAAATTGAGGCAAATGGCTGTGCTCTCCGGCTTACAAGGTAAAGGTGTTGGTAGAGTACTGATGATTTTTGCAGAAAATATTGCCCGTGACCGAGGATACAAAAAATTGATTATGCATGCCCGAAAAACGGCAGTAGGTTTTTACGAAAAATTGGGCTACAAAGTTTGTAGTGACGAGTTTGAAGAAGTAACGCTACCACATTATGTGATGGAAAAAGAATTATGCTAGGTAACTACCTGATTTAAATAATAAAATCCCCGTTGGTGTAACCTTCGGGGATTTTTTATGATAGGATTTTATTTTTCTTTAAAGGTGAGTTTAAAATAAAGCAAAAGCAATGAAAGTACCAACACCACTAAATTAGCTGAAATGACTGGACCACTATTTATTGCTATGCCATACACTAACCAAATAATAGTGCTTGTTATTACAATTAAAACCATCCATATACTTAAATCCCCAACACTTTTCGATTTCCATGACTTGTAAACCTGGGGTATAAATGTTAGTGATGTTAGCAAAGACCCCGTATAACCTATATACTCAACCCAATTAGGTGGAATATCTAAAAAGGGATTTGTTTCTAAAAAAATCATACAATTTTGGTTTATTTTTTTATTTCTCCATTTGCTCAATCACCTCGGTAGTTACACCGGTGAAGCTAAAGCCACCATCGTGGAAGAGATTTTGCATGGTCACCATCTTGGTCAAGTCACTAAACAGACTTACACAGTATGCCGCACAATCATCGGCAGAGGCATTGCCAAGCGGACTCATTTTTTCAGCAAAAGAAATAAACCCATCAAATCCTTTTACACCACTGCCGGCTGTTGTACGAGTTGGTGATTGAGAAATGGTATTGATACGTACTTTTTTCTTAACCCCATAGTGATAACCAAAACTTCTGGCAATGCTTTCGAGCAATGCTTTAGCATCTGCCATTTCATTGTAATCAGGGAATACTCGTTGCGCAGCAATATAAGTAAGGCCTACTACACTACCCCATTCAGCAATGGCATCCATTTCATAAGCTACTTGCAACACACGGTGCAAACTCATGGCAGAAATATCGAGTGTTTTATGCTGAAAGTCATGGTTAAGATTAGTATAATGAAAACCTTTCCGAATGTTCAAACTCATGCCTATGCTGTGCAGTACAAAATCTACCGGACCGCCAAAATGTTCTACACTTTTAGCAAACAAGTTTTTCAAATCATCCATATTGGTTACATCTGCACCAATAACAGGAGCATTGCCACATTCTGCAGCAAGTTTATTGATTTCACCCATACGCAAAGCGATAGGTGCATTGGTTAATACAATCTGTGCTCCTTCGGCATAGCAGCGTTGGGCTGTTTTCCAGGCAATGGACTGGTCGTTTAAAGCACCAAATATGATTCCTCTTTTTCCTTTCAATAAATTGTAAGACATAAACATTGGTTTAGGAATGAATTGTGGCGGTAAAAATAGCTATTCAGTTTTTAATAGAAAAACAGGAATTTATAGTACAGCCATATGGCCAATACATGCATAACAAAAGCTATAGTGGGTAAAGCAATAAAATACAATAACAATGCGATTGGTTTTCGGTGTAGCAGTAATCGCTTTTTGAGAAAGTTATGCAGCAATAAAACCGGGATGGCAACTACAATAAAGTAGAGTAACATTAACCATTGCCAATGTGGTACTGCCTGCATATTAATTCATCATTTCTTTGGCACTAGCCAATGCAGCGGCAGTAGGCTTTTCTCCACTTAACATTTGAGCAATTGTGGTGATGCGTTCATCTTGATTCAACAGCCTAACATTGGTCTTAACGTTATCGTTTACAATTTCTTTATACACAAATAAATGAGCATCTGCCCTACCTGCAATTTGTGGTTGATGGGTTATAGCAATCACCTGTAAATTTTGGGCCAACTGTTTCATGATGATACCAACTTGCTTGGCAGCTTCTCCACTAATTCCGGTATCAATTTCATCAAAAATTAAAGTAGGCAAATCAACAGATTGGGCAACTAAAGATTTGATACAAAGCATTAATCTACTTAACTCACCTCCACTCGCCACTTTACGTATAGGCTCGAATTTATTGCTCTTGTTGGCGTCGAATAAAAACTCAATCGAATCACAACCAAAACTATCTAACTCAACTTTTTGTAACGATACTTTTAATCTTGCATTAGGCATACCTACTTGTACCAATAACGTATTTACTTGTTCTTCTAATAGAGTAATTTGTTGCTGCCTAGCGGCTGATATGGAGCCTGCCATGGTAGCTGCTTGCTGCATTAATGCATCCACTAATTGCTGTTGTGCTACAATCGTTTCATCAATTTGTAAAACAGCTTGCAGTTTTTCTTCTAATTCAGCTTGAATGGTTAATAATTGATTAGTAGTTTGAACACTATGCTTTTTCAACAGCTTATACCCTTGCGATATTTTTTCATTGATTTCATCAATACGCTGTTGATCGAAATGAACGGATTGATTGATTTGTTCTGTTTCGTCGGCTATATCTTGCAACTCAATTTGTACACTTCTCAATCGTTCCACCAAGTTTGGAATACTAATATGATAATCTGAATAGGTTTGTAATTGATTAGAAAGTTGTTTTACATGTTGTACCAACGGTAATTCAGCTTCTTTCAAATCGGCATACACCTTTTCCAATGTGTTTTTGATACCCTCGGCATTGCTTAACAACTTAAGCTCAGCTTCTGCATCTTCTAATTCATTTTCTTTCAGTCCTAATTGATACAATTCATCAAATAAAAATTGGTTGTAGCCGGATTCTTTATCAAAATCAGTTTTTTGTTGTTGTAGTAGCTGTAGTGTTTTTTTTGCTTGTTGCCATTGCCGATAAATGACATGATAAGATTGTACCGCTGCTACTTGATTAGCTAGTGCATCTAACACATCTCGTTGAAAATTGGTATCACCTAATTCTAAAGTATCAAACTGTCGATGTAAATCAACTAACAAAGAAGCTAGCTGTTTAATTTGTTGTAAAGTGGCCGGTGTGTCATTAATAAAAGCTCGACTTTTTCCATTGGCGGCAATTTCTCTTCGCAACACTAATTCATCATCAGCATCGAGTTCGTTATCGTTCAAAAAAGTTTGCACTAAAGCTTTTTGCTTAACGATAAAAACGCCTTCAATAAAACATTTTTTTTGGCTATTACGTAGCACACTTGTATCGGCTCTTTCGCCTAAAATCAAACTTAAAGCACCCATTAAGATACTTTTACCTGCACCGGTTTCACCGGTGATGATATTCAGTTTTGCAGAAAAATCGATTTCAATTTCATCGATAATCGCATAGTTCTGTATGTGTAGCTTTTTTAGCATAATAACACAACCTTTAGCAAAATGCTAATGTACGTTGCATTTGATAAATAAGGCAGTATAGTTGGGAATTAGTTGTGGTTATTCGCCTTTGCATCGAGCAATACCACCTTTAGCCCTTTGTTCTAAAGAGTTCTCGTATTCGTGGTCTTTCATATCAATGCATAACTGGTAATATTCTAACGCCTTTGCTTTTTGATTCTTCTTCTCATAAATATAACCAATTTGCAAAGCTGCCCTCGCAGCATAATATTCGGTACGATTTCTTCCTAAATTAATAGCTGCGGTATATCGTTCTACTGCTTCTACATCTCTACCTAAATCATCAAATATTCTTGCCACTCTGTATACAAACTCTAAACCTTCGGCAGCAGAATTAAAATCAGCAGCACTCTTGCCATGCAATACAGCTAAGGCTTCTTTATTGTAACCTCCATCGTTCAATAATCTTGCTTTAAGCAATAAAGGATTTGGCCAGGTGCCCGATTTAGCATCCTTATAGGCTTTTTGATCGGCATCAGACATATCACCGCCTTTACTTAAAATCTGCAATCGTAATTCTTCGGCTTTAGCTGTATTGCCTTGTAAATAATACGCCCAACTTAATTTCAGCAACACATCTTTTACATAAAATTTACCCTTGAAATTTTTAAGAAAGCGTTCAAAATAAAAAATGGCTTGCTGTGTTTCCAAGTGATATAAATGGGCAAAACCCAATTCAAAATCCCACACTGTAGTTTGTAGATATTCGGGGGATGTATTTCTTTTTAGGATGATATTTTTTGCATATTCTGTTTGCTTGGCATTGATACCAAGATTACCTGCCATATAAGTAAAGAGATGATTATTTACGACATCTAGCTTTTGATTTTTGATAAATGCCAAAGCCTCTTCTTGTTTGTTTTCTACATAAAACATCAGATAGCAATAATAAAATACGGCTTCATTATACATGAGTTTGGCCCAAGGATCGTTGCTTGCAATAAAGCTTCGCATCATTTGCATACCCTCGGTTACCGAGCCTTTCATGCCAAACAAACTCACTGCCCAACGGTAGCCCGAAGGGATAGTTCCTATACCTACTTTTAGCGGACCAAAAACTAAGTTATTGGGTTTGAAATCCGGGAACGCTTTGCTGTTGTCTTTTACTAAACTATAGCCTTTTTTAAAGTCGAAACTTGCGTTGAATTTTTCACCAAACTTGATTCTTACACAAGCCCTTTGCAAATGAACCGACGCCCTGCCATATAAATAAAAAGGTGATTTTTTTGGCCCTTGCTCTAACAATGCCAATCGCTTTTCGAACTGCACTTTTTTAACCGCATACTCAGCAGGGTCTTCATTTAAAAAAAGTATAAAAAAATCGATACTACTTTCTAATAATTCCACCACTAAATTATCAGGATTGCGAAGTCTTTCTTGATTGATGAGTTGCTGTCCTTTTTGTAAACGAAGACTTGTTATTTCTTTGTAAGCCAATTTACAATTATCATTAAAGTCGAAGACTTTTTCTGCTTTAACAGCCGAAGAAACGAGCAACATTAAAAAGCAATAAAGTAATTGTTTCATCAATTTAAAGATAGATCAGATTAAGTTCTGTAAATGTTAAAGGCACCAAAAAGGTGCCTTTAGACTTATATTATAGCTGCGCTATTATTTTACTTCTACTGTACTGTCTAAATCGGTATCTACCAAGATACGACCGCAGTTTTCGCAAATGATAATTTTTTTACGCTGCTTAATTTCACTCTGCTTTTGAGGAGGGATTGAGTTAAAGCAACCGCCACAAGCATCTCTATCTACAGGAACAACAGCTAGACCGTTGCGGTAATTGTTACGGATTCTGTCGTAAGAAAACAATAATCTTTCTTCTGTTGCTTTACGAGCAACTTCAGATAATTCTTGAAAATGCTTTTCTTCCTTATCTGTATCTGCAATAATTTTTTCTAATTCACCTTTTTTACCACTCAATACACCTTCTTTAGCGCTGATGGCTTTTTTCGCTTTCTCTAACGCAACTACTTTTTCGGCAATTTCTTCGTTGGCATCTTTGATATGCTTTTCAGCGAGTTTAACCTCTAGCTGCTGCATTTCAATTTCTTTATTGATGGCTTCGAACTCTCTATTGTTCTTTACATTTTCACTCTGCTTCTCATATTTTGCAATGAGGGCTTGAGATTCTTTAATGATTTCCTTCTTCTTTTCGATGAAATCGGTGATACCGTTAATTTCTTCTTCTACACGAGTTTTACGAGCATGTAATCCTTGTATTTCATCTTCCAAATCACTTACTTCCATAGGTAATTCACCTTTCAAAATCTGGATTTGGTCAATCTTAGAATCAATTTTCTGCAACCTCAACAGAGAGGATAATTTTTCTTCTACAGAGAAATCTTTAACAGTTGCCATATTATTGTTTAACGTTTGAATTGTTGAGCATTTGGCTAAAGACTATATAAAATAGTCTACCGGGTTTGTCTTAACGCCGGTTTTAAGGACGGCAAAAGTAGGGAATTTATCCTGTAAAATGCGAAACAATAAGTCGATGGTAAATTGTTCGCTTTCCCAATGGCCAATATCGGCTATGACAATACGACTATTGGCATCAAAGAATTCGTGGTATTTTACATCTCCGGTAACGTAAAAATCGGCTCCGGCCGAAATAGCTTTAGCCGTTAAAAAGCTACCAGCACCACCGCAGAGGGCAATTTTTTGAACCGGTTTACCCAACAATGGTGTATGTCGGATAACTGTCAGTCCAAATGATGCTTTGAGTTGAAGTAGAAATTCAGTTTCGGATATAGCAATGGGTAAATCGCCTACCAAACCGCTTCCAACTTGTTGATAATCATTGGCTAAGGTGATAATATCGTAAGCAACTTCTTCGTAAGGATGTGCCTTTAGAAGTGCTGAAACAATGTTTTTCTGTAAGTAGGCAGGGAAGATGACTTCAATTTTTATCTCCGCTTCAGTGTGCCGTTCCCCTATTTGACCCACAAATGGGTTGGTAGATTCTCCTGCCTTAAATGTTCCTGTTCCGGAAGCATTAAAACTGCATTCGCTGTAATTTCCGATATCTCCGGCACCGGCATTGAATAAAGCCGAACGAACCAACTCGGCAGATTCGACAGGCACAAAAGTGAATAATTTCATCAAAAACCCCTGTTTGGGCGCCAAAATTTGACGGTTAGTCAGCCCTAATTGGTCTGCCATCATTGCATTTACGCCATGCATCACATTGTCTAAATTGGTGTGGATGGCATAAATAGCGATATCATTTTTAATAGCCGCAATAATGGTTTGTTCTACATAATTTTTACCGGTGATCTTTTTCAATCCACCAAAAATGATGGGGTGATGAGCCACAATTAAATTACAACCTTTGGCTTTTGCCTCTTGCACTACTGCTTCAGTAGCATCGAGACTACAAATAATTCCGGTGCAAGTCCATTTGGCATCTCCTGTAATTAAACCTGCATTATCATAGCTTTCTTGATAAGCAGGTGGGGCAATCTTTTCGAGGGCTGATATGATGGTGGAAATATTTATCATATTGTTTTTCCCGGATATACTTTTAATGCGGCTTCTAAACAATCCATGGCACTATTCAGTGCGGTAAGATTCAATACATATGCCAATCTAACCTCTTGTTTCCCCAAGCCCGGAGTTCCATAAAAACCGGTAGCAGGTGCTAACATAACGGTTTGTCCATTCAACTCAAAACTTTCTAATAACCACTGGCAAAATGTATCGCTATCATCAATCGGTAATTTTGCCATCGCATAAAATGCGCCGCCCGGATTAGGACAAAAAACACCTTCCATGGCATTGAGGCGCTGCACAATTACATCTCTTCTAGATTGGTATTCCGCTTTAGTGGTATTAAAATAATCTGCCGGTAAACCGCAAGCTGCTTCGCCGGCTATTTGTGCAAAGCTTGGCGGACTTAATCTGGCTTGTGCAAACTTCATGGTAGCATTTAATAAAGCTTGGTTTTTGGTTACAAATGCGCCAATTCTTCCCCCGCAAGCACTGTACCTTTTACTAATGGTATCCATTAGCACCACATGGTCATCAACATCGGTAAGATGCATTGCGCTAAACTGTTTATCGCCATAGGTAAACTCCCGATATGCTTCATCGGCAAATAAATACAATTGGTGTTTTACAATCAAGGTTTTCAATTGCTGCATTTCTGCTTCGCTGTAGCTATAGCCTGTAGGATTATTAGGGTTGCAGATAACAACAGCTTTGGTTTTTGGCGTAATTACTTGTTCAAAATCTTCAATGGGTGGTAACGCAAATCCATTTTCAATATGTGAAGTAATTGGTACCACTTTTACACCTGCAGCTACCGCAAAACCGTTGTAGTTGGCATAAAACGGTTCGGGAATGATTACCTCATCTCCCGGATCTAGACAAGCCATGAAACCAAATAAAATTGCTTCGCTACCGCCGGTTGTTACAATGATTTGATTATGATTTACAGCTATACCAACCGAGGCATAATACTCCACTAACTTTTTACGGTAACTTTCATTTCCAGCACTATGGCTATATTCTAATACTTTGAAATCGCTATTTCGAACGGCGTCTAGCACCATTTTGGGTGTTTCAATATCGGGCTGGCCGATATTGAGATGATACACTTTAGTGCCCCTTTTCTTGGCGGCCTCGGCATATGGAACTAATTTTCGGATGGGTGAAGCAGGCATGGCTTCTCCCCTTTTACTAATCGCTAACATGCGGCAAAGGTATAAGGTTTAGATGGAGATTTTGGATGCAAAATTTTGATTTTCAACTAAGGTTTTAAGAACAAAAAAAAATCCTGCCCAAACTTGGGCAGGATGTAAGATATTATCAAATTGTTGATTAATTTTTCTTAGCAGGTGCTGTATCTAACACTTCTCCTTCTATGGTTAGAGTAACAGGGTCTTTGTAACCGGCAAAAGTAACCGTTACGGTTTTGGTGAAAGCACCAACAGTAGCAGCATTATATGTTACTTCAATCTTCTCAGATTTGCCTTTTGCAATAGCACCCTTACTATACTTAGGAGAAGTACAACCACACTGTGCTTGAGCATCTTGAATTACCAAAGGCTTATCACCTGAATTGGTAAATGTAAATGCATAAGTTGCAGGTTTGTTCAATTTAATTTTTCCGAAAGAGTGTTTCTCTTTACTAAACTTTACCGGTGCTTTTTGAGCATACACGGCAACAGTTAAAATAAGTGCAAAACAAGTAATTACAAGTTGTTTCATATTAAAGAATTGCTTTTTGATGCTTGATATTAATTAGAACCAGCAGGCTTCATTTTTTGGTTAGCACCTGCAGGAGCCGGATTTTCAGGTACTTTGTACCCTGTACCATGAAACTTAATTTGTTGGTGTAAATCACCACTGAAATATAAGTCAACATATTTCTCAAAAGGGCCATCGGCACTACCATTAAAACCTAAAGTAATTTTAAATGTTTCTCCCGGTGCATAAGGACCAGGCTGCCATTTAGGTGAAGTACATCCACAACCCACTTTTACGTTGTCAATCTTTACACTGTCTTTACTAATGTTTTTAATGGTGATGTCGAACTCAACTGCTTTACCATATGGCGTTTTGCCAAAATCATGGACAACTTCGCTAAAACTGAGGTATTCTTTGATGTTCTTTTGTACCGGAGCAGCAGTAGCCACTGCATCTTGAGCTTGCACAGAAAAAGCCGCTATTACAAGGGCTGCTAACAAAGTAAATTTTTTCATCTTGACTTATTTTATGAGGGTAAAAATACAAAAATCGACAGTATAAATGTCAGTTTATAAAATAACCAATATCATGCCATTTATCTTTTTTAAGATTTTCTTAATCTGCAAGGTATTTAGTTACTTTATATGCCCGATTGATGAGGATTGTAAAGGGGTGGTTGCATAAGCTCAACAGAATTGGAAAAAAAACCAACACACTGGAACTAAAACAAATATTTTTGTCACATGGAACAAGTACAAACCAACTTGCAGCACAGAGACGATATGCTGTCTTATGAGGGCTTTAGAAATGAAGTACTTAAAGACTATAAAACAGCTTTTATCAGTCGTGAAACCAGTCTGCTTGGCCGTCGAGAGGTTTTAACGGGCAAAGCTAAGTTTGGCATTTTTGGCGACGGTAAGGAAATTGCTCAAATAGCTGCTGCCAAATTTTTCAAACCCGGCGATGTAAGAAGTGGCTATTACCGTGACCAAACCTTTATGTTCAGTGCCGGTTTGGCAAGTGTAGAGCAGTTTTTTTCTCAACTCTATTCAGACCCAGATGTAAATAACGATCCATTTTCTGCCGGCAGGCAAATGAATGCCCACTTCGCTACTCGTTTTGTAGATGATAATGGCAATTGGTTAGACTTGGCCAATCGCAAAAATGTATCTAGTGATATTGCACCCACAGCCGGTCAAATGCCAAGAGCACTGGGATTGGCTTTTGCGTCAAAATGTTTTAGAGAAATTGAGCAGTTACAACAGTTTGATAACTTGTCGCATCATGGCAACGAAATTTGTTTTTGCACCATTGGCGATGCCAGCACCAGCGAAGGACATTTTTGGGAAACCATTAATGCAGCCGGTGTATTGCAAGTGCCATTAGCCGTATTTGTATGGGATGACGGATATGGCATTTCTGTTCCAAAGAAATTCCAAACTACTAAAGGCTCAATATCTACAGTTTTAAAAGGATTTCAAAAGCAAGAGAATACCAACGGTATAGATATTTACAGGGTTAAAGCTTGGGACTATGCCGGCATGTGTGAAGTATTTGAAGAAGCGTTACAAAAAGTAAGAGAAACACATATACCCGCCGTATTTCATGTAGAGGAAGTTACACAACCGCAAGGACATAGTACAAGTGGAAGCCATGAACGATATAAGGATCCGGAAAGATTAGAATGGGAAAGAGAATGGGATTGTTTAAAAAAGATGAAAGAGTGGATTTTAACGAATGGTATTGCAGCTGAGCCGGAATTAGAAGACATTGAAACTGCAGCGAAAGAACATGTAAAATTGAGTAGAGCTGCTGCTTGGGAAAAATTTATTGTGCCCGTAAAACAACAAGTTGAAACGACATGTGATTTGATTAAAAGCATGATGGTAAACGACTTTGATGTGTACAATAAATTGCAGCAAATTGCTACAGAATTAGCATCAAACAGAGAGCCATTAAGGCGAGATGTAATGAAAGCTTTGTATGCAGCCATTTCGGCAGCGCCAAACTCTCCTTCTACCGAAGAGGTAAAAGCATTCTACGATCAGCTACAAGCTGAGAACTATCAATTGTTTCACAGCCATTTATACAACGAAGGTCCAAAAAGTGCAATGAAAGTTGATGAGGTAAAACCCATCATACCTTTTGATGCACCTCAGGTGAATGGCTATGAAGTATTGAATAAATATTTTGACCAGTTGTTTAGCAGCAATCCAAAAGTAGTAGCCTTTGGAGAAGATGTAGGCAACATTGGTGACGTAAATCAAGGCTTTGCAGGCTTGCAAGAAAAGCATGGCAAAGCAAGAATTTTTGATACCGGCATTAGAGAGTTAACGATTATGGGCCAAGGCATTGGTATGGCTTTAAGAGGCTTAAGACCGATTGCCGAAATTCAATACCTTGATTATTTGCTTTACGGTTTAGAACCGTTGAGCGATGATGCAGCTACTGTACATTTTAGAACAAAAGGCCAACAAAGCTGTCCAATTATTGTTCGTACCAGAGGACATCGCTTAGAAGGCATTTGGCATAGTGGTTCACCAATGGGCATGATTGTAAATGCATTACGTGGCATGTATGTATGTGTACCTCGCAATATGGTTCAGGCAGTGGGCATGTATAATACTTTATTGCAAAGCAATGATCCAGCTTTAGTCATTGAATGTTTGAATGGCTATCGCTTAAAAGAAAAATTACCCGCCAATTTATTAGAGTACACTGTACCATTAGGTATTCCTGAAATTGTAAGAGAAGGAACTGATGTAACAGTAGTTACCTATGGCTCAACACTTAGAGTGGTGCAAGAAGCAGCTGAAGTACTAGCACTTAGCGGCATTCAATGTGAGATTGTTGACGTTCAAACCTTATTACCGTTTGATATCAATCACCTTATTTTAACATCGTTACAAAAAACCAATCGTATTGTTTTTGTAGATGAAGATGTACCCGGCGGTGCAGCTGCTTATATGTTTACCAAGGTAATGGAAGAACAAGGCGGTTACAAATGGTTAGATGTGAAACCAAGAACCATTACGGCCAAGGCTCACCGACCATCATACGGCAGTGATGGCGATTATTTCAGCAAGCCCAATACCGAAGAAATTACGGCGATTATTACGGAAATGATGAACGAATAATCTTATCTACTTTCTTTCAAAAAACTCACCTAAACTAGGTGAGTTTTTTTTATACACCGAATCAACCAAATAAAATAAGTGCTAGCAGGTATCTACTGCTCGGTTTTGTTTTTGTACCTTTCATGAAAATTAATATTTATGGACTTCTTAATTGATTATTGGTATTTGTTTGCCATTCTCTTTATTGTGTTCAGCGGTTTGGTTACCGTAAATCAAGCCACTATTGGGGTGATAACAATGTTCGGTAAATATCGCCGAATACTGAGACCGGGTCTGAACTTTAAAATTCCGTTATTGGAGCAGATTTACAAACGAATCAGCATTCAAAACAGAAGCGTTGAGCTAGAGTTTCAAGCCGTTACTATTGACCAAGCCAATGTGTATTTCAAAAGCATGTTACTGTATGCCGTAATGAATGCCGATGAAGAAACCATTAAAAAAGTAGCATTTAAATTCATTAGCGACAAAGATTTGATGCAGGCTTTGATTCGTACGATTGAAGGCAATATCCGCTCATTCGTAGCCACCAAAAAACAATCCGAAATTTTAGGTTTGAGAAAGGAGATTGTTGAGAGTGTAAAATCTGAAGTGGACCATGTATTGGAAGAGTGGGGTTATCACCTACTTGATTTGCAGATTAACGACATTACGTTTGACCAAGCCATTATGGAAAGCATGAGCAAGGTGGTAGCATCAAGTAATTTAAAAGCAGCTGCCGAAAATGAAGGTCAAGCTTTATTGATTACAAAAACCAAAGCTGCGGAAGCAGAAGGTAATGCCATCAAAATTTCCGCAGAAGCAGAGAAAGAAGCAGCTCGTTTGAGAGGTCAGGGTGTGGCATTGTTCAGAGAAGAAGTTGCCCGTGGTATGAGCCAAGCAGCAGAACAAATGAAACAAGCTAATTTAGATACCAATGTTATTTTGTTCAGCATGTGGACAGAAGCCATTAAGAACTTCGCAGAATATGGCAAAGGCAATGTTATTTTCTTAGATGGTAGTAGCGAAGGAATGGATAAAACCATGAAACAAATCATGGCTATGATGAAGATGAAAGAAATGAAATAAGTAATGATTTTCATACAACAAAAAAGAAGCTGTCTTAAAAGTTCGTTTTAAGACAGCTTCTTTTTTTATGGAGCATAAAAGTCGATGATTTTTACATTTTCTATTGGCACATGCTATTTTTCAAAAAGGTAGCTTAGCAGCTTTAGACTGGTTTTAATGGCACATTTTGCATGCATTCTTCCTGCATCCCATAAATGTAGTAACTGAATCTGTTTGGCCATCACTGCTCGTATTATCTCCAATAATCGCTTCTTGTTGTTCGTAATTAATCTAAGTTATTCTCCTATTTTTTACCTAGTTCAGCTTTTGCTGTACGCAAAAAAAGCTGCCCATTTAAGGCAGCCTTTTATAGTATTTAAGATGTGCAAAACTTATTGCTTAACAATTTTAGTTACACTTTTTTCGCCATTATTTTCAAATACAATTTGATAATTTCCATTAACTAATTCAGCAATATTGATAGCAGTTTGAACCGCATCACGCTGAGCGTTGATAGATTTTACTAATTTACCTTCCATGGTAAAGATGCGGATTGCAGCACCATTACTAGCTTTGCTATGACTAATGCTTAGTACACCATTGGTTGGGTTAGGGAAAACTTCCAACTTAGTTGTAGTCTTGTTTCTTAGCGTTACTAACTGACTATATTTAACAGTGCCATCTTTGTCAATCATTTTTAAACGGTAGTAAGCCAAACCACTCAGTGGCGTAGCATCTAGCGCTTCATAAGTATTGATACCACTTACATTCTTAGCTGCTTTTTGAGCAACTGCAACAAAGTTTCTACCATCAACACTTCTTTCTACTTCAAAAGAAGCGGTATTCACTTCGTTAGAAGTACTCCACCATGCTTTTACTGAACCATTAATGATAGAAGCGTTGAAAGAGATAAGATTTAGTGGAAGTGAATTAACCGTTGGCGCTAATGCTAACCCTCTAAAAACAGTATTAGTAGGACTAGTTGCTATGGCCGTTGGCAAAGTAGTAGTAGATGGTGCAGCATTATAACCAGCATTGTCAACCACGCCATATAAAGAGCCGGGACCAGTACTTGCAGAAGCCCCACTAGCATACAATGTAACTACATTACCTGAAACAGTACCAGTAACACCTCTAATACTTGTTCCGGTAATCAATCCATTTAAGGTCCAAGTACCTCCAACTAATGAATATTTTTGAATACCTTGACCAGCACCATCATCAGCAATGTACAATACATCAACACCTGCAACCATTGCATCTAAATCAGCAAAAAAGAATTGATAGGGGCTACCACCACTTGTTGGAATACCTGTCAATCCGGTTAAAATACTACCATTTGTGGTTGGCAAACCGGTACCAACTGTACCTATTCTTGGGTTTGTACCTGAAGCGTTAGATAAATATAATTGTCCATTTGTAATATTCAGAACTCTAGAATTAGTTACTGTATTACTTACCAATGTGCCGGCTGTACCACCTTTCGTAATGTAGAATTGTCCTAAAGTGCCACCAGCGTACCACAAATCGGTACCGTTTGTACTTACCACTGTTCTTAAAGCAGCTGTACTTGTTGTATTGTAAACGAAATTGGTAGTCAAATCTATTGTACCAGCATTGTTGATGACTGCAATAGCTTTATTATATGTTGAACTTGATGGAGAAGTTGTACCTGGATTAATATCGTATCCAGCTAATACTAAAAATTGTCCATTTATTGACCTTGAAATAAACCCTTCTGATGTAGAAGTACCACCTAATGTTAATCTTGAACCCAAAGTTGTATTTGGAATTTCTTTAGACTGGACAAGTACACCTGCAGTAGTATATTCATCTAAAAATACTTTTTGAGATGAACTTGTTACAGCAGCGGCACCATCGCCAACTCTAACAACAACAAGATTGCCGACTGTAAAAGCTTGCCCAAAAGCGGTTAAACCAAAAAACGAAGCAGAAAGTAGGGTAAAAAATCTTTTCATGACATTAATTTAAGACAGTAAAGTAATTATAAATCTGAAATGCAAGAAGCTTATTACATAATTTTTATGTTCTGAGTGATGATTTCTCTGTTACAGACTAACACAATTATTGCAATAAATGAAAAATCCCAACCGTTTGGTTGGGATTTTTGCTATTAAAAAATTTACAATGCTTATTGCTTTACAATTTTAGTTACACTTCTTTCGCCATTATTTTCAAATACAATTTGATAATTTCCACTTACTAATTCAGCAATATTGATAGCAGTTTGAACCGCATCACGCTGTGTGTTGATAGATTTTACCAATTTACCTTCCATTGTAAAAATACGGATAGCAGCACCATTACTAGCTTTACTATGACTAATGCTTAATGCACCATTTGTTGGGTTAGGAAAAACTTCTAATTTAGAAGTGGTTCTGTTTTTAATGGTGATTACATTCGTGTATTTGAATGACCCATCTTTATCAGCTGCCTTAATTCTGTAATAAGATAAACCGGCTGCAGGTTTTAAATCAGAAAACTCATAAGCATTCGAAGCATTATTTTTTGCAGCAACAACACCTAATGCAGTATAGCTTCTACCATCTTTGCTCACTTCAATTTGGTAGGCATCGGCATTTACCTCATTAACTGTAGTCCAAGTTAAATTAACAGTATTGCCAATTAAAGCAGCATTGAAAGAAACTAAAGTGATAGGTAGCAACACACAGTCGGTAGCAGTAGTAGCACTATTACGTGGAACCGGGTTTGATTGAATATAAAAGTCGGTACCATTATTATCCGTATCCTGACATCCGAAAACTTTTCTTACAACACCTTGTGAACCGGTTAAGGAAACACCACCACTTGCAGAAACACCGCCTTCAGCATTATTAGCAGTACCATAAGCCACAACATCTACAAATGTGGCAGATGGTAATGTGCATGGCGTTGCAGTTCCACCACAAGTATTTGGAGCAAATGCAGCTGTAGCCAAAGCAACTTTTCCATTTGAACCTGACATACTAATGTTGGTAGTTACAATATCGGCTGTTACGGGTAAATCAGCACCGCCTGTACCTACAGTACCTACTTGCACTAATAAATATTTTCCGGCAGCAATAGTTGTCATTGCAGGAAATGTATAATAATTGGTTGCAGAAGATCCAAATTGACCAGTAGCAGAACCATAAGCCAATACAAAACCACTAATGTCAACAGATGAGGTTGAAATGTTATGGAGTTCTACGTAATCAGCTTTGTATGTATTAGTTGCAGCAGAACCACCACCGCCACCATAAACTTGGCTAATTACAACAGTTGTAGATTGAGCAGAGGCGTAATAAGCCGAGAATGTCAGTAAAAGTGTAAAAAATCTTTTCATGATTTTAATTTTTAATTAAGGACGCAAATTAGACCTATTTTCTTTCCTGCCAATGTAGGTAACAGAATTTTAATATTCATGTGAATAATTTTCTCCGTAAGCCTATATGCTATAATTTCACCTTTAAGATGAGATTAATTGCTTTTTTTCTACTTATCAGTGTGCTTGCAGCACCAATTGCTGTGCAGGCTCAAAAAACAAATACCATTGTTTCGGGTAAAATTGTAGATGATAACGATAGGCCTTTGCAGGGTGTATCGATAACAGTTTTGGGTAAGCAAAAAGGTGTAACGACTAACGATTCGGGCTATTTTACAATTACTGTAGTTCCGGGAAAACCATTTGCATTGGTTTTTACATTTACCGGATATATTGCACAGCAACGCAATTTCAATTTATTAGTTGGCGAAAAAGAAATCATCGCTATCAAGCTTGTTCGTAAAACGACTACGTTACAAGATGTTGTTGTTACCAATCAGCCTGATAGAAAAGAAGCAGGCCGTATTTCTATCGACCCCAATAAAGCCATCCTCAATCCATCGCCTTTAGGCAATATTGAAAGCTTGATTAAAATTTTTGTGGGTAGTAATAATGAATTGACTTCTCAATATTCTGTACGTGGCGGCAGCTATGACGAAAATTTAATCTATGTCAACGACTTTGAAGTATTTAGACCTTACTTGGTTCGCAGTGGTCAACAAGAAGGTTTAAGCTTTATCAATCCTGAATTAACGAGTGGCGTTAAATTTTATAATGGTGGATTTCAAGCCCGCTATGGCGATAAAATGAGTAGTGTATTAGATATCACTTACAAAAAGCCTCGTAAACAAGGTGGCTCTGCCTATATAGGATTATTAGAACAAGGATTGCATCTTGAAGGCACAGCAGCTAAAGACAAAGTAACTTATTTGTTTGGTGTTAGAAATAGAAGCAACAGAAACTTATTGAGTAGTCAAGAAACAAAGGGTAATTATATCCCCTCTTCGGGTGATGTTCAAGCATTAATAACTTATCAACCTAACAATAAATGGTTATTAGAAGTGATGGCAAATGCCTCACAAACCAAGTTCACTTTATTTCCCGAAGAAAGTAAATTATCCTCGGCTGTATTTTCTCCTTTATTCACGGCTAACCTAGCCATTGATATTGCTTTTGAAGGACAAGAAAAAGATAAATACAGCACAGGCTTTGTTGGATTTTCAGCAACACATCAACCCCGGAAAAATTTAAAATTAAAATGGTTGTTGAGTCGATTTAACAACAACGAATCTGAAAATATAGACATCACCGGTGCTTACTTATTTGGTGAAAGAAACTTTGACCGCAGTACTGCGAGTTATGGTTTAATCACTAGTCCATTAGGTGCAGGAATTTTTCAAAATTTTGCTCGAAACAGTTTAGACATCACCGTGTGGAGTGCAGCACATAGAGGAAGCTTAGACAAAGGCAAACATTTTGTGCAATGGGGAAATACTATTGATCATCAAACCATTTCAGACAAATTGAACGAGTGGGAATACAATGATTCTGCCGGTTATTCTTTACCCTATACGCCCAACTTGTTGCAACTAAGCAAAGTACTAAAAGGCAATGCTAATATAGACATTACTCGTTTTAGCGGATTTATTCAAGACAATATCCAATTTAAAGACTCGAGTGATGTTTCGTTGCAAATTGGCATTAGATATAACTATAATACACTCAATAAAGAAATGTTGATTTCTCCAAGAGCAGGTATTTCTTTCAAACCGAAAAATTGGAAGAAAAATGTCATATTTAGAGCCGCCGCAGGGTTGTATCACCAACCACCATTTTATAGAGAATTAAGAAGATATGACGGCACCATCAACCGAGAACTTCAATCTCAAAAAAGCTGGCAAGTAAGTGGTGGTTTTGATTATGCTTTTCAAATGTTGAACAGGCCTGCAAGAATGACGGCAGAGATATTTTATAAAGGCATGACAGATGTAGTGCCTTATGATATTGATAATGTACGTATTCGCTATTTTGGTCAAAATTCGGCTAAGGCATACGCCACAGGTGGAGAGATTAGATTATTTGGAGAATTAGTGCCCGATGCAGAAAGCTGGATTAGCATTGGCATCATGAAAACCAAAGAAGATTTACAAAACGATTTTTACTATCGTTATAAAAATGCAGCCGGTCAGTTTATTGATGGTAATACCCAAGACCAAAGACCGGTTGACAGTTTACGGATGGATGTGGGCTGGGTAAGAAGACCGACAGATAGATTAATCACTTTCGGCATGTTTTTTCAGGACTATCTCAGTACCAATAAAAACATGAAAGTGTATTTGAATACATTATATGGCAGCAATTTACCCTACAATATTCCTAACAATCCCAAATACAGAAATGCACTAACCATTGAGCCTTATATTAGAGTTGATTTAGGATTAAGTGCCATGCTTTTAGAACCCGAAAAAGCCAACCGCCGCAGCCACTCTCCTTTTAAAGATTTTGAAAGTATGTGGTTAAGTTTAGAAGTATTTAACATGGTAGACCGTGCCAATACTATCAGCTATTTATTGGTAAAAGATTATGCCAACAACGTATTTACGTTACCCAATCGCCTAACCCCTAGATTAATTAATTTGAAGTTAGTAGCTAGGTGGTAAAAGCTTTTTTATTACCTCGAAGAAATTATATGACGAAAGTCATGTTTTAACTAAAATTATGACTTTACCTTCCAAACATAATGATGAAAAAAGGTATCGCATTTGTTGTAGGTTGTGTATTTCTGTTTATCAATACAGAATTAGATCAACTTATTAAATTGCCTATTCTAATTCAGCATTACCAATATCATCAAAGTGAACAAAAATTGATGACTTTGGCAGATTTCTTGTCGCTACATTACAGTTCAACTCATCCTTTAGATAATGATGAAAGTGAAGATGAAAATCTACCATTTAAATCTGTTTCAAATATTGCTCATACCGATGTGTCAACTTTGCCAATTAACAGAATGTATGAGCATGTAGTACATTTTTTCATACCTAAAAAAGGTAATTGGTATAACATCACCATTCCAAATAAACTTGCGACCTGCATTTTCCACCCTCCGCAATTTGAATCGATTGATGTGTAGTCCACTTTTTTACAAGTAGACTAAAATATTTTTTTACATTTAAATTTATTCAAATGAACGAAGCTCAAATTCATTTGGCACTCAACCATGTGTCACTATTTTTCTCTCTTTTAGGAGGAATTATTTTACTGTTAGGTTTTTTTACAAAAAATGAATCTTATAAAACACTGTCTCTGTACTTACTAATTGCAGCAGCTATTCTTACAGCCCCCGTTTATCTAACCGGCGAAGGAGCAGAAGAAATAGTTGAAAAAATACCTGGTGTTAATGAGTCAACAATTAAAGCCCATGAAGAAATGGCAGAAACCGCTTTAGTGGTCATCATAATCACAGGTGTATTAGCGCTTGGCAGTCTTATTTTTAAGCAGAAGGCGAACATAGGAAAATACTTTGCATTGGGTACCATTATCCTAGCTTTTGCTTCTTTTGGAACAATGGCACAGACTGCACATTTGGGCGGCTTGATTCGTCATCCGGAATTAAGTGGCAATACAGCAACCAATGTACAGGAAAACAACAATGCTTATGGAGTGCAAGAAAATGACACAACAGCCACAGTAGAAAAAGCTGTGAAAGAAAGCAAACAAAAAGATGATGACAATGATTAAGCTTAAATATAATATCGGTCGCTTATGCGACCGATATTATATGATTTCAATGTCACCTTAATCCTATCAATTTGTAGCTTTCTTATTCTTAACTTGAAATACTCTACTCAAATTAAAGCCAAGTCTAACTTCACCTTTGGTCCATTTACCGGTTGTTTCAGTAATAAATGCCCGTTCGTTCATACCAGTTGCATTAGAAATATGAAGTTGAAACACATGACCTCCAGTTTCAATATCAACGCCAACCGATAAAGGATGGGTATTAATAGAATCATTAATGCCATTTAATACATAATGGTAGTCCCAAGTAAAGGCTACTCTTTTAGAAAGTTTCAATCTACCGCCAACTCCTAAAGCAAAAACATCATTTGGTTGCGTTTGAACCGGAACCAGATTATTATGCACAAGCGTAGGTGCTAGCTGCAGGGTAAAACTTTCGTTGAACTTTCTTCCAATAATGGTTTGAAAATAATAGGCAAGTCGAGAAGAGAAATAATTTTTTCTTGCAGGATCAGCCCACTCTGCTGTGTTCATCGTAATTCCTGATACTAAAGCAACGGTTACAGGTATATTTTTCGCCCCAGTTGTTTGCATAATTGGTGCATATTTGATAAAACCATCAAGTTCTTTCTTAAAAGTACTTCTACCTATACCCACCATCAGATTTGGTTTAATTCCAAAATCAAAACTCATTCGCATGGTAGCTTGATCTAGACCCATAAAGTTTTTATAGCCATTATCAAGTGGACCAAACCGATGTAAAATTCTAAAATCCATTGTTCCCGGATTTAAGAATTCCATGGAATGGCCGTTGATGACTCTTGGCGACTTGAAAGCATATTTCACCCTTTCTTTCCTTGGTTTGTCCTCTCCTACTAATTTGAGCAAATCTTCTTCTTGAGAAAAAACTGGAATAACATATGCTGTTGCAAAGCAAAGCATTGTTATAATATAGCATTTATACCACATAATTTTAATTTTGTCGAATGATAAAAATTATCCTTTTAATAATTCTAGCGTGCAGTCAATTGAAATCTTTGCAGTTTTAGCAATTTTATCAGCAACCACTTGAGGTACACTAACTTTATAATCTGCCAGTGTTACAACAAATTGAGCTGTAGCTAAGATTTTACCATTCTTAATCGTCAACTTCCCATCCGCTTCTACGTCTTTAGTCTCACCATGGATCGTTAATTTCCCCTTTACTTTAGCATTGTACACGCCATCCTTAGCATAATCAATATCACTGTTGTTAGTGATATTACCTTTAAACTCTGCCTTCGGATATTTACTGCTTTCAACATAATTCTCGTTGAAATGCTCTTCCATTAATGCTCTTTCAAATTCAAACCCTTTCATAAGTGCCGAAAATTGAATAAGTCCCGATTTAGTATCAGTAACGCAGGTTACACTTTTATTAACGCCTTTAATGTCTTCGGGTGAAGCGTTAGCGGTGGCATCAAAAATAATTTTACCACTCTTGGTATAATATTTTTGCGCAAAACTGTGATTTACATGAGTTAAAATAACTACGAGAAAAACAAGTGTTTTAAGAATAGTATTCATAATTTTTTTTTAATTGATTAGTTAATAACACAACGGTTTAAGATAATATCTGAACCTAAAAGTTCATCTGAATTAAAACCCGTACAAACTCCTGTTATAGTGATAGCCTGAGCCGTTTTCAATAATTTTGCTTTTTCATGTGCTGTTGGTGAAATAGCACATCGAATAGCATTCATCGAAACACTATCCCCTAATACGATGGTCATATTTCCATTTCCATCATCATCAATCGTTTTTACAGTTCCGGTTATTTTAAGAATTTTATTCAAATACCTATTATTAGCGTTCTGTTGGTTAGCAGTAAAATCACCTAACAATACAGCATAGTCAACTACATAATCGACATCAGCATTAGCTGGCATTTTGGGTTTTCTGTTGTATTCTGTATACGCATAAAATCCAATGGTCAAAGATGCTATTACAACTATAATGGTGCTATACATTAAAATGGTTTTCTTTTTCATGATTAATTATTTGGGGTTCCTGAATCTATCCATTTTTTAATGGCTGCTATATTACAAATCGACATTTTGGAAGTACCTTTTGGCATTGGTGAAAAGCCGTTTGAGTAATTAACCGAGCCATAAAGTTTTCCATTTAGGGCAATAGCTTTATCTAAGGTGTAACTACCCATTACAATGCCTCCCGAAGGATTTCCTGCACTATGGCAACCATAACATTGCTGTGCAAAAAGCGGTACTAATTTTTGCGAATAAGAAACGGCAGTTGTATCACATTTAATAGCATTCGCTACGTATAACAAATCTTCTTTATCGTAATAACAGGAATGTATTAAAATAGAGCCTGCAATTATGAGTAGAAAACTGATGATGCTTCTAATTTTCATATGAGTTTTTTTTTAATTGTTTGGAGTTCCGGCAGCTATCCATTTTTGTATTTGTACGATCTCACAAGCAGGCATTTTTACACCGCCTTTGGGCATGGCAGATATGCCTGCTGTCCACGCTACAGAAACATATAGCTTACCATTTAATGCAACAACCTTAACTGCATTATAGGTTGACAAATCAATATTTCCACCGAGGTTAGAAGGATTATGACAACCCACACATTTTGTATCCATCAAAGGTTTAATGGCAGTACTATACTTAAAATCTGTGGTATCACATTTATCACAGGCATTGTTCTTTGCGCCTTGATTAATCCACTTTTCAACTTTTGCTAATTGTGCGGCGGTCATTGCAGGCATTGGCAATGGAGGCATTTGATCACTACCGGTCTTCAACATTTCTTTGTATAATTTACTGCGAGAAGCATTACCCGGTGTTACTATACGCATGGTGTTTGTATAGTTATTTAATACTACGTCTTCTTTATGAGAAACAACATCATGACAACCAGCCATAGCACAACTTGAATTGAGTAAAGGCTGAATATCATTGGCGAAATACACTGAATCTGGACTACAATTTCGACCAGTATTTCCAGGCACTTCACTTGGATTATCTATACTAAAAGGCAATTCGTGTTTGCAAGCGAAAAAAACACTTGCAAGTATCACAAACATGCCTGTGAACAGAAAAAATTTCTTTTTCATTACAGGTATTTTTAGATGAATAAGGAATAGTCTATACTCAAAAAATGGTATAGAAAAGTATGATAAGAGAGAAAGCAATAGTTACGCTAAGCAATCGGTGGCCTAAGTAGCCCGTTACGAAAAACTGTACTTATAAAATGCTCGTCAGTAATAAGTGACTGTGCACTCAACAATATTCCTTTGTAGTCATGCACTTGAATTTTTGAGGAATTGGTTAAGATCACTTGAGTAGGTACATGAAGTTTCAGTGATTTAAAGGGTAGTTTATTATGCGCTGCATCCTTTTTGTGGTCATACCCATAGTGCATACAAATGAATGTTGAAATTCCGATACACGTATCTTCTAAACGGTGCTGCTTATAATGATCAATCATATCATTGACAGCAAAAAGCTGTGCCAAATCTGTATTTGCGATAACATGCAAAGACAATAAAGATATGATGATCATTTTACGCATGAAGTGTTCTAATGCTTTTAAAGATACAAAAACGGTACCAAGCTGACAAAACTATGACAATAAAAAAGGTTAATTTAATTAATTATAATTTGATGAATCTAATGTTTAAGCTTTTAGAAGCTCTTCTTATGATTAAGTTTTGTAGCTTGAATGATGACATAACGCTTATTTTGCAGAAAATTTAGGGAAATGGCAGTAACAAAAGAAAAACTGCGTATTGATAAATATTTATGGGCTATCCGGCTCTTTAAAACAAGAACTTTAGCGTCGGAGGCATGTGACAAAGGCAAGGTGAAATGTGCCGGCATTAATGTAAAGGCATCAAAAACAGTGACTATTGGTGATGAATATGAAGTAAAAACCGAAGCTAGAAAATGGGTGATTAAAGTAACCGGATTATTACAAAATCGAGTTCAGTACAGCGAAGCCATCAACCATTATTTAGATTTAACACCAGCCGAAGAATTAGAAAAAATTAAAATACAAGCAGAAAGTTTTCATACCGGAAAAAGACTGAGTAAAATTGGTCGTCCTACAAAAAAACAACGTAGGTCTTGGGAAGATTTTACTGACGAACCTTAATTGTTACAAAGCATCATGAGAATAGATATCATATCAGCAGTACCCGATTTATTGGAAAGTCCATTATCGCATAGCATCATGCAAAGGGCTAAGGACAAAGGTTTGCTTACAGTAAACATTCACCCGCTGCGCAAATGGGCTATTAATAAACATGGGCAGATTGATGATTATCAGTACGGTGGTGGTGCAGGAATGGTGATGATGCCGGAACCACTTTCTAATGCCATTGAAGAGCTACAACAAACTACAACCTATGATGCCATCATATATATGACACCTGATGGGGAAAGATTTAATCAAAAAACAGCCAATCGGCTTTCCCTCTATCAAAACCTACTCATTATTTGTGGGCATTACAAAGGCATTGATGAACGCATCAGGCAACAATATGTAACTATGGAAATTTCTATTGGTGATTACGTATTAAGCGGCGGCGAATTGGCTGCGGCTGTAGTAGTAGACGCTATAGGTAGATTAATTCCGGGAGTGTTAAACGATGAAACCTCTGCCTTATTCGATTCCTTTCAAGATAACTTACTTGCCCCACCCGTTTATACTAGACCTGCTGATTTTAAAGGTATGAAAGTGCCTGATGTTTTATTGACCGGAGACCCCAAATTAGTAGAAACTTGGCGCCACGAACAGTCTTTGGAAAGAACAAAAACAAGACGTCCGGATTTATTGAATGAAGGCTAATTGCTATAAAACTTTGATGCTCATTTAGAGATTCCTAGGTTGGGAAACATTCCCAAATACTGTCATAGAATTCAGTCCGTTTGGGGTATATCCTAAACCGATTCAGCCAACCGCTGTTGATTAATTCAACGTAGTTTTAATTCGTAATTAGTACCCAATAGAAAATCAATCCAAATCCAAATTGAAAACCCCGTTTTTATCCAATGTTCGAAAAACCACATTATCCAATTTTCTGTTGAAAAACCGACACCTAATGTAATCGCTTTAAGTAAGTACAGCACTACAACAGGCTAATCGGAAAAACAAAACAAACTCCATCCCGTTCCTAAAGAACGGGATGGGCTTTTTATTACCTTTTTTATTGTGTAGTATTAAAATTTTGTCCGATTGGGGCAACAGGTAGGCTTTAAGGGGCATGATGCTCGGGTAAATTACCTCAATTTTATGTTATTAAATGCAATCTATGGAAGACACCATTTCCTTTGCATAATTTCTAACCTAAGAAATACTAGCCATTATGGCAAACTAAAAACCCCTCAGTGAGGGGTTTTTAGTTAAGATTATTGCTTTAATCCGATGACCGGAATTTTCTTTTCGTGTATCAGGTTGTTCAACTGCACTACTTCATTTGCCATTAGGTTTTTAAGTTTAGCCAAATGGGTATCTGCTTGGCTACTCAAAACAGCAAAAACTTCTTTTACTTGTTTTGCCGGCGGATTGTTGCCACTTGCAGCAAAATCAAAAACTCCACTAATCTTATCATTTAAACGAATGGGATAATTCAACACATCTTGCCCACTTTTAGCTTTGGTTTGATACAATGCTTCTTCTATAGCAGTCAGTTGTTTACCAATCGAATCTGACAGTTGTTTGATTTCTTTATGATTGCTATTCAACTTGCCGCCCAAATCTGCTAATTGTATTCTGATAGCACGGATATTTTTTACTCCTTTTTGAATCTCACTAAACTTATCTCTCACTTGTAACATAAAACTTACTTGCTCATCATATTCTGCTTCGGTAGTTTTATAATTAGGATCAGCTTTAATGGTGAAATTAGTGCTAACAGAATCGTTGCCATAACGGAAACGAGCCATATAATTACCCGGTGCTGCTTTTGTGTTGCCTACTGTTCCATTCCAAAGTATCATGCCATCAATACGTTCTGCAGCAGGATACAACATATCCCATACAAACTGATTCATTCCTTTTGACACCATTAATTTATCGGCCGCTTCTTTAGCATTTGTGCTAAATGTTTTTATGACTTGTTGTTGCTTATTAAAAATGGTAATGGAGACTTTGGCAGAATCCGAAAGTTCTTTTACATGATAATTAAACACCACTCCATTGGGTGGATTCATCCCTGCATTTCTTGGATTAGACATTTGAAAACCATCCATCCGATAAGCAGGGTTTGGTGTAAATACGTGTAAGCTTTTGTTGAATACATTATCTGCTTTTTGTTGCAGTACACTCAAATCATCTAACACCCATAAAGAACGACCTTGAGTTGCCACAATTAAATCGTTTTCTTTAATCGTTAAATCAGTGATAGGTACTATCGGTAAATTCAACTGAAAAGGACTCCAATTATTTCCATCATCATAACTGATGTACATACCATACTCGGTACCGACATATAATAAACCTGAACGCTTTTTATCAGCTCTCATCGCTCTGGTAAAATGCATTTTATCAATACCATTAGTCATCAATTTCCAAGTTTTACCATAATCTTCGGTCTTGTAGATATAAGGTGTAAAGTCATCACTTTTGTATCGAGTACCTACAATATAAGCAGCACCGGTTTTGAATGGGTCTACTTCAATACAATTCCACATCATCCACCTCGGACAATCTTTTGGGGTTACATTGTCCCAATTTTTGCCGCCGTTTTTACTTACATGTATTAAACCATCATCACTACCTACCCATAATAAATCTTTTTCTAACGGTGATTCTGTGGCAGTAAAAATGGTACAATAATACTCTACTGAAGTATTGTCTTGTGTGATGGGACCGCCACTAGAAGCCTGACGTTTTTTATCGTTGGTAGTTAAATCAGGACTGATTTCTTCCCAGCTCTGGCCTTCATTTTCGGTTACGAATAAATGATTACCTCCTGCATATAAACGTTTGGGATTGTGTGGCGAAAAGAAGATGGGGAAGTTCCATTGAAATCGATATTTCAATACATCGGCACCTGCACCCATGGGATTATCGGGCCAAACACTCACTGCTCTATTCTCACCGGTTTTATGATCAAGACGAGATAAATAACCGCCATAATTTCCACCATATACAATATCAGGATTGGACGGATCGGCAATGACATAGCCACTTTCATTACCTGCGGTAACTTCCCAATCTTTATCTGTTATTGCACCGCCATAAGTACGATGACGAATACGAAGGGTGGAATTATCTTGCTGTGCAGCTAACACTCGGTAAGGAAAACTGTTATCCGTTGAAACACGGTAAAGCTGCGCAGTAGGCTGATTTTGATAAGTACTCCAATTAGCACCACCATCAAAACTTACTTGAGCACCGCCATCATCTGCAACAATCATACGGCTTGGGTCTTCGGGGTCAATCCATAAATCATGATGATCTCCATGTGGCGTACGAATGGAGGAAAATGTTTTACCACCATCTCTGCTAATCATAAATCCAACATTTGGACAGTACACGGTATTCTCGTTTTTAGGATCAACAAACACTTTGGTATAATACCATGCCCGCTGACGAATATTGTTGTCGTTGCTTTGTAATGTCCAGTTTTCGCCACCATCTGCACTCATGTATAAACCACCATCTTTATTCTCAATGATGGCATAAATTTTATCGGTATTAGAAGGCGCAACTGCCACACCAACAATGCCCCAAGTATTTTTGGGCAACCCTTTATTGGCTGAGATATTTTGCCAAGTTTCACCACCATCGATACTCTTCCAAAGACCACTACCCTCTCCACCACTTTCTAAACTGTGTGGTGTACGAATCAATCGCCAAGTACCGGCATAAAACACATTGGGATTGCCAGGCTCCATTACCAAATCGCTACAGCCGGTTTGGTTGTTAACGTATAATGTTTTTTTCCAAGTTTTACCACCGTCGGTAGTTTTAAATACACCTCTTTCTTCGTTAGGTCCAAACAAATGCCCCATCACGGCTACCCAAACTACATCGGGATTTTTGGGATGAATAATGATGCGAAGAATATGACGACCTTCTTTTAAGCCAATATTTTTCCAGCTGCGGCCACCATCTTCACTGCGCCACATGCCGCCTAACCCTTCACTCACATTACCTCTCATGGTATTTTCGCCTTCGCCAACATACAAAATACTTTCATCTGATGGTGCCACAGCAACTGCACCAATGCTACTACCAAAATATTTGTCAGAAATATTTTTCCAGTTGCTACCGCCATCGGCAGTTTTCCAAACACCACCACCGGTTGCACCAAAATAAAATGTAGTACGATTTTTATAACTACCGGTTACCGCAGCACTTCTACCACCACGCCACGGACCGAGTAATCGATATTTTAATTTCGATTGCAGCACCGAATCTGTTTTTGAAACAACAGGTGTTGGCGAATTTTTACTTTTTTGACTAAACGTAGTGATTGAAGCAGCTACTGCCACCACTACCAAAATCAGTTTTCTCATACAGCAATTATTGGGGTTTATTGTTAGCGAAATGATTTACCATTTAACATCAACCTTTAAAGGGGTACCGGTGAACGTAAGTGGCACGGTTAATATATTCGATTTATCGGCCAGCCAAATTACCGATTCTGCCACATTTACCATACCAATTTCATTATCACCTGGTATTTTGATTGACTTTCCATTTATGGTAATAGACTTCGGTCTAGCTTCCACATTTGGCATCACCAATTGTATTTTTCTAACCGTTGGTTGACCTTTATATTTTCCGCCATTAGATTTGATTTGAATGGTACAGCCGTTAGATGATTTTCCGGTAGATGAAAACTGCAACAATTCAAATTGTTTGGCTGCGATGGCATTTTTTGAAACACCATCATCCTCATACATTTCATAAGTAGATGGCTTTGAAGATGGTACGTATAAGAGAGAAAAATTAGCTTTATTCATGGCAGTTGTGCTTAAGGCTACTTCTTTATACTGTGGCACAAAACCACCGGCTTTTACAAATAATGGCATTTTAAAATCTGAAACATCAACTTGTTGTTTAGTTTTCCCCGGATACATTTGATTACCCGTGAGTTCATACCACTCGCCTTCGGGCAAATAAATGATTCTATTGGTAGCACCTTTTTCTACTACCGGAGCTACTAAAATGTTTTCACCCCACATATATGCATCTTCTACTTTTGTCACAAATTCATCGTTAGGAAAATGATAATATAATGGAGCCATTAATGGTTCGCCTTTGGTGGCTTGCTTGTAACTCAACGTATAATTATAGGCCAACATTTTATAGCGTTGGTGAATGATATTTTTTGCTAACCATCTATAAGGCTCATCAATTAATGCAGCTTCGCTTGGAAAACTAAAAGCAGCTTTTTCTATTTCATATAATGCTGTGCCATGCGGTCTGAATATTGGGGTGAATGCAGCAAACTGCAACCAACGAACATAGAGTTCATTATCGCCATCGCCACCGGCAAAACCACCGGCATCGCTGTGTACATAAGGCACACCGCTCATACTCATGCCTAACAATGTAGGTAATTGTGCTTGAAGGCCTTTCCAACTGCGGCTTACATCACCTGTCCATGGAAAAATACTGTAGCGTTGCGTACCAGCAAATCCACTTCTATTCAAACTAAATAATCGTTTGTTAGGATATTGTACAGCATACTTATCGTACAACATTTTAGTCCAGTAATGACCATACACATTATGAATTTCATCGGCACCAAATAATCGCTTGAAACCCAAATCTTTTAAGTTGTGTTTCATACTGGCAGGATGTTTTTCAGGCTCTCCCAAATCTCCCCACCAAGCTTCTACACCAATATCCATTTGTGCTTTATGTTTGGTCCAAAACCAATCTTTGGCATCTTTTCGAAATATGTCAATCAAGCCGCCACGGCCAAAATAAAAATCGGTTAGTACAAAAGGATTATTGGCTGAATCAACAGCATGAAACTGTTTGGATGCTTGATAATTGGTAGAAGCTTCTACCACAAAAGGTTCGGTAATTAAAATGGTATTGATATTGTCTTTTCTGAAATCACTAATCATTTGTTTGGGATTAGGCCATTTGGTTTTGTTAACCCAATCTAAATTTCCCATCGTTTGCTTAATGCTATCGCCAAACCAAAACAAATCGAAAATCACTGCATCAACCGGCATATTTTCTGCCTTCATGGCAGCAGCAATAGTGTTTACTTGCTTTTGACTGGTATAACCAAATCGACTCATAAAATTACCCAAAGCCCATCTTGGCGGCAAAGGTTGTGTACCCGTTAGTTTATGAAATGAAGTAAGCATTGTTTTGTAATCGTTGCCTAAAATGACATATACATTTAATTCTCCGCTTTTAAATCCAACTCTTAATATATCTTCATTTTCTTTACCAATATCGGCATAGCCTTTTGATGCATTATCAAAAAACAATCCGTATCCATGACTACTCATAAAAAATGGAACAGAATAGTTGAGATTATCTGCTGGAAAACTGTAACCGTACCACGGATTATTGTACAAATTCAACCGTTGCCCTCTCCTGTTTAATGGCAAAGCCCTTTCACCACCGCCAAACATCATTTCGCCGGGTTGTAAAGAAAATTTAAACCCTCTATAATTCTCATCTTCATGAAATGTTCCACTCAAATACAATTTATGATTGGTACCAATAATGATTTGCTCTCCATCCATTTTTATAGCAGCCGGTAATGCATTGAGCAATTGTGGTTTTAGTAACACTGCGTCGCTTACATTCTCATTGGTATTATAATCTTTAGGCGTATAGGTAAGTTTGAAAATATTAGCAGCATATTGCTGAACAGTAAATTTCCCATCGGACCAATTGTATTGTAAGCTCGTTTTTTGAGCAACAAGTGAAGCGGCAATTAGTAAGAAAAAAATGGCAGCACAAATACGTTTCATAGCAACTGATTTATCTGGCAAACTACATAAAAAAAGTGAAGCTATAATGGCTTCACTTTTCACTTATTTAATGTCGTAAATTATTTAGCTTGGTACCATTTGGCATCTATCGGCTGATTTACTTTAAATACGGTATTTTCTATGTCAATCGACATAGAACCCAACTTGATGGATTGTTTGGTAGGGAAAGGAAAGCCATCGAAAATTTTATACTTCTCATAATCTACATCAATCTTTCTATCTACATTTCTGCCACCACCAAACATTTTCATGGCACTACCCATACCCATTGCTGCTAACGCAACTGAAGCCGGCAATTGAACTCTTTTTATTTGACCACTATTCTTGGCAATGAAATAATGCATCTCTTGACCGGATTTCAAAGTCAGTTTAACTTGATAACAATCAACATCGTTCACTTTTTCATCTTTGAGTAATTCTGCTTTATGCCCTTTTGCGGCATAATCTACCAAGGGTCCAAAAAAACCTGCACAATCTTTTTGGTATTCTTGCTGCGCCAATTCTTCTGCCGTCATTTTAGTGAATGCTGCTTCCATGCCTCCAAAACCACCAAAACCGGGAATGGCAGGGGTGTACGTATATCCGGCTGTGTCGGTAATTACGGTAAATGTTTCTTCGGTTGACATACCGCCGGAAGTTTGAATTCGAAATAACTTATTCTTTTCTCTAATAATTTTAGTGTTCGATTGCATACCCATCATAGCTAAACTCATAGTACTTTCTACTTGTATAGAGTTAATCGCTACCAATCGTTCTTTACCGCCATTACCGTCGGTAAACTTAGTTACTACTTCGTCTAATGTTTGAGCAGATACAGCTACTACTGCTAGCAATCCTGAAAAAAGGGTAAAAAATTGTTTTAACATATGTTGTGTTTATTTTTCAAATGTAAGTGAGATAAGTTTTCCGACATTTGTCATTACCTATTTTAGGGTAACTTTAATCTACTAAACAATGATTATGCCAACAGGTTCATTTAAGGTGAGTGGAAATATTGTAGATGTTATCAATAAACGTATTTATGCAGGAACGGTTACTGTTACTGAGGGTAAAATTAGTTCGATAGATAAAACTGCTGACCAATTGACAGCAGGTGCCAATTATATTCTTCCGGGTTTTATTGATAGCCATGTACATATCGAAAGCAGTATGCTTGTGCCGAGTGAATTTGCTCGATTAGCTGTTGTACACGGCACCATTGGCACTATCAGCGACCCACATGAAATAGCCAATGTTTGTGGCATGGCCGGTGTAGAATTCATGATTGAAAATGGCAAAAAAGTACCATTCAAATTCAATTTTGGAGCACCAAGTTGTGTACCGGCAACTACTTTTGAAACTGCCGGAGCGGCTTTAGATTCGACTGATGTGGAACAATTATTACAACGCCCCGAAATAAAATACCTGAGTGAGATGATGAATTTTCCGGGTGTATTGTTTAAAGATGCAGAAGTGATGAAAAAAATTCATGCTGCCCATCGATTAGACAAACCGGTAGATGGCCATGCACCCGGACTAAGAGGCGAAAAAGCCAAACAATATATTGATGCCGGTATAAGTACCGACCATGAATGTTTTACTTCCGATGAAGCATTAGACAAATTGCGATACGGCATGAAAATCATCATCAGAGAAGGTAGTGCTGCCAAAAACTTTGAAGCATTGATTCACTTGCTACATGATTATGCAGATAGAATCATGTTTTGTAGCGATGACAAACACCCGGATAGTTTGGTGCTGGGGCATATCAACCAACTTTGTGCAAGAGCTGTGGCCAAAGGTATTGATGTGTTTAAAGTATTACAAGCTGCTTGTGTTAATCCGGTTTTGCACTATCGCTTAGATGTCGGTTTGCTAAGAGTGGGTGACAATGCTGATTTTATTGTTGCAAAAGATGTAACAAATTTTCAAATTATTCAAACTTATATCAACGGAGCATTAGTATCAGAAAACGGACAATCCAACATTTCCTCTGTTGCCACAACACCCATCAATCAATTTGATTGTAATGCGATTACAGCAGCACAATTGGTGATGAAAGAAACGGACTATCCAAATGAAAATGGTTTAATTCCAGTGATTGAAGCCTTAGATGGTCAATTAATCACCAATAAATTAATGCTAAGCCCAACAGTGGTAGATGGAAATATTTTAATCAGCAATCCTACTACCGATGTATTAAAAATGGTCGTAGTTAATCGTTATTCAAATGCACCTGTTGCAAAATGTTTTATCAGAAATTTTGGGTTGAAAAAAGGCGCCTTAGCTTCATCAGTAGCACATGATAGTCATAATATTGTAGCAGTGGGATGCGATGATGACAACTTAGCCGAAGCCATAAATTTGGTGATTAAAGAACAGGGTGGTGTTAGTGCTGTCGGTGCCGGCAAATCTATGGTATTAGGATTACCTGTTGCCGGATTGATGAGTGCAGATGATGGTTACAAAGTGGCAGCTGCCTATACTCAAATTGACAATATGACCAAACATGATTTGGGCAGTACTTTAGGCTCACCATTTATGACATTATCATTTATGGCTTTGCTGGTAATTCCTCATTTAAAATTGAGCGATTTAGGCTTGTTTGATGGCGATAAATTTGAATTTGTGAAAGTGAATTAAGAAGATCAAAGCACTATTCGCCCTGCTTTGCAACTTGAGCACTAGTAACAACAATGGCTACACTATCTGTGCCTTTCGGTGCAAAGTATTTTGTTTTAAACTTTTTAACATTGTTTGGCCCAACCACTTCATAAATGGTTTCATTACCTTCTTCTAACAACACTTTTGTTTTACTGTAAAACGACATTTTCAGTACAATATCTTTGTACCAACAAACAGTAGCGGTATTTGCAATTGTTCCTTTGATGACTGTTTGACCAATCAAATTTTTCTTGTCACTTGCCGTAACCACTAAAAATCGGGCAGGATTTTTAGCTTCTTTTTGCGCCAAAGTTTCTTTACTTTTTTCGTAGCTATCTTTTTCCATTTTTTCTGCCACATCATTGCAGGCAGTGCAAAAAAATGCTATGATTAATATGGAAATGAATGACTTCATACGCTGAAATTTATAGTAAGTAAGTATTTTTTATCGACATAACCTTGTTAAATCAATTGTCGAGTAGCAATCAATGGACAATAAGTCTTGAAATACACACAATTGCTTTATTTTTAAAGTACAATTTGTTCGTATGAAGAAGCTCTTGCTCATTCAATTTGTATTTAGCCATTTAGTTGTTGCTGCTCAACAATTACCAATTCCATCATCCGGCAAAATCATACGCATCAGTAGTTTCCCTTCTCAATTTGTTGATGCTAGGAATATTGATATATGGCTACCTGCAGGTTATTCCACTTCAAAAAAATATGCGGTACTATATATGCATGATGGACAAATGTTGTTTGACTCCACAACAACATGGAATAAGCAAGAATGGGGTATTGATGAAGCCATGAGCGAATTAATGCAATCCAATAAAATCAAGCAATGCATAGTTGTTGGCATTTGGAACAGTGTAAAAAACAGACATATAGATTACTTTCCGCAAAAACCATTCGAATCATTAACCCAATATCAAAAAGATACTTTATTAAAAGCCAATCGTACAAATGGTGCATCTGTATTTTCAGGCACCATACAATCAGATGCCTATTTAAAATTTCTAGTTCAAGAACTCAAACCCTTTATTGATAGTAGTTACACCACATACACCAATCGTCAACATACGTTCATCGCAGGTTCGAGTATGGGCGGCTTAATTTCAATGTATGCCATTTGCGAATACCCCAACATATTTGGTGGTGCAGCTTGCCTCTCTACCCATTGGCCTGGCACTTTTACTACACATGATAATCCTATTCCGGCAGCATTTTTAAATTACTTGCAACACCATTTACCCAACCCCAAAAAACACAAGATTTATTTTGACTTTGGTACTGCCACTTTAGATGCACTTTATGAGCCATTTCAGTTGAAAGCTGATAGCATTATGATAAAGAGAGGATTTACCCGAAAAAATTGGAAAACCTTAAAATTTGAAGGGGCAGATCATTCGGAATCGGCTTGGAGA
Source organism: Methylophilus rhizosphaerae (assembly GCA_943370285.1). Lineage (GTDB taxonomy): Bacteria > Bacteroidota > Bacteroidia > Chitinophagales > Chitinophagaceae > CALRQJ02. The sequence continues at coordinate 120,439 of CALRQJ020000004.1, read as the reverse complement.
AAACGAATCAAACAGCCTTTGTTGTTTTTGCTGCGGAAATAATGCAGCAAAATGCTGCTTTTAACAAATTCAGCTATAACCCATCCACTTAAACCATTATTTTTGTTGCCATGAAGGTATCAAACGAAACCAAAGTAGGAGCTTTAACCGCTATCGCAATAACCCTACTTATTTTAGGCTTCAACTTTTTGAAGGGAAAAAGCATAGTGAAAACAGGTAATTTCTTGTACGCAAAATATACCGATGCCAAAGGTTTAATGGTTAGCAATCCTGTTTTCGTAAATGGCTTTCAGGTGGGTACCGTTTCTGACATTGAAGAAGTAGATGAAAACTTAAGAGGCATAGTCATTGCCATCAAGTTGAAAAAAGAATATAATATTCCGGAAAACTCGGTAGCCTATATTGCCGAAAATCCGCTAGGCACACCAAGTATTGCCATTACCTTGGGCGATAAAAAACAGTTTTTAAAATCAGGCGATACCTTACAAACGATACAAGGTGGTGGTATGTTATCCGGCATTACTGATAAACTTGGACCGGTGGCAGATCAAATCAAAAACACTTTAGCAAGTTTAGATGGGGTATTGAAAAATATCAACACAACGTTAGACCCCAACACGAAGAATAATTTACAAGCTGTTATTGCTAATTTGAATAATGCAACAGCCGGCTTAGTAGCTTCATCTGCATCGCTTCAAAAATTATTGAACACACAAACCGGTGCATTAGCCAAATCGTTAGATAACGTTAGCGCATTTACTGACAACTTAAAGAACAACAACGATAAAATAACCAACACGTTAAAGAACATAGAAACTACTACCGAAAATTTATCTAAAGCCGATATTGATGGTACCATCAATCAATTGAAAACAACTGTTGAAAGTTTGAATAATGCGGTATTAAAATTAGATAGCAAAGAGGGTTCACTTGGGCTATTGTTGAATGATAAACAGTTGTATAATAATTTAGCCAATACTACTCGCAGCTTAAATATTTTGATGGATGATTTAAAGACCAATCCAAAAAGATACGTTAGTTTTTCAGTGTTTGGTAAAAAAGACAAATCAACACCATTACAAGCACCTTTAGCTGATACCGCACAAAAAAGATAATGATGCGGAAGTTTACTAGCTTAATTACATGTTGTTTATTTCTTTGTGCAATGCATCAAGTAGCTGCACAGCAGGATAGTAGCGCAAAGCGTATCAATATTATTCAAGCCGATCGATATAATTTTCAAAAAATAGATACTGCCGGAGATTTTATTTCACTTGCCGGCAATGTAAAACTTCGTCAAGATAAAACATGGTTTGATTGCGATAGCGTAGTGCTTAACCAAAAAGCCAACGAAATGGAGGCTTTTGGAAAAATCCATATCAACGATGCAGATAGTGTACACACTTATGCTCAATACCTGAAATATATTGGCAAGGATAAAAAAGCTTATCTAAAAAAGAATGTCAAACTCACCGATGGAAAAGGAACGCTTACTACCGATGAATTAGAGTACGAAACAGAAGCCAAGATTGGCATTTACAAAAAAGGAGGTAAAGTTGTAAATGGCAAAACAGTGTTAACCAGTACGGAGGGCTATTATTACGGCGACACAAGAGATGTTTATTTTAAAAAGAAAGTAGTATTAAATGATCCTGATTTTAAGGTAAAAACCGATACGTTATTGTACAATATCAATACCGAAATTGCAACATTTGTAAGTCCAACAGATATTGTTACAGGCAGCAGAAAAATAAAAACCAAAGACGGATTTTATAATTTGAAAACCAAAGAAGCCTACTTTGGCAAACGTTCTGAAATCCAAGACAGCACTTTGTTTATTACAGGCGATAAAATTGCGTTTGAAGATTCAAGTGGATACGGTCATGCACAAGGAAATGTAATTTTTAGGGATGAAACACAAGGCTTTACCATATTGGCCAATGATGTAAAATCAAATCAAAAAAAGGCTTCTTTTTTGGCATCGCAGAAGCCGGTGATGATCATCAAGCAAGATCAGGATAGTATTTTTATAACAGCAGATACTTTGTATTCAGCCAGAATTAGTGATGCTAAAAAATCGAGAACTGTACCCATGATAATGGATACGGTGAAAGGCAAAAAAGTAGTTACGGAAGCCGACACTACCATACGTTTTTTTGAAGCCTATAGTCATGTAAAAATATTTACCGATTCGTTACAAGCTATTGGCGATAGTTTATTTTATTCGGCCGAAGATTCGGCATTTCGTCTGTTTAAGAACCCGGTTGTATGGGCTCAGCAAAATCAAATTACAGGTGATACGATTTATCTCTACACCAAAAATAAAAAGCCGGAAAAGTTATATGTGTTTGAAAATGCCTCGGCCATTAGCAAGTTAGAACCTGATTATTACAATCAAGTAAGAGGCAATACTATAACAGCTTGGTTTTTAGATGGAAATATTAATACCTTAAAAGCAAAAGGCAGCGCAGAAAGTGTTTATTATGCTGTAGATGATGAAGGAAGTTTTATTGGCGTTAATAAAGCTTCAAGTGATGTGATTGATATGTATTTTGAAAATAAAAAACCTCAAAAAGTAGTTTTCAGAAATAACCTCAAAGGAGTTACCACCCCCATGCGACAAGCCAATCACGAAGAAATGAAACTTCGAGGTTTTAATTGGCAGGAAAATAAAAGGCCAAAAACCAGATTAGATATTTTTGGTGAATAATGTTATAGCGGCGTCAAGGGAAACTGTTTGAAAACATTTACATTTGTACCATTGTCAATTGCTATTTTTCCAACAACATTTATTTAATTACATCGACAACTAAAGCATTAGTTTATGATTACAGGAATCGTTGTTGGCTTATTTATTATCGGCTATTTAGCCATTGCTTTTGAACATCCGCTACAACTGAATAAAGCAGCATCTGCTTTAATAACAGGCGTATTGTGTTGGACTATTTACTTTCTACAACATAATATTCAAACACATGAAGCTACAAAAGCGTTATTGCACCATACAGGAGAAATAGCCTCTATCCTATTCTTTTTATTAGGTGCAATGACAATTGTAGAGTTGATTGACTCTCACAATGGCTTTGATATTATCACTCAAAAAATAAGTACTACCAACACACAAAAACTGTTATTCATCATTACCACCATTACTTTTTTGTTATCTGCTTTACTTGATAATCTTACTACAGCAATTGTGATGACATCTTTATGTACAAAACTGTTATCGAAAAAAGAAGATAGATTATGGTTTGCAGGTATGATTGTGATTGCTGCAAATGCCGGTGGGGCTTGGTCTCCATTGGGAGATGTTACCACTACAATGCTTTGGATTGGCGGGCAAATAACAGCACTCAACATCATGAAAATGCTGATACTGCCAAGTATAGTTGCATGTATTATTCCAACATTGATAGTAGCATTTCGTTTTAAGGGTAAAAGATTTGAAGCACCGGCTGTTGAAATAAGTTCAGAAAAAGACAAAAGAGATGGTCGTATCATTCTTTTTTCCGGCATTGGATTTTTAGTTTTTGTTCCGGCATTTAAAACGGTAACCCATTTACCGCCATTCATGGGTATGTTATTGGCGTTGGGTTTTATGTGGGTCATCACCACTTTGTTACACAGAAAAAAACAAGCTGAATATGCAGAAAAGCTTACAGTTGCTAGGGCACTTCAAAAAATTGACACCCCAAGCATCCTTTTCTTCCTTGGTATTTTGTTAGCCGTATCTGCCTTACAATCGTTTGGTATACTTAAATCATTGGCAGATGCGCTTACCCAAACTTTAGGTAATGATTATCTCATTGGTGCATCGTTAGGTTTATTATCAGCATTGGTAGATAATGTGCCCTTAGTGGCAGCAGCACAAGGTATGTTTGACTTAAATCAATATCCAACCGATCATCCGTTTTGGGAATTCTTAGCTTTAACTACCGGTACAGGTGGTTCTGCTATTATTATTGGCTCGGCTGCAGGTGTTGCAGTGATGGGTATTGAACATATAAATTTTATGTGGTACCTAAAAAAAATTGGATGGTTAGCGCTAGTGGGATTTACCTGTGGCATAGCTGTATTCCTCTTACAACAAGCTATATTTTAAAGCCAAATTCTTTCTATTTATAGCAAAGCAATTACTTATCTTTATTAAGCAATCATTACACTAACTACGCTTACCGCTATGTTGAAAAAAGAAAGACAGGCTTACATCATCCAACAGATAAATATCCATAACAAAGTTTTATCTAGTGATTTAAGTACACAACTCAATGTGTCGGAAGACACTGTACGTAGAGATTTACAAGAGTTATCAGAAGAAGGTAAGCTCATTAAAGTACATGGCGGAGCATTATCAAAATCTTTTCATTTTACGATTCAGAATGAAAACATTTACTTACTGCCCGAGAAAAAAATTATTGCACACAAAGCCATCAGCCTCATTAAAGATGGCATGTTTGTTTTATTATCGGGTGGTACAACTATTAGAGAATTAGTAAAATCTTTACCGCCAAAGTTGAATGCAACATTCATCACGGTTAGTGTACCTACCGCTTTAGAATTACTCAATCATCCTAATAGTGAAATCATATTTTTAGGCAATAAGTTATCTAAAAATGCTCAAATGGCTGTTGGCGCAGAAGTAGTACAAAGACTCAATGAAATTAAAGCTGATTTGTGTTTTTTAGGTACCAATAGTTTTGATGCCAATGAAGGAGTTACAGATTTAGAATGGGATGTGATTGAAGTGAAAAAAGCAATGATTAGAGCTGCACACAAAACAGTATCACTTTCCATTTCAGAAAAACTCAATACAGTACAACGCTTACTCGTTTGTAAGCCGGAAGAAATCGATATTCTGATTACAGAATTAGAACCCGACAACGAGGCATTACAAGCTTATCGAGACAAAGGCATTACAGTGTTGTAACTTAATTATGACTTTTATTTCACCAATTGTTCTGCATAAATAAAATTACCGGCAGCATCTATACCCTGTACAATAATTTTATATTTATTACTGATATCGTTATTAAAAAACCGGAACCTATATTTACCATCTTTAGCAGGTTTAATATTACCATTCCAATACAATGTATACCGCTTATCGGTTTCATTTTTATTTAAATCAGGATAGGTTTCATAATCTGGTGCAAAAAAAGTTTTTATCACTGCATAGCCTTCTCTCTCGGTTTTAGTGTACACTTTTTCAGTTGGATTCCAACGCACTGCTTCACCCTTCTTGGTGTAGAAGGCAATTACCCCGGCCGCTGCACCGAGCACTGTACCTTCATTTTTCAATACTTTTATAACGGCAATATCGCTAGGCGATAAAGAATTAATGACATCTTTATCTACATTTACCTCATTCAAAAAATAAGCAATACCATTTGTTTGAGTAACAACATCTACACTTACGTCACCCCCCGAACTACTACCAACATTTACGCTGCTACCATTATTATCACTCAACATATTTAATCCGTTAAACCGATTAAAAAACACATTAGGATCAAAGAAATTACCTTCTACAGTTATTCCTGCAACAGCAGCTTGTAACATTTGCCAAACAGTTGTATAGTTTTGATATACGGTTGGGTCAATGGTTTGTCCCATAATAAATGGACCCGATGCATAAGCATTATTTAAAGAATCTTCTTTAGACATTTTTCTTGCCTTTACCACCACATCTCCCAAATAATTGGACTGCACCGTATCTGCTAACTTCACTAAACCATATACATAGTTTGCCCAAGCATTTCTGCGATTATTAATATCAATTGTATCTAAATTAACCAAAGGTTTGTCAGTAGACCTTTTCAATGAATCGATATAAGCAGGTTCAAGCTTTACATCAACAATTAAGTTCTCTTTTTTATTGTTGGTACCTTGATAAGCTACAGCAGCCCGCTTTCTAAAATTGATATCAGAAACTAAAAATTCTCCTTTGTCAGTAATATTAGCATCCGCCATAATTCGGGTTGAATCTTCTCCCCTAATTACAAAAGATACATGCCCATCTTTTACAGCTGCTGTTCTATCACTTTTAGTAACTTTCCCTCTAAAAGTTATAGCAGACTCAACGGGATATTTAAGCTGAACAAAATCATTTTGTAATACCTTTTTCCATTCAAACCTTCTCCAACCATGTGTCATTAATAAAAGATCTAAATGCTTTAATGTGGCAGCTTCTTTATTTTTAAAGTAATAGCCGGGTTGGTGAATAAACCCTTTCAAATCAGTGGTAGCTAAGAAAGCCGAAACGATATTATCTTCTATTGTATTTGGCTCATCTAAAGCAGCATTGGTTACTTTAACCGAAATAGCAGCAACCATAGAATCAAGTCCAAAACTGATTTGATTTTTTCCTCTGGCTTTAAGATTTAGTGTATCTAATTTGATGATAGGTTGTTCTAAACTATAATTCTCTACAAATGCTAAGCGTTCCGCTAAAGGATTATTGGCAGAATCAAAAACGGTAATTAGTACAATACCAGCTGGTAAATTCTTTTTGTTGATAGGCGCAGCGGTAATACCATCTTCAAAATTCATATCGGCTTGCATGATAACCTGAGCATTCAATTGAGCAATGACTTTTAATTTATTGTATCTTTCTTTGTTTTGCTCCGCTCTATACAACACAACAAACATTCTGTTTGCGTTAGTATTCTCTACCCTTAGTGTAATCCCTTCGTCCTTAACAATAGGTAATTTGAATTGTAAAGTTCTGCCGCTGGCAGATGGAATATCCGCCGTATAGGTTTCGCCACTTTCTATTTGTAAATCAACCGTTCCCATACCGTCATGAATAGTAGCAATAGTACCACACACTTTTCCTTTGCTGTCTGTAATGTTTCCGGCTACGGCAACAGGAAAACCATTTTCATTCACGGCTTTAAATGCAACTCTATTTTTAAGTCCTGCTATTAAATCTCCTCCTTCAGGAAAGAAATACATTTTCAACTCAGGCTTTGGTTCAGGCTTTGTTTCTTTGAGGTACTCAGCAGAATAAATAAAAATATTTTTACTATAAACAAAGCCTGGAAAATTAAGCATCCACAATGTGTAAGCATTGATGGAATAATTACCGGGTTTAATCTTTGCAGGCAAATCAAAATCTGCTGCCGTAGTACTTAAGCTATCTAACTTAAACATCTTCTTCAATACTACTTCGCCTTTGCTATTGACCAAATCAATATATAACAATCTACTCAAATAGGTAGGAGCCCCATCTAACATGCACCATGCTTTCATCCAAATAGATTCACCGGCGAAATATTGTGTTTTATCAGTTTGTAAGAACACTTTTTCCTGCGGATATTCATTTCGAAATTTATCTAAAGCAGCAGCTGGTTGTAGTACTTGAGCATGTGCAGTGCAGCTTAGTACAAAAAAGAAAATAAAAAAGCAGATTTTCATTTGCTAAAGTTATGGCTGATTATAACAAAAAAATACCCCAACAAGTGTTGGGGCATTTTTTAGCATATCATTTAGATTAACGATTGTAAATAAAACTGATAGCACGAAGACGACCATCTGTAGTTGGCGTAGATATTGTGCTGTAACCACGGGCTATAGCAGTGAATACCCTTTGGTTAACTACAGTACTTGCACTAGTATAAGTAGCTAGTGCTGTTGTTGTAGCCGCTGTACCACCTGGTCTAATAGACCATACAGTACCCGTATTTAAAGGAATTAAAAAGTAAGGGCTAACTCCTTTGTATGCGATAGGACCTTGAACTTTAGTTGAAGTAGTGCTTGTACTTCCGGTACCGAAATATAAATCTATACCTGCTGCTACGTCTGGCATCAAATTGATAAAGCGGAACTTTGTGAAACCTGAATCTGGAGAATTTAAATCATCTTCTAACATAAACGAAGCCAAATTGGCTGCTGTATCGCAAAAATACAAAGAGTAAGATTTATTGGCTTCTACCGTTACTGTTGCGCTTGCCAACTGAACAGAGTCTTCGTTGGTGCCAACTTTTGGAATAGAAATATCTATTTTACGTTGACCCGGATTGGCTGCCAAGTAATCGGCATAGTTACCACCACCAGTATTTAAACCACCACCCGGAAAAGGTGTGGGATATGTAAGGTTATTACTAATTCTAATTCCGTCTACCTTAATTTGGTAAGAGGGCCTAGCTTGTGTAGGGGTAAAGAAATTTACTTTTAATGAGGCTTTACCTTCAATAAAAATATTTTCCTTAATTGTGAATCCGTTTTTATCACAGGATACCAATATGATACAGGTAACTGCTAAAAACGATATGCTGCATAATAGCTTTTTCATGTGTTGTTAGTTTTTAATTCATCATTAAGGTTTACTGAACCAGCACTCGTAAGTATGGTAATCGGGTAAATCGCCACCCAATTTTTTTAATTCTTCTAAATTCCAAACATATTCAGAATTAAAACGAGGTCTAAAACGGTATGCCGGCTTGTTCAGATTATTTGCGAAAAAGCTAGCAGGTAGAGTAAAGCCTTTATAGACTTGTTGAGTAGTCAATGGATCAATATCGGTATAATGGTATCTTCTTAAATCAACCCAAGTTTCTACCCATCCCCAACCCCAAAGGGCAATATATTTTTGACCCATTATGTCGGTTAAAGTTAATGTAGTACCGTTTTGCTTAACATTTGCACTAGCTAAATAGTTAGTCCTTTGTGTGGCAGAAATCGGGCTACCGTTGAAAATGTTAAGATTACCTTTTAAAGTACCGTAAGTACGATTGATGAAATCAAAGTGACCATTAATACCTGCGATGTAAGCAGTATGAGCTAGTGTTTTATTATTGGCTCTAAATGCTGCCTCTGCTTTTGTAAATTGTAATTCAGCGTATGTAATAACAGGTAATATGGTTTTATCTTTGAACAAATATTTACCAGCATTTGCAGTAAATACCGCCACACTTGGATTGACATACAAACTATCTCCCCAAGGTACAGCTACTCTTCTACGAGCATTTAACCAGTTGGCACTATTTACAGCATAAACACCTGTGAGTGCACTAAATGGATCACCAATTGCCGGATCTACACCACGATAACCACCATTCCCATTAGCAGTATCTTGAGATGCTGATAGCATGTGAGACATTCGAGGATCTCTATTTGCAGCTACTGAGCTACCTGCAAATGAATTACCGTCTAATAATTTAACCACAAAATTACTTTGGCGAAATGCACCTAAATTATTACGATAGGGACCAAAAAAATTGGTATCATCATTTTTAGACGCATCAAATGGTATAGCAAAATCATCATTGGTATTACTAAAAGAAAGGTCTACATATTTGATTACAGAATCTGCGCTGTAGTTAGGCTTATTGGTAATGCGGTGGAAATTACGAGCCATCAAACCATAAGCTAATTTTTTCCACTTATTCAAATCACCATTGTAAGCAAAATCACCAACGTTTAATGTGTTACCGCTTTTGGTAGCTGCTAAATCTAAATAGCCAATAGCTACTCGCAGAATAGAATCTACACCACGATATACCGTTTCCTGATTATCATATTTGAAGTAGTATTTCCCTTCCTGAAAAGCTTCTGTAAAAATAATGTCACCATGATAATCAGTGCACATTTGAAACATCAAGCCTTTTAGTACTAAAGCAGCACCCACGTAATCGAATTGTTGCTTGTTCAAACCATTTTTTACAATGTACTCTAGGTTACCACCCAAACCAAAATAGGTTTGACGCCAAATATCACCTGATGCATCACTACCAGCAAGATAACCATGTCTGTCCCAAGTATCGTTATTACCATTGGCAGAGGACAACCAGTTTTGTGTGTATTTGCCAACATAGCGGGCATCGTATTGTATACCACGATGTATATTGGATAACATGGCAGGAAATACAGAGCTATTGGATGGCTCTTGAGTTGTATCAGGGTCGGAATTGACACTGAGGTATTTTTTACATCCAACTGCCGATAGAATCATCATAGCAGGAAGAATGGTTTTAAAAAGTATCTTTTTCATATTAAAAGTTATTATAGGTTAAAATTGCACTTTCATTCCAAAGTTAACACCACGAGGTGTTGGTATAGCACCATAATCGATACCTGCTCCACCTGCACCTCTAGATGAGGCGTTCAATGCATTTACGTTAGGATCCATACCAGAGTAGTTGGTAATCATAAACAAATCTGTACCGGTAACAAATACAGAAGCAGATTTGATTAATTTTTGGCGCTTAATTAATGTTTGTGGTAAACGATAACCTAAAGTAATATCTCTCATTCTTATCCAGTTTACGTTTTCAATAAAGTCGCCTTCTGCAATGGCAACATCATAGTAATCGTTTCTGTAATAAGGAACAATGGTAATATTATTAGCAGTTGGTGTAGTTGTATTTTGTAACCCGTCGGCTAATACACCACTAACAATACGTGGCTGTAAACGATCTAAGGTTTTCATACTTGTACCGGTAAGCACCATCATGGCTTCGTTACCGTTAAATACATCACCACCTCTTCTTAAGTCTAGGTTAAATGACAAATTGAAATTTTGATAAATAGTGAAGCTATTCACAAAGCCAATTTTGAAATCAGGTGTTCTATCTCCAATATTTGTATACGTTGGTGTATTCAATGGCAAACCAGTTGTTGGAGAAATGAGCAATTGACCGGCGTTGTTACGTTGGAAATTACCACCTACTAAATTTAAGATGGAACTACCCACAGAAACCTCTGAACGTACAGCACCAAATACCCATGTGTCAGAATCATAGTATAAAGGCAAATCAGCAGGCATACGCTTTACGAAACCTCTATTACGGTCAAAGTTTACCGTAGTATTCCATATTAAATTTTTCCTATCAATTGGTGTAGCTTTCAATTGTACTTCCCAACCTTTATTTTCTACTTCACCACCATTGATGAATTTCAATACACCCGCCGTTCCATAACTCAAACGATTGGCTACAATTTGATCGGTAGAGTTGATTTTATAATAAGCAATGTCAACACTCAATTTGTTTTTAAAGAATTTCAATTCACCACCAATCTCTAAGTTCTTAGAGAATTCTGGTCTCAAATCTCTATTACTTGCAAATACATCATACACAAATCCACCACCTGTAAAGTTTGAAATGGTAAACTGTGGATCGATACGATAAGGAGAATAAGGTGCTTTACCATTGGTAGCATAAGACAAGCGGAGTTTACCATAGCTCAACACTTTTTGTGTTTTCATAAACTTCAAGTCAGAGAAAATGAAGCTAGCAGAAGCACTACCATAATTAAAGAACGGTTGCTTGTCATATAATTTAGAATTCAAGGTAGAGTTACCTTCTCGTACGGTAGCAAAATTCAAGAATAAGATGTTGTTGTATCCAAAAGTATAATTAGCAAAAAATCTCACTTTGCGAATTTGCTCACGGGTTAATCTAGCATCTCTAGTAAGGGGCTGTGTGTTGTTGATAGACACAAAGTCAGGCTCATAAAATTGCTCCCCTCTGTTTGAGTTGATATTGCGTTTTCCATCTTCGAAGAAGAAAGATGTGCTTAATGTATTAGAGAACTTACGTGCAATAACTTTTTTAAACGTTGCTCTAAAAGTTCCGTTTATGTTTCTATAATTCTGCACATAATTAGATAAGAACCCTTTGGTTGCAAAACCAAAACGAGACTGGGGATGCGTTAAATAATATCCTTCTGTTGTAAAATGGTCTAAACCTAAGATAGTAGTTAAATTTAACCATTTAGTAGGATCTGCGCTAATGTTTACATTACCGGTTAAACGGTCGGTACGGTCATTACTGCTATTTTTATTTACATCCCAAAAAGGATTATCAAACTCAGAAGCCAAATCAGTAATTGCTCTTAAAATTTTTCTAGACCCATCCGGATTGATGTAGTTGCGGGCATCAATATCGCCTGGATAGGTAATTAAATTATTATAATAAGAACCTGCACCTTTTGGCACTTTATCATTATCAGACATGATATATGACCAACTTGAAGACATATTCACTTTTTTCCCCAACTTACTAGAGCCAGACAATCTGAATGTTAATCTTTCGAATGAGGTATTGGGCACAACACCACTTGTTCTTAAATATCCGGTAGAGAAACGGTAGCTTGTTTCAGCAGTACCTGCTTCTACGCTTAAATTGTGTTGCTGAGATGTACCGGTCTGAAAGAAATTGCGGATATTATCGTAACGTGGACTTGCATCGTTATACTTTGGACCAAAATAACGGAAACCATAAGTTGCAGAATACGCCTCAGGATTGTAAATACCATTGGTACCTCTGTTGAATACATTTTGTACTTCGGGGAAACGATATACCTGCTCAAAACGGAATGAGTTATCGTAACTCACTTTTGCTTTTCCAGTACCACCTTTTCTGGTAGTGATAACAATTGCACCCGATGCACCATCAGAGCCGTACAAGGCTGTTGCTTCCGGACCTTTCAAAATAGTAATATCTTCAATATCTTCAGGATTCAAATCTGCAATACGATTGGTATAATCACTATTCCTATTGGCAAAACCAACTGCATTTGCATTACTTGCAGGCACTAATGCCTCCTGATTTAAAGTACTATTATCTAATGGCACACCATCAACAATAAATAATGGTTGGTTGTTACCACTAATTGATGTGGCACCACGTAAAATAATTTGAGCACTAGCGCCTGGTGTACCCGAAGTTGAAGTTACTGTTAAACCGGGTACACGGCCAGATAACGCATTTAAGAAGTTATCACGACGAGTATCGGCAATCTCCTCTCCTTTTACTACCGGTGCTTGATAAGACAATTCCCGCTTGTTACGCTTTTGTCCGTAACCGGTAACCACTATGTTACCTAGGTCTTTGTCGTTATTCACCAATTTAACACTGATGATTTTAGCATCACCAACTGTAACCGTTTGAGTGACAAAACCTACATAAGTAATTGTAAGCTTATGCCCTTTTTCAGCAGCCAATGAAAAATAACCAGCCTCATTGGTTTGTGTACGTTTTTTTGTGGACTCATTAGCCACCGTAACACCGATAAGCGGAGTTCCGTCATCGTCAGATAAAACAGTACCAGATACCGTTTTATCTTGAGCAAAGACTGTGGAAGTAAACAAGAAACTGAGCATTACTGCCAGCTTCATTGCGAGGACATGTTTTCTCATAACAGTTTTTTTGGGTTTTATAGAAAGTAATCGTTCACAACATTTGTTGAAAACCAAAGCCAACCTGCTATCGACCTAAATTTCCGCAAAAAGCCGCATCTGCATGCAAACTCGTTTAAAAACCTCGTAGATTAAAGCAATGTTAATTTTGTTTCAAAGACATAGTTACAAATTTATTTCTTACCAACAACAGCCTTTTATCAAAAAATTTTACTGTGTAAAAAAAAAATACAAAATCCTGCAAAAAGATGCAGCACTTTATCATTTCTTTTGTCTTCAACTTTCAACATATTGGTTTTGTAACATTCATAAGGTGGGTTTGATGTCTACAACCTACAAAACCTTTGAAATCAAATACTTCTTCGTTCGACAATCATTTACTGCCAACCTGTCACTTTCACAGTCCTAATCCCTTATTTTTGCGGTTTAAATTATTTTAAGGATGGAAATGCTTGAACTAGCATCAACTACTCATGACGAAAGCAGGCAGGGAGAAGCTTATGCACCCGAAGCTGTGCCCACGCCAACCCATTTTAATAAGCGATTTTATATAGAAAGTTATGGCTGTGCCATGAACTTCAGCGATAGCGAAATTGTTGCTTCTATCTTACAAGGAGAAGGTTTTGGCCCAACAACCGATTTTTTTCAAGCCGATTTAATTCTTGTCAACACTTGCTCCATTCGTGAAAAGGCTGAACTCACTATTCGTAAACGACTAACCGAATTTAAAAAAGCCAAAAGAACTAATCCGGGTTTAATGGTGGGTATCTTAGGCTGTATGGCAGAACGACTTAAAGAAAAGTTACTTCAAGAAGAAAAACTAGTTGATATTGTTGTAGGCCCCGATGCTTATCGCAGTTTACCATCCCTCATTGAAGGTGCCGAAAGTGGACATAAAGCAGTCAATGTTTTATTGAGCAGAGACGAAACCTATGCCGATATTGCTCCGGTTCGATTAAATAATAATGGCATCAGCGCTTTTGTGTCGATTATGAGAGGCTGTAATAATATGTGCAGCTTTTGTGTGGTTCCCTTTACCCGTGGCAGAGAACGAAGCAGAGATGCTTATTCCATTTTAGCCGAAGTGCAAGAATTAGTAGATAATGGCTTTAAAGAAGTTACGCTATTAGGCCAAAATGTAGATAGTTATTATTGGGTAGATGAAAAAACAGAACAAGTAGTTTCTTTTGCCAATCTATTAGAAAAAGTAGCATTGGTTAGTCCGCAATTAAGGGTTCGATTTAGCACTTCCCATCCAAAAGATATTACAGACGATGTTTTGTTTACGATGGTCAAGTATGACAACATCTGCAATTATATTCACTTACCGGTTCAAAGTGGCTCTAGTAGAATTTTACAATTGATGAATCGTACCTATACCAGAGAATGGTATATGGCTAAAGTTGATCGCATCAGAGCTATTATTCCGGATTGTGGTATTAGCAGCGATATCATTGCTGGTTTTTGTACCGAAACGGAAGAAGACCATCAAGCAACAATGGACATTATGCAATACAGTCGCTTTGATTATAGTTACATGTACTATTATAGCGAAAGGCCCGGAACCCTTGCTGCTCGTAGGTTTACTGATGATGTAACTTTAGACGATAAGAAAAGACGTTTGGCAGAAATCATCGAAGTTCAAAACAAACTGTCGCAAGAAAGTTACCGCCAAGATATTGGAAAAACTTTTACTGTTTTAATTGAAGGTGAAAGTAAAAAAAGCGATGCAGATTGGATGGGCCGCAACAGTCAAGGCAAGGTATTGGTTTTTCCGAAAGCCAACCACCGAGCTAATAAAGGCGATTATGTAAACGTATTGGTTACTAGTAGCACCCAAGGAACTTTACTTGGCGATATTGTAAGTTAATTTATTAAAATTAAACTGTAAACATTGGATTTACAAAGCATAAAAAACAGGTTTGGCATTATTGGTAATTCACCATCGCTCAACCATGCGTTGAATGTGGCGGTGCAAGTAGCCAATACAGATTTGTCTGTACTCATCGTAGGTGAAAGTGGCGTAGGTAAAGAAGTGTTTTCACAAATCATTCATGCTTTATCTGCCCGAAAGCATAATAATTTTATAGCCGTAAACTGCGGAGCCATCCCCGAAGGAACAATTGATAGCGAATTATTTGGTCACGAAAAAGGCTCTTTTACCGGTGCTGTTGATAGCCGCAAAGGTTATTTTGAAACCGTGAATGGCGGTACAATTTTCTTAGACGAAATTGGCGAAATGCCGCTAGGCACACAAGCAAGATTATTACGAGTATTAGAAACCGGCGAATTCATTCGAGTTGGTTCTTCCAAAGTTCAAAAAACAGATGTAAGGGTAATTGCCGCCACCAATAGAGAATTAATTGAATTTACCGAAAAAGGAAAGTTTAGACAAGACTTATATTATCGCTTAAGTACAGTGCCCATTAGAGTGCCTTCTTTGAGAGATAGAAAAGAAGATATTGCCATTTTATTTAGAAAATTTGTAGTGGATTTTGCAGAACGCTATAAGACTACGCCGGTTCAGTTAACGGAAGATGCCAGAAACCTGTTAATTAACTATTCTTTTCCCGGAAATGTGAGGGAGTTGAAGAATCTTGCAGAACAGATTTCTGTTTTGAGCAATGAAAAAAGTGTGGGATTGATAGAGTTGAAACGTTTTTTACCCGATGCCCCAAACAATAGGATGCCGGTTTTGGCGGGACAAGCCCAATACAGCGGAGAGTTTGCCAACGAAAGAGAAATTTTGTACAAGCTTTTCTTCGACATGAAGAAAGATGTAACAGAGTTGAAAAAAATGTTCCTTGAAATTCTACAAAACCCTTCGCTAGCAGGCAGTGCAGCCAATTTTACGCATGAAAGTTTACTAAACGATTTTGCTAATAACGCTGAAAATTTGACAGGCACATTAATGCCGCAACATGCAGCAGCCATCATGCCGTCTGCAACAGTTAATCAACAACCGGTTTTATTACAGAACGAAGCGATTGATGCCCATGTAGAAGTGGAAGAATCGCTGAATATTATGGATAAAGAAAAAGAACTGATTGTAAAAGCTTTGAGAAAACACCGGGGTAAAAGAAAAGATGCTTCTTCTGACCTTGGCATCAGCGAAAGAACGCTGTACCGCAAGTTAAAAGAGTATGATATTGAAGATTTGTAGTTAAATGTACACCACATGATGAAAGGGTATAAAAAAAGTCATTTATCAATTGTATTGATGCTCTTGTTGGTAGCAACAAGTGTAGCATCTTGTGGTATATATTCTTTCAAAAACGCTACTATCCCACCGGAGGTTAAAACCGTAAAAATTGGTTTTTTTGAAAACAAAGCCCGCTATGTTAATCCACAGCTAAGCCCAAGATTAACCGATAAAGTGCAACAAAAAATCACCAACCAAACCAGGCTTACCCGTACCAATAACGATGATGCTCATTACCAAATTAGTGGTTCAATAACAGACTATTCAGTTTCGACCACCGGTATTTCTAATCAACAAGTAACCAATAACCGTTTAACGGTGGCGGTACATATTATTTTCAAAAACACAATTACGAATAAGACTGAAGAATACGATGTAAGTCGCAGTTTCGAATTCTCTGCCAACTTAAGTTTGAGCCAGGCAGAGGCTTCGTTGACAGACGAAATGGTACGCAGTCTTACCGATGATATTTTCAATAGAATTTTTTCCAACTGGTAATAATTGTACTTTCATTCTATGAACCATGCTATAGAAAAATCTTTGTATCAACTCACCGGCAGCGGTAACATGGAAGATGTATCCATCAGCCAGTTGAAACAATTGGCAGATGAGCATCCTTATTTTGCAGTTAGCCGCTTTTTACTCGCCAAAAAAATGAAGGCAAACGATGACCCGAATTTTTTACATCAGGTTCAGCAAACGGCATTGTATTTTCACAATCCTTATTGGTTGCATTTTCAGTTATTGAATGAAATACCAAGCATTACTAGCACTTTACCTAAAGTAGAAGACAATATTTCCGCATTAACAGAAGAACCAACAATTTTGCCTGCGGCAGATAAAGCAATAGAAACAACGCCAACTTTTTCCAACGAAGTTGAAATAGAACCATCTGTTTCGCCTACGGCAGATGAAGTGATAGAAGCAGCATTAACCAATACCGATGAGGAGGATGAACCGGTTTTATACAGGGCCGATGAAACATTAGAAACAGCTTTCTCAAACACTGTTGAAATAGAAGAACCAATGTTGCCTGAAACAGAGGAAGCAATTGATGAAACTGCAACTACTTCTGACGAAACACCGGCTTTCGACTTACAACATCAAATCACCGAAGAACAATTTGAACTTGCCGATTTGGCAAGAGAAGAAGAATTGGCAACCGCTGCACAAACAATTACGGAAGCAGTTGAAATACCTCAACCGGCTAATGATACTGTTGAAGTGGAAGAATCACCGGTTGTAGCTGAACAAAATGAAGAAACATTACCGCAGGATGAAGACACTTCGATAGAACCAATATCAGAGTTTCAGCCTTACCAAACACAACAAGAAAAAACCGACGAAGCTAATGATACCGAAGCTTTAGCAACTGATGTTGATGAAGCACCCATTCACATTCCAAGCTTGGCAGAAGCGGCACAAATACTCGAAAAACAGATAGCAGATGTTGATTTAGATAAACTCATTACGTCGGAGCCTTATCACACGGTGGATTATTTTGCCTCACAAGGCATTAAACCCAGCTTAGACGAGAATCCGCAAGACAAATTAGGCCGTCAGGTAAAGCGCTTTACCGAATGGATTAAACACATGAAACAAATTGGTTCGGAAGAAGCATTAGAACAAATGAACGACCCGGCTTTAGAAACTACGATTCAAAATATTGCCAACACATCTAACAGTTCCCGTGAAATTGTAACCGAAACGATGGCCGAAGTGTTGGTTAAACAGGGCAAAACCGATAAAGCCATTCAACTGTATATAAAATTAAGTTTCTTAAATCCAGACAAATCCGCTTTCTTTGCGTCCAAAATTCAACAACTTAAAGGGATAACACAATGACAATCTTGTTTCTTATACTCATCGTTTTAGCCAGTGTGGCACTTGGTTTTTTAGTATTAATTCAAAATCCAAAAGGCGGTGGTTTAGCCGGTAACGTAGGCGGTTTCAGCAATCAATTAATGGGGGTTAAACAAACAACCGATGTATTAGAAAAAGGTACTTGGTTATTTGCTACTATTATTGGTGTGCTATGTTTAGTATCTACTTTGTTCATTAAAACAGCTAGTACAGGTACTAATAAC
Organism: Methylophilus rhizosphaerae; assembly: GCA_943370285.1. Classification (GTDB taxonomy): domain Bacteria; phylum Bacteroidota; class Bacteroidia; order Chitinophagales; family Chitinophagaceae; genus CALRQJ02. Next base: position 102,009 of record CALRQJ020000004.1, on the reverse strand, counting down.
ATGATCAAAGACATTAACACAAGTGGTCAAGCTGCACCTCAACAACAGCAAGCACCTGCCGCTGCAGATACCAACAAAAAATAATAAAAGACTTTTAATAAATAAACCCGTCTAGGTTAAAGCTTAGACGGGTTTTGTATTTTCAATCTTTTGTAGAAATTAATGTTCTCGCTGTACTAAAAATGCTGCCAATTCCATTAAAGGCTCTTTACGGGTTGCTGTTACAGCAATCGCTTCCAAGTGTTCAAAAGCAGTATCAACATACTGCTGCTTCAAGGCCTTAGCCCAATCATCTACATTACAGGCTTTGAAAATAGCCAACACTTGTTCTACTTTATTCACCGGATTTTCTAACATCAACTCTTGCAATTGTTCTTTTTGTTCGGCAGATGCTACTTCTAAAGCATGCAACATCAAAAATGTTTTTTTATTCTGTCTGATATCACCGCCTACATCTTTACCAAATTTTTCGGGATCTCCAAAAGCATCGAGGTAATCATCTTGTACTTGAAAAGCAATCCCTAGGTTCTTACCAAATTCGTACAAGTGCTTGGCATTGCCGCCACCTGCTCCACCCAAAATAGCTCCCATCTGTAAACTCGCTGCTAACAGTACCGATGTTTTTAGTTCAATCATTTTAATGTAATCCGCTAAGCTCACTTCCTTTTGCTGTTCAAAATCCATATCTAATTGCTGTCCTTCACACACTTCTCTAGCCGTACGATTAAAGAGTTGTAAAATCTTAGGCAAGTAGCTAGGCTGAATTTTATTGAGGTATTCGTAAGCTTGTATTAGCATTACATCACCACTTAAAATAGCGGTATTGGTATTGTATTTTTTGTGAACGGTTTCCATACCACGCCTTAATGGCGCTGCATCCATAATATCATCATGTATCAAAGTGAAATTATGGAAGAGTTCAATAGCTGCGGCTACATAGTATGCATCTGTTCTAATGGCATCAAAGAGTTCATTGCCCATTAAGCACATTACCGGACGAATACGCTTACCACCAATGGTGAGGAAATACTCACATGGGTCATACAAGCTTGTTGGCTGTGCCGGAAAGTGACGAGTGTTGAAGTACTCAGCAAACTGCTGCGATAACGCTTTAAACGACTGCATACAATAAATTTTACCGCTGTTAATTCTGGAAAGGATGCAAGATAATCTATCTGTATTAATCCTAACTTCGAATAGTCAATTACAACTCAACCGTTATGAAAAGTCCTATTTATCCCAGCCTTTGGTTCGATGGCCAAGCCGCTGCAGCAGCTCAATTTTATTGTAGTGTGTTTCCTAATTCAAGTATTATTTCGGAGAATGAATTGGTAGTACAATTTGATTTGAATGGCAGCAAGATGATGGCTTTAAACGGCGGTCCGGCATTTAAACATTCAGAAGCAATTTCTTTTGTAGTGGAATGTGAGAACCAGGAAGAGATTGACTATTACTGGGAAAAATTGACCCAAAATGGAGAAGAAGGGATGTGTGGCTGGTTGAAAGATCAATTTGGGGTGTCGTGGCAAATTATTCCTGCCCAATTGGGAGAATGGATGAACGACCCGGAAAAAGGACAGCGAGTGGTGCAAGCATTTTTAAAAATGAAGAAATTTGATATACAGACTTTACTAGATGCTTGATTTATTGGTTTTGATCTCTTTGCCAACGCATCATTTCGCCATAATTCATTTGTTGGGCTAAAGTAGAAACAGCTAATGCGATTCGCTTGGTTTTAGTTTCGATGGTTTTAGCCGAAACAATCCATTTGCTATAATAAGCCTGATGTGATGGTGGTAAAGTGTTGAAGAACGTTTCAGCAGCAGGTTCATCTGCCAAACATTCCAAAAAAGTTGCATCAATAGTTAAAGCTGCCGTATCAACGGCTAATTTAATGGCAAGTATTCCCCCTTTTGATTTACGAATAGCTTTTCTTACATCACTATTTAATGCCATAATAAAACCACCATCGCCGGTAGGCAATAATGCCATACCACTAAAATGATAATCGTCTAATAACCCTTTTACTCGAAAAGATTTTTTATGGTTAGGTTTCAACTGCTGTGCAATGCTTTGTGGTACAGGAATATAGTACCAGCCGGTCTTCTCTCCTTTTTGACCAAATTGTAATATCGTTGCTGTAAAACTTACCTCCATACATTTCAGTTAAGCTACATTTTTTAATGCGTTATTGGGGTATTTCAACCAAAGCAAAACAGAAAAAATAAATGACCCACCAATATTAACCGCTATATCTAATAACGAACCAAAATCATGTATAAAATAAAATGGCGGTCTAGCTTTTGCCAAGCATTGATATACTTCGTTCAAAATACCAACCGCATTAAATAAGATTGCAATCAGCAATAACGCTACACCAAGTGTAAGTTGTCGAAATCGTTGAGACAGTTGAAGTATCAACCATAACATATAACTCACTGCCAAAGCAAAAAACAAATGTTCAATTGTATTAATGATATACACTATTTTTTTTGGTAATATATAATTTGTAGTTCTAATTACGTTAATGAAGAGTAGATACAGCAGAAACCATAAATTAAATTGATGCTTGTTGTCTTTGTGTCTCGGCCTAGTATTTAACCATTCTAATACACCCACTAAAACCGCCCAATAGCCAATCAATACATATTTGTGTTTGAAAATAATCCAAGCTAGTATTACAATAGCCAATAGCCGAAATATCTTAATCTGCATTAGTGATTTTCTTTTCGTAATTGCTTGCTGGTTTTAGAACTACCATCATGGCTCCAACCGGGTGGTTGAAATAAGTAGCCAATAATATGCTTCCATGATCTACTTTTTTTGATGTCTTTGCCAATATTCACCCATTCATGAAAAGCAATTTTTACAGGATTAAAAGTGTTGACATTTTTGGTGAGTCCATATTTGGGTCTGAAAGCCTCCGGCTGAAAACTGCCAAACATTCTATCCCAAATAATAAGAATACCGGCGTGGTTTTTATCGAGATATAAAATATCGCTGCCATGGTGTACCCGATGATGAGATGGGGTATTGAAAACAAATTCGAACCAACGAGGCATTTTATCAATGGCTTCGGTGTGAATCCAAAATTGATACAACAAGCTAACCGATTGTAATAACATGATCATGCCGGGATGAAAGCCAACCAACGGCATCCAAGACCAAAACAAAAAAGATCCGGTTAAATTACCTGTCCATGTTTGACGCAGTGCAGCAGCCAAATTATATCTTTCTGAAGAATGATGCACTACATGACTAGCCCAAAAAATTCTTACATGATGGCTGATGCGATGAAACCAGTAGTAACTAAAATCATCTGCAAAAAAACACAACACCCATACCCACCAAACAGTAAATGGCAAAGTGAAAAATCGAAATTCATAAATAAACAGAAAGAAAACAAGAATAAAACTTTTGGTAAGTATGCCAATCAATAAATTACCCAAACCTAAGCCAATACTTGTAGCAGCATCTTTTACTTCATACAATTCTCTTTGGGTTTTTATGGCATAGATTACTTCTAGTATAATCAATAGGATAAAACCAGGAATAGCAGTAACAAGTATGTTGGGGAATTGTGGCATAGCAATTAAGCGGTTAAAGTTAAGAATTACTACAATCCAATACTAGGTTTCCGCATTTTTGAAATCATGTTATCATGCATCGTTTAACTTTGCAGCAAATTAGTATTGTATGCAGGTAAGTTATTACCGTTACGAATTGCCATTTCAATATCCGTTTACCATTTCAAATGGCCGCACCAAAACACATCAACCTACATTGATTGTAAAACTACAATTGGGAAATTGGGTAGGTTATGGAGAAGCACCTGCTATTACTTACTATCATATTTCGGTAGATGATATGATTGCTGATATTGAACGAAAAAAGACATTCATCGAAAAATTTGCCTTTACCGAGCCAGAACGGTATTGGCATTACTTGCATCATCTTTTACCCAATAATCCTTTTTTGGTTTGTGCATTAGATATGGCTGCGTGGGATTTGTATGGTAAAATGAAACGTCAGCCCTTGTATAAAATTTGGAATACAAATTTTGACAACACACCACTTTGCGATTATACCATCGGCATTGATACGATTGACAATATGGTGGCTAAAATGAAAGCCATGCCTTGGCCGATTTATAAAATTAAAGTGGGTACGCCAAATGATATTGCCATCATTGAAGCGCTGAGAGCCAATACAGATGCTGTTTTTAGAGTAGATGCTAATGCCGGTTGGACATTTGAAGAAGCTTTAGAAAAAATTCCGGTACTACAAAAATTAGGTGTAGAATTAGTTGAACAACCATTGCCAAAAGATGATTGGGAAGAAATGCGTAAATTGTACGAAGCATCTCCACTCCCATTATTTGCCGATGAGTCTTGTGTAAGTGAACATGATGTTGCAAAATGTGCAGGACATTTTCATGGCATCAATATTAAACTGACCAAATGCAGCGGCATTACTCCAGCTTTGAGAATGATTACTACAGCCCGAAAATTAGATTTGAAAGTAATGATGGGTTGCATGAACGAAAGTTCGATTGGTGCAGCCGCTATCGCTCAATTTTTACCACAGTTGGATATTGTAGATATGGATGGACCGTTGTTGTTGAAAGAAGACTTAGCAACAGGCATCTTTTTTAATGCAGGAATCGTCTCTATTGCAGACAATTTTGGATTAGGCATCACACCTAAAATGTGAATTAACAATTGCAGTAACAAACCGCCATGCACATTTTCCCATCGAGGGAATCAACTTTCCTTTTTAGGGAAGCTTTAACAAATTTTAACATCATAAATAACTGATAATCAATTAGTTAATTGTTTGGCACTGATGTGGCTAATGGTATGCTAACCTAAAGCCAATTAGCATGTCATTAACTACCGCATTAAAAGAAACCCAACTCATAGAAGAGTGTATTAAAGGCAACAGAAAGTGCCAAAAAGCATTATACGATCATTTTTCAGCAAGGATGTTTGCTGTTTGTTTGAGGTACGCCAAAAACCAAATGGATGCTGAAGATATTTTGCAAGAAGGTTTTGTAAAGTTGTTCAATAATCTACATCGCTTTCGTGGCGAAGGATCGTTTGACGGATGGGTTCGCCGCATATTTGTTAACACAGCTATAGAACATATTCGCCGTAAAAACTTAAATACCGCATCAAGCGATGGTTTAGAAAATTCGGTAAAAGACAAGCAACACAATGCTTTAGATAATTTGTTTGAGAAAGATTTAATCAAAGGCGCAGCAGTACTCAGCGATGGCTACAAAACTGTTTTCAATATGTATGCGGTTGAAGGTTATTCTCATAAAGAAATTGCAGCTCATTTAGGCATTACAGAAAGCACTAGCAAATCTCAGTTTTCGAGAGCTAAAGCGATTTTAAGAAATATCATTACAGGTGTAAAAACAAGTGGCAATGGCAATTCATTAGCCGCTACTTCTTAATCATATTTTTCGGTTTTTCGTGGATTAAAAAAGGATACAAAAATCCCCACTTCATAAAGCGGGGATTTTTTGTTTTTATTGCTATGCGGTAATTATTAGATGCGGTAACAAACTGCGTTAATATTCATTCCGGCGCCAACAGATGCAAATACTACCACATCTCCCGGCTGTACTTGTTGACCTTCCATATGTCCTTTGCGTACCATATCAAATAAGGTAGGAATAGTTGCTACAGAACTATTGCCCAGTTTATGAATACTCATCGGCATAAAATTATCTGGCATTTCTTTTAAACCATACAATTTGAACAACCGTTGTGTGATGCCTTCATCCATTTTTTCATTGGCTTGGTGCAAAAACACTTTTTTAACTTCGCTAATATCAACACCACTATTGTCAATACATTCTTTCATGGCCAAAGGCACATATTTCATGGCGTATTCATACACTTTTCGGCCCTTCATTTTAATGTATCTAATACGAGGGTCAGAATTTGGAAAATTAGATTTGCCCATGTACAAATAATAGGCTTCTTCGCCACAATGTGCTTGGGCGGCAGTACCCAAAATGCCCGCTGCTCCTGCTTCGGCAGGCATAGCTTCTAATACACAAGCCCCTGCACCATCTGAGAAAATCATGCTATCTCTATCATAATTATCTAACACCCTGCTCAAGGTTTCGGTACCAACAACCAAACATTTTTTGGCAATACCGGCTTTAAAATAAGCATCGGCCTGTATCACACCTTGTACCCAACCCGGACAGCCAAATAAAATATCGTAAGGAATACAAGCCGGATTTTTAATGCCTAAACTATGTTTGATACGAGACGATAGCGCCGGCAATGCATCCATTTGGATGGTATGCTTTAAAACATTACCAAAATTGTGAGCAACAATAATTTGATCTATTGTTTCCGGATCAACCCCCGAATCTTCGATAGCCCGAATAGCAGCAAAGGTGGCTAAATCCGAAGAGTTCATATCGGTAGGGGCATATCTGCGTTCTTCTATACCGGTAATAGACTTAAATTTTTCGGCTACTTCTTGTGGTGGTGCTGCAATTTTAAGGCTATCTTCTCCATAAAAATCATGGGCACCAAAATCTCGGTTTGTCTTAACTTCAGAAGGAATATAACTGCCGGTTCCGGTAATCACAGTTCTTATCGGTTGCATATTAAAAGTTGAAGATTAACAATTACATTATCCTTACAAATGTACAAGTATTGGTTTTATCTTATTGATGGCATTAAAAAAGGTCCTTTTCAAATCAAAAGCATGCTTTTCAACAGGTTAATAGTTGACAACTATCATAATAAATACCACTATTTTTTTTCAATTTTGAAATAGCTAACTTATTTTTCTTTACCCATTGCAATAAAACAGTATATTGTAAATTGGAAATGACATTCCTTTTCCATAATGAATTCTTAGTAATTCTATTTGCCCCGTGTAATACTTGATTGTTATGAAAAAAGCTGCTACAAAAATTGCACTATTCTATTTTTTAATAGGTTCCGCATGGATACTAGTGAGCGATAGAATTGCTCATGAAATACTTAATGCAAATAGCAGTTTCCACAGTTATAAAGGCATTTTTTTTATTCTCTTCACCGCTTTAATCTTATGGCTATTAATAAATCGCTATGAAAAAAAACAACATAAAATAAATGAGCAATTACAACGCCTCAACCGAGTGTACGATCTAGTAAATAGCTTGAACGATGCCATTGTTAGTACAAAAGATAAAACACAGCTATTCCATCAAATTTGTAACATTCTAGTACAGGAAGGAAATTATGTGATGGCATGGATTGGCGAAATTGATGAGATTAGAAATGTAATTAATGTACTTGCTAGTGCAGGAGATACTAAAGATTATCTTACAAAACTTAATATTAACCTGTACGACAATATTAGTAGTGGCGGACCAACCGGCACCTGCATAAAAACAGGGAAGGCTGTTATTTCAAATGATATTGCCACAGATCCCAAAATGGCACCTTGGCGGGAAAATGCCATCAAATATGGCTATCGTTCATCAGCAGGATTTCCATTAAGAGTAAAGGGTATTGTTATAGGCAATCTGAATATTTACTCTAACGAGAAATATTTTTTTAATGCACAAGAAGAGCAACTGATTTCGAGTGTTATAAATAATGTGTCGCAGGCTCTGAACTATATGGCGGTAGAAGTAGAAAGAGCAAATGATGCTAAAGCATTAGCTGAAAGTGAAGAAAGACTACGTTTATCACTTTCATCGGGCAAACAAGGTTTATTCGATTTGAATCTGCAAACCGGAGAAGCAATTGTAAACGAAGAATATGCTACTATGCTTGGCTATGAATATGCTAGTTTTAAAGAAACCAATGCTTTTTGGCTAAGTAGGCTTCACCCAAATGATTTAGAAACTTGTAGCAAAGTCTTTACTGATTACATTAATGGCATAAGCCCTAAATACGAGGTTGAGTTTAGACAAATAACGGCTGATAATAAATGGATTTGGATTCTAAGCAAAGGTAAAATAGTTTCTTACGATGAAAATGGAAAGCCCACACGTATGTTGGGCACTCATACCAATATCGATCTGTTAAAACAATCAGAACAAGCTTTAAATGAACGCATTAAAGAAATGACCTGTATTTCAGCTATTAGACTAGAGATGCTGAAAGAATGTAGTATCGACGACTTTATTAATAAGGTGTTAGCATTGATTGTTACCGGCATGCAATTCCCCGAAGCTACTTTGCCTGTGGTGCAAATTAATAATAACACCTATCAATTAAAAGCAGCTTCATATGCTACGCTAAAATACCTAGAAGCACCAATTACAATTTCAAGTGAAGCATTGGGTTGTCTAAAAGTGTATTATGACAACAGAAATTTAAGTTTTATTGAACCAGAAGAACAAGACCTCATTAATAATATAGCAGTATCTATTGGATTATTTGTTTCTAACAAAATCAACCAAGAAAAGTTAAACGACAGTTTACACATTTTACAAGAAGCACAAGAAGTAGCAAATATTGGGCACTATACTTTTGATTTACGAAATGATCATTGGAAGTGTTCTCCGGTTATTGATAAAATGCTTGGTATAGGACCTGACTTTGAGCGAAATTTTAAAAACTGGTTAGAAAAATTAGTAGCACCTGAATTTCAACAAAAAATTAAAGAAAAACTAAACGATTTAACACAAGTCAAAAATGTATTTCAATTAGACTTTGTAGGTGTTCATCAAATTACAGGCGAAGAATTATGGGTAACCATTACCGGCAGATTTGAGCGAGACGAAAAAGGAAACATTTTGCGATTGGTTGGTACGGTGCAAAATATTACAGAAAGAAAAAAAGCACAAGAACTAGTCGAAAAAACCAATAATCAATTACAAGCCACTTTAGCTGCTATTCCTGACTTAATGTTTGAAGTTGATATTGATGGGGTGTATTTGGATGTATATGCCACTAATGACAGCTTGCTATACACCTCTAAAGATGTCTTTCTAGGAAAAAAAATTACCGACCTCCTACCTACTGATACGGCAGCCATTTGCATGGAGGCCATACAAGAAGCCAATGAAAAAGGCATATCAATTGGCAAGCAAATTTTACTACCAGTACCTGCCGGCTTATGTTGGTTTGAATTATCAATAGCCAAGAAAAAAGAAACAACAAATGAAAAAGAAAGTTTCGTTGTACTATCAAGAGATATTACAGATAGAAAACTAGGAGAAGAAAAAATTATAGAAGAAAAAAATATTCTAAGAACAGTAATTGATAATATCCCCGACTTCATTTTTGTAACCGATAAAGATTGTAAGCATACCATCAATAATATGGCTTTGGTAAAAGCATTGGGTGCTACAAGTGAAGCAGAAACATTGAACAGATCGATGGATGAATTTTTTCCCAAGGAAATGGCTGATATTTTTATAGCGGATGATAGAAAAGTAATTGATACCGGTGTGCCGGTTATAAATAGAGAAGAGAAATTGACCAATTTGACTACCGGAAAAACAGAATGGTTACTAACTACAAAAATTCCATTAAAAAATAGAAACAATGAAATAAGTGGCGTGGTAGGCATTAGTAGAATGATTACTGATAGGCATCAACAACTAAACGAGCAGCGATTAGTTTCAAATATTATACAAGCATTAGGCTATAGTGAAAAGTTACAAGATGGATTAACCACTGCACTACAAATCATTAGCGAAGAATTGAATATACCTTTTGCCGAAGCGTGGATGGTTACTACTGATGAAACAGAATTAAAAACTTTTGCCACATGGGGTGTTTCTGAGGTGGCCAAGTATTTTGATGCTAGCACCAATCGTATATTTAAAAAGGGAGAAGGATTGCCCGGCTATGTTTGGGAAACGCAAAAATCTGTCTATTGGGATGATATACAAGTTAGCCCGCTGGTAAGAAGAGCCCCTGTATTTAAGGCTGCCGGCTTACATGCTTCTATCGCAGTGCCCATCAATTTTAAGGGAAAGGTAATTGCTGTATTTAGTTTTTTCTTTAAGCAATTACCAATCGAGAAAGAACTAATCATTCAATCAATAGAGAATATAGCCCTGCAAATTGCTATGGATATTCAGCGTAAAAAAGCAGAATTAGAATTGGCTGCATTCTTTGAATTTTCGCCAGATCTTGTTTGCATAGCAACAGACGATGGTTATTTCATAAAAGTCAATCCGGCTTTTACCAATTTATTGGGGTATACCGTAGAAGAATTAACCAGTAAACCATTTAACCATTTTGTACATCCCGATGACAAAGTGGCTACAGAGAAGCGAACAGGTTATTCCGTCTCTTACCATTCCATACATTTCGAAAACAGGTATGTAGCAAAAGATGGAAAAGTGGTATGGTTGTCTTGGACATCGGCTCCACTACCCGATGAAAAATTAATTATTGCCATAGCAAAAGATGTGAGTGCCCTTAAAGAAAATGAAAGGCAGCTTAAATTATTGAATGATGAAATTAGTAAAAGAGTAGATGAGTTAGCAGCTTCCAATGCAGAGTTGGAACAATTTGCTTATGTGGCTTCGCATGATTTGCAAGAGCCACTAAGAATGGTGAGTAGCTTTATGACTTTACTAGAGTCAAAGTATAAAGACCAGTTAGACGAGAAGGCACAGCAATACATTCACTTTGCTGTAGATGGTGCAGTAAGAATGCGTACCATTATTTTAGATTTATTGGAATTTTCACGTGCCGGCAGGATTATTCCACCTAGTGAGTGGATTGACTTAAATATTGTGATTAATGATATTGTGGGATTTTTAAAAGAGCCCATTCAAAAATCAAAAGCCACCATAACTTGGGATGTATTACCAACACTTTTCGTTGCCAGAACATCTATACAACAAGTAATACAAAACCTGATTTCAAATGCTATTAAATACCACAAGCTTGATGTTGCACCTGTGGTACATATTACAGCTACCGAAAATAACACCCATTGGCAAATAGCCATCAGCGATAATGGTATTGGCATTGAACCAAAATATTACGATAAAATATTTGAACTATTTCAACGCTTACATGGCAAATCTGAGTATTCGGGTACCGGCATAGGCCTTGCCATTTGCAAAAAATTTGTACAATTGTATAAAGGTGAAATATGGGTAGCTTCAACACCCGGAGCAGGAAGCACTTTTTATTTCACAATTGCTAAATCTATCCACTAAAAAAAACTAGTCATGAAAACACTACACATTTTATTGGTAGAAGACAACGAAGGTGATGTGGTACTAACCACAGAGGCCTTGCAAGCAAGTAGTTTGTCTTTGCATATTCACCACGCCAAAGACGGTTGGGAAGCTTTAGAATACTTGAAAAAAAACAATGGTTACAGTAAGGAAGTAATGCCCGATTTAATTTTATTAGACATTAACCTGCCAAAAGTAAATGGGCATGAGGTTTTATCTTTTATTAAAAATAACGATACGTATAAACATATTCCGGTGATTATGCTTACCAGCTCCTCATCAGAAAATGATAGAACAGTAGCTCTGCAACACAAAGTAGATCGCTTTATTACAAAGCCCTCAAATATGGCAGACTTTCAAACGGTAGTAACATCGGTGGAACGCTTTTTGACGAAAAATGTTTAGCATACTCAATCTTATATTATGCCTGCTGCACTCACACATTTAAAAGTTCTCTTAATTGAGGATAACCTAGGTGATCAGGTATTAATAGAAGAATACTTGAAACAAGAAATTAAACAGCCCTACATTAGCTTTGCGAGTTCTTTTGCTGAAGCTAAAGACTTATTTCAAAGTATTGTAGATGTTGATATTGTATTGCTAGACTTGGCATTGCCCGATGCTAGTGGCCCCGAATTGGTAACCGATATACTTAAGCTAGCCAACAATATTCCTGTAATTGTATTAACAGGTTATGGCAATAAAGAATTTGGTCTAAAAACAATTGGGTTGGGCGTAGCAGATTATTTACTGAAAGATGAGTTAAATGGCAATTACCTTAAAAAAAGCATAGCATATGCCATAGAACGTAAACGTATTAACACTCACTTAGAACAATCTGAAAAAAAATACCGAGGCATATTTGAGTTTAGCCCTATTGCCATGTATATCTATGATGCAGCAACAAAAAAAATCATTGATGCCAACGATGCAGCAATTGCGCAATACGGATATACAAAAGCTGAATTTCTAAACCTAACCTTGTTAGATTTAAGAAAACCCACACAATATGCTCAGTTTGAAACTATTTTTAAATTGGCCAGAAGTCAAAATGAATCTGTAGCCAAATGGGAGGTAGAACACCTTAAAAAAGATGGCACTACTATTTTTGTTGAAATACAAAATACCAATATTGAATTTGAAGGCGAACCTGCAGGTATTGTTATTGCCAATGATATTACAGAGCGTACCAAAGCAGAAGAACAAATAAGAAAATCGGAAGAAAGATATAGAGCAGTTGCACAAACCGCCAAGGATGCCATTATTACTATTAATACGCATGGCATAGTGATAGACTGGAATACAGGTGCTGAAAATATTTTTGGTTATACAAAAGCAGAAATGATTGGCCATTCGACTATGCTGCAACAAATCATTCCCAATCATTATAGGAAACAGTATGTAGCCGGTATTCAAAAAATTAGAGCCGGCCAACACACACAGCTAAATGGCGAAACCTTAGAGATGCAGGGCTTACACAAATCAGGCAAGCTCATTCCTATCTCATTTTCTTTAGCTGAATGGGAAACAGAGGAAGGTAGGTTTTTCACCGCTATCGTCAGAGACATTTCAGAATCGAAGAAGATGCTGAAAATGCTCAAAGAAACCAATGACTATTTAGAGAATCTTTTCAATTATGCCAATGCACCCATCATAGTTTGGGATAGAGATTTTTGCATTACCCGTTTTAATCATGCATTTGAAGTTTTGACTGGCTACGAAGAAACAGCGGTATTAGGTAAGCATTTAGAAATATTATTTCCTGCCCATAAAAAACAAGCATCAATTTGGGAAATTGAGAAGACATTATCCGGCACTTACTTGGAAAGTGTTGAAATTGAAATTCAACATCAAAACGGTAGCATCAAAACTGCATTGTGGAATTCTGCCAATATTTTTGATGCAGATGGAAAAACGGTTGTAGCTACTATTGCTCAAGGACATGACATTACCGAACGTAAACAGGCAGAAGAAGAACTATACAGAAACCAACAATTTTTAATAGAAGCACAACGGATTGCTAAATTAGGTTACTACATTTATCATTTTGATTCGGGTACTTGGGAAAACGCAGAGGAAATTAACGATATGATGGGACTAGACCCAAGTTTAGAAAAAAACATTGAAAATTGGACTTCAATAATTGTACCTGAACAACAAGAAAAAATGAACACCTACCTTCATCATTGTTTAAACACCCTCACTCCCTTTGAAGCAGAGTACAAAATTTATAACAAACAAACAAAACAGTATAAGTGGTTAAAAGGTATAGGCAATTTTGAATTTGACGCTAATAATAAACCCATTTACATGGTGGGCACCATTCAAGATATTACGGTTGCTAAAGAAGAAGAAATTAGATTGAAATTATTAGAATCTGTCATTACAAACACAACAGATGGTGTAGCTATTACAGAAGTAGATGACATTAATCCGCACAATTCAAAAATCATTTATATCAACCGAGCATATGAACGAATGACGGGTTTTACGTTAGAAGAAGTATCCGGTAAAAATCCAAGAATTTTACAAGGCCCCAAAACACAAAGGGAACCTTTAGACAAGATGAAATTGGCCATTGAAATGGGTGAGCCTTATGAAATTGAAGTCATCAATTACAGAAAAAATAAACAAGCATTTTGGAGCAGCGTTTCTATTTCACCACTTAGTGACAATACGGGAAAAATTACCCATTGGATTGGAATTAAGAGAGATATTACCAAACGTAAAGAACAAGAAAGAGAACAATTAATAAGAGAGCTTACATTGCACAACAAAGACTTGCGGCAGTTTAGCTTTATTACCTCACATAATTTGAGAGCACCGCTTTCTAATTTATTGGGCTTATTAAATTTGATTAAAGATCTTCCTATTGAAGACAACTCATTAAAAGAAATTATCGAAGGTTTTAAAGTTTCTACGCAACACCTAAATGATACTATCAATGATTTGATTAAGATACTCATCATTAAAGACAAACCATCTGTTGAACAAGAAGAGATAGACTTAGCTACCATGATACAAACAGTATGTAATAAGCTATCGGGCTTGGCAGAAAGTCATGGAGTAAAACCCAATATCAAACTTCATCTTCAACATGCATCGAGTGTATATTTTAACCGTTCTTATTTTGAGAGTATTTTAATGCAATTACTATCGAATGCTATTATTTTTCAATCGCCTGATAGACCATTACAAATTGATATTTCAAGCAATAAAACAACAACTGGCGTTGTACTGTCTATAAAGGACAATGGCTTAGGCTTGAATACGGAACGTTACCAAGACAGATTGTTTGGCCTCTACCAACGCTTTCATGCTCATACAACTACAAAAGGCTTAGGCTTGTATTTGGTAAAATCTCAAATGGAAGCACTAGGCGGTAGTGTGGCATTTAACAGTATAGAAAATGTAGGGACCGAGTTACTGCTTCAGTTTAAAGCCAATAAGAACGATTGATGATGAACTGAAAAAAAATAAATCATATGCAGCTTGCAACTTTAACTTTTCTGTTTGCATCTATACTTATGGTTTTTCATAGAATATTGGATTAAAACAGGGCTGGATTTCTATCCGGGCCCTTTTTTATTTTAGGCCATATCTAAGCCAATTTTAGTCGGTAAATGGTCTAGCATTAAGGTCAACGGCAATTACGCTTTGCTTTCCACAAGTTTTCAACAAACAACTAATTATCAGGCAATTACAAAAAGTTTTCAGCCAACGGCTGCAACCTTTAATCTGGCGGCAACATCTTATAATTGGTTTTTCATAGAATATTGGATAAAACAGGGCTGGATGTCTATCCTGGCCTTTTTTTTTGCTCCTACCCCAATTAATTGGGTATGGTTGCAACCTTTTCATTTTTATTCTCGACTATATTATACACACATTTGTAGGTTTATAAGGTTAATGGCTTAAATTAAAAAAGTTCCGGAGATAGGTGGCCGGAACTTTTTTTATGCCCCTAACTGAGGCAAACTATGTTGCTGAAGAGCTATCGCATCAAATACATTTTACCATAGCCTTTATTAAAGAATTTATCGGTATTTATTTTGTCGCCAAACTGATCGATAGGTGTATATTTTTCTAAACTATTACCATTCAAATTAGTAACCACCCGATAGAGATAAACGCCATTGGCTAATTTTTGACCATATTGGTCTGTTCCATCCCATTTAAAGTCGGTAATATTTCTACCAACATTAATAGGCCCTAATTCATCTTTAGTAATTTCTCTCACAATCTTTCCTGTAACCGTCATAATCTGAATTTTAAGTTGCTGCGGCACTTGACTACCCGTAATGGTAAATACAAATGCAGTAGAACTAGTAAACGGATTTGGATAGTTGAATAGGTTACTAATCATTGGCTTATTAATCACCTGAAACTGTACTCGATATTCGTTGGTGCCTGCATTATTGCCACTTTTATCTTTTGCCCTAACGGTGAGTTCATAATCTCCATCTAACAATAAAGATGGATTAAAATCAATGATTGCTTCGTTGTTTCCACTCGTAGTGTTAGCCGGTGTAAAACGCAACGTATCTGTTCCAAAACGATATCTTCTGATGGAGTTATCCGGAAACTTTACAAAAATGGTAGCTAATGAAGTATCGTCTAAAGCAAGGTACTTAGACTCGTCTTTCACTTTAACCAAAATATGTGGCTTACCAGAAACGATATCATTGTTCAAAATATGTACCCCATCGAAAGTTACATCCATCAATGGATTGTAAGTATCGGGCTTAACATAAAATCCTTTGAAGAGAAAATTGTTGATATGCGTTTGTTCGGGTTGATCGTTATCCGGATTAACATCAACTTGTAATGTATTATTGCCCACTAAATTTTTTGTATCAATGGGATAGCTGATGACAGCAGTATCTCCGGCAATAATTTTTTTGCGTTTGGCGATAGGCAAAGTAGTAGCCACATTGTTTTTATCGAACACTACCATTTTTACTTTTACACTATCTGCAAATGCCACATCACTTACATTTTTAAAAGCGATACTAAAGTTGAGCGGCTCTCCTACCTCTAATGTATCTTTATTGGTATATCTAAGCGAAGGCGCTAAAGCACCTTCTGGTACAGGATCGTAATAAACCCTCCAATAGCGCAATTGGTATGGTGTTAAGTTCACACTATCTTGATTACGCAATTGCAACTTCAAATAAGGATAAGTGCTTACACTAACAGCGTTTAAGTTAAAGTCTTGCTGTGCTGTAGATAAAGTATACAACACATCTTCTGTGCCATTACTTCTCACGCCAATTACATTCACTGTTGCTACATCGCCAAGCGTTGATTCGCTGCTGCTGCCTCTCCACCTTAACTGCTTCCAAGCTGTGGCAGGACCAAATACAGGAGAAGTTACATATCCTAAAGTATCTGTTGAATTAACATCAACACTCATTTGCACTCTATCAAACAAACCAAGACTCAATTTCCACTGTGGTGCAAAACTCATATCATTTTTCTTATACACCAATGCCCAAGTCTTGGGTTCGGTAAATTGATCGATGCCGGTAAATCCAACACCTTTTAAACGACTGTAAAAAGTATTGTTAGCGCCATAAATAGTTGCATCGTTAATCCATGTACTCACAAACGGACTTTGATCAAAAGGTTGATCCATAACCAAACGAGCAACAACTATGTGTCCGTTCGGAATCCAATCCATAAAGTCTCTTAACCTTCTCCGGCCCGACGTATCCCAATAACCAAATTCAAAATTGTATTGGCGACCTGCAGCACAAGCAGCAGCACTACCCATGAAATTACCCGGTGTGCCTGCCGGTATAGTGGAAGGAACTGTTTGGTTATACAAAGGTTTCAAACTAACCGGATCGAGTACATTAAAAATAACTGATCGACCAATGCAAGCACTATAGATAGCTGCAGCACCATTTACCGATACACTAAATTGTAAATCTTGTGTACCACTGGTTGGATAAATAGAATGTTGAATATTAATGTTTGAGCCACGCAATCTGTATTTCCATTTTCTATCGGCAGTATCAATATAAATTCTTTCTTGTGTTGATTTGGTGTGTTGATAAAAATGAGATTGATTGTAACCCAAGTTAGTGCCAATGAGATATACAAAACTAGCAGTTGCCCATCTTGGTGCACCCGACGTTGGCACCGGTGCTACTCTCCAATAATATACTGTACTATCGGTAAAACTAATGCCCGGGTCAAATTCAATCATTCCCCCATTTGATGCAATAGTTCTGGTAACTTTTAAAGTGGAGTTGAATAATTCTGTTGTATCAATCTCCATTGCATATTGCTTAGTAGTTGCTAAAGCGTTAGCGGTAGATGCGGTAAGCTTAATATTTGTTCTATTGATGATAGAAAAATTATAAGGATATACCGGTTTAATATCATCTTCAAAAATGAAGAAGGTTTTGGTGATGGTATTATTCGCTTCACTTGATTCTGTATATCGATTGTCATTATCAATACTAACAATCAATTTGTTTTGTCCGGCATCTCTTGTTGGAACAATTGGAATGGTTAATTCTACAGAGTCGATGTATCGAACAGATTTTATTCTGCGTGACAGTAAGGTTTCTGTACTTCCGTTTGGATATTCTCTTCTGATTAGAATGCTAACAGAGTCGCCTGTTGCTCTTCCAATATTGTGGAAATAAGTTTTTGCTTTAAAGTTTACATCAGCAACAGAAATGGTTACCGGGCTAATCTTCACTTGTGGATCCTCTACTACAAAATCGGGCTGAGCAGCAGCATTTATTTTTAACGCAGGATCTCCATGTAACAAGGTTTGTTCTGCATGAATTCGACCATAAAAATCATTAGTGCCTGTAAAGCTGCGCAAATAATTTACCGCCTCTAACATGGCTTTAGTAACGGGCTGATTATAAGAAGAATTGGCAAAGGCCCTGTACATACCGGTTGAATAATAATCTAAGTAATTCTCTAGCCCAAAATGCGTACTAGCAATAAAACCAATACAACCTTTTTGAGGGGCCAATGTATATTTTTCTGACAAAGTTGAAAACACTAAAAATCTTGATGTGTCAAAAGAATAAAAATCACCGGCATTACAACCATTCACAGAAAAGAAAGGATACTTGCCCGTATTATTATACACCGCAGGATCATCCAAATTATAATCTAAAGAAGTAGCAGATGAGTGGCCATAATACGTTAATAAACTAATGCCTTTTTCAAACATTTGATTCATCAAAGCATTTACAATTGGTGTAACCGGCCCCGTTGATTGTTTATTGAAATTTACCACATTGGCACCAAACAAAGTGTCTTTAATGATATTCTCGTAATTACGCAAATAGCTGGTTAATCTAACTTCAATATTGGCATCATTAGACCCGGCTACATGCACAATATTTTTCATCCATGCTTTGTTGTCTATGGTTTGAATGGTTGAAGCTTGGGCTTGTTCAAATTGTTTTACTTTGTTTAGATAGTCTGTTACTTCTTGCGGTGTTACAGCACCAATACGTCCAATAGCTGTTGCCGGAACAGGTGCTAAACTTGCAGATGCTAATAAAATATCTGATGCAGGGTAACCAAAAGTAGGCACTAGGTTTAATCGTTCTGCAAAAGATGATGATTCGTTTCTACGATAATCTCTATAGGTTACACCTTTACCAATCAATAAAGCAAATTTTGGTGCTAAAGAAAAATTGGTTCGAGCAAACTGTAAAAAATTCTTAATACTTAATGGATGCTTTTTTATGCCAAATGCAAATTGATCTACTAATTGATCAATATCAATCACTTTAGCATTATAATTTCCACCAACTGCCGATGCTCGGTATTGACGATATTGGTCAACAGGATTTATTCCACCAGCACCATTGTACAATAAACTGTTAGAAATGATTAAATAATCACCTTGATTAGATGCCGTACTATAATTTGTAAAGTTTCTACTTTGCAATGGTGTTACAGTTCTGATATTGGATACGGCTTGGCTCACTAATACTAGGTTTCTACTTGTTGCAGATGGCTCTAAAACAATTTTAATGATTCCAGGTGTAGCAATATCTGCCACATATCTTTTTCCATTGGTGATATCATATAACACCGGTGCTATTCCGCCATTATTAAAACCTGCTATCTCGAGATAATTACCTGCAGCATTTGCCGGTAAACTAAAACTGAAATTGCTTTGATTAGAAAAATTAAACACCCTTGGATAAGTGAGTTCAAAAAAACCAAACACCACACGGTCGGTTTGTACCGGTGAATTGTTAGATAATTTAAAAATCGCTGTGTTACTACTGATGCTGCTTAATGGCACATTATCGTTTGACTGAATACCTGCGGTAAAAAAATTAAGTGTGGTGTCTTCTGCCACAAAGCTATTAATCTCCGCTCTGTAGGTTCTAATATTTGGTGCACTGCCTGCTGCCGAAATTCTAAACCTACCAGCGGAACCAGCCATTGCAACATTCAAATCATTGTAAGTAATAGAGAGTGGTGCATTGGGCCTAATATCATCTGTGCTCCACATTTCACCAATGTCATAACTACTAGAATACAAATATTCGCTACCCGCTACATTGGCTGTACCTCGGTGAATTTGGTTATTGAAATTATGCCTCAGCACATGCATGAAAAAAGGTGTAGCCGGCAAACTATTGCCTGCCACATTATTGGGTGTAGTTACAAAACGGCTATTGCCACCTGTTGTATTCACCGTAAGAAAATAGGCTGCTGTATCTGTTTGTAAACTTATGGCATCAGACAATTGAAATAATGGGTTTAGATACATAGCTCTATCTGCTTCGCCATCATTTTGCAATCCCCAAAACTCTATATAATCGTTCGTACCCAAAACACCTGCTGCAGTACTGGTAAACAATGGAATTTGTTTGCCATTGCGCCATAGCTGAAAATGTTCTGCCGGTGTATTGGATAAACCGGCTGCCAATAAATCGGCACGAGAAATACGGTACAATCCGGTGGTTGGCACTTTAAACTTATAATAAGTTTTACTGTAATCTATCCATTCGTTATTGAATGGCTGTGCCATTAATTCCACCGTGAATAAAACCAGAATGAATACAAAAATTTTCTTCATAACGAAGTATTGAAATGAGGTCGTTTATTTCTTTTTATTATTAATCAAATCTACTCTTAGCGAAAATATATGTGTGTATAATGGACTAGATTGATTGGCTAGATTAGTGAATGCATAATCGATATCTACATTGCCTAACTTAAATCCGGCGCCGAGGCTAGGTTGAAAAATCCAAACCTTCTTTTGATTAGTGGTATCGCCATCTGATAATGCTTGCTGAAAATTAGAAACTCCTGCACGGATGAACAAAGTTTTATTGAATGCAGCTTCGATGCCAATTTTAGGATCGATACTTACCGGATTAGCACTCACTAAGGTGTTGCGTTTGCCATCGAATGTAAAATCCAGATTTGCTTCTGCTGTTAATGCTATTTTTTTATTGACATTAAAAGTGTGTGCTGCTGCCGCAATTAATCTAGGTGCTGTTGATTCATTAGATTTTACAGGAATATCATTATTGGTCAAATACAGTACTTCCTTTTCTCTCTCATTAAAAGTGAATGTCCATGCGTTGAAAGTAGTAGTAACATCTCTAGCTACTAATCCGAAGCGCCATTTTTTTAATCTTAGTTGTACCCCTGCATCTAAACCAAAACCCCATGCTTTGGCAAAACTGCCTACTTTACGATGAATGATTTTTGCATTACCGCCAAAGCTCCACTGTTTGTCTGCTGTATTGTTTTTGCCTTGTTGGGCATACGACAATAAAAATGCATAATCGGCCGATGAAAAAGTACGGATATTGTTGTAGTTGATGGTACCATCGGGTTCTACTAAATATAAGGTGTTGGGAATATCATCAACTGCAAAACGTAAAATTGACAAAGCCAAGGTTTTACGACCATCTTGAATGGGAAGTGCAATTGATCCAAAATCGTATTTACCTATGCCGGCAAAATATTCTGCATGCATGAACGAAACAGAAGGATGATCTTTTACTTGTACAAGCCCTGCGGGGTTCCAATAGCCGGAAGTAGCATCACCAGATGTAGCTACTTGTGCACTACCCATGGCCAAACCTCTGGCACCTGCACCAATATTCAAAAATTCGTTGGAATATTTTCTAAACTGGCTGTATCCCTGCTGACAAAACAAAGCCGTAACAAGGGTAAAAATGATGGAAGCCTTCTTCATGCAATTAAATTACAGTGTTTGAGCGATACATTATGGTTTTGAATAAGCTAAAATACAATATCAAGATAAGATTTACGATAATAGTGATGCTTTGAGCTAAAAAACGGCAAAAACTTTACTTAAAAGGTAAACAATCCTAAATACAGTATCTTAGTTGGACGATTAAACTGAACAATCATGACAAAACAGTCCATAACTTTATCAGGAATCTTAAGTTTCCTTCCCGCTATTTTGTTTATTGTATATATCGGCATGTTTATTAGCAGCATGATGGGAGTTGTACTGCATGCTGAAGAATTTGAGAACGATCCTTTGTCGTTGTTCTCTAATTTTGCAGGATTGATTATTACCTTGATTTTGTTAGGGATTTCTGCTTTAATCGGCTTGATTTATTTCATTGTTCATGCCATCAACAATAAAAAATTAGCTGACAATGAACGCATTATCTGGGTACTAGTTTTTGTATTTGCCGGAATGATTGGTTATCCCATTTATTGGTATATGCGAATTTGGAAAACCACTGAGGAATAGCAGCAAAGACAATTAAAAGTTGAATGTCTTTTTTAGGATTTTTGATTTCACCTCTCCCTTTTTACTGTCTTGCAATTGATATTTTTTACCATCGTGAAAGTAGCTGATTACGCTTTTATCTGACGGATCAACAATAAAATATTCTTTCACTCCAAAGCGTTGATAAATCAACTTTTTATCTACTTCATCGTATTTTCTATTGGTAGATAAAATTTCAACAATCAAATCGGGGCTCCCTTTTATTTTTCCATATTGTACAATACCCATATTTGCAGTGCTGATGAAAACAATATCGGGTTGCAACGCATTCATCGCATCAAAAAAACATCTACCTGAGCTACCAAACAATTGCCTAATTGTTTTTCACGAACAAATAAATTGATATCTGAAAATAAATTTCCCAAAATATTTTGATGCTGAAAAGTTGGTACTGGTGAAATATAAATCGTGTTATTGATTACTTCTGCCAAAGTACCTTTGGGTAGTAATTCATACACCTCCATAGCAGTACGGGGCGGTTGATGAAATCCTTTTTTAGATGATGGTATGATACTCATAGCACTAGGTTATGATTTTTTAATAAAAACTGGTTTCCCACTTCCCATTAATAATTAAGCCTTTTCTTCCCAAATCTTGGTTAATTCAACAAGTACTTGTACACTTTTTTCCATATCTGCTACGCCAATCCATTCGTGTTTGCTATGTATGGCCTGCATGCCTGTAAATATATTTGGCGAAGGCAATCCCATAAAACTCAATCTACTGCCATCGGTACCGCCACGAATGGGTTCATTCGCAACCGTTAAACCGCAACGATTGTAAGCTTCATGTGCATAAGCTGCCACTTGTGGATGCAAATCAATGACTTCCTTCATATTCCTGTACTGTTCTTGTACCGTAAACGTCATACTAGCTTTGGGATGACGATTCAACACTCCCCTTGCTATCGCTTCTAAACGTTCTTCATGTTTAGCCAAATTAGCAGTGACAAAATCTCTAACAATAAAATCAATAGTAGCTTTTTCAGCGATGCCTTCTACCCTCACCGGATGTACAAAGCCTTCTTTTTTTTCAGTTGTCTCCGGACTAAATTCATTAATGGGTAATGCAGCCAAAATTTCGCCGGCAATCTTTAAGGCATTAACCAATTTATCTTTTGCTGCACCAGGGTGGGCAATCACACCATGGATAGATATTGTTGCACCATCGGCACTAAAAGTTTCATCTTCAAATTCTCCACATGCACCACCATCTAGCGTATAACCAAAGTTTGCACCGAGTTTTTGCATATCTAATTTGGCAGTACCCTTACCCACCTCTTCATCCGGCGTAAATAAAATTTTAATGGTGCCATGTTTCACTTCGGGATGTTGCATTAAATAATGTGCTAAATCCATTATGATCGCTACTCCGGCTTTGTCATCTGCACCTAATAATGTTAGGCCACTTGCAGTGATAATATCTTTACCAATATGTTGGTTTAAATAAGGATATACTTTGGGACTGATGACTTGCGTAGTATCATCGGGCAAAACGATATCACTACCGTTGTATTGACGATGTAATATTGGTTTTACATTTGTTCCACTACAATCAGGTGCAGTGTCTATATGACTACAAAAACAAATTACCGGCACATTTTTTGGGGTGTTAGATGGAATGGTAGCATATACATAACCAAAATCATCAGTATGTGCATCTGCAATGCCCATAGCAAGTAATTCTGCCGCCAAAACCGTACTCAAATCTTTTTGTTTTTCGGTGGTAGGATGAGCATTACTCAATGGATCGCTTTGAGTATCTATTTGAACGTAACGTAAAAAACGTTCTGTGCAAGTATGCATATAATTTGAGGGCATCGTAATATTTTAAAGCAAAATACGCAAAACATGGGCAACCAAACACTATTAATCTAAAAGAGAAATGGTTGATGATTTACAATTGTCAGTTAATTGGCCCAAACTGTAATTAGACTAAAACTAGGATGTTAGCATGTTGTGAAGTACTATGTTAGCATACCTTTTTTCTCTTACTGCTTTAATCCTTGTACATTTAATACACTAGCTATAATTTCAAGCTACTCTATCGATGGATATAAAAAAATAATACCAATTTGTTGCACAATTAAATTATACAAAGTACCTTTTCCTAAACAAAACACTCAAACATGAAAAAAAATTTGATTGGCGCCATTGTTGGTGGTCTAATTATTTTCATTGCCCAAACACTTTCCTGGACGGTTTTAGATTTGCATCGCCCTGCTAATCAATACACTCCAAAGCAGGACAGTATAATGGCATATTTAAACAGCCAATTTAGTGAAGATGGGCAATATTATTTACCCAATACACCCCCAGGTGCTTCAGGCGAGGAAATGGAGAAACTGATGAACGAATCAGCTGGTAAACCTTGGGCTGTTGTTACTTACCACAAAGCCATGAATATGAGCATGGGAATGAATATGGCCCGTGGTGCATTAGTTAATATTGTAATGGTTTGGCTGCTTTGTTGGATGTTAGCCAAGTTTAGCAATAATAATTTTGTTACTACGCTTACAGCATGTCTTTTTATAGGTTTGATTGTTTTTATGAATGCACCATATACCGGGCATATTTGGTATCCTAGCTTCGACCTAACCGCATATCTAACTGATTATTTAGTTGGCTGGGGGCTTTGCGGCCTTTGGCTTGGTTGGTGGTTGAATAGAAGATAAATCAGCAAGTTTTAAATCCCCAGAATATAAAGCCTGGTACGTTTTGTATCAGGCTTTTGCATGGTGTAAATGGCTCTAATCTTAAAAGTTGAGCATTGAAGCTTCAAAAACCAGTGCCTTGACTTAGCATGCAATGAAGGAACGACTACACAAGCAGTAAAATTAATCTTCAGATTTTAGTAGTTGGTATAAACTTTATTCAAAACAAAGTGTCCAACAGAAGGTTTTTCGATAGCTTGTCGTCTCATTTAATGAGACATTAATTTATGGTGCTCAAAAAATACACTCATGGCTGTAATCATTCGTCAATGGACTCAAGAAGACTTACCCAGTTTAGTGTCATACGCCAACAATATCAATGTTTGGAATAATTTACGCAATTACTTTCCGCATCCATATACTGAAGAAAATGGGCAAGATTGGCTCAATAAAACAATTGGTACTACACCAATTGTAAACTTTGCTATTGATGTAGATGGACAAGCAGTTGGCGGAATTGGATTAATACTCAACAGTGATGTGTACATTATGAGTGCTGAAATCAGTTATTGGCTAGGAGAACCATTTTGGGGGCAGGGAATTACAACAGAAGCAATTCGACAGATGGTGGAATACACTTTTTACTACTTCGATATTGTACGCCTTTATGCAGAAGTTTTTGAAACCAATAAAGCTTCGATGAGGATATTGGAAAAGAATGGATTTTATTTAGAAGGCGTAAGAAGAAAAGCCGTTTTGAAAAATGGCGTTTTAATGGACGATTACATTTGGGTTAAACTAAGATCGTGGTAAAAATTAGATGAAAGTTTTTTGTCTTAAATCGAAGGTTTTTTATTGGAGAAACGTCTGATTGATTAAACGAAGGATAGTAAGAGTAGTCAGAAAAATATTATAAATACAAGATTATGCATTTGAAGAAAAATATTGCCACTAGCGAAGCCGGTTTCATTTTCAATCCATCTACAGGCGACTCTTACTCGGCCAATCCGATTGCAGCCGAAATTTTAGCATTAATAAAAGAAGGCACACCTACTGCCGCCATCAAAACACAAATTTTAGAAAGCTACGATGTAAGTCATGCTCAATTAGAAAAAGATTGGGACGAATTTGTAAACCAGTTGAAGTATGCCAATCTTTTAGAGCATTAACTAAACTTCCAAGGTTTGTTCCTTGATGAAAAAATGAACTAAAACTCTACCCAAATTTTTATCATGAGTGAAAATCAACATCCACTAACAGTGGCTGTAACCGGCCTAAATGCTATTGACAGCCCTGGACCTGGAGTAGCTGTTATCAGAGCATTGAGAGATGGTTTGCCTAACCCTTTACGCATAATTGGGCTTTCTTACGAAACCCTAGAGCCCGGTATTTATATGCATGATGTGGTAGATAAAACCTATCAAATTACTTATCCTGCTGCTGGTACTGAAGCTTTGCTCAACAGAATTAAATACATTCATGAGAAGGAAAAGATTGATGTTATCATTCCCAACTTTGATGCAGAGTTATACAACTTTATGAAGCTGGCTCCCACATTAAAAAGTATGGGTATTGCTACCTTTTTACCAACATTTGAGCAATTTGATGCAAGAGATAAAATCAACCTCTATCAATTTGGATTGAAGTATGGCTTATCTGTTCCTGCCGACAAAGTGATTTACAGTGTAGATGAATTATATGCCTGTGCCGAGTTGTTTGGTTATCCTTTAGTAGTAAAAGGAAAATATTATGATGCTGTTGTTGCTTATACCATGGAACAAGCACAAAAAGCATTTCATAAGTTAACTGCCAAATGGGGTTACCCCATTATTGTACAACAGTTTATTAGTGGCAACGAAATCAATATTGCTGTATTGGGCGATGGAAAAGGAAATGCAACAAGTATTATTCCGATGAAAAAATTATACATCACCGATAAAGGAAAAGCTTGGGCTGGCATTACGTTAGAAGACGACACCTTGCTAACTATTGCTCAAACATTTGTTCAAGCTACAAAATGGAAAGGTGGTTGTGAATTAGAAATTATGCGTACTGCAGATGGTGTGTGTTATATCATGGAAATTAATCCTCGTTTTCCGGCATGGATTTATTTAACAGCTGCTGCAGGACAAAATCAACCTGCTGCATTGGTCAAAATGGCTTTGGGAGATGACGTAACTCCATTTACTGATTATGAAGTAGGCAAGATTTTCATTCGCTATTCATGGGATCATATTACTGATGTGAAAGAGTTTCAACAAATCAGTGGCTTTGGAGAGTTATAACCACAAAGTCAGAATGGCACAAGGTTTCACAACTTTGTGGTTCGAATGTGTCGTAAAGTCGTTGTGATTCAAAAAACAGCTCAGTAAAGAAAAGAACCTTGAAGAGTGCGACGCAACGAAAGTTTCATAGTAGCACAACAGCTGATAACATAAAATTAAAAAAAGGGTTATGGAAAAATTAAGATATGAAAGTCCAAGTATTCAAAAAATGAATGCCGGATTAATGAACAAATTTGGCACTCGTACCGAATACGAAGCAGTAAAACATATTGATGGTGTTGCTGTAAAAAGTTTAATTGAACAATATGGCTCACCGGTGTTTGTGATAAGTGAAAGAACCATTCGCCGTACCTATCAAAATGCAGTTAGAGCTTTCACAACTCGATATCCGAAAGTGCAGTTTGCATGGAGTTATAAAACCAATTACATTAATGCGGTATGCAAAATTTTTCACCAAGAAGGTAGTTGGGGCGAAGTGGTGAGTGGATTTGAATATAACAAAGCATTGGGCAATGGTGTGCCGGGTAATAAAATTATTTTTAATGGTCCGGAGAAAACTGAAGCTGAATTAACCTTAGCTATTAACAATGATTCATTGATTCATATTGATCATTTTGAAGAGTTGTATCAGTTAATTGACTTAGCCGAACAGTTGAATAAAAAACCTCGTGTAGCTATTCGTGTAAATATGGATACCGGTATTTATCCCATGTGGGATAGATTTGGTTTTAACTATGAAAATGGTCAGGCATGGACAGCGATGAATAAAATTATAGCTTCCGGAAAATTACAATTAACAGGCTTGCATTGCCATATTGGTACATTCATGCTAAGCACTGAAGCGTACGCTGTTGCCGTAAGAAAATTAGGCGATTTAGCATGGAATGCAAAAACGCAATTGAATACCGTTATTCAATATTTAGATTTAGGTGGCGGCTTACCGAGTGCTAATACTTTACGTGGAGCTTACTTGCCAGGAGCTGATACAATACCAAGTGTGGATGAATTTGCAGAAGCAATAACGAATGCGATGTATAATATTGGCTTTAGCAGTAATGAATTGCCTTTACTCATTTTAGAAAGTGGTAGAGCCCTTATCGATGATGCAGGCTATTTATTAGGCACAGTTTTAGCAAATAAAAGATTGAGTGATGGACGTAAAGCCACTATTATGGATTTTGGTGTAAATATTTTATTCACTGCCTTTTGGTACGAGCATAAAATGAGTCCTGCACAAGATTTTACGCATCATACAGAAGATATGGTATTGTATGGTCCTTTATGTATGAATATTGATGTAGTAAGAAGCAGCATTAATATGCCACTGTTAAACCGAGGAGATCATGTGGTGGTACATAAAGTTGGAGCTTACAATATGACCCAATGGATGCAGTTTATCCAAATGAGACCTAATGTAGTTTTGATTGATGATAAAGGCGAAACGCATTTAATTAGAAAAGCCGAAACCCTTGAATACATTGAGCAAATGGAAGTGCTGCCAGATTATTTGAAGGAAATTAACTTGTAGTGCTAAACCACAAAGGCACAATTACACTAAGTTGTTCAACGTTGTGTATCGTTGCGTCGTTTATTCGTTGTGGTTCATAAAAAGGAGAATTTGAAAGTAACTAATATTATATCATTCACTAAATACCTAGCTCATGCCATACTTAACAGTTATGGCATGTTGTTCTTCTCGAAGAATAAAATATTTGCTTTACTCATTTTAATTGTTTCGTTTTTTACGCCATTTACAGGTGCCTGTGGTTTGGCTGCGGTTATCATTGCAATTATAGCAGCACATGCATTGGGCTTTGGTAAAGAACAAGTACAAAATGGATTACTTACCTACAGTGTAGTATTATTTGGTTTGGGCTTTGGAACCAATTTTGAATTTGGAATTGCTTTTGCTGCATTACTCATAGTAGGTTCATTGCTTACACTATTTATTTCTACTGTACTAAATGCTATGTTGAATAAAAGAGGTTTACCTGCATTATCATTGGCATTTATTATCAGTACTGCTTTGTTAATTATTGCATCTAAAAGCTTTACAGGAATTGGACTAACTGTTCGTCATATTTATTGGTACAACGAAATGTATGCTTTAGGTGGCAACAGTTTAGTAAACGTCATTACCAAAATTGAAAACTGGAGTATTCCTGATTTTGTGGCAGGCTTTTTTAGAAGCATGAGTGCAATTTTGTTTCAAGTAAATATTGCATCCGGAATTGTTTTGTCTATTGGTTTATTGATTTATTCAAGGATTGCATTTATGCTCATGGTATTTGGCTATTCTGTTGCTATTTTCTTTGGATTTTTAATGGGTGGATTCAATCAAATTGATGTTAGCTATTATAATATGGGCACCAATTTTATGTTGGTAGCTGTTGCGTTAGGCGGATTTTATTTAATTCCATCAATACGTTCTTTTTTATGGATTTTTATTTCTGTCCCGGTTGCATATTTAATGGTTACAGGTATTGGTAGTTTATTATTTAAAGTAGGTGTACCCATTTTTTCATTGCCATTTTGCATCACTGTTATTTTGTTTTTGTATATGCTGCAAATACGTACTAAACAAAACAAACTAGTACTTACACCAATTCAATATTATAGTCCGGAAACTAATTTATACCGATATAAAAATGGAAAAGAAAGATGGATGAACAATGTGTACCACCAATTGGCATTGCCTTTTATGGGTGAATGGATGGTAAGCCAAGGCTACGATGGAACAGTAACACATAAAGGCGAATGGAGCAAAGCACTAGACTTTGTTTTATTAGATGATGAAATGAAAACGTATCGTTTACCAGGTAACTTGCCTGAACACTTTTACTGCTACAACAAACCTGTTCTTGCCCCTGCCGATGGTATTGTAGAAGAGATTGTGGATCATGTAGAAGACAATGAAATTGGTGGCAACAATGCACAGCAAAACTGGGGTAATAGTATTGTTATTAAACATGCCGAAGGTTTGTACACTAAATTATCGCATCTTAAAAAACATTCTTTTAAAGTTTTTAAAGGTGCTTATGTTAAGAAAGGTGAAATTGTTGCAAACGTTGGCAATTCAGGCCGTTCGCCTGAGCCACATTTACACTTTCAAGTTCAATCAACACCTTATGTTGGTTCTAAAACATTAGCCTACCCAATTAGCTATTTTACAACAAAAAACAATCATGCTATTGCATTAAAAAACTATAGTACACCTCTAGAAGGAAGTTTTGTAAGTAATGTAGTAGCTAATGTTCAATTACAACAAGCATTTAATTTTCAACCCGGATTTATTTTACAAGTACAAGCCGAAAACTTTACTACAGAAGAATGGGAAGTTTGTACGAGTTTATATAACGAGACTTATCTGTATTGTGCATCACAAAATGCATTTGCCTATTTCATAAACAATGGCACAGCATTTTACTTCACCAATTATTTTGGCTCAAGAAAAACTTTGTTATACAAATTTTATCAAGTAGCCTACAAAGTATTATTGAGCTCAGATAAAAAGTTGAGTGTAAAAGATTATTTCCCCTTGAATGTGTATTCCGTAAATCCCATCAAATGGTTGCAAGATATTTTGGCGCCATTTTATATTTTTATTCGAATGCGTTTTGAAAGTGAAGTTCAACAAAAAGATGGCTTATTAAATAGCGGAAGTATTTCTTTCTCAACTACACAAACGTTGGAAATATTTGGCCTAGATAAACAACAATCAACCGCAACAGTGAATATCGAAAATGGTCAACTGCACTCGTTTACCATTCAAACCCCAAACAAAACTATACAAGCAACATGCATCCATTAAAAACTATAGCATTACTCATCGCTATGATACTTTCTGTTCCTTCAATAGCTCAAAATGATTTAACGTATGATGAAGTAAATACAAAGAGCTATGCTTTATACGAAAAAGGTTCTTGGAAAGCATTATTGGCTTATGGAAAAGAAGCTGTGCAAGCCAATCAAGACTTTACATTACTTCGTTTACGCATGGGCTATGCAGCTTTTATGTTGAATAATTTTAGTGAAGCCATCAAACAATATGAACATGTTTTAAAGAACGATTCATACAATTCTACAGCTCATTACTATATATGGCTTTGCCTAAAATATTTGAATCAAACTGAGTTAGCTGATGCTCAAGTAAAATATTTGTCAAAAGATGTCATAGCAAAAGAAAAACTTAAAAGCTTTGCTTTTACGCAAGCCGGATTTGAATTAAGCATTAAACAAACCGATGCCAATGAAAGACAAAATCCAACCTATGCAAGGCTTGATGTAGGTAATCGACTGGGTTGGAATATTCATATGCTACAATCTGTTGCAACGTATCAGCAAACCATCAGCGAAACACAACTCACCATTGTTACCAACAATAGAAATATCAATATCAATCAGTTTGAATACTACAATAAAATAACCATTAACCTCAACAAAAAATGGCAGTTGAAAGGAGCATACCACTTTGTATATACGCCATTCAATAACTTAATTTACAATAACCATTTAGGCTTATTCGGTGTAAAATATCATTCTAACTATTTCAATATTCAGGGAGATATTATTGTTGGAACAGTTACGGATGCTCCTTTTAAACAAATCAATTTTCAACTAGGATTATATCCATTAGGTAATTTAAACCTCTATGGTTTTTCAACATTATTTATCCGACAAAATGAATCATCGGGCACCAATTTCAAACAAGTGATTGGTTGTAAAATCAAGAAAAATATTTGGCTAGAAGGAAATGCTACTTTCGGAATGTTTCAAAACCTAGCAGAAAATGATGCCATGTATTTGTACAACGCTATTGATATCAATAAAACAAAAGCTGGCATTACAGGCTATTATTCTATATCAGAAAAATGTGTTGTTCAACTAGGCTACACTTTTGAGCAACGTCAATTGTATAATAAAACAACAACATTCAATCAACATTCAACTACAGGAGGTTTATCATGGAAATTTTAAAAAAACAAATGGTTACAGCAGCCATCATACTGCTTAGTTTTTCGGCAATAGCACAAAGCGATGCTGTAATTCAAAAAGCATTTAAAGACAGCTATACACAAGAGTACAACAAGTTGTATGGCGAAGCCATTGCCACGATGAATAAAGTGTACGATGCAGATAGTTACGAAATAAATTTACGCCTAGGATGGTTAAATTATCAAAATAAAAATTATACGCAATCCGTTGCGTTGTATCAAAAAGCAGCTGCATTAAAACCTTATGCAGTAGAAGCAAAACTAGGGCTGGTAAAGCCTTTGAGTGTGTTAGAAAGTTGGGACAAAGTTTTACAAGCTTACGAAGACATATTAAAAGTAGATGCTCAAAACTACACTGCTAATTATTGGGCAGGTGTTATTCAATACAACAGAAAAAAATATGAACAGGCCAGTAAATTATTTGAGAAAGTAGTTAATCTCTACCCATTTGATTATGATGGAAATCATATGTTAGCGTGGACCTATTTAAACATGGGCAAAAACAACGATGCCAAAACACTATTTAATAAAGCGTTATTGAACAGACCCGCCGATGCTTCTTGCTTAGAAGGATTGAGTAAAATAAAATAGTTCTTGTAACAAGCTATGGTACTACTATTTAACTACTGTTGCGTCGCACACTTGTACTTGTAGCTCTATACTGTACATAAAAAGAGGAAGCATTGCTTCCTCTTTTTCAATAGCATATGTTGATAAATAAATACTAAGGCATAATAATCAATGGACTACCCCCTTTAATTTCTACCAATTCCAAATCAAAAATCAAATCTTGACCGGCTAATGGATGATTGGCATCTAAAATCACTACTGCTTCTTGTACATCAACAATCACAACAGGGAAATTTTGACCCGAACCATTACTCATGTTCAATTGCATACCTACTTCAGGCACCATATCTTCAGGAAATCGATCTTTAGGAAATTCCATGATCATTTCTTCTTGCTTTTGACCATAAGCTTCATCAGCAGGAATTTCAATGGTTTTCTTTTCACCAATTGTCATTCCCATTACACCATTATCAAAACCACCAATTACCATTCCTCCGCCTACTTCAAATTCAAGTGGCTCACGACCGGCACTGCTGTCAAATGTTGTTCCATCAGTTAATTTTCCGTGATAGTGCACTTTAATAGTATCACCTTTTTTTACTTGCTGCATACAATTTTTTTTATTGAATAATTCGGAAAGCAGTCGTGGAGATGTCTACTTGTAAGCAATGAAAACGGCACTTAAAATACTGTTTCAGCTAGATAGATATACAAGAAAGATAAGGGCACTTCTATTTTTCCGGCAGCAAAATACCTCATAAAAGGCCATATATCCAATTAAAAAACAGTCAATTAATTTTCCTGTGGTTATAAAATAAGTACAACCTCTTTATTAACTCAAAAAACAGCAAAATACCGCACAATTTTGTTATTTTCATCTTCTAAATCCACTTTAAATGAGGGTTATACTACTGTTTTCTGCCTGTATGATATTTTTGTTTGAACTCAGTGCTCAACAAAATATTGGCTTAAATGGTCGGCCTATAACGCCGGCAGCTCATCGTACAGCCACCTATCTACCCCTATTAAAAGGAAAAAGAGTCGGTGTATTTGCCAACCATACCGCTACAGTTGGCAAAGTTCATTTGGTGGATACACTTATCAAATTAGGTGTAAATATTACCATTGCTTTTGGACCTGAACATGGTTTCAGAGGAACAGCCGATGCAGGAGAAAAAATTGACAACTACATTGATCAAGCTACAGGTGTACCCGTTGTTTCGCTGTATGGAAAAAAACGTAGACCTTCTGCCGAAGATTTGAGTAAGGTAGATGTTTTATTGTTCGATATTCAGGATGTGGGCACAAGATTTTACACTTTTATTTCATCGCTACAAGAGTTTATGGAAGCCGCTTTTGAAGCCGGCAAACCACTAATGATTTTAGATCGACCCAATCCTAACGGACATTATGTAGATGGTCCTGTTTTAGATACAGCTTATAGAAGTTTTGTAGGCATGCAGCCTGTACCAATTGTTTATGGCATGACAATGGCCGAATATGCCATCATGATAGCAGGTGAACAATGGTTAAGCCCGAAAGCCAATGAACGTTGGAATTACTACAAGTTTGCTCAAAATTCTGCCGATACATTATTTCATTTTCAAATTATTAAAGTAGCTAATTATAGCCATAAAACTAAATATGAATTACCAATTAAACCATCTCCCAACTTACCTGATTTAGCAAGCATATACTGGTATGGCAGCACTTGTTTTTTTGAAGGAACTGTTTTAAGTGAAGGAAGAGGAACAGATTTTCCGTTCTGCATTTTTGGTCACCCCGATTTACCCAAACATTTATTTTCCTTTACGCCTACTAGTCGTGATGGTGCTAAGGAGCCCAAACTAAAAGATAAATTATGTTATGGTTGGAACCTACATGGCACCAATGAAGCAGTGTTGAAAATGGTGGATAATAAAGTGCAGTTGAAGTATTTGTTGGAAGCCTATAAACTCTTTCCTGATAAAGCGAATTTCTTTTTGAAACCTAAGGTTGATAAGCCTACAAATTATTTCTTCAATAAACTTGCCGGGAATAGTACGTTGATGCAACAAATAAAAGATGGCAAATCAGAAGCAGAGATTAGAGCAAGTTGGCAACCGCAGTTAGATGCCTTTAAACGTATGAGAAAAACCTATTTACTCTACGATGATTTTGAATAGTTTTTTCGGAGGAGTTGGCTGCAACTAATACTTTTGCAACATGCAATATTCATCTCCTCGTATTATTTTCATGGGTACACCTGAGTTTGCGGTAGCTTCTTTAGACGCATTAGTTAATGCCGGCTATAATGTGGTAGCAGTAGTAACAGCACCCGACAAACCTGCAGGCCGTGGCATGAAACTCACCCAAAGTGCAGTAAAAAAATATGCGGTCGAAAAAAACATTCCGGTGTTACAACCGGAGAAATTAAAATCCGTTGAATTTATTGAACAGCTGCAATCATTTAAGGCAGACATTCAAGTAGTAGTAGCTTTTAGAATGTTACCTGAAATTGTTTGGAACATGCCACCAATGGGTACTATTAATGTACATGGCAGTTTATTACCACAATACCGTGGCGCAGCTCCCATTAATTGGGCAATTATTAATGGAGAAAAAGAAACCGGCGTTACTACATTTAAATTGAAACATGAAATTGATACCGGCGATATTTTATTACAAGCTAGCATGCCAATTGGTGAAGATGATACAGCAGGAATTGTACATGACCGAATGAAAATACTCGGTGCCGAATTATTAGTAAAAACAATGCATGGCTTGGTACATCATGATTTAAATGAAACACCGCAAACTTCACTTACAAATGGAGCATTACATCATGCACCAAAAATCTTTACTGCCACTTGCACTATAAATTGGAATACATCTGCAACTGCCATCCATAACCTCATTCGTGGTGTTTCTCCCTTTCCCGGTGCAATTACGCAACTGCATGGTAAAATGCTAAAAGTGTATCAAAGCAAAAAAGAAATTATGCCACATCAAATAGCAGTTGGAGATGTGCTAACTGATGGAAAAACATATTTGAAGTTTGTTTGTGCAGATGGATTTATTTGGGTTACCGATGTTCAGTTAGAAGGTAAAAAGCGAATGGAAATCGCAGATTTTTTAAGAGGTTACAGAATGCCTTAATGATTACCAACGGCTAATAAATTGTTGTTGATAATCTGCCATCGTAATCCCTTTCGGTTCAGCCTCAATCATGTATTTCAACAAAAATTCCATTTCATTTATAGTTAAAGCTCCCGGCTGAAAATAGGGTTGTCCTTTTGAATTAATGATAACTGTAGTAGGATAAACTGTATTTCCCTTCGTAAGATATACTGCAAAATCATGGGTATTATACCTAGGATTGAAACGATATACTTTTTGCTGCCAATTGATAGAATCATTTTTTTCTGCATTCAGTTTATACCGATAAAAATGCTGTTGCAAATAAATGATAACAGAATCTTTACGGTACGTTGTTGCATCCATCACTTTACAATATTTGCACCAATCAGTGTATACATCAATCAAAATAGGTTTTGTAATCTGTTGTTGTAGTTTAGTTACTTCGGTCCAAGATTGCCAAATATTTTTTTTCTTTTTGGGGCCCATAAGACCACAAAAAACAAACCACACCAATATTAAGGCTATAAACTTTTGCATCCTACTTTTGTTGTTAATACAAATGTAACCCACATGTCTAACAAAATTGCAGTTGCTATCACCGGAGCTAGTGGTGCCATCTACGCCAAATTATTGCTCGATAAATTAATGCAACTCCGACAACAGTGGGATGCACTTGGAATTGTAATGAGTAAAAATGCCAAAGATGTTTGGCAAACCGAACTCGGTAACGATGATTATAATAACTACCCGGTTCAATATTACGAGAAATACGATTTTTCAGCACCTTTTGCATCAGGTTCTGCCAAATATAATATTATGATTGTTGCACCATGCAGTATGGGCACTTTAGGCAGAATTGCAGCCGGTATTAGTGACGATTTAGTTACCCGTGCTGCCGATGTTGTATTGAAGGAAAGAAGAAAATTGATTTTGATGGTGAGAGAAACACCGTACAACCTCATTCACATTCGTAATATGGAAACCGTAACATTGGCCGGAGGCATTATTTGTCCGGCTACGCCTTCTTTTTATAGTGTTCCTACAACAATAGAAGAAGTGGCACTTACGGTTGTAGATAGGGTGTTAGATATTGCCGGATTAGACAGTAAATCTTATCGTTGGGGAAACCAATAATCACAACTGTTGAAGCAAAAGTTGAATAACATCTTTACTCCATGCTTTCATTTCAATCGCAGGAATATCTTCTTCATCAACCATAAAACGGTCGCTTTTTCCAACATATAATTTACCTGCTACTTCCATAAATGCTATAGCATATACCTGCTCTCCTATAGGCATATTTCTGAAACTATACAATACCGGCACTTCTGTTGAAATGCCCGATGCTACGATATGTTTATTTTGAAAAACCAACAATACAGTAGCTTTTTCAGGTAGTAGATAATCTTCACTAATATCTAATTTTACATATTGGTCAATTCTATCTTGCTTATTGGGGTAACGTTCTCCAAAAGCTATCCAGCCTAAGCGATTGATTTGCAACGGGTCGAGTTGTGCAGCTTCCATCCAATTCACAGCACCTGTTTTTAAAGTATCGCCATAAAAAAGACTTTCAATTGTTGTAGATGGTGGAAATGTAATTCTAATGGATTTTCCTTTTTTGAGTTGAATGGGCTTTGATGAAGTTGATGCAGCAATATGAAAGCCCCATTGCAAATCGAGCAATGCTCCCCTCATGATGGTTGGAGCATGAGCGCTAATAAAATCAGCGGGTGTAAGCATTGTTCTAACTGTAACTACAACCTGCTCATTTACAGTTTGTCCATTGGTGTATTCAAAATCTGATACAACAAAAGACAGTTTTGCTCCACCAGCCGTTTCAATTACTTGTATCTCAGTATCATTTTTTAGGATGACTATTTTTGAACTACTATCTGGCAATAATTGCCTTAAAGGCACAGCCGGAATAAATTTTCTTACCGTTAACGGAAAAGCAATATCAGGCAACGCCGTATCAATCACAATGGTGGTATCTTTTTGAAATAAAATGCCAGTATTTGTATTAGCCATGCTTGTTAATGGCCATGAAAACATGCTCATTAACACCATAACAACAGATAGATTCAACCATTTCATTGTTCCCATATTTACCGAGATGCTTCTAAGTTAGGTTTCCATATCTGAAGATTGGGCTAAAAATTGTAAAATGGGTACAACCAAGTTGAAAATTCTAAAAAAGCAGCCTTTTTTGATAGACAACAATCTTTTTATTTAGATGAGTAGTTAAAAATTATCTAATCGGAAACGTTACTGACAAGATATTTTCAAATATGTACAGTTTACACATAGTGATAATTAGAAAATTTTTATCTTACTTTGCAAAACAAACAAACGTTAGTTTATATGATTCCAACCCTTAGCTTACCAGCAGACAAGTTGTTACAGACAGGTATTTCAGACAAAACCAACATTCACTATCAGTTAGAACCATCCGCTTTAATTGAACAAACCGTTAGCCTTGGACAAGGAACCTTAAATGACACCGGTGCTTTGGTAATTGCAACAGGAGAATTTACCGGCCGTAGCCCGAAGGACAAATTCATTGTCAAAGACGCCATTACCGAAAACACTGTTCATTGGAATAATTTCAACATTGCCATTGAACCAACATATTACCAGCAATTAAAAACTAAAGTACTCGATTATTTGGGTCAACAAGAAGAAGTGTGGGTGAGAGATGCTTATGCTTGTGCAGATACTAACTACAGATTGAACATAAGAGTCATCAACGAAAATCCATGGAGCAATTTGTTTGTTTACAATATGTTTCTTAGACCAACCGAAGCTGAACTAGACCATTTTCAACCCGATTGGTACATCATTCAAGCACCGGGTTTTAAAGCTGATCCGGCAGTTGATGGAACCCGTCAACATAATTTTGCTATTGTTTCTTTTACAGAAAAAACCATCATCATTGGTGGTACCGGATATACCGGCGAAATGAAGAAAGGCATTTTCACGATACTCAATTATATATTACCCCACGACAAAGGTGTACTCAGTATGCACTGTAGTGCTAATATGGGTGAAGATGGAGATACCGCTATTTTCTTTGGTTTAAGCGGAACAGGAAAAACTACTTTAAGCGCCGACCCTAACCGTAAACTAATTGGTGATGATGAACATGGTTGGACAAACAATAGCGTTTTCAATTTTGAAGGTGGTTGTTACGCCAAAACCATTGATTTAAATGAAGAAAAAGAACCTGAAATTTTTCATGCTATTCGTGAAGGAGCATTGGTAGAAAATACTACATACTTTAATGGCACCAATACGATTGACTTTAGTAACGCTGCGATTACTGAAAACACAAGGGTTAGCTATCCGTTAGATTTTATTAGTAATGCGTTAGAACCATCAATAGGCAAAACGCCAAAAAATATTTTCTTTTTAACCTGCGATGCTTATGGCGTTTTACCGCCCATCAGCAAGTTAACGCCGGGCCAGGCCATGTATCAATTTATTAGTGGCTACACAGCAAAAGTTGCAGGAACAGAAGCCGGAGTAACAGAACCAAAATCCACTTTCAGTGCTTGTTTTGGAGCACCATTTTTACCATTGCATCCCGGTTTTTATGCCGAAATGTTGGGTAAGAAAATGAAAGAGCATAAAGTAAATGTTTGGATGATCAATACCGGTTGGAGTGGCGGCCCTTATGGCATTGGCAACCGTATGAAATTGAGTTATACCAGAGCCATGATTACCGCTGCGCTGAATGGCGATTTAGACAATGTAACGTTTGAAACACATCCGGTATTTAGTATGCAAATGCCAACTACTTGCCCTAATGTTTCGGCAACAATTTTAAACCCTAGAAATACTTGGGAAGATAAAACAGCTTACGATAAAAAAGCCAATGCTTTGGCTTTAGAGTTTACCAAAAATTTTGAGCAATATGCCAACGGTGTAACGGAAGAAATTTTACAGGCCGCACCTACAACTAACTAAACGCACTGTCCCATTCTTGCCGGGACAGTTTTGGAAAAGGCGAAAGCCACGGACCTCTTCGATTGCTATGTACAAGCCCCGATATTTTTTATCGGGGTTTTTATTTTATTCCGATGATATCTAAACAGAATGGTAAGAAAGCTAATAGACAAATTATGCCGTCCTATTTTTTCTAATGCTACAATACATGTCATGCATGATTTGCATGTGCGGAGCGGTAAGAACAGCAAGTCCTAAAAATAAGTATCCCATAATAGCAGTACTATTAATAAACATAAAGCCGGTCATACCAAACAAGGCAATACCAACTATAGCAAGACCACTATAGAATAGAATTTGTTTGAATATTGTTTTGGCTGATAAGTTTTGCTTCATTTGTAGATAAGCAATGATATTTTGTAAGGATATAAAGGAGTGCCATACCACAAAGTAAAAAGTAAATCCTAAAAGCATGGGCAATTGAAAGAGTATAAATAACAATAAAGCAAAGCGAATTAAGAAATAGCCATTATCAATATTTTCAGTATTTCTATTATAAAGAAAGTAAACAAAAGTTATAGTGAAGAAAGCTGTGCCACAAATAGAAATAATGGAGTAACGATGGGCATCAATCCAATTCAATAAATCAATGGATTGCAAGCCAGATTCAAACTGTAAGTAAATAGGTTTTACGTCTTCAAAATGATGAATAAGAATGACAGACAACAATACCAATCCGTAGCTGATAACAAACAGTTTACCCAGAATAGTATTGGTTTTGAATTGATGCAAATCTGTTTCTCCGAAATGATATGCAGCAAAAAGAATGAATAAAAAATTACCGATAACTGGTAAGAACCATAATGTTAATGCAAAGAGGAATAGTCTACCTAAATAAACACCTAAAAACTTAATATTCGAGAACGTCTTTTTATTGTGCGAAGCATTATGAGTAGCTACTAATAAGTCGGCGGCGCCATGCGGCACACCTAGTACTAAGACTCCTATGATAAATAAAATAAATTGAACATTTACAGGAAGTTCGCAAATAGACTGCTGAACTACAAGCAACCCACAGCCTATCAATAGCAAAATTATTCTTAGCATATTGGCTGATTTATAAGTTAAAAAAGTGCGGTGCATTTGCACCGCACTTATCAATCGCTATTAAGCGTTAGCTGAACTTTTATCAGATTGTGCTAAAGCATAAATTACCAAGCCAAATCCTATTTTATTAATGGCATCACCAATGTTGTAAACGATATCCATAGATAATCCTTCAAACATTCTAACACCAAAGAAACCACCTGCAGTGCCTGCAATATATCCTACCGGATAGATTGCCCAACCAACTAAAACAAACCATCCTAAAGACTTTACAGCTTTAGTTACAGCTGGTCCTGCACTTATAGCAAGTTTAGCTACATCGCCAAACCAGATAAGATAAACAATGTAGAAATAAGCGATACCGCTAATCAATCCCCAAATCCAACTTTGAGTTTCGTTACCATAAATAGCTTCACCAATGTAGCCGGTAACCAACATTACAATTGATGCAAAAATTAATTTCCATAACAATTCAATTTTAGCACCTGCTTTTTTAGTGATTAAGTAAAACTCAACACACATTAAAGGAACAGTCAGAATCCAGTCAACATAACGGAAGAATACAGGAGATTCTCCGGTTTCTAAATGATAGCCTCTCATGTAATAGTAATGAACGGCTGCAATGAACGTAATCAAACCAGAAACCAAAATGGATGTTCTCCATTTCTTTTCAACGTTTGACATTTCAAAGAAGAAGAAAACACAAGCGGCCATCATGGCCATTGTACCAACAAAGAATGTAAATGCTACATAATTGTTGTTTGCGATAGGGAGTACTCCCAACAAATTTTGGAACATAGTTAGAGGTTTTGGTAAAAAAATTTGTTTAATAAAATATATGGAATAGTTAAACGCAATTGCGGAAAAAAAGTTTTTCCGCTTTTTGAAAGCAGGAAATAGCAATGAAAATCAATGCTTCAACAAACAACA
The DNA here is from genome assembly GCA_943370285.1 of Methylophilus rhizosphaerae. GTDB lineage: Bacteria > Bacteroidota > Bacteroidia > Chitinophagales > Chitinophagaceae > CALRQJ02. Next base: position 60,440 of record CALRQJ020000004.1, on the reverse strand, counting down.
TATAGTTTACACTTTTATGTTTAAAAAAGGTGAATCATTAGACATGTCAAATCATTAGTCTCCCAGCACAAAAAATGTGAAACGAAAAAAAAATATGTTTTTTGAAAAATAATTTGGAAAACATATTCAGACTAACGAAGCCAATTAGCAAGGAAAGCAAATAGGTAGTGAAATTTTGGCACAATCGTTTTAAGCAGTAATGAGGACAAATACAAAATGTTGACCCATTCTTGTGAGGAGTCGGTACGCAACAATTTGAAAAATATCCTATATTCGACCTCATTTCCTTCCCCAGTAAATAAAAACAGCATTACAAACTTTATATTGGTACAAATTGACCATGTACTATCTTATTTATAACAGTTGAAACGGTAACTAATGGGAAAGTTTTGTTTAATCATCTTGCTTATTAGTGTATCAATATTTGGGCAAGCCCAATTAGATACCGCCTATTTCCTGCAACAATACCGTGAAGGAAATCGATTACATAACAGTAATAAAATAGACAGTGCCTTGATTTGCTTTGCAAAAGCAAATGATTGGGCTAAAAAGCACCCCAACTTTGATAGTAGTATATATGTAACACAACTATGGAGTGTTATGGGCAGGTGCTATCGCTTATTGGATGACGTAAAAGCTTCTCACTCTATATTAACCAAGGCTTTGGAAAATGCTAGAAAACACAATCATTGGCAAGCTAAAGCTGATATTTTGGCAAGATTGAGCAAACTGCATGAATATATTACGATGGAAGATAAACGGTTTAATTACCCGGGCATTGCAGAAACAGAAACAGCTAATGTATATTTTCCGATAAAAACAATAAAGCCCTTTGGTGCCGATTCAGTGGAGTTAATTATTGCAGCCGGTAAGTTAGACGGAATCGTTACTAATTCTAAGTACAACACAATTGAAAGCAGATCAATTGAAGGAGATACTACTTTTCACAATGGTGTACGAACTATTCTCTCTACACCATTTGTACAAGTTACAGATAACTACACTGTGGTACATGTTGCTAATGCCTACATCAATAAAATTTTACCGAATGATTTTTACAACTGCCAAGTAGAAATTCCGGTGAGTTGGCGAAGTTTAGCATTAAAACCATTTCTTACAGATAATATATTATTTACAGATGGTACGAATCGACTGTACAACTATCGCTACTTCTATTATTTTGGAAATTCGTTAATTGAAAAAGAAACCTTAGCAGCTTTAGAGCAATCTGCAAAAGCTGCATCACTCATTATTGCAAAAGACACCCTTACCAATCCTGACCGTGCTGTTAAGAATGAGGGTGGAATATTCTCCGGACAAAACATGTTTGCTGCTGTGATCAATAGCCTCCCCATTCATCATGATTTGTATCTAAAGTATATACGAAATTACCCGGGTAGGTTAATGGGTAACAATCCAAATTATGATGTTGAGTTTGCAAGATGGGCAGCTACTGCATCTCCGCTATACCCTGCAAGTATTAAGCCTTATTTACTTAGTATTGATAATAGAGCCGAAAGAAGACAGCAATCCCTTCAACTATGGGGACAAATAAAAAAGGAAGAACTCATTGAAAATTGGTTGGGTATTGGGCTTCAACAAGTAAATGATGATAACCTCATTGAAGCCATGCAAACGGCCATTCTTATTCAAGATGCTACAACTGCAACATCTGATACAACAAATTATGGTTGGGCAGATTATTTATGGGCCACCATACACCACAAATCTTTGCTAATGGATAAAGCCTTGCAAAGCCTTGTAGCTGCGGAAACCTTTTTTAAACAGTATAAAAATATTGAAGGCATTGCTTGGGTAAATACAAGTCGTGAAAAATGGAATAAACCAATTGAAACAGTTGTTGGTACACAATCGGGCCATTCGAGAAACTATATCATAGCACAATCGCCCAATAGCAAATATTTTGCAACAGGCGGTTCTGATAGGCTAATCAAAATTTGGGATAAGGTATCGGGCAAAGAAATAACAACACTAACTTACCATTCCGGTCAAATCACTAGCCTGAATTATAGCCCTAACGGCAAATACTTAGTAAGTGCAGCTACTGATAATACTGTAACTGTTTGGAATACCTATAACTATACGCCGGTCGCAGGATTTACCACTGATGCACCAAGCTATGCTGCTAAATTTTCGCCAAACAATAAATTACTATATGTAACAGAAGACTCTATACTCAATATCATTCGACCATTTACCGATACTTTCTCTTTGGTAAAAAAAATAGTACTTCACCGTAATACCATTAACGATTTTGAATTTCAAGACAAAGATCCAAACATCATTTATAGTTGTAGCGATGATGGCACCATTTATAAATGGAATTTAAAGGATAGTATCATATTGCGCAATTGGACCGGATTGGATAAAGTAAAAGACATCACCATTAGTCCGAATGGCAGATATATGACTGCGGTTAGTATTGATTCGTCTTTAAACTTTTATGATTTAACAAATACAAAATTAAGTTTTTCCATAGCCATATATTTGGAAGCAAATGAGTACACTAATTCATATCCTGCTAGATATGCAGTACAATCCTTCTCCCCCAATAACCAACTATTGATTTATCCTATCACAAAAGATAGTTTAGAAGTGCTCAATCTAGTTGATTTTTATGCTAGAAATTATAAAGTATGGTCACAAAAGCAAAGCATCAGACAAACCCATTTTAGCCCCGATGGGAAAGACATATTAATTACAAATGATGCACTAAATATCAAATTACTCAACAGCAGAAATTACGACTTCAATAATAATTATCGGCTAGATGGTTCATTTATCAAATTTTATTCTAACGAGATATATCAAGTACAGTATTTTGAAAATGACAAAGTGCTCTTATTCTTACAAAAAGGACCCGGATTAGGATGGTTGAATCTTAGCGATGGCAGTATGAAAAGAAAACCTTTTAAGGAAATTGATTTTACACTAGAAACAAAAAGGATCATTTTGCCGGGAGATAGTCTATTTGTGTTTAAACTCGATCAATATCAAAATGCATTAGCAGTATACCAAATCATCGGAGATGTAAATATTCGTAATACTATTATTTTACCCAACAGTGAACCTATCAAGGCTTTTGAGGCAACAGAAAAAAATAAAAGTTGTTTCATTAGCGGCAAAAATGGCACTTTAATAAGTTGGGATATTCAAAATGACAAACAACTGTTTTCAACTATCATTCCTACAGATACAAGTAGAGAAGCAATGAAAATCCATTATGACCAACATCATAAAAGGCTTTTTGTAATTGCCAATAAAAATCAAATTTTTGTAGTACATCCTAACACAGGTAAAATTACCGATACTTTATTTGTAGAAAACCCCAATCAAATTATTGCATCGCCTTATTATATTTTTGTAACCACAGATAATAGTAAACTCATTCAGTATCCGGCTGATACTTTAACCACAAAATATTCTAGAAAAGTGAATAACGATGGAGCAGCAGGCCACATGTTATTAACGCCTGATTATAAAACACTCATTCTGCAAAACAGCTATACCAGTTTAATGGGCATCAATACCATTACAGATTCTATTTTATACCTTATACCGGATCACAATTTTACAAGTTGGAGTATTGCACTTAGTCAAGATGGTAAAGAAGTAGCATCTGCAGGGGCAGATGGCACCATACACTTGTATGAAGCACTAACAGGCAAAAGAAAAGCTACAGTTCATGTACCTTACGAGAAAGATCCATTTATTGTAGATAGTGAAAATCATTACTTCGCCAACAAAACAACATTAGAATCTATTAATGTTAGCCATAACGACAATGTATACAATTACGATCAGTTTGATGTACAGCTAAACAGACCGGATATCATATTTAAAAAATTGGGCAGAAGTGATACTTCATTAATCAAACTTTATCAAAATGCTTATAAAAAACGCATTAAAAAAATGGGTATTGCAGAAAAAAATACTGCATTAGATATTCATTTACCAACCATTAAATTACAAGATAAGTTTAATATCACATCATACACATCTGCAAAAGACTATACGCTGAACATAGTGTGTAATGACGCCAAATATTTACTACAATCATTACATGTATCAGTAAACAATTCCCCTGTACTTGGTGTACAGGGTAGAGACTTAAGTCAACTAAAAACAAAATCATCTATACAACAAGTAACTGTTCCTTTAGCTAGAGGTGTAAACACTATAAAAGTATTTTGTGTGAATAACCAAGGTGTAAACTCACTCAAAGAAACCTTCACCATCAATAGTTCAGACACTACACAACCAAAAGGCATTGTGTATTTTGTAGGCATTGGAGTTGCCAAGTATAAGGATAGTACTATGAATCTAACATACTCCGTAAAAGATATCAGAGATTTAGCGAATGACTTTGCTACCAGACAAACAGATGTTGTTATTGACACCTTGATTAATGAAAAAGTAACCAAAGAAAATATCTTAAAAATAAAAGCCCGATTACAAAAAACAACACCAAACGACAGAGTAGTAATTGCCGTAACAGGCCATGGATTGTTAAGTGATTCGCTAGATTTTTATTACGCTACTTATGACGTAAATTTCAACAAGCCCGAAGGCAGAGGTTTACCTTATGACCAATTAGAAGGTTTATTGGATGATGTGCCGGCACAAGAAAAAATTATGTTCATTGATGCTTGCCATAGCGGTGCTTTAGATAAAGATGAATTGTTAGCTGCTAAAAAAACCAACAGTTTATTTGAAAGCGATTTAAAGGTTGATCAAAATGTAAAAACGATTGCTAGCCGCGGAAGTGTGGCATTAAAAAACAAAAAAATTAAGGCCCCAACCAATAATAGTTTCGAATTAATGCAAACCCAGTTTAGTGATTTGAGTAAGAGCAATGGTGCTGTAGTTATTTCAGCAGCCGGAGGTATGGAGTTTGCCTACGAATCGCCTAAATGGAACAATGGCGTATTTACCTACTCAGTTAGAGAAGGAATTTTTGATAAATATGCCGACAAATATTACGACGGCGATAACGATGGGCAAGTTACCGCCAAGGAATTGGCTGCTTATGTAAATGCAAGGGTAAGCGATCTAACGGGTGGCAAACAAAAACCAACAGCCCGAAGAGAAAGTTTTGATTTTAATTGGGTGATTAGGTGGTAATAATCAGTTTTAATTATTGATCGGCTTTTCGCAATTGATCAAAACTTAAATCCATCAACATAAAGCGTTGAGTAGCATTAGGCCAATAATAATGCCACCACTCTGTACTCAAAGCCACAAAACCAAATTTTTCCATCGTAGATTTTAACAATGCTCGGTTGGTCAAAACAGTTGAATCAAGTCTACTGTAATCATGATGGGCTTTTTCAGTAAAGTCATCATAAGGGGTTGGCATAGCTAACTCTTTACCTGTTTTCAAATCAATCAAAGTAACATCTACTGCTGCCCCACGATTGTGTCCACTACCCTTTGCAGGATTGGCTGCGTATCTTTCATCGGGCACTTTTGCCCACATTTTTCGGGTAACAGCATATGGTCGATAAGCATCAAACAACTTCAAACCTAAACCTTTGGATATTAAATCTGCCTGAACTAGCTGTAAAGCACGGGCAGCCGGCAACCTCAAAAAAGGGTCGGGCTGAGTATACAAAACCATTCCGGTAAAATTATTGGTGGTTGCATAACGCCAATCCGTCACTAAATCTGGAATTATTGCCGTTAGCAGCATCATTTTTTGGGTACTATCTGTCTTAACAACGTAGCGATGTGTTTGTATTTTATCAATCACTTGTAAGCCAAATTCATTTTTTGGCACAGCATTTGGTTTAGGAGAGCACCCATGTGCATAAATCAGGCCCACAAAAACAAGTATTTCTGCAAAAGGAAGCCTAATTTGTTGTTGCATGGTGAAGGTATTGTGCGTTTGAAAATACAAAAATTGACACTATGAAAGGGATTTTAATACTGTTTCTGGGATTTTTGATATCGACACTGCCTGTTTTGGCTAAGTCTGATACCATAGGTAAAGTTGTTACAGGAAAGGCTAGCTTTTACAGCAAAAGCCTTGATGGCACTCAAACTGCCACAGGAGAAATTTTCAGAAACAAAAACATGACAGCCGCAAGTAATCACTTTAAACTCAATAGTTGGGTTAGAGTAACTAACTTGAGTAATGGCAAATCGGTTATTGTCCGCATTAATGACAGAATGCACCCCAAAATGGCAAAAAAAGGCCGTGTGGTTGACTTAAGTAGGTCTGCAGCGAGCCATTTGGGTTTCATCATAAAAGGAATAACCAAAGTTAAAGTAGAGGTTGTCCCCAAAAACACAGACAATTAACCATTTTGTGGTAATAATTTAATAAGACTTAAATTTCACGATATAGCTGTCATCAATTATTTTTGCGCAACCTAAAACTAGATTTATGAAGAAAACTATGCTTGCATTGCTTGCGATTTGTTCTACTGCAGTGCTTTTTGCACAGGACAATGACAATAAGAAGAAACCAACCCTTGCTGTCGCCTTTACTTTAACTGACTTCCGCACAGCTACTTTAGTTAGAAGTTCTGCTATGAGTACCGTTATGAAAAACGGTGATTGGAGCAAGATTTCTCAAATGAACAGTGGTTTATCAGTTACTTATTTGGATGGCTTAAGCAGTAATGTTGATTTTGTAGGTTCATTAAACTACACATACTCAGACTATCCTTACAAAACTCGTCCTAGAATTGGTACAGAAACTTCTTTGTTAGAAGCTGATGCTGGTTTAAACATCAAATTATTGAATGACAACCACACATTTGTACCTTACCTACACGCTGGTGTTGGTGTATCTTGGTCTGATGTATACTGGGGTGCTTATGTACCAGTTGGTGGTGGTTTTCAACTTAATTTGGGTAAAAACAATTCATTTTTGTTTACCAATATGCAATACCGCTTAGGTATTTCTGATAACACATCCTACCATTTCTTCTATTCATTAGGTATGGGTGCTCCAATTGGTAAAAAAAAAAGGTAGTCGCTAAACCGGTTGCTCCCCCACCTGCACCAGCAGTGGTAACACCACCTGCACCAGCCCCTGAAAAGGATAGTGATAATGATGGTGTAGTAGATAGCAAAGACAAATGTCCTAATGTTGCTGGCTTAGCTAAGTATCAAGGATGTCCAATCCCTGATTCTGATGGCGATAAAATCAACGACGAAGAAGATAAGTGTCCTAGTACTTCGGGAGTTGCTCGTTATGAAGGTTGCCCAATTCCTGATACAGATGGAGATGGTGTAAACGATGATAACGATAAGTGTCCGTCTGAAGCCGGTCCTGCTTCTAACAATGGTTGCCCTGAAAAGAAAGCAACCGTTGAAGAAAGAACTAAGGTTGAATTGGCAGCCAAGCAGATTTATTTTGCTACCGGAAGTGCTAAGTTATTAGCTGTAAGCAACAATTCTTTAGATGCTGTTGCAAAAGTATTAGCTGATAATGCCGACCAAAAATTAGATATAGTTGGTCATACAGATAATACCGGAAAGGCTGAAGCCAACAAAACATTGTCTCAAAAAAGAGCAGATGCAGTTAAGGCTTACTTGGTTAAAAAAGGAATTGACGAAAGTAGACTAACTGCTACCGGAATGGGCCAAGATGAGCCAGTGGCAGATAATAAAACTGCAGCAGGAAGAACTAAAAACAGAAGAGTAGAATTGAAGTTGAATTAATCGACCGACGACTCTGACAACATATCAAACAAAGCCCATGCATCATCATGGGCTTTGTTGTTGAAAGTATTCAACTGCTGAGCAGTGAGAATGTTGATGGCTAGCTAAAATGATACCTTCTAATCATTTAAAAGACTAATCAAAAGTGACCAGAAACATTCGTAGACAACTAACTTTATTTGTTAATCCAAAAGATGCAGAAACGATTGAACAAATAAGGCAAGAATTTAATCCGAAACAATTTGCGCTAATAAAATCCCACGTTACGCTATGTAGAGAGGATGAAATCGAAAATCTTAAACAAGTAATATCCAACTTACAATCTTTAAGACAGGAAGAAATTGATATTGAGTTTGGAAAAGCAATTAGGTTTGACAATGGCAAAGGTCTTTTTCTTCCTGCAATAACAAACAACGCAAGTTTTCAAGCGTTGCGAAGCAAAGTTTTATTAGGACTTAATGACAATCAAAGAAAGCAGGAACCACATATTACCTTAATGCACCCAAGAAACTCAACTTGTACTGACGCCATATTTCAACAGATTGAAAGCGTAAATTTACCTAAGCAAATAAAATTTAATAAAATAAGCCTAATAGAACAAGAAGACGGTGGAGAATGGAAGATTTTGCAAGAATTCAAGCTGATGAAAAAAATATAAAAATCAAATTTTATAAAACCAACCAATAAACGGTGGTTTGCCCCATCCTGAAATCTGCTTAACATTATGTGCAAACGGAATACAACTATCACATCAGAACAAAGCCTCTAGGGAAAAACGCTATTCCATTTCAACATTACTCAAACCTCACTTCACCTTATTTTTATAAAAATTTAGTGTATGTCTCTACAACTTGGCAGAACGACTTTTGGTAATACAGCAAACAGTGGAAATCTATTATCTAGAGAAGATGCAACAACACTGTTTGATGCTTGGGTCATAAACCCCAAACTACAATTGCATATGAAACAAGTGGCTGCATTGATGAAAGCTTGGGCTGCAGAAAAAGAAGGTTTAGATGAAACCGTACAATGGAAATGGGAAATGGCGGGATTATTACATGATGCAGATTGGGACCAATGGCCCGAACTACATTGCAAAAAAATTATTGAACATTTAGAAGCATTGAATATAGACCCGGAAGTAATTAGAGCCATAGCCTCTCATGGTCATACCCATTTTGGTGTTGAGCCGGAAACAACAATGGATAAAATGCTGTATGCATTTGATGAACTAAGTGGACTCATTCATGCTTACAGTTTAATGCGACCCGGCGGCTACGAGGGTATGGATATTAAGGGAGTAAAGAAGCGACTGAAAGAGAAATCATTTGCTGCCAATGTTTCAAGAGAAGATATTCAAGATGCATGTAACCGAGCAAGTATCGCTTTGGATGATTTAATTGGATTCATCATTCCTCGGCAGGCATTGGTGGTATAGCTTTAGCCTTTCCGCCACCCGGCAATATTTGTTGTAGTAAAATAGCAAGTAGCACTACAATTAAAGCACCGGCTACATTCAACCACAAAAAGCCAAGTCCAATAATATCATATTTATCTAATACAAATAATGCAATAACGACTAATTCTCCTAATACGGCTGCCCAAAAGATGGCATTTCCGTTTACTTGCTTTAAATAAAATGCAACCAAAAAGATGCCTAAAATAACACCATAAAATAAAGAGCCTAAAATATTCACCGCTTCAATCAAACTTCCCATTCCTACAGCAAACTGTGCCACAACTACACAGAAAATACCCCAAGCTAAAGTAAAATACTTAGAAGCATTATATTGCTTCAACCCCTCTGCAGCACTGCTATCTGCCGGATTATAATTTTTCTTGAATCTCAAATAAAAATCTACCATACTACAAGATGCCAATGAATTTAATGCTGCTGCAATAGAACCCCAGGCAGCTAAAAAAATGATGGCAATCAACAAACCCACTAATCCTTTAGGTAAAAAATCTACTACAAACCTGAGGAAAATATAATTCGTATCACTGATTTTAGTATCGTTCAACGCAGTTTGCATGGTTTTTTTATACCCATTTCGCAATTGCTGTAAAGCAGTACTACTCGCTGCTACACTGTCTTTCAGTTCTGCTACAATCACTGTATTGTCTTGCTTTAATGCCTGTGTATATTTTGATACAACTTGTGAATGTTGCTGCTGCTGTTGATAAAAGGCATTTTCTTGCTTGGTTAAATCGGCAGCATAGCTTGTAGCCATAGCTTTTGACTTGGTTACTTCATCAAAATAAATTGGCGCTTTATTAAATGCGTAAAAAGTAAACAACAATGCTCCTATTAATAGAATGAAGAATTGCATGGGCACTTTAATCAATCCATTCATCAATAAACCAATCTTACTTTCTTTATCATCTTTAGCAGTTAAATACCTGCCTACCTGACTTTGATCGGTGCCAAAATAAGATAATGCTAAAAAGAAACCACCAATAATACCACTCACTAAATTGTATCTGTCCTTCCAATCAAAACCATGATCGGTAAACCCGGTGGTAATTATATTCATCTTTCCGGTAGCGCCACTAACTTTTAAAGCATCAGTAAATCCTACTCCCTCGGGCAATAAATGAACAATCATGTAACCTGCCAAAAACATTCCGGCGAAAATGATACCCAATTGTAATTGTTGGGTGTAAGCCACTGCTTTTGCTCCACCACTAACGGTGTAAATAATTAGTAATCCACCCATTACAATATTGGTCCAAAAAATATCCCAACCCAATAAAGAAGATAAAATAATAGAAGGTGCTGAAATGCTGATACCGGTTGACAATCCTCTTGATATCAAAAAAAGAAAAGAAGTAAAAGCTCTTGTTTTGATATCGAATCTTTGCTCTAAATATTCGTAAGCTGTAAATACTTTCAACCGCCTAAACAAGGGAACAAAAGTGATACAGAGTACCACCATAGCAATGGGGATACCAAAGTAATATTGCACAAATCGCATTCCATCTGTAAAGGCTTGACCTGGTGCAGAAATAAAAGTAATAGCACTAGCTTGTGTACCCATGATGCCCAAGAGGACCAAGTACCAAGGCATACTACGATTGCTAAGAAAATATCCTTCTAAGTTTTTTGTTGTACGACTTTTGTACAACCCGTAGGTGATAATCCCAAGCAGGGTAATGGTCAATACAATCCAGTCGATGATACTCATGAAAAATAATTCGTTAGCCTAAGGAATAAAAGTATTTGTACCAATAGCACCAATATCACCCACCAATACCATCGGCGCCAATTAGTTGGAGCAGGATTTTGCTTTTCCATGACAAGTTTTATTTGCGTAGCAATGTTGAAACGTACATACAATAAAATGTTCAATAGCATTTCATCAACCACTTAGTATTCACAATTGAAGATTCACTATTGACGATTCACTTTTCACTATCTTCCTTACTATCTCTCACAAATAGCATAGCCACCAACCCTAAAACAATACCGATAATCAATCCAATTTTTACTTTCTTAATCACAAAACCAAGTAGTACGCCAATGATAATCAGCGTAGCGAAACTAATTTTTCTTCTGCTCTGCATATAGTACAATTCTGTAATTGAAGTTGACAGCAATATTAAAAATCAACCTCAATATCACTACTTATTTTTAGGTAACGCAATTAAATTTGCCATCAACCGATAAGCTCCACCTATACCGCCAGGTAATTGTCTGAAAAAAACCAACCCGGTATACACAAAATTACCTTTTCCGTATGGCGCAATAACCAAACTACCATTGTGCTGCGCTTCACCGGCATCTCCCATTGCTAATGGCGCAACAAAATTGGCATCCAAATTATCGGCATGATAAATACTGCGTTCCTGAACCCAGCCTTCAAAATCGGTGGCGGAAATTTTATTCGGATAATTTAACACCGGATGTTGTGGTAACAAGAATACAACTTCTGCCTTTTCATCCGTAACTCTTGTACGAGTGATATTAAATGGATAAGGTGAAATCTTTGCCTTAACCGGACCAATTTGATTATTGGTATTGTACTGCACAATTAAATTTCCACCGGCTTTTACATAATCCATCAATACCTCATACTTGCTACTGAGATATTCATGCACATTATAAGCTCTTACACCCGTAACAATGGCATCGAACTGTTTTAAATTGATGGTGCTGATGGTTGCTTCATCTAAAGCAGTAACCTCATAGCCCATTTGCGATAAAGCAGTGGGTACTTTATCACCTGCCCCTATGATATAGCCAATTTTTTTACCAACTGTTTTCAATGGCACATCTACCACTTTCACGACATCTTGATAGAAATAATTGATGTTAGGAATGTGATCGTACTTGATACTTTTATGAGTTTGATTAAATACTTCATCATTGCTTTCATGTAGTATCAGCATGGGTTTGATGTATTTGGTCTCTACATCACCATATACTTCCTTTACAGGAATACTTACCGACTGACTTACACCTTTTTGTAAGTTGAATGGTTTATTATCTACGATAGTTGAAGATGTATTTTGAAATACTTTTAGTGTTATATTTTTTGTACCACTTGTATTGGGCGTATAAATAAAATTAATTGTAGGATTAGTAGGTGGTGTTACATTCGACAATGCCAATGTAGGCGATAAAGCAATATTTACTTTCGGCAAAACCGTTATAGGTTGATACAATTCTCCTTTCACCGGATCGGTAAATTTATACTGTGCAGGTCGGCTTACTTGCAAAGACAGCCCTTCAATAGTCAAATGAAAAACGGCATTTGTAACAGCCAAATTTTCTGCCATACCAATATACCGTTGGTCTTTAACATCAAAATAACCCGGCTGCATGGCATTGGCCAACCAATAGGGCTGAGACATGGAATGATGCAATTTGTTTACGGCAATAGCTAGATTTACATTTTCATTCGCATTCAATTTTCTATTGATGCTGGAATCAAACAATGGCTTGGTATTATCTACGTTGAAATATAATAGATTGGGAAGATTCTTATCGGTTGGATAAGGAAAAGTTCTAGCTAAAAGTCCTTCGGCATTAAACAATTGTATTTTATCCAAACTAATTGCAACGCCATTTCTATTATTCAGTTGTGCCGAAATTTTTAATGTATCGCCAGATGTTACAAATTCTTGATTGGTGGTGGCATCGGCAAATAAACCGCTGCATGCAATAATTACATCTTGTACTTCTTTCAGTTTTTGCGTTCTCCAATAGCTTTCAGGCAATGCTTGTATTTGTTGATACAAATTAACTAAAGCCGGAATAGATTGTTGTGGACGCTGCAAATCATACGCTTTAATGATGGCAGTAATGGTTTGTTCAATGGCGGGCTGTTCGACTCTTTGCCAAGTGGTAGTTACACCATCCATTAAATTATTTTTAGGTGCATCTCCACCCGTGGTGGTAAAATATTCAATGGCTTGACCACGCTGTCTTGGCACACCAAAACCTTGGCTTTTATGCTGACTTCTACTTTCACTAGCCAATTCGCCAAAACTCTTACCTAATAAAGGATTGTAGTTTCCAACATCTAATTTATACTGATCATTGGCAGTTGTATTGTTGCCGCCAAAATTGAAAGTATTCCAAAGAATTCGTTTAGCCTGCCAAGGCTTTACGCCAAATGCAAATTGCTCGGTATATTTGGTTGGGTCGGCTGCAGCAATAAACGCTTCGTTTGCTAAAACAGCCGAAGCTGAATGATGCCCATGACCTGCACGGCTATCACCGGGAAAACGAGTAATGATAATATCGGGCTGAAATTTTCTAATCACCCAAACTACATCAGCTAATACTTTGTCTTTATCCCAAATTCGCAATGCTTCTTCGGTACTTTTGCTAAAACCAAAATCGTAAGCCCTGCTGAAAAATTGTTCTGCACCATCAACACGACGGGCTGCTAACAACTCTTGTGTTCTAATCAACCCCAATTCAATGCCTTGTTCATCACCAATTAGGTTCTGTCCGCCATCTCCACGGGTAAGGCTCAAATATCCGGTACGATATTGCTTTTCCTTGGCCAAATAAGCCAACAAACGAGTGTTTTCATCATCGGGGTGAGCAGCAACATACAATACACTGCCTAACACATTCAGCTTTTGCAATTGCTGGTAAATGGCAGCACTGTTATAAGCCGCAGGTACTTGTGCCCATCCTGCAAATCGAAACAATAAAACAATGCCAATTAAAATAGATGTTCTCATTCACTTACAAAATTGTTAGCGAAGATAACAGTATGCATCATATAAGGTTTGCCGTTGAACAAATTCTACTTCGGCAAAATGGGTATCATATCGGTTGATGAATACCGGCTGCAGTTTTTTATGGCAACATCGTTGCGTCGCAATCACTTCATCGGCAGTGCCAATGGCAGCAAAAAATAATCAACTTATTTCAGTTCATTCAATTTTCTAAAATCGTAGCCACCATGCACACTTCCCCAAACTTGTACATGTGAATAGTTCCAACCTCTGTCCCAACTAATTATGCCGGTTTGGTCTATCACAACATCGGAGGTAGTGTATGCTGCACCACGCAAACTGCTTAAACATTGCTTTTCTGGCGTACTTCCGGCGAAAACTCCATCCGAAGTAATTTTCTTAAGATAAATAGCACAGCCTTGTCTATCAATTAAAGAATCGGTAGAAAGCTGTTGCAGCTTTGTTACATCTTTCCAGCCACCGGCATACTGCAGTGGATTTTTAATTTCATACACTTTACTAGCAATAGTGGTATCGCTGTATTTAAACACATGGTAAATACGTTGTCTATAAGGTCTTTCTTGTGCCGAGGCAACTGCTTGTTCAACATACAACCAATAGCCATCTTTCTTATCGGTCCAAATAGGCTTCATTCGCAAAGTAATATACAAAAAATTGGTGTCTGATTTTGCTTGTGCTTCACTACTGAATTCACCGGACATCGCTTTAAATAATTGATGAACATCTTTTTCAGATATGGTGTACACCGTTTGTGCATTCGTAGCCATAACCATAAAAAAAAGACTTAGGGATAATATTATTTTATTCATGGTTTGAAATTAAGCAATTGCCCACAAAAAAGCCCCGGATAAAATCCGAGGCTTTGAAAATAAAATATCAAGTATTAAACCTTATTGCTGACCTACCATAAATAAGGCGTTACAAAATAATTGTTTACCATTCTCCCAAAACATTCTAAACATAGGATTATCGGCTAAATAAATTACTGAACCACTTCCCATTTCTTCTACCCCAAATAATAAACCATCTTTTAATTTGGCTTTTACTTTACTGCCACTAAATCCGGTTACGTAGCCATCTTTCTTTAATACGCCAACATTCCAGCCATCTTTCATAAATTCATACAAATTAGCATCTTGCTTTAGGGTATAAAAATAATCGGGGAAACCAAATCCTAACGGATGTGTATTGTCTAATTCAACTTTATAAATAGCACCGGGAATACTATTGCCTAAATTATCTCTTTCAGCATTACCATATTTTTTTACATCGGCATAATCTCCTTTGTCTATGCTACCACTACCGCTTTTAGCTTTAATACCCCAATCGCCTCCTGCCATTTGCGCTACTGCATTTTCCATCGCAATTAACTTACCACCACCACGAACAAACTCTTTTAATTTATCAGTCACTGATTTATCAGACAAATTTCGATAATAGCCATCAGGCACAATCAAAACGGTATACCCTTTCAAACTTGTTCTACCAAAATCGGCCACATTAATTAATGATACCGGATAGTCTAACGTTTGATCGAACATATGCCATAATTCACCTGCCGCTAAAGATGATACTTGTTCGCCGGTAAGCATAGCAATTTTGGGTGCTGCAACCATTTTTACGTCCGGACTGCCAAAATCTGTTCCCTTATCCATAAAACCGGTTTCAACAACATCTACTTGTACCGGTCTTCTGTTAATGAGTTCAGTTAATGTCATATTCAAATTAGCAGGGTTGCCTTTGCTCAAAACAATTAATGTGCCTCGTTCGTAAGTTTTTCCTTTATACACAAAAGGCTTTTCTGCCATACGAACTTTAATACCACTCTTTAATAATTGTGCTAAAACATGAGCGCTATTTACAGAATTGTATTCTACTAAATAACCATATTTAGAAACAGGTACCACTCGTTTAGCCAGATAAGGAACATAAGGTTTTAAAGACAATGCTTCCTTTACCGCATAAGCATCAATGCCATATGCATAAGGCAAAGACCAAGCTGTAATATCGTAGGTATTGCTGTCTGGTAAAACATTTACCGGCTCTAATAACACTTTAGCCATTACAGAACGAGGCTGCAAAGCAGAAACAGCAATAGTAAATTTTTTCAACTGAGCAGCTTCTTCTTTACCTGATTTGTACGCATAGCCTTTAAAGTTTGCAGCAGATAATTCACTTAATTCAATACCGTTTAAACGCAATAGATTGATTACACTATTTAACTTGTTTTCATTATCTGTAGTGAGTACGAAGGTTTTGTAATTCATGCCTTTGGCAGAACGACTATCATCAAAATATTTCTTGAATTCGTTTACCACTTTTTGAGCATGTTGTGCTGCTACTTCAATCGTAGATAAACCAGTTGTGTAGTGATGAGTTGCACGGTCAACTAAAGTGAGCAATTCACCATCGGCAGTTGTAACACCTAAACCACCACGACTGTGACCACCTTGTTCGTAGGTCATACCAATTGCACCATTATATGTTGGATAAGTATCGCCGTAAGAAGGATAAAATAAATCGAATCGTTCTTTGGTGAAATACAACCATCCATTATCATCAAAATAACGGGCATTATTTTTTCCAATCATGGTTTGAAAATCTCTTTGCCATGGTGTAATTACTTCGTGAAAAGGTTCGGCGGCAGGAGCAAAATAATACGGCTCGTTATAACCTTGCTCATGAAAATCAACATGCACATGTGGCATCCACTGATTGTATTTTACAATACGTTGTTGGGTTTCAATTTGTGTTTGCCAAGCCCAGTCACGGTTCAAATCAAAATTATAATGATTGCTTCTGCCGCCGGGCCAAGGCTCACTGTGTTCCCGACTTTGTGGATCGGCATTGTAATTGTTGCCCACTACACTATTAAACCAATTTACATAACGATCTCTTCCGTCAGGATTAATACATGGATCTAAAATCACCACCGTATTTTTCAACCACTCTTTGGTTTGTGTATTGTTGTAATCTGTTAAAGCATGCAATGTTAGCATCGCTGCTTCAGAAGATGATGGTTCGTTACCATGTACATTATAACTCAACCAAACAATGGCAGGTGCACCTTCGGGCATTGGTGCCATTTTATCGTTGGTTAACCCTGCAAGGCGAAGATTATTTAAACGAATAGTTTCTAATTTCTGTAAATTCTCAGGTGTAGAAATATACAACAACATCAATGGCCTTCCTTCGTAAGAAGAACCATAGCTTTCTGCTTTTACCATATCGGGTCTTGCTGCTGCAACCGAATTACAATACGCCACAATTTTATGATGGGGTGTATATTTTGTTCCGATTTTGTAGCCTAAAAACTGCTCAGGACTTTGAAGCCCTTGTGCAGCAAGGATTGTTACAGACAATAACAATACAAATGTGCCAATGAGTTTACGCATGTGATATTTTTTAATGCAAAAATGATTTACAGAAGAATCGTTATGAATACAAAAGTTTACTGCTTTGGTTTGATATCTAATAATTCAACTTCAAACAAGAGCATAGCGCCGCCTGGTATATCTTGGCCATACCCATTATCGCCATAACCTAAATCGCTTGGAACGTAGAGTTTCCATTTGCTTCCTTTGGGCATGAGTTGTAAAGCTTCTGTCCAACCACGGATAACTCCTGTTAAAGCAAACGTTACAGGTTCGCCCCTGCTGTAGCTGTTATCAAATTCATAGCCGTTTAACATAGTGCCTTTGTAATGACAAGTTACACTATCTATCAGACTAGGTTTTGAGCCTGAATCTGCTTTTATGATTTCGTATTGTAATCCAGATGGGGTGGAATATACACCCGGACGTTTTTTATTTTGGGCTAAAAAGGCATTGGCTTCGGCCTTGTTTTTATCCAATTCTTTTTTCATCAACGCCGCTCTCTTTACGTTAAAGAGTTGAGTCATTTGCTCGACGGTAATTTTGGGTGTTTTATTCTCCATACCATCTTTTAACCCTTCGGTAAACAAACTGTAGTTCATTTTTTCCATGTCAATGCCTTTCAATTGGTTTGACATATTTGAGCCCAATGCATAACTCAGACTATCTTCTGTTGTTTTCATAACCACGGTAGCAGTTTTTTTAACCGGCGTAGTTTTAACAGGAGCTTTCTTAACAGGAGCTTTTTTAGAAGGCTGTGCCATTAAAGCAAATGGCATTAAAAATGCAAAAAGGAAGCATACTATTTTCATACTAAAAATTGAGCAGCGAATATAGCATGGCAAACGGAGAGGGCAAAAACTTGTTATCCTTATTCAATTCACCTATTTACCATCTTTAAAATCAAACAGTGTGGCTGTAAATTGGGCCCTTTCTTTTTTCTTAAACACAACATCCCAATCACCTTTGTAACGCAGCACTTTGGGAACTAGGTAATTTTTAAACGTCGTCATTTCCACTTCCATATTCACATCAAAACTGTAAGCACCGGTATTGTAACTAAGGGAGTAATTTCTGGCTACAATAGCCATTGTAACTGCATCAAAATAGGTGATGATTTCATCAAACACAATATCATCTTTTCTAAACAGACCCAAATCTTCTTTAGGGCTGATGGTAAAAACAAAACAAGGTTTGCCAAAATAATCTTGTCTGTCAATTTTATAATTGTACACTTTTCTGGCACTCTTATCATACACATCAACTTTGTCGCCCATTAACGGAATACCGGGAATTTTTTTACCCGGATTGAAGAACAACATCTTTAATTGTTCTTTATGTTTTTCAATTCCTTTTTTACCCTTCGGGTTGATGGGCTTGCCATTTACAATATTGTCTTCACCGCAAATAGTGCCTTTGGTAAAAAATAAGCTAGCATACAAATCGGCGGTAGTGTAATTGTTATTGCCTTTATTATCGTAGAAGTCGCCGGTCGTTTTTTCTTCGAGCACCTGCATGGTGCGACAGCCATTTACCCTTGTTTGTTTTGTTTTGCTGAATAAAGAGGCCTTGGTATTACCTTTTTTATCCGTCATTTTAATATCGTTAAATGAGGTAAAACCCAATACTCGAAGGTTGCGAAAGGCTTTGTAAAAAGTAGAATCGTTTTTTACATAGTCAATAAAATCGGCAATATTGAAACTGTTGCGTACGACAACATCGGTAAGTTGATACGTAGTGTTTTTGTAAACGACTGATGTATCCTGCGCCGCTATGTTTAACGACCAAAACATCAATAGTACAAGGAATAATTGTTTCATTATTTTGGGAAAATCATCTTATAGTCTACCCTTGTTTTGCCTTTGCTGATATCACTCAACTTACCGCCCAATAATTTTCTTTTCAATGGTTTGAGATGGTCGATAAATAGTTTGCCGTCAATGTGATCGTATTCATGCAAAATAACCCGGGCAGAAATACCATTGAATGTTTGGGTATGGGGCTGAAATTGTTCATCCAGATATTGCAACGTAACGGTTTCGTTACGATATACATCTTCTCTAATCTTTGGAATGCTTAAACAACCTTCGTTGTAAGCCCACTCCGCTCCTGCTAATTCAACAATGTGAGCATTGATGAATACTTTTTTTATACCCGGAGCATCGGGATAGTTAGCTTCTTCATCATCTTCTAAATTGTTGAAAATTTGTTCGCTATCTACCACAAACAAACGAATGTCTTTATTAATCTGCGGCGCAGCTAAACCCACACCATTACTGGCATACATGGTCTCCCACATATCTGCAATCAGCTTATCCAAACCCGGATAATCAGCCGTAATATCTGTACACATTTTTCTTAAAACAGCTGCCCCGTATGCTACAATAGGTAAAATCATAAGACCAAAAACCTCTACAGAGGATATTAATGAATGAAAAAATTGAACGGCAAATATAGGAAAAGCCTAGAAGCTGTTAGTTTGGATAGTGTTAAGGTATTCTTGCAACATAATGGCAGCAGCAATTTGATCTACATTTCCCTTAATGCGGCGGTCTTTTTTCTTCATGCCCATTTCAACCATGGCCTGCACTGCCATTTTAGACGTATAGCGTTCATCAACCGTTTTAATGGGCATTTGCGGAAATGCTTTTGCTATTTTTTTGATGGCTTGTTTTACCAACGGTGTGCCGTGGGTGTCTGAATCATCCCAATTAGTTGGCATACCAATCAAGATTAATTCTACTTGTTCTTGTTGAAAATATTTATTTAGAAAAGGGATCAATTCCTTGCTTTCGATGGTGGTTAATGCAGTAGCAATAATTTGCAATGGATCTGTTACCGCAATGCCGGTTCTTTTACCGCCGTAGTCTATACAAATGATTCTTGCCATAAACGGTAAAACTAAGTTTTGTTACTGATTAAAGAAACATGAACAATGTGAATCACTTATGTCAAAAAAATATCAGCGACCACCAATACTGCAAATACTACACTGGCAATGCCATTTGCGGTCATAAATGCGATGTTTACTTTGCTTAAATCGTTTGGTTTTACAATGGAATGTTGATAGATAAGCATACCAACAAACACAGCGATACCCAACCAATATAGCCAATTGAATCTGCCATAAACCCCGGCAACAATGATACAAGCAGCAGAAAGCAAGTGCAACAATTCTGATACTCGCAACGCATTTTCTTTCCCTAAGGCAGCAGGTATAGAATGTAGTTGTTTGCTTTTGTCAAAAGCTTCATCCTGCAATGCATAAATAATATCAAAGCCACTAACCCAAAACAATACTGTGAAGGAAAACAATAATGGCAATAGCTCAAACCTTCCGGTTACAGCTAAGAATGCACCAATGGGTGCTAAAGCTAATCCTACCCCCAACACCAAGTGACATAAAGCTGTAAATCGTTTGGTATAACTGTAAAATAAAATAACGAATAAAGCAACCGGTGCTAAGTAAAAGCAAATACGATTGATGAAAAAAGTAGCCAACACAAACACCAAACAGTTGAGTATTACAAATCGTAATGCACTGTGTGCTGAAATGATTCCTTTGGGAATTTCTCTGATAGCTGTTCTTGGATTTTCAGCATCAAAACTGCGGTCTAAATATCGATTAAAAGCCATGGCAGCACTACGAGCAGTAACCATACAAACCAATACCAATAAAAACTTAATCATCACTTCGTTGCCGGTCATAAATACCACCGTTTTTGAGTGATGCCAACCCGGAATAGGTGCTACATGTTTATCAAATTGTAAAAAACTAGTTTGTATAATTCCCAATACAAAACCTATGATAGCAAAGGGCAACGCAAAAATGGTATGAGAGAATTTTACCAGGGATAAATAATGTTTGATTGTACTCATCTATGCTGTTGCTTATCGATTAATTAATGTTGGCTCTACTACTTTCCATAAGACTATGCCGGCTGCTACACTGATGTTTAAAGAATGCTTCATACCCAATTGCGGAATTTCTATACAACCATGACAAACTTTTAACACTTCAGCATCTACCCCTTCTACTTCATTACCAAATACCAATGCAATTTTTTCATCTAAGCCGTAACTAAATTGTTCTAAAGAGATGCTGCCTTCAGCCTGTTCAATGGCATATACTTGATAGCCCTTGGCTTTTAATTGTTCAACTGCATCAATTGTTTGCTCCAAGTGCATCCAATCTACTGTTTCGGTAGCACCTAAAGCAGTTTTTTGAATATCTCTATGTGGCGGTTGTGGCGTATAACCACACAAACAAATACCTTCAATTAAAAAGGCATCGGCGGTTCTAAACACACTGCCTACATTATGCATGCTGCGGATATTATCCAACACCACCATTACCCGGTTTTTATCGGCCTGCTTAAACGCTGCTACTGATTTGCGGCCCAATTCGTCCATGCTCCATTTACGCATAGCGCAAAGTTAACCGTCCAATTAGATATGCCAACATAAAACTAGCATTTGATTAATCAAGCCTTCGGCTGAGTTCTCCATCAATTTTTACAAACAAATGATAAGGCTTATAAACCCGCCAATCGGGCATTTCCATCAACTCAACGTAATAATTGAGTTTGCGTTTTCTGAAATCGTACTGTGTTTGTTCGGGCATGTTGATAGCTACAATCCAGCCATTTTCGTCACTCACTTCATCGTACCATTCTTCGTAATAATCTTTATCGCCACTATGAAAGTTGAGCACATTTTCGGTAATGAGAATAAACTTGGTGATTTTTTCATCGGCTAGTTTATCGATGATATCCCGTTTTAGGGTCATGATATCATTTTCAATAGCATCGTTCCATTCTCCAATCATTTCTATCACTGCAAAATGCAGTTCATAATCAACATAAATAATTTTGAGGTAAAGGGTACGGCTGCCAAATTCATCCCATTGTGGATGGATATAGTAATTGTAAACCGTTTGAGAATACTCAAACTCGCTGTACTTTCTTCCGTAAAAAGGAGATCGTACATCTTCTTCGGCAATATAAATGTGCCGCCAATTGTAAAATGGTTCTATGTAGTGCATGAGACTGCAAATAAACTTCATTCAGCAGCAATAAAAAAGTCCTGTCGAACAAACGACAGGACTTTACTTACTAAAAACTTGAACTTACTGTACCACAACTTTATCTGCATAAATGACTTTACGGTCACTACCGGTAATTTTAATCATATACATGCCTTGAGCAGCTTTACGAGTCAAATCAATTCTAATATTCTGACCTTTACCACCAACAGCAGCAATTGTTCTATTAACGATTCTGCCGGAGGCATCGGTTAATTCAATGGTATATTTTCCTGCTGCTGCTTTTTCGAATTGAACAAAGAAGAATCCTTCGCTAACAGGATTAGGGAAAACAGAAACCGCGGCGTTGCCGTTTACAACAGCTTTAACGATAGGTGTTGTAGCTACAACATCATTTTGATACAATAAATTTCCTCCGGCTAAATCAGATGTATTGTACACTTTACCATCTTTTGCAGGAATAGCATTGGCTTGTAAAGTTGACATGTTAACCCTGAAATAACTTTGTGTGTAGGCGGCACTTGTAATCAGCAACTGACCCTCTGCATCAACTGCCATACCGTTAGTGGTGAATGTGGCTGGCAATCCTTTTACTTGCCCTAAATAATCCGCTACTAAAGTTTGTGGATTGATTTTGAAAATATTGTTCCGCATGCTGATAACATATAGGTTACCATATGCATCGCCAACCATATCTCCGCCCCAACTAGTGCATTGGTTTTGGATGCTGATGCCATTGTTCTTTTTGCCATCAATTAATTTGCCTAAATCTTTAACGATGGTTTTACCACTTGTGGTAAATTGTACCAAGTGACCGCCATCGTTGGTTAAAGCATAACCATTACCATCGGCTGCAATTGCCATACGAGTAATGACATTGGCTTCATCATATTTATTGCCACCGGCCAAAGATGTGCCTTGCACATATACAATCGTTGAATTGTTAGTAGCAAAATCGAAATAACGCAACTCATCGCCACGCATTGTAGTATAATACAATCTGTTGTGTTTACTGTCGAAGGCTGCAGCAGCAACGCCATTTGCCATCGGCATCAAATTAAAGTTATGCTGTCTATTAACAGTTGGCTGAATTAAAGTTTTAGTTAACGCATCTACCAATTGAAAATTTTGATACGATTGATTATCGTAAACTGTTTTTACAACATCACCTGTAGCCAAATCAATTTCTCTTACTGTGTTCCAATTGTAAGAGCCTTGTGTTTCGCTAGTGATGGCGAAGGCTTTGTTTTTTTGAGCTGAAGCCTCTTGCAATAACGCAAAAGCAGCTGTTGCGGAAAGAAGGAGTAGAGTTGCTTTCTTCATACGTAATGAGTTTTGTCCCTGTAAATTAGGAAGAAAGCGGAAACAACAAAAAATAATTTTATAAATGGCTTTCAACAGCTTTTTTTACGCTGCCTGTTTTCAGTAGCAAATCTTTAGCTGCATCATAGTCTTTCATCTTCAATCTATCCATTACCATTTTTACACCACGGTCAACTAATTTTTCGTTGCTTAATTGCATGTTGACCATTTTATTATCTTCTACCCTACCCAATTGAATCATGACGGTGGTAGAAATCATATTGAGCACTAATTTTTGAGCAGTGCCACTTTTCATTCTTGTGCTACCGGTTACAAACTCGGGGCCTACAACAACTTCAACCGGAAAATCGGCGGCATCAGACACCGGTGAACCGGGATTGCATGCAATGCTACCTGTAGTAATACCTCTGCTACGACATTCTTCTAAAGCACCAATTACATAAGGGGTAGTGCCACTTGCTGCTAAGCCAACTACTACATCTTTTTCGTTGATAAAATGCTTTTCTAAATCGGCCCAACCTTCTGCTTTACTATCCTCTGCAAATTCTACGGCTTTCATAATCGCTTTTTCGCCACCGGCAATGATTCCAATCACCAAACCATAAGGCACACCATATGTTGGCGGACATTCACTAGCATCCACAATACCCAATCTGCCGCTGGTACCTGCACCAATGTAAAATAAACGGCCGCCGGACAGCATTTTATCGCTAATGGCAGAAGCTAATTTTTCAATTTGAGGAAGGGCTTTTTCAACTGCTAATGGTACCGATTTATCTTCGGTATTGATATGGGTAAGAATTTCTAGCACCGACATATCTTCTAAGTGCCTGTAGTTTGATGCTTGCTCGGTTACTTTGATGAAGGTTGCCATGATAAACGCAAATTAACGCAAAAAAATGCCGACTTGTGCAAGTTATAATTAATTATTGGTGATACATAATTAAACCTTTCATCGGGTTTTTGAGCACTTTGCCCAATTCTAGTTCGTATGCGTTACAAAGGTCTTGTAATACATCTCTAAAGCCATAAGCTACACTGCCTATGAAATTGATGGGCATTTTCCAACTTTCGGTGTACTTACAAAGATGTTGAAAGAAAAAATCGTTCAATCCATCTTCAATAATATTCTCAACCATGTAATGGCCTCTGTTTTCGGCCAAAAAAATAGTGAAAGCAGCTAAATATCTGTTGGGTAAAGGTTGTTTGTATACATGGTCTAAAATTTCTACCGGTGAGGTTTGAAATAAGGTTTCAAATCGATGTTTTAAATCATCATCAAAGGTATTGTAGAGGTAATATTGAATTACTTTTTTACCGAGGTAAGCACCACTGCCTTCATCTCCTAACACATAACCTAAACCCGGACTGTTTTTTACAATTTTTCGACCGTTGTAATAGCAAGAATTAGCACCGGTACCTAAAATACAAGCTACCCCTTTTTCTTTACCACACAAGGCCCTTGCAGCAGCCAATAAATCGGTATTGACTTCAATCTTTGCCTTTGAGAAAAGGCGTTTCATGGCTTTTTTAATGATGACGGCATTATCAGGATTACTCAATCCTGTACCATAGAAATACACTTCATCTATTGCAGCCACTTTCAACTTTGGCAGTAGCTCTTTTTGCAAAAGTGCCACAATTTGTTCTCCATTTAAAAAGTAAGGGCTAATGCCTAATGTATGTAAGGTTTTCTTTTTCCCATCGAGCAGTAATGTCCATTCACATTTGGTGGCACCACTATCTGCAATCAATTTAACGGCCATGATGTTGAAGTATTTCTATAAAGTTAAGTCATTGCTGTTATATGCGGCTATAAAATCAACGGCTGATTTCATATCATAATGCAAAACCCTATCCTCTTCATTAAAGCTCACTTTTGTTCTGAATTGTGACACCAAATCTTCGATGATGGGAGAGCTTTTTGCAGGTCTTCTAAAATCTAAAGCTTGCGCTGCAGACATTAACTCAACCGCTAAAACAGTGGTAGTATTGTTCAATACTCGTAAACATTTGGTAGCGGCATTAGCACCCATACTAACATGATCTTCTTGGTTATTGCTCGATGAAATAGAATCGACACTTGCCGGTGTACACAGCTGTTTGTTTTCACTTACAATACCGGCAGCAGTGTATTGCGGAATCATAAAGCCACTGTGTAAACCCGGATTTTTTACTAGGAATAAAGGCAAATCTCGCTGACCGCTGATGAGTTGATAGGTTCTTCTTTCGCTGATATTGGCTAATTCACTAATGGCAATCGCCAAAAAATCTAAAGTTAAAGCCAAAGGCTGACCATGAAAATTTCCTCCGCTTAAAATCAAATCTTCGTCAGGAAAAATATTGGGATTATCGGTGACAGAATTGATTTCCTTTAAGAAGACAGATAATACATATTGAAAAGTATCAGTAGTTGCACCATGCACTTGCGGAATACAACGAAAAGAATAGGGATCTTGAACCTGAGATTTTGGTTGGACGGCTATTTCACTTTGTTCCAAATATCTTCTTAAAGCCGCAGCTGTATTAATTTGTCCGGCATGACTCCTAACAGCATGAATATTAGGATGCAGCGGCTGACTGATACATTGAAAAGCATCAAAAGATAGCGCTGCTATCAAATGAGCCATCTTGATTAGGTGAGCAGTTTTAGACAATATGTACATGCCATAACCTGTCATAAACTGTGTACCATTGATGAGTGCTAGGCCCTCTTTACTTTGTAGATGAATGGGTTTCCACCCTAGTTCGGCCCATACTTCGGATGCTTTTTTTTGTTCGCCTTTATACCACACTTCTCCTAAACCAATCAATGGCAAACTAAGATGGCTTAATGGGGCCAAATCGCCACTTGCCCCCAAAGAACCTTGGGTATAAATAACAGGATACACTTCCTGATTCATCATATCAACCAATCGCTGAACAGTAGCAAGCTGTACGCCACTGTGGCCGTAAGCTAAAGATTTCACTTTCAGCAATAACATCAGCCGAACAATTGCAATTGGAACCGTTTCTCCCATACCACAAGCATGGCTCTTCAATAGATTGTATTGCAATTCCTCAATTTGATGATTATCGATTTTTACATGTTGCAAGTAGCCAAAGCCGGTATTGATACCATAGAAAAATGCGGTATTATCTGCTAACTTTTCGTCTAAATAAGTACGACAGCGTTGGATAGCATCAATGGCATGTTGCGATAAAACTACAGGCTGCTGAGCTGATGCAAAAGCTTTAACTGCATCAAAATCAAGCAATTGTTGGTCGATTAGTAAAGGGTTAGTGATCATGGCAAAACAATGAAATAGGACAAAGTAACCAATTTACTAGCATAGGGTGTTTAAAAAAATGATAGATAATAAACTTAGAATTGACTTGTTACAACCACAATTTTTACGTTATTTTGCGCCTCTGAAAAGAAAGGTCCGGTAGCTCAGCTGAATAGAGCAGCAGCCTTCTAAGCTGCGGGTCATTGGTTTGAATCCAATCCGGATCACATAGAACCTTGCTACAGTAATGTAGTGAGGTTTTTTGTTTCTTAGATGCTCGACCCACAAAACTAGTTATCTTATCACCCAATCAAAATCAAGATTTTCCCTTCTCGATGTAGGTCGCTGTTTTCCCTTTGTGAGCTCGGCTACTTTAGTACTCACATACTTTAAGAGTTCCTGGACAGTAATTTTTCCATCAGTATAACCTAAAGATGATTTTTCATCTGCTTCTTTTTCTTTCAATCCCTTTAAAACACAATAAGTAAAAACACCGTTTTTCCACTGGTTAGATTCAAATGCATATTCCGTTCCCCCTGCTGCAGAAATAACTACTATTCCGTTGTCATTAGAAAAATCTGCAAACGAATTTTGCATTAAATTGAAAACATTGGTGGCTGATTGGCCGGCACTTGTGGTAATGGCTAATTTTCTAGCGCCTTTTGCTTTTACATTTTTATCAAGACGCTGTTGGAGATTGGCTGAAGTCGTATGGATTTCACTTGATGCTTCTTTATCTACTAAACCAGAATGACAAGCATCAATCAATAATAATTTTTGACGTGCTGCTGTGTGGTTTAACAAATCTTCCAAGTCTTCATACTTAAGTCCTTTAAGCTGCGGTTTGTCAAAGTCAACATCATAAGTGGCATAATAAAAATCAAGACTATCACTTAATAAACCATGGCCTGTTACTGCCATAATTACTCTGTCTGTTACTTTAATCTTATGCATTCTCTCCTTCAATGCATTGATTTGTGTTAAGGTAACATCTTTGTTCATTAGGGTATCTACAATCAGATTAGGATAAATTGTTTTGAATGCTTTCACTAAATCTCTAATGTCTTTAATGGTATAGGTTAAGTTGTTTTTGGGGTCTTTATAATTGCTTACCCCTAAACCAATAAACCAAACCTGCTGATCAAGATTTTTTGCAGTACAATAAATATCGAAAGTTTCTCTATAGCTTGCATTACCTAATGTATTGAGACAATACATTTTCACTTTATTATCTCCAAAGGTTAATGGAATTTCGATATCAAAAATTTGTGAAGTGGTATCTAACAAAGACCATTGATTAGCAGTATCAATGACGGGAACATCGTTGACAAATATTTTAAGACTTTTTAGCTTATATCTGTTATCGTAACACTGAACCCTGAATCGGGCTATACCTTCATTAGTAGTTGGCTGAATGGCACTTCTATTCAGAATAATGATTGAAGGTGACTTACTGGGTGAAAAAATAAGATTCGTATTAGTGATGTTGTTTCTTTTCAGGCGTTTCAAATACGCATTTTCATAGGCTTTAACTACAACCTCATCTGCAGCCCCAATAGCTGTTAATACTTTATGAGGTTGATTAAGTTGTATGTCAAACTGATCAAAATTATAGTATTTATACCCTTGACTAAAAACAACTGTATTGAGTGCTTTTTTAGATGCCATATAGTGCCCTTCATTATCAATAAGAATAGATTCATCAAATGAAGGCAGGTAAATTCTTGCTACAGTAGTGTTTGAGAATGGATTAAACAAATACATACTGCTGTTCATTGAACTAACTACAACTATCGAATCGCTATGACTTACACTTAAACCAGATAAATACTTTTCTGGAACAATAAAAGCGTTGATTAGGCTATCCTTATACACATCTATTGTATAGCAAAAAGGCTCATCCAATACATAAACATATTTACCTGTTTGTGAAAGTGTAAGACCACTCAAATAGTTTCTCCGGAATTTAACCGCTTTAAAAGGCTTAATCGACAATGTATTAACATCAACAAGAAACAGTGAAGCCGTTGAGTTGCTAATCAATAGATTTTTTTCGCCAGCAACAGCTAAATCTGCATTTGCTATGTTGATACTATCTAAAATCTCACCTGTTTCAGCATTCATAACAAAAGGCTTTTGCAAATGTTTTAAAACAAGCATTTTTTTTGTACCGGGAATTTGAACAATTAATTTGACTGTACCCTTACCAATAGTTATAGTATCAACAGCTATTATTTTCCTATTATTCACCACATCCCAACATGCCAATTCACCATTCTTTCCGCCAATCCAGCATTTAGTATCATTGTCAAAAAATGAGAATGTTCTGATGGCTTTTCCTTTTGCCAAATACATGGCAGATATATTTATTTGTTTTTGAGCATTGTAAACAAAAAATGTATCATTTACTTTGAATTTAACATAAGCGATATTTTCTTCGTTCGTAGGATAATCTCTTACACCGGCCATCCAAGAATGCTCAGGGTGAATCATGTTAACTTTTCCGGTAGTAAAATCAAGTCGATGCGATCCAACAGATGAATAAAATAGCTTTTTGTCATCCTTACTAAACCTTGTTTCAAATACTGCACTAGCGGAAACGTCATACTCTTTTTCTTTTAAAGAATAATAGATATCTCTACTCATCTCTCCCTTTTTGGAATAGAAAGCAGTATAAGCAGCATTAAAATCAAAAGCACTAAAATCTACAATGGCAGGATTAGAAAAATGGTATTTAATATAAAATTTGCCATCTGCATTAAAAGTGTACTTACTTACAGGCGAGCTGTAAAACGGAACAGATTTTCCTTGATTTAAATCAACGATATAGGTAGCAGAATCTTCACTACAAAAAATCAAATACTTTTCATCCGGTGAAAATGCAGCATCTGAAAAGTACCTTGAATCAGTAGATTGCCAAGTAAAAATTTTATATGCGTACTCTAATGTACCTTTTGTCATATCAATGACTGTGATGGTTGAATCTGTTTTAGTGTAACATGCATACTTCCCTTTCGTACTAAAGAAAAAATTTAATACCGATTGCTTAGCATTTATTTCTCTGTTTGCTTTTTGTACATCTAACTGGTAAGCATATACCGAACTATCAGAACAAACCAAATACATAACATTTGGATTCTTTGGATAAAAGTCAAAATCTCTTACATAGCCACCCGGTGCCCTAAATTGTTTAACTAATTTCCCTGTAAATGGTTCCCAAAAACTAACTAACGAATCATAACCGGCACTCACAATATATTTACCATCAAGCGTATATTTAATACGGCGTTGTTCTGATTTCAACGCTATCGTATTCATCAACTGATAGTTGAATGTATTCCAAACCTTGATGGTACTATCCAATGATAAACTTGCAAAATATCTACCGCCCGGATTATAGGCCACCCAGGTAACTTCATCGTTATGGGCTTGTATTGTTCTGATTTGTTTGCCTAGATTAATGTCCCACACTTTAATCGTAAAGTCTTTACCCGCTGTAATGAAATACCTTTGATTGGGCGATGCAAAAAGTTCATAATTTAAAGCATGTTGTTGTTGTACTTGTACCTGCACTAAAGTAGAATCAAATACAGATTGTTTAACTGCATCAATCCATTGTAAGCCTTCAGCAGAGCCTGCGGCCATAAAATTATTTTTTGCATCTGAAAAATAAGCCTCACTCTTATCAGCATAACCATTACTTCTTAATCGCACCGCATCCATAAAATTACTCCAACCCATAAATATTTTTTTATCAACAGCCTTACCGTAATGGTACAATAATCTGGACTTTGATAATAAGCTACCCCAATAACTTTTATCGATGGATTGTAAACAGTTATCAATCCATTCATCTGTGAGGTTTAGGGTTTCTACTTGGTTCTTGACGAGTTTTGCCCGTGCAATCATTTCTGAAGATTTTTTTTCATCACCCAGAATAAATGAACCTATATCATTTTTAAATAATGTAGCTTTATTAAGTACCCATGTGGCATAAATTTCAGAAAAATGAAACGGCTGACCAGAATAAGTAGTGTAATTATCAAGCATGTAACGCAGAAAGAAGTTAATAGTAGTACCATTCGACTCTTCTAACGCCTTGATGGGATTTTTGCCGGTAAAAATACCTTCATTAACCTTTACACTAAGCTGACTTTTTTCGTTAAGGGTATCTGCACCAAAATTATCAATCACAAATTTGATCTCATTTTTAAACAAGTCCATAAGTTCCTTGCCGTAATCATCATCTGAATAGTAATATAAAAAACGTCTATTAAAAACGTTGTAATACTTCTCTTTGCTTATCCATATAAAATTATAGAGATAGCAATCACTTATGCCCGAATTCATCACCTGACTAGAAGTATTAGCCAATAGCCTAACCTGATAGCGGGCATTTAACAATACATTATTTTTCATTTTAACCGTAGCGTAGCATCGGTTATTGGTAATACGGTCAATAGAAATTGTTCCTAAATAATCCCACTCCACATTATTTTTAGCATCTCTAACAGAAAACAATGCACTATTTTTATTTTTAGACTGTATGATACCATCATACAAACCACCTTTTATACTAATAATTGCAGAATCGCCATTCTGGTAAAGCACACTATCTACATCAAAATAAACCTGCTGCTCCGAGCTACTTTTAATGAGCGGATAATCAAAAGAGAGATCATAAGATTGAATTAGATAATGAACCGAATTCAACATTTGAAATGCGGTTGTTCTCAATTTAGCATGATGAGAATATTTTCTGGCATTTTTGAGTGCTGCATAGTAATATTGATGAGCTTCTTGATATTTTTTCTGTTTGTATTTACAATGTCCCATGTCTATCAAACAACTTGATGCAGTATAGTATTCTAACATATCTTTTTCAACTGCAAGGTCATAAGCTTTCTTATAGCTATCAAAAGCAGAGTCATACTGTTGTTGTTTATAATTGGAGTACCCAATATCTACTAACTCCCTAAAATGTATAGAATCTTGATTTAATTGAGCCATAGTAGCAATGGCACTAACACAAATAAAAAATAAAATGATACTACAATAAATGGCAAACTTTATAATGATTCGAGATTTCATAGTCCTAATTAGTTTAGGCATCATTGAATGCGGAAAAGCCTGTTCCAACCCGTAGTTAATAGTTTACAATTTAAAGAAAATTTGTTTCATAAAGAATTTATTCTACTATCAATCTAAGTAATCCCCAAGCCTTAAAGTGTTCTGTGAAATGTTTTTATAAGTACAAATGTTTACCTTGCTTTAAATCATAAAAAAGATGAAAAAAGTATGGCTCATCACCGGTTGTTCAACTGGTTTCGGTAGGTCTTTGGCAACAGCCGTTTTAGCAAAAGGATATGAAGTGGCAGTAACAGCCAGAAATACTGCTGATGTACAAGATATAGTGACAGCATATCCCAAGCAGGCTATCGCAATTAGTTTAGATGTAACCAGTGACAATCAAATTCAAACAGCAGTCGCAACTACGATTCAGCGTTTTGGACAAATAGATGTGTTGGTAAACAATGCCGGCATTGGCTATTTTGCTGCTGTAGAAGAAAGTGAGGAAAGCGAAATCAGAAAAATGTTCGACATCAATGTATTTGGATTAGCAAAAATGACTCAAGCAGTATTGCCATTTATGCGGAAACAACGTTCAGGTCATATCTTAAATATTGCATCAATTGGTGGGCTTCGCTCATTTCCCGGCGTAGGATTTTATAATGCTACGAAATATGCAGTAGATGGTTTAAGTGAAGCATTATATAAAGAAGTTGCCCCATTAGGTATAAAAGTTACCATCGTTGCACCAAGTGGCTTTAGAACAGATTGGGCAGGTCGGTCAGCACAAGACACCACCGTAAAAATTGAAGATTATGACGCAACAGCCCACAAGAATATGGCAGATATTAGAGGATATAGCGGCAACCAGCCTGGAGACCCTGAAAAAGCAGCACAAGCCATGATTATGGTAACAGAAATTGACAATCCGCCATTGCGTTTATTGTTAGGAGCAGCAGCGCTAAAAGGTGCAAGGTTAAAACTCGAAGAATTAAAACAAGATATTGAAACATGGGCAGCAGTAACGGAAGGCGCTGATTTCCCAAAACAATAATTCATTTTTTATCTCAACATAAAAGGGCTGTCTACAAGATTTGAGACAGCCCTTTTTATGGAATGATTTGTAAATAGGTGAAGCATTCAACCAAGTTTGAACTTGGTCTTATTGCTTCACAATCTTTTCATTGAAAGTGATATTATCGGCTAAAACATTAAGTACATAAGTTCCTTTGGGAACGTTAGTAAGGTCTAATTGTAAAGTACCTGTTTTTGATTGCTGTGTTAATACTTTTCTACCCGCTAAATCGTATAATACAACTGTAGCAAGTGTATTAGTAAGATTCATTTGGTTTAAATTGATATTAACCACATTTGAAGTTGGATTTGGTGTAATGCTAACCCGATCTTTAAACTTCTGTGTAACAGTCACCACACTTGAAAAACTTTCTTTACCATCATAATCAACCTGACGTAAACGATAGTTACTCACTTGTAGTGGACTATTATCTTTATAAGTGTAGGTAGCTGCTTTATTGCTTCCTGCTACAAAGCCAATAGATTCCCAAACACCTGTTTTTGATTGACGCTCAATGTAAAAACCCTTGTTGTTAAACTCTGATGCAGTAGACCAATTGATTTGATTAGCAGCACCTGCCATAGCAGCTTTGATATTTGAAATAGCTACAGGTAAGGCATTTGTACCTGTCATCATAATTAGATCATCAATAGTAATTGCACCATCCCCATTATTGAATAGGAATTTAAAATTATCTAAGGTAGCAGCGGGGTTTACAGCCGGAATAGCGGTATAAATACGGGTATTACCTACCCAAACATCAGCTGCATCATCAACAAGGGTTGACATACCACCTGCCATATCAGCGTAAGTGATGGTTGTTCCGCTATTGTTAATAAACCAGTTGATTTCTTTCTCACAAGTGTAATTGGGTGAATTTACAACAGGTACAGTTGATGTGCTTCTCAAATAATATTCTTTGGTATTCATTGCTGTACCACCACATGTATTGGGTACGTTTGCCCCGAAAGTGACACCAAAAATACTATGCCTATTTGTGGTTGCAACTTCGCCGGTTGTAACAGCACCAGCAAATAAGCCGTTGCCAACATAGAAAATGGCATTTGTACCTGAAAGCAATGAACCAAATGGTGCATTAATTTTAAAACCTATTCTTAGCAAAGTAGGACTAGGCGTACTTAAAGCGGTAGTCTTTACCATTGCCAAAGTTGGGCCACTACGTTGAAAGGTTAATTTACCGGTTGTTGAATTGAAATAAATAGAGGAAGCCCCGGTACCTGAAGTTCCAATAAAATCAAATTGATTCTGGCCTGTACCAACATAGTCTGCTACAACAGTAGAAGTACTGAAATCTTGATACAATAAAACCTGGGCATTAGCTACAAATGGCATACATAACAATACCAGTGCAATTTTTCTGGCTTCCATGAAAGAGGTAAAAAATGTTCTCATTTTTAGTTAGTGTTAGAAAAGTGAAAAAATAAATTGGGTATTCGAGTCGCAATAAACTTGGCGTTATTGATAAATTGGTTCATACGGCTAAGGGCAGTTGATTTGAAACGATAGAATGGCAATCTTTCTGTAAAACTAAACTTATCGCCGTTTAACTACTAGCGACAATATTGTCAAATAATAGGGCTTTTTTATTCATTTTAGTGATGGTTTTGTAACCCCAACAAATAAGTTCCAATTGAAAAACAATTCAGTTAGTGATATAGCGAACCGTTTGTTTTAGGAAAAATAAAAGCGACTCCCGAATGAATCGCCTTTATTGTTTAGTGCAGTGCCCTTTGATAGCGCTAGTTCGAACGAATTAATTCAAGATTTGAAGGACATTTCGGAGCTAGACTGGAAAATGATGTATTAAAGAATAAAAGGGTCGTAAACAAAAAAGTTACAAGAAGCACGAAACAATAGTAAAACAACAATGGTTTAATAATTCTATTATAAAATTTTGGCAGTGTTATTTTGAATGAGATAATTCTATCGAAATCCTATCGATTTATATACATTTGAATTTTATCCGGAGGGGAATACATTCCACATGGGCGATTTTGCTACACTGTATGATGATGCTTACTGCCTTATTAAAATCAAGGAGGGTGACGAATTTTACTTCAACGTCATCTTTGAAAAATACCGGAATCAACTTTTTACATACTTATACAAAGTCTCAAAATCAAAAGAAATTGCTGAAGAAATAGTTTTAGATGTTTTCTTGAAACTCTGGCATGGCAGAGAAGCAATTACTGAAATACAAAAGCTGGAATCTTTTCTATATACCATAGCACATAATAAAGCTATAGATTTTTTTAGGGCAGCCAAGCGAAGCCCGGTATTGCAAGAAGCGGTTTGGGATGCAATAACAAATGTGGCATCTGCAGAAAGTGCCGATACCCGTTTGCAACACCATAACCTTGAATTGCTGATTAAGGAAGCTATCAGCCAATTATCTCCCCAAAGAAGAAAAGTATTCGAATTAAGACAAGAACATGGCTTAAGTTATGCAGAGATAGCAGATACCCTGGATTTATCTCCCAATACTGTCAGGAATCATCTTGCAGCTTCTGTTGAGTTCATCAGAGAATATTTGCGTAAAAACAATGCTCTTCTAATACTGCCTGCTATTTTTTTTGAAAAATATTTATAAGCCGATTAGTAGGTATCGACTTTTTCAACGTCATACTTGAGATTAACTGCTGCCATATGTACAATCTCAGGATAAATTCCTCTTTTAATCAAATCGATGGATTTGTATTCAATGCCTTTTTGGGGAAATTTTCAAAGGCTTATTTCTGGAGTGAAAGAAAGCTGTTGGCCTTACTCGGTTTTTTGCATCTTTTTCGATGGCAATCCTCTCAATGATAAAATACGGACAGCTTTATAGCAAAGGCTAATGCTGTCCATTCGGTTCATAAGTTTTCAACCTAGTTTCCAAAAATATTTAGAAAGTCAATCATTATTAATCTCATAACTAAGAGTGATTTATGAAAAAGTTATTCCAACTGCAAGTTTTATTAATGCTCGTATTCATAGCATTTTCTTGTAAAAAATCAAATTCAGGTACTACCCCCCCCGTAACTCCGCCAACATCAAATGATTTAACAGTATTGGAGCCCTACAATTTTGTATTAGGTACGCATGCCATATCCGGTAGTTATCAATTTACATCTGATAACAAACTTGTTGAGCAGGCTAAAAGAATTCGTGAAATGGGTTCTAACATACTAAAGATCACCTTAGGTAAAAATTCTGCCCAGATTTATGATGTAAATGAAGCAACACCGAGCACAACAACTTTGGCGCTTTTTTCAAACAACTTGCCTTATAGAACTGTATGCGACATGGATTTCAAGTACATCTTTTTCTGGGTTCATACCTTAACAAATGTTGATTGGAAAAGTGGCATCAATGCATCTCAGGAGCAGGTGCTATATAATGAAATGTACAGTTTCGTTAGCTATCTCTTAAACAGGTACAATAATTCAGGTAAAACATTTTTTATTGGTAATTGGGAAGGCGATTGGTTGTTGATACCAAATTACGATCGTACCGTAACGCCATCTCCTGAATCACTTGCCAATATGACCAAATGGTTCCAAATCAGACAAAGAGCAATTGACGATGCCAAGAGAGCATCTACTGCAACAAATGTTAGTCTCTATCATTACATAGAAGCAAATCTGGTTTTGAAGGGAATGAATGGTGAGCCCTGTGTTGCCCAAAGTGTGTTGCCGAATGTTGATATTGATTTGGTGTCTTATTCAAGCTATGAGGCTATAAAAGATAAAACTTATGCACAGAAAAAAACAGAACTGCAGAATATTTTTAGCTATCTCGAGACTAAATTAAGACCAAAACCTTCTATTCCATTTTCAAGAAGAGTATTCATTGGTGAATACGGTTACCAGGCTAATGGTACACAACCTGCAACCCTTACAAAGCAATACGACGAAACCAAAGAAATTATGAAGATTAGCTTCGAACTCAATCTTCCTTTTTCCTTGCACTGGCAGATGTATAACAATGAATATGAAAATGGAGTCTCTAAACAAATGTCATTAATCAATGAGTCTGGTGCAAAAACTCGTCAATACGGATTGCATAACAGCTTTTATAAAGCAAT
Source organism: Methylophilus rhizosphaerae (assembly GCA_943370285.1). GTDB lineage: Bacteria > Bacteroidota > Bacteroidia > Chitinophagales > Chitinophagaceae > CALRQJ02. The sequence continues at coordinate 23,287 of CALRQJ020000004.1, read as the reverse complement.
GAATACTTATTTGAAGGATGAGTTCAAAAAGAATAATACATATCCAACATATGATCAATACAAAACAAAGGCATTACAAGTATTAGGAACGCTGTAATTGTTAACCGCGGTTGGTACAAATCATCGCCTTTGTCGTCATACAATTAGCACATTTAAAACGTCATATGAACCAGAATAAGGAAGTCCTTTCCAACTATATAAAGAAGTATCTGGATAACCAGATATCAGCTGAAGAATATCAGCACCTATGGCGTCTTTTAAATGAGCCATCTAATGATGAATTGTTGGACGATGATTTGCGTAAACTTTGGGAATCGGCCAAGGTTGAGACACCATTGATACCTGCATCTGTTTGGGACAACAAAATGCAGTTAGCGATAGATAAACTTAATGTAGACACTCAGCCTGAAAAAGTACATCACATCCATCCCTTTAAAAGATATAAATGGATTGCAGCAGCAGTACTATTGATTATAGCCTCTTCTGTAATTGTTTTCAATCTTGATGATCAAAAAAATGCATACACTAAACGCTTAGAAAAAGAGGTTAGCAGTGATAGACTACCGGGTGGGGACAGAGCTGTACTTACATTGTCTGATGGTAGTACCATTTTATTAGATAGTGCAGGCAATGGTGTATTGGCCCAACAAGGGAATACTAATATTATTAAAAAGTATGATGGTCAGATTGTTTATAATTCTGCAGATGGTCAACCAGCCGAAGTTGCATATAACACATTGCAAACCCCCCGTGGCGGACAGTACAAAATAACCTTACCCGATGGCACCAAAGCTTGGCTTAATGCAGCCTCTTCGCTAAAGTATCCGGTGGTATTTGTTGGTAATGAGCGCAAAGTAGAAATTTCTGGTGAAGCATATTTTGAGGTTGCAAAAGATGCAGCTAAACCCTTCAAGGTGCAATTAAACAATATGGAGGTTGAAGTGCTAGGTACTCACTTTAATATTAATGGTTATCCCGATGAAGATGACGTAAAAACTACATTGTTAGAAGGGAAGGTTAAAGTGACCGCAGCCAATAAGTCTAAACTTTTGCAACCAGGTCAACAAGCTTTATTAACATCTTCTGGCAGTTTTGAAGTTGCAGATGAAGTTAATCTGGAAGAAGTGGTTGCATGGAAGGATGGCAATTTTCAATTTGAAAATAGTGACATTAAAGCTGTTATGCGACAACTTGCTCGTTGGTACGACGTAGAAGTAAGTTATAAAGGAAATATTAATAAACATTTTGTAGGTAGCATTTCTCGTAATGTAAAGCTGTCGCAGGTGCTTTCAATGCTGCAGCAAACCGGTGAAGTGAAATTTAAAATTGAAGGTAAAAATCTGATTGTTATGCCATGAAAACCATTTTAAATCAATGATGAAATAAGAGCACAAAAACCTAAGTGCTAGCGACACTTTCGTTAAGATGTAAAACTCACCAACGTAATCGCTTTTTAGAAACTGCTTATTGTTAAACCCAAAACGAAGTTATGCCATCAATCCAGCTCAGTTCTCGGCAAAAGCTGAAAACTAAAAAGAATCACCGATCCTTTAAGCAAGTGTTATTAACCATGAAGTTCATCTACATCTTCATTTTCTTTGCTTGCTTTCAAGTATTTGCTGATACCTATGGTCAGCCAGTAACACTATCTCTTAAAAATGTACCTTTTCAAAAAGTACTTAAAGAGATAAAAAAGCAAACAGGACTAAATTTTATCTGTACAACAGAACAGATGGAACTTATCGGTAAAGTAAGTCTTGATGCTAAAAGTGTTTCAATTGAACAAGCACTTCAAGAGTGTTTGAAAAATTCTCCCTTGACCTATTCAATAGTTGAAAGCACTATTGTAATAAAGCAAAAAGAAATAAAATATGAATCTGTAGCTGAAAAGAAAGCTACACCACCAGCAGACATTGTTCTAAAGGGAAAAGTAACAGATGAAAATGGATTGCCTTTAGAAGGTGCTTCTGTTTCATTGAAAGGAACCGGAAAAGGTACTTTTGCTGATGCAAGTGGAGATTTTACCATTACGGTATCAGAAACTTCATCCATGACACTTGTTGTCACTTTTGTTGGTATGGAAAGCAAAGAGGTTAATGTAAGAGGACTTTCTACTGTGAGCATCGCTTTAAAAAAGTTAGAAGTTCAAACACAAGATGTGGTTGTAGTTGGATATGGTAGCCAAAAGAAAGCATCTGTTACTGGTGCAGTTGCACAAATTGGTGCAAAAGTTTTACAGTCTGCACCTGTGCCTAATACCTCTCAATTATTAGTTGGTCGTATGCCCGGTTTACTTTCCAAAACATCAAGTGGTTTACCTGGTGAGGATAATGCCAATTTGCAAATCAGAGGTTATGGTAATGCATTAGTAATTGTTGATGGTTTGCCAACTCCGTTTAACCGTATCGATCCAAATGATATCGAATCTGTTTCAATTCTAAAAGATGCATCTGCAGCTATCTATGGTGCAAGAGCAGGTAACGGTGTAATATTGGTTACTACAAAGCGTGGTAAAACAGGTACACCACAAATTACCTATACCGGTACTTATACTTACCAAGCTCCTTCAGCTTTTCAAAACACAGTAAATGCCGGCGACTGGGCTGAGCTGCGCAGGGAAGCTGCTTTGAACTATGGTTTAAGTCCTGGAGAGTTTACAGAAGAAGTGGTACAAAAATATAAAGCAGGAACAGAGCTAAACTACCGATCATACAATTGGCGTGATGCAATATTCCGTGCAGGGGCTCCAATGATGCAACATAGTATTACCGTTAGTGGTGGTACACCAACATTAAAATATTTTGGATCATTGGGTATGACCGATCAGCAGAGTGTATTTACTTCAGGAGACTACTATTACAAACGTTATAATACAAGATTGAACGTAGATGCTACTATAGCAAAGAATCTTTCTTTACGTTTTGATATGCAATATCGTTTTGCTCAAGATCAACAAGTAGGTTCTGTTGAAGATGTAATGGTTGATTTCAGTACTGCTCAGCCACGTTACTCACCTTATTTACCTAATCCTTCAAAAAATGCATACACTGGTTTTCAGGGTCGTAACCCATTGTTGAGAATAGATGCCGGCCGTAAAGGGTACAATAGAACCAGCTCTAATTTCTTTAATGGTCAGGTTGGCTTAAGTTATAAAGTGCCTTTTGTAGAAGGATTAAAAATTGCTGCTGATTTATTGGTTAGCCAGTCTGCAGATTATACAAAAGTATTCAATGTTCCTGCTGAAGTTCATGATTATGATTATGTAACTGAGATATATACATACATGGCCAACATGGGTAATTTTATTTCTCTCAGAGAAACGAATGCAAGGTACTACCAGTTGTACCCAATGGTAAAAGTGAACTATGATCGAGAATTTGGTAAACACCGAGTAAGCGCCATGGCTATTGCAGAACAGCTTGAAAATGGAGGTAACTCATTAATGGCTTTCCGCCGTGATTTATTGTCTCCGGATATTCAGCAACTGTTTTCAGGTGGTCAGGATTTCCAAGACAATACCGGCTCACAAAGTAAGAATGCAAGAGTGGCTTATATTGGTAAACTGAATTATGATTTTGATGGTAAGTATTTAGCAGAATTTATTTTAAGAGCTGATGCCAGTGCAAATTTCCCTAAAAATTCTAGATGGGGCTATTTTCCTGGTGTATCTGTTGGTTGGGCTTTTGCTAAAGAGAAGTTTATGGATAGAGCTTCTTCATGGCTTACCAATGGTAAGTTAAGAATGTCTTATGGTCAGTCAGGTAATGATGGTACCAGCCAGTTTAGTTATCTTACTGGTTACGATATTGATCCTAATGGCTACATTGTCGGAAATACTTATTTCCGCACAATCAGCACAACAGGCTTACCTAATCCTGATATTACTTGGGAAAATATCACCAATTACAATATTGGCTTAGATCTTACTTTCTGGAAAGGCAAGTTGAATTTTGAAGCGAATGTTTTCTATCGCTTGAGAGATGACATTTTAGCAACACAGCAAAGGACTGTTCCTTCAACTTTTGGTGCAACATTACCTCCTGTAAACTTGAATAGTCAAAGTAACAGAGGTTTTGAATTGATGGTGGAGTATCGTCCAAAAATCAGAAATGTACAGTTGTCCATCATGCCCACTTTCACTTTCACCAAGAATAAGTGGGAATACAGAGATGAGACAGCATATACAGATCCTGATCAAATCAGAATTTACCAGTTAACCGGTAAGTCTGCTAACCTTTCATGGGGTTATATTTCAGATGGTATTTTTATGTCACAGGATGAAATTAATAAACTTGGTTTCAATCAAGATGGTGTTGGCAACAGCAGCTTACGCCCTGGAGATATTCGTTATGTTGATCTAAATAAAGATGGATTGCTTGATTGGCGTGATCAGGATGTAATTGGTAAAGGAACATTCCCCGAAGTAGTGTACAGCTTAGTAACAGGCGCCACTTACAAAGGCTTTTCTTTAGAAATGTTATGGCAGGGTTCTACCGGCTTTAACTTCTATGTAACTGGGGCATCTGCTTCCATGTTCTCGAATGAATCCATTCCTTACGACTATCATTATAAGTATCGTTGGCAGCCAGATCCTTCAAATCCTTCCGTTAATATTAATCCAAATGCTCAATTACCAGCTGCGTCTTTGGGTCTAAATCCGAATAACATAAAGCGTTCTGATTTTTGGATGAAAGATGCCACTTTCATTCGTTTACGCAATGTGAACTTATCTTATAGTTTCACTAGAAGTTGGGTAAGGAAAGCAGGGTTTAAAAACTTGCAGGTATTTGCATCAGGTACTAATCTCCTTACGTTCAGTAAACTTGGTTTTTACAAGAACACATTTGATCCCGATGCTAACCTAAGCGGAGAAGGAAGAAATTATCCTATTCATAAAAATATTGCCGGCGGAATACGGTTAACATTTTAAACAAAAGCCTTATGAAAAATATAATAATTGCTTTAATAGTTACAGGATTGTTTGGTTGTACCAAAGTACTAGATATACAACCACTCGACATGATTGCTGGAACAGCAGTTTTTAATGACAAAAATCTGATTGAAGCCAACTTGTTGAGTTTATACGATCGTACAAAATTTCAGGAATTGGGTAATCAGGAAAACTTTAGGATGGGCTTATTAGCAGGCCCTGGTGGCGAATGCAGAGCATTTGGCGATTGGCAAGATCCTTACATAGCTTCCATTAAGATTTATGATAATACAGGTGCTGGTTTGTTAGACTATTGGGCTTTCACCGCTATTAGACAAATCAACGAGTTTATTGATGGTGTTAATGGATCATCATTTGATCAAGCTTACAAAAATCAAAAGATTAGTGAAGCCCGTTTTTTAAGAGGGTTTATTTACCATCAAATGGTTAAACGTTTTGGTGGTGTTCCTATCATTACCAAAGTGCAAAATTTAACGGATCCGCAATCAGAATTGTATCCGGTACGAAATAAAGAAGAAGAGGTATATGATTTTATTGGAAGAGAAATGGATGAGATTGCAGCAATCCTTCCGAATACTTATGGTGCTAATGACAATGGTAGACCAACTCGATTTGCAGCATTAGCGTTAAAAAGTAGAGCAATGCTTTATGCAGGTACCATTGCAAGATTTGGTACCGTTAATTTAAACGGTGTTGTAGGTATACCTGCCAGCGAAGCCAACAGATATTTTACAGCTGCTATGACAGCTTCAAAAGCTATTATGGATAATCCGGCATATAGTTTATACAATAAGTTGCCAACAGATCCTGTTAAAAATTTCACGCAATTATTTACGGATGAAACTGCAAATCCTGAAGTGATTTTTGCAGTTAAATGGGATGCTACACTCAATAAAGGACATTCATGGGATGCATTGTGTACACCAGCCGGTTTTACATCAGGCTGGAACTCAAACTTTAATGTATTTCTTGAATTCATGGATTTGTTCGATTATCAAGATGGCAGATCTGGGGTAATGAATCGTTCCTTGTTAACAAATACTCGATTACATGATATCGATTCGCTGTTTGGTAGAAGAGATCCTCGTTTCAGAGCATCTACTTTCTATCCAGAGTGTGTTTGGCAGGGTAAAAAAGTATTTTTCCATTCCTCTACAAGATACAGAAATTCTAGTGGTCAGGTTGTTACCAATAGCAGTGAAACTTTCATGATTCCTAATTCTGTTTCTGCTCAATTCCCGGATGGATTTTATGCAAAAGCACCTAATCGTAATACACAAAAAACCGGTGTGCATGTTCGTAAGCGTTGCGATGAAGCACTAACGCCTGCTGTTAGCGGACAATCAAGTACAGATTTCATTGTTTTCAGATTAGGAGAGATTTTACTCAACTATGCAGAAGCAGCATTTTATCTTAATCAAACTACCGAGGCACTGAATGCTGTAAATGCCGTAAGATCAAGAGCAAAAATGCCTTTACGTACTGCCATTACTGAGGCTAATATTCGTCAAGAAAGACAAGTTGAATTGGCATTTGAAGAACACAGATATTGGGACTTACGCAGATGGCGTATTGCAGAACAAGAATTAAACGGAAAGCGTTTGCAAGGTTTAAACTATGTGTATGATTTCGATGCCAAGAAATACATCATCACATTAAAGAACGCCGAAGGTGCAGCAAGAGTTTTCCAGGCTCGTCACTATTATCTGCCTTTGGGCATTGACAGAATTGCAGATAATCCAAATTTGGTCGAAAATCCTGGTTACTAATAATGTCTAGTACAATATTTTATTAATATAAAGGCGCTTAAAAATTTCTAAGCGCCTTTATATTAAATTATTTTTCATATCACTCAAGTCTGGCGATTAGTCTTACCTATTATTAAAATTGTTTTTATGCGATTTGTAAAAAAGTATAGTGGCAGAAAGGCGATTGAGATCTGTCTTTTTGTAATTGTCACTTTAAGCTTGTTTGGTTTCAGAGGAAAAGAAGATGGCAAACCTAAGAAGCCAATGAATGTTGTTTTCATCTTAACCGATGATCATCGTTTTGATTTCATGGGTTTTACAGGGAAAGTATCGTGGCTGGAAACTCCTGCCATGGATAAGTTGGCTAAAGAAGGCGTTTGGGTAAAAAATGCAACAGTTACAACAGCATTGTGTTCTCCTTCAAGAGCATCAATACTAACAGGCCAATATGCACATACACATAAAGTCGTAGATAACTTTTCTCCACTGCCTGAAAATTTAGTTTTCTTCCCGCAGCATCTGCAAAAGGTAGGTTATCAAACCGCTTTTTTTGGCAAATGGCATATGGGTAATACAGGAGATGCACCTCAAAAAGGGTTTAATCACTGGGAGAGTTTTAAAGGACAAGGGATATATTACAATCCCTCTTTAAATATTAATGGAAAACAAGTTAAGTATAGTGATAGTACATATATTACTGACTTATTAACCGACCATGCAACCAATTGGATGCGGCAGCAACCAAAGGATAAACCTTTCTTCATGTACGTTTCACATAAAGGTGTACATGATGAGTTTATGCCCGCAAAGCGTCATCGCAACAAGTATCATGGCAAGCCCATAAACTATCCATCTACTATTAATCTTACCGCACCTGCGAATGGAAAAATTCATGGCGATGTTCGTAAAAGCCCAACAGCATCCATGGTAATAAATGATACAAATTATAATGTAAAAGATATACCTAATTGGGTTCGGGCCCAGCGTAACAGTTGGCATGGTGTAGACTTCATGTACAACGGTCGAGTTCAGTATGATGATTTTTATTACCGCTATTGCGAAACTTTATTAGCAATTGATGAAAGTGTGGCAACTATCAGAAAAACTATTGATGAACTAGGTATTGCAGAAAACACAATGATCATCTACATGGGTGATAACGGTTTTTTAATGGGTGAACATGGTTTGATAGACAAACGCAATATGTACGAAGAAAGCCAAAAAGTTCCACTATTGGTTTATGCACCGGGTATGGAACATAATGGAAAGCCGCTTGAGCAAATTATACAAGGTATTGATATTGCTCCGACAATACTTGAAGTTGCAGGCATTTCTAAACCTGCAGCCATGCAAGGACAATCTTTTGTGCCTTTGTTGCAGGATAAGCAAATAAGTTGGCGTAACAAAGCTTTTTATGAGTATTACTGGGAGTTTTCATATCCGCAAACACCCACCACATTAGGGGTGAGAGAAGGATCGCATAAGTTTATTTTTTATCCCGGCATTTGGGATGTATCTGAGTTTTATGATTTAAGTACTGACCCTGAAGAAAAGAAAAATTTATATCGTCATCCGGCTTGGCAAAGTGAAATTGCCCGTCTGCGTAAAGAAATGTGGAAATGGTTATCAGAAACCGGGGGACTACAAATTCCTTTGAAACCTGTTACTGAAAAGAGAGAAGACTACGGAAATAAAGGTCTTTATTGATGTAATGTATTTTGTAATGTGAGCAAATTGTTTATTTGAAATAGTTGGATATTTTTTTGTTTTTGCGATTTAGTTTAATTGATAAATTAAAGATTAAGCTACTTAAAAGACCAGAAATCTTTATGAAAAGTCAATCTGTTAAGAAAATAAAATTTGGACTTATTATTGGTTGTGTAGTTTTTATTCAATCAAATACAATAGCTCAAAAGCAGCTCAACTTTGGGTTGTCAAAAAAACAGCCGGTTGCCACTTTGCCAAAAGGGAAAGCGCCGTTTCAAACTGCAGTTGAAAAAACAAGATCGGGAAAAGCAGGTGAAGCAACGGCTTTGGGCAATGCAAACTATCGTCTTGCCAGTGGCTGGGAATTGACAGATGATCTTACTGGTCTGTTAGGTAATAAATCTTTATTTACTGAAGCAATCAATACAAAAGGCTGGTACGATGCAGTCGTGCCTGGAACTGTGTTGACATCACTGGTAGCAGCCGGAAAATATCCAGATCCATATTTTGGTTTAAATAACATGGCAATCACGGATTCTTTGTGCCGCAAAGAGTGGTGGTACCGTACCACATTCGAAACACCAAAAAATGAAAATGGGAAATTAGCCTGGCTTTGTTTCAACGGCATCAACTACAAAGCAAAGATTTGGTTGAATGGTCATTTGCTCGGCGACATAAAGGGTGCATTCACCCGGAGTAAGTTTAATGTTACAGATCATTTAAAAACAAATGGACGCAATGTGTTGCTGGTACAAATAATGCCTCCGCATAATCCGGGCATACCCGATGAACAATCTGCATTATCTGGCATGGGAAAAAATGGTGGTGTACATACACTGGATGGTCCAACGTTTTTTGCAACTGAAGGATGGGATTGGATACCTGGCATCAGAGACCGCAACATGGGCATCTGGCAGGATGTGCAACTTTCATTCACCGGCAGTGTCACTTCTTCTGATCCGCAGGTAATCACTGATCTGCCGTTGCCAGATACAACCAATGCTAACGTTGTATTGCGTACAACAGTAATCAACAACAGTGCAACAACACAGGAAGCAACCATTCATTTTTCGTTTGAAGGTGTTGCTGTATCTAAAAAAGTAAAACTGGCACCGGGACAAATGTTGCCTGTTGTATTTACACCTGCTGATGCGGCTCAACTCAACATAAAAAATCCACGCTTGTGGTGGCCCAATGGTTATGGCTTACCGAATTTGTACAACGCTACCATTAAAGTAAAGGATGCCAAAGGCATGGAAGAGATCAAACAGTTTCGTTTCGGCATCAGAGAATATTCGTATGAAATGATGGCTGACACAGAGGAGAAGCAAGCGGTTCGTTTTACGTATAGCCCGACGGATATTAAAACTGATAAACCCATCATTGATTTTACAAAGCGCCGTGCATTCAAAGACAAAATATTTATACCAACACTGCGTCAGGAATTTCCATTGGAAAAGATGGAAGTGATACCAAACAACGACAATCCGTTTTTGGTGATTAAAGTAAATGGTGTTGCAGTGTATTGCAAAGGTGGTAACTGGGGTATAGATGATGCCATGAAAAAAGTAAGCAGAGAAAATCTGGAACCTGCCTTTCGTTTACATCATGAAGCAAACTTCAACATGATCCGTAACTGGACGGGTGAAAGTACAGAGCCTGTATTTTTTGATCTGGCCGATGAATACGGTATGCTGGTGTGGAATGATTTCTGGCTGAGTACCGAAGGCTTCAACCTCAACCCAAGTGATGATCAATTGTTTTTGGATAACAGTTTAGACATGATTAAGCGTTACCGCAATCATGCATCAATTGCCATTTGGTGCCCCAGAAATGAAGGCTATGCACCAACCGGTATTGAAAACGATCTGGCAACACAAATTGCAAAAGAAGATGGCACCCGGCATTACATTGGCAACTCAAGAGAAATCAATCTTCGACAAAGTGGTCCCTGGCATTTCTTTGTGAACAACAAAGATTATTTCACGAAACAGGGGGATGGGTTTACTACAGAGATTGGTACATTCTCTGTTCCTGAAGCCAGCACCATACGAAAATTTATAGCACCGGAAGATCAGTGGCCCATCAATGATGTATGGCATTACCATGATCTGCACTCCAATAATCAAAACCTCGAAGGCTATCTGCATACAGCAGACAGTTTGTATGGAGTGTCGAATAGCCTTGATGACTTTAACCGCAAGATTCAACTCATCAATTACGACAGTCACAGAGCCATTTTTGAAGCATGGAATAACAAGTTATGGAACAATAGCAGTGGTGTGTTATTGTGGATGAGTCATCCTGCTTGGCCGAGTATGATCTGGCAAACTTATTCATGGGATTTTCAAACCCATGGTTCGTTTTACGGTTCGAAAAAAGGTTGCGAGCCTTTGCATATTCAAATGAACCTGCACAACAACCAGGTAATTGCCGTGAATACTTCTTTAAACAACGTGAAGGATGCAATGGCTGTTATGCAAGTATTCACGATGGATGGAAAACTGTTGCAAAGCAAAACTGCTTCTCTTGCTATTCAGGCAAATACAAAAGTTGATTTGTTTACAGCAACATTGGATGAAGCAAGTTTACCTGCTAATTATTTTGTGCGGTTTTGGTTAAAAGATAAAAAAGGAAATGTGCTGGCTGCCAATGAATACTGGAAAGCCAATACTGCAACAGGTCATTTTAAAGCATTTAACCAGTTGCCTGTTGTAACGCTTTCATCGAAAGCAGTACGTCTTGCAAACAATCAGATCAAAATTGAATTGGAAAATAAAACCAAACATCCTGCTGTGGGTATCAAGTTAGATGCAGTAGATAATGCAGCACAAATTGTGCTGCCGGCTTATTTCAGCGACGGATATTTTACATTACTCCCAGGAGAAAAGAAAACTATTTTGCTTGAGTGTGCAGATACAAAAACAATCAACGAAATAAAAGTAGCCGGTTATAATCTTACAGGAATTGTATCTATTAAAAACTAATCACATGATGAAGTCTGTTATACTATCTGCTTGCGTTTTGATGTTTACTGTTGCACAAGCCCAGAAAACAGTTCCATACGATAGCATCAAGCCGATGGAGCCGTATAATTTTATTTTGGGTACAAATATGATCGGCGGAAAGTACCAGTTTACAAACGAATCCAAACTGCTGGAACAGGCAAAGCATGTGAGAGGTATGGGATCGAATATTCTGAAAATTTCATTGGGGCCTAACTCGCCAAAAAGCTATGGATTAAATATCGATCAAAAGCCGTCAACTACATTAGAGTTATTTAACGCTTCTCCGGAATACAAGAAAGTATTTGATATGGATTTCAAATACATTTTTACATGGGTGCACACCATCACCGGTATTAATTGGAAGAAAGGTATTGACCCCGAACAGGAGAAACGTTTGTATGATGAGATGTTTGATTTTGCTACCTACCTGTTGAAGACCTACAATAACTCCGGTAAAACATTTTTGATCGGCAATTGGGAAGGGGATTGGCTTTTACTATCCGATTACAACCGTACTGCAGCTCCACCGCAGGAACACCTGCAAAATATGACGAAGTGGTTCCAGATAAGACAAAAAGCAATTGATGATGCAAAGAAAGCAGCTGCAGCAAAAAATGTTCAGCTCTATCACTACATTGAAGTAAACCTGGTGTTGAAAGGCATGAAAGGAGAGCCTTGCATTGCCAGCAGTGTATTGCCGTATGTAAATGTGGACCTTGTGTCGTACAGCAGTTACGAAGCCATCAAGAACAGAACCTTCAGTGAGAAGAAAGAACAGCTGAAGAGCATCTTCGACTACCTCGAAAAACAAATGCAGCCGAAAGAAGGACTGCCGTTTTCACGCAGAGTGTATATTGGCGAATATGGGTATCATGCAAACATCAACAAGCCCGAATCATTTACCAAACAGTACAACGAAACAAAAGAGATCATGAAGATTTCACTGGAGCTTAATTTGCCCTTTGCATTACATTGGCAGATGTATAACAACGAATACGAAACCAACGGGGAGTCAAAGCAAATGTCGCTCATTAACGAGCAGGGCGAAAGAATGCCGTTGTACTTTCTGCATCAAAAATATTATCAAGAGATGAATCGCTTTTTGATCAATTATAATGCAAGTAACAAGGCGGTACCTTCAGCAGAAGTGTTTCGGAAAAAAGCATTGGAAGTATTGGATCAGGAGAAGTTATAATTTATTGATATTAAAAATTGAAGTTCACGAAAAGTAAAACTGAAAAAAAACAATTCAATCATTGTTTGATATACATGAAAAATAAATATTAATCATTTAAAAAAATAGTACATGAAAAAGGGTTACGTATTGTTATGTTCGATAGCTTTCGCAGTGACATCGCTAAGTGCTCAGTTTACTTTGCCTGTTTACGAGCCTTTTGGTTTAGGTTTGGGTAATTTGGCCGGACAAAATTCTTGGACCGGACCAACTGGTGTAGGTGACGGAGCTCAGGTTGTTGATAGTAATCTTACCTATCCAGGTTTAGCAATTAGGAGTTCGTATGCTGTTAGAGTTGGTAACCAAACTAATGGTGCAATTCAACAATTATTTTTTACAGCTCAAAACACGAAAACCTATGCATCCTTTTTAATACGCCTAAGTGCTTTGCCTCCTACTTTAGCAAATGGTACTTATTATGTTACAATAGGCAATGGTCAAACCCCTGGTGCAACAATGTATGCCATTCCAAATGCTGACGGAACAACCTTTGAGTTGGGTTTTAATTCTCTTGCTAATATGCCAGCTACGAATAATAGGACAAACCAAAGTTTTCAATTGGGCCAAACCATTATGGTTGTAATGGCATACACACCTGGTTCAGGTGGTGCAGGGTCAACAACTGCTTGGGTTAATCCATCTGCGGCAGATTTAACAGTAGGAGCTTCAGAACCAACTCCAACTTTTACTGGTATAACAGGTGGTACTCTTGCAAATGCGGCCAATGTATTTATACGTAGCGGTTCCAACACAAGATCTATGATTTTTGATGAGTTAAGAATTGGTAAAACCTGGAGTGAAGTAACTACAAATACTACAGCTTTACCTGTAACCATAAAAGAACTTGCTTTAACAACCAAGAACAACGTTAGTACTATTAGTTGGGCCTCTGAAACAGAAGTTAATTTCAGCAAGTTTGTTGTAATGTTTAGTGCTAACGGAACTGATTTCAATGAAGTTGGCACCATTATGGCAAAAGGAAATAATTCTAAATACAATTTCAATTATTCACATAGTGGTGAGGGATATTTTAAATTAAAGATGGTAGACTTGGATGGTAGTTTTGTTTATAGTAAAACCCTTCATTCAAAAGCAAAATCATTATCTGTTCAGGTAGGGCCTAATCCTGTTACTGATAAATTGAATATTACTGATATGCCGGAAGGAGTAAATACTGTTGTCTTGTATACCTTAACCGGAGCGACACTTAAAACACAAACAGTAAAAGTTTCTAATCATTCATTGTCATTATCAGATTTACCAAAAGGGCAGTATGTTGTAAAAATTATGAATAATGGCAATACTGTATTCTCAACAATTATTGCTAAATAAGTATAGTTCAAACTATACCTTCGTCTAATTGATGTGGTGTCAGAATTATCCCATTAGAAAAAGAAAGGAATAGCAATAGTCAAACTGAATGGAGCTTTCTGAATGAGTAAAGTTCTCCATTATAAAGAAGCAGCTGATTAATTAATCAGCTGCTTCTTATTTTTTAAAATAACAAGTGCCCTTTGAAAGTCTCAGAATTTGCCCAAGACTTAATGAATGTTTTGAGGTTAGATTGGAAAATGAAATATTAAAGTTTAGCCAACAAAAAAACCGATGCTTTTTCTCAAAACAGTGGGTTGTTATTTTAGAAAACAACAGTGCCCTTTGATAGTCTAAGTTCGAATGAATTAGCCCAAGACTTAATGAATATTCTGGAGTTAGACTAGAAAATGAAGTACTAAAGTCTCGTCCTGAAATAAGTTGCTAATGCAATGAAAAATCTACATTTATAAATCAGTTATAGGACTATACTTGGGTACTAAAGATTTCATAATTGACCAACCAATGAGGTAGGCAACAGCACAAATAGAAAAAATGATAAAATATCCTGCTTCAATACCTTCAAAACCCATGAACTGCATTTTGGTATCGGCACTAAAATCAAACAACATTCCCGAACCTTTATTAATCAAAAAAGAACCTATACCACCGGCCATTCCACCAATCCCTGTGATCGTTGCAATCGCTGATCTTGGAAACATATCTCCAACTGTAGAAAATATATTTGCTGACCATGATTGATGAGCAGCCCCTGCAATACCAATAATAATCACCGGAATCCAAACAGAGATATAGCCTAAGGGTTGTGCTAATAATGCCAACAATGGAAAGAAAGCAAAAATGAGCATGGCTTTCATTCTACCAGCATATGGATTCATCCCTCTTTTTTCTACAAAATAAGTGGGCAACCATCCGCCAAAAATGGATAATAATGTTATGGCATACAATACAAAAACTTGTGGGGCACTTTGGGTAGAATCTAAATGATAGACAGAGCTCAAATATGCCGGAGTCCAGAATAGAAAAAACCACCACACACCATCGGTCATAAACTTACCTACTGCGAATGCCCAAGTTTGTTTATAGCGAAATGCTTGGGCAAATGTTATTCGTCTGCCATTCGCTTTCATTTCATCGGGATTAGCCAAATCATCTTGCTGAATATATTCCAACTCAGCTGCATTTACTTTAGGATGCACATCAGGTTTTTTATATATAAACACCCAAAAACCCATCCAAACAAAACCTAATGCACCAATAATGATAAATGACATTTCCCAGCCATACGCTTTAGCAATAAAAGGAATGGTAACCGGTGCTGCTAATGCACCGATAGTTGCACCTGCATTAAAAATACTAGTGGCAAATCCTCTATCTTTTTTGGGGAAATATTCGGCAGTTGCTTTAATCGCTGCAGGGAAATTTCCTGCTTCGCCGAGTGCCAAAACAATACGAGCAAAAATAAAAAGTGATACACTGATAGAAGTTATTTGGGCAATATCACTAACGGTTGCGATGGAATCTTTAGCGCCTTCAAAACCAACAAACCATGTACCGGTTAAAATACCGGATGTGGCAATTCCACAATAAGCATGAATACATGCCCCTACCGACCAAATGCCAATAGCCCATAAGAATCCTTTCTTTGTATCCATCCAATCAACAAACTTGCCTGCAAGTAGCATTGATACAGCATAAGAGATAGAAAATATCGCCGTAATAGTGCCATAATCGTTATTGTTCCAATGAAATTCGGGAACAATAAAATCCTTCCAAGTTAGTGAAAGTACCTGCCTGTCGAGGTAATTGATGGTAGTTGCAAAAAAAAGCATAGAGCAAACTACCCATCTGTAATTAGTCATTTTAGTTTTCATATGGCTTTGGCTATATCGTTTTAGGGCTTGATGCTCTGAATGAGCGCCAATACTTTTTTAGTCTCTGATTCTATTGTAGCATAATCTTTGGCTTCCATCAACTGTTTACTAATGAGCTTACTACCCATACCCACCGCACAAACACCTGCTTTATACCAACCTTCTATGCTTTCTTTAGTTGTATCAACACCACCGGTTGGCATAAATAACAGTTTAGGAAAAATATCTTTGATCGTAGTTAAAAACTTTGGCCCTAACATATCACCAGGGAATAATTTTATGAATGCGATACCTGCATTTTCTGCAGCAATTATTTCTGTCGGCGTCATACAACCCGGAGCATAAAAAATATCATTGGCTACGCAATGTAAAGCTACATCAGGCACAAAGCCGGGGCTAACTAAAAAATCGGCACCGGCAGCTAAATAATCTGTAGCGTGTTGCATGTTTTTGATAGTACCGACACCCAATAATAAACCGGGCATCGTTGCATTGCGTAATGCAACCATTTGTTTGAAATTGCTCAATGCAGCTTCGCCACGATTGGTATATTCTACCGCTTTAATACCTGCATTATAGATGGCTTTTAATACTTCTAAACTGATTGCTTCGCTTGGATTAAAGTATAAAGGCAAAATACCTTGAGCGATGATAGCGTCTGTTATTTGTTTTGATTTATGCATAGCCCAAACCCTAAAAAGGGAATATTTAAATGATGAAAAAATTAAATTTTTACTTTAACGACCAATTTATATACAAATCCATCGCTAATCATTGGAGCATGCACATCTTCGGGAAAGAAGATAGCAAACTGATCATCGGTTAAATGAAAGTACATATCGGGTGTATCGCTGTATAATTGAACATCTTTATCGGGATTGTATGCACCATTTTCAATTAAGCACTTGGCTCTTGGTTTCCAGCCCAATTCTTCTTTACCTGCAATACAAACTTGAATATCAATATGATTATTATGACATTCAAACTTAGCAATACTAGCTTCACGGGTTTTACCTTGAGCATTGCTGAATATAGCTTTCAACCCTTCGCTAAAATCATATTTGCCATCGGGAGTATTTGCCAAATTTGTTTGCTGAATGTATTTAAAAGCTTGTTCAAACAGAGGATGTAAAGCAAAGTACTTTGATGCATTTTCGAGTGTGTCGATGATCATACAATTATTCCATTTATGTATTATAATTTAATTTTAATTACTAGCTCAATAAAGTAATAAAAGTTGAAGTGTGCGACGCAACAACTGTTGAACACTGTTGCTACCGCCGACGACCAAATCTTCTAATTTATTTGAACTACAACTTATTCTGTTAAACAACAAATTATAGTTAAGGGTAAAATTTGACTATCGCTGAACTCTACCACTACCATCGCCTTTCATTAAATCTTTTACTTCGCTTAAGGTGGCATGGTTTAGATCTCCGGGTATTGTATGCTTCAATGCACTTGCAGCTACGCCAAACTCTGCGGCTTCGGCCATTGGCATACCGGTTACCAACCCGTAAATCAAGCCACTAGCAAAACTATCACCACTACCCACACGGTCAACAATTCTTACATTGTATTGCTTGGTATGGTAAAATTCATTACCATCATATACCAATGCACTCCAACCATTATCACTAGCACTATGGCTTTCCCTTAAAGATGAAGCAATGAATTTGAAACCAAACTTTTCTTTCATTTGTTTGAATACATCTTTAAAACCATCTAGATCTAACTCGCCTTTTGTAACATCGGTATGTGCTGCTTTAAATCCCAATGTGGTATCTGCATCTTCTTCGTTACCAATACAAACATCTACATACTGACAAAGTCTTGTCATTACCTCTCTTGCCTTTTCTTTAGTCCATAATTTTTTGCGATAATTCAAATCGATACTTGTAGTAATACCTTTTGCTTTAGCAGCTTTTAGTGCAGCTTCGGTTAATGCAGCAGCTTTATCACTTAATGCAGGTGTAATACCGGTGGTATGAAACCAAACAGCATCTTCAAAAATTTTATCAAAATCGAATTCATTAGCATCTACATCAGCAATAGAAGCACCTGCACGATCATATACCACTTGTGATGCTCTCATAGATGCGCCGGTTTCTAAAAAGTAAATACCTAAGCGATCACCACCACGAGCAATGAATTGTGTATCTACTCCATAACGACGTAAGTGATTAATAGCAGACTGACCAATAGGATTGTTCGGCACTTTGGTTACAAATGTTCCATGTAAACCATAATTGCACAATGCAGCAGAAACGTTTGCTTCTCCACCACCATAGGTAATGTCGAAAGTATCAGCTTGAACAAAACGTTTGAAGTCGGTGGTTGACAAACGCAACATAATCTCTCCTAGGGTTACAACTTTCTTTGACATGATGATTCTATTTTATTTTATTCATAAAAACTTGAAAGGTACAGTTTGAAAAACCATATCGTAACCTAATCAAGCAGTTTATTAACGGAAACGTTATCGGAAAAAAATCGGTAACGATCCGATACATTTTTGAAAGTTTTATTTCCTATTTTAATTCACTGATTGATGCCGGGTCCATATCAGTATACACTAAATTCTCACCTGCCATTCCCCATATAAACCCATAATTAGTAGTACCACAACCAAAGTGTGTACTCCAAGGTGGAGAAATAACAGCTTCGTTATTTGTCATTACTAGATGTTTTGTTTCTAATGGATTGCCCATAAAATGAAACAGGCGTTGGCCTTCTGGCAAATCGAAATAAAAATAAACTTCCATTCTTCGAGTATGAGTATGTGGTGGAATGGAATTCCACACACTACCAGGTGCTAAAACAGTAAGCCCCATTACCAACTGATAACTTTTTATACCATCCAAATGAATATACTTATATACAATTCTTTTATTGGCTGTTTCAACTGAACCTAATTCAACCGGTGCTGCTTGTTCTTTAGTAAATAAAGTTGCTGGATAAACTGCATGTGCCGGTGCAGATAAGAGATATAATATGGCAGGTGACTTTTTAGAGGCGGAACTGAAACTTATTTTTTTAGTTCCTTTGCCCAAGTACAAACAAGAAAGTTTTTCGAGTTGGTATTTTTTTCCATCAGCAGTTACTGTTCCATTTCCACCAACATTGATGATGCCAAGTTCTCTACGTTCTAGAAAATAATCCGATTTTAATTCCGGATGACTAGGAAGCGTAAGCGTTTTATTTACAGGAATAGCTCCACCAACAATTACCCTGTCGTAATGCGAATACACTAACTTAACTGTGTCATGTCGCATTAAATCTTTTATCAAAAAATTAGTAATCAATTCATCTGTATCTAACCATTTGGTTTCTTCGGGACCAATAGCAAACCGTATTTCCATTTCACCATCCACAAATGTGTTGGTGCCATAGTTTTGAGCTTGTACAACTGTTGATTTTTTATGTTGCTTTTTCATAATGAATAATTGAATATATTATCTAGCCATCCATCCACCATCTACAAACAATACGGTTCCGTTTACATAATCTGATGCTGCTGATGCCAGGAATACAACAGGTCCTTTAAAATCTTCAGGTACACCCCAACGACCAACCGGAATTCTACTTAAAATAGATTGGCTTCTTTCCGGATCTTCTCTTAATGCTTGGGTATTATTGGTAGCAATATAACCGGGTGCAATTCCATTGACACAAACACCTTTGTTGCCCCATTCGTTACCGAAAGCCCTTACTAATCCTGCTACTGCAGATTTGCTTGCCGTATAGCCCGGCACATTTATACCTCCTTGAAAACTTAATAACGAACAAGTGAAAATAATTTTACCGCCACCATTTTCAATCATGTGACTACCAAACTCTCTACCCAAAATAAATTGAGCATTTAAGTTGATGTCAATTACTTTATCCCAATATTCGTCGGGGTGTTCTGCCGCTGGCTTACGCATAATGATCCCAGCATTATTCACCAAAATATCAATTCGCTTATTGTCTGCTTTAACCGTATTGATAAAACCATATAATGCCGCTCTGTTTGAAATATCAACACGGTGATAAGTAAACTTTCTACCAGTTGCTTCAACAGCAGCTTTTACTGCACTATAATCTTCTACGATAGATGCTCCTACTATGTCTGCTCCTGCCTCAGCTAAAGCCGTTGCCATGCCCATACCTAAGCCTGTATCACATCCGGTAACAACTGCTGTCTTGCCATATAAACTAAATAAATCTAATGTTTGCATAATCCTATTATGTATTAAACTGTTAATATTGCCGGTCGTGGTTCCAACTGCCAATCGAAATAATTTTTATTGTTGTTGAAACAGATGTCTTGAATGGTTTTCCCAATCCATGGCAAATCATTAGGCAACTCTCCATTTTCAATTTCTTCGCCAAAAAGATTACACAAAATTCGACGGAAATATTCATGTCTTGGGAAAGAAAGAAAACTTCTAGAATCAGTTAACATACCCACAAACTTGCTCAGCAAGCCCATATTGCTCAGCGCATTAATTTGCTTAATCATTCCATCTTTTTGATCTAAGAACCACCAAGCTGATCCCCACTGTACTTTGCCTGCACTTGAGCCATCGTTGAAGTTACCAATCATTGTTGCCATCAATTCATTGTCAGTAGGATTTAAATTATACAGGATTGTTTTTGCTAATTTGTTATTGCTATCAAGCTTATCAAGGAATTTTGCAATGGCTCTTCCTTGTGAAAAATCGCCGATAGAATCCCATCCGGTATCAGGTCCTAGACTTTGCATCATTCTAGCATTATTGTTACGTAAAGCTCCAAGATGAAACTGCTGTATCCAACCTTTTTCCCAATCCCATTCTGCAAAATGCAATAGCATTGCTGATTTGAATTTGCGTTGTTCAATGTCGTTCAGTTCTTTGCCACCATGTACTTTTACGAATATGGTTTCGATCTCAGAGCCGGTAAAATCATCAGCATAAATTTCTTCGAGCCCGTGGTCAGATACTTTACAACCCATAGCTGCAAAAAAATCGTGACGATTTTGTAAGGAATACAAAAAATCATTAAAAGAAGAAATTGCAATACCTGTGATGGCTTCTAATTCCTGCACATATTTATTAAAGCGAGATGCACTACTTACATTCATGGCGTTATCCGGCCTAAATGCAGGTAATACCGGAATTTCAAATCCATCATCTTTTAATTGTTGATGGTATACTAAGCTATCTACAGGATCATCGGTTGTACAAACCAACTTTACATTCATCTTGCGAAGCAAATTCCTAACACTATACTCTGGGCTTTGCAACTTTGCAGAACACTCACTATAAATTTTTTTTGCAGTATCAGCATTGAGCATATCGTGTACATCAAAATATCGTTGCAGCTCCAAATGTGTCCAATGATACAATGGATTTCTTAATGTATATGGAACAGTAGCAGCCCACTGTTCAAATTTTTCCCAATCGCTTTTATTACCGGTACAAAAACTTTCGTCTATGCCATTGGTACGCATAGCTCTCCATTTGTAATGATCGCCATACAACCAAGCTTGTGTAATATTTTTAAATTGTGTATCCTCGGCGATTTGTTGCGGAGGCAGGTGACAATGATAATCTATGATTGGCATTTGTTTAGCATACTCATGGTATAACCTTTCTGCTGTAGTATTATTCAACAGAAAATTGTCGTCGAGAAACTTTTTCATACAAAGTCGTTTTGTGTTATCACTTCGATTGCTGGTGCTGTAAAACTATAACGATACGCCACGTTTCCATGGAATAAAATCATCTTGATTTAATAATACTGCTTTGGGAAGAACTTCTCCACTGGCTGCTTTAATACAATACTCCAGTATGGCTTCTCCCATTTGTTCAATTGTTTTTTCTCCCTCTATCACAGGTCCACAATCTATATCAATTATATCGTTCATTCGTTTGGTAAGATTGCTGTTGGTAGACACTTTAATTGTTGGACAAACGGGATTACCGGTTGGCGTACCTAAACCTGTTGTAAACAAAATTAAAGTAGCACCACTAGCAGCTTTACCTGTTGTTGCTTCTACATCATTACCCGGCGTACAAACCAAACTTAATCCTGGTTTAGTGGCAGGCTCAGTATAATCTAATACATCTACAACAGGAGATGTACCTCCTTTTTTTGCGGCACCTGCACTTTTTATGGCATCAGTAATCAATCCATCTTTTATATTTCCGGGAGATGGATTCATAGAAAAGCTTGAACCGGCATTGGTCACTATTTCATCATACCGCTTCATTAAATGAATAAATTTTTCTGCGGTAGGCTGATTGACAGAACGATCTACTAACTCCTGTTCAACACCACATAATTCAGGAAATTCTGCTAATAATATTTTTCCTCCTAAAGCCACAACTAAGTCAGAACAATAGCCAACAGATGGGTTAGCAGAAATACCGCTAAAACCATCGCTACCACCACACTTAACACCGATGCATAATTTATCTAATCCGGCAGGTTGTCTTTGTAGTTTATTAATCTCGACTAAACCTTCAAAGGTTTTTTTGATAGCATCACTGATGAGTTGTTCTTCGCTTTGTGATTGTTGTTGTTCAAAAATATACAGTGGCTTATCAAAGTTTGGATTATGTGCTTTAAGGTCGGTCATAAAATCTTGCACTTGCAAATTTTGACATCCTAAACTTAGAACGGTAATACCGCCAACGTTAGGATGATTAGCATAAGCTGCCAATAATTTGCTTAGTATGGCTGCATCTTGTCTGATACCACCACAACCACCTTGATGATTTAAAAACTTAATACCATCTACC
Source organism: Methylophilus rhizosphaerae (assembly GCA_943370285.1). GTDB lineage: Bacteria > Bacteroidota > Bacteroidia > Chitinophagales > Chitinophagaceae > CALRQJ02. The sequence continues at coordinate 663 of CALRQJ020000004.1, read as the reverse complement.
TGCTTGAATACTCTATTGCTCTTTGTATGCGCTAAATCAGGAGAAAGTGATATATCGTCTATGGCTTCTCCATTATGGTATGCTTCTAATAATGCTTTTGTAAAAGCTTTGTATTTATCCGTTACTGCATAGCCCAACTCATTATGCAATGCTTCTCTTATTACATCAAGATTTCGATTTTCGCAAAACACAGTTGGAATAAATAGCCAATAGTTTGCAGTTCCAATCGTTCCATCTTTTCTATGATAACCATTGAAAGTACGATTGGCAAATTTTGACACATCGGGTGCTTGCCATTCAAACGTAGCATTGCGGTAAGCATAAGATTGTGCTGCATGCTTAGTATTTTCAGTAGACATTCTGCTACCTTTAGCTATAAAATATTGAGCCTTGCCTACCAAAACGCCATACATGATAATTTCAGCACCTGCTTGCATATCTTGCGTAAAGAATTTATGCTTGGCAGGAATAGCTTCTTGCAGTGTATAATTTTCTCCGGCATATTGTACTACAGACCCTTTTTCAAGGTCTTTTAATGCAACGAGTACATTATCTGATGGATGAACTTTTAATACAACCTGTTTCATCAGGCAATTTGTTTATTAAGTTGTAATTTATTAATCGTTTCTACTACCCCGTTTTCGATTAATGAAAATATATTAT